>NZ_BAABRX010000024.1:0-2496 GCF_040372265.1 Brucella sp. NBRC 113783 | reverse complement strand
CGTAAGCGCTGTCCTGACCCCACCTTCCGGATCATCGCTTGATCATTGATGTTCAACCTCGAAAGAGGGCTAGGACATATGTCGATTTCAGAACTTACGCTTAAATCCAAGGATGAGCCGATACGCCGGTTTGAGGTGTTCACAGGCAATGGCCGTCGTCGCGAATGGAGCGACGATCAGAAGGCGCAGATCATTGCGGAGAGTTGCGAGCCCGGCGTCACGGTGTGCTCTGTGGCGCGGCGGCATGGATTGACGCCGCAGCAGTTGTTCACATGGCGACGGCTCGCCCGAAAGCCGCTTGATGTGTTGTCGGTGCCGGAGCAAGCACCAATGTTTGCACCAGCAGTCGTCGTGTCGCCCGAGAATTCGGAACCGAAGAGGGCGCGGCAAGCACGTTTGCCAAGAAGAACTTCTCCGGAGGCGGCCATTGAATTGCGGATTGATGGAGCCTGGCTGCGTATTGCCTCTGGCACCGATGCTGCAACCATTGCCGCCGTCATCCAGGCGTTGAAGGCTCAGTCGTGATTGGCCCGTCCGGTGCGGTAAAAGTGATGATCGCCACCAAGCCTGTCGACTTCCGCAAAGGTGCTGAAGGATTGGCGGCATTGGTAAAGGCCCAGATGGGTGCCGACCCGTTCTCGGGCACGATCTACGTATTCCGGGCCAAACGAACGGACCGGATCAAGCTGATCTTCTGGGACGGCAGCGGCGTGTGCCTGGTCGCCAAGCGGATCGAGGATGGCGAGTTCCATTGGCCTCGAATGCAAGACGGTGTGATGCATCTGACGGCCGCCCAGTTCTCGGCTCTGTTCGAAGGATTGGACTGGAAACGCGTGCATGCGCCGAGCGAAACGCGCACGCCGATAAAGGCCGGATAACGGGCGCGACCAATTGAATCAGAGCCATTCAGCGTCTCGCTCCGAGCGGCAAAATATGCTGTTCTCGATCCATGACGATGACGGCAGACGAGCTTCCGGATGACCTGAACGCGCTGAAAGCAATGGTGCTTTCGCGTGAGGCGGAGAATGCCCGCCTGCGGCAGATCATCAAGGAATTACAGCGTCACCGCTTTGGTCGACGGGCAGAGACGCTTCCAGAGGACCAGCTTCTGCTTGGGCTTGAAGAGGCCGAACAGATCGAGGCTGCCGGGCTGGAAGAGAAGGAACAAGGCTCGACTGCTCTGCGCCAGGCGCAGGTCGCTAAACGGCGTACGAACCGGGGTTCACTGCCAGCGCACCTGCCGCGCGTCGAGATCGTGGTCGATATCGATAACCATGCCTGCCCCTGCTGCCGCAACGACCTGCATCGGATCGGCGAGGATGTCAGCGAGAAGCTCGATCTTGTGCCCGCCCAATTCCGGGTGCTCGTGCTGCGCCGCCCGAAGTATGCCTGCCGGGCCTGTGAAGAAGTCGTTGTCCAGGCTCCGGCCCCGGCAAGGCTGATCGAGGGCGGCATCCCGACAGAGGCAACCGTCGCCCAGGTGCTGGTATCTAAATATGCTGACCACCTGCCGCTGTATCGCCAGGCGCAAATCTACAAGCGTCAGGGCATCGACCTCGACCGTTCGACGCTCGCCGACTGGGTCGGTCGCGCCGCCTGGCATCTACGCCCGGTCCATCAGCGGCTGCTCGATCATCTGAAGTCATCGTCCAAGCTCTTCGCCGACGAGACGACGGCCCCGGTGCTCGATCCGGGACGTGGCAAAACCAAGACCGGCCAGCTTTGGGCTTATGCACGAGATGACCGGCCGTGGCAGGGCGATGACCCGCCCGGTGTCACCTATGTCTATGCGCCAGATCGCAAAGGCGAACGACCGATGGCCCATCTCGACGGCTTCGTCGGCATCCTGCAGGTAGACGGCTACAGTGGATATCGCCCGCTCGCGGCAAAGAACACCGTGTCGCTGGCCTTCTGCTGGTCCCACGTTCGACACCGCTTCTATGAGCTTGCTGCCGCTGGTCCGGCACCCATCGCCAGCGAGGCGCTGCGACGCATCGGCGAACTTTACAGGATCGAAGAAGAGATACGTGGCCGGCCCCACGAGGAGCGTCGTGTCGCCCGTCAGGAAAAAAGTCGTCCGATTACCGACAGCCTCGCTCCCTGGCTGCGTGAACAACTCGGCTACATCAGCCAGAAGACAAAACTCGCCGAAGCAATCCGCTATGCCTTGTCACGCTGGGACGGCTTGACCCGCTTCATCGACGATGGCCGGATCGAGATCGATTCCAACGTCGTCGAACGATCAATCAGGCCAATTGCCCTCAATCGCAAAAATGCGCTATTTGCCGGTTCTGACGCCGGGGCCGAACACTGGGCGACTATCGCCTCGCTCATCGAGACGGCAAAGCTCAACAATGTCGAGCCACTGGCCTATCTCTCAGACGTCCTCACCAAGATCGTCAACAATCATCCAAATAGCCAGATCGACGACCTGCTGCCTTGGGCCTATGCCGCAACGCACGATCTCAAAGCCGTGGCCTGAAAACAGCGCTTACC
>NZ_BAABRX010000023.1:0-2676 GCF_040372265.1 Brucella sp. NBRC 113783 | reverse complement strand
GGTTGGACTGTCAACGATCAGAACGATTTTCTTGCGCGCCTCTTCGGACTGCAAAAGATTAACAAAGCATGAAAATGAGGACGCTCAGGGGATAATCGCGCGCTCCGAAAATGTTTGCGACAGGCCCTTGAAATGAGCCCGGTAAACACGGTATGGCTCATCGGCGAGGCTGCCCGCTCGCAAAGTGTAATGGGAGCAGGCATTCGTCATGCAAGGCTTCCTCTGGAAAAATTCAGAGGCGGATGGGCAAGACTGGTAATCTGCGATGAGAACAGCAAACGTGCCTGGAGCAATCCTCTCCATCTATCATCGAAGTCGTGAGATTGCTGGCTACGAGATCACGGGCCACGGGGAAACCCCTCTAACAAAAGGGGTTTTCAACCCTTGGAGAGCAGAAATGACAGACACATATCCAGTTCCCCGTCCGAAAATTGCCGAGACGGTTATTCATCCCTCGGTACAACTGAGGGACGCCAGAATAGGAACCTGCTGCGAAATACTGGACGATACTTCACTCCACACCGTGGAGCTGGGCGACTTTTCATATCTCGGCCAACGTTGCATCGTCGAAAATGCGGTGATTGGAAGGTTCTGCGCTGTCGCTGCCGAGGTCAGGATCGGAGCGCCCAATCACCCGATGAACCGCCCCTCCATGCACCGGTTTACCTATTGTCCAGAATATTATTCGCATGACGCTGACCGCGATCTGACTTTTTTCACAAGACGCGCCGCTGATTGTGTGACTATCGGACATGATGTCTGGATCGGGCACGGGGTCATCGTACTGCCCGGTGTGAAAATAGGTAATGGCGCGGTTCTGGCGGCTGGCGCGGTCGTCAGCAAGGATGTTGCGCCTTACACCGTGGTCGGCGGTGTGCCGGCCAAGCTCATACGGAAACGCTTTGAACCTGTAATCGTTTCGAAGCTTACCGATATTGCCTGGTGGGATTGGCCCTTTGCAACAATTATCGAACGTCTTCCAGACTTCCAGTCAGAGAACATCAACGCATTTTGTGATCGTTGGTGGGGCAAAAATGCCAACGAAAATGGCAATAGCCAATCGTAATCAAGTATGGGGCAATAATTGTTAGTGAGAAAGTTTTGATTGCCCCCCTTCAAAAGAACGCCCTCGGGGCGCGCTCCGCCTTCAGCTTGGCGACCTCTTTCCGAAGCCTCTCGATCTCAAGCTGCTCCGGCTTCATCTGGCCTTTTCCAGGAAACGACTGGCTGGGATCGTCGCCGTATTCACGAACCCATTTGCACAACACATTCTCGTGGACATCAAGATCACGAGCAGCCTGCTCAACAGTGACCCCACGTTCCCTGACAAGCTTCACAGCCTCAAGCTTATACTCGCGGCTGAATATTCGTCTTTGCATTCATGCTCTCCGGTTTCAGGAGGAATATCTTACCTCGATGTCCATGAAACCGGCGGCAGGCCAAACCGCCACCTTATCATTATAGCGGCGGGTCAATTTTTTAGTTGAAGCATGAGTTCGTCTTCAGTCATGCCCGCTCATGATCCGTTCAATGACACTGCAATGAACGGACCATGACGTTTGTGTAAACTTACATTCCGCTTTAAGATTTTAATTTAGGCAATTGTTTTAATGCTAATTTCCTGCAGATGACGCAGGAAGGCATCTGTGGAAGCAGCGACTTCCCCTGAATTGTCTATTATGACGACATCGTCTGCACCGTCATCGAAGCTCACTTCGCGCTTAAGTCGCAAAGCGATTTCTTCTCGACTTTCACGTCCACGCGATGCAAGCCGCTCTGCAAGTACTTCCGGCCTAGCCGAAATGACGACCACGGACCGTTCCGAATAAAGCCTGCGGATATCGCCAAGTACACGCCGCGAGACATTCGCAATCACCACGATACCGTCGGCGATTTCATCATCAAGCGATTTCGGCAATCCATAGCTCAGGCTATGCGCCTGCCAGTGCAGCGCGAAAGCACCCTCGCCTGCGGCTTTAGTAAATGCTGCTTCATCCAGACTGTCGTGATCTTCCGTGCCCGGCATTTGCGGACGCGTGATGATCCGGCGCACAAAATGAAACCGCGTGTCGCCCGCAAGAGCCACACGCGCTGCATCCATAATCGTGTCTTTGCCGGCCCCGCTGGGGCCGACAACGGCAACGAAACAGCCTTTCGGCGTATCGGATTGCATCTGCATCAAAGCACCCGTTCGCCTTCGCGCCAGACAGTGCGCACAACCGGAATTGCACCTTTCGGCCGCACGCGAACCAGATCGGCACGCTTTCCGATAGCGATTTCGCCGCGATCATCCATCGCCATGGCATCAGCCGGGTTCTTGGTTACGAGGCGGACAGCCTGTGGCAGCGCAATCGGACGCTCCCCCGAAGCAAGGCCGAAAGCCGACTGAATGAGGCTGAACGGAATGTAATCCGAGGACAGAATGTCGAGGCTGCCATTATCGACGAGATCGCGTGCAGCAATATTGCCGGAATGCGAGCCACCGCGCACAATATTGGGCGCGCCCATCAGAATGGAAAGGCCTGCACCTTTTGAGGCACTGGCTGCTTGGGCCTGTCGCAAACATTTTCGGAGCGCGCGATTATCCCCTGAGCGTCCTCATTTTCATGCTTTGTTAATCTTTTGCAGTCCGAAGAGGCGCGCAAGAAAATCGTTCTGATCGTTGACAGTCCAACC
>NZ_BAABRX010000022.1:0-2500 GCF_040372265.1 Brucella sp. NBRC 113783 | reverse complement strand
AATACCGGGGAGTACTACTGGGCAGACACACGGCGGGTGCTAACGTCCGTCGTGAAGAGGGCAACAACCCTGACCACCATCTAAGGTCCCTAAGTTATGGCTAAGTGGGAAAGGATGTGAGGATCCCAAAACAACCAGGATGTTGGCTTAGAAGCAGCCATCATTTAAAGAAAGCGTAACAGCTCACTGGTCTAAATAAGGGTCTTTGCGCCGAAAATGTACCGGGGCTAAAGCCATACACCGAAGCTGTGGATGCACGTATGTGCGTGGTAGCGGAGCGTTCCGTAAGCCTGTGAAGGGACAGTCGTGAGACATCCTGGAGGTATCGGAAGTGAGAATGCTGACATGAGTAACGATAAAGGGAGTGAGAGACTCCCTCGCCGAAAGTCCAAGGGTTCCTGCTTAAAGTTAATCTGAGCAGGGTTAGCCGGCCCCTAAGGCGAGGCCGAAAGGCGTAGTCGATGGGAACCACGTTAATATTCGTGGGCCTGCAGGTAGTGACGGATCGCGTGTGTTGTAAGGTCTTATTGGATTGATCTTGCAGCGAAGCGGTTCCAGGAAATAGCTCCTGCATATAGACCGTACCCTAAACCGACACTGGTGGACTGGTAGAGAATACCAAGGCGCTTGAGAGAACTGCGTTGAAGGAACTCGGCAAAATGCACGCGTAACTTCGGAAGAAGCGTGACCTCCATGAAGGCAACTTTGTGGGGGTGGCACAGACCAGGGGGTAGCGACTGTTTACCAAAAACACAGGGCTCTGCGAAGTCGCAAGACGACGTATAGGGTCTGACGCCTGCCCGGTGCTGGAAGGTTAAGAGGAGATGTGCAAGCATTGAATTGAAGCCCCAGTAAACGGCGGCCGTAACTATAACGGTCCTAAGGTAGCGAAATTCCTTGTCGGGTAAGTTCCGACCTGCACGAATGGCGTAACGACTTCCCCGCTGTCTCCAACGCAGACTCAGTGAAATTGAATTCCCCGTGAAGATGCGGGGTTCCTGCGGTTAGACGGAAAGACCCCGTGCACCTTTACTATAGCTTTACACTGGCATTCGTGTCGGCATGTGTAGGATAGGTGGTAGACTTTGAAGCAGTGGCGCCAGCCATTGTGGAGTCATCCTTGAAATACCACCCTTGCCTATATGGATGTCTAACTGCGGCCCGTTATCCGGGTCCAGGACCGTGTATGGTGGGTAGTTTGACTGGGGCGGTCGCCTCCTAAAGAGTAACGGAGGCGCGCGATGGTAGGCTCAGAACGGTCGGAAATCGTTCGTCGAGTGCAATGGCATAAGCCTGCCTGACTGCAAGACTGACAAGTCGAGCAGAGACGAAAGTCGGTCATAGTGATCCGGTGGTCCCGCGTGGAAGGGCCATCGCTCAACGGATAAAAGGTACGCCGGGGATAACAGGCTGATGACCCCCAAGAGTCCATATCGACGGGGTTGTTTGGCACCTCGATGTCGACTCATCGCATCCTGGGGCTGGAGCAGGTCCCAAGGGTATGGCTGTTCGCCATTTAAAGCGGTACGTGAGTTGGGTTCAGAACGTCGTGAGACAGTTCGGTCCCTATCTGCCGTGGGTGTAGGAATATTGATAGGATCTGTCCCTAGTACGAGAGGACCGGGATGGACGTATCTCTGGTGGACCTGTTGTCGTGCCAACGGCATAGCAGGGTAGCTATATACGGACGGGATAACCGCTGAAGGCATCTAAGCGGGAAACCCACCTAAAAACGAGTATTCCCTATCAGAGCCGTGGAAGACCACCACGTTGATAGGCCGGGTGTGGAAGTGCGGCAACGCATGCAGCTTACCGGTACTAATAGCTCGATCGACTTGATCACTCCCATTATCTGTATCCATCAAGCTTCGCTTGACGAATACCAGCTTTAACTTCTGTCCTCACGCTGTCGCGGCTAAAGCCGCTTCGCTCCGGACAGGGCGCCGGAAAACCGGCGGCACGCAGTCGCGTGCTTATTGTTTATCAGTGCAGAAAGAAAATAAGAGCAGATGAAACAGTGAGCTAACATACTCCCTTACTGCCCTATTCCCCTACTCCCCTAATCCAGCTTCTCAATTTGTGTTCTTCGCCGACCTGGTGGTTATGGCGGAGCGGCTGCACCCGATCCCATTCCGAACTCGGCCGTGAAACGCTCCAGCGCCAATGGTACTTCATCTTAAGATGCGGGAGAGTAGGTCGCTGCCAGGTCTGCCAAGCACACAAATCAAAACATCTTCTCAAATCATACAAAACACTCCAAACATGCGATAATCGCCAAAAATACCGACTACAACAAATAAGTGAGACAGGCTCGGAGCAGCCCGTTCGGCCTAAAATCGATACTCAATCGATTTTTTAACGGCCTCACCTCATCAGGCTACGCCTGACTGCGCTCCCGGGCCATTGAGGTCTGCACTTAATAACGCGGGGTGGAGCAGCCCGGTAGCTCGTCAGGCTCATAACCTGAAGGCCGCAGGTTCAAATCCTGCCCCCGCAACCA
>NZ_BAABRX010000021.1:0-36263 GCF_040372265.1 Brucella sp. NBRC 113783 | reverse complement strand
GAGCCGCACACACAATTCGCTACCATCGCCTCGAAGCTTTCGATGCATGGAAAATTGCGGCCTGTTTCGCCTGAATATCTACGAGCCCCTGGCCTTTCCGGCCAGAGAAACTTAACGTGACAACACCCCGACAGTTTCTCAGATATTCTGGTGACGGGCATTTATGCCTCCAACGTAACATTATATAATATACTATAATGTATAATGTTAACGTTTTCAAGCCTCCCTCGAAAACGCAGATTTTTAAAATCCGCGCAGGAGCTCTAACGAAAAAGGTAAAAGCCCAATCGCCGGAGAAGAATTCTATAACTTCAAATTTTCAGTCCACTGGCAAAGGGCCTCGATAGAGGTATGATGATATGCATCCAATGCCCGGAGGTACCTCAATGAGCCGATTGCATACAGAAAACCACCTCGTATCGCGGATCGGTTGGCTTCGCGCAGCGGTACTCGGCGCCAATGATGGTATTGTCTCAACGGCGAGCCTCATTATGGGCGTCGCATCTGCTTCAACGGGAACGACGCAGATCTTGATCGCTGGCATCGCAGGCCTTGTTGCAGGCGCGATGTCCATGGCGGCGGGTGAGTATGTTTCTGTCAGCTCTCAATCCGATACGGAGTTGGCAGATCTTGCCAGAGAGCGCAAAGAACTCAAAACTCAGCCCGAAGCAGAGCTCGATGAATTGATGCAAGCCTATATTGATCGCGGCCTAACTCCGGAACTGGCGCGGCAGGTGGCAATACAGCTGACCTCACACAATGCTCTGGCAGCTCATGCCCGTGACGAACTGGGAATTGTCGAACACATGGAAGCACGGCCAGTGCAAGCAGCGCTGACCTCAGCGGCCACGTTCTCGATTGGGGCCGCCCTACCCTTGCTGATGGCGGTCATCGCGCCTCCCTCGATCTTGCTTTATGCGGTTGCTATCTCTTCCTTGCTGTTTCTAGCGTTACTAGGCGCAATCGGCGCCAAGGCGGGAGGAGCTAATATGCTTAAGGCAACCGTTCGCGTCACTTTTTGGGGCGCATTGGCCATGGCAATCACGGCTGGTATTGGGGCCCTCGTCGGCACATCGGTCTGACCGCGGATCTGAGTTTATAGGGAATACAAATGTAAAGAAGAATTACTGTAGTCGGTCAGAGGCAGGGCTCTATAATTTGCTCATTCTATAGGTCGGGGAGACGCTAAAGATGCGGTTTTCAGGTGAAGATCGATCAAAGACAATCCTTTTGATTTTTGCCTTGTGCGGACTTGTTATCGGGCTCGGCCTGCACTTCTCCGGCTACTCATACGGCGCGCGGCTAGCCTGGACTATTGCCACTTTGCCTGTGCTGGCGACTTTGCTCGTCGAAATTCTCCGGAGTTTATGGCGAAAGGAGTTCGGGCTGGATATCGTCGCGGCGATGTCGATGACGGCCGCGCTGGCATTCGGGGAAATGCTGGCGGCTTCGATCGTCGCCCTCATGTATACTGGGGGAGCCTTTCTTGAAAGCTTTGCCGAAGGGCGGGCACGCCGTGAGATGCATGCCTTACTGTCCCGTGCGCCGCGAACGACAATGCGTTATATCGATGACCATCTCGAAGAGATTGCCGTGGATACGGTTCGTCCGGGTGACCGCCTCCTGATCCGTCAAGGGGATGTCATTCCCGTTGATGGGCGTATCGCCTCCGCAAAGGCCTTCGTAAACACGTCTGCGCTCACGGGAGAGTCACTTCCGGTTTCGCTTGCGTCGGGAGCGGATGTGCTGAGCGGCTCGATGAATGCCGGCGATGCTTTCGATCTCGTTGCCAAGCACGAAGCGAAGGATAGCACCTACGCTGGCATCGTTCGCCTCGTGGAAGAAGCACAGCATTCCAAGGCTCCAATGTCGAGACTGGCAGACCAGTGGTCTGTCGGCTTTCTGATCGTGACCGTCATAATCGCCTTCGGCGCGTGGTGGTTCACGGGAGACCCGATAAGGTCGGTCGCCGTTCTCGTCGTGGCGACACCATGTCCTCTCATTCTGGCGGTGCCCGTCGCTCTTGTTGCGGGACTGTCGCGTTCGGCTCATTTCGGGGTGTTGGTGAAAGGCTCCCGTCCATTGGAGAATATGGCCCGTATCAATACACTGGTGCTGGACAAGACCGGAACGCTGACCGACGGTCGTCCGCAAATCACCTCAATCCACCTTGAGCCGGGATTCAGTGAAAACGAGGTATTGCGGTTCGCTGCTTCCCTTGACCAGGTGTCCAAACACCCTATGGCACAGGCCCTTGTACTGGCCGCTCAGGGGCGCGATATAGATCTTGTATTGCCGACTGACGTCAGCGAACTGGCAGGGGATGGCGTGGCGGGCTGGGTCGATCGCAAAAGCGTCGTTGTCGGCGGACATAGCTTCGTTGAGAGACAGGTCAATGCAAAACTGAGCGAAATCCCCCATACAGAAGCTGGAGCGGCCCTGGTTGCAGTCGCGATAGACGGCAGGATTGCGGGCTATATCGTTATGGCCGACCCCTTGCGCGGCGAAGTTGTTGATACGTTACAGGAACTGCGCAAGGACGGCGTAAAGCGCATAGTGCTGGCGACAGGCGATCGTGCTGCGGTGGCCAGGCGCATCACCAAGGGCTTGGGGCTTGACGCCATCTACTCCGAACTTTCACCCGATCAAAAAGTGCTGACCGTACTCAGCGAGCGCAAGAACGGTGCTGTGATGATGGTCGGAGACGGCGTCAACGACGCGCCCGCACTTGCCGCGGCTGATGTCGGCGTTGCGATGGGTGCAAGGGGAGCGGCAGCGTCGGCTGAGGCAGCCGACGTCGTTCTTCTCGTTGACAGGATAGACAGGCTTCGCACCGGGATGGAGATTGCGAAGCGGTCAAGGCGCATTGCGATCGAAAGTGTTGTGGTGGGCATCGGCCTTTCCGTGATCGCCATGATCGCGGCAGCGTTCGGTTATCTGTTACCTGTCCAGGGTGCATTGCTCCAGGAAGTGATCGATGTCGCTGTTATCCTCAATGCGCTCCGGGCGTTGAGAATCTCTCCCAACATCGGCTAAAGGGCGTCGTGGTTTACCAGAATGTGAACTGGTGAATAATTCACCTACAGCTTCGCACTGAATTACTGTTCCTCCAGCACGCAATAAGAACAGAACATTGAAGCTTAACCGCCTGGCCAGCGTCACACCGATCTGCGAGCCGAGTACCATTAGCGCTGTTGCCCATGCATCCGCTTCGGCACAGGTACGTGTCACGACGGTGACTGACGCCGGAGGCTCCATGACGGGAGCACCGCGACGTGGGTCCATGGTGTGCGACAGGCGATAATCGTTGACATTAATCCAATGCCGATAATCGCCCGACGTGGCGACCGACGCATCCTGAAGAGCGAGAACCGAATGAGCTGCGCGACGATCATAGTCAGGAGCCTCTACTGCAATCGACCAAGGACTCCCATCTGGCCGCAACCCGAGCGCCCGCATCTCCCCATCGATTCCGACGAGGCCTGACGAAATCCCGAAAGACAGCAATGTCTCCGCCAGACGATCCACGCCATATCCCTTGGCAATTCCATTGAGATCAAGCGTGATGGGAGCCAACTTTCGCACCATTCCCAGCTCGACGTCCAGTTCCAGAACGTCATGGGCTGGTCGGCGCTCGCGCTCAAGCGCTGCTCGTATCTGCTCAGGGTCCGCCTCTGACGCCCCGAAACCCCAGGCGCTTACGGCATCCCCCATGCCGATATCAAACGCGCCGCCCGATGCACGGCCAATGTCGAGCGCAAGGCGCAAAACGTCCAGCAGTTGCTGCGGCACCTTTATCCAGTGTCCCACCGGCGCGGCGTTCACCTGCATTAGAATACTATCCGGCTTCCATGTTGACATTTGCATGTCCACCGCGTCCATTGCCGCCTGAAGCGCGGCCCGAACGGATTGTGGATCGAACCCCGCTGCTTGGTAAAACAACGCTGACCAACGTGTACCCATGGTAGGCCCGCTCAAAGCGTGACGTTGCATCTCAGTAGACGTCTTCGACATAACGTCCCTCCGCCCTGAGTTTGGCCAATGTCAGCCCCGTGGAACCCAGAATATCGGCAAGAACCAACGAGACTCCGTTGGCCATATCGCGTCCGCCACATACCATGATCCGCGCCCCCTCCTGAATCAGCCGAGTGACGTCATCGGCTTCTTCCCGAAGAGCATGCTGTACATAGCGCGGCATTTTCCCGCGTGAACAACAGGAGCTAATCTGCGCAACTTGCCCCTTCTGCTTCCATTCACGGAGTTCGTCGCCATAGAAAAAATCGCTATTCGTCCGGCGCATTCCAAAGAACAAATGGATCGGGCGATGTCGCGTATTGGCACGGATAAAACCCGCCAAAGGTGCGATTCCGGTTCCCGCGCCGATCAAAATCAGGGGCATGTGTGTCCGATTGTCCGCATGGAAACCGGGATTGCGGCGCGGGAAAGCGCTGATCGTGTCTCCGGGCTCCAGTTCCAGGAGCTGGCAGGAGCATAGCCCACCCGGATGTTTTCTCACGACGATCTCGACAAAGCCATCCTTGCGTCCAGAAGCCAGTGAGTAGAACCGGGGAACAGTTGATCCCGGAGGAACGATGGCGAGGAGATCGCCGGCCACAAAGCGCCCCAGTCCGCGGCCACGCACTTGCTGCCAGAAGGAAAGCTTCGGCAAGGCAAAGCGCAGTATTGCTGCGGGCGCTTGCACTTCGGCACCATAATCACGGCGCGACACAAGCGTAAGCGTTACGGCGGCGGGTTGAACGGCCTGGTGCGTGAGTTCCAGGTCTATGTCCAACGCAGCACCGAGTGTCCGTCCCCATCGGGCAAAAGCCTGCGGCGACTGACGGTCCACCGTGTCAAAGGGTATGAGCATTCTCCATCCGACGGCATCCGCCGTCTCCGTCACCGCTCGCGCGAATCCACAATAGGCTGGAAAGCTACTATCGCCAAAACCGAGCACAACCAGCGGAATTGCCGAATCCGCTTCCTGAGATAACAGTCCTTCGAGAAACCCCTTGGCCGAAGCGGGTGCATCGCCGTCGCCATAAGTCGCGGCCAGGATGAGGATGCGCCGCGCCTGCCCGTAACGGGCCGGGTCGAAAGCCGACATTGGCGCGGCATGGACGGCCTGACCGGCGTCGGACAGCGCCGCATGCAGCGTAGCGGCAAAGCCCCATGTGCTACCGCCTTCACTGCCGACGAGAATGATCGTCTCCGCCTTTCCTGCGGAAACATTGCCGCGAATACGTGGCCGTCCGCGACGCCCGTCGAACCAGAGAACAACGCCCGTGCCCGCCATGACTGGTACACCAAGAGCCGCCAGGCCAAGGATCAGCGCCAGAACAGAAGCCCCCCGTCCCGTATGGAGCATATAAATGGTTTCCGACAGACGTTGCCATCCGGTCAGGCCGCTCCAGCCGAGAAGCGCGCCCGTGCCCTGATCTATATAGCCGGTGCCCCGGTCGGTCTTAAGGGTGAGAATGTCCATCGGGTTGGATGGATCGGCGAATGACAGGCTGCGCATTTCCGCAACCGGTATCTGCCGCAGCGGTTCCATCGTCGCCGGAAGCGCTCCAGTCTGGCCGCTTGCCTCAGTCTGCATGACCGGCGAAACCGCACTATCAGGCAACAGATCGAAGGTGGAGGCCGTCATCCACAAAGCCGTGGCCGAGGAAAGCAGCAGGCCTGCGACGGCCAGTCGGGCGACCTCGACATGCAGACGCCCGGAGAGCGGGCCACGCAGGCGCGAGAACCAGTGCTGCCAACCCCCGGCCCGACGTGCGACAAGCGCCACCCCGGACAGGCTCAGCACCATCATGGCGGCAGCGCCCGCAGCCATGACCATGCGACCGCTATCATCAAGAAAGAGCGAACGATGCAGACCTGTCAGCCAGCGTTCGACTGGATTCGGATCGGCAGAAGCGATAGCCTGACCGGTGGCGGGATCGATGACCGCCGCCTGAGGCGCACCATTATCGAACCAATAGGCCGTCATCCGGCCAGACGGCGCCCGCCGGATTTGCTCCACCTGCGGATAGACCGCTTGAACACGCCCCGCCAGATCGGCGATCGTACGTGTCACATCTGCCTGTGGAGACGAAATACTTTCGACAGCGGGAAAAATCGACAGTGCTGCACCGCTGATACTGAGCACAATCAGGAACAACGCGGCAAGAAGTCCCGGCCAACGATGGATAACGCGGAACATAGCAATCACCGTTTATAGTGAATAATCGGCTGTTGCGATGTAACGGCGTCCTTTGACTGGAGCTTTCACACCGCCGGATGTCAGCGGGATAACCACCTCATTGGGACTGTCGCGCATGTCTTCCACCGCAGCGTCGACGTGCAATGTGTAGCCCGCATCAAAAAACGCATCGGCCAGATCAACTGTGATTTTAAGCGTCTTGCCTGTCCCGACGCTCGCGCCCGTGATACCATTGATTTCGCTCGTGTTGCCACCCGTTGCGCGATACCACCCAGACAGGTGTTCGTAATACTTGGATTTGCTACCAGCCATCCAAAGACTACCAGCATATTTGCCCTGAGCATCGGTGACGTAATAGGCAAGATAAGCGCCGTCCCCGCCATAGCTGTTCAGCGTCGCGGTCAGAGTTACGGGTCGCGCCATGGCGATACCCGGAAGCGTAAGTGCCGTGGTCATTGCCAATACTGCGAGAAGTACTTTCATGTCAGACTACCTCTTTCAAAGAAACGGGCGCACGGACCTGAACCGGATCCGTGTTCATGCCAGCCACTCTCGCAAGATGAGCTGAACGCCGCCTGACACTGATGTAATTTCTGCTTCAGCGCTTTGTCAGGAAAGACATAACGAAAACGGTGGACCTGCCAGCAGGTCCACCGTTTTAAGAACCGACGATGCGGGCTGTTATCAATGCAGCGACATGCGCTTGAGCGTGCCATCGCGCAAAACGAACTGGTGCCATATCGCCATCAGTGCATGAAGACCGGCCAGATAAAGAATGATGGTGCCGGCATTCTCGTGGAAGTCGGCGATCAATCCGGGGGAGCCTTGCACTGGGGCCGTAATGGCTGGAACGGAAAGGCCGAAGAATGATATGGGAACGCCAATCCGCGAGGCGGCATACCAGCCGCTGAGCGGCAAGGCGAGCAGAAACAGATAGAGGATTGCATGACCTGCCTTGGCCGCAAGCGCTAGCATCCCTTGCGTCTGAGATGCTGACGGCGCAGCGCCAGAAAGACGCAAGAGAATGCGTGGGAAAACAAGCACGAGCACGGCAAGCCCTAGAGAAAAATGCAACAAAGGCGGATTTTCCGCCATACGGCGTCCACCCACCGACGTCAACCATGCTCCGAGGATCAACGCTGCGGTGAACCAGTGAATCACAACCATGCTTTTTGAATAACGATCAGGACTGCGAGGCATGACAAGTCTTTCCTTGACTAAACGCGCTCTATTAGCGGAGCGCCGGGTGCTTATTTGGCAGGGAGTTTTGTCGAGCAAGCGGCTGGAAAGCATGCCGACGCAGCGCTTGACACCTATCCCTAGTTATCTCTTGATCTGCGACGGCGATCATCGTCGTGGTCGGATTCGCCGACCTTGTGTTTTATCTTGACTATAGCAAGCGTCGCCGGATCAACTTTGGCCCTGAAAGCAATTCCGGTTTTGTCGGAACCGCGGACTTCATAACAGCCGTCGTCGATTTTGATCCGCGCTACGGTCCAGCCGCGAGAAGTAGCCATAGCCTGAACCGCGTCCCTGGATTGCCACTTGTCCATCGACACATGGCAGTCATCATCGGCTCGCGCCACGCCGCTTCCTGCTGAAATCAATAAAAGGGAGATTGCAGCAAGGTAATTTACCATCATATCATTGTTCCTGATCAATGCGCTTTGAAGAGAATAATGCCAGCCATTTCTGACGAACAGCTGAAGCTGGCAAGGGTATGACGTCAGAGGAACGACAGGTTACAGCTTCAGTTAGAATATGTTCACATCTGACTGAATCGGGTCGACACGGGGCCGCTTCTTATCGAATAAAGGGTGCTGTTGTATGCGGGTTCTGTTGATCGAAGACGATACAATCCTGGGCAAGGCCGTTCGCGACCATATCGCCGTCAACCATTCCGTGGATTGGGTGACCCGGCTCGACGACGCAACAGAGCATGTCAACTCTGCAGTCTACGACCTAATGCTGTTGGACCTGATGCTTCCCGACGGGCTGGGTGTCAATTTTTTACGCAATCTTCGCGCCAAAGGCAGTGTCACGCCTGTCATTATCCTCACGGCACTGGACCAGATTTCCGACCGGATCGAAGGACTCGATGCCGGGGCAGACGATTACATGATCAAACCGTTCGATCTGGCGGAACTGTCGTCACGACTGAATGCCGTTGCGCGACGTTACAGCGGCAATCCCAACCCATTGATCAAAATAGGCGACCTCCAGATCGATCTGGCCGCCAAGACCGTGAGGCAGGACGGGCGCCCCGTTGAACTGACCGGTCGCGAATGGGCACTGCTAGAAAACTTCCTGCAGCGACCTGGTATTGCATTGACCAAGTCGCAACTCGAGGATCGGCTCTATGCCTTTGGCTCAGAAGTCGAGAGCAATACAATTGAGGTCCATGTCAGCCGTCTCCGCAAAAAGCTTGGACATGCGATCATCGAGACGGTTCGCGGCATCGGATACCGGCTTGGAAACGCAAAATGATCCAACCGAAGAGCCTGCAATGGAGACTTTCGCTCTGGCTCGGGCTCGGCGCGGCCCTGTTGTGGGTTGTTACAACGATTGTGACAGCACATCTTCTGCGCCAGGAACTGAATAAGGCCTTTGACAGCGCCCTCGAAGAAACGGCGCAACGCATTCTGCCAGTCGCAGCGCTTGAGATATTGGGACGCGATGCCGACGACACCGAACAGCGGGTTGCCACCCTGCGCCAGCACGACGAATATTTCACCTATGTGGTGCGTGACGCGGCCGGAACCGTGCAGATGCGTTCGCATAGTGCGGATGTAACCATTTTTCCGCCCTATTCAAAAATGGGTTTCAGCAGCACACCAACCCACAGGCTCTACTCTGACGCCGCAATGCAGGGTAGCCTCACAATTACTGTCGCTGAACCCCTGTCCCACCGGCGCGATACGGCTAAGCACATATTATACACGCTTGCTGTACCTCTCTCCCTGGCCGTCCTCCTTGGCTTGATCGGTGTCTGGCTCATCGTACGTCTTTCCATGGCGCCGGTTCGCAGTTTTCGCGATCAGATTGAGGCGCGTGGCAGCGGAGATCTTGATCCGGTCGCCGTAAATGGGCTTCCCTCCGAAATTGACACTGTTGCCATAGCGGTAAATCGGCTGTTGGACCGTTTGAAACTGACCCTGGAAGCCGAACGCAGTCTTGCAGCCAAATCAGCCCACGAATTGCGCACCCCGGTGGCAGCGGCGCTCGCACAGTCGCAAAGACTGATCGTCGAGGCGCCCGATGCTACCACGCGCGAACGTGCCCAGGACATGGAAACGGCGCTGCGCCGCCTCGCCCGCTTGACAGAAAAACTGATGCAGTTGGCAAGAGCCGAGGGCGGACGGCTCCTGGCCGAAAAGCCAGTAAATATTGCTGCAATCCTTCGATTAGTTGTAGGCGAGTTCAACGGATCTACCGATGCTGTCGGTCGCATTGAGTTGACTCTCCCTGATTGCCCCGTGCTTAAGAGCATTGATGCGGATGCGTTTGCCATACTAGCGCGCAACCTGATCGAAAACGCACTCAAACACGGTGCACAGGACATGCCTGTTCTCGTAAGTCTTAAAAGCGATGGGGAACTGCGTGTTGTTAATGGCGGCCCAGTCGTGCCACCCGAAACGCTTGCTCGGCTGAGTGAGCCGTTCGAGCGCGGTCAGGCTCTTGTGCGCGGTGCAGGACTTGGTCTTGCCATTGCCAAAACAATTGCTACTGGAGCAGGCGGTCGGTTAGAGTTTTCCTCTCCGGCATCTGGCAAGAAAGACGGCTTCGAAGCGAGGTTTTCTTCCATTGCATGAACGCCGAACCGGTGCACCACTGACCATTGAGAGGCGCCTCGCTGCTTTGATTGCCAGTCAAGAATCAAGTTAATGACCTAGTGTTGCGATCCTTACCAAGCTCCTCAAGTCACTTAGCGTGAACTCGATTTCAAATGTAAATTTAAGATTCTTCAATATGGCGACGAATGTCCAATCGCTGTGATCTACCCACTAGTTTCCTTTCAATTATTCTCTACAGCGTTGTCCTATTCGCTGACGTCTCACCACCCCTAATGTGATCTCCTGGACTTTGCGAACTTGGCATGGTCCGGCCGCTCCGTTAATTTTGTTGATAGCCGTTTCATGACCATCAAATATTGCACAACTTTCATTGAAGGATGGCTCGCTTCTGCTCGGCGGACATCGAAAAGCGTTCCGTTATCATTCCAAGAATGCAGAAATATAATCTACTATTTTAATAGACAATAGAAAGACTGGTCATTCTCACTCTGCGGTATTTCATTAAGCTCTCACAATCACTTTCAAGAGAGGGAAATGCCCAAAATGACTCGCGTAGTGAATGTTTCCGGCAGGCTGAAACTCAAACTGGCCGATGGTATAGTCGATGTCGAGAAGGCGAGCGACGGACGTTTTTCCTCCGACCCGCAACGTATCTACGAGCACTGGGACGCCTTCATTGACTGGGCTTCGTCGCAAAAGCGAAAAGCTGATGAACCCCTTCCTGAAGCGACACTGATCGGAACTCCTGTACCAACCCCTCGGCAGATCGTAGCAGTGGGATTGAACTATCATTCCCATCTTCAACATTCCGGCCTTGTGGCGCCTGAAGAACCGGGAGTTTTCGCCAAATTCATCACGTCGCTTTCTGGTCCATACTCGAATATCGAAGTGCCAAGCGATGTTGTCTTTACGGAAGCGGAGCTGGCAATCGTCCTGAAACGCGAAGCTTATCGTGTCAATGAAAGTGCCGCGCTCGATTATATTGCCGGCGTCACGGTGGCTCAGGACCTTTACGACCGCAACTCGGTCGTAAAGGTCGCCGCGGCTGACGGTTCCCCCGCAGTGGTTTATATCAACCCCTCGAAATCCCGCGTCAGCTTTACACCACTTGGTGCGGAGGTGGTGTCGCTCGATGAGGTCGGCGATATGGCCAATCTTTCTATCGAACTCGACGTCAATGGCGTGCCGATCCAGCGCGGCCACACGTCCGATCTGGTGTTTTCTGTACCTGCGCTCATTTCGCGATTATCCCATAAAATCCGTCTTTTACCGGGGGATGTCATTCTGACGGGCAGTCCAGCTCGCGTGGAGGGCACGGAAGCCCAAAATCTGCGCCCGGGCGATGTGATTCGCGCATCCATCCCAGGCATCAGCGAACAGCGCACTGTCGCCGTCTTGCCGGATTTTGTGCAAGAATCTCTGGTGGCCTAACTCCCGCGCAAAGGATTTGCCAATGAGCAATCTATACGACAGCAACAGGCTCGGCGGTCTGTCAAAATTAGTGACGCTCATCTGGCCCTCGAGTGCGCCGGATACTGAATTGGCTCTCCAACTCAATGCGCGAGTGATCGCTCAATTGAATACGCCTTGGGGGTTGGGGCTCAACAGCTATCGGCAACCGCCGTTTCAGCCGGATGCAATCGCTGCTGCCGGCTGGCAAGACCCACGCAGCCCACGTGATTTCGTTGTCGAATTGCTGCGTGTGCTGGATCGTCATGCATGGACGATTGCTTCGCGGTTCTTTTCCGATCTCGATAACGAAAACGCGCAGTCAGTTCTGCTTCAGGTGCTCGGCGACAAAACCGCGTCCGATGAGGTCGCTTCGAAGGCCTTCGCATTGATCCGACAGGTCATCTATGACGCGCTTTTTGTGAGTACTGCCGAGCATAAAGCACTCGGTTGGCAATGGCTCGATCAATCGGACGCTCGCACGCAGCCAGACAATCGCGCTATTACCTAGGAGCTGACAGCATGAGCAGAGATTACGATCTGATTGTTGTCGGGGGCGGCTGGACCGGCGCTGTCATTGCCACCGATGCCTGTCGCAACGGCTTAAAGACACTCGTTCTCGAAAAAGGTGAGATCACCAGCCTTATAGGCACCGATATTTTTTACAAATCACGGTCGCCGGGCTTTCCGGCAAAGCGTCTGCCCGATCCAGTGCAGGAAACCTTCACGCTCAGACACGAACGGACCGGCCAATCCTTTCCTATGCGAACGCTGGGCACCTTTCTGGCCGGGCGCGGACTTGGCGGCGCAGGTCTGATGTGGGGCGGCATCAGTGCGCGCTTCCATCCTCATGGCTTTACCTCCAAGACCCATTATGGCGATCTCCTTCAACAACCTTGGGCTGAAGATCTCGACTACCGCGACTGGCCAATTGGCTACGATGACCTCGAACCGCACTATACTTGGGCCGAAGCAGTTCTCGGTGTCGCCTCAACCAGAGGTCTGCCGTCCGAAAATTACAAACGCTCCCATTCTTTGCCCGGAAAGCCACTCGATCTTTCTCCGAAGCTGGCGCATCTGGCCAAGGCGGCATCGGAAATCGGCCTGACCGTAACGGAAAACCCAAATGCGCTCAGTCTGGAACCCTATACGAACCCGCTTGGCATTACACGCAACGTCAATCCGCAACACGGCTATTCACTTGCCACACCGTTGAATACCCTGTGGCCTGCCGCCGTTGCGACGGGCAACCTTGACTTGCGTTCGGGTCACGTTCATCGCGTCCTGCATTCCGGTGGCCGCGCAAACGGCGTCACCTATACCGACGAACATGGTGGGCGGCAGACGGTTCTTGCGCCGATGGTGGCCCTGTGCAGTTGGACATTGAACAACGTTCGGCTGCTGCTCTTATCCAGGATCGGCAAAGCTTATTCACCCAACGAAGGGGGGCTAGTCGGACGCCATTACGCCAATCATATCGGTGTATCGTCGCAAGGATTTCTACCTGAACCGATATTTGAAGAACCTTCCTCAAAAATCGCCGGATGGGCAAACTCGGATTTCGATCCGGGGCGTGACAAAACGGCAAACTATGTCGGCGGCACCCGTATACAGGTAACAGGTCTCTATAATCTCCAGCGCGAGCTCCCGACCGTACCTGACAATGCACCCCAATGGGGAACCGGATGGCAAAAAGCTCTCAAGCAGCATGTGGGGCGCGCTGTCAGTGTAGCGATGCTTGGGGAAGTGGCACCGCACAAGCATCGTTATCTGGATATCGACACTACCTATCGCGATGCATGGGGCGATCCGTTGCTACGGTTGAACTTCGACTGGCAGCCCAATGACCGCAACATGGTAAGCGCCGTTGGGACCACTCTGGACAATATCCTCAAACAGGCCGGAGCAGACGTTAGCAAAACCGGCACACAACTGCCCGAACATTACGATACCGTTCATTGTACCAATTCTCATGCGACCGGGGGCGCCATCATGGGCAGCGATCCAGCTTCATCCGTGGTCGATTCAAACCTCCAGTCCTGGGACGTGCGCGGGCTCTGGGTCGTAGGAGCTTCCGCCTTTCCGACCAGCCCCGCCCCAAACCCGACCTTAACCGTTATTGCGCTCGCTCAACGTGCCGCCCAATCCCTTGTGCGACAGTCAGCCAACCTCTCATCTTCAGTCACAGCATAGTTTACGCAGGAGATAGTCCATGCAGCTTTCCATGAACAGACGCCATTTCCTTATCGGCACAGCAATCGCAGGAGCAACGCTTTATACGGGATCGGCGGGTGCAGCGACAGGAACGATTTCACTGACCGATCCACTGCCGACGGATATTCCGAAGGGAACAAAACTTCGCATCGCCGATCAAAATGAAACCAATGTCACGCTGTTGCGGCTTTCGGGCGGGCTTGCGGAATTGGAAAAAGATGTTGAAATTGAATGGCAAAACTTCAATGGCAACAATTTCGTTCTTGAATCGTTGCGTGTGGGGGCTGCCGATGTCGGCTGGGGTGCGGATATCGCCACTGCTTTCGGTCGGGCACAGGGCACCGAACTCTACAATATCGGCTATACACGAAATACCCGCGACTATTATGGCTTCTACACCGCGCCCGGTCGCGGCGACATTACTTCCGTCAGCCAGTTGAAAGGCAAGAAGATTGCCTATCCAAAGGGCACGATGATGTCTGTCTATATTCTGAAGGTGCTCGACGTCGCCGGCCTGAAACCCAGCGATGTACAGCTCATCAATATAGCAGTACCCGACATTGCCGATGCGTTTCGGGCAGGTGAAGTGGATGCAGCCGTACTTGTGGCGGCACTCCGCCTGAAGCTTGAAGCGGAACTGAAGGACGAAGGGGTTCATCTGCTGCCGGAAGGTATCAATCAGGGCAGCGGCCTCAGCCCGATTTATGCGGTCCGCAGCGCGCTTGAAGACCCCGGCAAAGCGGCAGCGATTGCCAAATTTGCCCGCTTGTGGACTGCCGCTCAGCTCTACAAGGACGACCATCTCGATGAGTATGCGGAAGCCGTCTATGTCAAGCTGCGCAATTACGATCCCGCGACGGCGCGCAAGCTGGCCGGACTGGAAGGCAAGACGGAAGTGCCGCATCTCGACGCCAATCTGGCCGCCGAACTGCAAAAGTCTGTCGATTTCATGATCGGAGCTGGTGAATTGCCGCAGGGCCTCAAGATCGCCGATTATTTCGACTATCGCTTCGACGCCATCAATCAGGCTGCCGCGAAGGAATATGCAGGCCTATGAGCGGTTGGGGTACGATCCGTGTCGAGACACAAAAGCCGATGCCCTTCCTGAAACTGCTGGGCCCTGTGCTTCTGCTTCTGATATGGGCAGCAGCATCGGCGGCTGGGGTTCTGGATCCCAGAACCCTGCCCGCCCCCTGGGAGGTGGTGGCAAGAGCGTGGCAATTGCTGGCCGATGGCGTATTGCAGAAGGCGTTACGCGCCTCTCTCTACAGGTCGATCACCGGGCTCAGTCTGGGTGTGTTATTCGGCATCGTTTTCGCTCTCATTTCCGGACTCAGCCGCTGGGGCGAAGCTCTCGTAGATGGGCCCTTGCAGATATGGCGGGCAACGCCGGTTCTGGCCGTGATTCCGCTTGCCATTTACTGGCTGGGTCTTGGTGAACAGATGAAGATTACCCTCATCTGCCTGACCACGATGATACCGGTCTATATCAACACGTCGGCTGCAATCGCAGGCGTCGACAAGCGTTATGTGGAGCTGGCCTATACGGTTCGGCTGACGCATTGGGAGTTTGTCTGGCAGGTCGTCTTGCCCGGTGCTTTGCCGGGGTTCTTCACCGGTCTGCGCCTGTCAGCCGTCAGCGCCTGGCTGGTTCTGGTCGTCGTCGAGCAATCCAACACCATCAGCGGCCTCGGATATATGGTCGGTGAAGCGCGTCAGAACGGTCAGGTCGATATCATCGCCGTCGGGCTGGTCGTCTATGCCTTGCTCGGCCTCACAACCGATACTGTTCTCAGACACATTGAAACGAAGGTGCTCTCATGGCGCAAGACTTTCCGCTGACAGCGCAGAAAAATGGCGTCAAGGTACGGGGGCTAACCAGACGTTTCGAAGGCCGAATCGTACTCGACAATATCGACCTGACAATCGCACCCGGCGAATTCGTTGCATTGCTCGGTCATAGCGGTTCCGGCAAGAGCACGATGCTGCGCGCTTTGGCTGGCCTCGACCCCGATATGAAGGCGGGCTGACGGTTCCTGACGCCACCAGCGTGATCTTTCAGGATGCGCGCCTTTTGCCGTGGCAGCGCGTGCTGCCGAACATCAAGCTTGGAGTCAGATCCGACAAGCGTCACGACCTTGCCCTGTCGGCTCTGCGCGAAGTCGGGCTTGCCGGGCGCGAACAAGCCTGGCCGGGCGATCTGTCGGGCGGTGAACAGCAACGCGTGGCGTTGGCGCGCGCACTGGTGCGGGAGCCGGAGCTTTTGCTGGCGGACGAACCTTTCGGAGCGCTCGATGCCTTGACCAAGATCGTGATGCACAAACTGCTCCGCGATCTGTGTGCAGCCCACGCGCCCGCAGTCCTGCTGGTCACACACGACGTCGATGAAGCCATTATTCTGGCCGACAGAACCATCGTGTTGCATGACGGACGGATCGTGCTGGACGAGCCGGTCAAGCTGCCACCGTCCCGAAGCCGGGCCGAACCTGAGTTCATTCGTCACCGGTCAAGGCTTCTCGAAGCGCTGGGCGTTTCCGCTCATTGAGGCCGAAAACAAAATACCGGTGGATGACCTCCACCGGCACAGGCCTGAGTTTTACAATTTCGATCAATTCGCAATTTCGAAAATCTTGCCCGGATTCATGATCCCGATTGGGTCGATCGACTGTTTGATCAACGCCATGAGGTCTACGGCATCGCCATGTTCCTCACGCAGATAGGCCATCTTGCCGGTGCCCACACCATGTTCACCGGTGCAGGTTCCGCCGACAGCAATGGCCTTTCGCACCATCTTCTTGTTGATCTTTGCGACTTCCTCCAGTTCCGCTGCACTGTCGGGATCGACAGCAAAGACGACATGGAAGTTGCCGTCGCCCACATGCCCAAGAATGGCCGCAGGCACGCTGCAATTCTCCAGCAGCTTGCGCGTGTCGAGAATGACATTACCCAGTTCCGAAACCGGCACGCACACATCCGACGACCAGCCCTTGGCTTTCGAACGCTGCGAAACCACCGCGTAAAAGGCATTGTGCCGCGCCTTCCAGAGCCGGTTGCGTTCCTCAGACGAACTGGCCCATTCGAAATCGCGTCCGCCATTGCCCTTCACGATATCCTGCACCAGGCACACCTGCTCTTCAACACTGCCCGGGGACCCGTGAAACTCAAAGGCAAGCGTATCCTCGACCTTCAAATCGAGACCCGAATAACGATTGACGGCAGCGATCAATCCACGGTCCATAAGCTCCATACGGGCAACGGGAATACCCAATTGGACAACGGCGATAGCCGTCTCCACCGCCTGCTCGACATCTTCGAAGGAGCAGAGTGCTGCCGAGATACTTTCCGGAATACCGTGCAGGCGCAAAGTGACTTCGGTGATAATGCCAAGCGTGCCTTCCGAACCGACAAAAAGCCGCGTCAGGTCGTAACCTGCGGAGGATTTGCGGGCGCGGGTTCCGGTGTGGACAATGCGTCCGTCAGGCAGAACGACCGTCAGCGCCAGAACATTTTCGCGCATCGTGCCATAACGGACCGCGTTCGTGCCGGAAGCGCGTGTCGCCGACATGCCGCCTATCGAGGCATTGGCACCCGGATCGATGGGAAAAAACAGTCCCTGATCGCGCAGATGGGCGTTCAGTTCTTCGCGTGTGACACCGGCTTGTACCATACAGTCGAGATCAGACGGGCTGACCCGCACGATAGCGTTCATCCGCGACAGATCGAGCGAAATACCGCCGCGAACCGCAATCAGATGCCCTTCCAGCGATGTACCCGCTCCGAAAGCGATTATCGGCACATGATGCGCGGCGCACAGCTTGACGGCGAATGAGACTTCTTCCGTGCTCTGCGCGAAGACGACCCCATCGGGCACGACACCCGTATGGTGGGATTCACCGCGGCTATGCTGCTCGCGAACGGCTTTCGATAGCGAAAAACGGTCACCGAACCGCCTGGACAGCGCATCGGTGAATTCTTGTGGGAGCGCGCTCATAGGCTAGCCTCCGTGGTATATAGGGGATGTATCTCGTTCAATCGCCGGGTGCATGGGCGCATCCCGGCGTTCGAAGATGGAAAGGGTTCTGGCGAGGCGGAACTCGCCGGTCAACCCGCCGCTTTTCAGGCCGCCGCTTTGATCTTCTCCAGATGGCGCTCCAGAAATGGCAGGCTGTCCTGCCCCCAATAGAGTTCGCCTTCGAAGCGAAATGTCGGCAAGCCGAAGACACCGCGCGACTTTGCTTCTTCGTAATTGGATTTCCATGTTGCCTGAATATCCGCAGCACCGGCCCGCTCTTCCAGAGCTGCCGCATCGAAGCCAGCCGCATCGAGAATATGACACCGAACTTCCGCCTGACCGATGTCCAGACCGTCTTCCCAGAATGCCTTCTGAAGCACGGCGGTCAAGCGGGCCCAATCACCGCCATCCAGAATATGCCCGATGACGAGAAAGCCCGCGGGCGTCGGATCGGACAGACCGGCACGATCCTGCAATTTCAAGGTCTTGCCGCGCACCGCAGCCCAGCGGCTCAAATCGGTCAGCCAATAAGCGCGACGCGCCTCTGGACGGTTACGGGAATAGATCGCCCCATTTTCTTCAATCAGGGAAATCGGCACCGGTCGAATACCGATATTGAACCGCCGGGAAATCTCCAGCAGGGGAGCAAGACCGAGATAGGCCCAGGGTGAACCGATCCCGAAATAATATTCAATGACAGCCATTTCAGTTGTTTCCATTCGCTTGCCGGAAGGACCAGTCGAACACGTCGAGGGCCGCATCCTTGGCAGCGAGAACCTGGGTTGGATTGCGATTGACGGCGACCGTCGCCAGAGCGCCCTCGTAAAGAAGCGCGAGATGCGCGACCGGTGCGGCTTCGGAAATCCCGGCAGCAGCTAGAATCCGTGCGAATATGTCCCGGACGGAGCGCTTGTGTTCGCGCGCGATGGAAACGACCCGTTCGGACTCGCCGTGTTCAGCAACCGCCAGCGCAAAGGCACAGCCCCGAAACTCAGGACTATCCGCCTTTTCATGCAGCCGCTCGAAAATGATGCGTAGCTGATGGCGCGGTTCGGGTATATCGACGAGGACATCTTCCAGCGACTGAAGAACACGCTCATGCCGCTCGCTCAGATAAGCGGCGACAAGATGTTCCTTCGACGGAAAATGGCGATAAAGCGTAGCCTTGGCGACGCTTGCTTCCTCGATGATACGGTCCACGCCAACGGCGCGGATGCCCTCCTTATAGAACAGTGCACCTGCCACGTTTAGAATTTGGTCGCGAATTGAAGCTCTCATTCAGCTTTCCGAAGGATCGGTTCCCTTTATTGATTGTGGCGAAAGGCCCGCATGAAAGCGGGCCCTTCCAGTTACCTCTTACGCAGCACGTGCAACGCGATCGATGATGACTTCGATGTCGTCAAGTGTAATCGAACCCGGCTGTCCGCCCGCGAGTGCCAAACGTGCAGCCGCTTCCTGCACGGCGCTGTTATAAGGCGTCTCGACGTTATGAATTCGTCCGAGCTGGACGATTTCGCCGTTAAGGTAATCGACCTCGTTGGGAACGCCACGCACAAAACTCTGCCATGTCGATTGCTGGCCGGGCTTGATGCCGCTATCCGGCGCAGCACCCCAACCCGCAAGGCTGACGCGCCGTTCCGACGCATCGGCAATGTCATAGGCCGCCGCCTTCAGAACGCTTGTTGCTTCTTGAGACAGACGGTCGGCGAAAACCGACACCGCATCCGCTTCGCCGGAGAAAATCTCCAGCACATTCTTCACATTGTAGACCAGTTTCGCCGCTTTCCAGCGCCGCACATCGGATCGGACTTCCGTCAGATAATTGGCCTGAGCCAGATCGGCCCCGATCTTTCGCGCTGTCTCGTTTTCGCCCGATGGATAGACACCGAGGACCACCGCCCCCACCTGAGGCGAACCGCCGGCAACGACAGTGCCAACTTCGGTAAAGCGCGCCGGTGTAAGGATGCTCGCGCCATAAACATGCGCGAAGCGTCGGCTCGCCACGGCCTCGGCAGCCAGACCGTTTTGAAGCGTGACGAGCGGCAGCCTGAACCCAGCCGTTTCCGGGCTGTCCTTCAGGGTCTGACGTGACCAGAAAGCCGTCGCCGTCTCTACATCCTGCGCCTTCACGGCGAGGATCAGGACATCGTCCGTGGTCAGTGCAGGGGGCTCCTGTGTGTCATAGGCATTCAACCTGACAGTCTGGGTGCCGGAAGGCCGCTGAAAGGTCAGCCCATGCGAGCGGATATGACGGATCTGCTCGCCGCGACCGACAAGGGCGTAATCGATGCCGACACTTTGAAACTGGGCGGCGAGACTGGCGCCAACTGCGCCAGCGCCGATGATGACATAGCGGGTCATGATAGCGTCCTTATTGCGTGGCCAGCGAATCCTTGAGATTCGCTTCGAAATTGATCTTTTTCAACGTGTCGAGAATCGTATCGCCATAACGGTTATCGTAGGCGAACGATGCGTCAATCGCCTTGCTCAGCGCGCCGAAGCCGTAAACGACCTCAGCGATGCTGCGTGCCTCGTCGATCCGTGCCTCATCGATGGGTTGCGGCAGGACACGCGTGTAGGACCAGATGAAATCGGCGTTTTCCGGCGTCAGCTTGCGAACCTTGATCAACGCCTCCTTGGCCTCCTTTGGATGACGGTTGTACCAGTCCTGATATTCGACATAACGACGGACAAGATCGCGAATGGCCGCGTCTTTCGCCGGGTCGGCCAGCGATTTTGAATTGGCGAGCAACCCGCCCGGGCTTCCCGGACCGACATCGCCGCTCTTGGCAATCACCGTCGCACCGTTTTTGATAGCTGGACCGTAGAAATCGATTGCCCCGGAAACCAGATCGACTTCGCCGTGCAGCAAAGCCAGCGCGCCCGCTTCATTGTTCAGCGTCACTGGCACGACATCCTTGGGCGTCAGGCCGAGATGCTTCAACGATTGGAGATAGAGGAGATAGTTGGTTGCGCCTGGCGACGATGCCCAA
Source organism: Brucella sp. NBRC 113783 (assembly GCF_040372265.1). Lineage (NCBI taxonomy): Bacteria > Pseudomonadati > Pseudomonadota > Alphaproteobacteria > Hyphomicrobiales > Brucellaceae > Brucella > Brucella sp. NBRC 113783. The sequence goes on along the minus strand of NZ_BAABRX010000021.1, from coordinate 15,596 downwards.
CGCTTGCCGCGCACGGCATCGGCTGTCAGCTTCGTTATGCCGGAGTCCTTGGATGCCACGGTGACGAAGCGTTCGTGATTAACCGGATCGGCAGTCGCCGCAACCACTATCGACTTGTAAGGCACCGTGTCCTTTGTCCAGTCAGGATTGGCCGCAGCCTGTGCCTGAATGGCTGTGAACTGCGCGAAGTAGCTGACATCGACCTTGCCTGCCGAAAGTGCGGTCGCGTTCTCGACAGCATTCGGAAAGGTTGCAAATTCGATCTTATAAGGCGCATCCTTCCAGATGCCCGACGCTTCCCATGTTGGTTGTAGTTCCTGACCGTTCTGGCCGATCACAAGCGTAACCTGCTTTGCTTCTTCGGCCAGACCGGGCTGCACGATAACGGTGGCCAGTGAGAATGCCGAAAGGCTTAATGTCAGGGCGCGGAGAAGCTGCGCCTTCGCCCGCAGACCTTCACTGTTTTTCTTAGACAAGATAGAGTTCATATATCGAAATTCCTTATAATGGAGCTTTTAGCTGTCATTGTGTATCGTCAGTCGTTTCCGGAACGGAAACGCCAAGCTCACGGAGCAGCCGGTGCCGCAGCGATGCAGTTTCCTCAGAGGCCCGTTCCTGCGCGGATCGGTTTCGGACGAGTTGTGGCGGCACGGCGATATCGAGCGAGAACCGGCCATTTTTCAGCACTAGAATGCGATCGGCCAGAAGAATGGCTTCGTCCACATCGTGCGTGACGATCAACACGGTAGGCTGATGTTCGCGCCAGAGACCCTCGACCAGCGCGTGCATCCGAATGCGGGTCAGCGCATCGAGTGCTGCAAAAGGTTCGTCCAGAAGCAACAAGGTCGGCGCCCGCACCAGCGCTCGGGCGAGAGCAACGCGTTGCGCCTCGCCGCCCGAAAGATGTTTCGGCCAGGAGTCGGCCTTGGCTTCGAGGCCGACTTCCGCCAGCGCCTTGCGAGCGACGGCGCGTGCATTACCCTTGATACGGGCACCAAGCAGCACATTGCGCCAGGCCCGGCGGAACGGCAGAAGACGGTGTTCCTGAAAGACGACCGAACGATTTTGCGCCACGCGAACATCGCCGTCATTGGCGTGGTCAAGGCCGGCGAGAATGCGCAGGAAGGTCGTCTTGCCGGAACCAGAAGCCCCCAGCAGGGCGACGAACTCGCCCTGCCCGATTGTCAGATCGACATGATCCAGAATGGTTTGATCACCGAATTTCTTCGAGACCTGGCCAAGAGATGCAACCGGGGACACCACAGGAGGTGTAATTGGCGTATGGATTTTCTGAACAGCCTCTTCCACTGGCTGAAAAGCCAAGGCGCTGTCGTTTCTGACGAGGGGATGGACGTTGGCGGCAATGGACATTCGATTATCTCCACGGCAGGACGAGCTTTTCGATGGCACGCATGATCAGGTCGATCAGAACGCCCAGCACGGCGTAGACGAGAACGCAGGCCACGATCAGGTCGATGCGCATGGCGCCGCTTGCGACAAATATCAGATAGCCGATGCCGGCACGGCTGTTGGTCTGCTCGGCAACGATGAGCGCCAGGAGCGAGACACCCATGGCATAGCGTATGCCCACCAGCACGCCGGGGAGTGCCGCCGGCAGCAGAACCTGCCAGGTAATCTCAAGGGGTGAAAGCCCGAACGTTCTCGCGGCTTCCACCAGCTTGCTGTCAACGTTGCGAACACCCGCATAGGTATTAAGATAAGCGGGGAACACGCAGGCGAGCGTGATGAGCAAGATTTTCGGGGCTTCCCCGATCCCGAACCAGATGATGAAGAGCGGAACCAGCGAAATGAACGGCACGAGGCGGACAATCTGGAAAGAAGAGTCAAACACTTCTTCCGCCAGACGCGACAGCCCGGTCCACAAACCGAAGGCGATCCCGATAAGGAGTCCCAGTCCCAAGCCGGCACCGGCCCGAAGCAACGATGCCGGTAAAGCGGCCTGAAAATCACCCGTATCGACGAGTTCGGCAAAGGCGCTGACGACCTCCCCCGGCGAGGGGAAGGTCTGTGAATGGATCAGGCCCGTAGCACTGCCGATCTGCCAGACAGCAAGTGCTGCCACCGGCAATACGAACCGCAGCAGATTCCGGGGCGCGAGCAGGCGCGCAGGAGCCAGCGTTTGTTGCGGCCTGGTGTCGAGTTTCTGGAGAACGACCGTGCTCATGGACAACCTATCAGGCGGCTGCCGCGCGGACGACGGAAACGGCGACCGACTGCTGTTCGCCGAGACCGCTGACGGCGGCGCGAATACGGTCGCCGGATTTCAAGGCCAGCTTTTCGGTCCCGTGAACGCGATCCGGGCTACCCGTCAAGATCACGTCGCCCGGCAGCAGGCGCAGCTTGCGCGACAGACGGGCAATTAGTTCCGGCACGGCGAAGATCAGATCGTTGGTATTGCCACGCTGAACCGGCGTGCCGTTGAAGTCGAGTTCAATGCCGAGATTGCCAAGGTCGCCCGCTTCGTCGAGCGAAACGAGTTCCGGGCCAATCGGTGTGAAGGCGGCCAGCGACTTGGACGGGTTGAGATAGGTTGCGCCGGGATTGCCCTCAAGCGTCGGCACCCTCACCACCGATGCGGGATCGAGAAGGTCCTGCGCCACGGTTGCGCCGGCCAGATAATCTAGAGCATCGCGTTCGTTGATCTCAAAACCTTCGCGCTTGATCACGACAGCCAGTTCGGCCTCAGTGAGAACCGCTTCGCTCGGCAGCGGGATTTCGTCATTGGGACCGGCAAGCGAAGTCAGGAATTTTGCGAACACACCGGGTTCGGTCGGGGTCTTCAGCCCGGAATGGCGAACATGCGTGTGATAATTCAGGCCAACACCGATGATCTGGCGCGGAGCGGAAACCGGCGAGCCGATCCGCTTGCCCTGCGAGCGAGCTTCTTCCGCAGAACGGGTAGCCGATGTCGCCCATTCGACGAATGCATCCCACTGCGCATAGATTGCCTGCGGATCGGACGCAAAGCGTCCATCGCTGGCCTTGGCGACATCGAGAATGCCATCGGCAAGAATAAGCTTGAGGCGGCCGGAGTCATTGAGAATACGGGTCATTGAGCAGTTCCTTTGTTTGGAGCGTACCGGTTCAGGCTTTCGGTACCGAGGGTGAGAAGGACGGAATCTTCCTGTGGCGAATGGATGCGAGAACACAGCACATCGCGGAAATGGCGTTCGATGGAATTGGCACGGGAAATTCCCGGATTGCCGAGCGCCTTGGCAGCAAGCTCGACGGCACGGATGAGCGAGGCCGAGATCGCAGCCTTGGCCGCAATCACACGACGGAAAGCCGTCTCGTCGCCTGCATCCATCCGATCCGCAAAATGAAACAGCAGCGATTCCGCCTGAATGATATTCAGCTCGATTTCGCCAGCAACCGTGCGAATACGTTCCGTGGTTGCGATGGGCCGACCGAGACCGGATGGCACGCGATGATGGGCAAAGCGCGCAAATGCATCCTGTGCGGCTCTGGCGACACCGAGATAAAGCGACTGGATCAGCAGCACGGTCGGTGCGACGGCGCGCGCGTCCTGCTTCGTCTCGGCAGTGATGACTTCCGGATTGACGATATGGTCATGCGGCACCAGCACGTCGTCATAGACCACATCGTGGCTCTGCGTCGCGCGCAGACCGAGATGATCCCAGACCGGTACGATCTCAATGCCCGGTGCCTTGGCGGGAACCACAAATTCCGCAACGCGCGGCGTCGCTTCGTCAGTCACCGCCCAGGGCAGATGATAGCTGAGGCCCGTCGAGCCGGTGCAAAACGTCTTGCGCCCTGACAGTACCCAACCCTCGCTGCTATAGCGCGCCTTGGTTGCCGGAAGCCCGCCACGGGCGGGCGCCCCGAGGTCCGGCTCTGCCCGAAATGCATTGATCAATGTTGGGCGTTCGTAGGATTCGGCCAGAAGCTGACGGTACAAATGCGGAGCGACCGCCCGCTTGTTGCCGCCGACCTGCGCGGCATGGAATTGCAGATTCATCAGCATGATCAACGCCGCCGACGGATCGCCATATCCAACCGTCGAAACGAGGCGTACCAGTTCTGCGACACCGATGGATCGCCCGCCATGTTCAGGCCGAACCGTCGCCGTCAGAATGCCGGCATCGTGCAGCAGGGCGATTGCTTCCGAGGGGAACGACCCGTCCGCGTCGTGAACCGGCGCATATTCGGCAATTGCCTGGACAATTCCGTCCGGGGCATCGAGCCTGTCGAGTTGCAGCGGGCGCACGTCGGGCGTGGCCAGACTCACAACCCTGGGATGGGCTTGTGGAGGCGTCATGTCTTCGTCCTGTGAATGCTGAAATTTATATGCCAGCCGGTTTCGCTTATTCCGCCGCCACAGTGGACGGGCCGAGGCCGCGTTCCGCCAGACCGGCTCTCACCAGCGGCAGAACATAACGCCCGTAATCGATGGCATCGTAGAGATTGTCGTAGCCGCGAATGGAGATGAGTTCGGCTCCAAGATCGACATAATCGAGAATGACACGGGCAACCGTTTCGGGACTACCGACCAGCGCCGTGGAGGCACCGCGCGCACCGGTGGCAACGACCGGAGCGAACCACAGCGCCTTGTCGTGCACCTCCGACTGAGAAGCGAGTTCGAGCAAACGCTGCGACCCGATGTTTTGCGGCTGGAGGCGATTGGCCCCACCAAGATTGGCGTTCAGGCGATCCAGAATACGATGCGCCTTGGCCCAGGCCAGCTCGTCCGTTTCCGCGATGATCGGACGGAAAGTAACCCAGATACGCGGACGATCCGAACGGCCTGCCTTGGCGGCTTCCGCGTTCACATTGTCGATCTGCTGGCGTGTCGCTGCAAGCGGCTCGCCCCACAGGCCGAAAATATTGCCTTCCTTGCCGCCGATCCGATAGGCATCGGGAGACGAACCGCCCACCGAAACAGGGATGTTGGCCTGGACCGGGCGAACGGCGCTGCGGAAGTTCTTGAACTGATAATATTTGCCATCAAAGTCGAAAGGCTCGGTCGCCGACCAGATGCGTTTGATAATGCCGATATATTCTTCCAGTCGCTCATAGCGCTCGGTCTTGGACAGGAAGTCACCTTCCTGCGCCTGATCGGCATCGCTGCCGCCTGCGATAAAATGCACCACGACACGTCCGCCCGACAACTGATCGAGCGTCGCCAAAGCCTTGGCCGCGACCGTCGGGTAAATTGTGTTGGGACGAAGCGCGATGATGATCTTCAAGCGCGTCGTGTTCGCGGCAATCGTCGCGCCTATCGTGAAATTGTCGAATGAAGAGGAGTCATACGGGACCAGCGTATAGTTGAAACCGGCATCTTCGAGAGCCTTCGCATAGCGAACCAGATATTGCGGATCGACAGGAGACCCCGGAACGGGATTTATATCGGTCGATGCGTTAGGGTATGTAATACTTATGAATTCTACAGACATCTTGCACGCTCGCTGAAAACGCTGGTCGTTGATAGCGATACGTTAGAGGCGCAGACTCAAAAAGAGAACAACCTGTCTTTCTATATTATACAGATTTAGTAGATTATATTTCCAACCGAGCATCCGCCAGCTTCAAACATGTAATCAAAGGGATATGGGTGAAATTGCAACCGCGGGCATGACGTGCCCCTGTTAAAATGGTCCGGGATTTTAATGGCCAGCCCGGACCACCAAACCAAGCACCTCAATATTAATACTCGGGTACAAGAACTATCGACCCCGCTGTCCTGCGGGCCTCAAGATCGGTATGAACAGACACAAGCTGGTCCAAGGACCGCTGCGTAATATGGTCAACCCGCATCTCACCGGAAACTAGCCGTCGAAACAGCTCTTCCGATCGTCTTTCCAGGTCACTTCTTTCAGCGATATAATCGAACAGCACAGGCCGGATCGCGGACAAAGATCCTCTTGCAAGATGAGACAGTTCGAAACCTTGAATAGGCCCTGAAGACTGCCCGAAGTTCACAAAGACGCCAAAACGTTGCAAACATTGCAGCGAGCCGCGCCAAGTGTCTTTTCCAACGCTGTCATAGACAACAGCACAGCCCAGGCCTTTCGTGATCAACTGAACTTCCGACACGAAATCTTTTTCACGATAGTTGATGACGTGATCATATTCATGATCACGTGCCAGAACGACCTTATCTTCAGACCCCACCGTGCCGATCGTCTTGGCTCCCAAGGTCTTCAACCATTGTCCAAGCAAAAGCCCCACACCGCCTGCGGCAGCATGGACGAGAATAACATCACCCGGCTTTACTGCATAAGACGACGTAATGAGATATTGCGCAGTCAGGCCCTTCAACATGGCGCTTGCCGCTACAACATCACTCAATCCGTCAGGTATGATCACAAGCTGAGATGCCGGCAGATTGCGCAGGGTGCAATAAGCACCGTGTTGCGTGACATAAGCGACGCGGTCTCCCGGCAAGAATCCGTTCACCCCCTGTCCCACGGCTGTGACAACACCTGTGGCTTCCGCTCCGGGAACCATTGTCGATTGGGGCCACGGATAGAGACCGCTGCGGTAGTAGGTGTCTAGGAAGTTGACCCCGATCGCCGTATGGCGCAGCTGAACCTCGCCCGGCCCAGGTTGAGGAACATCAATTTCAGTCCATTCAAGAACTTCTGGGCCGCCCGGCTTACGCGCGACATAGGCATAAGCTTCACTCATTGAATGCCCTCAGCTCTTGATATCAAACTCTGGATCGACAGGAATTTGCAGGGCCGTCACGATATGGTTGGTTTGGGCCGCCAAACCAATGATCGCAAGCAGTTCACCATGTTGCGCATCGGTCATCCCCTTGGCACGCGCTGACGCTGTGTGAGAGTGAACGCAATACTGGCAGCCATTGGCTGTCGATACGGCGATATAAATCATCTCTCGCACAACGGGATCGAGAGCTCCCGGTGCAACCATGATCGATTTGAGCTGTTCCCAGACGCGCTTCAAATTAGCAGGATCATTGGCAAGACCACGCCAGAAATTGTTGACGAAATCTGATTTTCTGGTTGCGCGTATATCATCGAAAACGGCTTTAACTGCCGCATCCTTCTCAACGTCCGCATCACTCAACAGTCTGACAGTGGCCATAGTCTTTCTCCTCAGGCGTGCGCCCATTCCCAATAGAAACTGCGGGTGCGTTTGGTGGCAGTTCCGTAGTCAAAGCGGCCTTAATGTACTGCCGCATACATGATCTTTTCTTCCGTTGTCTCTGCTGGCGAGAACTCCTCAACAATGCGTCCCTGTCTGCAAACAAGAATTCGGTCGGAAAGATTCATGATTTCAGGTAGATAAGACGAGATCACGACGACAGCCAATCCTGCATCCGCCAACTCGTTAATCAACTGATGGATTTCAGCAATCGCGCCCACATCCACGCCACGTGTCGGCTCATCAAAAATCACCAGGCGAGGCTCCTGAACCAGACCTTTACCTATAACGACCTTCTGTTGATTGCCGCCGGACAGTTCAACCACCCGGGCATTGTCATTGATCGCGCGGATATTGAGCTGCTTGATCCATTGCGAGGAAAGCGCCTGCATTTCCTTCAGGCTTACGATGCTCGATTGTTCTTTATCGGCAGCCAGAACACCCGCAAAAAGGTTTTCCGCAATCGACATAGTTTCAAAAAAACCTTCGCTTTTCCGGTCTTCAGTAATGTAGACGATCCCCGATTTAACGGCTTCGCGCGGCACATAATAGCGAACTGGTTTATCATCGAGTTCTATGGTGCCTCCGCGCAGAAAGTCTCGCTTGTAAATCCCGGAAATGACTTTGAATGTTTCGGTCCGGCCAGACCCAATCAACCCAAAGACGCCGGTGATCTGTCCCTCAAAGATAGAAAACGAGTTGTTGCGGACCGCACTCCCCATGGAGATATCTTGAACCGACAGTATTTTTCGGCCCGCATGACGCAAACCCGACGCATCTCGTTGGCGATATAGGTCGCCCGAAAGAGAACGACCGACCATGGCAGCCACGATCTTTTCGCGGTTGAAATCTTCAACCGCACCGCTTGCGACCAATTCTCCATCACGCAGGATCGTGATCCTGTCCGAAATCATCAGCGCTTCTTCCAGCGCATGGCTGATGAACACAATCGAAACACCCTTGGCTTTCAACCGTCGGATCAGCGCAAAGAAATGGCGCTTTTCTTCGGGCGTTAGCGTTGCTGTCGGCTCATCGAAGATGATGACTTTTGCATTGTGGTGTACAGCACGGGCAATCTCGACCATCTGCTTTTTGGCCGCTCCGAGCGTTTCCACCATCGCAGTCGGATCTACGGAAAAGCTCAGCGACTGTAAAAATTGTTGCGCTGAGATATAGATCCCTCGGAGACGATTAAGGAATTTTTCAGACCCGAGATAGAGGTTCTGCGCAACTGTCATGGAAGGTACCAGACTGGTCTCCTGAAAGACCATTGCGACGCCTGCTTCCAAAGCTTCATTCGGCGATGAAAAATGAACTTCCTTTCCATTGTAAATCACGACGCCCGAGGTCGGTTCAACGACACCGGCAATCATCTTGGTGAGGGTCGATTTTCCGGCCCCATTTTCACCAAGCAACGAGTGAACCTCGCCGCGTTTCAGTCTGAAATCGACATTCTTCACAGCGGGAACGCCACGATATTCCTTGGTGACGTTCTTCAGTTCGACAACAATATCGTCTGCCTGAGCCATCAGTGCACCTTCTCATGGCTATGATCGACCGATCCTGCATCAACAACACAGTCGCCGCCCTTGCTGGCGACCAGCAACCGTCCGTTGCGTTCTATAACGCTGCAGGTACCATGGCGTTGGCCATTGGCTCGGCTATGATAGCTGAGAACCGGTTGGAACTGCTTGTCGAGCCGTACGACAAGTCCATAGGACCTGCTTGGAGCCCATGGTTTATGAACACCCATGGTTTTGATGCCACCGCATTGCAGTGGTTCGAGAAAACTGCGTCCAGATGACAATGCGGGCGCAATCCAGAATTCCTGCGGAACCTGATCAATCATATCATTACGGTAATGTCTCTCCTGCAAAACAAGCTCGATCAGTCGATTGCGCGGTGCAAAAAACGCCAGCCACGCACCATCACCTGATGCTGGCGACAAGCGGGCGGGATAACCCGGCAACTTGTCAGCAACGATGCGTTTTTCGCCTGTCTCTGCGTCGAGAAAGACCAAGCGGTGCTTCCAGCTCTCACTAAAGACCACGCCACCGGTGGTCGGCAAAAGCCCATAAGGATAAGCAAGTCCCGAAGCGACTTGCTGAAACTGTGTAGCGCCAACAGCCCGCCTCCAGATGGAGCCTGACGAGCCATGGCGCATCAAATCGGCTGACCAATTGGCTGCCGAGTGATCCGCAGACCCATTGGCCAACCACAAGGTTCCATCCACAGCATAGCTGAGAGCTGTGATACAACCAATCTTCGCAGACAAAGGCTGCTCGTGATTGTTGATGAGGAGTTTCCCGGTTTCAAGGGCCACAGCGAGTTCACCAGAAGGTCCAGACGCGAGGCTCGTCACCGGGGTAGAAAAGCGCTCGACGACTTCAGGCGCGTTGTTGGCGGTCAGCCGGAAAACAGCGTTCCCGCTCGAAGCAAGAAGCGCGCTGCCTGATAAAACAAGATTATCAGCCTCGTTGAGGCTTGCAAAAACGGAAGCCTCATCAAGAAGGGTATTGGGACGGAACGCACCGTCAAGCGGAGGTATTGTCACAGCCTTGCCGCGGAAGAAATCCAGGATCGGATCAAGGATCATTGTTTTTCTCCCCAGTACGAGGCAGGACCTGTCCAGTCCGTGGCAGCACCGGCGATCTTATAGCGACCGATACGGTTGTTCAGGATACCGCCGACAAAGAGATAACCCTTATGTTCGCGCATTGAAGTTACCATAGGGTGCGAGACACCCGACAAATCGCCCAGCGTATCGATGGTCTTTCCCGTTTCATCAAACTTCACCACACCGCCAGTGTTAATATTCGGGAACAGCCATTCATCCTGTGGCAAGCGGCGCGTCATGCGCTTGCGCATATCAGGATGGCGCAGTGATAGATCAAAGCTTGGCGTGCGCATGCCGAGCCACGCCATCCAGTAGCTTCCATCAGATGCGCGATTGATATTGTCCGGATAGCCGGGCATGTCTTTGATGACACATTCAGCCGTTCCTGCCTTTGGTCCTTCCAGCCAATAGCGATGTACCCTGCAGGCCCAGCTTTCGGCAAAATAGATCGACTTTCCGTCATGGGCCACACAGACACCGTTGGTATAACGATAGCCATCCAGAAGTGTTTTCGTCGAACCGTCTTTGGGGTCATAAACCAGAAGCCGTCCAGTCGGACGGTTCTCAATGGAATCGAGCGCCCAGTCATGAGCGTCATAGCGTTTGGTTGAATCGGTGAAATATATGCGTCCGTCCGGGGCAATGTCACAATCATTGGGATCACGCAAGCGCGCGTCATCTACAATAGACGTCAATGAGCGCGCGGTCTCTGCCGACAGTTTCTTCACTTCCCGCTCTGGCGAAATAGAGTACAGGCCCATCGCTCCGACACAGGAAATCAGATTGCCAGCCTTGTCAAAGGCAAGTCCGAGCGGAAAGCCGCCGACGTGAGCAAAGACTTCCGAACGCGAGTAGTCTGGAGCAAAGAAGCGGATAATCTCTCCATGGCGAGTTCCGCAATAAAGGTTGTCGTCGCGATCAAGAATGACGTCTTCCGGTCCTTCGAGCTCGCCGAGACCGATATAATCCGTCCTTGAGAGGCGGTCATCCAGTTCATATGGTGTGCCGGAGCCCGGCGAGGCAGACAAAGTCTCGCCCATTTTGAGGTAAACTGGTGCTACATAAATCTCATTGAGAACTTTGTGACGGTTCTTCAACCAGCGAATATCGACTGTGACAGCAACGGCGAGCATGACGCCCAGAACAAGCTGCGTCGTGCCTGTCCCGTAACCGAGACGAATGAGCCCATTGGTCATGACGAGAACAATGATCGCACCCATCATGCCCTTCACGACGGAGCCGCGGCCGCCACCCAGACTGTTCCCACCAACCACCGCGGCGGTAAGCGCCAGAATTTCGAGGTTCAGGCCTGTACCGGGTCCAACACCGCTCAAACGACAAGCAATGAGAAAGCCTGCGAGAGACGCGCACAATCCCGAGAAGACATAGGTGAAGAATACCGTCCGACGTACACGGATACCGGCGTTGTGCGCAGAACGGCGGGAACCGCCGACAGCCAGAATATGCCAGCCTGGCCGCGATCGCGTAAGAACGATATGTGTGATGATAGCCATCAGAATCGCAGCAATCACCGACGCGGAGAAACCGAAAATAGTTTCGTCACCGATGAAATCCCAAACATCGGAGGAAGCGAGAGACGTTTGCACGGCAGCAGCAAAATTCACGACGAGAATATCGTATATGGCGCGACCAATAATAAATGTCACCAGTGTAGTGATAAACGCACGCAGCCTTAAAATGCCAACCAGATACCCATTGAGAGCACCATAGACTACGCCGGTAGCAATGGAAGCGAGCAGCGCTAGCCAGACCGGCTGCTCGAAGATAAAGAATACGGTGACAGCAGAGAACGCAGAAAGCGCGAAGATCGATCCGACTGATAAATCAATACCACCGCCCAACATGACAACCGTGAGCCCTGTGACCACCAGAGAGAACTCACCCAACTGGCGCGTGGATTCCTGTAAGGACGAGATCTTGAAGAACCCTGATACCTGGGATCCAAAAAGTGCAATCGTTGCCACAAGCACGGCAAAGGGAATGGCGTTATCAGTCCAGCGTTTTGTCAGCACCTCACCGATCAGATGATCAGGAATGTAGTTGTAGCGCCAAGCCTTGGTACGTTCTCGTAACGACATAGGGACTTCCGGAATTTTGATGTGTAGCGCCAAAGATCAGATCGCCATGCGCCAAAGAAATGCGCGTGGCGATCTGTCGGTTTTTCAATCAGCCCCGGCAATTCGCTAGCCGGTTAAGCCGCAATTATTGAGCAGCTTGTGCCTGCAATGCCTTGACGTCCCAGCAACTGGCCGGATTGAGATCCTTTTTGGTCGTCGCCTTTTCAAGCGTGTAAATATAGGTGTGCGACGTTCCCGCAGGCTGCCCGCTTTGCAGAAGGAACTTGATAATCGCATTGATATCCCCCGATTGGCGCGCGAGATCTGTCATCACGACGGCGCCATAGGTGTTATCTTCCAGCCGATCGCAATCCGCAGTCTTTTCACCGCCGCCCGTCGTCACAAGAAAGATCTTGTCCTGAAGCTTGGCATCGCGGATTGCAGCGGCAGTTCCTGTAGCGTCGCCGTCCCAAAAATCGATAATGCCGCAAATGTCTGGATGCTGCTGCAAGATTGTGGTTGTTGCATTGCGTGCTGTCGTGGCGTCCCAGTTGGAGTCTGGTTTAGCAACGACCTGGAAGTCAGGGTACTTTTCAAGAACTTTGGTGATACCCGCATATTGGTAGAGACTTGATGCGTTGACCTGATCTCCTTGGATGAGGGCAATCTTCTTTGAGGAATTTGGACCGCAGCCCTTTATAACCGCTTCGGCTTCAAGCTGCCCCAGACGATCCCAATCGGAGCCGATGAAGGCATCGACTGCATAATTGACCGGATTATCTATAGCGATGACGTAAATTCCTGCTGCCTGCGCCTTCTTGAAGAGCTTGGCATAGGAGTTGAGATCGGGCGATTGTACGACGAGCACGTCAGGCTTGGTATCCGACGCAATGGCTTCGGTGATGGCCTGCGCACCTGCTTCGGCACTCCAGTTTGGATCGCGTGTTTCAAAGACACCACCGAACCCCTCAACTTCACTTTTGAGGTAAGCGGCCCATCCTTGCGCCAGGTCGAAACCCATCGTCATAGGCACGAGCAAAACACGCTTGCCCTTGAGCGCCTTTTCATAAGCGGCCGGGCCTGGATCTTCGGCTGCCTTTGCCATTTGCACGGATAGAACCGTGGACATGATGGCGGTTGCCGCCAGAATTGCCCTGAAAAGCTTCATAATGTCCCTTCTCCTTTGAACAGCCATTCCGACTGTCTTGAAACCGATTATATGTCGCCCTGCTGCGCTGTCTGTTCATCACGCGGATTGATAATGCCGTCGATGATGATAGCGGCCAGCAGAATGGTGGATTTGATGAGGTTCTGATAAAGCAGCGGAATATCGAGAATAGTCATGGCATTGAGCAGGATGCCAATCAGTGCAGCTCCGACGAGAACATTGCGCACGCCACCCTTGCCGCCAGACAAGCCGATACCGCCGATGACCGCAACCAGAACGATGTCATAGAGCAAAGTGGAATTAACGACCCGCGTATTGATTGAATGCAGGCTTGCCGCAGTTAGAAGACCCGCAGCAAAACCGATCAGTGCGGAAAGCACATAGCGTAACACGATCATGGGGCGAACAGGCATACCGGAATTGCGAGCCGCAACGGGGTTGTCGCCCGCATAATAGACGTATCTTCCCCATTTCGTGAAACGCAGAAATGCAAAAATAGCCAGACTTAAACCCGCGAAGATAAACACTTCGACGGGGATGTCGAAGTAACGAAGGCCGCCCAATAGTTCAAGCCAATGACCGCTAGGAACAGGCACTGCGTCTTGCGTAATGAGCTGTGAGCGAACATAGCCAAAGACGAAAGAGCCGCTTGCAAGCGTGACAAAGATCGCTGGCACTTCCGCATAGGCAACGAGAAATCCATTGAGTAGACCGATGCCCACAACGCCCGCCAGAACGAAGGCTATTGCCATGGCGTCGGATGTCCCCGCCCCCAATAGTTGCAAATACCACGCGACCGACATCGCCATGATCGCCACGGTCGAAAGGTCAATCCCTCGTCCGATGATCACGATGGCCATGCCCAAGGCCAATATGCCCAGAACCGAAACGGAGCGGATGACGGCAATCAGATTTTCGGCTGTCAGAAACCCGGGCAAAGCAAGGGAAGCCGCGATGAACATGACAATCGCCAGCGCAAGAACTATTCTCTCTTGATTGATGACGCCCCAAGCAGACTTTTGCATTTGCCCAACCCCTTCTAACCCAATGCAATGTCCTGCTTTGTGGTTCAGAAAGCGAAGGTAATCGGTGCGAAATCAATCCGTCCAATGAATAATTTTATCAAATATCAATGCGAAATTGGAATAGGTTATGCGCTCAGGTGAATTCTTAGCCTGCTCATGAATAGATGGGTCGAATCCGATCAGATAGTCTCGGCGAGGACGTGATCCTTTAAAGCTTCAACGAAACGCATCCCGTATTCGGGCAGAGGCGCCGCATAGCTCCACATCGCGCATATATCAAAGTAAACCCGCTGCCCCTTCAAAGTAATCGGTTTTCCGATCAACGGCGGCCCAAATTTGACGGCAGAAGAAGGAACAACGGCCACGCCAATACCGCCCTCGGCCATTGAGAACAATGTATGCGGCGAATAACTCTCGAGCACGATTGTGGGTGCTATGCCAGCGAGTTTACAGGCGGCGTCAAAGACTTCACGCGATGCGTGGCGCTGATTAAGTGTAAGGATTGGCAGGCGCAGGAAGTCATTCAATTCGATGGACTGGGCTTCATCGGATAAAAACTCCTCTGTCGCGACAGCTAGAAAGCTCAACCGCCCGAGGGAAACCGATTCAAAAAGATCTACTGGCGCGAGAGGGCGCGCGCTGATCGTCAAATGAACAGCGCCCGCCCGCAACTTATCAGCCAGTTCTGGTCCGCCGCCATCTTCAATGCGAATGCTTACACCTGGATTCTCCCGGCTCCAGTTTTTGATGAAATTCGGTGAATAACGTTCAATGAGTTGCGAACAGGCACCCAATTTCAAGACACCGCTCTCGCCGCTACCGAGGTTGTCGGCCAGCACCCTAAGGCTGCGATCCGCCAGAACAATGTCGTTCACTTTCTCAAGAAGAGCGTCGCCATGGGCCGTGAGCCGGACATTCCGCCCGCTTTTCTCGAAGAGTTCGACACCCAGATAATCTTCAAGCCCCTTGATCTGACGTGACAACGCAGACTGGGTGATATTGAGCCGCTGTGCGGCAAGTGTAAAATTCATTAATTCCGCAGCCGCGACAAATCCATTGAAATTACGAATATCCAAGTGGCCCCGCCTCTCTTATTCTTACGTTTCTAAGGCTGAGCTTATACGCTAGCGCGAAAGCTTCAAGAAATCTGATTTCAATCTTAGAAACTATGCGTCGATGATGAAATCATCAGCCGAGATTGGCAACATGAATGAGGCACTGTACCCTTATAACCTGTGCGCAGATGCGTGTTGATCTATGATGCAGTGATTGCGCGGATTACAGGCCAGCGATATCGCGCCAGATAGTATTGGCGGTTTGGCGCAGCTCGCGATGAATGGCAGAGGTGAAGCGGTCACGGGGAAAATGATGAAGGTTGCAGATCGGGTCGTGAATGGATGCGAAACATTACAAATGTCGCGTTAACTTGAAGCGTAAGCGCTGTCCTGACCCCACCTTCCGGATCATCGCTTGATCATTGATGTTCAACCTCGAAAGAGGGCTAGGACATATGTCGATTTCAGAACTTACGCTTAAATCCAAGGATGAGCCGATACGCC
>NZ_BAABRX010000020.1:0-37631 GCF_040372265.1 Brucella sp. NBRC 113783 | reverse complement strand
TTGATTGGCGCTTCAGCTTCTCGGCAATAGCATTCAGAATCATGGGCTCGCTCCGCAACTTTCGGAGCGGCAAATTCCATGCCTATGGTCAACATACGGTTAAGCCCGAAAGTTTGCGACAAGCCCCTTGCGCGCCGTCAGGTGCCCCTCGTTCTGCAACTGCTGCAGGGCCTGGCGCAGCGTGATGCGGGTGACGCCGAGGCTTGCTGCGAGATGCGTTTCTCCGGGCAACTGGCTGCCTGGCCTCAAGGTTCCGCCTTCGATCAGGCCAAGGATATGGTCGCGGATCTGCTGCCAGATCGGCATGTCGCTACGCGGGCCGAAGACCAGTCCGTCGAAGGCGGCGAGAGGGATTTCAGGCGTGTCGAGCATGATGGTTTCCGGTTCAGGCGGCAGCCGAGGCTATCGCGCGTTCGGTCTCTATCAGAGTCTGTGCCGAATAGACGAGCCGACCGCCGACGAAGGTTGCCATTACCTTCGGGTGGCGCATGTCCTTGGCATCCACGAGGATGAGGTCGGCGCGTTTTCCCTCTTCAAGCCGTCCCCGGTCTGACAGGCCGGCGGCGGCGGCGGCATTGGCCGACACGAGGTGCCAGACCTTGGCGAAGCCAGCATCGTCAGGGGATGCCAGCCGGAAGGCTGCATGCAGTGGGGACGGATAGTGGTAGTCGGAGGCGAGCACGCTGCAGAGCCCGTCGCGAACCGCTGTCGTTGCGTCGAGTGCGCCATTGTGGCTGCCACCGCGCACGACGTTGGGGGCGCCAAGAATGACATGTTCGCCGGCGGCGCGGGCTTCGGCAGCCGTCTCCAGCGTTAGCGGAAACTCCGAAGACACGGCCCCCAGTGCCCGGAAATGTCGGCGCTCTTCGGGAGACGCCTCGTCATGGGCGAGGAGTACGTTGCCGTTGTCGCGTGCTGCTGCCGCGAGCTTTTCGATGGCACCGGCCACATCTTTGCGCCGTGCCCAGACGTCGTCGAGTAGCGCCATGTAATCATTACGCGACAAGCCGGAGCGCTCGGCCATCTGGCCGATCTTGCGGGCGATCGCCCCCTTCAGCACCGAACCCGTCGTATGGTCGTTCAGGGCCACGAGCGGCTTCGGATCGAGCAACAGCCATTCGATCACCTGCGACAGCGCATCGAGCGCGAAGGTCTCCCAGCGCAGGTGCAGGCGGGTATCGCAGGCCAGATGCGGGCGTGCAGCGGCAAGTGCGGTGACGAAGTCGCCAGCGGCCTGCAGCGAACGAAGGCCGGGCTCCCAGGACACCGTTACGCCGTGAAAGGCTGTGGTGATGCCGTTGGTCACCAGTTGTCGGTCAGTGTCGCGCAGTGCCAAGCCGACGTCGAAGCGCACGCCCGGTCGCGGCATGATCTGCCGCTCGAAGCCGTCACCATGGATATCGACAATCCCCGGCAGGACGAGCAGGCCTGCGGCGTCGATCTCGCGCCCACCATTGCCCCTGTCCGACAGCATGCCGCCCTCGACGAAGAGGTCAGTGTGTTTGAGTCTCTCGGTGCCCAGAACGGTGCCGTTGCGGATGGTCCAGTTCATCGCGTCTCTCCGTTTTGTTTTTCGCCCTGGGGCCGGAAAACTGTCACGTGCCCGTCACGTCTGGTCGCTAGGGATAGTCGCAGAAGATGCTCCTGTCTATACAGCAAAGGAAGATATCATGATCCGCTCCCTTCTCGCAGCCTGTGCAATCTCTCTGGTCTCCCTCGCGCCGGCCGCGGCCGAGAGTGTCAAATTCGCCGTCACCGACATCGAGGGCATGGAAGCCCTGCAGCAGAAATTCGGCGGCTTTCAAAAAGCGCTTGAGCAGGCCTCCGGTCTGGAAATCGAGCTCTTTCCGGTCAGTTCGCGCACCTCTGCCGTCGAAGCTCTGAATTCCGGACAGGTCGACCTCGTCCTCACCGGCCCGGCCGAATACGTCGTCATGAAGGAACTTGCACAGCCGCAGATCGTCGTCGCCTGGCAGCGTCCGGACTACTTCGCCCAGATCGCCGTCTTGGCCAATGGTCCAATCCGCTCGATCGAGGATCTCAAGGGCAAGAAGGTATCCTTCGGCTCGGTCGGATCCACCTCCACGCATCTCGGTCCGGCCCAGGCACTGTCTGATTTCGGCCTCAAATACAATGAAGACTACGAGCCTGTGATCCTCGCCCGCAACGTTGCCGCCGAAGCGCTGATCCGTGGCGACATCGCCGCCATCAGCCTAAATTTCGGCCACCTTGCCTCCGTCCGCGAAGCCTTCCCGGATGTCGCTTTTGCCGTGGTTGCCCGTGGCCGTGACCTGCCGAACGACATCCTAGTTGCCCGTAAGGACCTGGCCGAGGAAACCGTCGCAAAGATCCGTACGGCCTTCGTCGAAAAGGGCACAGACATCATGGCCGCCGTTCTCCAGGGCGAAGACAACCAGAAATTCAAGGGTGGCTTCTTCCTGACCGACGTCAAGGACAGCGACTACGACTACGTCCGCTCGATGTATCGGACGATTGGCGTCGATACGTTCAACGACTTCGTCAACTGAGCGGGCCCAACCCGATCCTGCCATCGGGCCGGCGCCACCAGCGCCGGCTCCACGCCATATCCGCAGAAAGAATACCACGATGGACGTTATCAGCACGCAGGGCCTGAAGAAGGGTTATGCCAACGGAAAGCCGGTGTTTTCCGGTGTCGACATCCGCATCCGAAGCGGGGAGCGCGTGGCGCTGGTCGGCGCCAACGGTGTGGGCAAGTCGACACTGCTCAAGTGCCTGATCGGCCACACGCCGTTCTGCGATGGTGAGATCTCGACACTCGGCGAAGCCTTCCGCAGTGCGCCGAGCGGTCCGCAGCTCAAGCGCATGCGCCAGCAGATCGGCTTCGTCTTCCAGCACCACGGCCTCGTGCGTCGGCAGTCGGTGCTGACCAATGTCGTTCACGGCAAGCTTGGCCTTCCCGGCACCTGGCGCGCCTGGCACCAGGCGATCGCCGAACGCGAATGCCGGGAAGAGGCGATGGACGCGCTTGATCAGGTGAAGCTCTCCCACAAGGCGACCGCACGCGCCGACGAACTCTCCGGCGGTCAGGCGCAGCGCGTCGCGATCGCCCGCGCCTTGGTGCGCAAGCCCAGGCTGATGATCGCCGACGAGCCGGCTGCCAGCCTCGATCCGACGGCGGGTCGCGACGTGATGGCGCTGTTTTCTGATCTCGTCCGGGAACGGGGCATAACGCTGGTCCATACGACCCACGACATGGAGCATGCGCTGAGCTTTGCCGACCGGATCGTGGCGTTGAAGGCCGGCCACGTGCATTTCGACCTTCCGGTGGCCGAAGTCGACCGCAAACGCCTGGAGGGCGTGTTTCATGCGTGAGGTCGCACCCGCCCGTTTTTTCCGCGCCTCGCCGTTTGTTTTTGCCATCCTCGTCGCTCTTGGTGCGCTGCTCGTCGTCTCGGCCACGCAGGTGGCGCCAACGCCGAGCCAGCTTCTGAACGGTGCGCCACGGATGGCGAACCTGATTGAGCGCATGCTGCGGCCGAGCTTTGAACCCGGTTTTCTGATGCGCGTCACCTGGCGCACGATTGAGACGCTGCAGATCGCCTTCGTCGGCACCGTCATCGGCGTGCTGCTCAGTCTGCCGATCGCCTGGCTCGCTTCGCGCACGCTGTCGCCGATCGGGCCCTTCCGACACGTCTTCAAGGTAATGATCTCGCTCTTCCGCACCGTGCCGGACATGGTCTGGGCGCTGCTCTTCGTCGCCTCCATCGGGCTTGGCGCGGTGGCCGGCACCATGACCATCATCATCGACACGATCGGCTTCTGCGGTCGCTTCTTCGCCGAAGCGATCGAGGATGCTGACAAGGAGCCGCAGGAGGCTCTGTTCTCCGCCGGTGCGGGACGTTTTTCTGTGCTCTCCGGCGCCGTCGTGCCCGATATCATGCCGTCCTTGATCAACACTTCGCAGTTCGCGCTTGAAAAGGCGGTCCGCTCGTCGGTGGTGCTCGGCCTCGTAGGTGCCGGCGGCATCGGCCAGGAACTGAAAGTCGCCTTCGACCTTTTCCAGTACCGCAACGCCTCGACCATCATCCTCGTGATCTTCGTGATCGTTCTGGTGATGGAGCTTGCGACCGACCGGCTGCGGCAGAAGGCGCAATGAGGCGGCCGGCATGCACCTCATAAAGTGCCTTCAGATAATCTCACCAGTCCTTGAAGCATAACGCGAACGCTTTCGTTGGCAGAGTCGATGGGAGCGGACAGTCTTGTGTCGGCCCCGATCCGGTCACCACTAGGCTTGGAGCCAATGTCCGCTTGGTGCACAGGCGACGTGACGCCGCCACTGAGCATATGGTTCCGCTGCCTGAGGCGGCGAAGTCAGAAAAGCCGGCGAATGAGCTGGACGGAATTCGAGCCCTTGACCGCACGCTTCGAACTGCCAGTCCCACGTATAGCTCGAACTTGGGAGAAGGCCAGGAGGTGACGCGGTTTACTCTCGGGAAGAGCCGGGTGCGGGAAATCCGCCCGCTCGGATCTGTGAGGGAGAAGCTGAATGGCATAGCTACTCGACCATGAACAAGGCCTCGGCTTCCGTGGTTTGGGTCGATATGGTTGGCGCGAATGTGTCCCGGCGATATCTGTCGATGAAGGCATTGATCGAGAGTGTGCGGATGTCAGGAAGGCGGCCGCGCAGCGTGTCGTGGTGCCAGTCCCACCAAGCGATATCGAGCAGTGCTGCGGCCTGCTCCTCGTTGAAGCGTCGCTTGATTGCCCTTGCGGGAACACCACCGACGATTGTGTAAGGTTCGACATCCTTCGAGACGACCGCACCGGCGCCGATCACCGCGCCGGTGCCGATCGTCACGCCGGCAAGTACCGTGACGCCGTGGCCGATCCACACGTCGTGGCCGATGGTCACCCAGTGATCCTTGCGCCATTGGAAGAACTCGGTGTCGTCTTCGCCCAGCCCGTATTGTGCTGCACGGTAGGTGAAATGGTGCTGGCTCGCGCGCCAGGTGGCGTGGTTGCCCGGGTTAATGCGCGCACCTTCGGCAATCGAGCAGAACTTGCCGATGGTCGACCATACGACGTTGCCGCCCTTGACGATGTAGGAATAGTCACCGAACTGACTTTCCCGCATGCTGACATGGGCCTGGATCTCGGTCCATTTGCCGAGTTCGCAGCCGACGACCGTCGCCGTTTCATGGATGGTCGGAGCTTCCGACAGCATTTTCATTTCGCGTGTTCCCATTTGCCGATGAACCGCTCGCGGATTGCGCCGGAGAGGGCGTCGATGACATAGACCATGGCGATGATCAGGAAGATGATCGACCAAGCCTCGTCCCATCGATAGGCGCCGATGCGGTCGGAGAGGATGAAGCCGATGCCGCCGGCGCCGACAATGCCGAGAATGGTACCTGAGCGGACATTGGATTCGAAGTTGTAGAGGGTGATTGAAAGAAGCACCGGCCAGACCTGCGGCAGCATCCCGAAGCGGATGGCCTGGGAGCGAGACCCTCCGGAGGCAACAACGCCCTCGACGGGCTTCTTGGAGATGTTCTCGATCGCCTCGGCGTAGAGCTTGGCAAGAACACCGATTTCGCCCACCGCGATCGCGAGCACTCCGGGAAGCGGGCCGAGGCCGAAGGCGCGGATGAAGACGAGCGCCAGGATCAGCGTCTCGAAGGCGCGTATGATGTCAAAGCCTCGCCGAACGCCGAAGCGGAAGAAGGCGAACCGGTTGATGTTTTTGGCGCCGAGAAAGGAGAGCGGAAAGGCAACCACGGCGCCAAGCAGCGTCCCGAGAAAGGCCATGGCGAGCGTTTCGCCGAGGCCCGTCAGGATATCGCTTACCTGATCCCATTCCGTCCAGATATGGGGTGGGAACATGAAGGAGAGAACGCGCCCGAGGCGGCTAAGACCGTTGATGATGCGTTCTGGCGTGAAGCCGAAATCATAGAGGCACCAGGCAAACAGCGCGGTAAAGCCGAGCATCAAACCCCAGCGCTTCAGCCGCATCTCCATGGACGGACGGAAGGCGAGCGGCATGGACTGGCGCAGCGCCAAGATTTCCGCGCGGGTAACGGTTGTCATCAGTGGATCCTTTCCATGCCGATGATCCGGTGGCGCAGCTTTTCCGAGCCCCAGTCGATCACAAAGACTGTGACGAAGACGATGATGAAGAGCGCCGACAAATCGGTGTATTCCTGCAACGATACGGCAGTGCGAAGCTCCTGACCCAGGCCGCCGGCGCCGACATAGCCGATGATCGAGGACGAACGCACATTGATCTCGAAACGCAGCAGCGTGTAGCTGATGATGTTCGGCAGGATCTGCGGCACCGCGCCATAGCGTATCTGGTCAGCCCTGCTGCCGCCCGCCGATTTGACGCCCTCCAGCGGGCGCATGTCGATGTTCTCGTTCACTTCCGAATAGAGCTTGCCGAGCGCCCCGCAGGTATGGAGCGCGATCGCCAACACGCCCGCCATCGGGCCGACCCCGAAACAGAAGACGAAGATCAGCGCGAATACCAGTTCCGGCACCGTACGGGCAATTTCGAGATAGCGGCGCGACAGCCAGAGCATCCACCTGCTGGGTGAGAGGTTGCGCGCCGCCGGGAAGGACATGACGAAGCCGCCGGCCACCCCAAGGGCGGTCGCCATAAAGGCAATGAGCACGGTTTCGAGGAGGAGCCAGCCCCAGACCTTCCACCGCCAGAACCACGCGGCGAGGTCTGCACCAAGCGTTTCCGACGACAGCTGAGGAACGGTCTTGGCAAGGTATTCGCCGAGCCGTGGCAAGCCTGCGAGCAGGATCCAGCGTTCGGCTCTGCTGCCGTCAGACAGCGTGATCTGGCTGACTTTGAGGAGATTGGAGAAATCGGCTGTCACAACAAAGGCGATCAGCAGAGCCGCCGTCACGACGAGGAAGGTCAGCCGCCCGCGGGCGCGGTGGCGGGCATAGGCGCGTTCGAAATCCAGCACCGCCTGGGAAGGGGCTGCGGCAGGGGCGAAGGTCATGACGTTTCCCTGTAAAAAAGGGGCGATCCCTGTCGAGATCGCCCCGTCTGCGTTTCGCTCGGGATCAGCTCTTGCGCTGGGCCTTCAGCCAGGCGCGCATGTCGACGATCCACTGGTAGCGGTCATGGTCAACTTCGACGTAGCCCTTGGCCGTCGAGTTTTCGGCGCCGGTCATTTCCTTGAAGGCTGCCGGATCGGCTGTCGGCACGTTCTTCACGGCATCCTTCATGGCGCTGACCATTTCTGCCGGCAGGTTCCTGCGGGCGGTGAAGGGGCCGGACGTGATCTCGGGCGACTCCCAGATCCAGCAGACTTCGCCGGCCTTGATCATGCCCTTGGAGACCATGCGCTGGGGAATGCCGCTCTTCTCGTTGTTGATATAGGTGGCGGCTGCATCAAACTGGCCGTTGACGACGCCTTGAACGCCGGCCTCGTGGCTGCCGGAGAATGGCGTTGCCGAGAAATAGGTCGAGGGCTCGAAGCCCTGCTGCACGAGGTTGTAGTTCGGAACGGCATAGCCGCTGGTGGAATCCGGATCGGCAAAGGCCAACACCTTGCCCTTAAGGTCCTCGATCTTCTTATAGGGGCTGTCGCAGCGCACCGTAATGACCGAGAAATAGCCGGTAGAATCGTCTTCCTGAACCGCGGTCAGCAGTGGAACGACGCCGCCGTCGGTCTCGGTATAGGCGGCTGCATAGGCCGAGGAGCCGAGGAAGGCGAATTCGATCTGGTCAGCGGCGAGTGCCTGGACGACGCCGTCGTAGTTGCCAGCGGTGAAGAGCTCGACGTCGATGCCGAGGGTCTTTTCAAGATAGGCCTCAAAAGGCTTGTAACGAGCAACACGATCCTTCTCGTTCTCGCCGGACAAAACGCCGAAGCGAACGACCTTGTAGTCGGACTTCCAGTCGGCAGCGATGGTCGGCAGGGCAAAAAGCGTGAGGAGGGCTGTGGCGGCGATGAGACGCATTGGTATTCTCCCAGAGGTTGATCAGGCCGGAACCGCCGACCGGATGGAGGTCGAGGTGATGGATTCGTTGAACTCGGTGAGGCCGGAACTGCCGTAGATGTCGCGAACGACCTCGTCGGTGAGGTTGCGGGCGCTGCCGTCAAACATGACGAGGCCGGAGCGCATGGCGACGATGCGGTCACAATAGGCGCGCGCCGTGTCGAGCGTGTGCAGGTTGACGATAACGGTGATGCCGTCCTCGATGTTGATGGTGCGCAGCGCCTCCATGACGCGCATGGCGTTGCCGGGGTCGAGGCTGGCGATCGGTTCGTCGGCAAGCAGGATACGCGGCTCCTGCAGGAGTGCGCGGGCGATGGCAACGCGCTGTTGCTGACCGCCTGAAAGCGTGCCGGCGCGCTGCAGGGCCTGCGGGGCGAGATCGAGCCGGTCGAGCGCACGGATCGCCAATGCACGTTCGGCGTCGGAAAAGCGCATCGCCATGGAGCTCGCGAAACCATGCGAGGAGATGCGGCCGACCAGCACGTTGGTCAGCACGTCGAGCCGCTCGATCAGATTGAATTGCTGAAATATCATCGCGCATTCGCGACGCCACTGGCGCAGCGCTCGTCCGTTGAGCGACGTGATCTGGCGCTCGCCGAAATGGACGCTGCCGTCCGTCGGGTCGATCAGCCGGTTGATTAGGCGCAGAAGCGTGGACTTGCCGGCACCCGAGCGGCCAATGACGCCTACAAACTCTCCGGCGGCGATGTCGAGACTGACACCGTCGACGGCTCTGGTCGGGCCGAAGCTGCGGCCGAGATTGCGAAGGGAGAGCGTGTTCTTTTCCATGAAGCGATCATGGAGCGCCTCTGTGAGGGGTCTGAGTAGCAACGGAACAGAAAACCTACATAAGGATTTCACGGCTCGTCATCGGGGTCGGCGGTTTTCGGATCGCGTAGAGGCCTGAGTTCGCCTCGGGCCACGAAATCGGGGAGCGTGAAGGCGTATCGACCAAGCATGTTGACGTGACGGAAGCCGAGCGGCGAGAGACGCGTGACATCCTCCGGCTTGACGTCGTAGCCTTCAGTCAAGAGCTGGTTGACGGCTGCATCCGTGTAGATCGTGTTCCAGAGCACGACGAGATTGACGACCAGGCCGAGTGCTCCGAGCTGATCTTCCTGTCCCTCATGATAGCGCTGCCGCAGTTCACCACGTTTTCCATGAAAAATGACGCGGGCGAGCTGGTGGCGACCCTCACCTCGATTGAGCTGGACGAGAATACGGCGCCTGTAGCTTTCATCATCAATGAAGCGCAGGAGGTAGAGCGTCTTGATAAGGCGGCCGAGTTCCTGCAGGGCGCGAGCGAGACGGGTTGGCCGGTCATTGGTCTGGAGGGTTCGGGTGAGGCCAGCGGCCTGGACGACGCCGAGTTTGAGGGAGCCGGCAAGCCGCAACAGATCGTCCCAATGCTCGATGATCAGCTTCATGTTGATCCTGTTCGCCGCGAGATCGTCGAGGATGCCGTAGTTGGCTTTTGCATCGGCGCGCCAGAATCTTGCCCCGCCGACATCTGCGATGCGAGGGCTGAACTGGTATCCGAGCAGATAAAAGATGCCGAAGACGGTGTCGGTATATCCGGCCGTGTCGGTCATGATCTCGGTGGGCTGAAGCTCGGTCTCCTGTTCCAGCACGACGGCGAGGAGGTTGAGGCTGTCGCGCAGGGTGCCTGGAACGGTCATGGCGTTGAGGCCGGTAAACTGATCTGAAGCGAGATTGTACCAGGTGATACCGCGCTCCTGCCCAAAATATCGCGGATTGGGGCCGGAATGAATGGTGCGGACCGGCACGACGAACCGCAATCCATCGGCGGACGCCACTTCACCGCCGCCCCATTTTCTCGCCAGGGGGATGGCGTTTTGCGCCGCGACCAGAGCGGCGTTTGCGGCGGTCAGCGTCTCGGCGCGCAGGAAGTTCTGCTTGACCCAGCTGAGCCGGGAGCGTCGAAGTGCCGGGGTATCGATGCGAACCAGCGGCTCGAATCCGGTATTGGTCGCTTCGGCGACAAGAACGGCGCAGATGCTGGTTGCGATGTTTTCCGCGCGTGAGCCGCCCTCGCTGGCGTGGGTGAAGAGATCGGCAAAGCCGGTTTTCGCATGCATTTCCATGATCAGTTCGGGCAGATCGAGCCGAGGCAGACGCGCATCGATCGCGGCGCGCAGCGCGATGAGGCTAGGCGGTTCCTCGATCTTTTCCAGGCGATCGAGGGACAGGTCCGAGCCTTCCGAGGTATTGATGATGGTGACGGCCGGGTTCAGCGGGACACGATCGGCGGTTTCCCTATAGGCTCGGTCTAGCCGGCTCGACAAACGCCCGAGTTCTTCGTCAGCAACGGTGGACACTCCGACGGTGCGGCAGACCGTCGGACGTGCAGCTTCCCATGCTGGACCTGATAGCAGCCCCTTGCGCGGATCGGCATACCGCAGTGAGTGAACCGGAAAGATGTCGCGCCGGCGAATGGCGCGGCGCAGTTCGTCCAGGATGCAGAGCCGATATCCTGTCAGATCGACAGCGCCATCGGCAGTCTTGAGTTGGGTCTGCCATGCCTTTGGCGCAAAGGCTGTTGGTGGTGGGCCGGCGCGCTTGCGGCCGGAATGAACCACACGGAGATAATCAATGGCCTCCAGCAAGGGCCGGCCGGCGGGAGCCGCGCCGAGATCGAGGCCGGCGAGCAGTCCCGGCGTATAGGCAATCTTGCGATTGTGCTTCCTGAGTTCGGTAAAGTAGGTGTCGTCGTGAGGTTCCGCGAGGGTGCCGACACGCTCGACGGCCGCGTCAAGCGCCTGCCTGTCGATCAGGTCGAAGATTGCGGTGCGGACTGCATCGTCGGGCGTTTCGGGATCGAGAATGACGATCGCCGCGTCGCGTAACTTCAGTGCCGCTGCATCCAGGTCTCGCAGCGACCGCAATCTTGCCAGCTTGGCGGCCGACGACGCCTCCGACACCATCGATGTCGTAACCGCGTCGAACAGATCGATGACATCATCCCCGGCCGATGCTTCGAGTGTTCGAATAAAGGCCAGCAGGGTTGCAGCGCGCCGGTCGGCCGGCAGACGCGAAACGGCCTGAGCCTTTGCAGCGCTGGCAAACCGCGCCAGCGCCGTGACTTTACCCGGTGGCAGCCGATCGAGCGACGGCAGGCCGCTTGCGAGGGTGCGAATCTCTTCCAGACGGCCGAGTGCACGGCTGATCTCCCGCCCGCTCTGAATGTACGGTCCATCGCGCAGCCGGTCGAGCGGGCTTTGCCGACTGCCTTCGGAAACAGCGACCAGGCTATCCAGTCGCGCACGCTGCTCGGGCGTCATCGACTCGATCAGCAATCTATGCAGCCGGCTGTTCGCCCGTGTGCGAACCCTTGCCACGGCCCTTTCCAGCACAGACAGGCCCGGCAGCAGGACCTTGGCTTCCAGCAACCATGCGACGGCCCGGTCGAAGAGAGCCGACGGTCGGTCCGATCCCGTCCAGCACAGGGCGTAAAGAAAGCGGTTGAGACGGAACGCGACACCGAAATCGGTATAGGTTCGGTAGCCGTAGTGCTGACGAATGCGAGGCGCATGGCGCCAGCGCCCTTCGCTGCGGGCATATTCGGCAATCAACTCTTCGGGCTCGGTGAGCGAAAGCTGGCGGGCGGTGAAGCGCAGGGCCGGAACAGGTGCCTCTGTGGGGTCTTCCGGAAAGGTGCCGAGTATGCGCAACGATCCGAGCTGGACGGCGACGCCCAGACGATTGTGATCGCCGCGATGCAAGGCGACGAACGCACGATCGGCGTCATCGAGGTGGAAATAGCGAGCCAGTTGATCCGGGGTAAGCTCGTCGGGAAAACAGCCATATTCCCGCGCCTGGCTCTCGCTCAGATATCCTACCGGCACGGTCTTTTACGCCTGCATGCTATTGTCGCGTTTCGCTCGACGCTTGCTTGCCAGCAGATCACTTGCCCGCTCGCGAGGCTTTCCCTTGGCATCGACGTAGGCATAGAGCGTCGACAACGACACACCGAGTTCAGCCGCGACATCACGCGCAGCGTTGTCGCGATCTGCCATCATGGCCATGGCCGCCTTCAGCTTCTTCAGTGTCATGACGCGCGGGCGCCCACCAGCCCGGCCTCGGGCACGCGCCGCTGCCAGCCCCGCCATGGTGCGTTCGTGGATGAGATCGCGCTCGAACTCCGCCAGGGTGGCAAAGATGCCGAAGACGAGGCGCCCGGTTGTCGTCGTGGTGTCTACGTCGCCGGTCAGGACCTTCAGGCCGATCCCTTGCTTCTGAAGGTCGCTGACCAGGCCGACCACATGGGCAAGCGAGCGGCCGATGCGATCGAGCTTCCACACTACCAGAGCGTCACCAGCCCGCGCGATCTCAAGCGCTTTAGCCAAACCCGGCCGTTCTGTTGCACGGCCCGAGCATACGTCGTCGAAAATCTTCTCACATCCGGCGCGTTCAAGACCGTCGCGTTGGAGATCGAGATTCTGCTCGATGGTCGAAACCCGCATATAACCAATCAGCATCGGCGCTCCCCGTTTCACATTAACTTAGACGGCAGAGAGTTTATCGGCTATAGGTTTCTGCACGGGTATTTATAGAATTTGACCGCTCTGCGGAAATTGTTGCGATCTGCTTTGCGGCGTCACATCAAACCGGGGTTTGTTGCGACGTTCGGGCAGGGCTTTTGTGGATGCCACCGGCGGGGCAAAATCTCTTGCGAGCGAAACGTGATGACTGACAACGACGACCACCAGGATGTCGCGGACCTGCAGCCAGAAGATAAGATGGGCTTTGCTGTTCCGAAGACACCGACCCACTCGCTCATGCTTTTGAACAGCTACATGCGCACCGACATGCTGCAACACATCCATTTGCGCCTTCATAAGATGAGGGCTGAGGACGGACCTGGTTCGCCGTTGCATCATATGGCGAAAAGCCTCGAACAGGTTATCGACACCTGGGGCGACATCAATCTGTTCGAGTGTTTTACCCGCAACCAATTCCACATCGATCCGGATTACGAGTTTCGGCCGGAGCAGGATTACCCCCACGACATCAGGCTGATGAAGCATCACCTCAAATGCCACAGGAAAACGATCAAGGAGCTGGGCCGCTGGCGCTGACCGCTGAGCTGTGAAATCCCTTATGTAGGTTTTCTGTTCCGTTGCTACTCAGACCCCTGTGACAGCGACATATCATCCGAATGAATTTAAATTGGAGGATTTGCGACAGTTCTGTAGCAGCCTCAGCGGCGCTCCAAGCCCTGTAGACAAGGGCAAAAGAGAAACGGGCCGCGCAATGCACGGCCCGTCTCACAGTGATAGGCTCCCTCGCGATCTTACGCTGCGCGGGCTAAAGTGAGCGAACCGTCGGAATAGATTTTGCGGCCGCCCCGGAAGACGCAGCGGACATGGCCGATGCCGTTGTCGTCGGCGACAAGGAGGTCGGCTTTTTTTCCGACTGCGATCTCGCCGCGATCGGAAAGCCCGAGCGCCTGGGCTGGATTGGACGTCGCCAGCCGGCAGGCACCGGAAAGTCCGTGCTTGTCGGTTTTTGACAGTTCCAGCACCGCCGGCAGGATGGCCGAGGGATGATAATCGGCGGCCAGGATATCCAGCAGTCCGGCGGCATGAGCGTCGCGCGCCGAAAGATTGCCTGAATAGGACTGTCCGCGCAGCGCGTTTGGCGCGCCCATGGCGTTCATCAGGCCGAGCCTCTTCGCCTCGGCGGCGGCCTCGAGGGTGACCGGGAACTCGCTGATCAGGACGCCAAGCGAGTGCATCAACTGCACCTTGGCCACGGTGTCGTCGTCGTGGCTGGCGATCACCACACCATGGGCATGGCAGGCTTTGGAGATCGCATCCAGCGTATGCGTCATTACGTCGGCAGGCTGGGTGCGTTCCTCGATGCGCCGCGCGATCGACTGTGCGGCCTCTTCGAGGCTCGTGCCCTTGTCGCGGGCGAGCCTTTCGACGTGGCGCTCCACATTGCGATACTGACCCTGTCCCGGCGTACGATCGTTGAGCGAGATCAGATCTACGGAACCCTCGGCGATCAGCTCCTCGATCACGGCAAGCGCCTTGGGGAAGGTGATTTCGAAGCGGGCATGGACTTTGTGATCGACCAATAGCTGGTCGCGCATGGTCTTGATAGCGCGAATGACGCTGCTGGTGTGCTCGTAGCTGCGCAGGTGCCCGTAGGTCGAAGCCGGGCTAAAGGATAGCGCGGCATAGGCGGTCGTGACGCCGGAAACAGCAAGACGGCGGTCGAGATCGCGCAGACCGAGCTCAAGCGGCATGCGCACATTCGGCCGTGGTTCCACCTCGCGTTCCACCATGTCGCCGTGCATGTCGATGAAGCCCGGCATAAGGATCAGGCCTTGCGCCGACATATCGGCATTGGCGACGGGTTTTTCCGAGATTTCGGCGATCATTCCGTCCTCGATGCGCACCGCAGCGTTCGGCAGCATGCGGTCTAGCAGCACCACCCGGCAATCAGAGATCCACATTGGCAAGTTCCTCAAAAGCATGAAGTTCGATTTCCCGGTCGATGAGACCCGCTACATCGCCCGGGTGGTGAAAGACGCCGATCATGGCGACACCCTGCGCCTTGAGGTCGGCGAGACGGTCGACCAGCGCCTTTCGGGCGCCGGCATCGAGGGAGGCCGTGGGCTCATCGAGCAGCAACAGCCGCTGCGGCAGGATGAGCGCTCGTGCGAGGTTCACCTTCTGCTGTTCGCCGCCGGAAAAGGTGGTGGGATAGGCTTTCCAGAGATTGCGCTTGACGCCGAAGGCCTCCAGCCAGCGCCGCGCCTCGACGAGCGCTTCTTCGTGCTGCATGCCCGCTTGGCGCAAGGGTTCGGCAACGATATCCTCGGCAGGAACCCGCGGACGGGCGATCAGGAATTGCGTGACGAAACCGATCTCACGCCGGCGCAGAAACGCGATATCGACATCGGCTGCCCTGGCAAGGTCGATGCGGCCTTCAGCCGTGTGATACCAGATCTGGCCCGCGCGTGGAAGGTAGCTGCGATAGAGGGTGCGCAGAAGCGTCGATTTTCCGACGCCGTTCGGGCCCCTCAAAAGCAGGAATTCGCCTGGTTTCAGTGTGAAACCAATATCGGAATATGCGTGAAGGTTCTGGTCGAGATGGTGCATGTGGAAGGTTTTCGAGAGGCCTTCCACCTCCAGGACGGGCTGCATGGCGGCCTCACAATTTGGCGTGAACGAGTTGCTGGGTGTATGCGTGCTGGGGATCCTGGAAGATCTGGTCGACCAGGCCTTCCTCGACCACGCGACCGCGCCGCATGACCATGACCCGGTCGGCCATGGTACGGATCACGCCGAGATCGTGGCTGACGATGACCATTGTGATCGCTCGGTCCCGCTGCAGCCGCTTCAAGGTGTCAAGCACCAGTGCCTGTACCGAGACGTCGAGGCCTGTGGTCGGCTCGTCGAGCAGGAGCAGTGCCGGTTCGAGGGCGATCGCCTTGGCGAGCTGCACCCGCTGCTGCATGCCGCCGGACAGTTCGATCGGACGCGCATCCATGCGCTCCAAAGGGAATTCCGAAGCGTCGAGCGCCTCTCGCGCCTTTGAGCGCAGTTCGGCGAAACTCCGCTCGCCGGCGATGAGCAGACGCTCGGCCACGTTGCCGGAGCTGGTATGCCCCATCAGGAGCCCGAGATGCGGGTTCTGATAGACAATACCGATCTGGCGCGCGCAAAGCATACGGCGAGCGAAGCGGTCGAGATCGAACAGGTTGCCATCGAGCTCCGGCAGGGCCAGGCGATAGTCACCGCTGTCGGGCGTGTCCTCAAGGTTCATCATCCTCAAAAGGGTGGACTTGCCCGAGCCGCTTTCGCCGACGATGCCGAGCACTTCGCCCGGATAGACGGTCGCGGACACGTCCTGAAGAGCGACCACGCTGCCGAAGCGTTTGCTGACGTCGGTCATCGTCAGAAGCGGCGGGGTCGTCATCAGTTGCGGGGCATTCAGCCGCCGCGCAGCCAGATTTTCTCCGATCATGGGCGGAATGCTCCGTGCTCGTACCAGGTTTCGCCCTGCTTGACGTCCAGCCCCTCGGCACGGCGAATAGCCTTGATGCCAAGATTGCTGTCAGACAGCTCGAATTGTGAGCCGCCGTCGTCCTGTGGGATCTCGTTCATGAAATAACCTCTGACGCCTGAGCGGTGGCAGGTGAGGTCGGCATGGTCCTCGACCTTGTAGGGCACGTCGGAGAAGACCAGCGGCTCGACCCGCGTGAAGGGCGGCACGGCATACAGGCGCTTCTCTCGCCCGGCCGAAAGAAAGGTGAGGTGCTTTGCCATGTCGAGCTTTGGCACGTCCCAGCGCGGGATCGGCGACGGTGTCATGACATGGCGACCATTGACGAGGGAAGGGTAGGACGCGCCCTGCATGATGCGGCCCGAACGCACGATCTGCTCATAGAGCGTCAGCCACAGCCGGCCGTAATCGGCGTCGGCATGCATCTGGCGGGCGATCGACATGTTGGGCTCGACCGGGCGCAGCGGTTCGGGATTTGGCACCTGCAGCACGAGGATCTGATCCTCGCGCAGCTTTTCCTCAGGGATACGGTGCCGGCTCTGAATGATCGTTGCCTCCTGCGTGTCCCAGGTCTCACCGGCGCCGGATACGCGCGAAAGGAATCGGCGGATCGAGGCGGCGTTGACGCTGTCGTCGGCGCCCTGGTCGATCACCTTGATCACGGAGGAGGGCTTGATCAGGGTCAGCGTCACTTGCAGGCCGCCGGTGCCCCAGCCGCGCGCAATCGGCACCTCGCGGCTGGCATAGGGCATCTGGCAGCCGGGCACGGCGATCGCCTTCAGCATCTTGCGGCGCAGCTCGCGCTTGGCCGAGGCATCAAGGAAGCCGTAGCTGAAGGCTTCCCATGGCTTTGTGAGTGCGGAAAGGCTCATGCCGGCTCCTTCACGGGCTTATGTGTGTTCGTTACGTCGCTGGCAGGGGCCGCCGTCTTCTTCGCGTCGCGCAAGGCGTCGAGCGAAGACTGGAAGGTGACGTAGTGCGGCAGCTTGAAATGGATGCAGAAACCCGAGGCTTCTACGGGTTCGGTGTGGTAGAGGAAGAATTCCTCGTTGACGGGTGAATTCTGATCCGCCGCTGCCGAATTCAGATCCAGCGTCGCGCCAGCGATGGTCTTGATTTCGTTCCAGCCGAGTGTCGCGCAGAAGCCGAGCTGAAGCTGGCCGCCTTTTCCTTTGCTCGTGACTTCCGCCTGCGAGACGCGGACGCGACCAGCCGAGAAAACCGTGCCCGCGGGATGGCGCACACGCACCTCCGCTTCTGCAAGTCGCAGTTCGTTGACGGTCGGATGCGCGTTGCCATAGCCGCGCATCGCCGAATAGCCGAGTGCCAGCACACCGCCAGTGTCGGCGCGAGCCAGGCTTTGCAGCGTATGGGCGCGCTTGGCCGGAAAGAGAAGCGGCTCGCGGGTGAGGTCTGGAATGTCTTCAAGGGCGACTTCGTCGGCGGCGACGTCGGCGACCAGTCCCTGCGCCTTCTGCCAGGCGGCAAGCGACGGCTGGCGTGCCGGAGCAGGTTTTGCCGCGGGTTCAACCGGGGCCGGCATGAAGGGTTGGCCTTCCAGCACGCCGGTCGCCAGCAGACGGTGCGAATAGTCGAGCGTCGGGCCGAGCACCTGACCGCCGGGAATATCCTTGAAGACAGCAGAAATGCGGCGGTGCGTGAACAGGCTTTCCTGCGTCACCGGTTCGGCGATCGCAAGGCGCGGTTGGGTGGTCCGCCAGGCACGCAGAAGGAGCACCGCCTCGTATAGGTCGCCGCCGGCCTGGGCGAGCGCAAGTGCTGCCAGATCACGGTCGTAGAGCGAGGCCTCGCCCATCACGCGATCGATCAGGTAAGGCAGACTGTCGCGGACGTCCGCGACACGCTCCATGTCAATCGTCCCCATTTCTGCGCGGTAGAGCCGCTCAGACTGTTCAATGGCACGTTCACCGCCTCGAGTTGCCACATAGGCCATCAGAGCACCTCCACCGTGGTTGAGCGTGGCAGACCGACAACGCGGTCTCCATCGATGAAGAAGAGTTCGAACCCGGTCGGGTAGAGGCAACGCGTCGCGCGAAGCGTCCAAACATCAGGCCTGAGGCCGCCGAGGCGGATATCCTTATAAGTTTCGATGCCGGGGCCGCGCAGGCGAAGCCCTTGTCCCTCGCCAATCCTCGCCCCTGAAAACACCGTCGCGCCGTCATCGGGATAGAGATGCGAGCCCGCAGGCACGACGGCCAGATCGCGAATGCCCGCCTCCGCTTCGAGATCGAGGAAGGCGTGGTCAGCGTCGCGCGCGCCGCTAATCGCCGCTCCGGTCGAGGCGATCAGCGGCAGGAGCGTCTTGTGGCCCGAAAAGACCCGGCATTCGCGGTCAACCAGCGTTTCGACGATGGCTTCCAGGCCCAGCTGCGGCAGTGATTGCACTGTGCCGGGGCGAGCGAGCGCCCACATCAGGGCATCGTAGGTGGCATTGTGAAGCCGCTCCAGGTCGTTTGGAACGGGGACAGCAATCAGGGCGGAGGCATTCATCAGAAGGTCTCCATGTCTACGCGGGTCGCCTCGACCGCGCGAAGGCGTTCGGTGTCGACTGCCACGATCGTCAAGGCCTCATCTTCCACGAAGTTGCTGACGCGCGCGGCAAGGGTTTCGATCGATCCGGCGGCGTCCACGATCGCCATTGCCATGGCGCGCTCGAGGTCGCGGCCGACGATCATGCCATAGCCTTCAGTGCCGTTGGACTGGAGCCGGATATGCGCCTCTGCCACCAACACCTCGCCGAGATGAAAATCTGTGCCCTTTACTGTGTCGCGCATCGGCAGCATCGCGAGCCCTGTGCGGCTCTGGATGACGTCGATCGCGCCGAGCGGTGGAAGAAGCTCTTCCGCGAAGGCCTTCAGCGCGGCTGCATCGGCGCGCGCAAGGGTTTCGAGCCGGCGGGCGTGGTCTTCGCCTGGCGCACCGGCATGCTGGAACTGTGTTGTCATGGGGTCTTGCCTTCCTCGCCCACGAAGGGGTCATCGAGACTGTCGAAAGAAAACTGGACACGGTCGCCCGCCCAGACCGCCTCGGAGTAACCCAGCGCCGTACCCTTGGCATCGACGTCGATTTTGGTGACGATCATAACGGGATGATCCGGATGTTGCCGCAGCAGCCTGGATTCCTCCGGCTCGGCGCGGCGGGTGAAGATGGTGGTGCTCTTGCGGAAATAGTCCGTGACCCCGTGGTCACGATAGATCTCGGTCACGGAAACGCCGGCCTCGCGGCGCGCGCCTAGATCGGGAAAGAGCGCGACCGGATGAAAGGCGATGCCGAGATTGATCGGCATGTCGTCGGCCAGGCCGCGCCTCATGATCCGGTGGACCTCGGCCCCGCGAGCGATGCGTAGCGCCTCGGCCACACGGTCGGGTGCCGGCACGATCGTGGAGGAAAGATGCTCTCCGTAAGGCTTATAGCCCTGGCCTATCAGGTTCTCGCGGAAACGCGTCCTGCGCCCGATCTGGTAGTTTATCAGCCGGGCCGCCTCGACGAAGGTGCCGCGCCCCTGTTCTACCCTGAGCTTACCCTCGACCGCGAGCGCCGGAACTGCGCGCCGGACCGAGTGGCGACCGACACCGAAGACCTCGCACAGCTCGGGCTCCGTCGGCAACCGGGCGCCGGGAGCAAGTTTGCCGGAGGCAATGTCACCGGCCAGGTGGTCTTTGATGATTTGCCAGGTGTCTCTCTGCATGCGCTATCCATGATTCATTCGAATGAATCATGGATAGCGCATGCGTATGACGTAGCGATGACACGGCCTTGATCCTCAAAACTGCACGGGACCACCACTCCTCGGGCAATGCCAATCTGCAGTTGAGATGTAAGCTGCCTATCGCTGCGGATGCTGTCGTTGCTCATCGTGATGCGCGGTTTGCTTCCGATGGGAACGGCAAAATGGCGCTCTTCTTAACCGTGACAGGACCTTGGCTTGACATGGCGCTGATGGCTTTCGTCGTCGGGACCGTCGGGTCGATCTGAACAGCCCCGGATTTGTCGGAGACTGCTTTGTTTAAGCCATTCAGCCATCGCCAGTTTTCTTGAGCTTTTCAATCCATCAGCCTTGCGGCCCTGCCACTGCGCCTGGTGGCGCTGTTGTAGTATTCAGAAGCTTGCTGGACGGATCTGTGTCGTGATTGCTCCATCGCCTCAGGCAGAGGAATGCCGCGATTGGCCGCTTCCGTGAGATAACCCGACCGCAGGCCGTGGGCTGAGAAGTTGTTCGGATCGAGACCGGCCATTTCGGGGCTCCGTGGGCATTTCTACATTAATACACGCTAAGGGAATTTGAAGTTGTTTGGATTGAAGCGGTTAGCCCGGATTGGCCTGAAGCGTTCGAGGGGTCGGTCAATTTCGTTCCAGAGGTAGTCGCCGGTGAGCGCGATATGCGCCCATGGTAGTGGTGCGACCTGGGAGAGCAGCTCGTCCGGAATGATAATACCCTGACTGCTGATATAATCGACAGCACGGCTGAGATAGACAGTGTTCCACAGGATGATGGCGTTGACGACGAGGTTAAGACCGGACGCGCGGTAAGCCATGGTTTCGGCGACGCGGTTGCGCAATTCGCCGAGCTGGTGGAGGAAGATGGCGCGTGCGAGAGCATGACGGCTTTCACCCTTGTTGAGGATCGCATGCGATCTGCGGCGCAGTTTCGTATCGAGCAGCCAGTCGCAGATGAAGATCGAGCGTTCTATCCGGCCCATTTCGCGCAGGGCCTGGTTCAGCCGGTTTTGTCGCGGCGACGCTGCCAGCTTCTTGAGGATGACGGAAGGCGGCACCAAACCTGCAGCGATCGAAGCCTTCAGCCGCAAGACCTCATCCCAGTGGTGCTCGACGACATCCATGTTGACGGTTCCAGCGATCAGCGCGTCGAGCGGTTCGTAAGCCGGATCGCGATCAATGACAAAGAGCCTGCGATTGCCGAGATTGCGGATACGGGGAATGAGCCTGTAGCCAAAGGCGTGGAACATGGAGAACGTCGTTTCGGTGGCGCCAGCGGTATCGGTTGCGTGCTCATAGATTTCGACGGAGCTTTCGTTGTGAAGGAGGCCGTCGAGAACGTAGGGGGCTTCGCCCTCGGATGCCTGGATCATGCGGGAGAAGAAGGAAGCAAAACGGTTGGACAGGAAGCCATAGATCGACGCCCCCGGTCGCTTGCCGTATTTTGCATTGTAGTCGAGGCTGGCTTCGCCACGCCCGCCAGCCGGAAAGAACTGTCCGTCCGAGGAGGAGATATGGCCGTCACCCCAGATCGCGGCAAAGGGATGGGCCTGCTGCGCATCGACCAGCACGGCGGTCGCCGTGGCGTAGGTTTCCGATCGCATATGCCTGTCCACCATCAGCATCATCTGGTGGATCGTGACGCCGCGTGAGCTTTCCGCCATACGTTCGGCTCCGGCATTGGTGGCGTCGGCAAGGATCGCTGCCATCAGCGCTGCCTCGTCGTTTGCCGTCTCACCGGTACGATAATGCGTGAAGCTGTCGAGGAATTTGGTCCAGCTTTGCACCTCGGCAAGCAGGCTGGTGATCCTGATCCGTGGCACCAGAACATATAGTCGGCGGCTGAGCGCGACGATGCTGTCGCGCTCCTCCTCGCGGATCGGCGAGATCGACAGGCCCTTGTCGGAAATCGCTGCATCCGGAATAGCATTGGCAGCCGCCGCCTTTGCCAGCTCTTTCAGCTTCGCATCGAGCGTGGCGGTCCGTTCTGCTCGCCATTCGGCAAAGCTGTCGGGGAGTGCGAGCCCGAGCCGCCCCTCGGCGCGCATCAGCTCGAAGATCGGCCGAGGCAGAAGATAATCCTCGAAACTGCGCCATGCCCGGCTGCCTTCGACCCAGATGTCACCGGCCCTCAGACGCTCTCGCAGGTGAACGAGGACCGCCACTTCCCAGGCGCGCAGGTCGATATCGGCACTGTTCGGGCGCACGCAGCGTCGCCATTTGCGGGTCAGAAAGGCGAGCGGCACCTGCGCCGGCAATTTCCGGCCGCCATAGAGCGCGCGCAGATGGTCCACTGCTACAAGGATCGGATCATCAGCACGAAACGACCGGAACGAGAACGTGCGGAACATCAGTCTGCCCAGCTTGCGCAACGATTTGTGCCGCTTGATGAGCTCGTCGAATTCGTTACTGCGATCAGGGTGGACGACAGATCTGGCTGCCGCCATGCTGGCGACCAATCCGTCCCAGCCGAGGGAGGCTGCGATCGCCGATGCAAGATCGGTTTTGCTCGCACGAGCGGCCAGAAGCGCCTCGCCGAGCTTGAGATGCTCAAGCGCCACCCCATCAAGAACCTCGGCCTCTTTTAGCCGGCGTTCCGTGCGGCTGATCTCGGCCTTGCGGCGGTTGCTCCCAATCATTTTGCAGAACATGTCGATCGTCAGGTCGGTGATCGACGCCTGTCTCTCGATGACGAAGGCGGCCAGCGTGGCGTAGCGACGTTCGGATGTCAGGCGTCGTATCTCCCGGGCATGCAGAATGCGTGCATCCCTGGCGATGATGCCGTAGCGATTGGCATGGATCGTCTTGCGACGGTCGTCGGGAATGGCGGCTGAGCGCAATACCTCGAGGCGGGCGATCAAGCCTTTGAGGTTCTTCAGTTTCGCCCCTTCAGGTGCTTCCGCAATCCAGCCAAGGTGGCTCCGATCGCCGGCCCGCTCAGCGAGGAGCTGATCAAGCGCCTCGATCGAAGGCTGCTCCAGATCCCGGATCAATTCGCGATAGGCTTGTCGACGCGCCGCCGCCCGGCCGGCCAGTGCCAGACGGATCAGCAGCTCCGGCATAGGAACGAGCAACTTTCGTTCCTTCAAGGCTTCGATCACGGCCTTGGCGATCGGCGCACCTTGTTCAGTGGCCGCCGCCTCGCGTGCCGCCGCCGTTATCAACTCGCGATAGTCACTCGTCCGGACAGGCTGAAGCTCCAGTGCAGAGACGATCTCGCGCGCGTGTTCCCGGCGCGTTTCGTCGCGCTGGGCGTAGAACTCGAACACTGCAGGGTCGATGCCCAGCTGGTCGGCGACAACAGAGACAACCGCCTGAGGTGGAACTTCGCCTATTCGCAGCAGACGGCCCAGATCACGCACCAGTGCGAGTTGGATCGCAAAGCCAAGCCGATTATGCGACCGGCGATGTTCCTTGACGAAGACAATATCCTCGGAAGTCAGTGCATAGCGCGCTTGCGCATCTTCATAAGCTTCGGGTGGTTCGAATAAAACGGCACGCGATTGCTCATCGAGAAACGCCATCAGCCACGGTCACTCGTCAAACTACGGTTTCGGGCGTGCCGGTCTTGCCGGGGCCTGTCCATCCAGTCCGCTTCAACGTGTCGATCAAGGTCGAGCGCGCCACCTTGAACGTCCGGCACACGGACGCCTTGCTGGCGCCAGCTTCCAAAGCAGCTAGAACCTGCTCGACCTTTTCCGCATCGATCGTTGGAGGTCTCCCGCCCTTACGGCCACGTCGGCGAGCCGCCGCCAGGCCGGCATTGACCCGCTCGGTGATCAGCACTCTCTCGTATTCTGCAAGCGAGCCGAACAGGTTGAACAGAAACGCGCCGTGCGAATTCGTGGTGTCGATCGCCTCCGTGAGAGATCGGAAGGCGACACCACGTTCCTTCAAATCCTCGACGATGCGGATCAAGTGGGAGAGTGACCGGCCTAACCGATCTATCTTCCAGACGACCAGGACATCGCCTTCGCGCAATTCGCCGAGGCATGCCTTCAGACCCGGCCGGTCATCACGCGCTCCGGAAGCGCGATCCTGATGGAGATGGCGCTCATCGACCCCGGCCGCGAGCAGGGCATCGCGCTGCAAGGCAACCGACTGGCGCTCGTCACTACTCGATACCCGCATGTAACCGATCAACATGTGCGACAAACCTCAAATCAGGTGTTGCCGCACAGCCTAACATTCCGACAGGGTTTGTCGCGCAAAAAATGGCCCTATTGCGTGGCCAGTTTGCCCCGCGATCACGGTGAGCGGAAATCATGTGTTTCCCGTCACCTGCAAAATGCCCTTAGCGTGTATTAATGTAGAAATGACCACAGAGCCCCGTGAAGGTCGCCGGGCCGATTGTCCGGTCGCCATAACGTTTCGCAAGGCCTTCGACACACAGGATCGTCATTCGAACACTCAAATCATCGACGCGACGAGATCGCGACTTGCTGGATGGGAGGGATCGGTAACCAATCGGTCCGGCGGCGCTTCCTCGACGATCCGCCCCTCGTGCAGAACGATGACGCGGTGCGCGAGGAGTCGTGCTATGCGCAAGTCGTGGGTCACGAGGAGCATCGCCACGCCCGTCCGGCGCTGGAGTTCGGACAAGAGCCTCAGGAGCCGCGCCTGGGCGGACGTGTCGAGGCCCGTCGTCGGTTCGTCCAGGAACAAGATGTCCGGCTCGTGCACGAGCGCGCGAGCGATTTGCAGCCGCTGTTGCATGCCGCCTGAAAACACACCCGGCAGGTCACGCATCCGCGCTTCATCAAGGTCCAGTGCCGCAAACCAGTGCCGTGCTGCCTCCAAGGCTCGGCCGAAGTGGCGTTCGCCATTGTCGAAGAGCGTTTGAGCGATGTTGGCGGCGGCGCTCGCGGCCAGGTCGAGCGTCTCGCGGGCATCCTGAGCGACGAAGCCGAGCCGCCGGCGGCGGAGCGAGACGAGGGCCTGCTCCGGCAGATCATAGAGAGACAGCGGCGTCTCCCCATCGACGGAGAGCAGGACCCGACCCTTCGTCGGAGGCAGGCATCCGGCCGCCGTGCGCAGCAGCGTCGACTTTCCCGCGCCGGACTTTCCAACGAGACAAAGAACCTCGCCTGGATAGAGCGAAAGCGAAGCACCTCGCACGATGCGCCCGCCGAAGGAGATGTGGTCAAGCGTCAGGAGGGGCTGCGGCAGATCAGGCACTGGCGGCTTCCTCCGCACGCTCGGCACAGCATTCCGTGTCGGAGCAGACCCATTCGCTCGTTCCGTCGTCGTTGAGGAGAAGGTGGTCGAGATGGCTCGTGGCGCACCCGCATATCACGCATTGCCGTCCGTCCGAGGGATGACTGGGGTCAAAGGGAACGTCCTCGAAGGCGATGCTTTCCACGCGCGTATAGGGTGGCAGCGCATAGAGCCGGCGTTCGCGCGCCGCGCCGAAGATCTGGATGGCCGGTGAATTGTCGAGGCGGACATTGTCGCGCTTGGGGATAGGAGAAGGTGACATCAGATAACGACCTTCCACCATGACGGGATAGTCATAGCCGGGCTGGGCGACGCTGCCGCTTCCCGTCCTTTCCTCGAAGAGCCGCGTATAGACCCGACCATAGTCAGATGCCGCGTGCATGCGGGCCGCCTCGCCGGCTGAATTGACGAAGGCGCGCAGCGGGTCCGGCCGCGGCACCTGGTAGACGACGACCTGTCCCTCGGCGAGCATCGCCTCGGGCACGCGCTGGCGGACCTGGATCAGCGTTGCCTCACGGGTCAGGGTCGTGGTGGCAACGAAGGCGGTGCGCGTGAAGAAGGCGCGGATACTGACGGCATTCACGGTCTCGTCGGAGCCGTGGTCGGTCACTTTCAGACGGTCGTCTGCACCGATGAGGCTTGCGGTCACGACCATGCCGCCAACACCCCAACCATAGGCGATCGGCATTTCCGGCGCGATGAAGGGCACCTGGTAACCGGGAACGGCCAGTGCCTTCAGAATGGTACGGCGAACGGAGCGTTTGCTGTCTTCATCGAGATAGGCGAAGGTCTCAGTCATCGCAGGCAAGCCTCCGGATCGTTTCAAGATCGGCCTGGAAATCGGAGTAGTGCGGCAGCTTGAGATGCGAGACGTAGCCGCTCGCCTCGACCCCGTCGCCATGCGTCAGCACCAGGTCCGGGTCGAGCCCGGATTTCAGCGCCTGATCGACTGTCGCCATCGCCACGGCCTTGCGCTCGTTGGCGCCGAAGGCAACGCCGAAACCCGGGGACAGATGCGATTGCCGCCCGTCGAGTACCGGGGCCACCATGCGGCAGGCCGTCACCTCGATATCGCCGACAGAGACGGTGAGGCCGATATCCTCCAGCTCGACGAAAACCTCGACTTCCCCCGCGGAAAGCTCCTCGACATAGGGATGGGACGCGCCGGCGGTGCGAAGGCGCGTATAGGCAATGCCCGTCAGGAAGCCTTCCTCGCCTCGCACCAGATGGCCGAGCGTTTCGGATGCACCGTAGGGAGGACGCAGCGGCACCCGCGTGATGTCGACCGGCGCCTCCTCCCGCTCCTGACTCTCCCCGGGAAGGCGATCGCGGCAGCGGGATGAGGGAGGCGCGCATGGAGTGCTCGCAACCTCCTCGGGAAGAGGCAAAGAGGCCGCCTCCTCCATGAGCGAGAAATCGAGCAGTCGGTGGGTGTAGTCGTAGGTTGCACCCAGGATCTGGCCGCACGGCAATTCCTTCACTGTGGCGGAGATATGCCGGTCGTGGCGGATGGTCGAAAAATCGATGGGCGCGCTATGGCCCATGCGCCGTAAGGTCGCACGATGGGCGCGCAGCAGAAACGTCGCCTCCGCCACGTCGCCCTGTGCCTGTTTCAGCGCCAGGGCAGCAAGATCCCGATCATAGAGCGCGCCTTCGGTCATCACCCTGTCGACTGCACCCCGCATCTGCTCACCTATCTGGGCGACCGTGAGTTCCGGCACGGAGGGATCACCCCGACGCCTGCGCGCCAGCGCATCAAGGCTTGCAGCGATAGCGGCCTCGCCGCCCTTAACGGGAACGTACATCGGATATCTCCAGCCTCACGCTACGGGGAAGGCAGGCGCACCAATCTCCCGCCGTCAGAATGAGGTCGACGCCGAGCGGATAGGCAGCGTTGTTGCACGTCCATTGCGCGAGAAACGTCGCCGGCAGGCCAAGGGGGGCGAAGGTGCGGGCCCCGGGTCCGATTCCCGGCCCCGAAAGGTTGAGCGCCGCGCCACCCGAAAGGCCCGTGACCTCCGCAATGACGGTGGCGGAAAGATGCGGGTCGGCCGGGGTCCCCTTCGGAAAGACATCGATCCGATCCAGCATCTCGCCACGACAGAGCGCAAAGGTGCAGGAGGCTCGATCCGCCATCGGCCACCGTGCCGCGACGGCGCGATCCCGGATATCCGCGAAGCTTTCGTCGATCCAGAGCGGTGTCGTGGTGTCGGCCAGCGTTGACAGGACGACCGCGTGCGCCGCCTGGCCTTCAGCAAGGACGACGACTTTGCCGGGGTAGGAAAAGGCTTCCAGAAG
This sequence comes from Brucella sp. NBRC 113783, assembly GCF_040372265.1. Classification (NCBI taxonomy): domain Bacteria; kingdom Pseudomonadati; phylum Pseudomonadota; class Alphaproteobacteria; order Hyphomicrobiales; family Brucellaceae; genus Brucella; species Brucella sp. NBRC 113783. Next base: position 10,337 of record NZ_BAABRX010000020.1, on the reverse strand, counting down.
CCGGCGGAATGCGCGCTGGTCCTCGTGGATGCGGTCCGCGCCTCGCTGGTCTATCTCGATTTTCACGGTGCACTTCCTTGTCTCGCCGCGGTGAAGAAATGCGCCGTCGTCTTCTGCGCCTCCTCGGCCTTGCGGCATCGCCGCGCCATGATGGCGTCTTCGGCCGGCTGCAGCAGTTCCGATGCGAGCAAGGCGCGGGACTGCGGATCTTGCAGCAGCGCGTCGAAGAAGGCGGCAAGCTCCGCCCGCTCCGGATCGCGGCCAAGCACCACGGCATAACCGCGCCGACCATCGATCTCCACGACACAGCGCGTCATGGTCGCCTCGCCGAGATGGAAGGGCGTTCCCGTTACGGGTGCTTTCGCACGCAACTGGAGAAGGCCGACCTCGGGTCCGACAAGCCGGCGCGCCAAGTGGCGCTGCCGGCTGCCGTCGAAGGCCGATCTCAGGAGATCGATGGGCGCGCGGGCAAGCACACCCATCCATTCACGCCGCCCGCCCTCGGTGGAACAGTGCTCAGGCACGGCTGACCTTGGCGTCATAGACATCCTCGGGCGCAAGCGGCACGAGACGGTCGCGCATTTCGCGCTTCAGCGCGGCAAGGCGGGTTTCTTCCTCGGCTGAGCGACCTTCCTTGCGGGCAAGCTCGATGAACTCGCCGCGCACATGGCCGGGCCGGATCGTCACCTCGACCACGGTGCCACGATAGCTGAAGCGGAAATAATACTTCCCCTTCGGGCTTTCCTCGATGCCCTCCCAGCCCAGCGACCGGTCGACATGGTAGCGGCCATCGGTCAGCGCGCGCGTGACGAATTCGATGGCGTCGCGGCCGCCGGGGCCGGGAAACGCCGTATCGATGCGCACCTCGCGGCGCTCGATCGGCCGGCCCTCGTCGAGCAGCGGAAAGGCGCGTTGCATCACCTTCAGGCCATGCGCCACGCCGCCCGGAAAGGTGGTGCCGTGATAGTTCAGGAGTTCGGCAAAGCTGACGGTGAAGGTTTCGCCGTTTTCGAGATAGGTGATCGTGTCCAAGATTGGCTCCTGTCTTGCGGTTATCATGGAAGGGCCGCCGCCCCGAAGATCGGGGAAACGACATCGGGCCGGCCGGGGCCGGGGGTATGGCGGGCAAACGGCACGCCATAGAGACGGGCGAGTTCCCCGTCCGTCATCATCGCGGAGGCTTGGCCATAACGGACCTCGTCTCCGGCATGCATCATCAGCGCCCGGTCCGCGAGGAACAGGCCGTGCTGCGGATGGTGGGTCGTAAAGACGATCGTATGGCCGCGCGCCTGCCGCAGGCGCATGAGGACGCCGAGCAGAAGGTCCTGATTGGCAAGGTCGAGCGAGGCGGCCGGCTCGTCGAGCACCAGCACTTTCGCTTCCGTCGCCAGCGCCCGGGCAAGCAGCACGACCTGCCGCTCGCCGCCGGAAAGCTGGCCGAAGGGCCGTTCGGCGAAGGGCGTTGTCACGGTAAGTACGGCAGGCTAAGACGGGCGGGGCGTTCCAGAATTTTCAGACGATGCAGGCCGCGATTTTCCATGCGTCGAGCGCTTCGAAGCGATGGTAGCGAATTGTTTGTGCGGCACGGCGGCGGGATGGAACTGAAAAGCAATTGCGGGTAGCGGAGTGCATGGAAACAAACCGTTGCAATGCTCCTGGTGATCGGTGGCCCTGCATGGCTCGTTCCCGTTTTCGAAACGGCAGATGGCTATTCTCAGCCCGATTGTTGAGGCCCTTGTGCGACCAATGGTCGAGGCCAGGTGCCACGTCCGCCTTTGCTGCGCCGTAGGAGCGCAGCTTATCGGTGATGATCCGCTTGGGAACAAAGCCATAGCGTTTCATCAACGCCACCAGCAGGCGCTTGGCTGCCCTTTTGTCGCGTCGCTTCTGCAAAATTTCTTCGAGAACGATGCCGTGCTGATCGACCGCGCGCCAGAGCCAGAACTTTTCTCCAGCGCATTTCACGACGACTTCGTCCAGAAACCAAACGTCGCCGGGGCGGGCCTGCCGTCGCCGCAAGTTGCGAGCGATCTGGGGTCCGAACTTGGCGATCCAGCGGCGGACCGTCTCATAGGAAACGTCGATACCACGCTCGAGCAGCATTTCCTCAACTTCACGCAGGCTCAGATTGAACCGCAGGTAAAGCCAAACTGCGTGAGCAACGACCTGTGGCGGAAAACGATGACGCTTGAAACTGATATCTGGTGTCTGCATCGCCGAAATTTACGCCCAACCCAAAACGCAGGCAACTGCAATACAGGTTTACGTGACAACGCCGACCTGCGCCCATATCGACCATCACTGGCAGTCGACGGCAGAGCACAAGTCCCGCTTCAGGAAAAACCACGCGGAGCGGCTCGCGCCACGGCGCCTCCCGATGATAAAGGAGGCCGGCAAGTTGCTCTCGCTCAACAGTTTCACCCAGTTTGGCTATCGGTTCGAACAAACCGCTCTCGGGGGCACAGATCGTTGCACTGACGGGCAATCGCCGCATGAAGGCGACATCTCCGGGCTCCTCTTGCGAGGTCGAGTTCAGTACACCGATCTTTTCCAGAGTACGTAGAAGGCCTGCCATGCCGACATCGAGCTGATCGCGGGCGACCGAACCGCCGCCGCCAATTTCCAAAGTGATGTTCAAGGTTTCCGTACGGTCGCATGCGCCAATGACGCTGGACGGTGTCTGGTCCTCGTCATCGACGAAGAAAGCGACGGGAAGGCCGAAGGTTCTGACCAGCTCGATCAGCCTCTGACGCCGGGCGCCTTCTACGGCGTTCGAAATCATCACCGATGGAATGTAATCGACCGGCGTGCCACCGGAATGCATATCGATAACGAGATCGGCCCGTGGCAACAGGACCGTCTCGATGAAATGCGCAATGCGCTGGGTCGAAGTACCAGTGGTGCTGCCTGGAAACGCCGTATTGAGGTTGCCGTCATCAAGTGGCGAATAACGTCGCCCCGCAGCAACGGCGTGAGGGTTGGCTGACGGCATGACGATCAGCTGGCCGGTCACGTCTGACAGGTCGAGCTTGCCCAGAAGCGCCCTTGCGATGAGTTGCCCCTCGTATTCGTCGCCGTGGCAACCGCCCATCACGAGAACGCAAGGCCCGGCGCCACTTTTGAACGAGGTGATCGGCACCATCGCCATGCCAAACGGCGAATGTTCGCTGGAAGCCTTCACCCGCAGGTAACCGTCCTGGCGGCCTTCGCCGTCGAGATCGATATCGAGGTTGAATGTGTTTGCCATATCTAGTTCCGACCTTGATCGGGGCGTTCGGCCCGGACCGATTGAATGAGCGCCATCAGCTGCCTGGAAGCCACGTCCAAGTCTCCGGAGTTGTCGATAATGACGACGTCTCCAAGATCGGGGGAGATTGCTTTGCTGCGACCGAGGCGGGATTTCTGCGCATCGCTGTCTTCCCGTCCCCTTTGTGCAAGTCGCTTTGCGAGGATTTCGGGATCGGCGGTGATATTAATGATCATCAGGCCAGGATATCGCTGCCGAGCCGGACCGAGCATGGCGCGCGATGCGTTGGCGACGACGACATCGCCGTCGGCGATCCACCGGTCGATGACGACGGGCAGGCCGTATTGCAGATCATGGGCCGCCCAGTGCAGGGCAAACGCCCCCTGCCCTGCGGCCTCCTCGAAGCTGGCCTCGTCCATCGGGAGATGATCCTCCCCCACGGATGCGGGCCGGGTGATGGTGCGCTGCACGAAGCGGATCCGCTTGTCCTCTGCCAGCTCTCGCTTGGCGATATCGAGCAAGGTGTCCTTGCCGGCGCCGCTCGGGCCGACGATCAGGACGAGACGGCCACCATTGTCAGGTCCATAATTCATAGCGGCGCTCCCGGATTGAGCGGGAAACGGCGGCGCGCTACGAAGTCGGCCTGCGGATGCGGCTGCTCGAATAGGGTCAGGGCGTCGATCGCGAAATCCTCGTCGAGCAGGCCGTCGAAACGGCCTGCCAGGTCCGCCTGCAGCGCGGCGCGGTCGTTCGAACCGACGGGGTTCGTCAATGTCATGTGGAACCGGAACCGGTCGAACACGTAGGGATAGCCCCAGCGCACCAGATGCTCGGCCTCGTCGTCGTCGAGGCGGTCGAGCTTGCGGCGTTTCAGTTCCGCAGTGTCGAACGGTGCCCGAAACCGGTCAAAGGCCTCGACCACACTTGCCGAGAAGGTGCGCACCCGGATGATCGGCTGGATCGGGATGAGCGCGAAGAAGCCCGCCAGAAGGCCGACACGCAGCGGTCCGATCGGGCATGGCCGGGTGCAGCCGGCAAAGCGCGACAGCGCTGCCTCAAGCTCCTCGGTGCCGATGCCGTCGGCCAGCCGGAACGGCGCTTTCAGCGTCGCATGGAAGCCGTAGCGCCTCGGCTCACCGATCAACGCATCCTGATCATCACCGTCGTTCTTGATCCTGACGTCCGGCAGCCGATGGAACGCACTGCGGCCGAGCCACGTCTCCGCTGCCCTGGTCAGGGGATGACTGGCAGGCGTGGTGTAATAGATCGCAAAGCGCGGTTCTCCGGCCGTGGCTGGTGCGAAATTCTTAGCCGCCGCCGTTCCTGTTGCGAGGTGCGATGTCACTTGACCGCTCCGCCTGTGAGGCCTTCGACGAACCAGCGCTGAGCGGAAAGGAAAGCGACGATCAGGGGAGCGACGACGATGGTGGATGCGGCCATCAGTGGGCCGTAATCGTTGCCGGCCTCCTCGTTCTTGAAAGCCATGATGCCGAGCGGCGGCGGCATGAGGTTCTGGTCACGCACGGCGATCAGCGGCCAGAACAGGCTGTTCCAGTGCCCGACGACCGAGAAGATGCCGAAGGCGATGATGGCCGGCAGGGCCATCGGCACCATGATCTTCCAGACGATGGCAAGCTCCGAGAGGCCATCCAGGCGTGCGGCATGCACCACGTCGTCGGGAATGGTCTTGAAGAACTGCCGGAACAGGAAGATGCCAAAGGGCGAGACGACATAGGGGAAGATCAACGCACCGTAGGTGTTGAGAATGCCGATCTGGTAGCCGAGGATGAACAGCGGCAGGGAGAGAACCTCATGCGGCAGGATCAGCGCGATCAGCACCATGGCGAACAACAGGTTCTTTCCGGGGAAGTCAAGCTTGGCCAGTGCATAGGCCGCCGGCGCGCAGACGAGCACCTGCAGGATGACGATCGAGCCGCAGACGATGATGCCGTTCAGCATGTATTGCGGCAGCGGCGCATCGGTCAGCGCCTTGGTATAGTTCTCGATCCCGTAGAACTGATTGGGCCAGAAGGAAAAGGACGCGCGAAAGATCTCGCCCGGCGGCTTGATCGACAGCGACACCATCCACACGAAGGGGATAAGGATCAGCGCGCTGGTGATCAGCAGCACGGCATGTCGGGAGATCGCGGCCGATGCGGCGAGGTCGCGGGCGGAACGGGACATGCTCATTGGTAGTGAACCTTCTTGTCCATCACCCGCGCCTGGATCAGCGTCAGGAGGACGACGATGATAAGGAAGACGACGGCGACGGATGCGCCATAGCCGGTGCGCAGATACTGGAAGCTCTCGCGATAGAGGGTGAAGAGCAGCATCTCGGAGGCATGGCCCGGCCCGCCCTGGGTGAGGATCTGCACGGTGTCGAAGGTCTCGAAGGCTTTGAGCGCCACGACGATGAAGACGAACATGGTAACTGGCCCGAGCATCGGCAGGGTGACGGTGCGAAGCCGGTCGAGCCAAAGGTCGGCGCCGTCGATATCGGCGGCATCGTAGAGGTCCTGCGGGATCGACTTCAAGCCGGCAAGGAACAGAACCATGGCGTAGCCGAGGTTCTGCCAGATGCCGATCATGGCGAGCACCGGCAGCACGGTGCCCTCGTCGCGCAGCCAGTTGGCGGTCGGAATGCCGAGGCCGGCCAGCGTCTGGTTGACGAGGCCGATGGTCGGATGCAGCAGCGCCTCCCAGGCGATCGCCATCGCTGTCAGGGTCGCCATGAAGGGCAGGAAGTGGATGGCGCGGTATAAGGCGCGGGCCGACTTGCCGCTCTCGATCAAGAGCGCAATCACCAGCCCGAGCAGGATCGTGCCGGGCACGACGATCGCCACATAGACGAGCGTGTTGACGAAGGAGGCACGAAAGCCTTCATCCGAGAACACTTCCCTGAAATTCGCAAACCCGACGAAGGACATCGAGCTTGCACCGAACTGCCAGTCGGTGAGCGCAATGGCGAAGACCGCAAATACGGGCAGGAAGAACAGGCAAACGAGGAAGAAAAGCGCCGGGCCGGCCAGCGACCAGGCCGACAGGATCTCGGCCAGACGATGACGCCGCAGCCGCTTCTGTGCCTGTGCGGACAAGGCGGCCTGATCGGCCGGGGCGGAAGCAGCAAGGCTCATCACATCCGCTCCTTGAGCGGCAGGATCTTCGCGTCAGCCGCCGAAGCCGAAACGCCGGATGCCGAGCGGATGCGCCGGCCGTCGGCTGCAAACAGGAGAAGCCGCTCCGGCTTGACGCCGAGATGCAGCGTCTGGCCTTCGTTGATATGCGGAGCACGCTCGGCCAGAAGCCGGGCAATGACCGGAGTGGACTGGCCGGGCACGTCGAGATGGACGAACAGGTCGGAACCCATATGCTCGACCAGCTTGACCGCGCCGGTCAGGACGTTCGGGCCGTGATTGTCGGTCAGGTAGAAGGCTTCCGGGCGAATGCCGAGCGCGATCTTGCTGCCCGACGCGATCTCACCGGGGATGAAGAACACCGTGCCCGCGGTCATCGCCACGCCCGGCTCCTCGACGGTCGCTTCGAGAATGCCGATCTTCGGCGAGCCGATGAACTCGGCCACACGACGATCCTCAGGGTCGGCATAGATCTCCTGCGGTGGCGCGACCTGCAGCAGTTCGCCGTCGAGCATCACCGCGACACGATCCGACATGGTCATCGCTTCCGACTGGTCGTGGGTGACGTAGACGAAGGTGACGCCCAGTCGCTTGTGCAGTTCCTTGATCTCGGCGCGCATCTGAACGCGCAGCTTGGCGTCGAGGTTCGACAGCGGTTCGTCCATCAGGAACACGGCCGGCTGGCGCACCATCGCACGACCGACGGCGACGCGCTGGCGCTGACCGCCCGACAGTTGTCCGGGTTTGCGATCGAGGAGATGGCCGATACCCAGGGCCTCGGCGGTCTGCGCAACATCATCCTCGATCGCAGCAACGGTCGCCCTCGTGCCGGGCAGGAACCGGCCGACCAGCGGCAGACGCTGCCACGCCGACAAGCGCCGCATGCGCAAAGGCAGCGCCATATTAGCCGTAACCGTCATGTGCGGGTAGAGGGCGTAGGACTGAAACACCATCGCCACGTCGCGCGCCTTCGGTCGCACCCCGTCCACCACGCGATCCCCGATCGACAGCGAGCCGCCCGTCTGAACGTCGAGACCGGCCAGGATCCGCAGAAGCGTCGACTTCCCGCATCCCGACGGACCCAGCAACGTCAGAAACTCCCCGTCTGAAATCGAGAGCGAAACGTCCCTGAGAACCGAGGTCGACCCAAACGACTTTTGCACATGGTCGATCGTTATTGCAGCCATATTCAATACTCTGATTAGATATCGTGCCGAGTAGGCGGCGTCAGCCCTGCCCTTTTCACTCTGCGTTTTCGAGGCTAGCTCAATCGCCTCACGGCAACAGATCGACGTCAGTTTGATGACAGATCGGAGACACCTACGGTATGAATTTCGGATTCATACCCTTCGGATTCGCGCGCAAGGCTCTCGAGAGTCTCATGGAATCCTGGAATGCGTGCGGTTTGTCGCGTCGTCAGTCGAAGCGGACGACGAGTTCCATGTGTTGGGGAGCAATGCGCGTAAATGAAACGACGATCGGCAGCCCTTCTTCGTCGATATTGATATTCGTTACGAAGATTGCCGGCTGGCCACGTGACATCGACAGCAACTCGGCATCCAACTTCGAGAGCGCAACCGCCGAAATCCGGGATTCGTGGCGACGATATTCCTGCACGCCAAGGCGCTTCCATGCCTCGCTGAAGCTGCCCGTTTCCTCGATAATGGTTTCGATCTTTTCAAAACGCGGTAACGGAAAATAGCTTGCGGTCAATGAGACGACGATCGTGTCGACCACAGTCATCGTATCCACGCGCCGGACGAAACGGTTGCGCGGCATACGCAGATCGCGCGCTAGCTCATTGGTAACTCTTACCCGTTCTGTTCCGAGATAGCGGCGTTCACTGACACGTTCGATATCCTTCAGCGCAGTCGTTAGGCGGGTCTTGGGTCCGAGCTGGTGGCGGACCATCCGCTCCTTCACGAAAGTTCCTCGCCCCTGCTCGATACGTAGCAGATCGCGCTCGCGCAGCACGACCATGGCACGCCTGATCGTGTTTCGATGGACGCTGAACCGCTCGGCAAGCTCGAACTCGGTCGGCAATTTTTCGCCGGGTCGATAGCGTGACGATTTGATGTCCTGCTCGATCGTGTCGGCGACGACGCGCCACAAGGTCGAGGCGCCGCGCCGATCATGAAGTGTCGCCTTGTTATCTGGCAGAGTGGTCATCAACGCGCGTCTCAACAGCATCCCGGTCGGCAAAAGTCACGACATTTCAGGCGGCCAAACCGGCTTGCTGTCAAGATCGAAGATGTGTCGGCCACTCTGTCGGAAGGAATGTTTCCAGAAGACATACCGTTTTCGTCACTCCCTTGTCATCCAACTGTCGCCCAACCATCATCTGGTGGCCATAGCCCTGAAGTCACTGAAGCAAGATCATCTTAGGACAAATTCGAATTCAGGGAGCGCGTGCCGACAGGCGCTCGCGCAGTGTGGAAACGTGGAAGCAATCATTACCAATGCCCGGATCGTCACCGGCACCGAAGTCATCCTTGGCTCGATGCAGGTCAAGGACGGCAAGATCTCCGACATCGCCCGAAAAGGCACGGCCGACGTCGGTGCCCTCGATTTCGAAGGCGACTATCTCCTCCCCGGCCTTGTCGATGTCCATACGGATCATCTGGAAAAGCAGATCATGCCGCGGGCTGGCGTGTTCTGGAACAAGGTCAATGCCGTTCGCACCCAGGATGCCGTGCTTGCGGCAGGTGGCATCACCACCGTTTTCGATTCGCTGATCGTCGGCGCCGTCGGCAATCCCGATCGTCGCAAACTTCTGCCACTGATGGTCGAAGGGCTTCACGATGCGCGTCAGGCAGGCCTGCTGAAAATCGATCATTTTCTCCACCTTCGTTGCGATACGCGCGAGGCCGATCTCGTCGAGCTTCTGAAGCCCTATCTCGGCGAAGCGAGCTTGCGCTACGTCACGGTGATGGACGATGGCCCGCATCGCGATCCCGATCGTTTCAGGAAACTGCAAAGACGCAAGGGTATTGCCGACGAGGTCATCGAAGAACAGATCGCCGCGGCGCCGCATACGAATGACCATGCGGCAATCAACCGGGCAGCAGTCGTCGCATTGTGCAAGCAGCACGGCATCGAATTCTCAAGCCACGATGATACGACAGCCGCTCATATCGCTGAAGGCCAGGCTTTCGGCATGACCATCTCGGAATTCCCGATTACGCTGGAATCGGCACGGGCGGCACGCGCCGCCGACATGACGACGATTATCGGCGGCCCCAACATCGTTGCTGGACGTTCGCATATCGGCAATGTCTCAGGAAGACTGCTTTCGCAAGAGGGCCTGATCGACGTCATCTGCTCGGATTACATTCCCTCGAGCATTCTCTACGCCATCTGGACCCTTGCCGGCGAAACCAACGGCCCGGACCTGCCTGCGGCAGTGGCTATGGGCAGCAAGCGGCCTGCAGAACTCTTCGGCCTCGACGATCGCGGAGAGCTGGCCGTCGGGCGCCGCGCCGACTTCCTGCGCGTCACCGAGATCGATGCAGCACCGATCGTTCGCAACGTCTGGGTCGAGGGAGTTCAGATCCTGTGACCGATCGACAGACACAGATGACACCGCAGCCAAAGGCGGCAAAGTCGAGCTATTCGCGGGCAGAGTGGATGACGCTGCTCGCGGAGGCGCCGGTCGTGGAACTCGAGGCCCATTGGCGCTCCATACCGCATCCGAAATTCGATTGGGTCCGCCGCCCCGAATACGGTTCGGCCATGATCCGGGGGCGTGCGAGCGGAACAGGCGCCCAGTTCAATCTCGGCGATGTCACAGTGACGCGCTGCACGCTGCAGCTGGAGACCGGAGAGATCGGGGGCTTGTCGCAAACTTTCGGGCTTAACCGTATGTTGACCATAGGCATGGAATTTGCCGCTCCGAAAGTTGCGGAGCGAGCCCATGATTCTGAATGCTATTGCCGAGAAGCTGAAGCGCCAATCAA
>NZ_BAABRX010000019.1:0-39704 GCF_040372265.1 Brucella sp. NBRC 113783 | reverse complement strand
GCAGCACGCAGCTTCGACGCCATCTCAAAAGCACTTGGCGATATCATCAGTCTCTTCTCCATCAATGAATGCCAGAACTTCTTTAAGGCTGCTGGGTATGAGGCCGAATAAATGCGACACGCTTTAGGCTGCCCCCAACTGCCACGCTTAATTGCATAAGCTATGTTATGGAACATAAGTATCCATAAGTTTGCGACACAACAGCAAAACCCGACCGTGCATTATTTTTGGTGTTGGGGGCGGTAATTTTCGAAATGCAAACATTCTGGCTTGTCGTCCGGCCTATAGATTCACCCAGATAATCAAGTTGCAGCCTTGCGGTTGAACGTTATCCCCAGCCAACCCCCGAGTGAAAATTCATCCGAATCGAGTTTGAATTTCTGTCCCTTCAACTGACAAACGGAAGCCTCAAACCCTAGAAATTACGGAGATTTTTGCCAGAATCTGATGTAAAATAGAGTGGCAAAATTGTACGGAAATTCGTTTTTCCGTACCCGTTTTCGCCCACAAAAATCGCTCCCAATTTTTTGATTATTTGTATTGATTCAATGTGTTGCTAAGTTCGCTTGCATGTGGTCCGCTTATCCATAAGATGCAGGACATTTCATAAATTTCAAAAGAGGGGTTCTTAAATGTATCGGAAATTTCTACTGACAGGCGTATGTCTTCTGGCACTGGCAGGTGCGGCATCTGCCGAAACCGTACTCAATCGCGGTAATGACACAGATCCGGCCACTCTCGACCATCACCGCACCTCCAGTGTTGCCGAGGGTAACGTGCTGCGCGATCTCTATGACGGTCTGACCATTCAGGATGCTGACGGCAAGGCAATTCCCGGCGTCGCCAAGTCCTGGGATGTTTCCGAAGACGGCACGGTCTACACCTTCCATCTGCGTGACAATGCGAAATGGTCGAATGGCGATCCGGTCACCGCAGGTGATTTTCAGTTCACGTTCCGTCGTCTGATGGACCCGAAGACAGCTGCCGGTTATGCCAGCATGCTGTTTGTCATCAAGAACGCAGAAGATATTGCAGGCGGTAAAAAGCCTGTCGACCAGCTTGGCGTTGAAGCTCTCGACGACCATACGCTGAAGATCACGTTGAACGCCCCTGCTCCGTATTTTCTCGAGCTTCTGACACACCAAACCGGCTTTCCGATGAATCAGAAAAGCGTTGAGGCCAATGGCGACAAGTTCACCACGCCCGGCAAGATGGTGACCAACGGCGCCTATATGCTTGAGAGCTTCACGCCGAACGACAAGATCGTCATGAAGAAGAACCCGTATTATTATGAAGCGGATCAGGTGAAGATCGATACGGTGAACTGGATTCCCTTTGAAGACCGCGCCAGCTGTATGCGCCGCTTCGAGGCCAAGGAAGTGCAAATCTGTTCCGACGTTCCCGCCGAGCAGATGGATTATGTGAAGAAAAATCTCGCCAAGGAATTCCGCATGGCGCCTTATCTCGGCGTCTATTATCTGCCGGTCAAAGGCAAATCGGCGGACAGCAAGCTGAAGGACGTCAAAGTGCGTCAGGCGATCTCGCTGGCCATCGACCGTGAATTTCTGGCCGATCAGGTCTGGCAGGGAACGATGCTGCCCGGCTATTCCATGGTGCCGCCCGGTATCGCCAATTACCTGAAAGACGCGCCGAAGCTCGATTATTCCGACGACATGCTGGAGCGTGAGGACAAGGCCAAGGAGCTTCTGAAAGAAGCCGGCGTAGAGCCAAATACGCTCTCCATCGAGTTGCTTTACAACACGTCCGAGAACAACAAGAACACCATGGCGGCCATTGCCGACATGCTGGGCAATATTGGCGTGAAGGCCTCGCTCAACGAGACCGAAGGCGCAACTTATTTCAATTTCATGCGCGATGACGGCCCGTTTGATATCGCGCGTGCTGGCTGGATCGGCGATTACAACGACCCGCAGAACTTCCTGTTCATCAGCCAGGGCAATGTCAGCTTCAACTATTCCAAGTGGAAGAACGCCGACTATGACGCGCTGATGGCCAAGGCGGAAAAGACCACCGATCTCGGTGAACGCGCCAAGGTGCTGGGCGAAGCCGAAAAAATCCAGCTTGATGAAGTGGGCAATATTCCGATCCTCTATTACTCCTCGCGCGCGCTCGTTTCGGACAAGGTCGCCGGATGGAACGACAATCTTATGGATAGCCACAAGACCCGCTGGCTTTCCCTCAAACAGTAATTTCAGACAGGGCTGCGCTTGGTGGCGCGGCCCTATTTTTTGACGGAAAAGGGACGAGATACCCCTCTCCCGCCAGCGTTTCCGTTTTCGCCTTACGATGGGCGAAAGCAGACAAAATACCAGAACAACAATAATCTAAAGCCCTTAGTGGGATTTGCCGGACAGGTTTTTGACCATCCGGCAAAGAAGGGACAACGACATGCTGGGCTATACGCTCCGACGATTGGGTAGTGCGATACCCACGGTCTTCATTATCGTCACGCTGACATTTTTTCTGATTCGGCTCGCGCCGGGCGGCCCATTCGACCTTGAGCGCCCGATTGATCCGCTGATCCTCGAAAACCTCAAGCGCGCCTATAATATGGACGCGCCGCTCTGGCAGCAGTATCTGATTTATCTTGGTAATCTCTTGCAGGGCGATCTCGGCCCGAGCTTTACGCGGCGCGATTTTTCCGTGAATGACCTGTTCGCGTCAGGTTTGCCGGTGTCGATCATGCTTGGCACTTTGGGCCTGACGCTGGCGGCGATCATCGGCACTTTTCTCGGCACGCTTGCCGCGCTGAAGCAGAATTCCGCCGTCGATTATTTCGTGGTGGCTCTGGCGACCTTCGGCATCACAACGCCCAATTTTGTTGTAGCCCCCCTTCTCAGCCTGCTCTTCGGCGTCATTCTGGGCTGGGTTCCGGCAGGCGGTTGGTCATCGGCCAATGTCACCTACTGGATATTGCCGGTGCTGACGCTTGCTCTGCCGCAAGTGGGGGTTATTGCCCGTCTGGTGCGTGGCGCAACCATTGAAGCGTTGCGCGCCAATCATGTGCGCACCGCCCGCGCCTATGGCTTGCCGACCCGTGTTGTGGTTGGCGTTCATGCTTTGCGTGCTGCTATGCTGCCCGCCGTTTCCTATCTTGGGCCGACTGCCGCCGCCCTCCTCACAGGTTCGGTTGTGGTCGAGACGATTTTCGGCATTCCGGGCATCGGACGCTATTTCGTGCAGGGCGCGCTCAGCCGTGATTACACGCTCGTCATGGGCACGGTTGTGGTGATCTCGATCTTCGTCGTGGTGTTCAATCTGATTGTCGATCTTCTCTATGCATGGCTTGATCCGAGGGTTCGCTATGACTGATCTGACCGTACCAACGGAAACCGCCGAATTGAGCATGCCAAGCCGCTCGCTCTGGCAGGATGCATGGCTGCGCCTGCGCAGGAACAAGGCCGCCGTCGCCAGCGCTATCGTGCTTGCCGTCTTGGCTCTTGCGGGCATTTTCGGGCCGATGCTGAGCCCGCATCCTTATGACAAGATTTATCCGCAGTTCGTGCGTGTTGCGCCAAGCCTCGAAGCCTATCCGCGCGCGGATACGATCCTGCCCGGCCTTGAACGCGAACTCGCCCGCGCGCGATTGAAGGCCTCCGCCGAACCGGAACTGACCGGCAACAACATCATTGTCGACTTTACGGCGCAACGCCCAACCGACGACCGTGTTCTGCGTTATTTCCAGCGCTCCGATCTGTTCAGCAATCCGAAGGTGGAACTGGCCGCCGACGGCCTGAGCGGCAAGCTGACGCTCAACGTAAGCCGAAATTATTTCCTGCTTGGCACGGATAATCTCGGTCGCGATCTGATGACGCGCATCTTCATCGGCGTGCGCATGTCGCTGGCCATCGGCCTGCTAGCCTCGGCCATGTCGCTGGTGCTGGGCGTCTCCTTCGGTGCGATTTCCGGCTATCTCGGCGGGCGCATCGACAATGTCATGATGCGTGTTGTCGATATCCTTTATTCGCTGCCGTTTATCTTCTTTGTGATCCTGATGCTCGTCTTCTTCGGGCGGTCAATATTCATCATCTTCATTGCCATCGGCGCGACAGAATGGCTGGATATGGCACGCATCGTGCGCGGCCAGACATTAAGCCTCAAGCGGCAGGAATTTGTACAGGCGGCGGAAGCGCTCGGCGCTACACGGCGCGGGGTCATCACGCGGCATATCATTCCCAACGCGCTGGGCCCGGTGATCGTCTTCGTCACATTGCTTGTGCCGAAAGCCATTCTGCTGGAAAGCCTGCTCTCCTTCCTCGGCCTTGGTGTGCAAGACCCCCTCACCTCGCTCGGCTTGCTGATCTCGGAAGGTGCCCAAAACATGCGCGGTGCAAGCTGGCAATTGATCTGGCCCGCAGCAACATTGACCATCATTCTGTTTGCGCTGAACTTTTTGGGCGACGGCCTGCGTGACAGTCTTGACCCGAAGGACCGCTGAGATGACGAAGGAAACCATTCTGAGCGTTCGCGATCTGCGCGTGACCTTCGACACCCATGATGGCCCGGTTCCGGCAGTGCGTGGTATCGACCTCGACGTCAAGGCCGGGGAAACGGTGGCTATTGTGGGGGAATCGGGTTCCGGCAAAAGCCAGACAACAATGGCGCTGATGGGGCTGTTGGCGCGCAACGGCAAGGCAACAGGACAGGCGCTCTATCGCGGTCAAGACCTGATCGGCATGTCCGACAAGGCGCTGAACAACATTCGCGGCGCCAAGATCACCATGATCTTTCAGGAGCCGATGACTTCGCTCGATCCGCTCTATCGCATCGGCGACCAGCTTGCCGAACCGTTGCGCTATCACCGCGGCATGAGCAAGAAACAGGCGCGCCCGCGCATTCTGGAACTGCTGAAACTCGTTGGCATTCCGGAGCCGGAACGCCGCTTCGACAGCTATCCTTACGAACTGTCGGGCGGCCAGCGTCAGCGCGTGATGATCGCCATGGCGCTCGCCAACGAGCCCGATATTCTGATTGCCGATGAGCCGACCACGGCGCTCGATGTCACCATTCAGGCGCAGATACTCGATCTCCTGGCCGATCTGCAACAGCGCCTTGGCATGGCGGTTGTGTTCATCACCCATGACCTCGGCATCGTACGCCGCTTTGCCGACCGGGTTTATGTGATGCGCTCCGGCGAGGTGGTCGAGACCAACCAAACGGAGGCGCTTTTTACCGGGCCGCAGCACGCGTACACCCGGATGTTGCTTGATGCCGAACCGGAAGGCGAAAAGCTGCCACCGCCGGATGAAGCGCCTGTCTTGGTCCGCGCCGATAATGTCAAGGTCAACTTCCTGATCCACAAACCTTGGCTCGGCGCTGCCAATTACATGACCGCCGTTAACAATGTCTCGCTCACGCTCAAGGAAGGTCAGACCATTGGCATCGTTGGCGAGTCCGGTTCGGGCAAATCCACGCTCGGCCGTGCTATCCTGCGGCTTCTCGATTCCGAGGGCCGCATCGCCTATCTCGGCAAGGAATTGCCGCGCGACCCGCAAGCCATGCGCCCGAAACGCCGGGAACTGCAACTGGTCTTTCAGGACCCGTTTGGTTCGCTCAGCCCGCGCATGACGGTGGGGCGCATCATCACCGAAGGGCTGCTGATCCACGAGCCACAGCTTTCAGCCAGGGAGCGTGACCGTCGGGCGCAGGAAGCGCTGAAAGAAGTCGGGCTGGACCCCGCCATGCGCAATCGCTACCCGCATGAATTTTCAGGCGGACAGCGCCAGCGTATCGCGATTGCCCGCACGATGATCTTGAAACCACGCGTCATCGTTCTGGACGAGCCCACAAGCGCGCTCGACCGCTCGGTGCAGAAGCAGATCGTGGCACTGCTGCGTGATCTGCAAAAGGACCACGGCCTTTCCTATCTATTCATCAGCCATGATATGGCCGTGGTTCGCGCCGTGTCGGATTATGTGATCGTGATGCGCAATGGCAGGATCGTTGAACAAGGCGACACCGAACAAATCTTCGATCATCCTCGTGAAGACTATACCAAGACGCTGATGGCGGCAGCGCTCAGCGAGGAACGTTTCGGTTCGGCAAGCTAACGCAACCGATATTTTGCAATACAGACGATGAAAACGGGGCTTCGGCCCCGTTTTTTATTGCCCGGTTTAGAACTGCGAAGAAACGATGTGTCCGGCTGTAATTTCAAAATAGGTATCAATAAAACAAAGGCAACTAATAGGCGTTGTAAAATAAATATTAAAATGAACAAACTGTCATATTCCTTATATTATTGCAGAAATATTGCAAGCCTAAGTATTTGGAATGAAATTATTCTCAATAAAATAAGGAATGAAATCTGAAATAATTTCACCTAAACCGGGAGAGATATATGCGAAGTTCTCGTCGAATTGTTCGATTATTAGCTGCGACTATTTATCTGTTTCCTTCTTATTCCAACGCGCAACAGGCCGAACCATCTCGAGCATTCACGTCCGACGCGGAATATCTGGCAAGCTGGGGCCTCCCCATGATCAACCCCATCCCCGCATACCGACGCGGTTTTACAGGAAAAGGCATCACGGTCGCCGTGCTCGACACTGGCATTGATATCTACCATCCGGAATTTGCCGGGAAAGTGCATCCCTGGTCGAGAAACTTCGGCACTTTCATGCACGAGCGGGATGTTCGGGACCTTCAGCGAAACGGGACGCCCATCGGGCACGGAACCCATGTCAGCGGCACCATCGCCGCAGCCCGCAATGGAACCGGCATGCATGGCGTTGCCTATGATGCACAAATCCTCGCCTTGCGGGCCATCGTGCCGGACCGGCAATATGACGCGATCAACAGGGCACTGCGCTATGCATCAACGACAGGGGTGAAGGTGCTGAACGGCAGCTATGGCCCCTATGCGTTTCCTACCCCTTACAACAATCGCAATTATCAACGGTTGAGCTATCAGCCGATTCTGTATGGCAACTATCTTCGTAATGATTACGAGGCACTGAAAGTCGCCGCCAAAGCCGATATCGTCATGGTCTTCGCTGCCGGCAATAATTACAAGGTTCAGCCATATTCGTCAGCGCAGCCGAGCGGCAGCGCCCTGTTTCCTGCAATCACACCCCAAAATACCGCGCTCGGCAAATATAAATTTGTCGATGGTCGCCGCCGCGATCTCGACATGAACAATCCCAACACATTCCGCCTTTTGGCACCGAATGATCCTGCCGTCGCCAATCTCGACTTTTCGGATTTGAGAGGCTCGATCATTGCCGTTGTTTCCGTTGGTCCAAACCGGCAAATTGCGAGCTACAGCAATCGCTGCGGTATTGCGGCAGAATGGTGCATGGCGGCCCCAGGCGGTGATACGGGCGGCGCTGTTTACTCGACCTATCCCGGTGGCGGTTATTCCTACATGCAGGGCACATCCATGGCGACGCCGCATGTGGCCGGTGCCGCCGCCGTTGTGCGTCAAGCCTTTCCCTATATGAATGCGCGGCAGACCATTGAAACCCTGCTGACCACCGCCACCAATATCGGCCCGACCGAAATCTACGGCCAAGGCCTCCTGAACCTTGGCGCTGCGATCAACGGGCCGATGAAATTCCGCCATGCCGAAGGTTTCGACGTCGATACGCAGGGCTATTCTTCAACGTGGTCCAATCCCATCTCCGGCATCGGCGGTCTGACAAAACGTGGCGCAGGCATTCTGCGGCTCACCGGTGATAATAGCTTTACCGGCGATTCCGCAGTCGTCGGCGGAACGCTGATCTTCGACGGCGACAACTACACATCCGTCCGGGTTGCAAGAGCCGGGCGACTAAGCGGCATCGGCAGCGTCCAATCCGTGACCAACGAAACCGGCGGTGTTGTCGCTCCCGGTGATAATGGTGTCGGCACACTGACCGTCAAAGGCGATTACATCGGCAAAGGCGGCACGGTCGAGATTGCCACCGGTATCGGTGCCGATAATAGAGAGACCAGCCGTCTGGTCATAGCTGGCGACAGTTCCGGCAACAGCCAGCTTCGCCTTGTTTCCTATGGCCAGTCCAGCCAGCAGATTGCCGATGATACCAAGATCATCGAGGTTGCAGGCAATCCGGCGGGTACATTCGCGCTCGCAGGCGATTATACGACGGAAGACGGCGAAGCGGCGGTTGTCAGCGGCGTCTATGCCTACGAAATCACCGCAACACCTGACCAGCCGACCGAAGCCCCCTCGCCTGCGGCGTCAGAACCCGCTGCTTCTGCGGCAACCGCGAACAGCGTGGCGCTGACTGGTGACGGCGGATTTTATCTCCGCAATACATCCGCCAATGGCGAAAAGCGCTACAATCCGTCCATGCCGATCTATGAAGGCTATGCCCGCAATATGCAGGCGTTGAACCAGATGCCAAGTTTGCAGCAGCGCGTCGGCAATCGATACTGGACCGGTGATATATTGCCGAGTGAGGATATCAAGGACGGCCATGCGACGGCAGGTCCGGATATCGCCATCGACAAATATGGCGTCTGGGGCCGTATCGAAGGAACCCACAGCAAATTTGCGGCGGGCGGCTCCACCGCCGATGTGACGCAGGATATCGGCGTATTCGTCATGCAGGCCGGTATCGACGCGATGTTTCACGAGAGCGAATCCGGTCGCCTGATCGGCAGTCTGACGGCGCAATATGGCAAAGCCAGCAGTGATATCTCGTCGTTTAGTGGCGATGGCACCATCGACACCGACGGCTGGGGATTAGGCGGCGCACTCACCTGGTATGGCAATAATGGCTATTATCTCGATGGACAGCTCCAGTTGACCTGGTATGACAGCAAGCTCGTGTCCGATACACTTAAAAAGTCATTGGCCGATGGCAATAAGGGCTTTGGCTATGGTCTCAGCCTTGAAGGTGGACGACGTATCGAAGTCAACGAACATTGGTCGATCACACCGCAGGCGCAGCTTGTCTGGTCTTCGGTGGATTTCGACAGTTTCCACGATGTCGCGGGCGTACCTCTCGATCTGCGTAACGGCGACAGCCTCAATGCCCGCATTGGGCTGGCGGCGGAATACCATAATGCATGGCATGACGAAAATAACAGGCTGACCCAGACCAAACTCTATGTCGCCGCCAATCTCTATCAGGAGTTCATGAACGACTATAAGATCAGAGCGGGTGGTGTTGATTTCAAAAGCGAAAACGACAAAACCTGGGGCGGTATCGGCGCCGGTGGAACCTATGCCTGGGCCGATGGCAAATATGCGCTGTTCGGCGAAGGCATGGTCAAGACCAGCTTCGAGGATTTCGGCGATAATTATAGCCTCAAGGGAACGCTCGGTTTCAAGGTAAACTGGTAATCTCACTTCATAACAACCAGAGGACCCCGACAGGGGTCTTCAATTAGAAAGCAGATTTCGGGACGTTTCAGCAGCGGCCTATGCTAAAAAGCCTTATGAGAGATTTGTTTGATCAGCTTGAACCCGTGGAGATTCTTGCGCCCGGCGCAGTACTTCTGCACGGCTTCGCATTGCCGGAGGAAGAAGCGATTTTGAAATCAGTCGCGGATGTCAGCGCCGCCGCGCCATTTCGGCATATGGTGACGCCCGGTGGCTATCGCATGTCGGTCGCCATGACCAATTGCGGGCAAGCGGGCTGGGTAACCGACAAAACTGGCTATGGATATAGCGCCAATGACCCTGAAACCGGGAAGCCATGGCCAGCCATGCCGGACGCCCTTCGGTCTCTCGCTGAAAATGCCGCCCGACAGGCCGGATATCCCGATTTTTCGCCCGATGCCTGCCTGATCAACCGTTACGAGCCCGGCGCAAAGCTGTCCTTGCATCAGGACAAGGACGAGCGTGATTTCGCCAATCCGATTGTATCGGTTTCGCTTGGTCTTCCCGCTACCTTCCAGTTTGGCGGTCTTAAACGCAACGACCCGATCACCAAATACCCCTTGCACCATGGCGATGTGGTTGTCTGGGGTGGCCCGTCACGCCTTTATCACCATGGCATATTGGCGCTGAAAGATGGCGAACACGACAAGGTTGGTCGTGTTCGCCTCAATCTGACTTTCCGAAAAGCGTTTTAAACGCCTAGTTCAAAGCCTGCTGGCGCGTTTCGACATTGATCAGGAACGCAATCACACCTGCGAGCGCCAGAAGGCCAGCAAACATTGCGACAGCCACGTTGAAGCTCTGGCTGATGACGATGGCCAAAGCCGACGGCGCCAAAAGGCCACCAAGACGCGCCATGGCACCTGCCGCGCCCATGCCGCTGGCGCGCAGGGCTGTCGGATAAAGCTCCGGCGTGAAGGCATAGAGCGCGCCCCATGTGCCGAGCAGCGCGAAGCTCATGATCAGGATCGATGCGCCGACTACAGCCGAACTATCGGCAATCGTGAACAAGGCACAGGCCGCAGCGCTGATTAACAGGAAGCTGATCAGCGTCTTGCGACGGCCCCATGTTTCGACGCCGTAAGCGGCGAGTGCATAGCCCGGCAATTGCGCCAGCGCCACCACGACCAGAAAGCCGTAACCGCGCACGAAGCCGAAGCCGTCACCGGCGAGCTTGGCCGGTATCCAGGTGAAAATGCCGTAATAGGACACGGAAACGAGAAACCAGATCGCGAGCGTTGCGAGCGTGCGCTGGCGAAGCTTTGGCGACAAAAGCCGTTCATCCGTCACGAGAAGCGGGGCTTCAAGCCGCGCCTTCGGCGGCAGTTCCGGCTTTCCGTTGCGGCGCAACACGCGGTTCATCACCGATTTTGCTTCATCCGCGCGACCGGATTTCAAAAGATGCATTGGTGATTCCGGCACCCAGAGGCGCAGCCAGATACCGATAAGCGCAGGCGCTGCGGTGACGACGAAAATATAGCGCCATGCATCCTCGACACCGGCAAGGCTCGCGGCCCATGCGGCTAGCGCGATCACCACGGTGCCCACGGCCCAGAAACCTTCCAGCATGACCAGCCAGCGACCACGGTTCCTGGAGGGCAAAAACTCAGCCATCATGGCATAATCGACAGGCAGCGTTCCACCGACGGCCACGCCGGTCAGGAAACGCAGTGCAAGCAGAACTTCGAAACCAGGTGCGAAGGCTGACAGCAGACCAAACACGGCATCGCACGCGACGGTGATCAGCAGCACACGGCGACGGCCATATTTATCGGCGAGTCTGCCGAACACGGCTGCACCGACCAACATGCCGAAGAAGAAAAGCGTTCCGGTTTGCAATGCCTGCGGCACGGTCAGCCCGAATGTTTTTGCAATGGACGCTGCTGTGAAGCCGACAGCCAGAACCTGCATCGCGTCCGCTGCCCAGACGAGGCCGAAAACCCCGAGCAAGCCTCGTTGGAATGCGCCCGTCCCCGCCTGATCGAGCGATTGTTCGATGGTGATCTTCATGCCGTCTACGTCCCTCTCCGGCCGAATAAAGTGCGAGCATTTACAGCGCTGCGCATGCCGTCCTGTCAATCGCTGTTTTCTGAAACTGCACCGTCTTTTGCCTGCAAAAAAGCCCACAGGCTTTCAGCACGTGTCGAAAGCGGTGCATCGTGGCGGAAGATGCGAATTTCCGTCGTCAGATCCCAATAGGGATCGACCGAAGCGGGCACCATATCGCCACGACGGATTTCTTCTAGAACCAGACTTTCCGGCAGCCATGCCATGCCCCACCCGGCCTGAACCATCGCTTTGAGACCGATAGACATGGTGTTCTCATGCACGACCTTGCGCGCAAAACTTGGACCGGACGCAAATTTCTGCGCCAGAGCCGCGCCGAAGAATGAAAAGTCGCCATAGCTGAGATAGGGCAGTGGCGCGCCGGTCTCGATAGCGCGATCCAGCACAGGCCCTTCCCCGGACGGCAACGACACCGGGATCAGCCTTTCTGTGCCCAGAATGATCGACGGAAACCGTTCCCTGTCGATCAGGATCGGCACTGACGGATGCGCATAAGTCAGAAAGAAATCGACTTCGCCTTCGGTCAGGGTCGCGATATTGTCTTCAAACCCGCCGCGATCCGGCGCCAGATGCGAATGAATATTGCCGATGGTCGCATCAATCCCCTTCAGCCATTGCGGAAAGAACGTGACGGTCAAAGTATGCAAGGCAGAAAATTTCAGCGCAGGGTTTTGTCCTTGCCGGCTTGGCTGAAGGCTTCTGCGCGTGGCGTAAAACTGCCGGACCGCATCTTCCGCGACGTGAAGAAAGGTCTTCCCTTCATGGGTCAACTGAGCCGGAAAGGTGGCGCGATTGACGAGCGTTACCCCCAGCCAGACCTCAAGCTGCTTGATCCGCCGCGAAAAGGCCGACTGCGTCACATGGCGCGCCTCTGCCGCCCGGGAGAAGCTCGACGTTGACGCAAGCGCGATGAAGTCTTCCAGCCATTTCAGTTCCATAGGCGCTCCTTAGGGGAGTAGGGGAATAAGGGAGTAAGGGAATAGGGCAGTAAGGCAGTATGTTTGCGTCTCGGACAGGCGATAACAACAGCTATCCACCTATTCCCTTACTCCCTTATTCCCCTACTCTCTTCCCCTTATGCAATTTCTGCATAGTGATTGCAAAACATAGCATTGGCCAGCCAAATTCTTTTTTCCTACCGTCCTTTCAATCGAGAAATGCAGATGCCGAGGACGTATTTTGGCCAGAGTAATTTATGTGAACGGAGCCTTCGTCGACGAAAGCGACGCAAAGGTTTCGGTTTTTGATCGCGGCTTTCTGTTTGGCGACGGAATCTACGAAGTGAGCGCTGTGATCGATGGACGTCTGGTCGATAATGATCTTCATCTCGCCCGGCTGGAACGCTCGGTCAAAGAAATCGACATCGCCCTGCCCGTCTCGCTTGACGATATTCGCAAGGCGCAGATTGAACTCATCCGCCGCAACACGCTGCGCGAAGGCGTGGTCTATATGCAGGTGACGCGTGGCGAAGCTGATCGCGATTTTGTCTATGCAGACGATATCAAGCCCAATCTGGTGATGTTCACGCAGGCCAAAAATCTGGCCAATGCACCGTCGGTGCTGCATGGGGTTCGTGTCGATGTCACACCGGATACGCGCTGGGCACGCCGCGATATCAAGACCGTCATGCTGCTGGCGCAGGTGATGGCCAAGAAACAGGCCAAGAGCAAAGGCTTTCATGAAGTCTGGCTGGTTGAAGACGGCTTTGTCACCGAAGGCGCTTCATCGACCGCCTTCATCATTTCGCATGACAATGTGCTGGTGACCCGTCCCAATTCGCATTCCATCCTGCCCGGCTGCACGCGCCGGGCCGTTCTGAAAATCGCCGAAGAACAGAACCTCACCATCGAGGAGCGGCTGTTCACGGTCGATGAAGCCAAGGCCGCCAAAGAGGCCTTTCTCACGAGCGCATCGAGCTTCGTGACGCCGATTATCGGCATTCAGGACCACACCATCGGCGATGGCAAGCCGGGTCCGCATACGCGTCGTCTGCAGGAAATCTACATGGATCTGGCCCGCACGGGTGCAGAAGCCGTTCTCTAACCCAAAAGAAAGCAAGAGGGGAATATGACAATAAAAAACCTATTTAAGTCAGCAGCTTATGGCGCATTGTTCGCAAGCGTCGCCACAGCGGCAGGAGTAAGCAGTGCGTCTGCCGCCACCGAAGGTTACGGCGATTGCCCGCTGATCGGAGATAAGGGATCGGCATCGATCACCCCGGCTGTGCCCGGTCAGTTCACCGTCATCATCAACCTGCCTGCCATCGGCCAGTTCAATGGCGATACGCCGGACACGATCAAGGACGGCTATGAATTCTGCATGGCCGTTAATATTGCGCATCGCCTTGGCCTTGAGAAAGTAAAGCTGGTCAACGCCTCGTTTGACTCCATCGTTGCAGGCCAGAACAAGGATTATGACATCGCGCTGGCGCTGATCTCCGTCACCGAACCGCGCAAGAAGGTCGTTGATTTCTCCACGCCTTACATGAACTCCGATTATGGTGTAGCGGCCCGCGCCGACAAGCCGGTGACGGAAGCTGAAATGAAGACGGTGAAGGTCGGCACGCAGGCTGGCACGACGCTGGTTCCTTTCGCGCAGGAAACGCTGAAAGTTGCAAGCCTCGATGTCTTCGACGACACCGCGTCGATGTTCACCGCGCTTGCCGCTGGCAAGGTCAATGCCGTGATGACCGATCTGTCGATCATTCTCGGTCAGGTGAAGAATTCCAACGGCAAGCTGGCAGTGGTCGGCAAGTATGAATCCAGCGGCGAAACCGCCGGTATTTATCCGAAGGGCACGGAAAACAAGAAAGTCATCGATCAGCTGATCGCCGACATGGGAAAAGACGGAACCCTGAAGAAGCTGGAAGCAGCCTATTTGCTGCCGTCATGGGGCATGTCTCCGTCCGACGTTCCACTTTGGAAGCCTTGATCTGACGGTTGGCCGGGCCGCGCCTGCGATGGCAGCCGCGGCCCGGTCTTCCGATTTTGACACCGTGGCAGCACGTTTCCAAAACGGCGCGCGACCACCTTGCCTCAGCGAGAATATCTATGTCCCATCCGGCACCGGAAGCCAGCGCAGAGCGCGCGCGGCAATGGCGCAGCCGAAACAAAGTCCGCACCCATAGCGGTCGGTCCTTGTTGGCTTTCGCCTTTTCGTTCATCACCCTTCTGGCTTCGGCGCAGACCGTCCACAGTGTGACCAGCTATACGATCTCGCAGGGCTGGCCTGCGACGCCCGTTCTGACCATCGGCTGGTTGCTGCTTTTGGCTCCGCTCGCCGTATTGTGGTTCGCCTGGCGGGCTGTACAGCTTTCAATGCAGGCCGGGAAAAGCGCCGATATCTACGCGGGCCGGGAACTGGGTGCACGTGCTTCGGATATGTCCTGGCAGGTCATCTCCTATGCCGTTGCCGTGCTGATCCTCTGCGCTGGCGCATGGTTCATGATCGTCAATGATGCTGCGGTCAGCCGCACTTTCTTCGATGTCAGCCTGATTGCCAAGTCGGCGGGTACCGTACTCAAGGCCTTCGGCACCAACATCGTCATCTTCTTCGTTTCAGCCATTCTGATCCTGGTCTGGGCGCTGGTCATTGCGATTGCCCGCACGCTTCCCGGAATGGCTGGCAGGCCGATCCGCCTGCTCGCCACCTTCTACAGCGATCTGTTTCGCGGCCTGCCCGCCATCATCACGATCTATCTCATCGGTTTCGGGCTGCCCCTGACGGGCCTGCCGATCCTGAAAGACCTGTCGTCCAATGCCTATGCGATCATCGCGCTGACGCTGACCTATGGTGCCTACACGTCCGAAGTCTATCGCGCCGGCATTGAAAGCGTGCATCCAAGCCAGATTGCAGCAGCGCGCTCGCTCGGTCTCTCTTATGTCCGCACCATGCGCTATGTCGTGGTTCCGCTGGCCGTGCGCGGCATCATTCCGCCGCTGATGAACAACTGCATCAGCTTGCAGAAAGATACGGCGCTGGTCGCGATCATCGGCACCATCGACGCCTTCAACCAGTCGAAAATCATCGCCAGCAATTATTTCAACCTGTCGGCTGTCACCACCGTCGCCATTCTGTTCATCCTGATCACCATTCCGCAGGCCCGTTTTGTCGATCGTCTGATCGAACGGGATCGCCGGAAAATGCGTTCGAGTATGTGAGGAATACGGATATGGCACTCGTTGAAATCGACAAGGCAATCAAGCGTTATGGATCGCTGGAGGTTCTGTCCGGCATCAGCCTCGACATCGAAGAGCATCAGGTCGTTTGTCTGATCGGCCCTTCGGGCTGCGGCAAGTCCACGCTTCTGCGCTGCATCAACCGGCTCGAGACCATTGATGAAGGCGAAATCCGCCTGCATGGTGACCGTGTGACCGGACCGGGCGTTGACCTCGATGTCCTGCGCCGCGAAATCGGCATCGTGTTTCAGGGCTATAACCTGTTTCCGCATATGACCGTGATGGAAAACGTCACGCTCGGCCCGACAAAGGTGCTGGGCATGCCGGTCAAACAGGCGCAGGAAAAAGGGCTTGCCCTCCTTGCCCGTATCGGCCTTGACCACAAGGCGAAGGAATATCCGGACCGGCTTTCCGGCGGACAACAGCAGCGCGTCGCCATCGTTCGGGCGCTGATGATGGACCCGACATTGCTGCTTCTGGATGAGATCACCTCGGCGCTCGATCCAGAACTGGTATCGGAAGTGCTTGATATCGTGCGCGATCTGGCGACCAAGGGCATGACCATGGTGCTGGCCACCCATGAAATGGGTTTTGCACGTGAGGTTGCAGACAAGGTCTGTTTCCTGCAAAACGGTAAGGTCTATGAAGAAGGTCCGCCGTCGCAAATCTTCGGCAATCCGCAGGGCGAGCGCACACAAGCCTTTCTCAAGCGTATTATCGAAGCCGGGCGTCTCTGACCCACAGGTCTTTTAAAAACGGAACTATGACATGACTGCAACCGCACGTGACTTCGGCATCATCTGTGGCACCATGCCAACCGGCGCAAAAAATGCCATCACTGATGTGCCGGGTGTGCGGGTCGGCCACCACACTCTGCGCTATGGCGATATCAATACCGGCGGGACGGCCATTTTGCCTCATGATGGCAATCTGTATCGGCGTAAGGTTCTGGCTGCCTGCGATATCATCAACGGGTTCGGCAAGAGTACGGGGCTGGTTCAGATTGAGGAACTCGGCACGCTGGAAACGCCGATCCTGCTGACCAACACTTTTGGCGTCGGCACCTGCGCCAACGCCCTTATCCGCGACGCAATTGCCGCCAATCCCGATATCGGACGCACCACCGCCACCGTCAATCCGGTGGTTTTGGAATGCAATGACGGTCCGCTCAGCGACATTCAGGCCATGGCCGTAACCGAGGAACACGCGCGCCTTGCCTTGCAAGCAGCAAGCGACGACGTGGCCCAGGGTAATGTCGGAGCTGGAACCGGCATGAGCTGCTTTGGCTTTAAAGGCGGTATTGGTTCATCGTCCCGGCAATTCGTGCTGGATGGCTCGACCCATCATCTTGGTATTCTAGCGCTAACCAATTTCGGACGCGCTGGGGACCTCGTGCTTCCCGATGGACGCCGCCCCTCGCCCAAGGCCGAAGCGCAACCAGAAAAAGGCTCGGTCATTCTCGTGCTCGCAACCGATGTGCCCATGGAACACCGACAGCTGAAACGCGTCACGCGTCGTTGTGGTGCGGGTCTGGCGCGGCTCGGCGCATTCTGGGGCCACGGCAGTGGTGATATTGCTGTCGGCTTTTCAACCGCCGTGACTTTCGATCACGACGAGCCGAGTGACTTCACCCGGATATCGGTCCTCAATGAAAACCGGATCGACACGCTGTTTCGCGCCGCGGCGGAGGCAACGCAGGAAGCGGTGTTGAATTCCATGTGCGCGGCGGAAGCCATGCGCGGACGTGCCGCAAACCGCCGTTCATTGGCCGACTGGCTTGCCGCAAACGCCGCATAGGCCACTGCCCCCCAATATTTCAGTCCCCGTTCCGGCAACTGAACAGGGGCACATAGTTGGCGTTGTAACCACAACGCGAATATCATATTCCTCGCGCATCCGTCACTGTAATCGGAAGTCTGATCGCAGCTCTTTCAAGCATTATAAATAGTATAGCCAATTTTATTGCTAGCAATTTAAAAATATGTTGCCTCGATGTACATACTCTCCAATCCATATTAAAAACAATGCGAATTTTTTATTGATTACTTTGAGGAAATATCAAAATTTCGAAAGTCCCCCTTTGCGCGATTTTGTTGTTTTTTCCGTTCAGCGCGGGCTGTGTTGCAGTTGGGCCGGATTATCGCGCCCCTGTCATCAATACGCCCCCCGCGTGGAACAGTAAGGCCAGCACCGTTGCTCCCAATCTCGCAGACTGGTGGAAAAACCTGCGCGATCCAATTCTGGACCAGCTCATTGCTGACGGCATTGAGGGCAGTCCTAACGTTGCGATAGCAAAAGCAAAAGTACGCCAGGCGCGCGCCAGCTACGCGTCGGCGGGTGGCACACTTTATCCGTCCGTGGATGGAAAAGGCAGTTTCACGCGTTCTGGTGGTGGTGGCAGCGCCGCCACTAGCACGTCGAGTTTCGGGTTAGATCCTGCATGGGATATCGATTTGTTCGGCGCGAACCGGCGCGGTGTCGAAGCGGCGTATTACGCAAAAGAGTCGGCGAGCGAACAGTTGCGTGCGGCGCTCGTCAGTCTGATCGGTGATATCGCAACCAATTATGTCCAGTTGCGCGGCGCGCAGGCGCAGATCGCAATCGCCGGGCGCAATGCTGCTTCACAGCGCCGAACTGTTGCCCTCACCCGCACGCAACTGGAAGCCGGCAACATATCACAGGTTGATCTGCTGAGCGCACAAACGCAGGCCGATACCACAGAGGCCGAAATTCCTTCACTGCGCATCAGCTATGCCAGTTCTCTGAACAAGCTATCCACGCTGACGGGGCGTTCGTCGCTTGCGCTGGCCGCGATATTGGACAAGCCCCGGCCCTTGCCTTCCGCACCGCGCAGAATAGCTGCCGGATTACCTGCAAATCTCTTACTAAGCCGCCCCGACATCCGCGCTGCAGAACGAGATTATGCTGCCGCAACAGCCAAGATTGGCCAGAGTCAGGCGACACTTTATCCAAGCGTCTCCCTTATTGGCAAAATCGATACCGGCGGTGCAAACTTTGGCGATCTTGCCCGTTTGTCGACCATAGGCTGGTCATTCGGTCCCAACCTCACGATACCTGTTTTCCAGGGCGGCAAGCTGCTTGCTGATGTTGATGCGGCCCGGGCAACGCGGGACGAGGCTTTCATCAAATACCGCCAAACTATTCTGGACAGTTTGAGCGAAGTGGAAAACGCCAGTGTCCAATTCAACCAGAACCGTCTGCGCATCGCTCAGCTCGAGAAGATTGTGGGTAACAACCGTAAGATCACTGCGTTGACGCTCGACCAGTTCAAGGCCGGATCCAAAAATTTCCTCGACGTCCTCAACGCCCAACGCAGTTTGCTCGATCAGGAAAACGCGTTGGCGCAAGCACGCGTGGAGATCATCACCAACTACGTCGCTTTGCAGAAGGCACTCGGCGGAGGTTGGAACGGTCGGATCGACATCGACAGATCTGAAGTCGTGGACGGCTATACTGGTCCGCATCTCATGAAACCTCCCATGGCGACCGCGCCTGATCATCCTGCGAGGCCGCAATGAATTCCGCCAACTCTGTATCGAAGCGACGTTTTCGCAAACGTTGGGGCGCGGCCCTCCTTGTCTTGATGCTGGCCGCTGGTCTGTCGTTCGAACAGTGGTCCGCTCACGAGCCGCTGCCCGAGATGACAACCGTAGAACGCGGTGACCTTGAAAGCTCTGTGGTTGCGTCGGGCACATTGCGCCCTAAAAATCTGGTTGCCATTGGCACTCAGGCCACGGGGCGGATACTTTCGCTCAAAGTGAAAACCGGACAGCATGTGAAACAGGGCGAAGTCGTCGCGCTCATCGATGCCGCGAGCCAGCAGAACGATCTGGACAAAGCCCAGGCAACACTGCGTCAGAACGAGGCCACTCGTCAGCAGAACCTCGCCGATCTGGAACTGGCGAAGCTGGATCTTGCCCGCAATCAGGCGATGATCGGAAAAAATGCTGTCGCGCGATCTGAATATGACAAAGCAGTAGCCGGATTGAAAAAGCAAAAAGCGGCCTTGGCCAATACGGAAGCCTTGATCGCGGCGTCGAAGGTTGAAGTCCGTATCGCGGAAACCAAGCTTGCCTACACTCGGATCACGGCTCCCATTGATGGCACCATACTTTCAACGGTGGCGCAGGAGGGCCAGAACGTCAACGCGCAGCAAACCGTCCCGACAATCGCGATCCTCGGTCAGCTCGACACGATGACGGTGGAAGCCGATATTTCGGAAGCGGATATTACGCAGGTGCACGATGGCCTGCCGATCTACTTCACCATTTCCGGAAGAAATTCAAAACGTTACGATGCAAAGCTCGAAACAATCGAGCCTGCGCCGGATTCCGTTGTGAGCGACAAGAGCTTCGGCACCAGCAACGGCCTGTCGGCTTCAAGCGGCGTGACGGCCTCTGCCGTTTATTACAAAGGCAAGTTCAGCATTCCCAACACCGATGGTCTGCTTCGCACCTATATGACGGCGGAGATCCATATCGTTCTGGCGAAGGTCAAAAATGTCCTGCTCGCTCCTGTGTCGGCGCTGAAACCGCTCGGTAATGACGACCCGGATAGTCCGGGTAAAGCAACCGTCCGCGTGCTGAATGCCTATGGAACGCTGGAGGAGCGCACCGTGGAAACCGGAATCACCGACAAGATCAACACGGAAATCCGCTCAGGCTTGCAGGAAGGTGACAAGATCGTCACCGACAATCAGGAAACCACTGTAACGACTGACGGTGCCTGACATGAGCGATATGCCGTTGATTTTGTTGAAGGCTGTTTCGCGCCATTACCCATCCGGCGACGGTTTCACCACGGTCCTGCGCGATATCGACCTCACCATCCAGTGCGGCGAGATGGTGGCGATTGTCGGTGCGTCCGGTTCTGGAAAATCCACGCTGATGAATATTCTGGGCTGTCTGGATCGTCCCTCGGAAGGGCAATATCTGATTTCAGGACGTTCAACGGCGAAACTGGAGCCGGACGAACTGGCTCAGCTGCGGCGGGAGCATTTTGGTTTTATCTTTCAGCGCTATCACCTGCTGAATGAGCTGGACGCAGTCGGCAATGTCGAAATACCCGCGATTTATGCGGGACAGGCGCGTGAAGCGCGGCGCGAACGCGCCCATGAAATCCTGCGGCGGCTTGGCATGAGCGGTCGGACGCACCACCGGCCCAACCAGCTTTCCGGCGGCCAGCAACAGCGTGTGTCGATAGCCCGCGCGCTCATCAACAACGCTGATGTCATACTCGCAGACGAACCGACCGGCGCGCTCGATAGCCGGAGCGGCGAAGAAGTACTCGGCATTCTTCAGGAACTGAACCGTGAAGGCCGCACGATCATCATTGTCACGCATGACAGGGCTGTCGCGGCGCGCGCAAACCGCATCATCGAAATCCACGACGGAGAAATCACAGCCGATACGCTGAAGGCTGTCGATTGCCGCAGCATTCGGACCAATGATCCCCTTGCTGCATCGGAGTCGGAAAAACATAATCTTTTCAGCGGTATGCGTGATCGCTTTAAAGAAGCCTTTGCGATGGCCTTGCGCTCCATGAACGCGCACCGCATGCGAACATTCCTCACCATGCTGGGGATCATTATCGGAACGGCCTCCGTCGTCTGCGTCACGGCACTAGGGCAAGGTTCACAACAGCGCATCCTCGAACAGATCAGCAGCCTCGGCACCAACACGCTCTATATCGGCCCCGGAACCGGCTATGGCGATCTGAAAGCGGCGCTTGTCACCACATTGAACGTTGACGACGCAAACGAACTGGCCAAGCTGCCCTATGTCGTCGCGGCAACACCTGAAAGTTCCACGATGGGAACGGTCCGCGTTGGCAACAAGGAAGTCAGCATCACGGTCAATGGTGTCAGCGAACGTTATTTTGCGACCCGTAAAAGCAAGCTGGTTGAGGGGCGTTTCTTCGACAAAAGAAGTCTCGATAATCTCGCGCAGGACGCGGTGATCGACACGAACACCAAAAAGGAATTGTTCCCCAACGAGCAGGGCACCGTGGTCGGCAGGGTCGTTTTTCTGAAACAGATTCCTGTACGGATCGTCGGAGTTACCAAAGCCGATGAACAAGGCATGTCCGGATCGAGCAAGTTGGAATTGTTTCTGCCCTATACAACTGTTCAGACGCGCATGACCGGCTCGCGCGCTTTGCAGTCGATAGCCGTTCGCATTCGCGACACTATGGACCCGGCGATCGCCGAAAAGATGGTGACGGCGTTTCTGCAAAGGCGTCATGGCAAAAAGGACTTTTTCATCTTCAACAGCGACACATTGCAGAAAACCATTCAGGCCACGACGGCAATGCTGGCCCTCCTTGTGGCGAGCATCGCGGGCATTTCGCTCTTTGTTGGGGGAATCGGCGTGATGAACATCATGCTGGTCGCAGTTTCGGAAAGAATCAACGAGATCGGCGTGCGCATGGCAGTTGGGGCGCGGCAAAGCGATATCCTGCAACAATTCCTCATCGAATCTATCTTGGTCTGTCTGATCGGCGGCATTGTCGGGGTGCTTGTCGCTGGCGGTTTCGGTCTGCTGTTCGCGCAGTTCAGCACAATGTTCAAACTGATCTACTCGCCGACATCCATTGTAGCGGCGCTGCTGTGTTCCAGCCTTATCGGAATCGGATTCGGTTTCATGCCCGCCCGCAATGCCTCCCGACTCGATCCCGTCGTAGCGCTTGCCCGTGACTGAGCCGCGCACCGGCAGCGTTTCGGGTAACGCGCTTTAAGGGAGTAATTTATATTCACAACCCATGCGGGTTTTCATATTTCTAATAAAATTCATTAACTTATAATACTTACTATTTGTTTTTGTTGACTATTCTTGTTCTTTGGAATGAATTTCCCCACAGAAAACCAGCTGTCAACCGCGGCGACCCTGTCAGAATTTTCTGGGCGACGGCGAATTTATGAAGGGGGTTGTTAACCTTCATTTTTTATTACTTGGGCTCATTCAGGCGACAGTATCTATGGTTCAGGTATCATGCGTAATTTGAGAGAAAATTTCCCCCATTCGAATGGAAATCATACAGAGAACGCCTCGGACCCGAAGCCCCAGCGTGGCCAGACGGAGGCGCGTAATCCGACAGATGACGGCGCCTGGAAAATCCATTTTTCTCTGGGCGAGAATGTCCGTTTCACCCGCACGCCGGAAGTGGAACTGATGCGTCGTCGCGGCGAGGACCTGCCGGATGTCAACGCTCGCCCGCAGGTTCAGCCTGTTGCGGAAGCGCAGGAAGCCGTTGTTGAAAAAGCAGCCGAAGTCCAACCAATGGCGGTCGCCGCATTGCAGCAGAGCGTTTCGCTCGGCATGGTGCAACCGCCCGTCGTACCCGTTCCGCCTGCCCTGCCGGTCATGCCAGCTGCCGTCGCGGCACCTGTCGTTCAGGCGATACCAGAACCTGTGGTAGCGCAGGCTCCTATCGCGCCCGCAACTGACATCACAACGTCTGCCTTCGCCTATATTTCCGACTTCGCCTTCTGGGAAGGATGCGATGTTGAGGCAAGCCTTGCGCCGACCGTGCCGCTTGTTGCTGCGGTACCCGCCGCTCCCAAAAAGCCAGCGCCGACTGTTGAATCCATTCTGGCACAGTTCCGCATTCGTGAATGGAACAGCCAGCCGGAAGAAACGCCGGTTGCGGCAGTTGTTGCTGAACCACAGCCAGTAACAGAAGTTCCGACTCCTGAACCCATTGTAGCGTCAGAACCTGTCGCCGTGGCTCCAGTCATTGCTCTGGTTGCAAAGGCAAAGGCAATCGCTCCGAAGAAGGTCGAAGCTGCACCGCAGATTGCGGAAGTTGCCGAGGTTTCAGGTGAAGCGACCGAAGACGATGTGGTGCTTGCCGTCGCAGAAGCCGAAGAGCACAGCGTTGAAGAAATCGAAGCGCCTGCACCAGTCGCAGCTACGCCTGCTCCGGCAAAGGCTGCGCCGTCGATTGCCCTCTATCAGCCGCAACCCCTCCCCCGCGCGGAAGCCCCGGTCATTCACGGCGAGTACGAATTCCCGCCACGCGAGTTGCTGCAAATGCCGCCCGCACTGGATGGCAATGTCATCACGCAGGAAATGCTGGAACGCAGCGCAGGTCTGCTGGAAAGCGTGCTGGAAGATTTCGGCGTGCGCGGCGAGATCATCCATGTCCGTCCCGGTCCGGTGGTCACGCTCTATGAATTCGAGCCTGCTCCGGGTGTGAAGTCCTCGCGTGTCATCGGCCTCGCTGACGATATCGCCCGCTCCATGTCGGCGCTCTCCGCCCGCGTGGCTGTGGTTCCGGGTCGCAACGTCATCGGCATCGAATTGCCGAATGCCAATCGCGAAACCGTCTATCTGCGCGAGATGATCGACTCCCGCACCTTCGAAGCATCGAATTACCGCCTGCCGCTTTGCCTTGGCAAAGGCATTGGTGGCGAGCCGATCATTGCTGAACTCGCCAAGATGCCTCACCTGCTGGTCGCCGGCACCACGGGCTCGGGCAAGTCGGTTGCTATCAACACCATGATCCTGTCGTTGCTCTATCGGTTCAAGCCGGAAGAATGCCGCCTGATCATGGTCGATCCGAAGATGCTGGAACTGTCGATCTATGATGGCATTCCGCACCTGCTCACCCCCGTCGTGACCGACCCGAAAAAGGCCGTTGTTGCCCTGAAATGGGCCGTGCGCGAGATGGAAGAGCGCTATCGCAAGATGGCCCGCCTCGGCGTCCGCAATATCGAGGGTTTCAACGCCCGTGCGGCTTCGGCCAAGGGCAAGGGCGAAACCGTCATGTGCACCGTGCAGGCTGGTTTCGACAAGGAAACCGGCGAGCCGACCTATATTCAGGAAGAACTCGACCTGACGCCCATGCCGTATATCGTGGTCATCATCGATGAAATGGCCGACCTGATGATGGTTGCGGGCAAGGATATCGAAGGCGCGGTGCAGCGTCTGGCGCAGATGGCCCGTGCCGCTGGTATTCACCTGATCATGGCGACCCAGCGTCCAAGCGTTGATGTCATCACTGGCACGATCAAGGCCAACTTCCCGACCCGTATTTCCTTCCAGGTTACGTCGAAAATCGACAGCCGCACCATTCTCGGTGAAATGGGCGCCGAACAGCTTCTCGGCCAGGGCGACATGCTGCATATGGCCGGTGGCGGTCGTATCGTCCGCGTCCATGGACCGTTCGTTTCGGACGAGGAAGTGGAACAGGTCGTCAATCATCTGAAGGAACAGGGTCGCCCGGATTATCTGGCAACCGTGACGGAAGATGAGGACGCCGAAGAAGAAACCGCCGATGCGGCTGTCTTCGACGCGACGTCGATGGGGTCCGAAGACGGCGACGACGTCTATGATCAGGCGGTCAAAGTGGTGCTGCGCGACAAGAAGTGCTCAACCTCCTACATCCAGCGCCGTCTCGGCATTGGCTACAACCGTGCAGCCTCGCTCGTCGAGCGCATGGAAAAGGAAGGTCTGGTCGGACCTGCGAACCATGTCGGCAAGCGCGAGATTCTCACGGGCAATCGCGACTGATTTAATCGATATAATCACTTTAAAAGGCCGGTTTGCGAAAGCGAATCGGCCTTTTCTCATCCAATCTCAAGCGCTTGCGCGATGTTGCAAGAATGCCCTTGTCAATATGTAAATTATGATTAATACTTTGGATATTCGTACATTCTTGATGACCGGCCGGGGTAGCCCGGATGCTACTCTGTGCCCAAAAAAACAGGGAGAATGGTTGATGAAAAGCATAATCATTGGGCCTACCGACAAGGATCGTACAGTTACGCAGCAGATACTGCATCGCATTCATGAGCAGATGCCAAAGCCGTCTGAAGACAAGACGCAGGTTTGCAATGTTTTGCGCCGTTCGAAGGGCGGTTATTCGCACCGGCGGCACAAGGTTCACAAGCTTGCCTGATTTTGCCCCATGAATTGAATATTATGTCGGTTCGTTATCAGCGCCACATGCCATTCTCGGCCTGCTGGCGCTGTTATTTTATCCGCTCCAAACTATCTAAATCCGCATGGCTGGTTTATGAGGGAGCATTGCTCCAGTTTCAGTAAATTCAGGAATGTGCGATGACGACCGAAGCCGATGGAAACGACGTGAAAAAGAAATCCGGTTTCTTTCTCGGTTTTATGGCCGTTTTGGCTGGCCTGTTTTTCCTGCTTTTTATGGGTCTTGGCGTCTGGCAGATCGAACGTTTGCAATGGAAACTCGATCTGATCTCGCGCGTGGATGCTCGCGTCCACGCCGAGCCCGTTGCTGCGCCGGGCAAAGATGACTGGGCCAATGTCAATCAGAAGGACGATGAATATCGTCATGTCACCATCACCGGCACTTATCTGAACGATAAGGAAGTGCTTGTGCGTGCGTTGACCGAACGCGGCGCCGGCTATTGGATACTCACGCCGTTGCGCACTGCTGATGGATCACTGACCTATATCAATCGCGGCTTTGTGCCGGGCGACAAGCGTGATCTGTCAACCCGCCCGGAAACGCAGATTGCCGGTGAAACGACCGTGACCGGACTTCTGCGCATGCCGGAGCCGGATGGGTTCTTCCTGCGGCCCAACGATCCAGAGAAGAACAGCTGGAACTCTCGCGATGTTGCGGCTTTCGCCGCGAAAGAGAAACTTGGCACCGTCGCACCCTATTTCATCGATGTGGACGCCAAGTCCAATCCGGGCAACCAGCCGATCGGCGGGTTGACGGTTGTATCCTTCCGAAACAGCCATCTGTCCTATGCAATCACCTGGTTTGCGCTCGCAGCCATGGTCGCCGGGGCTGCGGTGTTCGTCTGGCGTTACGAGCGCAAATCCAGAGCTTAAACATGCAATGCGTGGCCAAGCGCCTTCATGCTGGCCTCGGCAAAGCCTTCGCCCAAGGTCGGATGTGCATGGATTGTCCCAGCAATATCTTCAAGGCGCGCGCCCATTTCAACGGCTTGCGCAAAGGCAGACGACAGTTCAGAAATACCGACACCGACCGCCTGAATCCCCAGAATGACGTGATTGTCTGCCCGCGCCACCACGCGGATAAAACCGTCTTCCCTCTCAACCGTCATGGCGCGGCCATTTGCCTGAAACGGAAAAATACCGATCTGCGTATTGTGGCCTGCCTTGCGCGCCTCATCGGGCAGCAGTCCCACCGTTACGATTTCCGGGTCGGTGAAGCAGACGGCGGGGATGCAGCGCTTGTCCCAGGCCTGCTTGCCGCCCGCGATGATCTCGGCAACCATTTCGCCCTGCGCCATGGCGCGATGCGCCAGCATCGGCTCTCCCGTGACATCGCCAATTGCGTAAACGCCGCGCATCGACGTGCGGCAGCGATCATCAATGCGGATGAAACGCCCATCCATATCGAGCCGGATTTCGCTCAGACCCCAGCCGTCAGTCTGCGGCTTGCGCCCGACCGTCACCAGCACCTTGTCGGCCTCGATGCGTTTCGCTGAACCGTCAGCCGCCAACACTTCCAGCGCCTTGCCGTCGGCGGTCAGTCCCTTGGCCGATGTGCTGGTCAACACCTCCACGCCAAGCGCTTTCAATCGTGCCATGACGGGACGCGTCAGTTCGGCATCATATTGCGGCAGGATGCGGTCGGTGGCTTCCACCACGGTGACTTTGGAACCCAGCTTGGCGTAAGCCGTGCCGATTTCGAGCCCGATATAACCACCGCCCACAACAGCTAACTTCTCCGGTATCGCTCCCAGAGACAGGGCTTCCGTGGACGAAATGATATTGCCACCGAAGGGCAGCGCCTCGATTTCAACCGGCACGGAGCCGGTGGCAATCACGATATTTTCCGCATGAATGGTCTGGCGGCCCGTATCGGTGTCAACCAGCACGGTCTTGCCGTCCATGAACCGCGCCTGCCCCTGAAACATGCGCACGCGCGACCGTTTCAACAGCCCTGCGACGCCGCTATTCAGCCGATTGACGATGCCGTCCTTCCATTCAAGCGTTTTGCCAAAATCGATAGCCGGATTTTGCGCGGTAATACCGAGTGCGCCTTTCGATGCGAAATGCGTCACGCGGTGGAATTCATCCGCCGCATGGATCAGCGCTTTCGACGGAATACAGCCGACATTGAGGCAGGTGCCGCCGAGGCGCTTTCGCTCGACCAGCACGGTGTCGATGCCGAGTTGCCCTGCCCGGATGCCACAGACATAGCCGCCGGGACCGCCACCGATGATCAGAAGTTTGCAGTTAATCTCACTCATAAGTTCAGCCTTCCACAAAGATCATCGCAGGCGTTTCGATGAGGCTTTTCAGCTTCTGCACAAAGACAGCCGCATCCCATCCATCGATCACCCGATGATCGAAGCTGCATGAAAGGTTCATCATCTTGCGCGGCACGAACTGGGTTCCGTCCCACATTGGACGCACGGCAATCTTGTTGACGCCGACAATCGCGACTTCCGGTCGATTGATGATCGGTGTCGTGGCAATCGCCCCGAGCGGTCCAAGCGACGTGATGGTGATGGTGGAGCCGCTCAGTTCTTCCCGCTTTGCCGTGCCGTTGCGGGCGGCGTCGGTCACACGCGATAGCTCGGAAGCTGCTGCGAAAACGGTCATGCTCTCGGCATGACGCACCACGGGGACGATCAGGCCATTTGGTGTCTGTGTGGCAATGCCCACATGCACACCGCCAAACTGGCGGATAATATCGGCTTCATCATCGAAATGCGCATTGAGACCCGGCTGTTCTTTCGCCGCCTTGACGATGGCGCGGATGACGAATGGCAACAACGTCAGGCGCGGACGCCCTTCCTTCTTCTCATTGTTGAGACTGGTGCGTAGCTCTTCAAGCTGCGTGACATCGACTTCCTCAACAATGGTAATATGGGGAATATGGCGTTTTGCATCCGCCATTCGTTCGGCGATCTTGCGCCGAAGCCCGATCACTTTGATTTCGTTAACGGATGTATCGGCGGCATAGCCGGACAAGGCCGTTGCAGCCCCGCTTTCGGCCTCAAAAAACGCGTCCAGATCTTCATGCGTGATGCGGCCCGCAGGGCCGGTTCCGCGAACACGTCGTAGATCGACACCCGCGTCGCGCGCGCGCAACCGGACCGATGGCGTGGCCAGAGGCTTTTCGCCTTCTGCCCGGACAGGGCCAGCGCCCGCAAAAGTGCGGCTCGGGGTTTCACGCTTTGGTGCTGCCGGCTTTGGCGGAACGGGCGTCTGCAACAAGACCGGCACTTCCGGATTCTGCGGCTTTGGCGTTTCAGCCTCTATCGGACTATGCGCTGGCTCTTCCGCCTTCGGTTCCGCGCTTGCACCGGAAGCACCTTCGATTTCAAGCCGCACCAGTTCAGAACCGACGGCGATCTTTTCCCCCACTTCGCCATTGATCGCGATGACTTTGCCAGCGCGTGATGACGGGATTTCCACCGTCGCCTTGTCAGTCATGACAGCGGCCAGAAGATCATCCTCACGAATGATATCGCCAACCTTCACATGCCATTCGACAAGTTCTGCCTCGGCAACGCCTTCGCCAACATCGGGGAGTTTGATTGTAAAATGAGCCATGGTCTCTCCCCTCACGCTTCCATGATAGACACAAGTGCGCGACCGACACGATCAGGACCGGGGAAATATGCCCATTCCTGCGCATGCGGATAAGGCGTGTCCCAACCGGTCACGCGAATGACAGGCGCTTCGAGGTGATAGAAGCAATCGCGTTGCACGAGTGCCGCGAGTTCGGCGCCATAGCCACAGGTCAGCGTTGCTTCA
Organism: Brucella sp. NBRC 113783; assembly: GCF_040372265.1. Lineage (NCBI taxonomy): Bacteria > Pseudomonadati > Pseudomonadota > Alphaproteobacteria > Hyphomicrobiales > Brucellaceae > Brucella > Brucella sp. NBRC 113783. Next base: position 10,365 of record NZ_BAABRX010000019.1, on the reverse strand, counting down.
TGCACGATGACGCAACGGCCCGTCTTGCGCACCGATGCCATGATCGTCTCCGTATCGAGCGGCAGAAGCGTGCGCAGATCGATGATTTCGGCATCGACGCCGGTTTCCTCGGCGGCGGCCAGCGCCACATGCACCATGGTGCCATAGGCCAGCACCGTAACCGCGCTGCCCTCGCGGCGAATGGCGGCCTTGCCGAGTGGAACCGTATAATAACCTTCCGGCACTTCGCCCAGATCGTGCTTCTTCCACGACGTCACCGGCTTGTCGTGATGGCCGTCGAAGGGGCCGTTATAAAGCCGTTTCGGCTCGAACATGATCACCGGATCGGGATCTTCAATGGCTGCAAGCAGCAGGCCTTTGGCGTCGGCTGGTGTGGACGGCATGACCGTCTTCAAGCCCGACACATGGGTGAAAAGCGCTTCCGGGCTTTGGCTGTGGGTTTGCCCGCCATAAATACCGCCACCGGATGGCATGCGGATCACGATGGGGCATGTGAACTCGCCCGCCGAGCGATAGCGCAGACGGGCGGCTTCGGAAACAATCTGGTCATAGGCCGGATAGACATAATCCGCGAACTGCACCTCGATGCATGGGCGCAAGCCGTAAGCCGCCATGCCAATTGCCGTGCCGACAATACCAAGCTCGCTGATCGGCGCATCGAAACAGCGCTCCTTGCCGTATTTCTTCTGCAAACCGGCGGTGCAGCGAAACACGCCGCCGAAATAGCCGACATCCTCACCGAACACGACCACGTTCTTGTCGCGCTCCATGGCAATGTCGTGGGCATTTTGGATCGCCTCGATCATTGTCATTCTGGGCATAGTCATCTTGGTCATTGATCAGAACCCCGCTTCCTGACGCTGGCGAACAAGATGCGGCGGCGTTTCTGCGTAAACATCCTCGAACATGTCGCGCATGGACGGTTTGCGCCCGTCATGCAGGGTGCCAATGGCTTCCGCCTCGCGCTGCGCGCTGACGACAAGGTCCATCACTTCCGCTTCCGCCTGCTTGTGGCGGTCTTCCGACCAGACGCCGCGCAAGATCAGATAGTTCTTCAGTCGCAAGATCGGATCGCCAAGCGGCCATGCATCGCTTTCCGCCTTGGGGCGATAAGCGGACGGGTCGTCCGAAGTGGAATGGCCGCCAGCGCGATAGGTCACATATTCAATGATCGTTGGGCCAAGATTGCGCCGCGCGCGCTCGACCGCCCATTTGGCAACAGCGTGAACGGCCAGATAGTCATTGCCGTCAACGCGCAGCGCCGGAATGCCGAAACCATGCCCGCGCGCCGCGAAAGTACCGGAGCCACCGCGTGCAATCCCCTGAAATGTCGAAATCGCCCACTGGTTGTTGACGATGTTCATCACCACAGGCGCCTTGTAGGTCGAGGCGAACACAAGGGCTGCGTGAAAGTCGCTTTCAGCCGTCGAGCCGTCGCCGATCCATGCGGCGGCAATTTTGGTGTCGTGGCTGATTGCCGAGGCCATCGCCCAGCCGACAGCCTGCGTATATTGCGTCGCGAGATTGCCGGAAATGGTGAAGAAGCCGTGTTCCTTGGAGGAATACATCACCGGAAGCTGGCGGCCCTTCAGCGGGTCCTGCTCGTTGGAGAAAATCTGGTTCATCATGGTGACGAGCGGATAATCATCAGCAATCAGAAGTCCGGCCTGCCGATAGGTGGGGAAATTCATGTCGCCCTTGCGCAGCGCCTTGCGAAAGGCGCAGCTGACTGCCTCCTCGCCCAGATGCTGCATGTAGAACGACGTCTTGCCCTGACGTTGCGCCATCATCATACGCGCATCATAGGCACGCAGGATCATCATGTGGCGCAGACCGTCTTTCAGCTCGTCATCGGTGAGCGTCCCGGCCCACGGACCAACCGCCTCGCCTTCGCGATTGAGCACGCGAATGATGCTGAAAGCCAGATCGCGCATCGCTTCCGGCTTTTCGTCTATTTCCGGTCTTCTGACACTGCCAGCACGAGGAATTTTGACATGGGAGAAATCCGGCGCATCGCCGGGCCGCCATTCCGGTTCGGGAACATGCAGGGATAGTACGACATCGTCGCTCATGCGGGCATACCTCGCAATGGGCCAAGAACTGGCCTCGCAAAACTGGCACTGAATGTCGAACGGGTGGAATTCTGTTTGGGTCCGGCGAACAGGCTTCTTCAAAACCCGGTTTCCGGGTGGCCTTTCAAACACAGATTGACCGCATTCCTCCCATGCGACGTGAAGCCGGTTTTCCTCCTCCGATTTCACTGTCATTCAGGGTGATACGGGTTACAAAATAAAGCAAGATTATTTTCATGGCCTCGAGAGGTGATCCTGAAGTTTAGTTCTCCTACCTGAAAATGCATCGCTTCATGAGGTCAATGAAATAAGTGTATTTCCATGTTTTATATAGGATTTGATATGGAATGTTTCGGCGGTCATGCGCGCAATTTTCTTACGCAGCATTGACGAATGCGTCAGTACCATCTGGTACTCTATCGAGCGATATCCGCTTCATCCGATAGTGCCTGAGGCACTTTGTCCACCGCGTCGCGATGATAAAACTCACAGAAAATGCGATCCGGGAACCTGATTCTCGCGGGCACAAAAAACCGCGCTTGAAACAAGCGCGGTTCAATTTCATCGAATGTCGAATGGTTTAGCGGACAGCCTTGCCGTCATCGTCAAAGCGATGCGTCTTGTCCGCTTCCGGCGACACGAAGATGATGTCATCTTCCGTATAATGGTGTTCACCAAACAGGCGAACGGTGATGAGTCCCGCCGCTTCGGTTTCCACATAAAGAATGGTATCCGCACCAAGATGTTCGGCGTGAATGACCTTGCCCTTCCATTTGCCGCTTTCGCGGCTGACGCCGAGATGTTCCGGACGGATGCCGATGGTCTTCGCGCCCGTTTCACCGATACGGCCCGCTTCGACGAAATTCATCTGCGGCGACCCGATGAAGCCTGCCACGAACAGATTGTCAGGCTTGTTATAAAGCTCCATCGGCGAGCCGATCTGTTCAATCCGACCCGCATTCAGCACCACGATGCGGTCAGCAAGCGTCATCGCCTCGACCTGATCGTGGGTGACATAGATCATCGTCGCCTTCAACTCACGATGCAGCTTGGCAATTTCGAGACGCGTTTGCACGCGCAACGCGGCATCGAGATTGGATAAAGGCTCGTCAAACAGGAACAGTTCCGGGTCACGCACGAGCGCGCGACCGATAGCGACGCGCTGGCGCTGGCCGCCCGACAGTTCCGCCGGACGTCGTGCCAGATAGGGATCAAGCGACAGCATGGATGAAGCGCGCGTAACGCGGCTTTCAATCTGCTCCTTCGGCGCGCCGGACTGTTTCAGGCCAAGGCCCATATTGTCCTTCACCGTCAGATGCGGATAAAGCGCATAAGACTGGAACACCATCGCGATGCCGCGCTTGGAAGGCGGGATGACGGTCACGTCCTTGTCGTTGATCAGCACCTGACCCGACGAAACATCTTCAAGGCCGGCAATCGAGCGCAAAAGCGTCGATTTTCCGCAGCCGGAAGGACCGACGAAAATGATGAACTCGCCGTCGCGCACTTCCAGATTGATATCTTTCAGAACAGCCTGCGCACCGTAGCTCTTATGTACCGATTTGAGGAGAAGCGATCCCACGAAGCAATTCCTTATAGTTTGACAGGCTGGCCGAGACGCACGCTTTCGTCAGCGGCGAGACAGATGCGCAGCGATTGCAGCGCGTCATCCATATGGCGGTTGAGATCGATATCCTCGCGAATGGCCTTCAGCATGTAAGCCTGCTCGCGTTCGCACAATTCCTGATGGCCCGGCTCGTCGGACATGGAAAGATCCGTATCGGGTTTGAGGAATTTGCCGTCCGCCCCGCGTTCGGCACGATGGATGCGGATGGTCGAGGTTTTTGTGTGTGCATCCACATCGTCGGACTTGGTGACGGCCTCGTTCATGACGATGGAGACGCAGCCATTCGGCGATATGACATCCTTCACGAAGAAGGCCGTTTCCGACATCATCGGCCCCCAGCCCGCCTCGTACCAGCCAATCGTGCCGTCATCGAACAACACCTGAAGATGACCGTAATTATACATGTCCGGCTTGATTTCATCGGAAAGGCGCAGGCCCATGCCGCGCACTTCCACCGGCTTGGCATCGGTGATCTGGCACATGACATCCACATAATGCACACCGCAATCGACAATCGGCGATGTGGTGTTCATCAGGTTCTTGTGCGTTTCCCAGGTCGCGCCGCTCGACTGCTGGTTGAGGTTCATACGGAAGACATAAGGACCGCCAAGCTGGCGTGCTTCGGAGATCAGCCGCATCCAGGACGGATGATGGCGCAGAATATAACCGATGACGAGCTTGCGTCCGTTGGCCCGCGCGCAGTCGATGACGCGGCGTGCATCTTCCACCGTCGTCGCCAGCGGCTTTTCGACAAAGACATGCGCGCCCTGCTCCATCGCGGCCACAGCGTAATCCGCATGGCTTTCCGAATAGGTGGCAATGCAGGCCATGTCCGGCTTCAACTCGGCCAATGCCTCGTGAAACGACGGATGAATTTCATAACCGGCAAGTTCATCCGGAACCGCAACTTTGGTGCGATTCACAAGACCGACGATCTCGAAGCCCGGATTGCGGTGATAGGCCAGCGCATGGCTGCGGCCCATATTGCCGAGACCGGCGGACAGGACGCGGACCGGGGCCTGTTGGGTTGATGAACTCATTTAACAGCTCCGGCAGTAATGCCGCGGATCAATTGCCGCGAGAAGAGGACGTAGAGGACGAGGATCGGGAACATTGCCAGCGACAGCGCCGCCAGAACCGCGTTCCAGTTGGTGACGAACTGGCCGATGAAAAGCTGCGAGCCGAGCGTGACCGTCTTGGTGGCTTCGCCGGGCGCAAGGATCAGCGGGAACCAGAGGTCGTTCCAGATCGGAATCATGGTGAAGACGGCGACCGTCGCCATGGCAGGCCGGATCAGCGGCAGCACCAGCTTGAAGAAGATCGCATATTCCGACATGCCGTCTATTCGCCCGGCATTTTTCAGATCGTCGGACACAGTTCGCATGAATTCGGACAGGATGAAGATGGCAAGCGGCAAGCCTTGAGCCGTATAGACGAGGATCAGCGAGGTCAGGCTGTTGACAAGCCCCACCGCGACCATGCCCTGCAACAATGCAACCGTACCGAGCCGGATCGGGATCATGATGCCGATGGCCAGATAAAGCCCCATTAGCGTGTTGCCCTTGAACCGATATTCCGACAGGGCAAAGGCAGCCATGGCGCCAAACAGGATGACGAAGAAGATGCTCGCCACCGTGACAATGGTGCTGTTCTGGAAATAGGTCAGGAACGAGCCCTGTTTCAGAACCGTTTCATAGCCGATCAGGCTAAAGCTTTCCGGTGTCGGAAACTGCAGCGGCGTGCGAAAAATCGCGTTGCGGTCCTTGAAGGAATTGATCAACGTCAGCGCCACCGGAAAGACGGCGACAAGCATATAGATGATCAATGCCGCATGAACGAACGTTGTGCGAAGGGGCGAAGTGCGTGCTTTCGACATGATTTCTCGCTCCTCAGAATTGATAGCGGCGCATGCGACGCTGGATGCCGAACAGATAGAGCGACACACCGGCGAGGATGATGAGGAACATCACGGCGGCGATGGTGGCGCCCATGGACGGATTGCCAAGCTGCAACTGGAAGCCGAAGAAGGTGCGGTACAGGAAGGTGCCCAGAATGTCGGTCGCCTTGTCCGGCCCCGCGAGTGCGCCCTGCATCGAATAGACCAGGTCGAACGCGTTGAAATTCGCAACAAAAGTCATGACCGAGATCAGGCCAATCGATGGCAGAATGAGCGGCAGCTTGATCTTCCAGAACTGGCTCCAGCCGGTAATGCCATCGCATTCGGCAGCTTCGATGATTTCATCGGGAATATTGAGCAACGCCGCGTAGATCAACATCATTGGAATACCGACGAACTGCCAGACGGAAACAAGCGACACCGTGACCAGTGCTGTTTCGGCCTTGCCGAGCCATGGCCCAAAGGCCCATTTCATGCCCACCAGATCCATCATCCATGGCGCAACGCCCCAGATCGGCGACAGGATAAGCTTCCAGATAAAGCCGACAATCACGAAGGAGAGTAGCGTCGGCAGAAAGATCGCCGTGCGATAGAAGGCGGCAAAACGCAATCTCGGCAGCGACAGCATGGCTGCCAGCAAAATGCCGATCGGGTTTTGAACCAGCATATGAATACAGAAGAATATGACGTTGTTTTTCAACGCATTCCAGAAATCACGCGACCAGTTTGCATCGCCGAAAAGCGTCTGGAAATTGGCAAAGCCGACAAAGACGCGCTGCCCGTCCACGACATTGAAGAACGCTTGCCGCAATGTCTCGATCAGTGGCAGCACCATGACGAGCGTATAAACCAGCACGCAAGGCAACAGGAACACAAGAATGTGCCATCGCCTCGGGCGTTTTTGCTCAATGATTGGCAGGTCGGCAGACTGGCTCATCAACACTCGCTGTTCTTCGGCTTATGCGGTTCTTGCGAACATTCTTTTGCCGTGAGACTGACATGGATCGCGTAATGCGCGAAAGAAAAACTGCCTGTTAGGCGCCTTGCAAGTCTGTTCGGCATCGAAAATGCACACGGGCGGCCTGCCCTCAAGCAAAGCCGCCCGTGAATGATCATATTACTTCGCAGGCTTGTACCAGCTGTCGAGGCCTTCCTGCAGCTTCTTGGCTGCATCTTCCGGCGTTACAGTGCCGTTGATGACGTTAGCTGACTGAACCCAGGTTTCGTTTTCCAGGTTCGGCGTGCCGCGCGACAGGATCTGGTAGGTCGAACGGATCGTCGGCTTGCACTTTTCGCGCCAGGACACGAATTCCTGTGCCAGCGGATCGGACATCTTCACAGCCGTCGAATTCAGGCTGAAGAAGCCCGGCAGCGCGTTTGCGTAGATTTCCGCGAATTCCGGCGAAGCCACCCAGTTCAGGAACACTTTGGCCTGTTCGGCATTCTTGCTCGAAGCATTCAGGCCGAGACCGATATCGTTGTGATCCGAGATGTAGCAGCTGTCGCCTGCATTCTTAACCGGCGGCGGGAATGCGCCCATCTTGAACTGCGCCTGCGTGTTGAACAGGCCAATTTCCCACGAACCTGCCGGATAAATCGCGGCGCGACCGAGCGTGAAGAGATTCTGGCTGTCCGGATAGGTCTGTGCTTCAAAACCGTCGCCCAGATAATCCTTCCACTTGGCAAGAACCTTGAACGGCTCAACCCATGGCTCGTCGGTCAGCTTCTGCTCGCCAGCGATCAACGCCTTGCGGCCTTCCTCACCCTTCCAGTAGGTCGGACCGATATTCTGGTAGCCCATGGTCGCGGCTTCCCACATATCCTTCGTGCCCATGGCCATCGGGATATAAGTGCCGTCCGCCTTGATCTTCTCAAGCACGTCGAAGAACTCGGCTTCGGTCGCCGGAGCCTTCAGGCCGAGCTTGTCAAAGGCTTCCTGATTATAGATGAAGCCGTGAATGACCGAAGCCATCGGCACGCAGAAAGCTTTCTTGCCATCGTCGGTGGTCCATGCGGACTTGGCGACGTCGGAAAAATTCTTCATGCCTTCCAGATCGGTGAGATCGGCAAGCTTGCCTTTGTTGAACAGCTCCAACGAAGTGTCGAACGGACGGCATGAAATCAGATCGCCGCCCGAGCCAGCATCCAGCTTGGCATTGAGAGCGGCGTTATATTCTGTCGGCGCGCTTGGCGCGAAATTGATTTTGATGCCCGGATTCTTTGCTTCAAAGGCCGGAATGATCTTTTCCTGCCAGATTTGCAGATCGTCGTTACGCCAGCTTTCAACCGTCAGCGTGACGTCCTGAGCCAATGCGGCAGAACCCGACGCCAGCAGCGTCGAACCCAGCAGCATGAATTTCAAGGTATTGCGAACCATTTGACCTTCTCCCGTTTTTTTGAACGCAGACGCACAAAAGAGGCGAGATACGCCTGTCCATTGCGATACACCACGTTAATAACGATGGCCCATCACGGTACGGGATAAGTGCCGGCTCCGCCGGTCTTCGCTCCATCCCATTTCCGCGCGACCCTCGCCTGTTAACAACCTTTGGCGACCCCTGGCGGCATTGCGCTCCCCTTTGATTGAATTTAATGCCAAAAACGTACCAATTGTCCAGCGAAGTTTACGAAATTCTCGCATAAAAATTGGAGGCAAGATAATTTACCTCACTTTATCAACGCATTAATCAAATTTGCTCGTCTCCGATAAATCTGCTTGGTTAATGGTATTTTTTTGGTATCTTCAAGTTGGAGGTATCTCATGGCAGAGTTTTTCATTGGCGTGGACGGGGGCGGCACCGGATGCCGCGCTGTGGTGGCAGATGGCAACGGTGCGATTCTCGGAACGGGACGCAGCGGATCGGCCAATATTGTCACTGATCCGCAGACTTCGCTCGTCAATGTACGTGCAGCCATAGACAATGCCTTCGCCGATGCGGGGCTGGACCAAAGCCACTATGACGAAAGCCATGCGGTGCTCGGACTTGCTGGCGGCAATGTCCAAGGCGCGGGCCTGCCTATTGAACGCGGCCTCCCCTTTGCTCACGCCAATGTCGAGTTCGACGGTCTTATCGCATTGCAGGGTGCGCTTGGCGATCAGGACGGGATCGTGGCCATTTTAGGCACCGGAACGGCCTATATCGTCCGGCAGCACGAACGAATTCATTCGGTCGGTGGCTGGGGGTTTCCGCTCAGCGATCTTGGCAGCGGCGCGCGGCTTGGACAAAGCTTGTTGCAAGAATGCCTGCTGGTGCATGACGGCATTCATCCCCGCAGCCGCCTGACAACAGACGTGCTCAATGAGTTCGGCAATAATCCCGACAATCTGGTTGAATTCGCCTGGACGGCAAAGCCGGGCGATTTCGGCAAATATGCTCCGCGTATTTTCCAATATGCTGCTAATGGCGATGAGACCGCGCGCATGCTTCTGCAACGCTCGGCAGGCTATGTCAGCGAAACGCTGGACATGTTGATTGCTCAGGGCGCGGAACGGATCAGTTTGTTGGGCGGGATGGCGCCGCTTTATGTGGAGTGGCTCCCCGCAAGCCAGCAGAAGCTCATTGTTCAACCGGCAGCGGACGCTTTGACCGGAGCTTTGCAGCTCGCGCTCAAGCGCTACGGCCACAAGGATGAGGCGCGTGCATGAGCGGCAATTTCAGCGCCTTTCTCCCCAAAAACCTTCAGGGCACTGCGCCAACTTCTGGCGCGGGACCGCTTTACATGCAGCTGCGCCAGTCGCTGGAGGCAGCGATTCGTGCCGGACATCTTGCCGATGGCGAGGCGCTGCCGCCCGAACGTGACATTGCGGAATATGCTAATATCAGCCGCGTAACTGTGCGCAAGGCGGTGGACGATCTCGTCAAATCGGGACTTCTGGTGCGTCGTCACGGCTCCGGCACTTTTGTTGTGCGCCCGAGCGAGCGGGTGCAGCAGTCGCTTTCCATGCTCACATCTTTTACCGAAGACATGGCGCGGCGCGGCATCGCCACCCAATCCAAATGGCTGGAACGCGGCCTCTATTATCCGTCGCCCGAAGAAATGATGAAGCTTGGCGTTTCATCCGAAACCCGGGTTGCGCGACTTGGCCGTTTGCGCATGGCAAGCGATCTTCCGCTGGCTATCGAGCGCGCCAGCTTGTCGAGCGAAGTTTTGCCCGATCCCGATGCAGTCAAGGGATCGCTCTATGCCGAACTCGGACGTACCGGCTTTCGTCCGGTACGCGCCGTGCAGCGCATCTCCGCCTGCAACATCAAGGACCCCGATGCCCGGATACTCGGCGTCAAGACCGGCGATGCCGGTTTGTCCATCGAGCGTATTTCCTATCTCGCATCAGGCCGCGCGGTCGAGTTCACCAAATCGCTCTATCGTGGTGATGCCTATGATTTCGTAGCGGAACTCTCGATACCATCGGCCTAAGACCAATATCAGCCCATAAAGAAAACGGCCCGTTTCCGGGCCGCTCCGTTTGTTAGTGATGCTTCGTACCTTGGTGTGCCAGATCTGCAGTCGGATCGGCTGCAAGACGCTTGCGTGCCCGGTCGTCCATCAGTTCATACCACATGGCATTGAGCACAGCGAAAGCTGCGGCGAGCGGCAAGCCCAGAAGCCAGGAAAAATACCACATATTGCTTTCCTTTCTTAGATTGAAAGGCGCGGGCGGCTAATCCGCCCCCTGCCCCCACAAAAATCCTGGTTTGTGTAGTATTAGAAAAAATACATTTACAACATTCCCCCCAGCCACCCGGAAAACCACCACCTTTATGCAAACA
>NZ_BAABRX010000018.1:0-41659 GCF_040372265.1 Brucella sp. NBRC 113783 | reverse complement strand
GGTTGGACTGTCAACGATCAGAACGATTTTCTTGCGCGCCTCTTCGGACTGCAAAAGATTAACAAAGCATGAAAATGAGGACGCTCAGGGGATAATCGCGCGCTCCGAAAATGTTTGCGACAGGCCCCTTTAAAATTATCACTTAAATCGATTTCGCTCTTCAAGACGCCGCTGTTCATCAGCTCGACGCTGCTCTTCCTGTCGCCTTTGTTCCTCACGCCGCATTTCTTCGCGGCGCTGTTCGTCAGCTCGACGCTGCTCCTCGCGCCGCTGGTCTTCTACCCGGCGTTGCTCTTCTCTCCATCGATCATCACTCATCGTATCTTCCTTCAATCAAACTGGCGGCCGATCCACCTGCCGAGACGCGCCACATTGTTAAAAAGAACTAAGCCAGCCGTGAATGTTAGAATGCCGATGACGGACGCCCCCATAGGGCCATATCCGTGCCAAAGAAGTGCATAGAGAACCATGACGACACCAGCAAATGTCGCTCCGATCAGCTCGGCCTTATCATCGTCCATTGTGTTTCCCTTCCTTGCCTCGTCAGAATGGAATCTCGTCTCCAAAATCGCGACCTTCGGAGCCGTAGCTGTCGTCAGGCTCCTGATCCTCAGACTTGTCGCCGCCGGGCAGCGGGCCAAACTGGACGGTGCCGCGATAGAGCTGCAAAACAACTTCGGTCGTATAGCGGTCGCTGCCACTCTGATCTTGCCATTTGCGTGTCTGCAACTGGCCTTCGACGTAAACTTCCCGGCCCTTCTTGCCGTACTTCTCAACATACGAGCACAGATGCTCGTTGAAGATAACGACATCATGCCATTGAGTGGATTCCCTCCGCTCACCTGTCTGCTTGTCACGCCAGAACTCGGATGTAGCCACTCGCAACTTGGCCACCGGCTTTCCATTGTTGGTACGCCGAATTTCAGGGTCCAAGCCCAATCGGCCTTGTAGAATGACCTTGTTGATATTGATCGTCATCGACTTTTCCTTTTCTGCGGCTAGGCCGTTTGAAACTACGGGTCCAAATCGTTGCGTTCAAAATACTCGTATCAATCAGCTACTTCGCGGGGTTCTTGCCCGTCCGCTTCCCAAAATGCCGGTAAAGCGTCCTCTGACCTATACCGGTACGCTTGACGACCTCTTTGATGTGAAGATCTAGGTTGAAGAAAAGCTTGCGTGCTTCATCCAGCCGCTCTTGCGGTAGTGATGGCGCTCCACCTTTCTTATCCTCCGGCCGCTTGGCACGCATGTGCGATGCCAGCTCGTTTCGAAGGCCGTTATAGCCTCTGAAAACAAAAGAAATTGCGGCTCCGGCATCTGGATGCCACCGAACGACCTCGTTGGTCGCAGCATCAAACACCGCTGCGCCCTTTTCGTTGATCGCCCGCAAGGTCTCTTCGATGTCTGTGACGCCCGTACCCAAACGAGAGGCACTGGCAACATAGACCATATCGCCTTCCTTCAGGCCGCTGATCATTTCCGTTCGCTGCGGCGTCGGGTCCACATACTCGGTCCTCCTGCGAGTGGCGATCTGCTCCACGAAAATCCTGCACTCCTCGGGCAGGCCAGAGGCGCGTAAAGCCTCTTCCTGCTCCTCCTTCGTGGGGGCAGCTTTTGCCAACCGGATGTAGCCAATCTTCATACGATAATGCCCTTACTACGCTGCCATTACTTTTGGGATTGACAGCGCGTCAAAACTGCTTTGTAGTGTCAAACACTAAACTAATGACACGCACATTGCAATGGAGTTGGAAATGCAGGCCAGAACCTACCGCCTCGGTTCAAGTGAAATGGTGCATACCCCCGGCGTCATAGCTTGGGCGAAGAACGCATATGCCTTCGAAAAGGACCGAAACCAGCTTCGTAAGATTGTCTCCGAGACATGGGGCGTCCCCGACGAGGTTGCTCACCGCCTATTGAGTGGTGAGACAAACTATACCATCGACGGAAACACCGTCGTATTTTCTGATACTATCGAGAGCGCCTGCTGAGGCGCTTAATGCCATAACTTTGCGGGTTGATATCAATGAACTACACCGCTGAACAGACTCGTGACGGCAGATGGCAGGTTGTTCACATTTCCACACGAGCTGCTTACGGACAACCAGTCGCCTCGCCAGATGCGGCGCAACAACTCATCATTGAGGCAGAGGCGGCGGCGAACATTCGCCGCCTTACAGAATGCCGATCTGGTTCCTGCGCGCTTTGAGTTGCCAAGCGATGCCTGATCAGTTTTGCCGCAAGGTCCACTTGCCGTCCATTTTCACAAGAACTGCATGCATAGCTCTCTCAGGCTGGAGAGCCGGTCCATTCTCGCCTTGGCGCATTGTCAGCTTAAACGTGCAATCGTAAGCCTCACCGTTCTGATTGCAGGTCGTGTTTGTAACGCCATAGTGCACATCCCCTCCACCCGTGGCGGCACCGATAAGCGACTGCGCGAATGGATTGCCTGATATCTGCTGGGATGCCTGCGTAAAGGCGTCTTTGAAAGCCTCACTGACATCCGCATCTGTTGGAGCACTGGCACCGCAGCCAGCAAGTAGTAAAGGTAATGCAGCAAGCCACAGTTTCGGATTCATATGTTCTCCATCCCTCTTGAAATCTGATTTTGACATGCAATCCACACAAACAATTATATGTGAAGAGGCAGGCTGTCCATTGACGTCCGTTCTGAGAGCTTTTCGTCCAAATTTCAGCGCCGCTGCTGTTTTCGCTGCTTTGATGGCTATTCCCTTACCTGCCATGGCGGATGCCTCTGAGTGGCCGATCTGTGGCTCATCGCGGCGTGTTCAATGCGTGGTCGATGGCGACACCTTCTGGCATCACCGCATAAAATATCGGATCGTGGATATCGACGCGCCTGAAAGCGGAGATCGAGCACATTGCCAGATCGAGCGTCAGCTTGCTGATGCAGCAACTCACAAACTTAAAGAACTGCTCGACAGAGGCGGTTTAAATCTGGAGTCCGTTGGTACAGACCGCTACGGCCGTGTACTGGTCAGGGCATTTACCGATGGGCATGACATTTCAAGAGAAATGATCAACGCCGGGCTGGCTGTCCCGTTTGGCAAACCTGATCGATTTCGATGGTGTCGATCAAGCCAGATCGCCAGATGACATCAAGGCGTATCTGATGGCCGATGCTACCGCCCCTTGTGCGTAAGGCTTCGGGATCAACTCTATTGTAACACCGCAATCTCTTACCCGGCCGGATGTCAGGATAACTTTCACGTCCGGCCGGTTGCCCATTACCCACCTTGCCAACCCATCCCCATCCATCTCGCCCGGCATTTGGATATCCGAAAACACGAGATCGACGTGGGTTGATTGAAGCACCTTTATCGCTTCCTTGGCACTGCCAACCTCTGTAACCACATATCCGCAGTCCCTTAGATAGTCGGCGATATCAATCCGCACGAGCGGCTCGTCTTCCACAACGAGCACTGCCATTGCTTTCCTGTCCATATGGCGTCCCCTCGACGTGAGTACGTCAAAGAAACACATTATTTTGCATAAAGTTCCATATGTGTTTTATAAGATAGCGCTAGCCTGCACATGCTAGCATAAGCTAGCAGCGCTCCTCATTTTGGTCTCGGAGCATTCGGTGCTGGTGGTGGAGGGAGACGCTTCGGGGGAGCCTCGCCACAAGGCTCATCCAGACCATCATTCTGAACCTTACAACCTCGCTCAATACCGGCCGATCCGCCGGAGCGATCTTTGGCATTTGCAGGGAAAATGAAAGCTGTCGAGCAGGCAAGTGCAATGCTGGACAGGAACAGAGAGAATTTGAACATGGCAGGGGCCTCCTTTGTTGCCTCGTCGTTCTGACGGGTAAGCCCCGGCCTTTATTCGTAGCGGTGATTGTCACCCAAGCGACGGTCCCCGTGGCGGTGCTGGTGATCGATTGCCATTCAACATCGAGACTTCGACCAACGAGCGGGCATATTCGGCCTCCTTATGCTCAAAGGCAGGTCGATATATGCCAATCTCTGCACCATTCATGCCCGCCTCACGCGCAAGGCTCTCCCAGCTCTGTGAAATTGTGTGGGCCATTTCTCCGATGGTCTTTGCCGCATCGTCGGGATCGATCTCGAAATAGAAGGCATACTCCATAAGCATCGAGATCGAGGCGTCCGGCGCGGCCGGATCGGCAATCGCTGTTTTCAGTTCCTTGAAGCGCTCTGGAGCTGGATTGACATCAAAAACGGGAGACAAACGCCACCTCCCATCGCCCGCGTAAAGAAAGCCATGGTTTTTCAGATGATCATCAACGTTAGAAACGAGGATATTGAAGCTCACTCGCCGAAATAGCTCGCGCAGCTCCTCGTAGGGAGCGGCAGCTTGCTCCCGTATCGTATCTGCGAGATTTAGATATGTGCCACCAGTGGCGGTCGGCAGATCGAGCATGGTCTGCGCCGAAATGTAGGGCACTCGGCCATTGCTTGTCCGGTCAAACCGCTCGATGATCGCCACCGGCAAACCTGCGCTCATTTCGATCCGAGCTTTCGGCGCCTCAATCCCACAAAGCTTCGCCAGCCTCAGAGTAAGAACCTCTGCTCTTTCCACGGGATATGTGTCATGAATCGAGGTAAACTTCGCGATGGAAAGGGTTCCGTCGCTGTCAATCACAGAACACTTTGGACGAGCGCCCCCCAGCGTACTACCCACCTGCCGGAGCCGTCGAAGCGCGGCAGCATCAGGATCATTGCTTTCGGCGCTGGCAATAGCATGGCTGAGCTGATCAAGATGCAGGAGGGGGGGAATAGGATGTCGGCCGTTGGGAGCAGCCGAAAGGAACGGGGAGCCTTCCTCAAGGCTACGTACACGCAGAGCGCCCACTCGGCTGAAATCATCGACCGCAGTTAGGAAGTCTATCTCCGTCAGTGGATTGCTATTATTGCCCCCGAGCCGGACATCTTTGCGAATGATATTCCTTCCCCATGAATCCGGCGTCGTGTCCGCAACAGGAGGAGGCAGTGGCGTCCCGTGTTCGTTGGCTGCGCGGAAGAACTTCCTATCCGCATCAAGCGTCAGCGCTGGCGCTATGGCAAAACCTCGTGGGTGCTCCAACCATCCTGAATCATATTGGAAGCTGGAATGCTCGCGACCACCGGCCGCCTCGAACCATAGGGTTCCGACCTCTAGCCCGGAATCGCCAATGCAGATTTTATACGCGCTCTGCACCATCAGAATGCCACCTTATCTTTGCCGTTAGCCGATTCTTGCGTGTCGGCGTCACTCTTCTTTTTCTTGCCATCACGTTTCGGCCGCACACGCTGGGGGAGCGCGTTGACGCCCAGCGCCAGACCAATGTCATCCTTTGAAATGTCCAACAGTCCCGCTAGCCTGCCATGCTCGCCGAGAGTAACTAGAACCATCGCCAAAACCCCAAGCGAAACCCCGCCGTCGCCTTTTTCCAGACGCCTGATGGTGGCAACATTCACGCCAGCGCCATCAGCCATGCGCTGCTGAGTAAAGCGGCGCTTTTTGCGAGCTATCGCGATGTCGTCACCGAGCTTTTTAAGCTCGGCTTGCGCACGAAGGGACGGTACGGGCTTCTCTTTCATAATGGTGCATATATACACCTTTATTGACGCATAAAGCTACATATAAATAGGCTAATGAATTTTATAATGAAGGTGAGATGATCGGTCCTCGACCTCGCCCGTGATCAGCATGGATTTCCCGCGTCGGCTCCGGCCGATTTTCACGAATAGCAGTCGCGCGAGCAACAACATCATCAACGATCACGTCCAGTAGCGGAGTGTCCGCAAGTGTGTGACGCATCTCCTCCCTTACCGAAACGACAGCAGAGCTAATCTTGAGCGCCATTTCGTCAAGGCGTTTCAGCACATGGGTAGCAGGCATACCGACATCCTGCGCGAACTCAGCCCAATGATCACGGCTGATCCTTGTACGCCAGAACTCCCCTTGTTTCGGATTATCCTTGTCACGACCGACTGACATGGCAAGCAGCGGTTTCATGGACGTGTAGTTTGCCGCAAATGCCGCCTGATTATTCAGATCATAAACAGGGGAAAGAGAAAGCCGCCCGCTCGGTGAATACCGTATCGAGTAGTTTTTTCCGTGAGCATCGGGATTCCCTGAAAGATACTGGAACAGCGCCCGATCCAGCATACCAGCCTGATCAACTGCGGGGCGCTCCATCAGTTTCATAAGTTCGGCCATCCTTTTCCAAGAGGGGCCGCCCTTTTCTTCGTATTTGTTCAAGGGATGGATACCAAGAGCCTGACAGAAATCCTCCTGATGGGTGCGATTCAGGAGAGCAGGGCCGTCCTGCCGGGTCTGTAGGGTTCGGTCGTAACGTGCGATCCGCATATAGACCTTATCCTCAGCCTGCTGGATCTGCGATGTGGGAACTCGAAGTCCGCAAGCATGCGCCAGCCGGAGACAAAAGTGCTCCGTCTTAATGGAATCGTTCAATCCAGCGATATCGACCTTGATGATATGAGAGGATGGGAAGCCATTGACCGGCAATGCGACCTTGCCCCCCATCACCAACACGGCCATTTTGTCGTGAACGCCAGCGAGCGAAATTCGCGTTCCTAGCACTGGATCGTCAACTAGCGGACGCGCTGGCAGTTCACGGAGGAGCTGTGCCAACTCCTCCTCACTCAAAACCTTGAAGCCGGGCGGCTCGCGCAGTGCAATATTTCGTTCGGCAGGATCGGCGAAGATAACAGCGCCAGCGCAATCGCGGCCGATCAGCCGGAGAAATTCAAAATCGCTTTCATGGGCCGATTGCATTCCGAAAGCCTGAGCGATCCTGTGCCGATGATGATGGCTTTCAGGCAGCAGTCCAGCAATGAACGGCTCCACGACTTCCGGCCCGTGTTCCACCTTTGTGAGAGGCATCGAGAGCGACAGTGCGTGCCCTCGGCCCTCTCTGGCATCTGAAAGCCACTGACGGTCGTAGACGAAGTGCAGGCCGTCCTTGCTTCGTTCGAGATCGCCAACCTTCCTGTCGTAAAGAACCACATTCAGGCTATTTCCGTTGCTCACCTACCCTGCTCCAAATCGTCTGGCAGACTGTCCCCGATATCGATCTCGGTTTCTTCCTCGGTCGGTTTGTCTGCCACGATGACACCGCTGATTTTGGCCGTATCGACAACATCGAATGTAAGGCCTACGGCCTCTGCGATCCTGATAGCGACTGACAGCGAAACGTCCTTACCGTCCTCGAAATCCTTCACAATGAATCGACTAAAGCCTGTGGCATTGCCCACTTGCTCTCGCGATAGTGACAGTTCTTCCCGCCGCTGCTTTACTGCATCGCAAAGCCGCTCGTGGCCATGCGGGCGTATAACATCGTCAGGTGGGATTGTGTCTTTGCTGCCGAGCCGGGCAAGCCACTCCTGCCTTTGCTCAAGGCTCATCAGTTCCCATGCAATGATCGTTGCCGCAACATAGCGCGGCGGCTCTCCATTCGTTCCAAACTGCCCCCTCAATTGCCTGCTGACGCTGATCTCTGTTTTTCCCGTCATGGCGGCGAGCGTTTTCTGGCTCAAACCGGCCGCTCGGGCACGCTCCTGCCATGGGGAAACTTCGGTACTGTACTTGCGCGGCTCGCGCCCGGAGCGCGCCCGACGTTCTTTTTCTGACATTAATATCACTCACGCATATTGACAAAGAGGGCCGGTTAGGAACATAGATATAACTAACGCATATTGATCGGTTTTGAAAGGCATCTGAAATGCGCCATTGGCTCCGCAATCTGCCCGACATGGACTCCAAGTTCGTGGAAGAGCACATCGAACCGTTGGAAAGCCTCTACCGGGAAAGAGGCGAGCTTACGCGCCGCATTACCAAGACCGAAATCGACGTACATCACGCGGTCCTGAATCGCTGGACGCCCGATCAGGTCAGAGCCTGTTTTGAAACCTCCATTCATCAGGACTCCTCCCAGTAGTCTGCTTCATTGATGCGGCGGACCACCTTCCCCGGCTTCCCTCAGCCGGGGATTTTTTTTGCCTGCTTTTTAGATCGACCAGAAGCGGCATGCGGATTAGCTCGTTCTTCGATCCAATTTGGACATATAGGCACCGGACGAGCTGAATGCAGTTCAGTGTTGCAAGCGTGACAGCCAAAAAAGAAGCGGCCCCTTTCGGGACCGCTCCACTTGCCTATCCCCCTTTCGGAAGATCGCTGCTCAGTTGCTCCCGCCGAGAGCAACGGACTGGACCCAACCGATGAAGATACCCACAATCCCGAGGATACCAGCGATGACCGCAGCCATGGCCGAACGGCCAGCATTGTTGCGGCTCTGCTCGTTGTTGACGGCATCCCACCACTTGTAGACCGAGTAGCCTGCGAAGATCAGGCTCAGCGCGCCGAAGAGGTAGAGGCCGGTGCTCGCAAGGTTCTCAAGCCCTGACTTTGCATCGTCGGGGTTCATTCGAGAATTACGCGCCGCGTCCTGCGCCTGCTTCTGAAACTCAAGCGGGGCTTTCGGGTCGGCCGTCTGGCCGAGTACGGTTTCCAGTGCTGAAAAATAGGTCACGCTCGCCAGAGCGATTGCAGCCAGGTACTTGTCTCGCGCCTTACCGGCGACAGCTAATGCGGTTGCCTTCATTTCCTTCTCTCCTTGCCGCCAACGGCCCGTTGCTCAATATGCTTACACCAAGCTCACACGTTTCACAATGAAGTGTTGCACCTTTTTAATGTGCAATTGTGACACTACACAAGAGGTTTCAGCCCTATTCCGCCGCCACTTTCATCGTGTTCGCCATCTCGTATTGCATAATTTCATCTGCTACCAGCTTAGCAATGGAAGTGCCGGTAGAACGCCTTTGCGTTCTGGCCATTTCTTCCCATCGACCAATGGCAGTTCCTTCGGGGAAGCGTTTCGCCAGAAGATCGAGCGCACGATCCAGTGGAACGCGACTGTAAAGCTCGTCACGTACAGCGCGATCTTCTGACTTCGTTGAAAGCGCCCACAGCAGCCTGATCCCCAACGCATTGTTGAAAATCACCCACCGCTTCTCGTCATTTCGCAGCTTGTACATCGCCAGCACGTTCGCGCCCTTCGAAGGGTCTGATTTGTCAGGGCCGTTCACGTAGCGCTGCAAAGCCTCATCGACCGCTTCGCTGCCCCCCAGCTCATCGAGGATAGCTCTGCGAGCGGCCTGAGAGTCGGAATTGAGGATCATGATCGTGGTGGCCTGCGATGTCAGGCCTTTGAAGTCGGCCAGCTCTTGCGACACAAGTGCGACCTCAAGGTTCCACTTACGGCCGGTTCGGCAGTCATGCCAAACCACGTCATTGATGGTGTCAATACTGGTGCCGGTCAGATGGTATTCGTCCATCACCATACGCTTTGGAGTCTCGGCGATGATTTGGAAGGTCCGCTGCCAATAGCGTTCATATGCCTGCCGTATTTCAGGATCGTCAGGGAACGTCATCGCACGGATATCGTCTTTATCGCCCGCGATCTTGCTCATGAACACCTGACGAGTCATCAGGAACATGAGGGTGTTCTTCCTCGCAGATTCGTCCGTCATGGACGAAACCGTCAGAACATCTTGCAGGTCGATTGCCATGATCCGGGCAGAACCGGTCTCAATCGACGTGTAGTTGGTGAACATCGGATAGGCACTTTCCAGCGATTCAAGATGGCGCTGGACATTCCTGATCATCTCTTCGCCGAAATCGTCTTTGATCTGCGGCTCGGCGATAACCGTCGCGATATCTTTGATGCGCGGAGCGGCATAGCGTTGCGCCCGAACGGCCATCTCATGATTCCCACGCAACATAAACTCATCCACGAGTGTCCAATATCGCGTGCGATCCGTGACCTTGATACCGGCCGCATGAGCCGCCTCATTGAGCTGCGGGTCGATATTTGCCTGCCAGCGGTTGGCATTTGAATCGACGCTGAGATCACTTTTGATCTCGAAAACACGGTCAATGACGCGAGTGATAAGCTGCGGCAGCAGCTCGTGGTCCATCGGGATCGCCGTCAGCAGGAAGTTCTTCATGAACACCCGCTCCCGATCCAACGGATAGCGCGAGCCTAGCGAGATATCGAAGAGATTGACCGCATATTCGGCGGTGTTCTTCGGCCGCATATAAATGACCTCGCGCCGCCGCTCTTCCGGCAGTAAGGCACTTAGAAGGTTCATACAGCCCGACGAGGATACCCCCACGTCTGCAACCATCATGAAAGGTAACTCGCTGCCCGGTCGGTACGCCGCAAGATCGAAATTCATCCGGTTCATCAACACCGACTTACCCGAACCTGTACCGGCTGCAATGAGTGTGAGCCATGCCGGTTGCTCAGGCGCAAAAGCGCGATGCGGAGTAAGTTTTCCTTCTATCGACGTGAAAAGACTGTCGCCGGTCTCGAACACGGGAGCGGTGCGGTGGAACGGCAGGACAACGGAAAGGTCCGAGATCGGGGCGAGCGTGCCGCGCCAGCTCTGTGTGGTGGCGTTCATGCCCGCCACTGTCTCCGCCAGTGTGCGGACCGGGCTTGCCGGGCTGTCAGTGACCGTGCAGTCCCCCCACGACTGCAAGCCGACCAGTAGAGCTGATGCGCGGCTGCGTAGCCTCTCCTCCGGCTCTCCCGGCTCGATCCAAGTCGCGGCCGACAGGTTGGTCTTGACCACTGCCTCAGTATCGGAGCCAAGCGCATCCGTCACCAGTTGGAGGTTCTTGCCGAGCAGCTTGGTCGTACCATCGAATATGCCGAGCAATTGCGCAGCGACCTGCCTGATGCGGATTGAGGACTTGTCTGCGCTGTTCAAGGATTCCAGCGAGATCGCTACGCGGTAGGGCATCTGCGAGCGCCGCAGGCGCTCCACGAGATGATTAAACGGTCGCAGGTTCTTAGGATAGCGCAGCACCTGACAAACGGCGAAACTGCGTGGTCCCCATGAAATCCGGCGCATATCCTGCGAAACCACAGGAGCCGACGAAAGGATCTGCATCGCCAGTGGTGGAGCGAAAAAATCGGACACGTCACTGTCGAACGTGTTTTTCAGCGGCGGATATTTCACAGCACCCGGTTCATGCGGCTTCCAGTCATTGGGTGTCTCATGGAAGAAAATACCCTGACGGATTTTGGCGATATCCGGTCTTGAGCCATCCTCGCCCGGCATGACTATGCTGGCTATCACGCCTATCCGGTCCAGAGCGGTCATGAACGACTGCACGAATGCCATATGCGGCCCTTCCAAAGCTGGAAGCTCAGCATACGGGTCCATGGCCGCCCTCATGGCAGGTAGCTCGCTGCGGGCTTTGTCGTTGGCCTTCTTCTGCGCGACGATCTCACGCTGTTGCCCGGCCTGCGGGCGCGTGATCAACGCCACCACGAGCCGTTCCGAAACGGCCCTGCGCAAAATCACATTGCGCGATTCTTCGAGAATGCCGGCGACGCGCAATTGCTTGAGTTCAGCGTTGTGGCGCTGGCGCTCAAGGTGCTCGTCAACCTCGGTCTCAGCATTGAAGGACGATTCGAATGAGACGACGATGTTATGGCCGGGCGCCTTCATCACCTGCGCCATTTCGGCCGCAAAAATATCGATCATCCTATCGGCGTAATCACGCTCCGAGATGATCGAGCGAGCACCCTTGATCTCGATAAGTGTGATATCCGAGCCGTCATGCGCGAATAAGACAGGGCGTGTGCTGTTCGGATCGAATCCACTCAGGTCGCAGAACTGATCTGCGTGTCGGTTCAGCATCGTCGTCATCGGCTAATCCCTCGGGGTATAACGGATCAAGAAAGCCGGAAGAGCTGTCTTCGGCTCCAGTCCATCCATTCCCGTTCCAAAAAATTCTCTTCCAAAACCGTCGAGTATGTCGCTGCGGCGCTTGAGTGAAAGCTCAAGCCCGATATTCATGCTTTCGTAGCCCTTCTCCTCGGCCATCTTGCGAGCACGCTCAATTGCCTGCCATACCCTTGGAGACCCTTGCGCCTCCGGTAGAAAAGCGATCTTGGCGGGCTTGTCTTCTTCCATGTCGCTCATCTTCAAAACTCCGGCCGAGGGCCGAACTGAACCACATTTTCCCGTCGCTCCTGCGCACGGCGGTCCTGATCAAGGCGATCTTGGCGCTTGAGGTTGTCTCTGGTGTCTTCGAGCGTACCAGCAACGTCGCGGACAACTCGGGGCGGCGCTGCAAAAGACGATCTCAGCTCAGCCAATTGCCTCTGACCATGAAGACCACAATGGCGGACACGCTGCTCCATCCTCTCCATGATCTGCGGCCCTCGCTCCTTCTGCAGGGCCGTCCATGCAACCTTCATGCGGTCGCCATAGGCCATTGCATCATTCATCGCACTCTGACGCGAAGACAATGGTCGGGAAATATCATTGGCAGCAGCGACAGCTTCGCGTGCCTTGCCCGCAAGCTGCTCGATTACATCCATTTCTCGCTGCAAGCTTGCGCGTGCTTCCCGCCGTGCATGCTCGGCCTCAATCGCCGCCATTCCGGGCGGCAGAAGCCGGTCACGTCCGCCCTCGGCAATGGCCCGTTTTTCATTGTCAATTATGGCCGTCGCCGCCATGGCGCTTTTCATGCGCTGGAAAGGCGACAGCTCCGAAACCTCGCTATAAGCCGCCAAGGTGCGCTCCATGACATCCTTGGCTGCCGCGCGCTCCGGTAGGTCCTTCACTTTTAGAGCAGTAGGTTCTGGAAGGCGGAAAGGCTGGCCTTGGATGGTGACAATCCGCTGCGATAGAGCCTGCCGCTCGATCCACGAGAAATTCCGCTCGACCTTTTCACGAGCCGTCGCGACGGCTGCGGCATAACCGGGCTGCACTATATCGTCCATAGCCTGTCTGGCCGACATCTTGCCGTCCAAAACCGCGTTCGCAGCCTTGACCAAGGTCGTTTTCATGCCCGCATCCTCACACCACTGGTCCGCAACGTTGGCGAGCCTATGAATGCGGTCTGTTGGAGCGAAAATGTTCTTGTCTATCCACGTCCGGTCCAGCCCTTCTTCGAAGAAGTCCGTCAGACGAACAAGCTGCCCGTCATATTTTATAGAAAGGTCGGCTGGGAGCCTGTGAGCAGCGGGGTACATGCGGCTCGTGCGCTTGTCCTGCACTCTCGCCCCTGTAGCAACAAACTCGCCATCCTTGGGCAGCAGGCCGATTTCGCGGCCCTGTTCGATCAACGCCAAAACGGCATAGGTCTGCTGCAATCTGCCTTCTGCATGTCGATGAAGAGCACCAACAGGGACTCCGTCTGCCGTTCGTACTACGTCATCATAAAGCTCGGTGAAGAGCGGCAGAGGATCTGGCTTGCTATCCATGATCTCCCGACGAGATGCCGGTGTTTGCTGCCCCAGCTCGATAATACGGGCGGCAAGGCGCTCGTCGGTTTTCGCCGCCTCGCGAACGAACTCGTTGCCGTAGTCCGCAGCTATGGCAGCGCGAGTTATAGCCTCTTCCAACGCCGCCTTGGCCTCGCTACGCGATGGGCCATCAGCTCCATCGGAAGCCAGTAGGCTATCTGCCTCCTTGATCTCGTTGAGATAATACCTAGCCATAAGAGCCGGATCACGCAGATGATCGTATTCCTGCTCCTGATCTTCCACTAACTCTGCGTCTTGGGCCGCCCATTCAGCAGCAGACGGCCCGGTCGGCTCTACCGTCTTGAAGCTGGTGTCAACGGTGACGCCGCGTGCCCTCAACTGTTCCAAGAGCGATGCCACGCTTTCCACGTGGCTCTCATGCTCCCGTTCCGCTCTCGCTGTTGCAGTTTCGTATTCGAGGCCGCTCATCCGATCAGTTGCGGCTTCTTCTGGATCGTAGCCGTAATCGGTCTCCGTTCGGGAAAGATCGAGGCTTCCACCCGGCTCCAGTTTATCGAGTTGGTCCTTCATGTCTGCGAGGAATTGGCGCTCAGCGCGAGCCTCATTCCGGGTCACATAGCTGTCTTCCGAAATGAAGTGCGGCGAATCTTGATCAGTCAGTCTGGCATTCAGATGGTTTAGCCGCTCGGCCACAGCGGCCTGAACAGCCTTGAAGACCTCCTCGCTGGTTTGCAGCGTTTCAAGAGGATTTGCTTCCCTGTTGCCAGACACTGCATATCGAAGCTGTTGCTCGGCAGTGTGGCCGATATGGATCGGTGCTTCCGGGCTACCGGGTATAGGTGCTTGCTCCGGCCGCGACCGGCGCTCGCGTCCAATAGCTACAGCCAGATCGCCGTCATCACGTGCCAGATCGAGAAGATATTCATTTTGATGATTTAATGCCTCGATAGCCGCCCGTGCCAGCTCCCGCTCGTAGGTGATTTGATAGGAGGCTGCATGCTCGGCAGGGAGCTTGCCAGCCTTGACGCGATCGATGGCCTCGCGGGCAAACTCGACCTCGACCATGATTTCATTTCCGCGCTCCACCTGCTCGATCCCAAACCGAGCAACGGCCTCTTCATATCGATCTCTCAGATTGATCCGGTTTTCAGCCATCTACGCCCCCTACTGGCTCAAGCCTGTCCACACCTGCGAAAGTGCGTAGACAACAACAGATGAAATCCCGAGCAGCGCCCCGATGCAGAACCCGACGATTTGGCCGGTCTTGCTCCAGTCAGCAGGGGCGTAGGCCTCCCGCTGCACCATCCGGTAAAGGTTGACGCCAGTGATGCCGCACATCGCCAATCCGATTACGGCAAATAGGAGAGGCACCACATCGCCGAAGCCCGAAAGGAATTGGTAAAAGCTGCGTGCCCCATCCTCCAATTTCAGGGTGTTTTCCATTCGCTCTCTCCTTGAGCTACCGGATGCCCTTCGGAATGACCACGGGAGCAAGGAACACGATCCCCATCCCGGTGCCTGCCGGAGCTGACATCGTTGGTGGCCGGTTGAAGTGCTGGCGAGCGGCGGTAGAAAGATTATTGCCCAGCGGCTGCAACGCTGCCACGCCCGCCTGCCAGTAATTAACCGGATTGCTGTTCGAAACGACCACGCCGTCTGAAACAACGTAGTCACGATTGTTCTGCACGAGCTGGTTTGCTACCTGCCCCGCGCCTTGCAGCAGCGAGGAGACAAACAGCCCGGCGTAGCGAGACCAAGTGTGACGATCCACCTTAGTCGCAACACCCGTACGGGCATCATTCTCGGAAACCGCTATCGCCTTTATCGGATATTGCTGACCGGAGACGGTCACGAGCTGATTGAAAGCGATGGCGGACTGATTTTCCGAGTACGAGATGTTTCCTACCAGTCGCATCCCTGTAAGGGGGCCGTTCCGCGTCCCGCTTGCCGGATCATAAATCACGTCATCCAGCGTCACGATAATGGGAGCGGCCGGGTCGTCGCTATTAAAGCCTCTGTCGAGGCGAGCGAAAACCACATCGCCAGTTCGCGCTACAAGTTTCATCGTCGCAGGATTGGGACCGCTCGGCTTTGCAGGCGCTTCCTTCTTTTCCTCTGGCGGTGCTGCATACCGGTTGATCGCCATAGCCGCGATGCCGCCAGAACCGGAACCGCCCCGGTCATTCGCCCCAAGTGAGGCTATCTGCGCTTGGATCGCGGCCCGTGCCGCCGCGTCATCGACAGGCTGTTCCACTGGTACGCGCGTCACATAGACGGTTCGCTCGGTGGTTTCCTTGATGATGCGTTCCTGCGGCTCCGGAGCGGGCTTTGGAGGCTCTGGCACGGGAGGTTGCTCACCACGGTCGGCAGGCCCAACACCAGTGATCACCGTCGGTGCCTGATAGTCTCGTCCTTGTTCTCTGGCTTGCTGGGCATCCGACTGGTTGACGGTTGCTCTCCGGCTGGCCTCTTGCGGCGTCACCGGCTCCAATTGATCGTTCCTCGGAACATTGGTGGCATTCGGCAAGGATGTTTGCGTGCCAGCGCCAGTGTCAGGCGCTACTTGCCCTGAAAGGATAAAAGCAGCCGCGCCAACAGTGACAGCAGCTAAGGCACCAACTCCGACTACGATTTTGTTTACCGCCATAGCCCCTCTCCTTAAAAGCGTACCGTTGCCGGGCGTTCTGCCCCGTTCTTGTCCACGAAGAGCACGCGGTAAGGCGCTCCGCTAAAGCGATAGGCCTTCTCGCCGTCCGGTGTTTGCGCCTTGCTATTCCAGCCCGGAGACAACATCTCTGCATGGCCGACTACGACGAGATCACCATTGCTCGCGATGTAGCCGCGAAGATCGGGAGCACCGTCCAGTGCCACCGCCCTTGCCCCTCGTGGCGGGCGGCCGACAATGTAATCGGCCAGATCGCCGTCACCCGTCACCACTTTTGATGGCCGCTTGTAATTTCCCGCCGCAGCTCTTCGAGCCGTTGCTTTCGCGTTGGAAATGGAAATCGGCTTCACCTTGTCAGCCAGCGGCGATTTTCCCTCAATGATGACCGTCAGCGGCATATCAATGCTGACCTGTTTCTGGCCCTGTCCCTGCTGTGGCCGGAAACCCGATTGGGTCATCAAGACTATGGGATAAGGCCACTTTTCGAGACTGACGTTGATGTTCGAGAATATCTCGAAATAGCAGGGCGTGAGATTGATCGTCGTCGGCCGCTGTCCATCGCCGGAAGGCGTATTGCCGGACGCTCCGCAACCGGCACCGTCCTGCGCAAGCACAGTCGGATTGTACGTGACGTTAACAATCGGCCATGGATAGCCGTCACTGTCGACGAAGGTGACTGGCGTAGTCATGCCGTAAGCGAGCCGGGCTATCGGGGGCTGCTGCATAGGTGTCTTGGCAGCATTCACCACGCGCGGCAGAGCAGTCGGGTAGGGATCGGTCGAATAGGTCGGGCGGACAGCGGCGCTTCGAGAACCAAGAGTAGCATCTCTGATCCGGCCGACTTCATTCGGGCGAAGGATCATGCCTTCTGACTGATCGACCATGCCACGCCGCACAGCGTCCAGCTCTTCCTTGGTCAATTGTCGTGGTGGCAGGTTCGGTCTGGACGTGGTTTCCACCTGCCCCTGTTGGAGCTGCGGAGCAACAGTCGTGGGCGTCTCTTCCGGTGGCGCTTGGCGCGGAATGGGAGACCCGGCGCTATCCCCCTGCGGAGCCGAAATGTTCGTTTCCTGTCCGGTTGGATTCCCGTTCTGCGCGGGCGGCTCCTGCTCTTGGGCGAAAACAGGCAGAATGCCCGCCGTAGACGCCATGAGTAGTGCCGCAAGCGCTGTTCTCGATCTCCACATACTTGCCAGCCCTCTACCTATCATAGTTCAATAATGTTGTTGCAGTGATGCTATCGATTCCGATGCCATTCGGGTTTTCGACCGATGGGCGAACACTCACAACCAGCATCGTTAGGAGAAGCCCCGCCTCTGTCACATCGACGTTGCTACGCCGATATTGCAGCAGAGGCACTTCGACACGCCAGAACCGGCGTCCTTTAATGAAGCCTTCTTCCTTGATGTTCGGAACGCCGTTCTTGTAAGCTGTCTGCTCAACGTAATTCCTGCGAAACGCCAGTGGCGATCCTGACCGACTGACTTCTTCGATATACGAATCGCGCCCGGTTACGGTGAAATACTGCCGGAGGGCAGAACCGATCACCGTCCCTTGATTGTAATAATCGTAGGAATTGATGGTCACGGCCGCATCGGACGCAAAGTCTACGATGCGCGCCTGACTAATGTGAGGAGTGCTGAGCACGGTGGCTGCACACTCTCCACCCGTCGCCGCCTCGTGCCAGACGAAATTCGTCACTGGTCGAAGCCAATAGGTATCGGTCGTCACGACCACGCTGGCGACACAAAGCAGGCCGAACAGCCCGCAGAGTGCCACAGATAGCGTGCGATGTGCGGCCGGATTGATCATTGCCCCACGCTCCCCACCGCCGCATTGGTCTGTAGATTGTTGACCTGCACTGGCTGCGAAGAGACCAGCCCGCCGATGGCAATCCCCTTCGGATTGAGTGGCGATTTCGCGGTTCGGATGACCTTGGCATAAAAATCACGATTCTCTGTCCGTCGATCCGTCGCGTTGCGATAGATCAGCGTCATGGGAACCACGATCTCCCACTCGTAACGCCCTGTCCCGTCTTGCTGGCGTACCACGCCCTGTCGCTGCACTGTCGCAGGGCCGCGCTGTTGAGCAGTCGCATTCTGATACCGGTTCACAACATCCCTGATGATGCCCCAATCGTTCACCGATATCCGGTAGCTATTGCGTGCATCGAGCGTCATGTACTGCGCTGTGCTCGAATTGATCTGGTCGCGCCAAGAGGTCCAGTCATAGGTTGAGATTGCCCGGATCGCTTCGACTGCGAAGTCGCGGGCGACTGCATCAGCGACCATTGGTTCATCAAGGCCGATTGGCGCGCAGACGCTCTGAGCATCAGTCGTGCCAAGAAATGCTGTGTCAGGAAATTTGACGAATCGCGCATAGAGCAACTGCCCTACATGCAGCGCCATCACCGCGTTCCCGATCACGAGCAGCACTATGAAAACCTTCATATTGCGCTGGATCGCCGACTGCGCGGCGCTGGCCTCCAATATTTCCTCTTTCGTCTTCACTTTGCCCCCACGTTCAAGATCGGCACGGGGCATCCAAAGACACCCCCGTCTGCGACATATGGTTCCGTCTGCGCAACGCCCTCGACAAGAAAACCGAAGAAGAGAGAGATCACCGTCAGGCTGATGAGAAGCGTACCCAGCCCGACGATGATCTTTTGCTTCTGTAAAATATCCTCGGTGGCAATTGTCGGAGCGATGGGGTCCGGCAGAGTGGCAAACCGGAACCTTGGTAATTCAACCGACTTTTGCTTTTTCCCGAAACCGAACATCGCTCTACTTTGCCAACAGGGCGTCCACCACTTGCGTCATACCGTCATGCCAGCCCTTCATGACAGCGACGTTGCCAGACTTCCCTTCCGGCACGACGAAAAGCGGCACCGCTGGCTGCTGATCAGGCAGACGCGCAGATAGCCCCGCCCACACTTCCATGTTGGCATTCACATCGGCATCCAGTTTGGTGTCCGGCGACACATCGAGACCGCTGGCATCACCCGACTCCATGACTTTGTGCAAAGCCGTAGCCCGGTCGCTGCTACGCAGGACACCCCGAATATTCGGCAGTGCCCCGTTCATAGTGGCCTCATCACCGAGGACGCTAATGGGGAGATAACGCACAGAATATTTGCCATTAAGAGCGCGGTGTGCGGCTTGGCAGTACGGGCACCGAGGATCTACGAAGGCGTAGATCGTGTTCTGATCGGTTGGCGTCACTCCCGTTGGAGCTGACGCAACCGCATTGGCTTGCTTCAACAAAGCGATGACGTTCTTCGAAAGAGCCTGATCGGTGATTTCATAGCCGCTGTCTACATTCACCCCATTTACAGCGTTGAGCGCTGAGGTCTGCACCTGCGGACGAACAGGCGCGGGCGCTGGGGCCTGTGCGGGCATCGGAGCCTGCGCTTGATAAGAAGGCTGCGGAGGTTGCTGGTATCCCTGCTGCTGCGCGTAAGGCTGCGGGAATTGCTGCGGCTGCGGCTGCTGATAGTATGGAGGCTGGTATGGAGCCGGTTGCTGTGCATATTGCTGTGGAGGGTACGGCTGCGGGCCTGCCTGATAGGCTCCCGGCCGCTCCATCACATAGGGCAGCGCGCCGAAAACGACCATTCCCGTAATAGCAACTGCCGCCCCGGCCCAAATGACCGTATTCAGCACTTTTGGCGACGAAGCGTTCGTGTTTTCTGCCATCTCGCTTCACTTTCGAACCGATGTTGTCTCTGCTTCAAACCCTTCCTGATTTTCCCCGCACAAGTCAACTAAAGAACGCATAACGACATTCTTTTCGTGCGATTTTTTTATGTGTAATGCTGGCGTGCAACTCCGAGTGCCGGGTCAAGCTCGACAGTGCGAAGATTTTCACCATCGCTGTGAACCTGAAATGAAAAACCCCGGCTTTGGCCGGGGTTTCCAAGGTTGTCTGCCGCCTAATTTGGGGGGGCTATGGGGTTAGGCGGCTCGACTCACTACCGAAGTGGCATTCTGCTTGCGCAGTTCCTTGAGGATTTCCTGCTGCGTCTCAAGGATGGCTGTCAAAAGCTCCTTAGTATCCCGGCGATTGACTTCTCCCTGAAGGAGCAAATCAGCCAAGAGGTCTACATCAGCACCCGAATCCCTGTTCCCGCTGAAATTGCCGTTGAGCTTCCTGTTGTCGAAAAGCTCCGGCTCATAGCGGTCGCGAACATCGCGACGTGCGTCAGATGTCTTCCTGCCAATACCGAACATGGCGACCTCCTTTCCGGGCATAGCCCAAAATTGTCAAGCACAAAGGTTGTAGCACACTTTACGACGACTCACAATGGGCAACCAAGGCTAATTACTCTGCCGCCGCTGCTACCGCCGCAGCCGCATCGCTGACGCGGCTTTGCACCCTACGATGCAGTATTGCATGATCGCGAGCTTCCTTGATCGGGGTCTCTACCAGCACGCCGAAAGCGTCAAGGATGAGATTGTGCTGAGCAGGATCGATGTCCGCCGCCCAGCTCGCCACCACCTGCTTGAAATGCTGTTTCAGGTCGCGCTCCAACTCCCCGATCTCAGTACGGGCACGCAATTCTCCGTGCGCCCTGTCCTGAGAGCTGATTACCCATGACAGCGCGTCATTGAGTAGTTGGTCAGATACCAGCCCCGGCGTCTCCAGCAGTTGCGAGAGATAAGCCGCATAGTCATCAATGGTGGCGCTAGCGCCGGGCTTGGTACCGGGATCATCCACCAGCTCTGCAAGAGCAACCGCCAGATCGCGTACGAGCGTGGCGATGGTGTCTCCGCCTAAATGATCCTCATAACGAAGACCGTCATCGGCCTGATTTCGGGACCAGTCCCTGATCTCGTTGGCGTTTGCCTCCCGCAAGAGCCGCTGTTGCGCATCCTTCTGCCGGATAGCCTCGATGGATGCCTCGTCACGGGTTTTGACCGGAACGAAATGGTTGAGCCTCCATTCCACCACTTCCGGCACCGGCCCGGTGTAGAACGCCTTGTAGCGAACCACCCGGCTCTCGCCTCTGATAATTCCCTTTTCTCTCGTGTTTGTGCCGACGATGAAATGGAACTGTCCCGACTCCTGCCCTTGGATATCGGAATATTTGATGATGTCCTCTTCCTCGTAGACGATCTCGTCCGAGAGCGATGTGGTCTTGAAAGCCGCCCGGTGATCGACCTTGAGCGAACGGGTCATTGAGGTCAGCTTCTTGCCACCCCAGCCCCGGACAATCTTGAAAGCCTCGCTGTCCTCGTTTGCGGCAAGCTTTCCCACATGGCGCATGGTGGTGTTGATCAGCGTTTCATCCGCCTCCTGCTTTGACGCCTTCTCCAGAGATGTCGGAGTTTGCAGGCCGAAGGTACAGGACACGCCAAATGAGCGAGCCTGAGCCGCCGCCACGGAAAAACCCTCCACGACATAATAGCCGTATTCATCGAATATCAACGGGTACGGCATCTGACTCTTGGACGGAGAGGCGTCGAGGATGCGGCGGCGATGCCCTTCCAAGGGGCGATGCAAAAGGTTGCCGAGCACCTGCTTGACCGCCGCGACCGTAATCTTACCAAGAGCCGCCGTGCTCGGAGGAGCTTTTTCCAGCGAAGGGATCATCACGTAAACGATGCGCCTGTTCAGGAACACATCGTTCATGTTGATCTCACCGACCTCGGCATTGAAAACATGGCCGTATGAATAGGTCAGCAGCGCGGCCGGTTCCGACAGGCTCATGGTCATGTAGCCCCATTGCCTGTAAACCTCGGCGCGGGTCGATTCCGCCGACTGGTTCTTGTCTCCCTCCGAGCTGCTGCCCCCTGCCAGCCTTTTGTAACTGGTGATCATGTCGTTCGACAGCTTCTCGACCGCTTTCTCACCCGCCAGCAAAGCTGTCGCTATCTTGTGGTCGTCGGCATCGATCAGAGGCGGCGGCTCTTTCGGCATCACCTGACTGTAGCCCGGCAAGTCCATCAAAACCTGTTGCAAGCTGGCGCAGGCCTGTTTGAGACGCACAAAGTCGTCGTGCTTGCCCTCGTTTGGCAGATCGACCACGCGGCCGTGCTTGTCACGAAACCTGCCGAACCACACTAGGTTCTCGACATTGTTCAACTGGAAGAACTCAGTCAGCAGACGAGGGTTATAGTCCACGTACCCTCGCCCCTGCAAAAACGACAGAGGCCGGGCAAGCGCCTTGTTCAACTGCAAAGCTCTCTGCGTGAAGACACTATTCGATCCCTCGGCTTGAGGGATGAAGGTCTCCATCAGAGTTGATTTCTGATCACTTGACCCCATAGCAAAGGGGTTAAAGGTGTTTGTTAGCTTGACTTCCGACTGGCCGTAGAAGTCCTTCGATCCCATCATGAAATTGAGAACTAGGAACTCCTCGTCGCGACCGTAAAGCCGCGCGATCTTCTTGATCGAATTGAGGGTATCGGCGCTTGCTTTGCCATCCACCATGATCGCGCCGCTATTGAGTGCAAGCGCATTGAACACCAGCCCGAAAATCTCTTCCGACTTACCGGAGCCGGTTGTACCAATGACCATGCGGTGCGTCTGGATATCTCGTGCTGCGGACCAGATTTCCTGCCCGGCGTAAGCCCCTCGCCCAATTCCGTGATAAATCACGCCGTTACCCGGCTGACCAGTGGAACTATCCTTATACCCTGCTCTTCCCAAGAACTCCGGCACACGGTAGGGTGCTTCCCATAGACGCCTGTTCTTATAGACGCCGAATCCGAGCGCCATGAACACCGTTAGCACCAAGAGTAATTCCGGCCAGAAAGGTGCCCAGCTCAACAGCAAAGCTAGCACCGCCATGGTGATGTACGGTTTGAGGACTTCCCCCGGTTCGTTGTGGTTGTCCCGTAATTTTTCGATCAGGCCTTTCCGCCGTTCGCGACGGGTTGAAAGCCTGACCGCATCAATATGCTCGACGCCTTCGAACTCTCGTTTTTGAACAGCCATCCTCTAGCCCTTACCGATTGCGAATTTGCCGGATGGCCTGTTGAGACCGCTGTGCCAAACGTCCCGCTGTACCCGCCAGCGATCCACGAGAACGGAGGGCGATGCCAGCGGCTGCGATAGCCGCTGGATTGCCGAGAATGCCTTCGGTGCGCTGCTTTGCTTCGGAACCAAAGACGTGCGATGCACCGCGCTCCACCTGCTCCATCACCCAATCCCCAACGCCATCAATCAGGCTACAGCAGATAGCGACCAAGGTTACGCACATAGAGAGGTAGATCATGAAGCCGCCGAAGGCCATGGCGACATTACCAATACTGGCCGACAGTGACGAGGTTGACGCACCAAGGACCGACAAGGCGTTGAAGGTCAGGATGTTCAGGTAATCGAGGCCCACTCGCATGAGGTACATGCAGAAGACCAGCCCGACGATGATCAGCGCCGGGCGAATGAGCACGGCAAGCAGTACCGTCAGAGCGCGGGCAAGGCTGGTTGACGCAATTCCCCCCGAGCGGTTCGCATAGAACATCTGCATCAGCCAGAACGGCGCTGTGATGATGGTCTGCACCACCAGCGTCAGCCATGACAGCGCCGCAAGGAAGAAGTAGACCAGCGGCATGAAGGGCACGACAACCGCCAGAACAAACCCGATGGCGACAAGGCCCCATCCAAGCGGTGCAACCATTGACGCCAGCTCGCCGAGCAATGCGGTGACAGGGTTCGGAAGAGCCGACGCCACGCCACCAGCTCCAGCAACAGCCAAGACGCCAGTGCCGTACATCAACATCTCGTTGCCAGTCGCCTGCATCTGAGGGATCGGATCGCTCCACCCCTCGCCGCTCTGCTCGTTGGCTCTGACCAGCGACCGCAGAACATTGTTTACCCAACGTGCGAGCATACCGGGATCGCCACCCTGAACAGATCCCATGCCGCTCGTATTGGTGCCGAGGCCGATAGTTCCGGTTCCAGCATTGGTGAATGCAGGCTTGAGCTGATCCAGCGCCGCCAGTTCGGTTGAATATTCCCGGAAGTAGGTTTGCAGCTCGTCAGAACAATTGAAGCGACCGGTCGCCCACGTGAACATCGAACGGCAACCCCATGCTGCCGGGAAATCACGCTCGACAGGCACCGACGCCACGCGAAAGCCCCCATTTCCGATGTCGGATAGCACGGTTGTCGCATTCACCAATATGCGCTGGTAAAGGATTGCGAAGAACCAGCCATTGTCGTGCTGACCAGTCATCGCTCTGGAAGTTTGCTGGCGAATAGCCTCCGGTGCGTTCTTGAGCTGATCTTCACCAGCTCGTTTTGTGTTGCTGATCACATTATTGACGGCCTGAGCGATCTGCTGGACCTGTTGCGGTCCCCACGATCTCGGACCATTGGCCGGTTGAGGAAACAGCGCATCGGCGAGCTGCTTTGCCTGAGAATCGATCTGGTTCAGGAACTCGGCCGCCGTCGCTTTCGCTGCGTTCACGCGAAACTCGGCAGCGGTCTTGGCTATTTCCTGCTGACCGGCCGCATTGCCGGGTACGATCACTCCCGACAGCGAGCCGGGGTCCTCATAGACCTTGCCTATATAGCTGACAGACACGGAGCCACACATGCCTGCCGACTCGTTCAATGCCTCGCCGCCCCTGTAATAAAGGGTTCGTTGAACAATTCGGCTTCCATACTGCGATCCCGCCGTATCCTGCTCGGGCGAGAGCGCCGACGTGATCGAGGTATCACCCGTTGTCGCCATATTCTGAACGCCCTTCGCGATCAGCCGGGCGCAAAGCTCCCCCTCAACACGCGCTTGTAGGGCTTCGGCCAACTGCTGGCGAAGGGCAGCCTCGCTCGATGGCTCAGAATAAAACAGGCCGTCTGTCCGCATACTCTGGAAAGACGCATTGACCGTGTTGGCGTTCGCCATCTTGTCGGACGCTACACGCCATGCGGAATCCCCAAATCCGGTAGACCATACCGCCACCTGCATCGTGGCCATCTGCAAAGCTGAAAAGCCATTGAAGGCCGGGAAAACCAAAATCGCTGCCAAACCTGCCATGACGAGCGTCCAGCTCGGATTCATGCTCCGGCCGCCCAACTCGCCATCGTTGGCGGTATCTTTTAGAGACGCAAAAATCAGATATGTGGCGACGGCCGCGATGACGGCCAGCATGCCCCAATTGATGACGGCTACGAGCTGAGCCAGAACGTCATTGACATCATTGCAAGCCCCGCCTCCCGTTCCGCCACCGCCCCCCGGCGTCCAGATATAGTCGAATGTGCAGCCAACGAGACGCCGCAGAAACACAAGGGCGGCGCTATTCGGCTCTGGCGTAAAGAGACCGGCTACAGTGCCGTCTGGTGAGGCTCCCTCAATACCTTCCATTCAAACCCCCAAGGCCGTTGTCTGGCCGTGCGTTGCCTCGCTCTGCCGTTCGCGGGTTGCCTCCCGCTCCACAGAGGACCTGTTCTCGAGGACTACCGTCCTCATGTCGTTCATGAATGCTGCCAGCTCTTCTCCGACCGGCGTCAGCGGGTGCGCTCCCGCCGTCGCGAAAGCGCCACCACTCTCTATCCTGCCCACCTGCGAAAAGACGTGCGCATCGAAAGCGCGCGCAAAAATCTCCTGCGGTTTCATCAGATAAGCCGCATGATCGGGGTTGGCCGCTCCCTCTTCCTCAAGGATCGAAATGATCCGCGCGGCCTTTCGCGCAAACGGGTGCTCCTTCACTGCGCGTAGGATTTGCTCCTCGTCTCCGGCCTTGTGGATCTGATGCCCGATCTCATGCAGCAGAGCGCCGGGCGATGTTGGCGTCAACTGAATAGCATGCTGGGAAACGACAACGGCTTCGCCGTCCACGTTCACGCCTTTGCCCTGATAGGTAGATGCCTGACCTCTGATCGAGCTGTTCTTACGATTGACAGCAACGCCGAGGATGAATTTTACCTCATTTGTTCCGAACAGCCTGTCTCTGGAAATGCCAAAGGCACGAGCGCTTGCCGTCAGAGCGGTAGTCAAGCGGGCCTTCGCATCCGTGGCCACAGCGTTGCTGATGCCAGCTTGTGCAATGAAGGTGTTCTTGGCCAGATCGGGAGCACCGGCAGGATTGATGCGGGCACCGTCATAAGCCCGGTATGGAACATTAAAGCCCAAATCCTCTACCATTGCCCCGAACAGCGCCTCCGAGAGGGGCTTGTCGGTTAACCCCTCCTGCGAGAACCGCTCAAAGATGCGATTTTGAGCAGCGACATACCGGACGATCCGATCATCAGGCTTTGGAAAAGCGGTACTGCCGCTCGCGTCCGCGTCCATAAGGCGGTCTAGCTGACCTTCCCAGCCGTCTACCTGCTCCGAAAGTGCCCAAAGGACAGCGCTGAACCATTCCGCAGCATGCGTGTCGTCGCTCCGATGGCGAAGTCGCTCATAGATTTCATATCCATCGCCACCAAAGGGCAGCTTTTTAGCAGCCGCCGTTCTGTCGCCGACGATCACCCTTGCTCTCGCTATGGAATCCCTGATGTGGCGCAGTAACTCATCGGGCGATTCATTCGAGAAATGCGAAAGCATCCGTTCGGCGATCACCGCCGCATCTTCATTTTCAGGGAGCGGATTGGTGATCTCGACATCCGGCGGCCCCATATCCCTCAAAGCGGCGGCGATCCGCTCCTTCGGAAAGAAGGCGGTCAGACGTGTCGAAACCTCAGAGAGCGCTTTGACCGGCCTGAGATGATCAAAGACGTGCTCGCCACCGCCTCGCGAACGGGACCAGCCTGCCTCATAGGCCCGAATGAGCTGTTCCTTGATTGGCTCCTTGGGAAAAGCAAGCCGGACGACATAGTTGCCGCTGACCATGCGCAGGCTGACTGTGGCCTCCGGCCCGAAGTCGTACCATTTCTGGTTTTTCGCTTGCTGGCTCATGATCAACCCTTTCAGACGCGCTCGTTGTCAAATCGGAAAGGCGAGCGCCCGAAGCCCTTGCCGTCGAGAGCACCGACAACCATGGCTTCCTCCATGGCTCCGGCCGCCGTCACCTTGCCGCTCTCCATTTTGATGGCATTTGCCTTGCGGAATTTCAGGGATTGCCAACGGCCATCGGCAGTCTCAGAGATCAACAGGACACAGATGCGAACCTCGACATCATTCCGGTCCTCGCCGTAGGCAAGGATCACATCGAATCCGGGCTTCACCGCGCCCTTAATCCCCGGAGCGGTTGCGTACATCCAAGTGCCACCGCCCTCCGCATTGCCTACGTACCAAAGACGGCTCGTGCCGGGCGCTACCCCGTCACAGCCTCTTTCGTTCAAAAACTCGCCGAGGGGCTTGTTATCGAGCTTACCTTCCGCAAACAGCTCGGCCGATGATAGTGTTGCCCCATGAATTTTCGGGCGCGCTTCCAGCGCAATTTCTCCGGAATCGCGTTTCTGTGCGGTCCACCCTGCTACCGCTGGATCAGTTTCCGAAAGCTGGCGAACCTCGTCCTCATCGTCCTCATCATCGAGCGGCATGATATCCATCGATCCGCCCAGCGCATCCATGGAAGGGCTGTCGTCATCGATCAGGGTGCCAAAGTCGTCGCGTCTTTCATCAACCATGGTCGCCCCTATCCCTGCATATCAAAGCCCTGATTTGTCAGGCCCTGATTGATTGCTTCTTGCACACGCTGCTGCGCACGGTGCAGCGTTTCTCCGCTGGCGATCTGTTCGAATAGCCGCTGCTCGGCTGCTGCAAAAACGGCCGGATCGAACTTGAAGATCGCGGCCTCACTGACTTCGCGCCGACGCTCCGAAAGAGCAGTTTCTTTGACTGCAACCTCTGCCGTGTAGGAAACTCCATCAGCGATCTCGAAACCTTCGTCCGCCATTCGGTCGAGTGCTTCCAGATCGTCTACCGACTCACCGTCTGACCAACCTTCATCGAGGTCGGCATCAGCCTCTTCCAGTTCTGCTTGATCATCGGCCGGGTCGTAATAGTCGTCCGCTGGTGCTGGTTCTATCGCACCAACATCCTCATCAACGGACACGACATCCTGATCGGCGACATAATCGCCAAGTGCTTCTTCGTCAGGGCGTCGTCCAGTCATGTTGCCTACTTTCCAGATGCTTCGGCGGCCAACAAAGCGGCCATCGTCGCCGCCTTGCGTGCCTCACTATCGTTCATAAAGGTGCGGAGCCTCATCGAGATCGCGCGCAGACGGTTCAGCTCCACCATCAAACCACGCTCCGACTGCATTTGGAGCGCGTTCGTCCATTTCTGATAAGCCGGGCCGCCACCATAATTGTCGATCAGGGCGTCGAGCGCTTGTGTCACGCTTCCAGCCCCATCGCCTATACCGAGTGAGGAAGTGTTACCCATGGCAGCAACGGCAGAGAGAGACACGAGCGCTGGAGAACGCCATGCTTCTGCCTGACGCGAACGCATCAGCGCCAGCTCCCCGGCTGGTGTACCCGCTTCCTGCGGCATCGGCTTCGGGATCGCAAAGCCCGCAAGCTGCTCGATGACCTTTTCCTTTTTGCCCCTGTCAGCCGATACGTTCAGGAGAATGGATGCATCCGTGGAAGCCGGATCGAGACGCACTTGCGCCTGTTCACGACCAGAGGGCACACCGCCCGGTGATACGTCTAGGTTCTTATAGATCGCCGACGCATCGCTGGGCGTCCCATCAAGCACGGATGTCACGCGGCCGAGGAAGGCG
Source organism: Brucella sp. NBRC 113783 (assembly GCF_040372265.1). Lineage (NCBI taxonomy): Bacteria > Pseudomonadati > Pseudomonadota > Alphaproteobacteria > Hyphomicrobiales > Brucellaceae > Brucella > Brucella sp. NBRC 113783. Next base: position 13,095 of record NZ_BAABRX010000018.1, on the reverse strand, counting down.
ACCTGCGCACAGGCGTTAGCGCCCTGACCAGTCTCATAGGAATAATCCTCTTTGATCTTGACCAAGCGTTCATTGCGCATTTGCTCTGTTACAGTGTTGGCGTAAGCTTCCTGACTCTTCTTCACCACTTGCTGGAGACGCTGTTCTTCGCCCGCATACTGTCGGTTCACGACCTTGAGGGCCGCCAGAACCTGCTCCAGCGTCGTTGCCCCTTCAAAGGCAACGTTGGTTTCCAGCTCCTTCACTTCCTTGATCAGGTTGGTTTCCGTTCTGACGTGCTGCTGAATCCATTCCGTTGTGATGGAGCACCAAGCAGCAAAAGCCTGATTTGAGGCGAGTGTGCTGGCTGAAACGATCCCTGCCGCGAGCACCCACTTATGAAAGCTCTTCCGCATTTTCCGCCCCCTCACTGTCTGACATCCGCCCGTTGCTCGGGCCTGTTGGAGACCACTACGGGCAGGCTTGAACCGCCTTGAACGATCTGGTTGATCCGGGCGAGCGCATAGGATGATAGCGCCAACTCCGTGCGCGCAGTGCCCTTCGCCTGATATGCCATGACGGCAATGTTGGCAGCTTCAATCCTGACCGCATCAAGGAGCGCAGCACGGAAAGGCTTATCGGACATTGCGCTCGCCCATTTTTCGCCGCCGTCATCACCAGTCCAGTGCTTTGTCAGCTCTTCAAGCGAAGCCCGTGCCCCACCCGGCTCATATTCGGCCGCGATGGAGGCCATAACCTCTTTGGAAACTGACCGGCGAGCATCGCGCCGGTTCTTGTCCAGAACGAAAACATTTCGCTCGGCCCCGGAACCAACCGTATCCTCAATTGGCGGCCCGACGACCAGATTTATGTAATCGCGAGCCGCTTGCCCTCCCCTGAAAAGGCTCTCGCCATCGAATGACCGGTTACTGGTAGCAAACTGCGACCAAGAACGTGGTGAATCGAAGCTGCCCGGCTTGAAATAGGTCGCGCCTGAAACAGCCTGTGCTTTCGATCTCGCTGCCTGATTGGCGGCGTAAAATTTCTGTCCTTTGGACTGCAAATCGCAGCTATTATACCCCGTCGAGCCATACCGCTCTCTGGCGTCAGCAATCGCATATGCTTGTCGCTGAGTGGTATTTACGTTCGCAGCAGCTTCGGCCGACTTTCGCACCACCATAGCTGTCTGCTGACCCGAGCCACTTTCTTGCTTCGTGATCACCTTCAAGGCGCTGAGCAGCATCTCGCGCTGCCGCCGTTCTTCCATGATCAAAAGGTTCTCGGACAGGTCGATCTGCGCCTTGACCTTCTGCTCCAGCTCTATGGTTCGCTGGATCACGTGAGCGTTGACGGCGCACACAACGGCAGATGCCTCGCTTGCCATCATCAGGCTGGGCAAGAGGACCGATCCTGCCAGTGCCAGTTTCCGCCAGTTTTTCATTGCCTGTCGCCTCCCATGCCGGAAACTGCAACACCCATCATCACCGAACGCGCACCTGACATGAGAGCCGCGCGGCGGCGCGCATCGATCAATCTGACCTGAGCGCCGCTGTCCTGCGGGTTCGGCTCTATCGTCGGATAAGGAGCGAGCACATCAACATAATCACCAGCCGTAACGACCTCTTCGGCTCCGTAATTGCGATTGAAGAGGAAGGCTCCGGCGTTGGAATCGCCCGCATTTCGCTCGTTGCTGTAGCTCGCTTGGCAGTAGGTCTCGCCGAGGACCGCCCGTTCCTGCTCGGTGCAATAATGTCCGACGCGCTTTAGCATCGAGTTTTTCATGTTGGCAGCGGCATTGCCGCCTTTGCTGATATAGTTCGCCTCTGATGTAGAGAATGCTGCGAGCATCTTGTCTTGGCTTCTGGCAGTTCCCGACATGCCATTTAGGCTAGCCGTGACAGTGCACGCATGCTCACCCTGTCCGTACTCGTAACCATAGCGGTTCTTGATGTCGGCGACCCGGAAAGCTTGCTCTTGCGCCAACTCAGCGTTGACAGCCGCCTCGTCACTTTTCCTGATGACTTGCTGGGTCTGCCGCTGCGAAGCCGACCTTTGCTTGTCATGAACTTTCAGGCCGCTCATGAAACGCTCGAATGAAGTGATCCACGTTTCCATGGAGGCATGCGCAGTATCGGCCGCCGTCACGGCGGTCGTAAGCACTGTCAGGAGGGCCAGTGTCGAGCGCGAAACCATGATCAGCCTCTATTCGCGCCCGCCGGGGCGAACATATTGTTGAACAGGTCCGGTGCTGTCCCGCCGCCCGAATTGGTGCCGTTGCTGCCCGAGTTGCCTGCTGGCGGCGTGAAGATGGGCTGCGTTGGAGAGCCAGAGCCGGAGACGGTCGAAGTCGTGAAGGTGTACTGACCAATATTCGGAAGATTTGGGATATTGATCGGGCTAATGCTCGAACCAGAGCCGCCGAGCAAATCCGACATCTGTGATCCGATAGCCGAATCGAACGAGTACATCTGATTGTTGATCTTGCCGACTATGTTCTGGAGCTGATTGTTCAACACTTGGCAAACCTGTTGGGTTGCCTGCTGAATAATCTGGTCGATCAACTGCGACCCGATATTGCCCAAGAAATCGAAGCTGGTTGGGATCAGGTTCGATAGATCGAAGGAATTGAGGAGGCTCGATCCAAGGCACGAGTTTGCCCCATTGAAGTATTGCGATGAGTCCACTTTGGCCGCATCGAGCAAGGCAATCTGACGTTGGACGGCCAAATCCGCAGCCTGCTGAATGCCACAACCTGTAGATTGCGCCGACGCTGGCGCGGCATACATAACAGCCGCCAGCAGAGCGCCCCCGAGTACAACTCCAATTCGTTGCATCACCCTCTCCATTTAGCCCACGCGCGATTGCCACGCGCTCACAGCGGTCAGTGCGATCTTCACGTTCTGATGCGAGCAAATGCTGGCAAGCAGATCGGCGGCGACCGTAGCCTCGACGTTTAAGCCACGTTCCCGTCGCTCTGACGCATAGTGCTCGAAAACAGGGAGCAAAACGCTTGCTCTCAGCTCGCTAATTTGTCCGTTGTCTCTTCTGCTCTGCGTCATAACGATTTACCGCTTCGTGATGATACACATGATTTTCACACAAACAAATACTGCATAATTTCCAAAAAGGCCAATCGCTTTTGCAACCGTCCACGATGGCGCGCGCGACAGTTCGCAGGGCAAGCGAATACGACGCGCTTCCCGTTGGAAAAGCGCCTAATCAGCCAAAAATGCCCGGATTTGCGCTAAGCGCTACGGGCAGAAGGCCTTAGACGGCCAACATCACATACCTGTGACATTATCGCTGTGGCTGAGGCCTTTATCCTTCTCGAAAGCCCATTGGACGGTTCAGGTTTCACAGGCGTTCCAGAATGATATGAATTATATGAATCTTCTTTCTGGCTGTATTTTTGCACACCCCCCTCAAAAAAAGAGAGCTGTTCGGGCGCATTTTCGGAGCGATACCGCTTCCAGCCGCGCAATCGGTTACGGCAATAGGCGACTAGCTTTTCCAACGGCGAGGCCAAAACCCTGATCACAGAGACAGTTCCTCTTAGTCGGCCCGAGTCGATGCAGATCAGCCGAAGTTCGGTCAGTAGCTTCAAGGACTGGTTGACGGAAGATCGGGAAACCCCCGCCATTTCCGCAATTGTGTTGATAGACGCATCGCAACGGTTTCGTGATCGTGCGCTCAACCTGCAAATGACGGCGAGCACGGCGCGGGCGGACGAGCATTTAGGGAGCCGCTCGATAAAGGCAAGCGGCATCTGATGCACCAGAAAATCGGCCAGTTCTCTACGCCGCCCGGCAGCAACGCGCTTTTCTGGAAGTGTCTTGGATATGCTCGGCAGCGGCGGCGGAAATCGCCGCGCCAATCGCTTTGCTGCTCCGGCTTGCGCCAGATCCCGCAGTTCTTGGCGGCGGACCGCAGCAGCACTTGAGAGCGCCTCCGCGATCTCGTCTTCACCGGGTGCCCCGGTGTAGCGGCCCCAAAGGTCTCGCATCAGTGAATCGACAGCCGCAATCGTTGGCAGTCGGCCGACGATCTCATTCGCGTTGAAGTTTGAAAGGCCTGCTGGGCCTCTCCAAGCTGGGTTTTCGTCCATTTCTGTCCCACCAAATTGTGGGGCCAAATCAGCCTGTGAAAGGCAAAAACCCTTGCATTCCTCGGAGAAGCCGCTATCTTCCATGGTGACAGAACGGAAGAGGTTTTGGCTTATCCGAAGATCGGATTGGTTTTTAATCTCTCACACAAAGCCCCGAACGCGATTTAAACCCGCGAGAGGGGCTTTTGCTTTTCTAGCCCTATTTCATCCAAACATTCCCAAATCACTAAGACTCGTTACACATTCATGCGAATGTGACGCGAGAATGTGAAATTTGTCAAATCCCACTGATACTCGCGCCATTTCACATTCCCACCGACATCATAGAAGATGCCGAGTTATCCTGTTTTGCGGAGCGAGAAACAGTCGTTTCCAGCTCCGTTTTTGCCGCCTTGTCCGCCGTCAGTTCAGCCGCAAGGTGACGTGCCGTGACTTGCGCGAGATCGTTGTACGCAACCAGAGCGCCTTTGATTCCCACCATCCCCGAGCCAAGCTTTGGATCGAGTGAGGCTTGGCAGATCATGCGCGCGATCTCGCTGTAATCCCCCGAGGTCCTTCCAACAGTGGCGTGCCGGAGCGTGGTTCCCGATATCCCGCGGTTGTTCCATTCTGCGGCCATGCCATTCAATTTCTTGTCGCAAAGGTGATTCTTTGCTTTTACGACCATATCATAGGAATTGCCCCTGTAAGCCGCGAATGCCCCAGCCTCGCTAACAGCCGAGGCAAGGCGGGCAATTCCAGATGGATCATGATAATTTGAAAAGGTGCTTTCCCCGTCTGAGCCGCGTTCACGAACGCGCAACGCGCAACAGGTGCTGAACATCTTTTCGTTTGGATCGCCAAAGGGATCAGAGCCGACGAAAAGCCCGGTATTCACGGCTCCCAACTCGCGGACTGCCTTGACGAACTCTACATGCAGATCGGCGATTAAAGGTTCCAGCGCCGATTTGAGATCGGATGGCTCCACAGTGACATTCTGGTCCGTGAGCCGCATCTGAATATCTCGTATCAGATGCGGGAGATAATAATCGGTCAGAGCCTTGGTTTGCTCGATGGGCGCAAGTCCGAGGCCCTGCGACATGGCATTGAATGCATCGAGCAGCGCCCGGACCCTTTCCTCATCCGGCTTCACATAGGAAACGCGGCTCGCGATGCTCTTGCCCAGCCGCTCGATCACCTTCTTGTGCCCGTCTTTTTTCAGCAGGTAGCAGTGGCGGATTGTGCCGTTCTCGTCCGTGTACATTGCCTTTTCGCCCATCCGTTTTCCGGCAAGGGCCGATACGGCGGCGAAAAGGTTGCCCTCTACCGCATAGCGGGTGCGAGCCACATGCCCGCCAGCAACGTTCTCGATCAGGGCTTCCATCAGTTGGGCTTCGGCGGAACCGTCTCCGAATTTTGCCGGATGTAGGAGATCGTCGGCGGCCTCGGCATGGAGCTGGCCACCGGTCGAATGAAGTGCCTCGGTCAGAATCTCCGACCACATTGGAGCGATCTCCTTCATCAGACCGAGAGCATTGTCGTTGAGCTGGGCCGCCGTAAGCACCCAAGCATCTTCACCCTTTAGCCTCGCCTCTTCGGAAGCCGCGAATGCGCTTGCCAGAGGAAGATCGATCAAGCGCTCTTCGCCCGGAATAGCCAGACGAATGTCCCACGCGCCAAGATTCAGCGCCTTTTCTTCATCGAACCGCACGTCTGTTATGACGGCCGGTATCGCGATTTCCCCGTCAGCAAAGCTCGTGCCCTCGATGTAATCTACTGCTGCTTGAAACAGCGATGTTTCACGGAGGCGGCCAATGGTTGACGGATTTACAGCGACAATAGCACCTGGCTCTAAGAGCGGAGCGATCTCGCGAAGGAATAGAACCTTATTACCGGCCTCGATCACCATCTTATCGAAGCCCTTGGCATCTCCGGCCGCCTCCACGGCAGCTCGCCGCGACCAGACTTCCGCAGCCTTTTCGACGCTATGCTCTTGTGCTCCGAGGCTACGCAGATCGGCGGCACGGTTCATCAGGCGATCAAATATGGCGTCAGCAAAGGAGACATCCTTACCGAGAGTGCCGGGGGCAACCTCGTCAATACGCTCTTCGACCGTGATCCGGCGTCTGGTGATCTCGTCAACCATGCGGCCCTCGCCGCGAACTATCGCTTCGTCAACGCCCGCAGTCCGGATAGGCTTCACCGCCTCGCGATAAGTGATCTTGTTGAGGACAAGCGAGCGCTCAGACATGCGTTCGGCGGCCTTGTCGCCCGCGATCAACTGACGAACTTCTTCGACCTGCGCTTTCCAGTCATACTCCCGCAGTCGTAACGGGTTCTCTCCGAGAGCGTCCAATAGGCCTACACGCATCTGAAACGCTGTATCCAGTTCGCCCATGATCGCGCGCTGCATTCCAGTGGGCAGCGCGATCATTCGTCCCATCAGTTTTTCCGAAAAGCCGCTCCTGATTTTCTCTGGATCGATATCAACATCGATATTGATGTCGAGCAGTTCCGCGATGTCGGGATTGTTCGAAAGATACTCGAATGAGACAAACTGGCCGACCTCATTGAGGAGATCGAGTGCTTCGCTTATGTTCGACTCATTCTCGCGGGTGGCAGTGCTCGCCGAAGTGAGCGAGCGATTCTTGCGATTGAAGAGCTGCGCCAAGCGGTCTGATGATGCAAGGCCCTGTTGTGGGATCGTATAGAGCGGCGGATGCAATTGCCCTACCCGATTGATGCGCCCGTCGATTTGGCGTTCTTGCGCCACATCCGCCTGCATCTGAGCTTTGATCATCTCACGAGGCCGGACATCGTAGCCAACTGCGGGTGATGAGTGCGCCGAAAGACCGACTGCGGCTGATTGGTTTAACAACAGAACGTCAGCCCGACCGTTGTTGAAGGCAGAGACGACATCATGCTTGAGCGGCTTTTGCCGCGAGGTGGCAACATACCCACCATCATCGGTTTGCCGAATGGTGTAGGACCGCCCTGTGATCTCGCCAAGTGTGAGGCCGTGCTTTTCGAGAGCTGCCGACAAGTCATCGATCACAGAGAGTGACAACATCGAGAAGTCGGCTTCATCGACCCGCCGATTAAAGTCCACAAGCCAGCCCTCGTATTCCTCCAAACGTATATCGACTGTCACCCCGAACCCGTTTGATTCCTTTACCGTGAGGAGCCGGTCGGCCATCCGCTTGACGACATGACCAAGATGCGGCTTCTCCGACAGGCGGACTTCGCCGCCCGGAGCGATAACCGCTACCTCGTCATCGCCTGACAGTGTTTCTTCGATCTGCTGGCTGATCAGATCGCGCAATAGCGCGTCCCCTGTGTTGGCAACCGCGATCACGGGCTTTCGCCCCTCGCTGATCGAGCGCAGCACCATATCTTCCAGAAACACGCCATTGATGGCGAGCGTGAGATAATTCGACAGATGGTGGAACCGCGACGCAGGCGACTGATAGTGAACATTCACGAGACCAAGCGCCCGCTGGCGCTCTGAATCCGAATGAGCTGTTTCCTTCACCAGATTTTCAAGCTCACGCTCTCGCTCCTGCGACCACGCCTTGACCTCCCGGCCGAGTGCAAGAAGCTCAGCCATGTGGTTCGCAAAAAGATCGACCTTCTCAAGAACCTGAGCATAGCGATTAGGATCAATGTCCTGTAGCGAAAGCGTCTCGCGCGCCACGTTCGTATTGTCCAGCTCGCGGGCAATCAGGGCACCACCGCGCGCCATTTCAAAGGACAGAGCTTCTTGCAGGGCAAGTGGCTCTTGCTCAATCAGCTCCACAAGCCTGTCAGTCGGCAAGCCGACATCCGGCAGCGCCGAACCATAGACCCGTAGATTGCGCGCGCCTTTCAGCGCAGTGCCCGACGAATAGGCAACCGATCCGCCCAGCTCGGTCACATGCTCGACAAGCGATTGCATCATGCGCCCGACATTCGATGCTTCGCCAGCAGCCTTGTGTGATTCATCCATCATCAGGAGCGGCGGCCTGTCCTGCCGCTTCAACCATTCGATGATAGCTTCGAGCTTTGCCTCTCGACCAACAGCGCCTAGCTGAGAATACGACGACAGGATCATATTGATCGAGCTGTCGATTTCCTTGCCCTTTTTGGAAGCGGCGTTCCCCGCCTTGAAAACATAACCGTGCGCTCCGCGCCGGACCCCCTCGAACTCTGGATCGATGATGGAAGCGTCTGGCGTGCTGTTGACGATGTAGGGCCGAATATGCTCGCCGAGATCGGCGGGACGGGTACGCAGTACCGTCGCCACGTCTCGCGCAACAAAGTCCGTGAAAAGGGCCGGGTTATCCGTGAAGAATAGCACCGGCCGATCTTCCTTTAAGGCAGCGCGCGTCAGGGCCGCGAGCTGGCGGCCTTTGCCCACGCCCATCAGGTCGCCAATGATAACCGACTTCGCAGTAAGTGCCTTGTGCAGAGCAAGGCCGACGCCATCCACCTGCCCCGCGTGCAGGAGAGTGCCAAGTTCTCCTTCGGGCACGCCGAGCTGATCTGCCACAAAGGAATCAATCGGCCCCCGTACTCGCTCAAGATCGGCCAGCGCTTCCGCGACGGGAGCGGCAAGCGCCTTCTGGATCTTGAGCAGCGGGCCTCCCACTTTCGAGGCAGGCTCATAAGTGACTTGGAAAGGATCGTTATCGAAAACGATGTCATCAATGAGCACTTCCGGTGTGATGGCGAAGCTTTCTTCCTCGTCCAGATCATCCGGCATCGACGCCGCAAAGATCGGCGGCGTTGCTGGCCCCTCCTCCGTTGCGGGAATTGAATCAGCCGAAGGCTGCGGCGAAACAGCTTCCTCCGGCACCGGACTGCCGGAAGACCCCGCCGATGCCGGGCTAAGCTCCGCCGTATCCGGGGATGGTCTAGGCGCTACGCCCGCAACAGGGCCATCTAACACCGGAGAGGTAGGCGTTTCTTGCTTCCGGCCGCCTTCATGCTCACCAGCAGACCTGCTCCGTCCAATACCGGATGATTCAACAGATGCTGGCCGGGGGAACCACCGCCGTTGTCGCGGTTTCGGTGGGGTGGCTGGGCTCGGCTCCTGCGCCTCCAGCGGCGCTGCACGAGCTGCCGCTTCTTCCTGTGCAATCTCTTCGGCCGACCAAACACCGCGACGTTCCATGATCTCGACCATGGCCACTCTGGCGGTGTCGCCCCACGCGAACAACTCATCCGTCGTCCGCAGATAAGGCAGCTCTGCCGGAAGCGATTTAACCGCTTCGCCAGACATAGGCTCTTCGAGCCTTGGTCCCAAAGCATACAGAATGACTGGAAACTCAGCTCCCGATTTCCGATACAGGCGGCCATCTAGCATCGCCGCACCGGCAACCTCGAAAGTTGCGTGCAGATATCGATTGAAGCTGTCGAGCGCACCTTCCAGCTTGCCTTCGGTTTTCATTTCACCGGGCAGCACGAGGAAAGCACGGCCGGTATCGGCCTTCAAGAACTCCAGAGAGTCATAGACGATCCGGTGATCGAGCCGGTTAATTGCCAGCTTTCGGCCATGCCGATCAGTCTCTACAGTTTGCTTCAAGCCTTCGAAAGGCGGGTTCGCCAGTACGGCGTCGTAATTTCTGCCCTCCGCATTCTCCCCCTTGAATGGAAATGCGCGGGCACTGATCGATACTGCGGACGCGCCAGCTTCCCGAAGCGTCCTTGTCCCGCGTGCTGCGCGATCTTCATCGATTTCAAAACCCTCGACACGGGCGCCAGCCACGGCCGCGCCAATGGCAAGCGCTCCGTTGCCCGCAGTCGGTTCGAGCACCAGATCATCGCGGCGAATCCGGAGAATGTCCGCCGCAACCGCGCCGATGGGCAGCGGCGTAGAATACTGTTGCAGCCGGAGGCGGCCTGCCGTCCGTTCGGCATGGGCCGCTACGCGGTCATTAAGCTCGCGAGCGATCTCGCGAAGCCCGATCCCCTGTCCCGCCAGTCTCGCCGCCTGCACCACAAGCGATGCTTCGATTTCCTCCTGCAATGCGAAGAGGTTGAGGCTCTGCTGGTTGGGGTTAGCTACGATGTCGGAATGAAGCGCCGTGAGTTTCCTGCGGTCGAATTGCTCACCAGTGGCTATCGCGCGGGCGATCCCCTCGGCGCAGCCGCGTAGATCAACAGGGCTGATAGCCCGCAGGAAACGATCCCGATAAACGCCCTTCTCCCGCCCGTCTGGAAGACGGTCATACTCATAGTGCGGCTGATTTTCCATATTGACGGCTACACGGCCGCCAATCGTCTCATAAACCACCGACCCGGCGAGATTCATGCCGATACGGCGCGGCGTTTCCATCGCCGCCAGCCCCGCACCGTTCAGGCAATCGCGGAATCTGCGCATCAGAACGACATGATCGTCCAGATCGACAGTCCTGTCGCGTTCACCAAGATTGGAGGCGCTGACTCCCATCCGCGACCACAAATCAGTGGCACGTAGATCATCAGGGGGCCGAACGACAAAGGCCGTGGCCACGTCCGTCTTGATCATATTCAGGATCGGGACGTTGTATTCCTTTAATGCAGCCTCAACAGGCCGCACGCCGGTATCCGTGTTCACGACGATCAGAAGGTCACTATTGCCCGCGTGCATACGCGACGCGCGCGGGATATACGCCGCTCCGATATTGTCCTTCGCGAGTATGGGGAGAACCACCGAAGGCATCGACGCCTCCCGGTGTTAGAAGTTCAGCGAAGGACCGCGATTCAAAGTCGCTTCTGCGCTCTTCTCGGCAGTCTTCTTTGATTCCGCAGGGGCATCCGGCCGCTTGAACTCGATACCATGCAAGGTTCGGTGCGCGCGTTCAGCAACCTTTGTCAGCTCGGGCGGATTTTCTGGCTGCTGCTTGGGAAGCGCCTTGCTCGCCATAACGGACGTTGCTGCCGGACGTTCCATCATTTCCCCATCGGCGCGGCGGGTTGCAACGGAAACCACGCCGGGGAAGACTTCATTCGCGAACATCTCTTCCCGCTTGGCGATGTGCTCTTCTGCCGCCTTGAGAAAGGGCACTGTGTAGCCCGGCGTAATGGAGACCTTCACGCCTTCGGCCTTCACTCCCTCGTAGTAATCTCGAAGGGTCTTCTCGATATCACCCCGCTCCGGCCCGTCAGCAATCCGCGAAGCGATCTTCTCGAAGGGTACGCCCGCAACTGACGCAAGAACCGTCATCGCGATGCCAGTTTTTTTATCAAGGGTCATCCGGTCGAGAGTGTCACCGAAATTCGAGGACAGACGATAATCCCCGGTGCCAACCTCATAGCTGAAAGAGCGTGCGAAATAGGTGTTGAAATCAATGTACCCACGCTCATTCGGCTGGGAGACAGTGACCATCAAAGTACGCGTCATCAGTCCGTCGCCCACTGGTGATTTTGGGTCAAAGGCCGCAGAAATAGCGGATCGGGTCTTCGCCTGATCGGCGGGATCGAGCGCCACGGCCGCGTCAGGCTGATAGACTTGGAGACGCATCGAGCCATTCTCGAACTTCTGCAAGCTGATCGTCCCGCTCAAGACAGCCTTGGAATCCGGGTCTGGAACCAAGCCGAATGCCGTTTGGGCATAGTAGTTCTTGTCAGAAAAATCGAGCCGCACATTGGTCAGTTGCAGCACGCCACCCGGCTTGACGTAAAACTTATCATCCTTCGGATCGGCGAATCTGTCCAAGCCTACCTGATTTGACAAACGTTGCGCCCATATCTCGACACGCTCACGGTCATCGTCAATTCCGGCCTTCATGATGTTCGCGGCGCGAGCCGGTGACATCAGGCCAATTGTCAAAGGGGCACCAGTCACGACATTCTTTCCCGTGACCGTAACGATGTTGTCTTTTGCGGAATAGCTCTCGACTTGGAGAGCGACATTGCCCAGCATGGCTGGACGGTCGGGCCGCGATTCGCTGTTACCAGACTTCGCGGATTGCCTGCGATTCGGGCGCATTGCCATGAAAATCCCTCCTATCAACTGCCCACTCCGGCCGGAAAACGGCTCCTGCCTCACTAAAGGGCGCTGGAAAAATTACATTGTCAAGTGTAAAGAGAAAACACTGTATAACGCAGCATCCGCCCAATCGCCAAATTGCTTGTAATAAGCTACACGCGAGCGTAAAGTGTGCTACACGCTCGGAGCTACACAATCATGGTTTTGAACATTCGGAATGAGGATGCTGACAAGCTGGCTCGTCAATTGGCCAAGATCGACAAGTCCAGCATCACGGATGCGGTGATCACTGCATTGCGCGAAACCATCGCCAAGCGGATGCACACTGAGACGCCCCGAGAGACGGCGAGAAAAATTCTCGCAAAACGCGGCTTGTCTTTCCAGCCTAACCGCAAACCGGTGCCACCGGAAGCCTATCACGATCTTGACCATGATCTCAGCGAGGGCAAGTAATGTTCGTTGATGCCTGCGCTATAGTTTCAATGATGGCTGGCGAGGACAGCGCCGACGCATATGAAACCGCCTTGATCGAGGCAAAGGCCCCGTTCACGTCCGTCCTCGCAGCATGGGAAGCCATTATCGTTCTTTCACGCCCCGATCAGCTCGATTGCCCCTACAGCGCGGCCGAGGGGGCGGTGGTCGAATGGCTGGAAGCCCGTAATATCCGGCTGCGGGAACCCGGATCGCCGCGCCGTGTCCTGCAATACGCGGTCGCGGTCGCCGAGCAACACGGCATCGGCAAGCGCCATCTCAGCAATTTCGACTGCTTTCACTACGCCTATGCGAAGGCGATGCGGGCACCATTACTCACCATGGACCAATTGCTTCGCGAAACGGATATTTCTAGTCTGCCGTAGGTCATGACCTGTCGCGACGCTTGCCAATTATAATAGCGCCATTACCGGCTACCATCGTATTCACAATATCATATCCTGCTTCATCAAAATCGCCATAGAGCCTGATCCGAAATTAAGTTGAGTGGTGTCAGCGGGTTAGCTTGACGCCATCCCAAGTCGCTGATTCACGGGGTTTTGCAACAAACTTCCGGAGTTCGACGATGTGGACCGACACCACTCGGGCG
>NZ_BAABRX010000017.1:0-48847 GCF_040372265.1 Brucella sp. NBRC 113783 | reverse complement strand
TCTCGCCAAGGACTTCGAACAAACCATCGCCTCAGCAACCGCCTGGCTGTTCATCGCATCAATCCAGCTCTTCACACGCCGTATCGCAAGAGCATGAAATTACACGAGATAGTTTTGAATCAGACTCATAGCAATCTTCAATAGCATTGAGGAATAGTCTCATATTAACTTGAGGCAATTTTATTGTTTTAGATGAAAATAGGTTATTCTCAGTCTTCGTGACCTGTGGAGCTTCAACCCATTCCGCTTTAAATCTTCGCATATAAAATCTCCTACTGTGGATACTCCATAGTGAGCCGGTTCCTTCCGATGAACTGACGTTAAGGAAGGCGACCAGCAAGCGACAATGCGTACCGCAGCCCGCGAGCAGCCTCTCCCGGCATCATTAAGGCCGAACGAACTGAGTGGGCCAGAATCTGCGCGAAGGCGAGCGCCACGGCATCCCGTTCACGGGAAGCTGCGAAGAAGGAAGCCTTACGGAAAACCACTCCAAAGAGTGCTCCCCGCTGTAGACCGATCTCGAAACGGAAAAGCGTCTTTGACGGGCCATTGGCACCGAGCTGCTGCGCCGCGTCCGCCGCCAAGCCTATAAAGATCGGTAGCGCAAATTCAGGACTGCACCAGACGGCAGAGCACGTGTTACCGAAAGGCGGCCTCGTGGTCGCCAGCGCAGACGCCTTCTGCACTTCCGGTTCGCATTTATCGAGAACTCCTTGCATCATCCGCTTGAACATCTCTTCTTGCAGATGCACCGGTTCATCCTCCGGCCGTGACGGGGGCTGACGCGCGGCAAGGATACTCCCTATGGTTTCTTCAACCACGAGCCTCGACAAATTCGAGCAAGCGAACTCTTCACGAGACAAGGCCTGCATCAGACGCGGTATCTCCCCCGAAATCCGAGCCTGATAATCAACCGCATCAGCGTATCTCGCGGTGTGAACCCGGTAATTTTCGCATATATCGCGAGCAGAATGTAAATCACCCAAAAGGCGATAAAGAACATCCATAAATTGATTTTGGTGAACTGCCAGATCATCCCGAACAGTATGAATGTCGGCCCGATCAACATCACCGTACCATGCAAACCGAGAATCCCATTCAGCGGCTCACCAGTGAACCGCCAATTGTCACTCGTGTAACTAACGATCTCATCAGCCATTGTGCGCCACCATGTTGTTGCAGCCGCGCGGCCAGCAGCGCAGCTCTCCTACGTCGAGATGGGTGAAAGTCGAATAGAACCCCACTCCACCACCTTTGAAAGCAAGTCCAGCTATCCCGATGGAGCGCGCGGGATAGCCCGGCACCTTGAAGTCACCGGCTCGGCCGTAGAGATGTTGCGAATTTCGCGCCGCTCCCTCTATGCTGGAATTGTGCACTGGCGTCCGATACCCACTGGTCAGGATAAAGGGCAGCATGGAGCCGTGGATCGTCGCCATCGTCGACTGCACCGATGACACAAAATCAAGCAGCGCAGGATCAATCCATACCGCTTGATCTGCATCGGCCACGTCTCGCCAGAACCATGACAGCTCGGCAAGGGCATCTCGATAATAGCCTTCCTCCGTCCGATATTTCACCGCCATGCTCTCGCCGGTCGCCTGCCGGTAGAGCTGGAGGGTGCCGAAACCGTGAGTTCTCGGGTCGGAGGCTTCCCGTGCAGCCTTCTTTGCTTCCTCGTGTAGCCGCTTGTCATCGGCCGATAACTCTGATGACTCTTCGGTTTCGGGGATCTGGTCTGTCCCACTTTCGGGCGACAGTCGGTTTACTTTTTCAGCAGCGAGTTTCTGCTCTTCACTCGTCTGCGGGAGCGGATTGGCTGCTATCATAGATGGCATGCTACCCACCGTGACAGTGCCGATCCCGCCGACCACAAATGCTCGCCGCGTGAGGCTGATCATGAGAGCACCCTGTCAGTGCGCGGTACGCCATAGCGCCGCAACACCTTCTGCGCCACGTCTTCATCAATCTCACCGGCTTTGAAACGTTCGCGCACGCTGTCGCGCATCGACTTTCCGCTTTTGCGGGATCGCATCAGTTCCGACAGATATCCAGATGATCCGAGGAAGCCTACCTTGATCAGCTCTTGACGAATTTCGTCGTCCAAGATCACCCACTCGCGCATGCAGACGCGCCCGCCTGACCGGTTGCGGACGAGCACCTGAGAGACAACCATGTGCGTCGTCGCCACTGCCATCTCGAAAGCCTGACTCTGCTGTTCGCGCGGAAACTTTCCGACGATACGCTGAATCGACAACGCGGCAGTGTTTGAGTGGACGGTCGTATAGACGGCATGGCCAGTATTGGCCGCCTCCTGTGCTGCTGCCATCGTGTGGTAATCTCGCTGCTCGCCAATCACGATTAGCCGAGGCACGCGGCGCATAGCCTCTTGAATGCCTTTTTCGAAGCTTTCAAAATGCGTTGGAATTTCAGATTGGGCAATCACGCATCGATGTGACGAAATCGAGTCGAAAAGGAACTCAATCGGCTCTTCCAGCGTCACAACGTTGCCTTCAATCGCGGTGTCTTCCTCCATTACCCGGCGCAGGAGAGCCGCGAATGTCGTCGTCTTTCCTGATCCAGTTGGGCCGGACAGAATCACCGCCCCCATCTCAGGCGTCGATTCCGCAATAATATCTTCTTCGAGCTGGATATCGGATACGGTAGGAGGGTTAGCCGGAATGTATCGGCAGACCATCTGACCGCCTTGTCCGGCACCATAAGAGCAAGCCGAGACGTTCACGCGAAAGCGATAGACCTTCGGCTCACCATATTCGTCTCGATCACTGCGGTCGCGGACATCAATGCGCCTGTTGAACGCGCGGCCTCCTGCAAGGCGAATTTCGATATCACCGCCGCCGCCCGTGATCTGCTTTGCGGCTCGAATGAAATCGGAGTTGTCGTAAGTCCACTCTGTCAGCGCGATGTAAGAACCGCGCAGGTTCATCATGATGGGCAAACCAGTCTGGAAGATCACATCCTGACAGCCCTTTTTGGCCGCATAGGCGAGGACCCGCATGATGTCCTCTGACGATTCCGTCATCCGGTAGGCCTGCGACAAGTCACGTGCACCAGTCCACAGGCCCAGAGGAGAAACGTCAGGATTATACTGGTCCATGTCCGGTCCCCTATTTGGTCGATGATTTGGTTGCTCGGGGTGCTTGTGCCAGTCCCCGAACTGTCACATCAGCCGAACCCACCGGGAAGGCATCTGCGCCAGCTCCAGCTTTGAAACGGGGTGACACGGTGAGCTGAATGCGCTTCAAGCCGCGCAAAGCGACCTGACCGTCCCGGCTCACAACGAGCGCCTTACCGTTCATAACAGTCTGTGGAAGGGATATTGCGCCTTTCCGAGCTAGATCGTGAAAGCGCACCATTCCTTCAAAATCGCGGCGCATGCGGCGCTCGGCTTCCTCGAAATAAGCCCGCGCCTCCTTGATCCCAACAGCCTGACCGCTCTTGTAAGAGCCGTCCCACACCTTCTGATCCTTTTCAGTGCGGGGCCGCAGGGCGATGCCGTTGTAGGGATCGGACTGCATATGCAGATAGGTGCGCCATGATGGGGGTTGTGCAGTAAGCCGGGCCTGCGAATAGATCTCGAACCTACCGAGCGTAAGGTCGAGAACATTCGGCCCGTTTCTCTCGACGCGATCTCCGGTAAGTACCACCACAGGCGGCACAACATACTTGTTGATCATAAGCTGTGCGAATGGATACGTGCTATCGAGCCATGCACTCTGTTTTAGGAGCGCCGCATTGATCCGCTCGGCTTCCTGCGCATAGCCATCCCTTATTCCGGCCGTGCGTGCCGTCCTTTCCACCAGTTCGTCACGCGCTGGACCTTGGCCCGCCAGACCGGAACCGGGAGGCACCTGCGGCCCTCGCCATGTCGGCGTTTGACCGCGAAGATTGACCGCCGGATCAACCTCGATCCGTTTGTCTGCCCCCTGCCCTGCGGTGATCATTTCTCCGGTAGAAGGATCGCGAACAACACTTTGACCCGGCATGCCGGGACCAAGTGCAGTTGGCCCCTGATCCATCTGCGGATAGCCCGGTGGGTAGCCCATCGGAGGATAACCGGGATAGACGGGCGGATAGCCCATCGGCGGGTATCCGGGGTAGACGGGCGGATAGGTAGGATAAGCGGGATATGCGGGATAAGCCGCAGCTCCGGCATTCGGCACGTTGGAGTAGACGTTCTGCCGAACCGGCGACTGTTCTTCTTGTGCTCTGGCTGCTGACAAGGCCGTCGCCGAAATGCTCGCCGCCAGCGCCATCACAATGCCTAACCGACCCATTTAATCTTCCTTCCGACCATCTCGATAACCGCCGAACCGGCGACGAAGCTCGGCTTCTTACGGCGCTGTGCGTTTGCATGCTCTCGCTTGTACCCGGCGAATGCCAGCCGCGCGATCTCTGTGCCTCTCAGCAGAGGCGGAAGCCCCATGACATAATCGTGGAGTGTTTCACCGAGATAACCCGGAGAGATCGTCACCACGATTGGTTCGCTGTCCTGCTCGGCCGCCATCAGTCCACTACTCTGCCCCAACGATTCCCGCTTTTGAGAAGTCCTCGCACTATACTCATTTCACATTGTTTCGCAACGCGCGTATCAATGTGTTTCTTAGAAATCATTCCTGTCGAAAGCGCCGTCGCATGTCCGCCTCCGGCATAGATACGTTTGCATTCCTCGCCGAGCGCTTTTTGTACGAATGAAGCCCCGAACTCTCGCCATGCCTTATGGCGGGCGGCATCAATGAGACCAGTCACGTCACGCTCGATTCCACTGACTAAGGTGGTACGTGATCCCATCGTCTCCGAAACGCCCACTACCGGTTCTTCAAACTGTTCCTCAATGGCACTGATGGCTGCGCGCTCGACATAAAAATCTGCTGCGACGGAAGCCTCTGGCAGAGGATATCCTTTTGATAAGTTCAGACGCGCATATCGCCATTCACGCGCCCCACAATCGACACACGCCAGAAAACCGTCGGGGGGCACCGATTTGTCGTCAGGCTCCCCACGCATATCCAAAAGGACATCCGCTGCAAGCGCTGTTGCAGACCCCATTACCCCAATACGGCCAGCGCTTATCACGTTGCTAGCACGAGGTCGGGCTGTCTCAAGAGCATACCGCACGCTGTCGGCAAATGGGGTAAGCGTTGGCTCTGAAACATTCACCATCAGAACGTCGCATTGAGGCTCGCCTAGTTTGGAAAAGGCGGCGGATAGAAGTGCGCCTAACTTCTCCTGCGGTGACAATGCCCCGGCAAGCTCGCCCGTCACAAAACCGCGATATTCTGATCGATCTCCGACGCGGGCGATATCGTCACCGATAACCACATAACAGGGCAATTCGCTGCCGCTGCTATGTGCTCTCTCACCCAGCGATATTCGGGTTGGAAACGTGACACGCCGCGCGTGACCTTTTCCACTTACCATCGCCTTTGTGCTGAGTGAACCGATATCGACCGCGACCGTTACCAGACGGTCAGCCATGTAGCTGCCCCATCAGGAATTGGCGGTGTCTGCCGGTGCAGGCGGGTATTCTTCGGAGGGAGGGGCGACCTTGGGAACCGAAAGTGTCGTGCGGTTCTCTTCCAGTGTCTTCTTCACGAACGAATCTGTGCTGGTTTGCCCGGTGGTCTGGCATCCGGCAAGTGCCAGCGCCAGTAAAGCGATAGCTGCTGAAAATCGCATTTCTCAAACCTCTCCATGAGCTGCATTACACATTGTTATGCACACAATTTTTCAAAATGAAAAGCGCGAAAAAGCCACATGCAATAATGATATTGCACGCGCAATGAACGAACAGCGCTTGCATTAACCGCCTTGTGGATGATATGTGCATTATTGCATCGATACGTAAACGTAGGGGATAGAATGGAACTCGCAGTTAGGACAGAACGCGCATACCGTCGTGCTGGCCTGCGTTTTGACCGGGTTCTAGCGGAGGAAAATGTTTCTCCGAGTGCGACGGAATACGTCCGCGTCTTGACAGCCAGTGGTCGTCAATTATCAGCGTCGAGTTGGCGTTTCCTACGCGCGGCAATCAAGTGGTGGATTGGCGTGCATCATGGCTCCGAGGAAGCAGAGCTATTCACTCGATTATTCGCCGCTACCAAGCCCACACCACTGAAAACAAAACGACCTCCAAAGAAGCTGCCGCAACCGCTGGCCAAGCGTCTAGTTGATGCGTTAAGAAACACGCCAAAAGGGCGCAATAAACGCATCGCTGCGGACATGCTGATTGCGGGTCCAATAGTAGGATTAAGGCCGTGCGAATGGGCGCGCGCAGAACTTCACGGGGATGTTCTGCGCGTTCAAAACGCTAAGTATCGACCGGGAATTTCGGGCAACGGTCCTTACCGCGAATTGATTATAAATTGGGAGATTTTGACGCAGGAGCAGATTCAGTCAATTCGCCGCCTCTTGAACGATCTAATGGGCGCGGATTGGGAGCGGATCGGGGGGAATATCAGGCGCGCTTTCAATAACGCAAAGAAACAATTGAAGGCCGCTGGATCGATCACCAAGGGTCAGTCTCGAACTCGTATTTATGAGGCGAGACATCAGTTTTCTGCCGACGCAAAGAAAACGCTTGATTATGCCCGTGGCGAGGTTGCCGGAGCGATGGGCCATAGGGCTGCGACCACTGCGCATGTCGCATACGGCAATAGGAGTAAAGCCAGAGGCTCATTGCCTGTTAAGCCCAGTAGTGAAAGCGTTGCTGCTGTCTCTCCAAAATCGGTTATGAAGCTCGCATCAGCGCTCGCAAAAGCTGCCGCATTTAAGCTTGAGCTTGGTGCATCAAAGGCTGAGAGCAGTCACGGAAAAATGGTAGCCCCAGCGCCGTCTAAGTCGGGGAATATTGATAGTCCAAGGCCGCTGAATGGAATCAAGAATGGGCGATATAATGGGGGGCCAAATACCTCCTAATCGCCGCATATAGGAGCATTTCTCATTGCCATTCTATGCAGCGATTTGTATGCTCGCCATCATGTGTTTTTAACATTGGTATGGCAGGAAAGAATGGCAGCAAAATCGGTAAAGCACACCGGCGAAGCGCATGAGCTTGAAAAGGCGAAAGCAATTTTTGAGCGTGTTAAAGGTGATTATCGTGACGGGAAGAATCCCAATTCCCAACGCAGGCGTGATGCGGATATGATTGTGCATCTCTTGTCGGACGGCGGGGCAGCAAGATCGGCTGTTTTTGCTGAGACATTTGCGGAGCTTTTCGGCATTGACCGCAAGCGGGCAGGGCAACGGGTTCGAGACGCTATGGCCGATCTTATTGAGGCCGGAAAGATTGATAAGACTGACGAGTCCAGACCATCTTACAGCCTTCGAAAGTGAGGGTTATGATGAAAGGCAATTTGATCGTTGAGCAGGATAACCGAATGGTAGTCCACAAGAACATGGGAGCGGAGAACGTCGAGGGTCGGCGTATCGTTAAGCTCAACACAATGCCAATCCGGTTCACATGCCCGGCCGATGTCCTCGATGGTATCGAAATCGTCAGGGCGGACAGGCCCCAGCCTGACGTAGAAATCGCAATTGCGATTGACGGTGAAGGGGAAGTATTCGCTACCGCCAAACTGAAAGGTTCAACCGTCCGCAAAATCCTGCTCTTGATCCGTGACGATCTCGCCCAGCATGGTCGAGCCGGTCTTATCCAGTTCGCCGGTCGGATGCGGTCGAATAACGTGATTGAGGATGCGGGTCTGATCTATATGCCGTCACAGTCCATGCTGCCGAAGCTGGATGCGCCCAAGAGCGTTAGGCGTGCAGCTTTTGAGGCTCGCATGGTGCGCACAGCCTAACCGTTGCGTAGGCGGCGCACTTCCGCGTCAGTGCCTCTTTGAATGATCGTCATCGTCTCGAAATCGATCCAGAGACGGCCTTCTCCAGCAGGGCCTATGTCGATTTCGTTCATCAGATACACGAGAAGATACGGCATCGACAGATTGTGTAGAGTGCGGAACGTTCGTATCCGATTTGCTTCGGTGAGCGTGAAGCGCCCTGAATGAGCGATTACACCCCCCTCCCCGTTCGATAACTCGTTATTCAACCGCGCGTAGTCGATCATACGCCGATCTGATCCGTCAGGCTTCACATTCGCCACGTTCAGTCCGAACGTGAAGAGTTCACCCACGGATAGTCGATGACGGGTTGTAAATCGCGTCATCCTCTCTGATTGCCCAACAGGCAATCTCAGGGTGAAATTCTCAAACCCCTCTCGAACGTTTGTCTCGTCCGCCGTTGCTTTCGGCCGTCGAGCCATCATCCCTCCAATGCTACGACTTACGCCGTATTCAACCCCAACGTGCTCTTAAATCGCATTTCGTGTCGCTATCTTTTCTATGTCGTTCGTTCAATTTGCAAGCTATTTATATCACCCAAAAGCATTACACGTACAGCGATTGATTGTATAGCCTTGCACACGCTGTTGTGATCATGCGCATGATATAGATAGCATGCGCATGCAATAGCAATATTGCATGCCTTGTGAACGCTTTAGAAAAGTATTATGCTATAAGGGGTTTAGATGACTTTTGCGACACGAAGGGATAGCGCGATGGCGGCCGTTAGCCCGCTTCTTGAATGGGAACCACTGCCACCACGGTTGATATCCTTGGTGAATGATTCCTTTGCACCTCAGCCGGTTAAGACCCTATTCTCTCTTTGGGGCAGGCAGGCCGGGGCTATAAGCACCGAAGGGCTGACATTCGATGTACAGCCTGACGATCCCTCAGTTTCGACGGAGTTCGTCAATGCGCTCGGGGACCGGAATACGCTCTCTCTCAGCGCGAATGGCTTGAATCTCACGATCTCCAATGCGGGTGAGACGGCTAATTGGACCATTCCTCCCGAGGAAATTTTAGATGGTTCCCGCCTCGACACTTGGAGTGAATTGATTGTTCTGCAATAGTGCGCTTTCACATTCATAAGCTGGCGAGATGACAATGTGGAATCCTCTCCGGCGCAAACGCGCGGAAAAAGCCGACGAGGCCGATGAAATCTATGTAACTAAGGACGGCTGGATTCGTCGCGCCGGTCGCAGGACTTATCGTTTTGCCCGCTTTCTCGCACCAAATAATCCGGTAAAGCGCCAGCACGTTGATTCGCTCAAGCTGGCGCTCGAAGCTTTCAAAACGGATCGCCCCGCCTGCCCCGATTGCCAGCTCCATGGCAGGGACGGCGTTCTGTTACCCGTAGCTGACGATCCTATGAGCCGCCGTTGTTCGCATCCTGAATGCGGGACGGTGATTACTCTGAACACATTGGCGCAGGCGAACGCGCCTACCCTGCACTACTCGCCCGAGAAAAGGCGTGATTATTTCCTCCGGCAGGCAACCATGATGTTTGTGATCGCCTGCGTTCTGGTATCCGCCGCAGCGCTTTACAGCGCCTTTCGTGGGTCGGTCATGATGTTCATCGGCGGCCTTCTCCTTTCGGCCCCCTTGTTCATGACCGTTTTCGCCATGCGCTATCGGGCGTGGCAGGCTGTTACTGGCCGCTTCTATGAGACCGTGGCTCCATTGGGAGATTTCGTGAGAGATGAGCTGCGGAGCTTATTTTCAAGCAATGAACAACGATAACAAACAACCCCAAGGGGATGGAGAGCCGCATCATGCAACAAAATTACACCTGTACCTGTTTGGGTGCGAGAGAAGGACCCGCACTCGATGAAATTAACCGAGCCGATGACTGCAACACCAATGACGCTTACCGGCCAGATGGGGCATAACTTGTCCGCTGACTCAAATGATACGAGCCGTGCTCGTGTGGCTTCCTTCGGCATGAAGGTTAAAGAGCGCAAGGAGCGTGCCCGCGTTAAGCGTTCGCAGAAAGCGGAAGCTAAGCGTGCCGAGAAGATGGCTGCCGGGGAGACCGTCAGCTCTAAGCGAAAAACTCGTCCGAAGCCCGGAAGCGATAGGAGAGCTGAGCAGCGCACTCGCCAGAGGATGGCGGATGCTCTGCTCGCTCTGAGGGAAGATCTGTCTGTGTTCGCAAATCTCATTCAAGCCGATCAGGCGCTCGTCGCCAAGTTGGAACAGCATGAGAGCCGTATTGCTGCGCGAGAATCTAACGAACTCCCCTCCCCTCCCGACACTCCATTGGTCTTACCGGAATATCAGGCGCTTCTATCTCACATGGGCTATATGCTCATGGAGTTTGAAGGCCTGTTGAAGCAGATGGATGGCATGGAGACTAAGCCGCGCATGAAGCCGCTTGTTTCCGTCGAGAATGCGAGCACCGAGGATTATGTTGTCTCGATGCTGGACGGTGGTCGCTTTCAGGTCATGACCCGCAGCTTGCGTCACTATGGGATCACGGCCGCCGATTACCGTCGCCTTTTCGGCCTTCCGGAGGATTACATGCTCTGGACTGAAAAGGTGAAGCAGGCTCGATCTGAGATCATTTCTGAAAGCCGGGTTTGGGAGAAGCACCGGAACAGAAAGAAACGGTAAAATGCTAAAACGGCCATAGGAGGCCGTAGAGAGCCGATTTACGCCTCGGATGATCAATTCCTCATCCGAGGCTTTTCTTTGCTGTCAGCGGGCATCTATGGCGGTCGATTCGATGCGCCTTCAGCGTGCTAGCAAACGCTAGCAAATGACATCCAGAGATACACAGCGCATGCATACGATAGCTAACAACTGCATGTGATAGCTAGCGAATGCTATTGAAAGCATGGGAAGGCATACAAATGCAGTTACAGGCATGTGATGGATAGTGCAGGCAGGCGCTTGCATGTGCGAGCTTGCGATGGTATAAGGCGACATATTTGCACTTTTAGAGGGGATGGCCATGCCAATCATCGCAGCTTTCAATTCAAAAGGTGGTTCCGCGAAGAGCACTGCGCTAATCACGCTCGGCGATGCGCTCGCACGCCGGAATGCAACTGTCTCAATTATTGATACCGACCCTCAGCGCACGATTGCGAATTGGCGAGAGAAGGCCGTCAATTCGGCTATCCGTGTCGTGGAAGAAACCAACAGCGCCAATATTCATCGTCTCATTCGCGAGGAAACGGCACGCTCGACATGGGTATTCATCGACATGGCCGGTTTTACTTCGGACATGCGCACCCCCATCATCAGCAAGGCTGATCTGGTTATCATCCCGATGCAGCCAAGCCCGGAAGATGCACGTCTTGCGGCAGCAGCATTTGCCTACATTGCGACCGACGAAGAAACCCTTGGTCGTCCAATCGAACGCCGCGTTCTTTGGGCGCGCACGACCCCGAATTTTGTCACCCGCGTGGAGCGAAAGATTCGTGATGAGGTCGAGGAAAATGACATTCCGGCCTTCAAGACACATCTCCACGAGCGCTCGGCTTACAAAGCAATGATGGTGGGAACGACACTCTCAGAATTGGACCCCGAAGAATACAACGGCATCGATAAGGCAATTATCAACGCCGATCTGCTCGCCGCTGAAATGATCGAGGCCGTTATGGAGATTCAGGCGCGTAAGAAGGAGCAGGCAGCATGACCGGCAATACATTTGGGTTCGGAGCCGCGAAAAAATCCGCTCGTGTTCCGCAGGATATGGACGACATCAACAAGAAGCTGGAAGCCGCCGCCCAGCTTGCGCCACAGCCAGTGGACGACGACCCGGCCGCTGAACGAGCACTGCGGAAGGCGGCCGAGGAAAGGAATGATACGATACGGCAAACGCCGCTGGAGGTCGCCAAGAAGTTTCAGGCTAAAGGCCCCTCCAAGCAGCTCAGTGCCCGTCTATCGATCCGCGACTATAACAGGATGGTTCGGCTGTCCCAGCACTTGCGACTTCCATATGACCGCACCATTGAGGTCCTGCTGGACGCCGCAGGCGTAGGTGATGACGGTGTTCCGATGAAGCCCTTACATGTGGACTGACGAGGGGAGGGGGCGCTTGCGTCCCCTCTGGTTTAACCGGCTCCGGCCATCCCGAAGGCTTTGCAGAGGTTGTCGAGGCCTACTTGCAGCCCGATTGTGTTTGCGGCCATCGACGTGATATCGTTGACGAAATAGCACATAATCCCGCCGAGCAGGTAGAGGATCGGCTGGCCCCATGTGATCATTTCACCGTTCGATTTCCTATAGGCAGTACGGGCTGCATTGAACAAGGCAACGGTCCCGATCAACATCCAGATAATGGTCACGGAATAATGAAACTGCTGGCAATAGGTGCCGGAGATCGAGCCATTCTGCGCATAGTCGAGAACGTTTCTCGTCGTCTCATTCTGCCCCAGCGAGAAAGTTCCACCGATCTGATAGAAAATCACCGCACCAACAGCAGCAGCACTTCCGATGGCCAGCTTCATCAACGCGCCGGAAAAGCTCGCCTGACGGGTGGAGAACCGTGAATTGCCGGTGGTGTATGCATAACCTTCGATCAACCCCATACCCCCGACAATCACCCCAAAGAGCGTGATCGAAAGGATCATGATCGAGAAGACGATGGAGTTGAACGAGAATATGTTGATGATGATTTGGGTAAGGTCAGTCATCGACTATCTCACTGGTTCGCACTGGCGGCTTTCTGCAAAGCCTGATTGCGTGCTTTGAGGTTGGCTATCTCGGCCTGCAACTGCATGGTTTGCGACTGTAAATCCCGCACCTGATCCCGCAAAAGCGCGTTCTCGGCTGAGCACGCATCCTCAGCCGATCCGGGGGCGGCATACTGCCATGTTGGCTGTTGCTCTGGCGCATATTCATACTGAGAGACGTTCCCGTCGCCTCCCGGTTTCAGGACCACGGGGGGCGGTGGAGCCACCAGATCAGATCCCGATCTGGTTTCCTGCGCATGTACGGCTCCATGAATCGTCAGAAGGAACAGCATGGCTCCGGTCCACTTTCGAAAGGCTTTCATGCGTTTTTCGATCCTTCCATCGCTTCCGTATGATCTGCTGCAATGCGCTAGCAATTTCGAGAAACAGTTTCGAGAAACAGTTTCGAGAGACATATCAAACTCCATGATGGTTTCACAGTATTTTTGCGTGACAAATTATTGTCTTTCTCTCGTGCATCTGGCACAAAGATCGGAATATCCAAGCCGTGTGACGGGGAGGCCGATTCATGCCCGCATTGCGCAAGTTCATAGCCCTTGCCGCCGCTGTCGCGGTCGGCAGCTCCGTATTTACCGGTGCAGCTTGGGCCAAGTCGTTGACCTTGACTGAAACCTATGAGCCGGACGAGTGGCGCGATCCCAAGAACGCAATCGGGAATATCCTCGTGGACGAGTGGGCCGAGGAGGCAAAACAGGAGTTCGGCTCCTATGGCTTCGCCTACGGGCTGATCACCATCAGCGGGAAGGTTTTTCTCGTGTCCTCGCTCAGAGGAGCAAGCTGCGTTCCCAATTCTTGCACGTGGCGCATTGACCGGCTTTCATCCGGTTATCGTGTGGAAGCCAGCGGCAAGCCGTTCGAGGCCTGCGGTGAAATCAACAAGGTCGAAACCAAAGGCGACGAACTGACGATTTGCGGCAAGAAGGTCGTGCTCCCATGAGAACGCGCTGGTACGGCATAGGCACGGCCGCCCTGATTGCCGTTACATCGGCTGGCCTGCTTGCGTCCACGTCTTTCACCCTTGCGCGCCAAGCGCAACAGACGGCGACCAACTGCGCGGATTTCCTGCGGAACATCCGCATGTCCGAAGGTTCCGGCAATTACCAGACCAATACCGGTAACGGCTTCTATGGGGCCTATCAGATGGGCAAGCCAGCATTGATTGATGCAGGCTATATGAACCGGGACGGGAGCTGGACGGGTAAGAACGGCGTCAATTCCCTTGAGGATTACCTAAATAACCCCACGGCGCAGGATGATGCATTTCTGTCCTATGGCGAAAAGAACCTCGGCTATCTCGGCAACTGGCAGCAATATATCGGCCAGACCATTGGCGGCGTGCAGGTTACGCGCGCTGGCCTGATAGCTGGCTCCCATCTCGTAGGTGCGGGCGGTATGCGCTATTGGCTTACAAGTGGCGGCGACTGCACCAATCGCGGTACTGGCTCGGACGCCGTGGATGGAAACGGCACCTGCGCCGGAACCTATGTTGCGGAAAATCAGGTCAACCAACAATGCAGCCCGGATGGCAGCAACGCAACCGGTGGCTCCTGCTTGGTGGCTCAGCCCGTTCAAAGCCCGGTGATCTTTTCGGAATATGGCGCGTTCAATCGACCGGGTGTCTCGGGCGGAAATAACGGTTGGCACCGTGGCGCGGATATCTACCCGCAGGGCGCGCAGGGCGGCGCTTCTATGGGCCAGCCGCTCTATGCCGCGCATGACGGCAAGCTCGGCGTCGGCAGCATGGGTCTCCGGGTCGATGGTAGCCAGTTCCGAACCCTGTACCTGCATTCTAGCTCGATGCCGGAATCTCGTGACGTGAAGGCCGGTGAAGAGATCGGCAAGATCGGCGACAAGAGGGCAGCAGGAAAACCGCACCTTCATTTTGAGGTTCAGGTTCCAAAAAGCGCCGTCACATCGACGAAGTGCATCGTGGGACAGGATACGAATGATTGCGCTTTCCCGGTGGGTGGCGGCAAGCGCGATCCAAACGGCTATGCCACGTCGCAATCGCTCGCGTCAGCTTCGCCGAACACGTGGTTCTATGTGAACCCGGAGCGGTATCTGAAAGAGCGCGTTCCAGTGGTCGGCAATGCCGCCGCTCGAACCGGGCGTTCGCAGTCTCTTCCCAATTCCTGCACGCCGGGAACATCTCCCGCCGAAACCCCGATCAGTACCGGCGATAGCGATCCTGCTGCGTCGCTTGCAGGAGGCTTCGGCAATTATCTGTCAGGCGAGGGGTCCGGCGTTGCCAACGCGGATAAAGAGCTGCGTTCAATCGTGATCGACATCGCTCGACAAAGCGCTCTCGACGTCCGGGCGGCATCGTCCTCGGCCGCGCAGATGCAAGCCCGGTTCGATGCAGCCACCGCACAGTTGCTCTCGCTTTATGGCAGGGCAGGGGAGTGAGTTGGTGTATTAGGTGTTTTGAAGCATGTTCTTTCTTGGCGTAATCATCATTGGAGTATGGGGATGGGGTATTGTCACGGCAACCCGTCAACACAATCGTATTGATAGAGAGCGTTTCGAACGAACTAATTCATCAGGAGTTCTAATCTTCGACTCATACGAGGAAAAAAAGGACTTCGAGCGCCGAGAAAGACTTAATGAAGCACTTAACAAGGTTCTGGCTTTTCCGGGAGGCCCCCTAGCGCTCGTCGGACTACTCATGCTCTTCGCCCCTATTTTGGACTGAGGTCGATGGGATAAGCACGAGAGCCGGGAGAATCATATTAGCTGCCGAAGGAGTAACCATGTACCTGCATCCGACATCCGCCAAGAAACCGAATCCGACCGATATTCATGTTGGAAGCCGGATCAGGATGCAGCGCCAGCTACGCGGCATGAGTCAGGTAACGCTTGCCGAAGGTCTCGGTATCACATTCCAGCAGGTACAGAAGTACGAGAAAGGCACGAACCGTGTGGGCGCAAGTCGCCTGCAAGCCATCGCCGATCTGCTGCAAGTTCCTGTCTCATTTTTCTTTGACGACTTGTCGGATACTGTTGGAGAGCCGGGCGGCGAGGTCGATACCGAGAGAAGGCAGCTCATGGAGTTTGTCAGCTCCACCGAAGGCATCGCTCTCAATCGGGCGTTTTGTCATGTGAAGGATGAAAGCCTTCGCAGGCGAATTGTCAGCCTTGTGAAGGCGCTGGCTGGAGATACCTAAGTTTCTGGTAGTTGATCCATAGTGCAGTCGCGTGGGCGCTTGTCGTCGCGGAACCGCAAGATGCGCGCCCCATGCCGGAAATGCTGCCCTGTGATGCGATCTGCGCTCACTTCCGCCACCAGCTTGGGCAGCAGCGGCACAACCGATTGCTCCTTGCCGGTCCATCGGTTCTTGCCTCCCGGCGAGCGGCCGGAAAATCCTTGTCCGCCTATGAGTGGCTGTAGCAACTCACCCATCTCGCGGCTGTCCTTCTGATCGACGCGGGCATGTCCAACATAGTTGAGCTGTCCGTCATCATCATACAGTCCGAGTAGCAGTGAATCGACTGCGCGTGATCCTCGTTGCCAGTAGAGGCCGCCGACGACACAATCAACTGTCGTCCAGAGCTTGAACTTGCGCATCGCGCGTTTGCCGGGCTTGTAGGTCAGATCCAGCCTTTTTGCCATGATCCCCTCGATCTCATGCTTGCCGAGCCAGCTTTCTGCGGTGCGAAGTGACCGTGTGCCTTTGGAGATCGTGAGCCATGATGTCCGTCCAACGTTCTTCGCGAACGCTTCCAAGGCCTCTCGCCGTTCTCCCAATGGCTGATCTATGTAAGGGCGGCCGTCGAGCATCAGGAGGTCGAACGCTATCAGTCGGGCCGGATATTCGCGCGAAAGCTTTGCAATGCGAGATTCAGCCGGATGAAGCCGTAGCTGTAGTGTCTCGAATGGCTCTCCTGCAATCACCAGCTCGCCATCGAGCACAAATGTCTGGCTTGCGAGATCGGCGAGGCCTGCGGCTACCTCGGGAAAGTAACGGGCGAGGGGCTTTTGTACCTTGGATCGAAGATCGACCCCTTTTCCGTTCCCGTAGGCGATGCACCGGAACCCGTCATACTTCGGCTCGTAGAACCATTGTGGGCCTCTCGGCAGCTCCGTGACTGCTTCGGCTTCCATTGGTTTCAGCGCCGATGGCTCGATTGTACGAGAGCGTACCATTGGCTTTTTCCTCCCCATCCAAACGCCCGACAGTAGTCGAAGTTTCGGCAGGTAAGGGGATGATTGAGTAAGTTAGGACGCTTTGACGAGTGCTGAATTATTCGCCTTATCTATGGAACCGGAATTTGCCAAATGTTTACTGATCTGCGGGAGTTCCAAGGTATTGCGTTTCACAATTTCGCAAAACAACTTCGGATCAACCCCTTTTTTTGGTGATCGAATAAGGAGATTCGCTGCTTCCAATATCGCAGCTTCCCAAGAGGGATTAGCCATATCGCTTTGCAGAGCCGAAATGATTTCATCCAGAATCAAAGGGTTGTGCTCGATTGCTTGAAAGACAAACGCTAAATGTTCGGCTTCGAACCAATCCTTTTGGGTTCTAAATCTAGCAAGGATAGACGCCCGATCCTTCCATCTTCGTTCCGCGATCACACCGGCCAAGTCAGTAGTGATTATGCTGATAAATGTTCGCCTCACGTAGCCGACATCGTTTTGCGGGCCACATGTAGGTGGGAGAAATCGAACGTACGCGCCCCCGAATTTTCGAGAAAGACTAACACGAGCCGCAGTAAAGTCTCGATCAAGCAAAACGGCGACGAGCGCATGACCGGCCTCATGACGGGCCGCTAGTGCCCTCCCGCTGGGGGAGAATAGCCAGAATATATATGAGCAGAAGCGGATGACATACGGCAAGGCTGCCATCAGCACAAAAAGAGCCAACAGCGCTAAAAGCCATACTCCGAGATGGTCTGCATAGCCGCCAGCATTGTTTGTCTGGATGGTGGGCGGTGGCAAGGCTGCATTTCCTGTCGTTACTCGAAGGGGATTTAGCGGGTTTGCTGATGTTGATCATCGAACGGCAGTTCTGCCGTTCCGTTTTCCACAACCTCCGGCCTGCACTACGGCGCTATGGGTAAGCGCGTTCCGGCCTGCGGTTGCTTCGCTTCTCTTCGCCCAGCCGGTGGCAGGGTGGAAAACGGAAGTGTGAAGATCACCGCATCAAGATTGCTCTCTTGGGGCGAGGGACGGTACCGGCATGCTTTCATCATTCCACGCCTTCGAGGCCGCCTGCATCTGCTCCATTGCTTCAATCGTACTTGTCTCGATCCGCTGGCGCATTTCCTCGAAATTGCGGGCCGTCATCGAGCGCGGGGACTGTTTTCGCGCCTCATTGACGACAGCCGTAATCGTCGTATCGGCGATCTCGGGTTCCATGCGAGGCGCTTTCAAGGCAAGCTCGGTCTGCCAGTGATCGTACATGCCAGCGGCCTCCGGGCAGGGGGTCTGCATCCCCACATAATTCAGAAAGCGCCAGAGTTGGCGATCAACGAACCGAAGCCATAGGAAGGTGTTCGGTGCAAAGACGCCGGAGGCGCGAGCACCTTCAAGCGTAATGCCATCTCTGCCATCTGTCATCGATGACGCCAGCAGCCCGAAAACGTATCCATGGCTCTTGCAGATTTGCTCCAGCACCTTAACCGGCTTCTTGGGATCGAGTCCCTTTGCGGGATTGACCAGTAGCTTTACCAGCTCCTCCCGCGCCTTCTGCGTTGTTTTGAAGGTTGGTCCTACCTTTGCGAGATGGTCTTTGAGCAGGATGGTGTCCTTGGTTTGCTTCGAGGCCTCGGCAGACGCCTCGCCCTTTTTCGACTTCTTTTTCGGGGATTCTTTCTTTGTAGGGTCGGGGTAGTCGTAGGGTCCAATGACCAGTCGGTCTCCCAGCTTGCGCTTCTCCGCATTGATGCAGCGCCACACATCCCGCAGATATTCCTCCGACTGGTCCACCACGTCTTTAAGCTCGACATCAGGATCGTGGAGCGCGTTCACTCGCACGAGAGCGGCATAGAGGATCGTTGCCGTATACCACGACAGGTCGTTGACCGCGTTCGTTACATCGGTGACGTTCTTCATCTCGGCGATGCCGACAAACGGGTTGAGAGGTCCGAACGGCGCTTCCAATGCGGCTCGAACCTTATCCAGATCGATGCGCATTTCACCGGTATCATCTTCTTTCAGAGGACGCCTTTGGGCTGGCTTGGTCTCTTCCGCATCTGCATTGGATGTATCAGAGGCGAAGCTGACAGCTCCCGCCGCGTAGAGCAGCTCAAGCGCCGACATCGGCTGGGAGGCAGGCCCGTCTGAGGCTGAATAACGATACATCGGAAAACGCACGAAAAACTCATTGTGCGGATAGCGCGGAGCAACGCGCAGCATCAGATCACGCCATTCCATGGGCTTATCCGGCCGGATATGGCTGATGATGTGGTCCTTTTCGACCTTGTAGCGCATGAACAGCCCGATCACCATGATAAGACCGGCGCACAGAACTCCGAACGGGATTGAGGAGATGAAGATCGATTCCACCGAATAGTTCTGCGGTAGAACATCCGCGAAGTATTGCCCCCACGCGGTCCAGCCCCACAGGCCGCCCGTCTCGGCGATCCGGGCATGGCGATAAAGAAAGCCAATAGGGGCGCGCAGCACCACCCACATGACCGTCAGCATGGCGAGAACGAAGAACATCGCCACTCCGACTTCCAGCCAACCCACCGACTTCTGATTTTGCGCCATTATCCAGCTTCCTTGCGATCAGAAACACATTATTTTAGAGTGACAAATCAATATCAAACTTCTCTGTTGAACACCATCCTCGGAGGTCGTTTTGGCCAACCTCATGATTGTTGAAAGCCCGACGAAGGCTGCGAAAATCCGCCAGATATTAGGGGGCGGCTGGATTGTTGAGGCTAGCGTCGGCCATATAGCCGATCTGCCGAATGGCAAGATTGCAATAGAACCGGGATCATACAAGCTCGAATATCAGCTCTCCGATAGGGGGAAAAGCGTGGTTGGCAAGCTCAAGGGCTTGGCGGATTCGGCTCATGAGGTCTATCTCGCGACTGACCCTGATCGTGAAGGGGAAGCTATTTCCGCTCACCTGCGCCATTACCTGCGTCTGACCAGCTATAAGCGTGTGACCTTCAACGAAATCACAGAGACAGGCGTTCGCGGCGCACTGTCGTCTCCTCGCCAGATCGATAAGCGCCTTGTCGATGCCCAAGAGGCACGGCGTGCAGCCGACCGGCTGATTGGCTACCGGGTTTCCTATCCGATCAGCAACGCCGCTGGCATGGCGTTATCGGCCGGGCGCTGCCAGTCTCCGGCCGTACGGCTCGTTGTCGAGCGGCAGGATGAGATCGACAATTTCAAGGTGACGGACCATTTCACGGCCGTGGTCCAGTTCGACAATGGCGAATGGACAGCCGAATGGCAAACCAAACCATTCCTGACCGGGGAAAGCGAATATATCCTCGATAGAGGGTTAGCTGAACGTGCGGCGAATTGCCGGGATTTCGCCGTTTCTGCCTCAAACCAGAAGCCAGCTATGAGGGCACCGGGAGCGCCTTTCACCACTTCGGCCCTTTTGCAAGCCGCTGGGGCGACCCTCAAGCTGCCGCCAGCCATCACGCAGGCCTGCGCTCAAAAGCTCTTTGAGAACGGCCATATAACGTATCACCGTACCGATAATCCTAACCTTTCGGATGATGGCATGGCCTTGATTGCGGCCTATGCGCAGCAAAGAGGATGGCCGCTCTCCGAAAAGAAACGCCGCTGGAAGCTGCCGGAGGGTGCGCAGGAGGCCCATGAAGCCATCCGGCCTACACATCCCGAAGTTCTCGACGCAGGCGAGAACGATAACGAGAAGGCAGTCTATAGGCTCATATGGCGACGTGCGATTGCCTCACAGCTCGCCGATGCGGAATACAACAGCGTGACGCTCGATCTCGCGGCGCGTCAGGGCACCGAGACTTTCCAGTTCCGTGCAAAGAGTGCGGTTCTCGTAAAGCCGGGCTGGAAGGTCGTTGCCAGTGATGATGACAAGGACGATGACGAAGACGATGATAATGCGGCCTCGTCGGGCAAGGTGCCCGTCCTGCAGGCCGGGCAGGGCGTAAGAGCGACCGGGGGCCAGGTTGTGCCGAAGGCCACCAAACCTCCGGCTCGCTACACAGAGACAAGCCTGATCAAAAAGCTGGAAGCGATGGGGATCGGACGGCCGTCCACGTTCGCAGCTATCGTCCAGAACATTTGTGGAAAGGGGTATGTGAAGGTCGAGAAACGCTTTCTCGCTCCGACGCCGGCGGGAAGAGCTATCGTGCGCCAGCTCGTCGGCCGTTTCGGTTTTGCCGAGTATGATTTCACAAAGGAGCTGGAAACCCAACTGGATCTCATTGCTGACGGCAAGAGCCAGTATGTGCCCGTTGTGCATGATCTGAATACACGCCTCGACGGAGAGCTGGGGAAGCTCGAAGCAGATACTCCCTCTTATCCATGCCCGCGTTGCGGCAAGCCTTTACGTTTGGCGCGGAGCAAAAAAGGACGGTCGTATTTCGGGTGTACCGGCTATCGTGATGGGTGCGAGGTCCTTTGCGAGGACAATAACGGGCAACCCGGCCCGATTATTGCGCTCACACCATCAGAAAAGCAGCTCGAACTTGCTCGGAAGCTCGCTGCGGAGCAGGGGATTAGCATCCCCGATGAGGCATTGTCGCACAGCAGAAAGCTACGCGAATGGATCGATGGGGCGCTCGTTAATGCGCGGCCGTCTGAGAAGCAGATCGAATTTGCCCGGAAACTGGCGGCCGATCAGGATAGCACCGTTCCCGAGGCGGCGCTGGCAACGGCCCCTAAACTCAAGGCTTGGATCGATGCGGCGTTGGCGAACGCACGGCCGAGCGATAAGCAAATAGAGTTCGCGCAGAAGATTGCGGCCGAGAAGGGGAGTGCTGTGCCAGAGGACGTTCTGGCGAGCGCCACCAAGTTGAGAACATGGATAGATAAGGCATTGAAGGGATCGAAAAGGACGAAACGAGCCGCAGGAGGCAAAAGATAGCGCCATGGCAGCGACAAAAACAGACATTGAAGGGTGGTTCGAGCGCGGACTGGCGCAGGGGGCAACACACATGATCGTCGTCTGCGACACCTTCGATCATGAGGATTATCCGGTCTTTGTATCGCCGGAACAGTCCTCGCGCGAGGTAGCCGCAGCCTATGACGATAAGAATATGCAGCGGATTATGGAGGTCTACGATCTACGGCTCGATAAGGCAGTGCAGCTCGCGGAGCATAGAGTGTTCAACTTTTGAAGATCAGACTGTTTTAAAAAGGAAATGAGAATGAGCAGATCAACGTGGACCGCTGGCGCTGCCCTTTCGATACTGATCCTCACAGCTTTCTCAGCTACGGCCAGTGCTGATTCAGGACTGTCCGGTATCTGGCGCAGCGAAGATGATGAGTTTGAAATCAATTTTAAAGCCCTGTCGGTCGATCTAGGGCCAGATACAGGTTGCTCGATTAAGTCACTCATTTCCGATGGGAGCAACCGTTGGCGCATGCGGCTTTCTTGCGGTGTGGCCGATACGTCTGGCGGATTTCAGACCGACACGACATTGCAGCTAAAAGGCTCAACACTGATCCTGACGGATGAGGATGGCCCAATCCAGCTTCGACGGGCGGGTAAGTAGATGACAGGCAACGCCGATTGGTACACAGCCCGGCCGCTGTCCGAAGAGCAGAAGCGTGAGGCGCTTGAGGATCTGACCTTAATTGCTCGCGGCGAGGAGCTGGACTTGCCGTGGCGCAGGCTTCGAATCTTGCTTGACCATGAGTTGGCGGAAATCTCGTATCCGGTGATCACGCCCGGCAGTGTTCGATCTCTCAACCTGACGGATAAGGGGCTACGCTTCTTCGACCAGTGAATTACAGGCTGCTCACGCATCGCCCCTGACCCATTCCGTAAGGTCTACCTCGCCAGTTTTCGGATATCGCACGACATCGAGAGTTCGGAGACTTCCGAGCACGTTTTTCAGATGCCCGCTCTCGGCAGACCAGCCAAGAGCGGATGCCAGATCGGCGCGACTGAGAGCGCCATTACCCCGTAAAGCGGAGTAGACCGAGCGTTGTGGTCCATTCAGAAGATTGAGCAGCCGATCTTCCAAGTTACCGCTAGGCACGGTTGCAAGCGCCCGGCCCTCTTTGGTGAGTGCCACAGTGCCTTTTGAGGGATAATCCAGTAGGCCAGACGAGCGGCACTCTCCTAGAACATTTTTCAAGTGGCCGCTACGGATCGACCATCCACATACCGCAGCCAGCATCGGCCTCGTCGGCGCGTCATTACCGGCAGCGCTCCACCACGCCAACGCATTCAATACGATCTGCTGCGGACCTTTCAGACCGTTCCCTTGATCAGTTCGAACAACCTTCTCCTTCTTCCGGCCTGCCGGAGGAGCTTTTTCCGATAGGATCATGGGTGAGGGCGCTACGCTGAGTGTCGTTTTGGGGGCTTCGATAGCGGAGATCGCGGCAGAGATGCGATCCATGGCCTGTCGCCAACCGGCCGCCAGACCGGCCTCATATCCAGCTTCATGACCTCGCTCATAACCGCGTTTTTCGGCCGCCTCGATATCAGCGGCCGAGCTGCGCTTGGCCTTGGATGGCGCAGGCGTTTCAGAGAGCGTGGCAATAGCTGCTCGCAATTCGGCGACATCGACATCAGTGAGGGCGGGGGCAACGACGCTCTCGCCGCTGTTCGGCGTGCGTGAGGAATCGAAGGTCTTGATCGCGGGAAACCGCACGCGCTCCAAAACATTGCTTTCTGGTGACCAAATCCAGCCTTCTCCTTGTTTCAGGGACGGCAGCGATTGCATGACCGCACGCGCCTGATCGAGATCGGCATTACCGCGAACCCAATCCTCAATGGCTTTCCGATCTTGTGGACTGGTGAGCTTGAGCGCGATCAGCGTACCGATCTGCGAGAGCACGTTTTTATGCAAGACGGCGGGGCGCTGGGTGATCATGAGGGGCCGAAAGCCCCTAACCCGGCCACGCCGCACGATCTTATCGAACGCACCCGACAAGCGGCGTTCGTCGGGCATCGGATTTTGTGGCGCAATCTCGTCGGCTTCATCAACAATCAGATGGAGAGCGGCTTTGTTGGATGCGTAGAGCCGGTGAAGGAAGTCGGTGAGGAAGCGGGTTTTTTCATTCCCGGTCATCTCGGACACGTCGATGATCGCCTGCACGTCACGGACGGCCAGCGTCGATGCCAGATGGTCCCCGCTGTCGGGAGTGATTTCTATGTCGGCGTTTTCACCGCCGAAAATCAGAACGGGATAGCCACCTTTTACCGAGCCTTTCGCCCCCGCCCTTAGCCCATACCATACACCGGTAGGATCGATAATGATGACGCGGTGCTTCTCTCTCAGCAGGGTCTCTACGGCTCCCTTTGCGGCAAAGGTCTTTCCAGCGCCGGTTGTTCCGACGATGGCCGTGGGCCGCGTGAGATAGGGCGCTATGTCAGTCATCTCGATCCTGTCCCTAAAGTTCGGCCATGAAGGCGTGATCGCCGAAGAGGATCACGATAGGTCCGACCAAAACATCATAGATACGCTGGGAGCCTGCCGATAACTGCCAAAGTCGAGTGGCCTCTTGATTGACCGGCATATCAAGGTTTTTTCCATCCTCATTACAAAGGACGACGCATTTCTGCATGCCGCTGCTATGGGCGACCCGGTTGAAGGAAGGCACAAGCTGGATATAGCCGCCGACCATCTTTTGAAGCTCTTCCAGCTTTGGAGCCGCTTTCAGGGTACGCTCGTCGCGATGGCCATCTGCATCGATCACAATCATGGTTCCGGACATTGTTCGCCTCCTTGGGCTGTTCTCTGATTGACAATTTTCATGCTTGCGGGCAGGATGTCAAGCACAAAAGAAATGGCAATATACCGGTGATGACAGCCATGGCGAATACAGGAACCGTCTCAAGTGCAATGAAGGATCAGGGCTACACGCATCTCCAAATCATCTGCTGCGGAGTCGTACTGAAACCTTTGAGGGAGTTGCCTGAACGCGCGCTCGATAAGCCCTTGGAGGAGCTTGCCCCGCATCTCGTCTGTAAGTGCGGCAAGCATGCGACTCTGGCACGAGTAGCACTGTGGAAGCATGGAATGAAACGATATGGCTGATCGGAATACCGAGGAGCTGATCTCTAAGACGATGAAGGCCGGTGCACGGTACTATCGCAAGAGTTGGCTGCAAGAAGCGCTCAGGGTGATCGTTCTGGCTGTGGGGATATCACTTGTGCTCTATTTCCTCAGCGTATGGACGCCACGATAGACGGGATTGATCGCTGATGAGTGGTCAAGGTCTAGGCACTACGCCTTGGCTTTGAGAGCCATGATCTCGGCCGAGGCTGCGGGAGCGCCGCTGATCATGTGGGCCGCGATCTGGTCATCGCCACGAGAGCTGATCATGATCGAGCCATAACCAAGCAGGCGGCCCAAGACGGACTGCTTGAAATTCGCGCCGATAACTTCGGGCATGGCAATGGTGAAAACGTTGCGCTGGATAAAACCAGTGCGCCACAGCACAGCATCGTCAAACACGCGCAGCTCGGTTGAAAGATAGACGATGAGGCGTTGGAAAAGCACGAGAAACAGGAAAACCGAGAAGAGGGAGGTTGCGATCCGGCCGTAAAAAATCAGCTTCGGATAAAAGGCAGCGTACCAGTTGGTAAAGTTTGGCCCGCCGACATCGATCATAAGGCGATAAAGGGTGTCCTTCTGCCCTATCCATATCCAGACCAGCAGGCCAAATCCGATTAAAGCGGTGAGGATCGGCTTGACGAAGATGATCAGCGAAAGCCGATACCGTGAAATTGGCTCCTTCGGGTTCTCTGACAAAGGTGGAATCCTCGACTGGTTTCTAAATTACACATTGATCTCATATGACAAAATTAATGTCGAGATAAATCACTCCGACGCACCGCACCGCACCGCACTGCGATGTCGGTGGAGTAGGTCGAGGCGAATGTCAGTTGGTTACTTTGTCCGGTTGACGATCAGGTGCACCCGCCACACTACGTAGGCGGCTAGCGCCAGCGAGGCGACCGTGGTCCACATCAAGCCGTGGACTTGGCGAGGATCAGACGGCCCAAGCGTGAGCGCGTAGACCATTATTACGGCGTCCGCGACCAGCAAAAAGGCCACGAGGATAACATCCCACATTTCCGCGACTACTCGGGCCTCTCCCATCGGCGGTGGAACTGGCTGTTGGCCCGCCTTGCCCTTTTCCTGCTTTTTGGCTGCATACCCGCTGTTGACCAGCTTGTTCACCATGAAGGCGACAAAGCCGAAAGTTGCCGTGATTACGATGACTGGTGCTAACGTTAAAAACTGATCAAGTGACATCCTATGGCTCCCGAATTATACAATGGTGCCGCGTTCCATTCGAATGTCAAACTGTTCAAAGCGCGCAGCTCGAAATATTGACGTTTTGTGGTTCTGCGGCGAGGATATCAAACGCTAGAACGTCCAAAATGGAGCTTGGCTCCAGAAGAGGCAGAAAATGCCAGAAAAATACGATGAGTACGAAGCGGCTGAAAAGCTGAATGCCATTGCAGAAAAGCTGAAGGAGGTAGACCGTCTTCTTCAGAGTGCTTATCGGCATTTCACGCCTGACGTTATCGAATTGATCGACCGCGCTGATCCGAAGAATGAGATGGACCCCGGTTATTGGTCGAAGCAGATCAAGATGGTCGCCGACGCGGTACTTGAGGAACGCCTTCGGAAAGACGACGCAGCTTTCGAGGCAGAGAAGAAAGCGCCCTCGGCCAGCCGCAGCTACAGCTTTGGCGGCCCCTCGTTCTAACAAGCAGAAAGAAGCCCTTCATGTCAGGTAATGCAGCGAATCCCGGTGCCGCCGCTCTCAACAACGCGGCGGACCTGTGGGGTGAGATTGGTGTCGAACTCGCCGATCTTTGGACGAAACTTCCCGAGGATGTGAAGGCCAAGCTTGAAGAGACCGGCGCGGACGTGGATTTAGACGCCCATGCGATGGCGGATCGATTGAGAAAGATCGCCGCTTATGCCGCCATCTAGCCCGGAGGAGGGCGGCTAGAAATCAATCGTATAGCTGGATAGCGATGACGGCTGTTGCTGGAACTTGATTTCGGTCCCCTGCTGCGAGGCAAGCGATTGCGTCCAGTCTGTCTCGGCCGGTCTCTCCCGCCGTACTGCCCAATGCACTCGGCGGCTTTCACTGAACCAGCCAGCCAATGCATCGCTCGCGTGGTCTCCTGCCTCGTCGGCGTCATAGGCGATAGCATAGCGGGTATATAAGCCCGTCTCTTTGTCCGACTGGCGGGCGAGATCAGAAACAATGTGAGTTTCGAGGGAGCTGCGAAGGCCTCCGGTAGAGGCAACGAGCGCCGGTATCCTGCCGATGTCCCGGCGCTGCTCGGCGTAGGCGAGGGCATCCATCGCATCCTTGACCAGCACGATTTCCTGATATTTCAGCGAAGCGGTGTAAGTGGTGCCCGGCTGCGTTTCGAGCAGGAAGGCTGCATCCTCCCGGCTTCCCGGCGCGAACTGGCGAACCGGCCGTGATGGATCGGTCCCGAATAGCTCGGCCCCGACCTCTCGGCCCCGTCTGTCATGAACCCACATTCTCCAAGTAAGTCGCTGATTTCGCTGTCGTAATCGTGATATTTCGCATATAAATCATGGCGTTGACGGCTGCGAGGGGCGCGTTTCATGGATCACCTGGAGGGTGCGGGCTTGGCGCGGGGAGATCGGGTTGATTTCGACCGCCGTGTGCGTCTGGAGTTCCGTGGTGCGCAGATCAGTTCAGACGGTGGCCTGCTGGTGATGCGCGAGCTTGATGACGTGCTCGGCCTGTCCAATCTGGCGTCGGAGGCGCTGCGAGACAGCCGCACCGGGAAGAACACGCTCCATCGGCTTGACGGATTGTTCCGGCAATCGGTGTTCGGACGACTGGCCGGATACGAGGATGTGAACGATGCCGACCGCTTGGCCCTCGATCCCGTGATGCGTCAGGTCGTTGGCGGCAGGGCCGTCGAGGCGCAAGCTGCTTCGGCATCGCAGATGGGACGGTTCGAGACCGAGACGCTGGCTCTGGCCGCGAACCGGGCGGCGCTGGCCGATCTGAACGGCCAATGGATCGACCGGTTTCATGACCGCAACGGGTTGAAATACATCGTGCTGGACATGGACAGCTCGGTCAGCCCCACCCACGGCGATCAGGAAGGTGCTGCCTGGAACGGGCATTTCGACTGCACCTGCTATCACCCCATCTTCTTGTTCAACCAGTTTGGCATGCTGGAGCGCTGCGCCCTGCGTAACGGCAATGTCCACAGCGCCGATGGCTGGCGGGATGTCCTTGATCCCGTCATTGCCCGATATGCTGGCCGCGACCTTGGTGGACGCTTCTTCCGGGCCGACGCTGCCTACGCGATCCCCGCGATCTATATGCGGCTGGAAGAAGCCAGGTTCTTCTACGCCATCCGTCTGCCCGCCAACGCCGTCTTGCGCGAGAAGATCGCGCATCGGCTGACACGGCCCGTGGGACGGCCTTCGCTGACCAAGGTCAAACGGTTCTTCGAGGACTTCGAGTATCAGGCGGCGTCCTGGGACAAGCCGCGCCGCGTCATCGCCAAGATCGAATGGCATCCGGGCGAGCTGTTCCCCAAAGTCGGCTTCATCGTCACCAACCTGCCGATGGAGCCAGACTGGGTGGTGAGGTTCTA
Organism: Brucella sp. NBRC 113783; assembly: GCF_040372265.1. Classification (NCBI taxonomy): domain Bacteria; kingdom Pseudomonadati; phylum Pseudomonadota; class Alphaproteobacteria; order Hyphomicrobiales; family Brucellaceae; genus Brucella; species Brucella sp. NBRC 113783. The sequence continues at coordinate 20,542 of NZ_BAABRX010000017.1, read as the reverse complement.
CAACCAGCGCGGCACCGCAGAGCAGCACATCAAGGAAGGCAAATATGCCTTTCGCTGGACGCGGCTGTCATGCCGGAAGTTCCGGCACAACGAGGTGCGGCTGCAACTGCACGCGCTGGCCTACAACCTGGCAACCTTCCTGCGCTGCATCGAACTGCCCGAGGCCATGGCGGACTGGTCGTTGACCAGCCTGCAACTCAAGCTGATCAAGATCGGCGCCCGCGTCGTCCGCCACGCCCGCGCCATTACCTTCCAGTTGGCCGAGGTCGCCGTCACCGGCCCGATGGTGCGGGCCGTCCTTGCCGCCATCCGCCGTCTTCGAACGCCTCCGTCATGCGCATGACCACGATCCATGCCCAAGCTGAACGAAAGCGGCAGGACAGGTCCGTCTGCCGCGCGGAAAAGCGGCTCTGCCGGGCCAGAATGCTGCGGGTTCGAGGCTTGATCCACCCGACTTCGGCCGTTTGCGCGACGACAGACACCGCTCGGGGCGAAAAACGCTTGCCCAGCGAGCAAAATCAGGCGATCTTGAAGTCAAGCGGCAGGCCACTTGGGGAATGTCGGTCCAAAGCATCGGGAGGAAACGCCATGACCATTCTGACCGGCGGCTGCCAGTGTGGGGCCATCCGCTTCTCTTGCGATGGCGACAAGGTCTCTTCCGTATCGATCTGCCACTGCCGCATGTGCCAGAAAGCCGTCGGCAACTATTTCGCCCCTTTCGTGGCCTTCGAGGTGGGGGGCGTCACCTGGACGCGCGGGAGTCGCAAGCTCTATCGCTCGTCCAACCACGTCTCGCGCGCCTTCTGCGCCGATTGCGGCACGCCGCTCACCTATGAGGCCGATGGCTTTGAGCCGTCGATCGCCGGCGGCGCCTTTGACGATCCGGCGGCTCTGCCTCCGACCGTCCAATATGGCGTCGAGGCCGAACTACCCTTCACCGGCGGCCTCGCTTCTCTGAAACGCGTTCGTACCGACGAGGGCTTCGAAGGTGCCGAGTTCGTCGCCGATGTCGTTTCCAACCAGCATCCCGACCACGACACTGCCGTCTGGCCGCTGCCGAAAGCCTGAACGATGACCGAACTGCGCAGCTACGAGGCAGATCTGGTCGCGGTCTTGGAGTCAGGACAATAAGTATAAAGCATATGTTCCATCTGAACGACGAACCGGCACGACTTGCAGCTCTTCGCCGGTATGAGGTCCTCGATACGAAGCCCGAAGTCGAGTTTGCCGAGATCGTCACTCTGGTGAAGTCCATCTTCAAAACCAAATATGCTGCGATCAACCTGATCGATGTTGACCGGCAGTGGATGAAGGCAGCCGCGGGGCTGGAGGTCTTCGAATGCGCCCGGGAAGATGCCTTTTGCGACCATACGATCCGTGCCACCAGACCGCTCGCGGTCGAGGATGCCACCGTAGACCACCGCTTCATGAACAACCCGTTCGTGACGGGGGATGCCTCTATCCGCTCGTATCTCGGTGCGCCTCTGACCAGCCCCGATGGCTATAACATCGGCGCGATCTGCGTTTTCGACACCGAACCGCGCCAATACAGCGTTGCGGACGAAGCCGTACTGGCGAGTTTCGCCAAGGTTGTAATGTCGCAGCTGGAATTGCGGCTGATTGCGCGACAGGACAGCCTGACGGGCAGCCTGACCCGCCGCGCTTTCGTGGATCGCATGGACCGCCTGCTTGAAAAGCAACAGACGGCAACGTTGCTTCTGATCGATCTTGACCGCTTCAAATCGGTCAATGATACCTTCGGGCATCCGATTGGCGATCTTGTGCTCAAAAGCTTAGCTGCGACGGTTCAGGCCAGTCTGCGGCGAACGGATGCTTTCGGGCGCCTTGGAGGGGAGGAGTTCGCAGTCCTCTTGCCCACTACGGACGAGCAAGGTGCGCTGGCGTTTGCCGACCGCCTTCGCGCCGAGGTTGCGGCCCGCGCTTTGCCCGAAATTGCCGGCGGCAGTATCACTCTCAGCATCGGAATAGCTGGACACAGAGAGGGTGAAAGCCGCGATGATTGGATGGCGCGGGCAGATGACGCGCTCTATGCGGCCAAGAAGAACGGGCGCAATCGCTGCGTTGTGGCAGCCTGACCTCTTCAGCGCAGCAGATCGCTGAACCGGATATCCAACGAGATCCGTTCGTAATCCGCATTCAATACGCTCGGCTATGATGCGGTCGGGCTTGGCAATCACGAATTCGACTATGGGCTGCGGCATCTGAGCGAGGCGCTGCAGGCGGCGCGCTTTCCGGTGGTTTCGGCCAATATGCTGACCCGGCTGGGCGAGACCCCGTTGCAGGATCGGGGCTTTGTCGCGCCATTCGTGCTGCTGAACCGTGAGTTGCGCAGCGCCGGGGGCAGGGTGCTGCCGGTAACGATCGGCATCCTCGGCCTGACCCCGCCCGAGACGCTGAACTGGAATCAGTGCCAGCTGGAGGGCAAACTCTATGCCCGGCCGATGGTCGGTATATATGTCCGAGCGCCATATTTTCATCGTGCGGTGAGTCGCTGTTGCAGAAGGATACGTAGTTGATGACGGTTATCTTTGGTCAGCTCAATCAGCACGCGGCCAGAGGCGATCAACCGCAAGGCATCAAGCGGCGCTGGTTTTGCCATCGCGGCTCTGCATTTATCCATCTCTTCTTCGGTGAAGCGCATTCTTCCTCCGTGCGTTGGAATATCAGGCGGCCTGTCGAGTTTTGAGGAATTGCGCCGCTTGCTCTTGGCTCTCGATGCCGTCGAGAAAGCAAGCTTGTTCCGCATCTGGCGCGACATGATAGTCGCTCCATAAGGGCGCACCATTGCGGCCTTTGAGGCTTTCGCTGATGTAGCCATCATGGGCTGCTGACCATTTCCAGCCCATAACGGCGGCTGCGCGTTCGTACATGATCATAGCAAGGCCTCCGGTAAGTTCGAAAGTTCGAGGTTGCGCGCTTCCTCGATCACTGCGCCATACTTATCGACGTGCCCACAGGGATTCGACCAGACGCTTACGGAATACCATTCCCCATCTTCGCAGAACCGTTCCAAGTGAGGTTTGCCGCGCTTTTCGCCGCAGCAGGGGCAAGTATCTGCGATTTCGACTGTGGTCAGAACTTGATCAATGGCTTGGTAGCCATTCCCCCAAAGGTCTCTCTGCAAATCGCGATCTACAACGGTGACTTTCATCGATCTCTCCCGGCGTTGGGGTTGGCGGAACGGCGCAACTCCTGCTTGATATACAGATCAGCCAAATTTAGGTGCGCCTCGGCCGCGCGATCATTCCCTTGTAACCGCATCATCTTTGCGGCCCAGATGTTCATATCTGCGGCGCGCTTGTAATCTGCTGGACTTGGGTTTTGATTGAGCATCGTGGGGTTTCCATTCGATAGGCTTGAAAATATGACACGACATAAGGCATAATGTCAAACATAAAGGTAATGGCAAAGTTTGTGAGATGAGCTATTCAGATTTTGACCGCAGGATCACGAGGCCGAACGGCTTCAATCTCTACCTTCCGCCAGATGCTTCGAAGGCTCGGCGGATCGCACAGCGCAAATATGAGGACGCCATCAAAGCCCTGAGTTCGTCAACGGGTGAGCTTATACCGATGGCGCTTGCCGAGGTTGATCGAGCACGCCGGAATTTCGGGGCGATCCTGCTTCGTGAGGATAGGCAGCGTCGGCCGCACATCTATACCAAGTAGGGGACGGCTTTGACGCTTGGCAGCATAGTGGAAGCTATCCTTGGTAGCCTTTATGGCGTTAGACAGCCAGTTTCCAAACCGGAAAAGCGGCTTCACCGCATCTGGACGGTAGTGGTGGTGCTCTTTTTGGTCTCCCTCGTAGCATTTTACTGGCCGAAGGAAGGTGCGGCTCAACGCTACTGCCACGCACATCCCTCACCGCATGAGACCGCAAGCGAATGCATCGAGCGGCTGGAAAAAATTGCTTCCCGGTTGGCTACGGTAGCTCCCATCGACCAAAACAGCCTTTCCTCATGCTCGTCAGTCCACAAAGATGATCTGGAAGCAATTTGGGACTGTGTTCTGCTGGATGATGGAAAGAGGTTGTCAGATAGCTATAGGAAGCCGGGAGAGGGTGACTAGCCGCGCACCCTTTATTCCATCCTGAAATAGCCGTAGACGCATCGTGTACCATCACGGGATGGATCGTGCGTATCCCTGATAACGCCGTCGATCACGGCGGTCATGTGCCTGCTGACGCATACGATCAGTCGGCCGGAGGAGGGCAGTTCGTCAGATCGAAGGTGTGTCGTGCATCCAGTCCCGATCTGCATGGTTGGCACCCAGCACCATCCAAGATCGGCAAGATAGCGCCGATAGGTGGCCTTATAGACACCTGTGCGCGCCGAGGATCGGCCGCGCTTCCGCTTACCGGTACGTTCCCCCTCGGCCATGTTGTTGAGCGCGTCGTAGACCTCGCGATAGGGAAGCCCTGTTGCGATAGCTATTGAGCGGCAGACACAATCTCCCGCACTACCTTTGAAGCCTGCCGCTGCCCGGCCGCCATCGTCAAACTCGAACTGCATGGTTTTTACTCGACAGTTTTAGCTGGCCGAACAACGTAGTCCTTCTGCGCAACGCCGGTCGCCGCCGATCCCACAATAGCTGCACGGACCCAAACGCTTTTGTGCTCAAGCCTTCTGATGTGCCCGCGCCGCAGGTGCATTCTCGGCGAGGCATGCGTGCCACCAGCTCCATCGGCAGAGGCACGGCCGCCCGGCCGTTCTGCGGATAATGTGAGCACCTTGTAGGAAAAGAACGGTTGCTTGCCGCTGGCGATTCGCGCCTTGTTGAGCTTGGCGCTCGGTTCGACATCTGCGGTCTCGACGTTCTCACAATTCAAGACGGCACAGGCTTGGAGGAGAGCCAACGCTTCGTCGCGGGTATCGCTGGAAATCGAGTAGAACCCTTCCTCGGGATTGTGCCGAAACATGGATTCGAAGTGTTCTGGCTGGATGATGAACGGCTCGCTGTCAAATTTCATGACTTTCTTGCTGATCAGACCTACCTCTTTCAGCGCCTCGTACGACCGGTGAGAGAGCGAGTTGAGGCGACCATCGTCTATCGGCGTGAAGCTGTTGTCATAGGGGATGAATGCGCCGCCCAGCCCGACGGTCCACATTTTGTGATTGTCGAAATAGGTGACAGGCAAGACAAAGACGCCACCCTGTGGGAAGTGGTCGAGAATAGTATTGAGGCCAAAATCTCGCAGAGCTGGAGGCGTAGCCTCTGGTTCCCAGCAAAGGGCAATGCGGCGTGAAGCCACTACTTGTTTAATTCCGCCTATGGATTCGATCAAAGTATCCGTCTTCCATGGTATCTCGAAAGCCACGATAGGATAGGGAAGCTTGAGCAGATCGAGATGCGACTGTGAAAATGAATCCACATCGAGGAGCGCGCCGCAGTTTGGCAGGATGAACTTCACTGATGCTTGCAGCAGGTCTATCACTGCGCTGACCGACCGCTTGGATTGGACAAAGTCAGGCTGCGTATGCGCGTTCAGGCGCTTCAAATCCTCAATCGCGTGAGCGCAATAGTTGAGCGCTGAGATGCTTTCGTCATCAGCCGTTGCTCCGGCTATTTGTCCCTTTTTCATGTGTCCCTACGTTCGTTGATCTGTCGGTGTCATCTCGCCACGCTGCGGCGTGAAATTCACCTTTCCAGAACTCTATCATTCCATTCCAGCCGGGTTTGCCCCAGCCTTTGTGTGTGCACTCCAGACCGAACGATCTCAGGAATGTGCGGCAATCATTGATGTCGCCCGAAAACCGAAGCACCCCTTTTGAATCGACACTACCGAGAACAGGCATCGCGATCCCTTCGAGTTATGCGGCTAGAGGCAGAGCTTCGCGCTCACCATCATCAGGCGCGGGATCTGCAATCCGCCAATGGTGAACACTTCCCAGCCCCTCAATAGGACCGAACCAGTCGATCAGCCTACACAGTGGGCCTCGTGTTCCGCTGGGTGCTCGTGACAGGCCATCACCCGCAAGGGAGCTTGGCCGAGCACCGCAGCTAAGTTGCCCGTGTTGTCCGCGATGGTGGAGGAAAGAGCGCGGTGTTTCGTTTCACAATATCCATGCGGGATTTCATGCGGGTCGGTCGAAACCTTCCACGGGCATTTTTCGCACTGGCGTACTCGTTTCAGCTTCCAAGGCACATGGGTCTCCGTCAAATAGGGTCGAGAGGCCGTAGCCCGATTTGTGGGTCATCAGGCCAAAGGCGGTATTTGAAGCCGAGATAGCCCGGCACGTCCTTGCCATCTCTGTGATAGAAAAGTGCCCGCACCGTTACGCTGCCATCGCGGTGCATTGTCTCGATACGGGCACGAACATCGGCGCTGCCAGTGTTGTATAGAACCCCACTGCCCTTCTGCATTGCCTTGCCGTGCTGCCCGGTTACGGAGGCAGGGCCGTTGAAATCTGTCATCACAGTGACTCCGCTTCGGGAAGAGCTTCGCGCCCGGCGTCGGTCAATCTGACACGCGCATAATTCTTGTCGCGGCCGGGCGGTGTAGGGCCGACCTCGGCAAAGCCCTTTGCAATAAGACGATCCAAGGCTTCGCCACGGCACTCGCCATAAGCGGAACTTTCTTCCTTGCTCAACCAAACAAGCAGAAATTCATCGGTCATATCTTTGCCTCCGGCTTGGCGTCGAGAATACCAGCATCGCGAGCCATCTCTTCTGCTGTGCCCCACGCATCGAACCGGTCGTTCGTGTAGTATGCGATTGCCTCAGCACGCTCCCGAGTAAGATTGGGTCGAGAGATACGATATTCGCCATCTTGCTTACTGATTGTGAGTCCGAGGGCGCGCACCGCGCTAAACAGGGCCTTGTCGTTACGGGTCGGAACGGCCAAAGCATCGGCAATGATCTTTGCGACGGTCATTCTGAAAATCCGGCATTAGATTTCGTAGGTCCGAGAGCCATCTGGCAACTCGCGGGCGATTTCAACGTGAAGCGTCTCGATCTCATCTTCTTCGTAATGGTTATCGCACCATTTCAGGGCATCGCTATAGCTGTTTGCAGTATGAACATCGCATTCACGTTCATAGCCTGCATTTTCGACCACAACGTATTTCTTCGTCATGTTTGCCTCCGGGCGGAATTTCACCAGTCGATTGACATTACGAATGATTGCGGGCTAAATGTCAAGCACTAAAGATATGGCAATATGTAAGGGCGAACTGGAATGCTCGATCATTGGAAACAGGGTGAGCCATTAGGCGAAACGGCTGTCCCGTTGCATTTGGTAGCTTGTGTTAAAGCAAAGGCGAGCGAGCCAATGCGAGCCGCCAACCTCTATCAGTCTGTTTGGTTCAGGAAAGCTCGGGCATACGTCGAGGCGCGACAAGCGCCTTGGTATGTGCTCTCAGCTTTGCATGGGATTGTCGATCCCGATGATCTTGTCGCTCCCTATGTGTAGCGGCTTGCCAACATAAGCGCCTCTGCTCGCAAACATCGGCATTTTCTGCTCGAATTATCTGACAATGGAGCGGGCGTCGTGCTCACGCTCTTTGCCAATGTGCTCGCAAACATCCGGGTCTGCTTGCAAACATCCGCCACGTGCTCAGATTAATTGCCAGCGACGGCATGGTCAAACCGGGACGCCTGCCTGTCGTAGTTGCTCGGTCAGCTGACGGGAATATTCGGGATCAAGGGTGCCCGCCAGGAAGGCGCGGATATACGGACATGCGCTGTGGCTTTCCCTCCTTGGCGCTTCGGGTGCAGGAGGTTCTGCAGCATGATCCGTTGTCAGGGCATCTCTTCGTCTTCAGGGGCCGCAGATCGGATATTTTGAAGATCATCTGGCATGATGGTCTGGGCGCCTGCCTTTTTACCCGGCGGCTGGAGAAGGGCCGGTTTATCTGGCCGAATATGGGATAGCATCCGTCAAGGTGGTGTAGAATTGGGACCGGGCCGTCATGATCAGGCGGCTCTGGGTGAAATTTCTCCATCGCAGCTACGCGAGGAGGTAGAGCTGAGTTTAAGTGCTGTCATTGAAGTTTCACGAGCCTGATAAACGGACGTCATATGTCGCCCATAGTGATGCAAATATTCAATCGATGCACCACTAACGATCAGGATTATTGTGATGCTGGCTCTGAACGGAGTTGCCGTGACCTATGCCAACGGCACCCAAGCTTTGAAGACAACGACATTGACGTTCAACCAGGGTCAGTTCGTCGTGCTCCTCGGTAGATCCGGCGCAGGCAAATCTACCCTCATCCGGACACTCAACGGCTTGGTTGCGCCGACGTCTGGTTCGATCACTTCTAACGATATTGGTGCTCTGGATGCGGAAACTAAGCTTCGCATTCACCGAAGGCGAACTGGGATGATATTCCAGCAGCACCAACTCATAGGGCGCTTGAGCGCGCTCGACAACGTCATGACGGGCCGCCTGGGCTACCACTCTGGCTGGCGTACGTTGTTCCCTATGCCGCGTTCGGATCGAAGGCTGGGGTTGGAATGCCTTGAACGCGTAGGCCTTCTTGATAAGGCTCTCGTCAGGGCGGATCAACTATCCGGCGGTCAGCAGCAACGGGTGGGCATTGCGCGCGCGCTGGTCCAGAAGCCCCAACTGGTCCTTGCAGATGAGCCCGTTGCAAGTCTGGACCCTGAAACGGCTGTCGAGGTCCTGTCGCAGCTTCGCGAAATATGCACAGCCGACGGCATCACTGCTGTGATCAGCCTTCATCAGATCGATCTAGCTCGCCGGTTCGGCGACCGGGTCATTGCTATGCGCGACGGGGAAGTGGTTGCGGACGCCGCTGTCGACGAACTGACCGATCAAATGTGTGCGTCGATCTACCGCAGCGCCCCAAGAAATCCGACCACAACACAAGATTTGTCCAACTACGAGTATGATCAACCTTTAGCTGCCATGGAGGCCGCATTATGAAGAAGCTTCTGTCCCTCGCATTCCTCGCCGTTCTTGGCTGGAGTTCGTTGGCGCATGCTGGCTCAAATCCAGAGACATTGCGCGTCGCGTTGCTACCGGACGAGAACGCCGCCACTGTCATCAAAAACAATCGTCCTCTCGAGGAGTATCTTGAGAAGACACTCGGTCGGGAGATTGAACTGATCGTAACGACCGACTACTCGTCAATGATCGAAGCGATGCGTTTCGGCCGGCTTGAGTTGGCTTATTTCGGGCCGCTCTCTTACACGCTCGCGAAAACCAAGGCTGATATCGAGCCTTTCGCAGCACTTATGAAGGATGGCGAAACTACCTATCGCGCTGTAGTTGTCGCCAATGCAGAGGCTGGCATCGAAAGCCTTGAAGATGCAAAAGGGAAAAAGGTCGCGTTTGGGGACGTGGCTTCCACCTCAAGCCACCTTATCCCGAAATCTATGCTGCTTAAGGCCGGAGTTGAGGCTGGAAAAGACTATAGCGAGAACTTCGTAGGGTCGCATGATGCCGTGGCTATTGCAGTGCAGAATGGCAATGCTCAGATTGGCGGACTTTCGTTGCCCATCTACAATTCAATGGTCGCTCGTGGCACCATTGATCCTAAGAAAGTTATCGCCCTCGCCGAGTCCGATCCGTTCCCGCAGTACCCCTGGACCATGCGGTCGGATCTTGACACTTCGTTGAAAGAGGCGATCACCAAAGCCTTCATCGACCTTAAAGACGAAAAGGTATTGGCATCCTTCAAAGCCGATGGGTTCGCTCCGATCGATGACAAAGCCTACGACGTCGTCCGTGAGCTCGGTAAAGTGCTGAACTTGGACCTGAGTCAGTAAGGCGCGTTCGAGACAGTTTCTCACCTTTCGACGCAGGCGCTGGCCTGCGTCCTTTCTTCCAGGATATGTGATGACACAGCCGTCGGCCGACTACGACTCTATCCTTCAACATCAAAACAAAGCTTGGACCAGAGCTGGCGTGATCGCGTTGGCAATTGCGTGTGTGATCATTGTTAGCAGTTATCACTCCGGTCTTCTTGATCTGGAGCGTCTGGGATCTGGGTTTCCTGCGCTCTGGCAGCTCGGTACGGAAATGTTTCCCCCGGATTTCAACCGAGGCTTGGAGTGGATCAGCCCTCTCATCGACACTCTGGCGATGAGTATAGCTGGGACTGCGATCGCGGTACTGATATCACTTCCAGTTGGCTTTTTCGCCTCAGGGAAAACAGCACCCAACGCTGTCATCTATATGATCTCGCGTGGATTGTTGAATGGTCTACGGTCGATCCCGGAGCTGATTATGGGCATCGTCTTCGTGGCGGCAGTGGGATTTGGAGCGCTCCCAGGCGTGCTGGCTCTTGGTCTTCACTCGGTTGGCATGGTGGGCAAGTTCTTTGCGGAGGCGATCGAGCATTGCGATAATGCGCCTATAGAAGCCGCACGCGCAGCTGGTGCGTCGCCGTTCCAGATCGTGACGCGGGCGATCTTGCCACAAGTTCTACCGCAATTGGCCGATGTGACCATCTATCGGTGGGAGTACAACTTCCGCGCCTCGACAATCCTGGGCACTGTGGGAGCTGGTGGTATCGGTTTCGAGTTGATGACATCCCTCCGGATCATGAATTATCAGGAGGTTCTTGCGATCATGCTCGTTGTCCTTCTGATGGTCACCATCGTTGACCAGGTCGGCGCTCTCCTCCGCCGCCAGCTGCAATAGAAGGATAAATTAAATGCTCCCAAAGGTAGTAATCACCCATCGCGTCCACGAGGAGATTATCTCAAAGCTATCTCCCCACGCTCGTTTAGTTTGCAACGATACTGATGATACATGGCCCCGCGAGAAACTGCTCGCAGAATTGAGCGACGCCAAGGCGATGATGGCGTTCATGCCGGACATGATCGACGCGTCTGTACTCGCGCACGCTCCCGATCTTCAACTTGTGGCATGTGCGCTGAAAGGCTTCGATAACTTCGACATCGAAGCCTGCACGCAGCGTGGAGTCCACGTCACGATAGTGTCCGATCTTCTCACTGACCCGACAGCCGAACTTACAATCGGTCTGATGATTGCTCTTGGGCGGCACATTCTGCCAGGCGACAAGAGCGTCAGGAGGGATTACAAAGGTTGGCGCCCTCGGTTTTACGGCCTTGGGCTGCAGGGCACAGCAATCGGCATTTTAGGGATGGGAGCGATCGGAAAAGCTATAGCACAGCGCCTAAGTACCTTCGGCGCCATTGTGTCGTACTGGGATCGTCAATCCCTGGACAAAGCCGATGAGATCAGACTGAACGTAAAGCCTCTTGAATTTGACCAGTTGATCTCGTCGTCTACCTTTCTTGTGTGTGCACTCCCGCTTTCGGCCGAAACGAAGCATCTCCTCGGCGCTGAACAACTCGCCAAAATGCCCAAAGGAGCACTTCTTATTAATCCTGCACGCGGAAGCGTGGTTGATGAAGAGGCTGTTGTCGCTGCATTGCAGGCGGGGCGCTTGGGAGGCTACGCCGCTGATGTTTATGAGATGGAGGACTGGGCCAGACCCGACCGGCCTGACAAGGTCCACGGGGGTCTCCTCAATCGCGAACATGATTCGATCTTGACACCCCACATAGGCTCAGCAGTGGCGAAGTCGCGTTTGGCTATCGAGCACGAGGCTGCTGACAACATTATAGATTTTGTCCAAGGCCGAAGACCTCGTGCGGCAATTAACGAGGTTCAACTAATTCCTTGATTAGAGAAAGTAATGTTTAGCCTTTCGCATGTCGCAGCATTCATAGAGGTAATCGAAACTGGCAGCTTTCACGAGGCGTCGCGACGGCTTCAGATATCCCAACCGACTGTCTCACATAATGTGAAACGATTGGAGGATATACTAGGGGTGCGGCTGGTCGAGAGGAGGAAGGACAAGTGTGTGCCGACTCGGCAAGGGCTCGTATTCTTGCCATTCGCACGCAGCCTTTTGACCGTCACGAAGAGATCTCTGGACCGCCTGCACAGCGGCCGGATTACGTTGGGTGCCAGTACTAACATCGGTACCTATATTTTGCCAGTCCACTTGAAGCGTTTACAGGATGCTCAAGGCCGGCCACCTGAGGTGGCCGTTGCCTCAAATCCTGAAATCATCGAAAAGCTCTTGAGGAAGGAGATTGATCTAGCCTTTACCGAATGGTGGGACGATCGAAAAGGATATCAAGCCCGCCTTTGGCGGAAGGAAAAGCTGGTAATAATCGTATCCCCACAGCATAATTGGAGGACGCGAAAAACAATTGAAGCGGCAGAGTTATTTCAAGAGTCCCTCATTGGCGGAGAACGTGGAACCGGTACCGGATCCGTGCTCCGCGAGGCCTTCGGCCAAGCGGCAGAGCAATTCCCAATCTCATTCAATGTCGGGAGCACTGAGGCTGTGAAGCATGCAGTTCGAGCTGGTCTCGGCATTTCGATCGTGATGAGGAGCACTGTCCTCGATGAGCTCGCGTCGGGTAGGCTTTATGAGGTTTCTGTTGAGAATGTGGTTCTCGAAAAGTCTGTGTGGGCTGTACATCCCGTACATATGGAGGATGGTTCACCGGAAGCAATCGCGCTTAAGGTTATACTCGATGCGAGCGCCCCTCTGGGTGACCTAGAGCACGTCCACATTACTCGGGGTCATATCCGCAAGATTTGAAGTAGTTGGCGCATTCCTGCGGCTCGAACATGGTAACGGCCTGGCCGACCGCATCCTTTGGTATCGCCGCCTCAATTCCCGGAGTATCCCATACAAGGGGGACAAGATCGGGGACCGCCCGATTTTCGATGCGTAAGGTTCCCTGCTCCATGTCGCGAATATTCGGCCGTCAGACACATAGTTGGTTTCCATGGATCGTTTGTCATAAACGAGGGTTTTTGAGCATGCCATAGCGCATGCCGTCACGCCCCTTGAATGGCGCGATGGAATCTTCTCAAAACTGTTATAGAAACGGTTGTCGCAAAATGCTATGTGTCCAACGACTTTCAAGAACATTTGGATGGCTATGCGGGTCGGGTACGCCAGGGTCAGCACGATCGATCAAAATCCGGAGCTTCAGCTTGAGGCGCTGAGACGCGCCGGTTGCGAGAAGGTGTTTACCGAGCGCGGGTCAGGCGCTCGCGATGACCGCCCGGAATTGGGCCGAATTCTCTCCGACGTGCTTCGCACTGGTGACACGCTCGTTGTCTGGAAACTCGATCGGTTGGCGCGATCGCTAAAGAAGCTCATCGCGACGGCGGAAGAGTTGGAGCGCGCGAAGATCGGGCTCGTGTCCTTGACCGAGAGCATTGATACGACGACGCCGGGCGGCATGCTGACCTTCCATGTCTTCGGTGCGATCGCCCAGTTCGAACGTGCTCTGATCCGCGAACGCACGACGGCTGGACTGGTCGAGGCGCGGCAACGTGGCCGCAAGGGTGGCCGCCCGCCCGCGATGCGCCCGGGCGATATTGCCGCGGCGCGCGCCCTGATGAAGGAAGGCAGCATACCGGTACGCAATATTGCGCAGCGCATGGGGGTTTCTGTTGCAACCCTCTATCGTCATATCGGCAAGAAGGGTGGCTCTCCCAAAACAGTGGAATCCGAGGACGTCCATGGCTGAGCGGAGAAAGCGGCCGCCCGGAGAGGCTCTTGTCGATCTTCGACGCCGATTGTCGCTGCTTTCTCCCCGTGATCCAGGCCGTACCGAGATTGTTGCTCGTGCCGCCGATGCCTACGGCATCTCGATCTGGACCCTGTATCGGGCGCTGCGGGAGTTGAACCGCCCGAAATCCGTACGGCGCGCCGATCACGGAACCTCCCGGATCGCCCCGCAGCCGGAGATGGAAACCTATGCCGAAATCATCGCGGCCCTGAAGATCAGAACGGCGAACCGGAAGGGGCGGCATATCTCCACGGCGCGCGCCATCAAGCTGCTTGAGGAAGACGGCGTGGTGACGCCCGATGGCCTGGTCCGTGCACCGCCCGGCATCTTGAAACGCGCAACGGTCGATCGGCTGCTGCGTGTTTCCGGCCTGGATTATGCGCGCGTCACCCGCCCGGTGGCTGCCGTCCGATTCCAGGCGCGGCGTTCCAACGAACTCTGGCACTTCGACATGAGCCCGTCCGACCTGAAGCAGGTGGAAGCGCCGCTTTGGGTCGAGGAAGGGCGCGGCCGGCCGACGCTGATGCTGTTCTCCGTGGTCGATGATCGCTCCGGCGCGAGCTATCAGGAATACCGCTCCGTCTACGGCGAGGACGCGGAGTCCGCCTTGCGCTTTCTCTACAATGCCTTCGCCGCCAAGCCTGAACCGGAACTGCCGCTTCAGGGGATTCCAACGACCATCCATATGGATAACGGGCCGGTGAGCCGCTCGCGCGTTTTCCAGTCCGTCATGGGTAGCCTTGGTGTCCGGGTTCTCACGCATATGCCCCCGTCGGACAGCGAGCGGCGCACGCCGGCGCGAGCGAAAGGCAAGGTCGAGCGGCCGTTTCGCACGATCAAGGAAGTGCACGAGACCCTCTATCATTTCCACAAGCCGAAGGACGAAGAGGAAGCCAACCTTTGGCTCAGGCGCGCCTTGGTCACCTACAATAACGGCGACCATCGCACAGAGTCTCATGCACGCATCGAGGATTGGCTGCGGCATCTTCCTCCTGACGGGGTGCGGGCGATGTGCTCCTGGGAGCGGTTCTGCGCCTTTGCGCGCGAACCGGAACGACGGACGGTTGCTGGAGACGCGACCGTATCGGTCGAAGGCGCATCCTATGAGGTCGAGCCCGAACTTGCCGGCGAAACGGTGACCTTGCTCTGGGGCCTGTTCGATCAGGAACTGTTCGTCGAGCATGAGGGCAAGCGCTTCGGTCCATTCCAACCTTCGCGCGGGGCGGTTCCCCTCTTTCGCTATCGCAAATACCAGAAGAGCAAGCTCGAAGAGCGGCTCGACAAGGTGGTGCGCCTGGCAGACCAACTTGGGCTCCCCCGCGCCGCGGTCACCGGCGGGGATCGTCCATTGCCTTCGCTGCCCCCGACCACGGCTGGGCTGAGTGTACGGCGGACACCGTTTCCGGAACCCGCAATAGAGACCGCTTATCCAAATGGCCTCGCAGCCCGTGGGGCCATCGCCGACCAGCTCGGCCGGCCGATCGGCGCGATGAATGCCGGTGACCGCGCCTTCATCAATGAACTGCTTGGAGAAACACTCGACAAAAAGATGATCGCGGCCCGTATCCGCGAACGCTTCCAGGCGCGAAGAAAGGAAGAATGATGCTCGCTGACGTTCAATCCAGTTACGGCCTCGACCGGCCTTTCCAAGGGGCCGGCAACTTTGAGACCGAGCATCAGCGCACGATCATCCGCGAGGTGTGTGCGGCCGTCCAGACCGGTCGGCTTGTCGTGGTCTCCGGCCTGGTCGGTTCGGGGAAAACCCACCTTTTGCGCCGCATCGAGGCCGAACTCACCAAAGCCGGCAAGGTCGCACTCGCCAAATCGCTGGCGGTCGACAAGCGGCGCACTTCGCTGCCATCGCTCATTGAAGCCCTGTTCTACGACTTGTCTCCCGGCGATCGTGCGCAGGTCAAGATCCCCAAGCAGGCCGAGCGCCGGGAGCGCGACCTGCGCGACATCATGAAAAAAGGCAAACGGCCGATCGTCCTCGTGGTCGACGAGGCCCATGACCTGCACCACAAGACCTTAACCGGCCTGAAGCGACTGATGGAGGTGGTCGCCGACGCCGGCGTGCTCCTTTCCGTACTTCTTGTCGGGCATCCCCGGTTGCGCAATGATCTGCGCCGGCCGCAAATGGAGGAGATTGGCTACCGCACGACCATTTTTGACTACGAGGGGATCGGCTCCGCGCGCCGCGACTATGTTGCCTGGCTGCTTGGCGCCTGTGCGGCCGAAGGCGTAAAGGTTGGCGAACTCCTCGAGGAAGAAGCCATCGACCTCATCGCCGAACGTTTGCGCACGCCGCTTCAGATCGAGATGCATCTCACCCTCGCATTCGAGCAGGGCTTTCGCCTCGGCACCAAGCCGGTTACCGCCGAAATCGTCGAGCAGGTCCTGTCCCGCGCCATCGACGATCTCGAACCGACGTTGACCCGAAATGGTTACGATGCGACGGCTCTGGTCACGCACCTCAATGCTCGGCCGTCGGATATCCGCGCCTTCCTGGCGGGCACCCTTGATCCCGAATATTCCCGTCAGCTGACCGAGCAACTACGACAGGCAGGCGTCCCGGTTTGACCATGCCGTCGCTGGCAATTAATCTGAGCACGTGGGGGATGTTTGCAAGCAGACCCGGATGTTTGCGAGCACATTGGCAAAGAGCGTGAGCACGACGCCCGCTCCATTGTCAGATAATTCGAGCAGAAAATGCCGATGTTTGCGAGCAGAGGCGCTTATGTTGGCAAGCCGCTACACCTATGATCAAACACTGGCAACCATGAGCGCTCACCAACGGCGCGCATGGGGTGATCGCGTCGTGGCGCAACTCATTGAACGAGGGCATGGTGATGACGCGCAGATCGTGATGCTGGCCGGTGTGCGATATCGACAGCCGATCTCCGATTGGTTAGGCGAGCGTGCCATCGTTCCGATGAAGGGACTCTCGATTGGTCAGCAGCTTGCGTGGCTAAGCTAGGCCGCCAACAAAACCACTCATCTCGTCAAGGCGCACCATCGACAGTCTCACCGGGCCGCGACAGCCTCGCGCCCGACAAGAGGTTTCCCGCTCAAGCTCATCGAGATACAGAAATTCGCGCTCTGGTGTTGTGCAGATCGTCTCACGCACGAGGTAGTGGACGTGTCCGCATTTCCGGCAGCGAACCTCCAGCTTTTGATTATCAGCTAGATCGCTGACGCGAATTTTACTTTTCCATCCAGTCACCAGAAGTCCTCCGCAGAGGGTATGCGCGTATAGCTGATTTTGCCGCCGACATGGCCGCTCTTGGGCGGATTCCAGTGGCCGAGGCTGACAACCGTATTGGAGTACCGAGCATTCAGGCTGTCTATGGTCGAACTGGCGCGTTCCCAGCGCTGGCGCAAGCGATCATCGTTTAGCAGAAGATCGAGCTGCCTTTCGTTTGCAGGCGACAAATCGTAGAGGGTGACACCTATTCTGAAAATGGTTACGCCGCGAGGAAACTTGCGCCGGACCTGACTCCACAACTCAGATAGCGCCCCGAGTATAGCCTGATCGTCATTGACGACAGGGAGGCGGCGCTTTCCCATCCAAGAATCATCGCGGATGGAGAGCCAGAGCCATAAGCCGTTGGCATAGAAGGCCTCACGCCGCATGCGGCGCGCAGCCTTGATCAGCAAGAGGCGCGATATCTCATGAGCACCGTCGATAGACCTCGACTCGGGAGGCAGTACACGGCCATGGCCGAACATGCCTCGACTAGATGCCGGAGCCTGTATGTCATAGCCGTGCAAGGCATACCAAAGACGTTCACCGGTAACGTTGCCCCACAGCTTACGCATGTGTTTTGGCTCGACCGCATAGAGCTGTTCGGTTGTGAAAATTCCGGCGCGATAGAGCCGCTTGGCCATATTCCCACCGACGCCCGGTATGTCTTCCATCTGAACCGCGAACAATGGTGCGGGTAGATCCTCGGGCCGCCAGATCGCCAGTCCGTTTCCGTACTGGCGACCAGACCGTTTGCTTTCTTTGCAAGCAATTTTCGCGAGCTGTCGATTGGCCGCAAAACCTATGGAACAGGTAATCCAAGGCCCAATATTATCCGCAATCGTGTCTTTGATGGCTGTTGCGAGACCAACCGGATCGGAGCGGCCTGTTTCATCAAGTCGGCACGTCAGCTCATCAATGGATTTCGCTGCATCGATAGGGATTATGGTCTCGATCTCGGACAAGAGCGCGTTGTGGGCGCGTCGGTAGAGGTCCGGCTTCTGAGGCACCAGAACCAATTCCGGGCAAAGCCGCTTGGCCTCGCTGATGGGCATAACGTTTTTCACGCCGTAGGCCTTTGCCTCTCGGCTACAGGCGATCACCGCTGTTCTGTCTGTGCCCTCGAAAGGCACGACGCCCACCGGCCTCCCTCGCAAGCGCTTGTCGCACTGCTGTTCAACCGAGGCGAAGAAGCCATCAAAATCCAAATAGAGCCGTTCAATCGTCTCCGGCTTGCGCATGAGGGGTCACTTTCTGTCATGAGAACAAAAAGAGAACACCCAACGGAGGGCAAGAGTCAAGAGGAATAATATCCTATGCGTGATTCACCCTGCGCTACACAATGCGCTTGGGCGGGTTCGCTTTGACGTGGCGCTCCCAATCTTCCAGCTTTTGCTTTGCCGCTGCCTCTTCCTCCGGGGAGCGTTTGGTGGTCGTATCGGACACGATATTCCAATTGTTGATATCGAGAGCGTCGGCGAGGGGTCCCCTGATAATTGCTATCCGCTCGCCACCTACGTCAAGAATTTGTCCGGCAACCTTGGGGTTCTTATCCTTGGCCATGCTCATGCCTCTTCGCTATCCGCATCTGACGTTTCATGAGGTAAGCCCAGCTCGTCCAGTCGGTTGGTGATCTTTTGCGATAGACGCCCCTTGACCCGCTTGCCCGGACCTGCGGACTTCTGGTCCGGCAGGAAGTATTTCATATACGCCGAGGCCGTCTCGATATCTTTCTCGGTGTGGCCGAGGACTTCGGCGAAGAAGGCAGCTTTGGACTTCGATTTCGGGCGGAAAAAATTGTCGGCAATCTCCGCATAAAGGGAACGAACATTGTTGGCGGTCAGCCTCTTCCCCTCGATGGCGTTCTTGCTATCGCCCGGCAACGGCTTCGGCCAGTGCGGGCCTAGCAGCTCATCCCTGATGGCTGGATAGATCGCATTTGGGTTCGGGACACGAAGAAGGTCATTCTTGAACTCTTCATTGGACATTTTTCGCCAGACTTGCCCCTCTTTGCTCAACCGCAGAACGGTCCACGTGAATATCACGTCCTTCGCATGGGCAAGCGTGGCGATGGGAAAGGCCTGATCGAACTGCGTGCCTTCTCGACCTCGCGTCTTGGCCTGTCCGGTGAACATGACACGCCAGCTCTCATAGCCGCGTCCAGCAACGCCCTCCAAAGCCAGCGGCAAAGGAGCAATAGAGCCTTGGCAAAAGATTTCATAAGGGCGCCGACCGGTTAAAAGGCCCAAGGCAACGCCATACCGAACGAGATCGGCCCGCTTGGCGGAATCCGCAGCCTTTTGCGCTTCCTGCTGGAGCGTTGACCAACTCGCGTCTGTTTCGGGCATCGCCTTCTTGGCGGCCTCGACCATCTCGAACCAGTGGGGGACAGCGATTAGCTCGTTGTGCTGCTCAATTACGGAATCCCGGTAGGCAGTGGAGACGGCCTTCTGAACATCCTCGGGAGCGATGATGACCGAGAGGGTGACATCATCGCCAAAGTTGGCTTCCCGAAGTGCGTTGCGGTATTGGGTGGTTGTGGAAAGGATCGTCGTCGGTTTGATATTCCCGCGCCAGTCTTCGGTTTCAGAGGCCCACAGCTTGCTAAGCGAGCGCTTATAAATGGCGTCAGCCTGTCGCTGGGTCTTTTTCCCTTCTTTGACGGCTAGCTCGCGAGCGTCATTCAAAAGCTTTGTGTGCAGGGTGAATGTTTCGATGGCTTCGCGACGGGTGCCCGGCCGCCCTGCATTAGAGCGGGCGGTGTACGTGCGAAGCTGCTCTTCGCTTTCGGTGCGATCCAGCACTTTGATGTGCGGCAGAGACGGGTGACGACTTCCGAGGGCGTCCTTGACGGCTGTCCTGTACTTGGAGACATAAGCTGCTCGCGTGGAGATCGCCTTGCCTGCGATGCGCTCATCCCATTCTTTCCGCCACAGATCATCGTAACCATCTTCGATTACCCTCACTGCTTCAACGAACTGAGGGATAGCATCTGCGACGACAGAGGGGCGTCCCATACGCTTCGGAGCTGATTTTTCGGGGGTGTTGTTGCTCATGGTGACTTACCTCAATTCGAACGCACAAAGCGCTCAATAGCTGGCTGCCATTAAAATATAATAAACACAATACAAGATGCGTTTATTATAATCTAGGTTGGCAATGGGTTTTCTCGCATGAAGTCAGAAAGAATCCTGTCAGATATAGCCTTGCCAATTTCAGGGTCTATGCGCTGGCCATGCTGCCAATACTCGACCTGCCGATACGGGCGGTTTGGGATCACATAGCCGAGGCCAGTCAAGCCGGGCACATGCTTTTGTCCGATGTTGGTTTGCGCGCTGCCGCGCGCAGGGCAGGGAAGCGGCTTGGATTGAGAGAAGGGGCATCGGTCATAGGCGTGGTTTCCGGTTTGATGGGAACAGCCTACGGGCGCGGCGGAGAGAAGTCAAGACTAAAATAAAAACAAGGGCAATTTAATTTACACAACCTATGCAGGTTTGCATGTGGGGATTGCGAAATCGGCAGAGATGCGACGGCTTGCAGCAGCCAAGTAATACTTAAATAAAACATAGTATAGCTAATACAGGCAAGGCGACGACACAAATAAAAAAAATGACGAGAATAATAAAAAATAGCTTGACAATAGAATAAAACCAAGTGTGGCAATGATGCAACAGTGAGGCGGGGCTTGACTTTTATATATAACCACACCGGTGTGGTTATATATAAAAGTCAA
>NZ_BAABRX010000016.1:0-53600 GCF_040372265.1 Brucella sp. NBRC 113783 | reverse complement strand
CCTATCTCTCAGACGTCCTCACCAAGATCGTCAACAATCATCCAAATAGCCAGATCGACGACCTGCTGCCTTGGGCCTATGCCGCAACGCACGATCTCAAAGCCGTGGCCTGAAAACAGCGCTTACCGTTGAACGACGGTGGCTTCAGATACGAAAAAGGCGTGCGCCACTTCCGGTATCGATAAACCGCCCAAGAGCCTGGCGCTGCTCGGCGGGCAACGGGGGATGGCAGGCCGTAAAGATCAGCCGCAACAGGTCATCATCAATGACTTCATCAAGCCTGGCTTCGATATTGGGATCGGCCTGTACCAGTTCCGTGAGGTCGATTGCCGGTTCGCGATGCTCGCCGTCGATCAGCGTGGTGCGACGCTGCCGGTCTAGCGCGCGGTACTTCGCCACATGCATCAGCCAGGCGGCAGGGTTGCGCGGTACTGTTTATGGTCGCGCCGTCAACCGCCGCGTGCAAGGTTCCGCCATTGAGAGTGATTGCGTCATTACCAAACGTGTCATGCTCTCGTCCGTGGCGCGGTTGGCCACGACTGTTCCTTGTGAGATAGTTGTGCCACCGGAACAGGAATTGGATCGATCAAGATAAAGCGTGCCCACGCCCCCATTTTATGAGGGCACCGGCCCCAGAAATAGTCGTTGCGGCGGTTGGAGCGCATCTTGAACCTTTGTGATCAGGCCGCTTCTTTCAAAATAGCACGGATCGGTATTGGTGGAGTGCCCAGATATCCCGCAATCATCCTGGTGATGTGCTCGACAATATCGGCCTCGTCCGAGAGGGAGTGGCCGCAGTCATTGAGAACGATGGCATGGGTCAACGTCTCCACTGTCGTTACGCATATAAACGCAGCCGTATCGAGGTCATTGAGCTGAACGTCTTCCTTACATTGCTCCAGATAATGCCGGACCAGATGGAGCGTGTCCTTTCGGATGGCTTCCACCTCGGCAAGTTTTCCAATACGGGGAACTTCTTCTTTCAAGATGCGGTGGAGCTCAGGATTAACCCGGTGCGCAGCAATCATCGCGCGAATGAGCTCCCGCATGGCGCTGTTCAGGTCGTCTGACGCGCATTCTTGCATGGCGTTTTCCAGCAGAGCCAGAATTTCACGATTGTGCCTTGCGACGAGCGCAGCCACAAGCGACTCCTTATTGGGAAAATACTGGTAGAGCGATCCAATGCTCACTCCCGCTACTGCAGCGACGCGATTTGTGCTGGCCCGCGCATATCCATCGCGCACCAAAACGCGAGCAGTGGCATCCAGTATCGCCTCGACGGTCATTTTCGACCTCTCTTGTGAGGCGGCTTTTCTGGGATTTGTAGCGTTGAGCTTGGCCATGTTCTCGATTTCCTAATGCGAGTAGACAATGTGAGTAAACGCTCACATATTTTGTATAAATCGTCAACAATAAATAATGTGAGCTCATTCAAGGCGTTCAAACGCCGAGATGGCGCTTCATTGTTCGAATTCGGAAAAACAAAGTAAGAGTTATATAAATGGTAATGAAGTCTATCCAAATCGTGATACTTGTTTCGGTAATGATAGTTGGAGCTGGTTGCGCCAGCTCTGGACAAAGATCCCAAATTTCAGCGGCAGACTGTGTCGTTACAAAGCACACTCAGACATTTAATGAAAAATGCGGCACGCCTCGACTGGGTTGGAAGGGCGCGAACGGAAGCGATTTCATTATTAGATAATGATCGTACGCCACAAGTCGATTAGTCTCGTGGCATCTTTCGCTTGAAAAAATGGAGGAGGGCAGTGCGTAGCCTAACATCCGAGCGGCTTCGTGGCCTTAATGAGGCCCTTGGCACCGAAGGGCTGCTGATCCATCTGTTCGGGTATTTTTTGCCTGGATTGGCCATTCTTGATCACTGGATGATAGCCATAGGCGGACTCCAATTCAAAAGCTCACACTGAGTTTCGCATTGAATCCGTTCTGTTTGGCGCCGGAAGCAAACTGGCCGTTATAGGAGATGCCGAGTGTGGCGTCTTCGGTCAGTCTAAAATCAAGTCCTGCTTCGATGAGAGCTGCATCTTCAGCGATCGGAAGACCGGAGACTGAGAATGCGTTCGAGCCGATGAAGCTCGCGGTGGAAACCGGCGTGATGTCGCCATAGGCATGGCGCCAGCCAAGATCGGTTCGCGCCGTTGCCGTGATGCTGCCCAGAAGAAACTCTGTTGATGCGCGGAGGCCAAGCGTTGAGAAGCTGGTTTCCGTCGTGTCAGACTGAACCGAAAGGGTGGCAGCAGTCTGGCCCTTCTCATCAAATCCGTCGGTCTTCAGGCGAACATAGGCAAGACCCGCATAGGGCTCGAACAGGGCTTTGCCATAGTGGATCTTATAGCCAAGCTCGCCAAAGAGCTGGAAAGATCCCGCATCGTAATCACTGGTCAGATTATCGGCAAAGCCGGGAAAGGCGACAGAACGGTTCATGTCGATATCATGCCATGTATAGGCAAGTCCGGATCGGAATGCCAAGGCATGGCCATTGTTGAGCGTCCATTCGGTTCCCGCATAGGCGCCGAGTGTATAATTATCGCTGCTGCCCGATGAAGCGCGATCATCCACATCGAAGCTGGAATGGCTGTAGCCGGCCAGAAGGCCGAGACGCCATGTGTCGAGGACAGTACCGTCGATACCGGTGACAAAGCCGCCAACAGAGGATTTTACCGATCCTGCATTGCTATTGCTATCCTGCCTCGTCCAAGCGCCATAGGCATAGCCCCAGGCGGTATAGAGATTTTGAGAAGGAGCAATGCCGACAGGGGCAGCGGCATCGATGGCAGAGGCTGAAGCCGAAACAGGCCTTTGCGCTCCGGCATAGGAAAGCGCATTGATTGGCGTTGCTGGAGCACCGCCAAATGCCTGTTGCAGACGACCGAGTGCCGCATTGCGGATAAACTGGCTGTCATCGATCAAGACGCCTTTTGCGGAAGCGTAAGCCTCGCCGGAAAGGCTGTCGAAGGCCGCACGTGCTTCATCGGCGGACAGCATCAGCAAGGTGTTGTACAAAGCCAGCGACGAACCCGTCTGCGCCAGACTATCCAGGCCGCCAGCCGTGGCATACTGATTGCGGGTCTGAGCGACCGTCGTAAAGAGGGCAGGGGAGGGCTTTTCAGGTTCGGGTGTGCCGGGGCCCGGAATCTCCGGATCAACAGGCCTCGGGCAACCTGTTTTGAGACAGATAATGAGATCTGCCGTCGTATCACCATAGGCAAGGCTCATATCGAGAAAGGCTGAGTTCGACACAACGCCAGCAAATTCACCACTGATACCGCCGTCGGCGGTCAGGATATGGTAGAGTTGGCCATTCTGGTAACTGGTTTCCGGATCGATGGTGGCAACCGAGACAGTGCTGCCGGGAGCTGTAGCAGTTCCCGCCACATCGACGCGATCGGAAGTGCCATTGCTGGCAATTTCGATCTCAAGAACTGAACCAGGTTTCAGCGTCAGATCGCCGTCGACAGTAAGCGTGCCAATGGAGTTGCCGGGAGACATTATGCCGCCGGACCGAACTGTCGTTTCTCCGAGCGAGCCATGACCGCCAAGAGTGGCGCCGGATAAAACGTCGATGGTACCTCGCAGTGTGGCGCTGCTATGGTTGATATCTCCAACGATTAGTTTGCCATCTGCGACCGTCGTTGTGCCGGTAAAGCCTGAATTATCGCCTTTGAGGAGGAGTGTGTCGGTACTCCCCTTGACGAGTTCACCACCCGGTGAACTCACGAATTGGCCGGAAAAACTGCCGCCATTTACGCGCAATTGATTGTTACCCCAGGATACTGTGCCGCCATGGCCCGGCGTTGCATCCTGTAAGTTACGAATTGTTCCGCCCTGTGTGGAGAAATCGATTTTAGCGCCGGAAGCGACGCGTGTTGCACCGGCGGCGCCGGACAGGCTTCCCAAAGTGCCATTACCGTCAATAAGGCGTCCATATGCGACCGTTATTGTCGAAGCTGGAGCAGCATTCGTACCGATGACGTCCATGATCACGTCACCTCTCGCATCATCGGTTCCGATGACCAGATCGCCCTCAATTGAGAAGCTTTGCCCCGCTCCGCCGTTGAGCCACAGCGAGGTGCCGGTTGCAGTGGTGATCGTCCCCGTTGTACCCGCTGCAACGAGATAGCTGTTGAGTGTGGAGCTCCCGAGAGCTGAGTGCAGCCGTCCCCCGTTGAGCGAAATCAGACCTGTGCCCAACGCGTCGATTACGCCATTACCATTCGCGTGATTGGCGACCAGAGTTCCTTCGGAGATATTCGTCCCGCCAGTGTAACTGCTTGCCCCGGAAAACGTTAGTACGTTTCCTCCACGGACGTTTACGACCCCATTCCCCGAAATCGCGCCGGAGAGCTCCAGATCTTTGAATGAAGTGTTAAAATTGACGCCAGAAGTGCCTTCGCCAAGACGCACATCGCTATCGAGCGTAAGGCCGCGGTCCAAAGCTGATATTGTTGCCGTTGCGTCGGCGTTAATAACAATTTCGCCGAGGATCGTCGAGCCCGAGTATAGATTAAGGCGATTTTCTGCCCCACCGAATTCTATCGCCGCTGATCGTGTGCCATTGTTCAAGGCGCCTGCGATCGTTCCCGCATTGTATATTGTGTCTTGACCACGGGTGATAATTGCGGTTCCCCCTCCGTTTCCCTCGCCGCCAATGACCGTACCAACATTGAATATGATATTGCGCTGACCACTGAGATTAATACCAGTGCCGCCCGCGCCATTTGTGCTTTTCACTCCAAAGCCGCCGCTTGCGCCGCCACTGCCTCCCACACCACCTGCGATCGTGCCGCTATTGATGATGTTTGCCATGCCGCCAAGGGAGAGCAATCCATCACCCCCCGCGCCACCACCGCCGCCAAATCCACCGTCTGCGCCGTTTCCGCCAAATCCTCCGACAATTGAACCGTCATTAGCGATGCGTGCCTGGGGTCCGACGCTAATGATCCCGCTGCCACCGCCACCACCGCCGCCACCGTTACCGACTCCACTTGTCCCGTTGAGGACACCACCGCCTTGACCGCCCGCTCCCCCAGAAATCGAGCCGAGCGAAGTGATAGAAATGTCTTGTCCGGAGTAACGGATCCCCGCCCCTCCGCCACCACCGCCGCCGCCGAAATTCGTACCTGAGGTGCCACCTGCACCGTCAAACCCAGTTCCTGAGCCATTTATAACCAACCCGTTTGCGGGGGAGATGAAACCCGGCCCGCCTCCATCGGCTGGCAAACCTCCGTCACCTTGCGCACCCGCTCCTCCGGTTCCGTTTCCACCCCAACCACCGGGATCCTGAGTGGTTACACCATCACCGCCGATGTGACTGGAACCGCCGCCTTGGCCATTGCCGATCCCTCCGTCCCCGCTGCGCCCCGGCACACCAAGACCGCCGGACGCCCCACAGCCCGTAATATCGGTTACGCTGCATTCCTCGGCCCAGGACGGTACGATTCCAACTAAACTCATCAGTGCGACTTGCAACGGGAGAAGAGCGGTCAGTATGGCACTTGGCGCATAAGCGGTTGAGGCGAACCAAAACAACTTTCGTGAGCACTGTGAAGACTCCCCGCGCGCGGAAATATCTTTAGTGAAGTGCTGCCTCATTACTGCCCCCCCGATGCGCATTCAACCAATGTGCTGCAATTTTATATATCAGGAACAGCTTTATTGCCAACAGACGAAGCGCCATATGCAATATATTCATAGACGGGCTTCATCTAATAAGTAGATGACAGGCTATTGAGGCGATAAACGATGTTCTGTTTCTCATTATAGTAGTCGCGACGCGCGTCCACTACGCCGTTTGGCATTGTTGTAATAATCGGACGCCTGCTGCACGGAGCGATGCCGCGATTGTTCCATGGCTTCAGGAAGCGGAATACCACGATTGGCCGCTTCGGTGAGATAGCCGGAGCGGAGGCCGTGGGCGGAGAATTCCGCGGCATCAAGCCCTGCCATTTGCGCCCGCTGTTTGACGATCCGGTTGACGGCGCTCGGTTCAAGCGCGCGAGCGGACACATTGCCCCAGCGATCGACTTTTCGAAACACGCTGCCCTTGTCGATCCTGGCTGCTTCCAGCCAGCGGGCCAGGGCTTCGACGGGTCGGCCGGTCAGATAGACGATTTCATCGTGATCGGCACCACTGGTTTTGGTGCGCCCGAGATGGATACCAAGTGAGGGGAGGGGGCAACCGTCCTCATCGGTGACAGCGGGCTGTTTAACAAGCTGTTCTACACGCAAGCTAGCGACTTCGCTGCGCCTGCGCCCGCCCGAGGCAAAGGCCACCATCAGGATAGCCCGATCCCGTAAAGCCGTTAGATCCTCTCCGGAACAGGTTGCCAGCAGCTTGCCCAGAATATCGCCGGTAATGGCATTGGCACTCTTGCGGCTGCGTGGCCGGCTCAAGGCGCGCACCGCAAGCCGGATGGCCGATTTGACGGAAAGCGATGAAAACGCACCCTCCAGACCGCGCCAGCGGGTCAGCGTTGACCAGTTGGCGAGACGACGGCGCACCGTTGCTGGCGCATGCGGTCCCGACACGCGCAGAAAGCCTTGTTGGCGCAATTCCTCTTCCACGCCGACCGGCATGCCGTGATCAGGTTCGATCTCGCGTTGTTGTGGCCGCCACAAATGATGCGCAATGAATTTCAGGAGCAGGGCTTCGGGAGCCGGGAAGGGGAGGGGATTGCCGGTTGCAGCCATCGACCAGGCTTCAAGATAGGCCAGATCCGAGGTCAGCGCGCGCAGCGTGTTTTCACCCATGCCTTCATTGACCAAATGGCGCAGTGTCTCGACGTCCTCATCAGTCAGAACCTCGGCTAGCATGTCGCGCCGGTTCATCGGCAAAACGGCGGCGATTGTATCTAAAGTCTCGGTGCGTTTTTCAATCGAACCTGACGACGAGCTACTCATTTCGGCAGTCCGTTCTCGTCATATAGTTCATCGTGGTTCGAAGTCTGGTGCATGTTTGCAGGCCTTCCCTTAAGCGCCAGCGCCCAGACGACCGCGAACGGACACATAGGCGGCGAATACACCGATCTGGCAGTTCGTTATCTTGCCAGCCGAACCTGTATACTGACGGGCAACACCACATGATGTCTTGCCCTGCTTGAGGAAGCCTGTTTCGTCGATGACCAGGACCGCATCATCCGTGGCGAGGTTTTCTACGACATACTCTCGTACGATGATGCGCAGCTCATCTGCATCCCAGCGCCCGCGCCCCAGAATGGCTTGTTGCCGCCACGGACCGGAATCACCGGCCGCCTCAGCACGCATCCAACCAGTCGTCCGCCGCTCGTCACCCAGCAAACCGTACAGGAAAAGGTTCGCAGAGGCTGCAACGCGCTCCTGCGTAAACAGTCCGCGCATACGAGCCTTCACGTCGCGCAACGATGATGGCATACTCTTCCTCCGTTACGCGCCATGGCAAACGTTTTGGACGGCTCGAGCGATCCTGGACAGCATGCTCTCCCCGCTTGCGCCATTTGCGCACTGTCTGATCACTGATGCCATAGCGTCTGGCGATGACACTTGCCGGCTCCGTTGATCGGGCGATCTCTGCTCGTACTGCTGGGGTCGTTCGTGCCTGAGGGTGGATTTGCATCATCTCAAAGGCCCTCGGTCATCATGGGTTCAAAACGCCAGGCATTTTCTACAATGGCCCCTCATAACTTATCCCAATGACGTTCCGCAACCAAACAGCAGGAAGTAATGACAACGCGACATTCGCTCTCAGGTCTACGGCCTGTTCTTCCCCTGCTGATCAATCAAGACTGCCTGCTGCCATCGGCTTGGCGCTTTGTCAGTGCGATGAACGCAGCCCCCCCAACAGCATGGGCGTTTCTTGCCCTCTAACAGTTCATCACAGGTTCGCTCAATACGACGCTGGCGCGTCTTTGGCTGTTTCGCATCATCCACCCAGCAGATGAATTCATTCCGTCCGAGCGGTGTTAGCCTTTCCCACAGCACGAAAACATTCGGATCCGATAGCAGGGCAGCCCGAAGATCCTCTCGTGCCTCGTGAACAGTACCGTGTGGAAAAGTGTTTGTCATGCAACCTCCAAATAATACGGCTCGTAGACCAAGCGACGGCGAGCCATTTGACCGCCGTCGTCACGTTACTTTTGTGTCCTGCGCCAATGTGTGTTCTACAACTGCGTTGGCGTGCCCGTGTCCCATTCCATGTTCGTTCTTCAGCATTGCGACGAGATTCTTGTGCTTTGACGGGAGACCCTTACGTACCAACTCCTGCCAATGGATGACGGGACGGCCGTACTTCTTTCAATTGAAGGGAAGTAGGAGGCCGGGCCCTTGACCGGTCCGTCGGGCATCAGTGAACCTACCCCATGTTGTCGGTAGCACCAAATATCGCCCGAATCGTTAATGAGCGCAACATGCTCCAAAGGGCAGCTTTCAGCAAAGTCTCACCATGAACTTGACGGCTGGCATGGGGTTGGAAACGGCCATAGATGCCATTCATGCTCCGGGTCGGCAATCTCTTGGGCTGTAACTGAAACCGAACTGACCGCTTCGGGCCTCTTAGCCGTCGGTGGATAATGCGCCCAATTTCAGTCATTACCGGAGCATTCTCTCGTTTTCCAAATCGGTGTTCCCCTTATCCTGCTTTCTACCGACGAAGGTGTGGAATGCAGCCTGCGAGAAGCGGAGCGGACTTCCTGTATCGCATGAGCCTGCTCCGCAATTTGGATTTGCGCGGCTTGTTGCCCAGCCGACGCAGACTTTCGTTATCGGGAAATTGGCGTTCGATAGACAGCTCCTGTTCCCCAGGTGCCAACCAGAAGATCACCATTCGTGGCACGGCCAAGCGCCACGGCGCTTCCTTCAAACCCCTCTACGACCACTTCGGAGCGGCCGTTGAAAGAAACCCTCCGGACCAGAGCTGCCCCGTTGTCGATAACAAAAACAGCATCGGGCCCATCGGATAGTATGCCTACGCCCGGCCGAGAAAAACTCTCTCCCAATTCCTGCATGGAGCCATCTGGAAGGATGCGTGTTACTCGCCCGCCATATTGTGAAGTTACCAGGCTGCCGTCTGCCATCTCGGTCACGCCAACGGGTAGTGACAAAGAGCGGGCGACGACGCGGGCCAATCCGTTCGACGGATCGATTGAGAGAATTTCGCCTGCGGCACGGTTTGCAACGAGCAACCGGCCTTCGGCAGAAAAAGCAATTCCAGTTGGAGTGGCCAGGTTCTCGGCAATGCGTGTATGACTTCCGTCTGGGTTGATGCGAACGATATAATCTCCAGAGTAGGAAGAGACGAATACGGTTCCTTCCGCATCGATAGCAATCCCGGCAGGAGAGGGGACGCCTTTCAAAACGGCCGAGCGCGTCCCATCCGCGGCAATCCGCTCAACCGTGCTATCGCCCCAGTTGGATACGTAGACTGTCCCGTCGGAATGGACAGCTATTCCGGTCGGGGCGTTGAACCCATCCCAGAGCTTTTCAGGTGTAGTGGGATTTGCGTATGCGGCGGTTGTAATCAAGGTTGGAAAGTCGGCAATGGGAGCGAAGGCGAGAACGCTGACCACTGCTAATGAACGTAGATGGGTCATCGTGCTGCTTCCCCCTTTTCGACGGAGAACCGGGCAGAAAACACTTCCTTGGCCGCAAACAGCCCATTGAGCGCCGCAGGAAAACCTGCATAGACGGCCATCTGCATCATGATCTCGGTGATTTCATTCTTGGTCAGTCCGACATTTAACCCCGCTTCGATATGAACTTTCAGTTGTGGGGTGGCCGTTCCCACCGCAGTCAGCGCTGCAATGGTGGCGATCTCGCGGGAGCGCAAATCAAGCCCGGGGCGGCTGTAAATATCACCAAACGAGAACTCGAAAACGTAATCTGCAAAGTCCGGCGCAATGTCAGCCAAAGCGGCAATGACATTGTGGCCAGCCTGGCCATCGATTTCAGCGAGCGCGCGCTTGCCGCGTTCCAGACGGCTTTCGTCGGGATTCGGGAGTTGATGCGTCATAGTCATTCATCCTCTGTTCGTTGCCAGCATATCCGGCAATCTTGGTATCGAGGACGACAAGGCAGGCTTGCAGTTTCGCCACATGTGCATGGACACGGTGGCGATGCTGTTCAAGCAACGCACCGCGTTCAGCTTCTGTGCCGACGCCACGCTCCCGCAAGGCTGCATAGTGCAGCATTTCCCGAATAGGCATTCCTGTCATTTTAAGACGGTCCAGAAATTCTATCCAGGTCAGGATCGATGCGTCGTAATCACGCTGGCCTGATTGATCTCTGTCAGCAAAAGGTAGCAGGCCGATCCGTTCATAATAACGGATGGTATAGGCCGACAGTCCTGAGCGCTTCGCCAACTCGCCAATCTTCATCGGAGCCCTTCTTTCGTCACGACGCAGAAGAAGCTAATTGTTAGAGTGTACTCTAAGTCAAGAGGCAAGTCGTCATTTATCATGCTCAATCGAGAAATTGGTCGGCTTTCGATTGGACAGGTGCCCAACGGCTATTCGTCTGTAAGCCATCGTGCGACCGTTCATGCTCCCGCTATGGCGATAGCCGAGAGAATTATGGCTAACAAGGTCGCAGCCGTAGGCCCCGCCTTGTCGATGACGAAGCCTGTTGCAACGGGTATCAAGCCTGCAGGAATGTAATCGCCGATGTTGAGAACATCATTCGCTTCAGCTCGATCATCGCCGGGGTGAAGACCGATCAGCGTCAGTCCAGCTAGCTGGCCAAGACCATGACTACAGCCTGCGTGAACTGTCGCACAAACGAGTGCGATCGGTTTCGAAAATGTAAGGGCCAAAACGTTCCAGTCATTGCGAGAACCGTTGCCGCCGCGTCCATCAGAAATACTGCGCGCACTGAAAGCCAGCAAGTTACATCCAACCATGGAGACCGATGGTGCATTTGTGTCATCGGTTCAAAATGAACCGATGACGGTGGCGAGCTTTAAAGCAGCCTGGATGCTCGCCCTCTACGCCGCTTGGCATTGTTGTAATAGTCGGACGCTTGCTGCACGGAGCGATGGCGCGATTGTTCCATGGCTTCAGGGAGCGGAATGCCACGATTGGCTGCCTCGGTGAGATAGCCGGAACGCAGGCCGTGGGCGGAGAACTCTGTGGCATCCAGCCCTGCCTTTTGCGCTCGTTGTTTGACGATCTGGTTGACGGCGCTGGGTTCGAGCGCTCGCGTGGACACATTGCCCCAGCGATCGACTTTTCGAAACCCGCTGCCCTTGTCGATCTTGGCTGCTTCCAGCCAGCGGGTGAGGGCTTCGACGGGCCGTCCGGTCAGATAGACGATTTCATCGTGATCGGCACCACTGGTTTTGGTGCGACCGAGGTGGATACCGAGCGAGGGGAGGGGAAGGCCGTCCTCATCGGTGACAGGCACCTGTTTGACAAGCTGTTCCACGCGCAAGCCAGCGATTTCGCTGCGACGACGCCCGCCTGAGGCAAAGGCTACCATCAGGATAGCACGATCCCGCAAAGCGGTTAGATCGTCGCCGGAACAGGTTGCCAGCAGCTTGCCCAGAATATCGCCGGTAATCGTATTGGTACTCTTGGGGCTGCGCGGCCT
Source organism: Brucella sp. NBRC 113783 (assembly GCF_040372265.1). Taxonomy (NCBI): domain Bacteria; kingdom Pseudomonadati; phylum Pseudomonadota; class Alphaproteobacteria; order Hyphomicrobiales; family Brucellaceae; genus Brucella; species Brucella sp. NBRC 113783. The sequence goes on along the minus strand of NZ_BAABRX010000016.1, from coordinate 42,026 downwards.
GTTCAGAGCGCGCACCGCAAGCCGGATGGCCGATTTGACGGAAGGCGATGAAAACGACCCTTCCAGCCCCCGCCAGCGGGTCAGCGTTGACCAGTTGGCGAGACGCTGGCGCACCGTTGCTGGCGCATGCGGTCCCGACACGCGCAGAAAGCCTTGTGGGCGCAATTCCCCTTCCACGTCGGCTGGCATGCCGTGATCAGGTTCGATCTCACGTTGCTGCGGCCGCCATAAGTGATGGGCGACGAATTTCAGGAGCAGGGCTTCCGGCGCCGGGAAGGGGAGGGGGCTACCGGTTGCGGCCTTCGACCAGGCTTCAAGATAGGCCAGATCCGAGGTCAAGGCGCGCAGCGTGTTTTCGCCCATGCCTTCATTGACCAGATGGCGCAGCGTCTCGACGTCCTCATCAGTCAGAACCTCGGCTAGCATGTCGCGCCGGTTCATCGGCAAAACGGCGGCAATCGTGTCCAACGTCTCTGCGCGCCGTTCGACCACGCTATTCATGACTTCCCCTCTTTTGCAGGGCCGCTTTTGCAGCCGTCGCTAGTTCGTGAAAAGTATCATTGGCCGATTCTATCGCTGTTTCTCCAATTTGTGAAACTAGCTGCTCCATGGTCGAGCGCCAGATACCGGTTGCCTCAATCATCAGTACACGACCGGTTTTTGTCAGGCGAAGACGTTTTCCTGACCGCCCGCGTCCGCCCTCAGCTTGGACCAGCCCGCGTGCCTCCAGGTTTTGAAGATTACGACTGATCGTCGTTGCATCAATATCAGCATCAAGAGCGAGACCAATGACCGTAACGCCTTCTGTGGCGCCGATGCCGGCAAGCAGACTGAATTGCTCGGCCGTCAAGTCGACAGATTTGAAACAGGCGCTGTAAAAGCGTGTCAGTGCGCGCGCTGTTGCACGGGCCTGAAAGGCAGGGCACCGCGCAGCAATTTCCTTCAGAAGATCCGGATCCAGTTTTTTCATATTGGTCTCTCGACAAGTCGCGATTATCTAAATACTGTATATACATGATTCTTTATCGCAACAACGGAGCGAAGCCTATGCCAGCCTATGTGCACATCAATTTGCGTATACTTGATACGGAGAAGCAAGCAGCGCTTGCGCCGCGTTTTCAAGCGGCTCTGCAAGACGCCGGAGGCCGCATATTGTATTTTGGCCGTGTTGCAGAGGTACTGGAGGGGGAAGACCAGCCTCTGCCGCTGGCCGGCGTCTTCGAATTTCCCACTCTTGCTCAAGCGCTCTCCTTCTACGATTCCGAGCAATATGCACCGATAAAAGCGGAACGACATGTTGCGCAGCAGGCACGCATGTTTGTCGTTGACGCATCCTAAGAGACGATGTGACTGGACGTGCCGCAAGGCGCCACGCAATCGCCCTTTACGGCTGGACTTGGCCTGACTTTCACAATGTCTGTCAACCAATTACGATACGACGGCGCACCGTTGCTGGTGCATGCAGTCCCGACGCGCGCAGAAAGCCATGGCTGCGCAATTCTGCTTCTACACCAGCTGGCATACCGTGATCAGGTTCGATCTCGCGCTGCTGCGGCCGCCACAAGTGATGCGCGACGAATTTCGGGAGCAGGGCTTCAGGCGCCGGGAAGGGAAGGGGGGGGCTACCGATAGCGGCCATCGCCCAGGCTTCGAGATAGGCCAGATCCGAGGTGAGCGCACGCAACGTGTTTTCGCCCATGGCTTCATTGACCAGATGGCGCAGCGTTTCGACATCCTCATCGGTCAAAATGCCGGCCAGCATGTCGCGCCGGTTCATCGGCAAGACGGCGGCAATCGTATCGAGTGTTTCGGCGCGCCGTTCGATGGCGGAAACGGGCGATGTGGTCACGGGTCAAAACTCCCTGATTGGCCTGAAAGCGGGCTTTCAGCGGCGTATTGGCCATGACTTTCGCTGATTTGCGGCTTCAAATCAATAAGCTTCGATAACCTATACTTATCAATGGTTATATGCGTAGGAGAATGCCGTCGATGTAACAAAAGCAAAAGAATAATTCAGTTTCATATAGCAATAATAGTCATACGTTTCCAATAGCTTGACTTGATTAATGCGCTCGCCAGTTCAACGCATATCGGGTGAATCGAAGCTGACCACTGCGCGTCAATGCGCCCTTGTCGACCAGATCCTGCAAATCGCGGGTGGCGGTTGCGCGTGAGGTCTTTGTTATGGCCAGATAGTTGTCGGCACTGAGGCCACCGATAAAACCCTCCGGTCCTGCCTCGAACAGACGCGCAATGACTTTCTCCTGACGGGGATTGAACGTTCCCCTGAACCGGTCGTAAAAATGCGCCTTGGCGATGTAGAAGGCGACGCGATCCAGCGTCGTTTGTTGAGCCGTCAGCACAGTTTGGGAAAACCACACCAACCATTTAGTGACATCGAGGGTTCGCTGATGGATTTCCAGCTGATCGTAATAGGCCTTCCGTTGCTGTTCGATGGTAAAACTGAGCATAATCAGGCTCGGCTGCCCAAGCGATTGGGCGAGCGCTTTCTCGGCCAGTGCGCGACCAAGCCGCCCATTGCCGTCCTCGAACGGATGGATGCTTTCGAACCACAAATGGCTAAGTCCGGCGCGGGTAAGCGCGGGGAGGGGTATACTGCCATTAAGAGCGCTTGCGTTGAACCACGATATGAACTGGTGCATTTCCTCTGGTACCTGCGCTGATGGCGGCGCCTCGAAATGAATCGTCGGACGGTCCAACTGGCCAGAGACGATCTGCATAGCGTCGGAATGGCTGCGATAAGCACCAATACTCTCCAAATGTCGGCTGCCTGCCATCAACATGGTATGCCACCGAAACAAAGTGGCGTCATCAAGCGGCAGGGCATAGGTGCCATAAACGTCGACCGTCATTTCTGCGATCCCGTGTTCACGTGGTTGCACCGAACGCCGGTCCGTGTCCAGGCCGAGTTGTCGCCGCAGTGATGACTGAACGCTCAAGCGGTCCAATGTTTCGCCTTCGATCGCGCTCGTCTTGATCGCTTCGTCACTTAAGAGTTCTATGCGCAACCGGTCGCGGTCGTCGGGATCGATGTGACGCACAGCGCCAATGACTTCGCCGGAGGAGAGCAGAAATCGCTGTTCCAGTGCCGCGAGCGCGGACGAGTCATAGCGAAAATGCGGCCAATCAGGCTGTGTCCAGTTCCAGGGCATGAGCGATAACATCCGTTTCTATCGCTCTCAATATCATATGTTTATGAGCAATAGAAGTCATCCCTGTTACTCACTGCCCTGATTGCGGAGAAGATGTTGCGTCCGCTTTGCGCCTTCAATCCGGCCTTTGGGACAAGTTTGGCGGACGCCTGTGAACAGTCGGTCCGCTTATGACTTTCGCTAAGCGCCATTTGCCGCTTCGATAGAAGCGCGCCAATTGCTGACGACGACCTACCAAAGGATGCCGACTGGTGGCAGGCCGACGCGGCCGTGTACACACTCGGGACGACGATCGCGAAGGCAGGTTCACGTGAAGCGTTTCGCGAAGTCGATCACGACTACCCCCTTGCCGTCGCCCGGCTTGCCAGGCGCATGGTACGCCGCGCTTGGCTGTCGTCTCCGCCATGGGCGCCAACCGCAATTCGCCCTTCTTCTATTCGCGGGTGAAGGGCGAACTGGAAGCGGATCTGGCTATGCTGGACTTTCCGTCACTGACCCTCGTGCGACCGGGGCTGATTGGCGGCGACCGGGCCGAACGGCGTGCCGGCGAGCATGTGGCTACGCTTGCTAAAACTTTTCGGCCCCGTCCTCCCCAAGGCTTGGCAGATCAATCCCGCTACAAGGATCGCGGAGGCTCTGCTCGAAGCCGCGCTTGGTCATCGCACAGGAACGAGGATCATCGGTTCGGCGGAGATGTCCTGATCCTCAGGAACGGTTCAGGTTCTTCGAACATGTAAACGTGCGGCACGGCCAGTTGCATGAAATGGACACTTTGAAGGGCTGATACGGCTCGGTTTTCCTGAGTCACGGCATCAGCGAAGCAGCACATCAGACGGATGAGTTCAGCTATGTGATCCAGAGGTACGTATCCGCCGTTGGATTGTTCTGTTGGACGCACTGTTCTTCGGCCAACGGCTCAACTGGAATAAAGTGGTTGGGACTGGAACTCGCTGACCGTTCGGAACTCTCAGGCAGCCCTTGAGGCGGGGCGATGCCTGACGGTAAACGTCCGCGAACCAGTAATAACTCAAGGGGAAGTAACGTCGCGATCGCCTGGCTCGACTAGAAGACGACACCCGTTTCATGGCTGATCAGTAGATCGGCAAGTTTCTGCGCTGCAGGTCCCAATGCCTCGTCCCGGCGGTGGGCAAGATAGGCACCAGACGTGATCTCGCCATTGCGACCGATGGCGTTGACATTGAGTCGCACGAGCGTTCCCTGTTCCAGGTCCCTCTCAACGAGCCAATGGGGGAGCCGCCCCCAGCCCGCGCCCTCCAGGATGAGGTGATGTTTGGTATCCTGCGTGTTGACGCGGCAGGTCTGTGACGAAACCACCCCGAAATCCCGGCCTGCTGATATGTCGGACGGGTCGGTCAGAACGATCTGGAGATGATCGGCAACATCCATCAGCTCCAGTGGTCGGCCCGCATGGCGGTGGGCCAGCGGATGGCTTGAAGCGACGACCGCGACCTGGCTGATGGATATCAGCGGCTCGAATTTGATACGGGGGTCGCGGAAATCTTCACCCACCATTACCGCAAGCGCACAACGGCTCTTCCTGAGCGCATCGAGCGGACCGCCCATAGCCTCCGACCATACACGGACGGCAACGGCAGGGTAATCGTGTCGCATTCGTGAGATCGCGCGTGCGACCTCGTGCATGGGAAAGAGCGTATCGACAGAAATCGCGAGTTCCGTCTCGACGCCATGCGCAAAACCGCGCGCCTGGGCGCGCAATACGTCCACGCGCAGAATGATGTCGCGTGCGTTGCCGAGCAATACCTGCCCCTGCGGTGTCAAGGCCGGCTTGTAGCCGGAACGGTCGAACAGTTCCACGCCAAGCGCGGCCTCAAGGTTGGCGATGGTGGCGCTGACGCCCGACTGGACGCGCGAAAGCTTCTGGGCTGCAGCGCGGAAGCTGCCGCTGTCGGCAATGGTTACGAAAGTCCGGATCTGATCAAGCGTAAGGGCATCCAGCATGATCTTTCCTCATGATCAACTATATCATTTTTATATCACTTATTTCGCTCATCCATTTGATGCAACCTTCCGCTCAATGAAATCAACGCGCGAGGTCGACGAGATGACGAAGGTGCTGGTGCTTTACTATTCCTCTTATGGTCACGTCGAGACGATGGCTTCGGCCGTGGCTGATGGCGCGCGTGAGGCGGGTGTGACGGTGGCGATCAGGCGGGTGCCTGAGCTTGTTCCCGAAGCGGTTGCTGCGAAGTCCGGATACAAGGTCGACCAGTCCGCGCCCGTCGCAACGGTGGCCGAGCTTGCGGATTACGATGCCATCATCATCGGAACGCCGACCCGTTTCGGCAATATGGCATCGCAGATGAAGAACTTTCTCGACCAGACCGGTGGCCTCTGGTTCGAGGACAAGCTGGTCGGAAAAGTCGGCAGCGTCTTCACCTCAACCGGCAGCCAGCATGGCGGGCAGGAAACAACGATCTTGTCCACCCAGACCGTTCTGTTCCACCTCGGCATGATCATTGTCGGCCTGCCTTACAGCTTCAAGGGCCAGATGCGGATGGACGAAATCACCGGCTGCTCGCCCTATGGTGCATCGACGCTGGCCGATGATGGATTGGGAGGGCATCGCGAGGTCAGTGAAAACGAGCTGGAGGGCGCGCGCTTCCAGGGACGGCATGTCGCCGGGATCGCGGCCACCCTCGTGGCCGGGCACGCGGCAAGGGGCTCGTGATGGACACGCCATCAACAACGAAAGCAGTGTCCACGCACTGGACCGCCGTGTTCGTCATCGTTGGCAGCGGAATTGCAGCCGCCTTGCAGGTTGGCAAGGCGGCGATTGCAGCGCCCCTGTTGCAGAATGATTTCGGAATCGGGCTGACGGCGATCGGCTGGCTGACTGGAATATTTGCGCTCATCGGCCTTGTCGGCGGCATTCCGACCGGGGCGTTTGTTGCGCGTTTCGGTGCGAGACGCATCCTCATCATCGGGCTCCTGGTCACGACAGTCGGCGCGGCGCTTGGCGCAGCGATACCGGGACTGCCCAGCCTGTTTTGTGGCCGCATTATCGAAGGGGCGGGTTTCCTGTTGGTGACGGTCGCGGCGCCCTCATTGCTCCAGGAGGTTACGCGACCAGCTGATAGTGATCTGGCCTTCGCCCTCTGGAGCTGCTTCATGCCAGTCGGCATGGCGGTGGCGATGCTGGTGGGGCCGTTCTTCGAGGACTGGCAGAGGATGTGGTGGGCAAGCGGGGCGCTGGCGCTGGCCATCTGCATCGCTGTTCCACTTGTCATTTCCGCTGGCGGGCAAGGCCAGATCATGTCCTGGAACGGCTTGCGCCGCGACAGCATGACCGTGGCACGCGACCGTAGCGCTGTGGGGCTGGCGATCACCATTGCGCTCTACAGCATGATGTTCTTCGCGGTCTTCAGCTTCCTGCCGGTGCTGCTGATGGAGCGGTTACAGGTGACGCACCAGACGGCCGGACTGCTCAGTGCACTGGCCTCGGCCGTGAACGTCATCGGCAATCTGACGGCGGGCCTGCTCCTCTCCAGGGGCTTTAGCCGCCCGGCGCTCCTGATCGCGGCATGCCTCGTCATGGGACTGGCCAGCTTCGGGATCTTTCTCCCTGTTCTGCCGGACGGTGCGGCCTTCGGCCTGTGCCTGTTGTTCTCGACTGTCGGCGGTGTGATCCCGGCGATCCTGCTGTCCTCCGCGCCACTCGTGGCGCCAGCGGCAAGGTTGGTTCCGGTCGTTCTGGGTCTGATCATTCAAGGCAGCAATCTCGGACAGATTCTTGGTCCGACAGCCATCGGCGGCGCACTGGATCGGTTCGGCTGGGATTCAGCCGCCTACATCGTCGCGGGCACGGCAGTGATTGCCGTGCTTGTGGTGGCCTCGACGCTCAGGCGGGTCGGGGCACAGCGGGTAAGCTTCGGGATGGGAGAGCACTGATGAGAATCGAATTCAACCACACGATCCTGGCGACACAAGACGCACACGGCTCTGCCCTGTTTCAGGCTGAAATGCTCGGACTGCAGCCGCCGCGCAGATGGGGGCCATTCTGGATGGTCAAGCATCGGCAATCTGCCACATGGGCGCATACGCCTTGGGGGCCGCTGCATACGCCGTGAAAGCGGCCAGCCTAGCCGCCTCAGATCAGGCCGAAGCCGCCGACAAAGAGATTGCTTGGCAACTCGGACAGGTTACGGCGGAAGTGCAGGCTGCACTTTTGCAGCTTCCGCCTGTTGGCGAGAACAAGTCTGGCCCGCTCGGCCCGGGTCTCCTAACTTCAGGTCAACTCGGTGAGATTATCTGCCAACTTCAAACCGGGCTTGCCAAAATCGGTGCAAACTGACCACACCGCGAACGGCAAGTATGAGGTATCGACCATTGGCGACGGGATGACCGAAATGGGGGTCGGAAGCTGTTGGACCGTTAAGCGCGTCATTGCAGATATTACCGTACAATTCACACGCATTCCAAAGCGGTCATTCCGCTTTTTTGCTGCTAACGACCGTGAAGGGTGGGGAGCGGAATGGCAGGTTCTGGAAAACTGCGCTGGGAAAGCCGCCTTCCACTGGTAATGGAGTTTGGACGACAACGCACGACAGTCCGAGTCGGTTGTTCCTCCCTCAGCCTCCAGCCGCCTTATTCTTCCGGTGATCCGCTAGTTGTTCCCACAAGCCAAGTACAAGCAGAGAGTGGATCAGGAGATCGCTGATCACTGCATTGATCATACCGCGCTCAAGCGTGCCATGTGCAATCGAATTCCGCAGGTTTAGTCCCCGAGGATCGGAGTATATAAGCTTGAAATAGAGCGTCAGATCAGCGCCGAGGATGTCCTTAACGGCCTTATTTCCGAATATTTCACCCATCCCAATAGCGATCTCGCGGTCTGGCATAGTTGGGTGCTTTTTCGTCACGGGTTCACCCAGTTTACCGGCGATAGTGCGAAGTGCACGCTCCACCTGGGGGACCAGCACATGGATTGCTTTCATGTGATCGCGAGCGAACCACGCGCCCACGCCTTCGAGTAGGAAGCTGGAATCTTCGAATAGGCTCGAGCGCTCAGCAAACCCGGTAACCGCATATGGGTTGAGTCCGTGTTTCTCGATCGCTGACTGCAGCGCGCGGTGCAGGTATGGTGAAGTCCACTGCACATTCTGCTGGGCATGATGGATTATACGTCCATCAAGATCGTCTTCTACGCCTCCAAGCATAGCGGCTTGATGATCTTTCGCCATTATCGCGATGGGAATAAAGTCCATGATCGAACCCTCGCCGTCATCCCCACCCTTTTTGATTTGGGCCTCTATCTGCGCGACCTCGGGCACAAACTGGTTCGCAATCCTGGCGAAAGTATGCAGCGGATTGTCGGTGACCACCGTGGAGACGAATATATCCATTTCCTCCTTCGTGATCGTCTGAGTCGTCTCAAACGTCTGCATTTCCTCACGAGACGCTTCGATCGCCTTTATCCGCGCGATCCTCGCTCGTTTGGCATCCTCTTGCTTGCCGGCATCGAGATAGGCGTTTTCGGCGCTCTGGAGCATTGAGGACGCGCGTAGGTTGTCACCGAGACGGGCGGTGTGCTCGAAAGCCCTACCCACTGTCTCCTGAAGCCGGACCACGTCCGGGCGGCTGCCGACGCGATTATAGTAGGCCTGCAGCCGTTCGGAGACGCTCTCGAGTTGGAAGGGGTCAAACCTTTCAGGGTTCGCAGTGTCTGCGTATTCAGCCGCCAGCCCCTCTAGGCTCTGGGCGAGGTGGGCACGTCTGTCATCGGTCAATGCCTTATCCCCAATCAGGCGGTCGTAGGTCTTCCACCACCACCCCTCTCCCGCCACGGCTTTATCATGAAGCTGCAAGAGCATGACGATCGCTGCCTCGGATCGGTCGTTGTCCCGAACTTGGCGAGCGATATCGAGTGCCCGGCTGGCTGACGCGATCTGCTCATGAAACTCTGTGACGAGACCGCTAGACACGCCTTCGAGATACGCATCAACGGCAGCGATGGCATGGCGAAAATCCGGTTTAGCATTGCCGACCGTCCTCGCAAGCTCCCAGCATAGGTCCGCGTAGCGAGCCTGCAGTCCGGGGTGCTTGAACTGACCGACACGACTGGCCCAATGCCGGAAGATCGCTTCATCGACCTGGTCGACAGCTGGCGCGAATGCCTTCTTCCCGTCGATGCTGATCCATGAGCCGAACGGGCCGAAGTAAGAATGCCACGGCTCAAGGCCCCAAGCTTCAGTTGTCAAGGTCCATGCGACGAGTTCAGCAAATGCACCGGCATTTAGGTCAACGTCGAGTTCGTTCCCGAGCTTCGTGCGGGCCTTCATCAACTCCGTCTGAAAGTAGTGAGATGGAATCGGCTCCTGTCGTTTTTCCACATCAGCGATAATGTTCTCGAATTCTACCGGTACCTTCATCTGTCCCTCCGAAATTTGCCTCTTTATGGATAGACGAAATCGGAACTTTGTGCTGCTCAAATGTCCTTTGGACTAGGGGCAGTTTACGAGAAGTCATCAATGATTTTGGAACGTCCGATTTGAGGTCGCAACCGGCCGATCGGCAATCCGCTTTATTTCTGTCATACATGCGGGCTATGAGATCCCCCAAAAGCAGCCAGTCGATTTATTTTAGCTGATGGTCCTGTTTGTGGTAGAAAAGAGAAAGGCGCTTTTGGCTGCTAGAACTAGGAAGTAGCTATTTACTGAAGCCGCATACCCTTATGTCCCGGGCTCTCAATGTTGATGTTAATATAAGCGCACATTTCATAGACAATGTGCGAGGCTCAGTACATATAGAGATCTCCCTGTCGTTACCAACTGCATCGCTTTCTGATGACATCTCCGGGATCTTGCCGATGCCTTGAGACAAAGACCTGTTTGGTCAACCGTTGCGAACCGCCCGCGTCCCGGTGGTAACAACTCGGACGGATGATGTTTATTGTGCAGAGCCTTAACTTGCGCAGCGCGCAAACCGCAACTCGAAGGATTGATCATGCAGGATGTCGCCCAACTTCGCATTGAGGCCGCTCACAAGAAAGTTGCGGAGGTGTTCTCGAAGGATTACTCCTTCACGATTCCGGCGTATCAGCGCCCCTATGCGTGGGAGACCACCCAGGTTGAAGAACTGCTGACCGACCTTTCGGATGCCATGGGGCCGGAGTCGCGGTCGGACGGGTTCTATTTCCTTGGAAGCATTGTTCTCGTCAAAACGCATGGCAGTCCTGACTCACGCGTCGTGGACGGGCAACAGCGCCTGACAACGCTGACTATCCTCTTCAGCTTGATACGCGACTTGACGGAAGATCCTGTGAAACAGGCCAGCCGCGAGACCTATATCAAGCAAGTCGCCAACGAGGACGAAGGCATCCCCGAAGCGTTGCGGCTTCAACTCAGGCAGAAGGACCAAGCGTTCTTCGAGAAGCATATTCAAACACGGGGGGCTACCGAAAGTCTTCCGTCGGCTGATGGCCACTCCGGGGCGAAGGCCCGGATCATCGAGAACGCCACGACCATTCGTGCGAAGCTGGTGGCGATGGGCGAGGACAAACGGAGCGAGCTTCTGCGTTTTCTCCTGCAGAGCTGTTACCTAGTCGTTGTGGAAGTGCCGACCCAAACCGCCGCCCGCCGCATCTTCACAGTGCTCAACGCCCGGGGGATGGACCTTTCTGCGACCGACATCCTCAAGGCCGACCTTCTTGAGCGCGCAGGCGAGTTGAGAGAACGCCACCTTTCCCAAAGGTGGGAGGACATCGAGGTCGCCCTTGAACGCGGAAAGTTCGGCGATCTGTTCACCCACATTCGGATGATCTTCGAGCGCGACAAACCGCGATCCGCGCTTGAGAACGGGTTCCCCGAGCAGGTGCCGATCTTCCGCGATGACCCCGTAGGGTTCGTCGACAAAGTCCTAGAACCCTATGCTGACGCTTTCACGTTGTCGCAGAATGACGCTGAACTCAGAAAACGGTTCGGACCCAAAACGGCCGACCTTGTGCGATCACTGGATAGGCTAGATAATAAGGACTGGCTTCCGCCGCTGATACTCTGTCTGAGGCAGAGTAACGAGGGCAAACGGGATGATGTTCCGGACATCGTGTTCCAGCTTGAGAGGTTGGCCTATTACCTCTTCATGGTTCGAGCGGACGTGAACACGCGTATGTCGCGATATGCGGACGTGCTGGATGCGTTGGAACCGCTTTCGGAGCTAAAGCCCAGAGTCAGCGTGAAGGATCGCTCGACAGGTTTCACCCTCACCCAAGCCGAAGCTTTTGCTATGTTCAACGCCCTAGACGGTGACGTGTATCTCGCAACGCGAGTAGTGAAACCGATTTTGTTGCGGCTAGAGCAAGCCTCAACGGACGGATCGGCAATCTATGACTATCCGACGATTTCGGTCGAACACGTCTGTCCACAGACCCTCCCGGACAATTCCCAGTGGGGAGAGTGGTTTTCCGACCTCGAAGCGCACAGTTCTTGGCTTCACACGTTGGGGAATCTTGTGCTGCTGAATTTTCGAAAGAATGCGGCAGCCCGAAATTTCGAGTTTGATGTCAAGAAGAGCCAATACTTCGCGCCTGGAAATTCAAGCGCATTCACTCTGACTAACGAGGTGCGCGCCTATTCGACATGGATGCCCTCAGATATTCGAGAACGCCGGGAAATTCTATTGCGGCGCTTGGCGAAAGATTGGCGTTTGGACGACACATTCGAACGATGGTGGATAGCCCAATGACCCCGCCGCCCTTCGGTATTGACGTTCACGCCGAGAACGGTAGCCACAGACGCGAATACTCCTACGGCCCACGGATCCAGCTTTGCGAAAACACTGACCCGACGCTGTTCCTAAAGAAGATCACGGCCGGCACGCCCTATTACGACCCGGCGATCAAGATCGAGAATATCTCGTCCGCAAAGCCGGCGATCAAGTGGCGGAGCCAGTTCCGGATCCGCCACGAAGCGCTGGCCAACATGAAACATAAGTCTGAGGTAGTGAATCTGGTGCTTTAGATTAAACCAGAGAACTTATTGAACTTCGACAACCGGCACGCCAGATTCCTGTAGTTTCTCCAGAAACTTGGCGACGTTGCGGAGCCCCTTGGAGTCCTCCGTCAGGGAGAACTTGAGCCTTTCCCGAGCACGCGACAAGGCGACGAAGAACACGTTCACGTCGTCGTCGCTGTTCCAGAAGGCATCGTCATTAAACTCCGTGAATATCACCGTATTGTATTCCAGCCCCTTCGACTTGTGGATCGTCATCAGTCTGACGACATTCTTTCCTTCCACAGCCTCTACGGCTTCGGACATACTGCTGGCTGGCCGCAGGCATTCGTCGAGAAAATCAGCCAACCCGGCGATTATCTTGTTCAGGTAATAGGGATTTGAATATTCCTTGAAGGCCTTGGTAAACTGGCTCCGGCGCCAATCAGGCAATGATAGTTCGAGAATTTGCGCTGCCGAAAGCTGCTGCGTTGTTTTACCTGCAGCGAGTTCGGCCAGATCTTTTGTGATTTTCTGAACCGTGCGCAAGCTCTCTGCATTTCCGCGTTCGGTGTTGATGTCATCACCCTGCAATTCGGCAACGATGTCGCGGCAGGTCTGGAAAGGTGTTCCATCCCTCACCTGAAATGCCATTTTTAGGGCTGACACGAGGAAACGTGCAACCGGTTCTTTCACAAGGTCCTGGAGCGCGACAGGGCCGTAGTTGCGGGCATCGTTACGCACTGTCAGGCCGGCATCTGCAAACGGTTGAGTAAGCCGCTCTTCCAATTTATCAACCCAAAGTCGTGCGAGGATTACAAAATCATGGACCTTCAGTTCCGGATCCGCGTCCAAGGCAGACTTGATATATCTGGCAAGGAATGCGCTCTCTTTGTCCCGCGTGGGAGACACCCATATCTCCGCTGCGTTCTCTGGCACCGGATCGTGTTCGCGAGCAGCTGTCGTCGGGACGGGATCGTCCTCAAACATTTCGGAAAGCGAGTTAATGAGCGCGACAATACGAGCATTGGATCTGAAATTGAAAAGCAGCCGTTGGCTGGATGCTCCAAAGTCGGCGTTGAACTCACCAAATATCGCTGGCAGGGCGCCAGCCCAGCCCATAATCGCCTGATTGGTATCGCCAACTGCCGTCACGACAGAGCTGCTATTGTGGAAGGCCGCTTTCACCAACGCATACTGGTGCCCGGTTACATCCTGAAACTCGTCCATGAAGACATGGGAGTAAGTCGCACGGATCGCGGCGAGGATCGTTGGTTGTGAGTTAAGTATGTGAACCGCCAGCATCTTCACCATGGCGAAGGTGAGAGCGGATTTTTTCCCTCGATAACAGTACCGCCACCACAATCTCCGGATATGCTCACCTTGTTCGGTGACAGGGTGGGAAAAGCTTGGGAATGCCTTATGCACAAGCTTGGCCAGACTGCCATCGTTGTAGTTATCAACGCTGGGCTCGTTCTGGCGACAAGACTGCCGGAAGTCCCGCCAGATATCCTTGTTGGGGAAGACTATGTCGTAGTCTGCAGATGGCCGTATGTTCTGCGGCAATGCCTCTAGGAATTGGTCAAGCAGTCGTTTGGCGAAGCCGTCAAGCGTGAGGGATTCAAAGCGGCGTGCAGCCTCGGGCGTGTTCCGCTTCTCGACCCGTTCCTGCAAATTACGGGCTGCGTCCACCTTGAAAGCTATCGCAAGGATCCGTCTTGGAGGAGGGCATTGTCCGGTGGTTAGCAGGAACGAAGCGCGTTGTGCCAAGATTTCCGTTTTGCCTGAACCAGGCCCCGCCAGAACGGACATTGACTTCACTGATTTGACGACCTCGAGTGCCACCCCTTCTAGGGTTACCCCGCCAGATGGCGTCCAGTCATCGGGGTTGACATAACTCATGCGCCTGTCTCCGGCCGCACGGCTGCGTGCGTACGGATGAGTTCCTCCGCACGCTTGACCAAAGCACGGAGTGGTTCCGGGCATTTCACCTTAAGGTCTTCACGCTTGATTTTTGCGAACGCCAGCAAGTGCGAGCCTGGTTTCGATCCAGACTTGAACAACGCCTTGTAATTGTGAAGCTCTTGCGGCGTAGCGGATTTTCCAACTGCCGTCAGCTCCGATACACCAGGTCCCTTGTCGCCGAAAACCGCTTTGGCAGTCTTGTCCGGTTCGTCCTTGGTTGCGTCATAGGCCGTCTCGGGAACATAAGCCTCTGGAAAGGCTTGCATCATCATCATGTCCAGATCGACAGGATCGGAATAGAAAATATTGTTCGCACGTGGCCAGTGGAGCCAATTTGGGTATGACGTTGCATTTAGCGTGCTGTTATTAGGCATGCTTGCTACTTGGGCGGGCTCGAGCACTTTTGTGGTTACGTTCTCAAGCTTGGGAACATACCCCGCACCAAGTGCTGCTAGCCATTGCACCATGTTTTTCAGGCGTCCCATCCCACCGCCATGGCGCCCAAGGTCGAAGTCCAGCAGCGTGATATGCGGAATCTGCAGGCCATTCAGAAGTCTCCACAAATGCTGGGCATGTCGGCCTCCGATCGAGACATAAGCGATGAATGACGGATCAAGACTGACGCCCAGTGCGTCGGCTACCTTCGGAATAACGACCCTCTCGGTGTCTCCTTCGCCAATGATAACCAGTTTGGCGAAATAGATCTCGGGGTTTGCAAGGATAACCTGCTGAAGGAATTTGTCTTCCTCGCTCTCGGCCGCCGGCAAGGGTAGCGGGAGTACTGAGGATGTCAACGAGGCGCTATCATTGCGGAAATAGCGTACCTTTCTCGGCGGGACACGACCGAGAATGCTGGTTGCGTGCGACGTAACAACTGACTGTGCGGCACCGGTTGTATTCAGCTGGTCAAGCAAGGCCATAAGGCGCGGTAGGTAGAATGGCGCGAGATGGTTTTCCGGTTCTTCCAAGGCGAAGATGGTGAGCGGCGGGTGAACAAAATCTGCGATTTTGAAACCGCCTAGCTGGCCGGGCAATGCCTTCTGCATATCCCACGAAATCTGGTGGAGCGTTGCTGAAAGAGCGAAATACAACAGCGACATCTGACCTTCGCTGAGCTCGTCAAGCAAACGACGTCCGCCGCCGGGCGATTTCTCGAACTTGAGGGTAAGATCGCGGATCAGCTTCTCGAACTCTGTAGCCACAACGCTAATGGTTGGATCTGCATCATAGTGGCCGTCATGCAATGACTTCCAAAACCCGCCCAATGTGGCCGTGACCTGCTTTATGGCATCAGTGTCGTTCAGGTTTTTCTCGAGATCGTCGGCAAAGCCTACCGACTTCTCTTTTGTATCGGCCGTCCAGTCGGCCGATCGCTCAAGCCGCTGCAGCACGTTCTTTAAGGCATACTGGCTGACACCACGAGAATCGCGGTGGGCAGGGATATAAACGACCTCTGCGTATTGCGTTGGCCGACCACGTAGTGGTGTTTTGCATTCGTCATCAGGACCGAACGGCACATCATCAAGTGTCCGCACGGAATAGAGCTTCACCTCGAGATCGCTTTCCAGCGACTGCGAGCGCTGATAGTGGCACTCGAGCCTGATCCGAACCTTCAGCTTTTGGTCTGTGGCGCTGAAAAACAAATCGTTGAACACCGTCGGAATCGCTGTTGTTGTGTCGAACCCGAAGACCGCATCAATCACGAGTTCGCGCTCTTCCAGATTGTTGACGTCTTCACTCAGGCCAAAATGAATATCCGAGCGCCTGATCTGACGATCGCCGGGATTTGGTGAGAAGAGCCGCTTTAACGCCTCCAGTGCAGTCGTCTTTCCTGATCCGTTGTTGCCAACGAACGCATTTGTGCCGGGGAGCAAGCTTATTTTTGTTCCGGGGTCACCGTAACAACGGAAGTTTCGAAGCTGGAGACTTTCAAGGTGCATCGCGGGATTTTCATTGTGAATCGACTGCTTATAAATTGGTGCGCTTGAAGTGGTTAGGCAATCAAAAATTGCTCAGGGCGTTATCTTGTGTCCGGTTTCCCACTGCTAGCTTGGTGAGCAGCGTCATATATGATGATGTGCTTTAAAGTATGCGGGAGAACACCATGGCTGAGGTCACACTCATCGACCTGTGACCTGTGTAATCTGGGCTTATGCGGCCCAAATCTTAAAGAGTCGAGTCTGCCATGCTGACCGCAGCTCAGCGGCGGCTATGCCACTCGCAGGTCCTGAAAGCTGTCATTCCGCTCCCGGCCCCATTCCCGTCGTTAGAATTCGATGATTTTCACTGGCAATGAAGTCAGCCGCCGACTTTTGTGCTCTAGTATCCTATGGCTGCACCAGCGACGGCTCGACTATCGATTGCGCCATAATAGCGGTTGTCGCCGCCTTTTTCGATGGCTGCCATATCCTTGCCACCGACAAGAATACCGGCTGCCTCACCCCAGACCGGCCAGTCATGGTCCTCACCAACCGTATAGCCCATACCGGTCAGTAGCCTGATCGTATCCGGCGAAAGAGCGTTTGCTTCCATATAGACCCGGTCGGGCAGCCACTGGTGATGGATGCGCGGGGCGTCAATTGCCTCCTGAATGTCCATGCCGTGGTCGATGACATTCATGATCGCCTCGAGCGTGATCGTGATAATGCGCGAACCGCCGGGACTGCCAATAACCATGAACGGTTTGCCATCCTTCGATACAATGGTCGGGCTCATCGACGACAAAGGTGATTTGCGCGGTTCAATGGCATTTGCTTCGCCTTGTATGAGACCATAGAGATTGGCCACGCCCGGTTTGATGGTGAAGTCGTCCATCTCGTTGTTGAGAAGAATGCCGGTGCCTTCGGCCACCTTGGCCGTGCCGAACGATCCATTCAGCGTATAGGTCACCGCAACAGCATTGCCGTCCTTGTCCACGATGGAATAATGCGTGGTTTCGTTGGACTCCTTGAATTCAGCCGGTTTCAGCGACTCGCTGACACCTGCGCGATAAGGATCGATACGACTGCGGATTTCTGCGGCATAGGCCTTGCTGGTGAGTTTCTCGATTGGATTATCGATGAAATCAGGGTCGCCCAATGCCGTGTTGCGGTCCACATAGGCATGGCGCATCGCTTCCACCATCAAACGCGTGGTTTCCGCCGAGCCATAGCCGAGATAGGAAATCGGATAACCCTCCAGCACGTTAAGGATTTCGCAGATGATCAGCCCACCCGAAGACGGCGGTGGCGATGAAACGATGTCATAGCCGCGATAGCTGCACTTGACCGGTTCCAGCTCGCGGACTTTGTATTGCTCGAAATCGGCCTTGGCGAGAATACCGCCTTTTTCCTCGCTCGACTTGACGATCAGATCGGCGATTTCGCCCTGATAGAAGGCTGCCGGACCTTTTTCCGAAATGGCCGAAAGCGACTTTGCCAAATCTGGCTGGACAAGCTTTTCACCCAAGGAAAGCGGTTTTCCGTCTTTCAGGAAGATTCTCGCCGCTGCCGGGTCTTTCGCCAGTCTTTCATTGCCGTCGGCAAAGGAGAGAATATCGCCCAGCTCCAGCGTAAAGCCGTCCTTGGCGAGTTTTAGTGCTGGATCAATCAGCTCCTCGCGCTTGCGGGTGCCATATTTTACGCGTGCCTCCTCGAGGCCAGCCACCGTGCCTGGCACGCCGATGGCGAGATAGGTTTCAGTACTGGCGCCCTCGACCGGCTTGCCATCCTTGTCCAGATACATGGTCTCAGTGGCGGCGAGCGGCGCGCGCTCGCGAAAATCCAGAAAGGTGCTCTTGCCGTCCTTGAAGCGGATCGTCATGAATCCACCCCCGCCGAGATTACCGGCAGTCGGATAGACAACCGCCAGCGCATAGCCGACCGCGACTGCCGCATCGACGGCGTTGCCGCCGTTCTTCAGCACATCGATACCGACTTGCGAGGCAAGATGCTGGGCCGTAACCACCATGCCATTCTGGCCTTCCGCCGGGGCTGGCGATGCCGCTTGAGCCAGAGGTAGATGACTTGCAATGGCGATGACAGTGGCAAGGGAAAGCGATTTCAGTGCGTAATGCTGCATGTCTTTCCTCCCAAGAGTTCTCCCGGATGGGTATCCGGTAACATCGTCAGCAATATTGATTGCAAAAGCAAGCAGGAGAAAATTATCCTGATTGATGTTGTGAACAGGGAGTGGGCGATACCAACTGGCCAACTTGCGGAATGACGTGGTGATTTATTGCTTCAGACTTTATTGCAATGTCTGCAATTTTCGGGGGCTGCGTCGGACTGATTAGCACCTTCCGCTCATTGCTTAGCGCTAACAATAGCTTAGAAAGACCTAAAGCTCAGGTCGCGGGTTCATTTCCCTTCAAGGCGTTTAGGGAACTCGATTGTTGCGGTTGAGAAGCTTGGCCCAGATTCTTGACTGACAAGCCGCACATCGGCTAACGGCGGAGTCAGCATAGAACACTTCGTTGTAGACGAATGGCTAAAAATTTAACCCAGAGAATGCACCGAGCGACACGTAAATATTTCTCGACTTAAAGGCTGGCAAAAAATCGGTCGGGTTCGAGTAATCCTTCTGATGCGTTGAAATAATCGGACAATCGCTATTTAATATTCATTCTATTATGAAATCTTAAAAATATAATGAATATACTGTTAAGAATAAATATGCTAAAATTTCTTGCAGACAAGAAGCATAATTGTTTCTACGTTGAATAGGATCCGATCCTCAAGAGCAGATTTTGCCATTAAATCGCGCTCAAAAATTATTGAACCTGTAAACCGGTTTGTCAGATAGTAATAGCTAACCGCGGCAATCGTAATATTCAGTTGCACAGGGTCGATGCCTTCACGAAAAACACCGTCCCTTACTCCTCGCTCCAATAGTTCCGCGACCATACTGACAAGCTTGCGACTGGAAGCCCGAACGATTTCGGATTTCTTGAGATGCTTGGCTCGATGCAGATTTTCGCTGTTTACGAGCGTGAGGAATTCGGGATTCTTGAGATAATACTCCCACGTAAAGCGCACGAGCCTTTCGAGCGCGGCTTTTGGATCAAGGTCCTTGAGATTTAATTTTTGCTCCGCAGCGCGAATTTCAAGATAAACGTTCTCTAACACAATGCGGAAGAGATCTTCCTTGCTTCCGTAGTAGTGATAAATCATCCGCTTGTTGGATTTGGCCTTTTCAGCAATATCGTCCACGCGGGCGCCGCCCAAACCGTTCTTTGCAAATTCTTTTTTTGCAGCTTCCAGAATGCGCAGCTTTGTAGCCTCGGCATCGCGGATACGTGGTTTTTGGCCTGATTTTTCTTGCTGCTCGCTTGTCACGCTCAAGGCCTGTCCTCCGCTGGGGTTGGTGTGTGCAATTTACTCATACACGTACGAATCGCGTGTCGTCAAAATCGAACCGTTAACACGACACGCGCAAGTTCATTGTAAGCCACTTGACGAGAAGTGCAATAATGCAGTAACCAGTTAGTGCGTTATAGGAGTGGCGCCGATCACGGATAGCGGACGAACGAACTCGCCAATGTCGAGCCAGTCGCAGCCCGGGATACGTTTTCAGACGGAATTCGGGAGGAACATATGTCAAGCTTCATAAAAGATTTTATTGAGCGTGAGACGCTTAACCGTCGGAATTTTCTTTTCGCCGCTGCAGCCGGATTGGGCACTGTTGCCATACCAGGAGTTTTCGGGCGTGGTGGGGCGCTGGCTGCATTGAGCGATCCCGCGATTGCGTGGAGCTATCGCGACCGCGCATCAGCATATTGGAATTCGGTCGTTTCGGGCGGCGAAGCCTTCGTGGAATCGCTTGGAAGGCCAAAAACGGCGCTAGTCAGTCTGATCAACGAGGGCTCGACTGAAAAGTCGCTGGCAGACATCAAGGCGTTTCTCGCCAAGAGCAATGGCAATTGCGCGATAGCCTGCGATCCCAACGATAGCCCCAATGCGCGTCCCGTGGTTGAAGCAGTCCAGGCTGCTGGCGGTTTTATTTCCACGATATGGAACAAAACCGACGATCTGCATCCCTGGGACTTCGGCGATAACTACGTCTCCCATATGACGTGGTCCGATGAGAAGCCGGCCGAGGAAACCGCGCGCATCCTTTTCGAAGCCATGGGCGGAGAGGGCGGCGTTGTGCATCTTGGGGGTATCGCTGCCAATAATCCGGCTGTTGAACGCCTTAACGGCTTAAAAAATGCCCTGAAAGATTTCCCGAACATCGAATTGCTCGATGCACAGCCTGCCGACTGGGATACCCAGAAGGGTGCGGCATTGATGTCTTCCTTTCTTACGCGATACGGCGACAAGATCAAGGGTGTGCATTGCGCAGCTGACAATATCGCTTACGGCGTTATTGAAGCCCTGCGCGCTGAAGGCATCGAGAATATGCCGATCGTAGCCTATGACGGCAATCCGGAAGCCGTGCAAATGGTGATGGAAGGCCAGCTTCTCGCTACGGTATTTACCAACCCCCATTGGGGCGGCGGCATCAGCGCTGCGCTCGCCTATCATGCCGCGATTGGAACCTTCAAGCCTTCGGAGGAGCCAAAAGAACATCGCGAGTTTTATGGGCCGACGATCCTCATTACCCAAAAAGATGCGGCCGAGTTCAAGGCCAAGTATCTGGATGCGGTTCCCGCATATGACTGGAAAGATTTCTGGGGTCCAACGAACGGTCAGATCAAATACTGATCTTTGTCGATTGGCGACGGTCAGAGTGCCGTCGCCATTTTTCCCAGTTCAGACTTCATAGGAAGAGGTAGTCCGACGTGGCACGTCATCTATCGCGCGAAACCTTGATCAAGTGGGCACCGCTTTTGGTGCTGATAGCTCTTATCATTCTTTTCACTGCGCTCAATCCCACATTCTTCTCGGTCAGGAATTTCGCACGCATTGCCATTGCATCGGCTCCGGCACTCATGGTGGCTGTGGGTGTGACTTTCATAATCATAATGGGGTCGATCGATCTCTCCATGGAAGGGGCGATTTCACTGACAGCGGTCTCGTTTGCCTTTGTCTTCGCTTATTTCGGCGGATCCTCGACAGGTCTCGGATGGATTGCCCTTCCGATAATATTGATGCTTGGCGGTTTCATAGGCCTATTGAACGGACTTGTGCATGTTAAGCTAAAGATACCGTCTTTTATGGCAAGCCTTGCCATGGGGTTCGTTGGAACAGGGGCCGCGATCCTGCTCACAGGCGGAGATATCGTCAGAGTTAGCGATAGCGCTTTTCGGAGCTTGCTGACCGTTCGCTGGCTGGGATTTCCATTGATGGTTTACATTGCGGCTTTTTTCTTCCTCGTGGCCTGGTTCATTCAGACGCACACCACGCTTGGGCGCAATTTTTATGCGGTCGGTGGCGGTGAGGATCTTGCTCACGCATCGGGTCTTAACGTCAAGCGCGTCCGTATTGTGGGCTTTGCGCTTGCGGGTATTTTCTATGCCATCGCCGCCATACTGGTTGTGGCGCGTATAGGCCAGGCGGAATCGGTAACAGGTGCAAACTTCATGTTCGTGTCCATCACTTCCGTTGTGGTCGGTGGTGTGGCTCTCTGGGGCGGAATCGGGGGCGTGTGGAATGCGCTCGTGGGCGTGTTGATCGTCAATGTGATAGACAACGGACTGGTCGTTATTGGCCTTCCCGATTTCATTCAGGACGGCGTGCTCGGTCTCCTTGTTATTGTGGCGGTTGTGTTGTCGACCGACCGCAAGATGGTCTCCTTCGTCAAGTGAGGTGTGCACTATGTATGAGCTCAAATCCCTCGACAAGAAATTCCCAGGCGTTCATGCCCTGAAGGGTATCAATTTTCACATCAAGCGCGGCGAGATCGTCGGATTGGTCGGCGAAAACGGCGCCGGTAAATCTACTTTGATGAAAGTCATTTATGGCGCCTATCAACCGGACGGAGGACAGGTGCTCATCAATGGAACCCCCGTTCGCTTTGCTAATCCGCGCCAGGCGATGGAAAAGGGTATCGGGATGGTGTTCCAGGAGCAGTCGCTCATCCCGAACCTCACTGTGATGGAAAATATCTTCCTTGGTTACGAACGCCAGTTTGTGCGTTTTGGCGTCGTCAACTGGAAGGCAATGGCAAAAGCGGCGAGCCAACAACTTGCCAAGGTAAAGCTTGATATCGATCCGACACTTGTCACGTCGAAACTGTCATTTGTTCAGCGTCAGTTGGTGGAATTGGCTAAGGTACTGACTCTGGAAGAACGTGTCGCCGGCGATCTTGTCATTTTGCTCGACGAACCCACCTCGGTTTTGTCAAAGGAAGAGGTCGGGCTGCTTTTCAAACTGGTACGAGAACTGACAACGCGTGCGTCCTTTATATTCGTCTCTCACCGTATGGATGAGGTGATGGAACTTTCTGATCGCATCTACGTCATGAAAGATGGCCAGGTCGTGGATGTTGTTGGTCGCGGCGGCGCGAGCGCCGAAGAAATCCAGCATAAGATGGTGGGGCGCAACGTCGACAAACAATATTACCGGGAACATCTCCAGAAGCCTTTTGACGCTGCAAATGTGCTTGTCGAGATGGAGAATGTCGGCCTGCCTGGCCCGGTCCGCGATATCTCGTTCAAGCTTCATGCCGGCGAGGTGCTGTGTTTGGTCGGCACGGAAGGGTCGGGCCGCGAGGCAATCCTTCGGACAATCTATGGCATGTTGACGCCGTCAATCGGATGCTTGCGGATCAAAGGGCAGGAGGCGAATGCTTATTCTCCGCGCCAGTCGGTTGCCAATGGCGTTGGCTATGTGCCGCGCGAGCGCAAGATTGAAGGCATTGTGTCCGGCATGAATGTCTATGAGAACATGACCCTTTCACAAATGAAGAAGCATTCAAACGGCGGTGTTCTGCGGGTCGCGGAGGAACGAGCCCTTGCCCGTGACTGGATCGACAAGCTGTCGATCAAAGCTCATTCCGAGTTTGCCGATTGTGGCAATCTCTCAGGCGGTAATCAACAAAAGGTTGTGCTGGCCAAATGGCGTTCAGGCGGTTCTGACATCATGCTTCTCGATCATCCCACCCGAGGTCTCGACATCGGCGCCAAGGAAGACGTCTACGACATGATCCGTGAGATGAGCGCGGCAGGAGTTGGGATCGTTTTGGTTGCAGATACGCTGGAAGAAGCGATTGGATTGTCGCACACCATTGTCGTTCTCAAGGATGGGCGTATCCAGAAATGCTTTTCGGCCGACCCGGCTTCCAAGCCGACGCCGTTTGATCTGCTGCATTATATGATCTGAGGATAAGATGGATATTCAGCGCCTTAAACCACATTTGCCCTGGATTACCCTGGTTGTGCTTGTCGCAATCGTGGGTTTCGCTGATCCAGGCTTTTTGCGGCCGTCGAACCTTCTGGGTATAGCAGGCGATATTGTGCCGCTTTTCATCATGGCACTCGGTCTTACCTTTGCGATCTACATTGGCGGTATCGATCTCTCGGCTCAATCGATGGCAAATATGGTAACGGTCATCGCGTCTGTTTACCTTGCATCCCTGGGGCCGTGGGTGGCCGTACTTTGTATTTTGTCGGGCTTTCTTCTTGGCGCGCTTTCGGGCTTCGTAACGACAAGGCTTTATGTGCCGTCTTTCATTTCGACGCTCGCAGTTGGCGGCATTGCGTTTTCCATCGCACAATGGCTCTCTGGTCAACGAGCGCTCAACATGGACGCCATTCAGCGTAACGAAACTTTCGGCTGGATGATCGGCCGTAGTTTTGGTGTGCCGCATGAATTGCTCATCGCGGGGGCATTGGTGGCGATCTGTCTATTTATTGAACGCCGCACCACACTTGGGCGTGCGCTTAAGGCGGTCGGAGCCGGAGAGCTAGCCGCTGCGGCTTCAGGTCTTGATGTCAAGCGTTTCAAGGTTCTGGCTTTCGCCATATCAGGTGCCTTGGCCGCGGTTGCGGGCCTTCTTTTTGCGGTCAAGCTCTCCGGTGGCGCGCCGACCATCGCCAATGGCTTTTTGCTTCCCGCAATTGTTGCTGTGCTGGTCGGAGGCACGCCGCTTACAGGTGGTGTCGGCGGGGTGATCAACACTGTTGTCGGAACCCTTATCGTTGCGGTTATCCGCGCATCGATGCTCTATTTCGAAATCGACGCGACCAAGCAGCAAATGCTGTTCGGCATCGTGCTTATCGCGGCAATCGCCCTGACGATCGATCGCGCCAAACTGCGCACGGTAAAGTGAGAAGGATAGCTCATGAAAATGAAGGCAGCTTTCCTTTCAACTCCACGTCGTTTTGAGGTGCGTGAGATCGATGTGCCTCGCATAGGGCCGGAGGACGTGCTTATACGCGTGGCGCGAACCGGAATTTGTGGAACCGATATTCATATTTTCAACGGTCACTATGCTGTCGATAGTTTGCCGCTGGTTCCAGGTCACGAATTTTGTGGAACGGTTGCCGAGTGCGGTGCCAATGTAAAGCATCTTTCGGTTGGATCGCGCGTCGTCGTTGATATCAATATAGGCTGTGGAACCTGTTTCTGGTGCCGTCGCAACGAGGTGCTTAACTGTGCGGAAGTCACCCAGCTTGGCATTGGCCGTAACGGGGCTTTCGCGGAATATGTTTCGGTTCCTGCGCGACTGGCCATCCCCGTATTTGCCAATATTGCCGATGACATCCTTGCGCTGACCGAACCGGTTGCCTGTGTGGTGCGCGCGGCGCGCAAAGCGGGCGTGAGTTTTGGCCAGTCAGTGGTGGTGCTCGGCGCCGGGCCAATCGGAAATCTTCATGTGCAGATGATGCGGCTGGTCGGCGCAGCTCCGATTATCGTCGTTGATCTTTCACCGGAGCGCTGCCAAATGGCCCTTGCCGCAGGCGCGGACTTCGCCGTAAGCGATCCTGCTGAAGTTCGCCGGACGGTTTTGCAAATGACGGGCGGATGCGGTGCCGACTTTGTGATTGAAAGCGTCGGCAGCCGCAAGCTCTACGAGCAAGCCTTCGATCTGATCAGACGGGGCGGGCACATTGCGTTCTTTGGCATTACCGCACCGGACGAAGCGATACCGGTCAATATTCTTCGAACAGTACTCGAGGAGAACGGTCTGAAAGGCTCTGTGGCCGGCATGGGCGCGGACATGCACGATGCGCTGACCTTGCTGTCGCATGGGCGCTTTCAGACGGAAAATTTCACGAATGCAAGCTATAGCCTGGAGGATATCCAGGAGGCTTTCGAAACCATTGGTCAGCGACCGCAACATCTCAAGACACAGATCGCCATTGCGGCGTGATAAAATCGAAGTGGAGGTATCCGATGGATCACAATAACGCATTTCTTTCGCCCCCGCGCGAAGCGCGTACGTTCGGTTTCTTTATCGATGGTAGGTGGAAGGAAGGCACTGACTACTTCGAACGACTTTCGCCTGGCCATGGAACGCCTGTCACACGAACCGTTCGTTGTACCACCGAGCATCTTGACGAAGCTGTAGGGGCGGCGCGGCGGGCCTTTGAGGATCGCCGCTGGTCGGGATTGTCAGGAGCGTCTCGCGCCGGCGTGCTTCTAAGGGCAGCGGAGATTCTGCGTCGCCGACGCGATGAGATTGCCTATTGGGAGACGCTGGAAAACGGTAAGCCGATCTCGCAGGCTCGTGGAGAAATCGACAATTGCATTGCCTGTTTTGAAGTTGGCGCAGGTGCGGCACGGCTTCTGCACGGCGATAGTTTCAATTCACTCGGTGACGATCTTTTCGGCATGGTGTTGCGTGAGCCTATCGGTGTTGTTGGCCTGATTACACCTTGGAATTTTCCGTTCCTGATTTTGTGTGAGCGCGTGCCGTTTATTCTGGCCTCCGGCTGCACTACGGTCGTCAAGCCATCGGAGGTGACGTCGGCGAGCACATTGTTGTTGGCCGAAGTACTGGCGGAAGCCGGTCTGCCTGCAGGTGTCTTTAATGTGATTACCGGCTCTGGACGTATTATTGGTCAGGCAATGGCTGAACATCCGGATGTTGACATGCTCTCCTTCACTGGTTCAACCGCTGTGGGGCGTTCTTGCGTTCATGCCGCCGCTGACTCCAATTTCAAGAAACTTGGTCTGGAACTGGGCGGCAAGAATCCGATCGTTGTATTTGCCGATGCAGATATGGAAGACGCGGCGGATGCCGCAGCATTTGGAATTAGCTTCAATACAGGACAGTGCTGTGTTTCTTCATCGCGCCTGATTGTTGAGCGTTCAATCGCTGCGGATTTTGAAAAGTTGCTCGTGGAGAAAATGGCCAAAATCGGCGTTGGTGACCCGCTGGATCCAAATACCCAGGTTGGAGCAATAACGACTGAAGCGCAGAACGCTACGATTCTGGACTATATAGCCAAAGGCGGAGCGGAGGGTGCAAAGCTTCTTTGTGGCGGATCGCCGCTTGACCTTGGCCGCGGACAATATATTGCACCGACGCTTTTCTCGGGCGTTTCTCGAGAAATGGCGATTGCTCGGGATGAGATTTTCGGCCCCGTACTCTGTTCCATGCATTTTGATACACTCGAAGACGCGATCCGAATGGCAAATGATACGGTCTACGGTCTTGCGGCAAGTGTCTGGACCAAGAATATCGACAAGGCGCTTATGGTAACACGACGCGTACGTGCCGGCCGGTTCTGGGTGAATACGATCATGGCGGGCGGGCCGGAAATG
Source organism: Brucella sp. NBRC 113783 (assembly GCF_040372265.1). NCBI lineage: Bacteria > Pseudomonadati > Pseudomonadota > Alphaproteobacteria > Hyphomicrobiales > Brucellaceae > Brucella > Brucella sp. NBRC 113783. The sequence continues at coordinate 15,290 of NZ_BAABRX010000016.1, read as the reverse complement.
CCGCTTGGAGGCTTCAAACAGTCTGGTTGGGGTCGCGAGGCCGGGATATACGGCGTCGAGGAATATACGCAAATCAAGTCCGTTCACGTCGAAATAGGCAAACGCTCGCATTGGATAGCATGATGACGACAGGTTTTGATTATGTGATCGTCGGGGGAGGGAGTGCTGGCTGCGTCCTTGCCGCGCGTCTTTCGGAAAATCCTTCTGCACGTGTCTGTCTTATTGAAGCGGGCGGACGGGACAGTCATCCTTTCATCCATATGCCGGTTGGCTTTGCTAAAATGACTACGGGCCCCCTGACTTGGGGGCTCAAAACCACCCCTCAACGACATGCGAACAATCGTGAGATTCCGTATGTGCAGGCTAAAGTACTTGGCGGTGGCTCGTCCATCAATGCCGAGGTTTTTACACGTGGTCATCCGAGCGATTACGATCGCTGGCAAAGTGAAGGCGCTGAAGGATGGAGTTTCAAGGATGTACAGAAGTATTTCCTTCGTTCGGAGGGTAACACGATTCTGTCGGGTGGCTGGCATGGAACCGATGGGCCTCTTGGAGTTTCAAACCTTCCTGATCCACAACGCATGACGCGTGCATTTGTGCAGAGCTGCCAGGAATACGGTATTCCCTATAACCCGGACTTCAACGGACCAACCCAGGAAGGGGCTGGCGTTTATCAGACGACGATCCGTAATAACCGCCGCTGTTCCGCAGCCGTTGGCTATCTGCGGCCGGCCCTGAAACGCCCAAACCTGACTCTGGTCACCGGCGCATTGGTCCTGCGGATTGTTTTTGAAGGCCGGCGCGCTGTTGGGGTCGATTACGAGATCAACGGCAAACAAATGACAGCGCGTGCCGATAGTGAAGTGCTTGTGACGTCCGGTGCAATTGGTACACCAAAACTGATGATGCTGTCAGGCATCGGGCCAGCCACTGCCCTGCGTAGCCATGGCATTGATGTGATAGAGGACCTCGCGGGCGTTGGTGAGAATCTACAGGATCATTTTGGCGTCGATATCGTCGCTGAACTTCAGAATCATGACAGCCTTGATAAATACAACAAGCTCCACTGGATGTTGTGGGCGGGTATTCAGTATTCCCTGTTCAATTCAGGTCCTATCACCTCGAATGTTGTTGAAGGTGGTGCATTCTGGTATGGCGACAAGGAGTGCGCCAGTCCTGACCTGCAGTTCCATTTCCTTGCCGGTGCAGGGGCGGAAGCTGGAGTTCCAAGCGTATCGAAAGGGGCTTCAGGAATAACGCTCAACTCATATACGCTTCGACCGAAGTCACGTGGAACGGTTGCCTTGCGCTCCGCCGATCCGCGGGACTTGCCGGTCATCGATCCCAATTATCTCGCTGACTCGGAAGATTTGAAAATTTCTGTTGAGGGCTTGAAGATCAGTCAAGAGATATTCAATCAGCCGTCCCTGCAAAAATACATCAAGGTGCTGCGCTTTCCTGATAAGAATGTGAGGACGCAGGCGGACTATATCGCTTATGCCCGTCAGTATGGTCGCACGTCCTATCATCCCACTTGCACCTGCAAGATGGGAACGGATGCAATGTCTGTCGTTGATCCGCAACTGCGTGTGCATGGCGTTGACGGCATTCGTATCTGCGACAGTTCCATCATGCCAAGTCTGGTCGGCTCCAATACCAACGCCGCGACCATAATGATTGCAGAAAAAGCTGCCGACATGATCCGCGGCAACGCCTGATCCAATCGATATATTCATAAGAAGGCGGCCATTGGCCGCCTTCTTTTTTCAGTCCCATTCGGGCGTCCAAGGCAGTTGGCCTGACTTGACGACACGATAATCGAGGGCATTGAGGGTATCGATCCTGTTCATATCGATCGACGACAAAGTAAAATCCATAATGTTGAAATTGGCCTTTATATTTTCCGGCCGTGTCGACATCGTATTCAGCGGTATGCCCTTTTGTAATATCCAGCGTAACGCGATCTGCGCTGCCGATTTGCCATAGCTATCGCCAATCTCTGAAAAGAGATTGTGCTTGAATACCTCGCCTCGGGCGATTGATGCATAAGAGGATAGCGGAATGCCTGTCTGCTCTGCGGCCGCCAGAAGTTTTCTCTGGTCCAGCAAAGGGTGGAATTCAATTTGGTTGGTGACGAGCGGCACGTCAACGATCGTTTTGGCCTCATGCATCATGCGTGCGGTATAATTTGATACGCCGATGAAGCGGGTAAGGCCCCGCAACTGTGCTGATTGCAGCAGGCGCAGGGAAGAAGCAATCTCACCGCCTGTGTCGGGCCAATGCAAAAGCAGAACATCGACATGATCAAGCCTGAGGGCTTTCAGACTGGCTTCGACCGAGGGAATAAACTTATCTTCCGAATAATTTTCGGGATGCACCTTTGTTGTAATGCACAGTTCGTCACGGGCAATGTCACACATCGCCAATGCGTGGCCCGTATCTGTCTCATTGCCATACATTTGCGCCGTATCGAAGGCTCTGTAGCCTGCGGCAAACGCTGCTTCCATGGCATTTCGCAATTCCGCTCCCTTAAGCGGATAGGTACCAAAACCGCGCTGAAAGCTCTTTTGAAAATAGATGTTCATGTGTCCTCTCTGATTGGTGTTGAGGCTGCGCGGCGAGAACCGGCTTGCGTGCCCGCACCGCTTGTGATTAATGTATAACTAGTTAGTTACTTAATGCAAAGGCATGTGGAGGTTTTGATGCGGAAGGTGAAGTCAGCGGAGGACGCGGTAAAGCTCATAAAGGACGGTGCAGTCATAGCCGTCAACTCATCGTCCGGCCTTTGTTGCCCTGATGCCGTTTTGAAGGCTTTGGGTGAGCGGTTCGACAATGAGGGGCACCCGCGCGGCCTGACTTCAGTTCATCCGATTGCGGCCGGCGATTTCTTTGGCACGCGCGGCGTCGATCATATCGCGAAGCCCGAAATGCTTGTCCAGATTATCGGCGGCTCATACCCATCCGGGCCCAGCAATGCCGAGCCTCCGCTTATCTGGCAGATGATTGTGCAAGAGAAGCTGGCCGCATGGAATGTGCCTTCCGGTATCGTCTTTGATATGTTGCGTGAGGGCGCGGCCAAACGGCCCGGTGTGCTGACAAAGGTCGGGATGGATACTTTTGTGGATCCCGATCAGGAAGGCTGCGCTATGAACGCCAGCGCACGCGCGAAACCATTGGTCAAGCGGGTTTCTTTTGAAGGAGAAGACTGGCTGCATTTTCCGGCCATTCGTCCCGATGTAGCGATCATTCGCGCGACGACCGCCGATGAGAAGGGCAATCTCACCTTCGAGCATGAAGGCGCGACACTTGGAGCGATGGAAATGGCGCTGGCCGCCCGAAATTCCGGAGGCATCGTAATCGCACAGGTGAAGCGTGTCGCGGCAAGCGGTACAATCCGCCCGCATGACGTTCGGGTGCCCGGTATTCTGGTCGACGTGATCGTAGAGGCGCCCGATCAGTTGCAAACCACGGCAACGCAGTACGATCCGGCGATCTCGGGCGAGCTTTTCCGTCCGCTTGATAGTTTCGATATACCAAAGCTCGATGTGGGCAAAGTCATCGCGCGCCGCGTTGCACAGGAACTGAAGGCTGATTGGGCGGTCAATATTGGTTTCGGCATTTCAGCCAATGTACCGCGAATCCTGATTGAAGAAGGACATCACGGAAAAATCACCTGGGTTATCGAGCAAGGGGCGGTAGGTGGTGTGCCGTTGCTTGATTTCAAGTTCGGTTGTGCTTCCAATGCCGAGGCGTTTGTCGCTTCCCCGCACCAGTTTAGCTATTTTCAGGCAGGGGCTTTTGATTGTTCGCTCCTGTCATTTCTGGAAGTCGATGCCGACGGATCGGTCAATGTCAGCCGACTGGCGGCAACGCCACATCGCACCGCAGGCGCAGGCGGTTTTGTCGACATCACCACTCGGGCAAAGAAAATCGTTTTTTCCGGCAACTTCAATGCGGGCGCAAAGATGCGCGTCGAAGACGGCCGCCTCGTGATCGACAGGGAAGGCAAAATTGCGAAGTTTGTTCGTAAGGTGGATCAGGTCAGCTTTTCCGGCAAGCGTGGCCGCATGCAGGAACAGGATGTGACCTATGTCACCGAGCGTTGTGTGATCCGTCTGGAACAGGACGGGCTCGTTGTGACGGAAGTTGCGCCCGGCATTGATCTTCAGCGCGATGTTCTCGATCAGGCCGCTACACCATTGCGTGTTTCCAGGACTTTGAAGACGATGGACGGAGCGCTGTTTCGCCCTGGCCTGATGGAACTTGCACTATGAGTGATGCACGTATCGAGCTTCTTTTAGAAGGCCATATTGCGCGCCTGACAATTCGGCGCGCGGAAAAACTCAACGCAATCGATGCCGGCATGGCGGATGCCCTGCTTGACGCCTGCCGAAAGATCGAGCGGTCCGATGCCGGTGTGGTCATTCTCACCGGAAAGGGGCAAAAATCCTTCTGTGCGGGCGGCGACATAGATGCCTGGAGCCAACTCGATGCGGATAATTTTTCACGCCGCTGGTTGCGTGATGGACATGACGTTTTCGATGCGCTGGCGCGGCTGAGCGTGCCGGTCATCGCTGTGTTGAACGGCCATGCTTTGGGCGGCGGACTTGAACTCGCGGCCTGCGCCGATATGCGCATCGCGGAAGCACATGTGAAAATAGGCCTGCCGGAAACCGGTCTCGGGGTGATACCCGGCTGGTCGGGAACCCAGCGTGTGTCGCGGCGCTTCGGCTCTGGACTGGTTCGCCGCATGGCGCTCTTTGGTGAAGTGTTTTCTGCCGATGAGGCGCTTTCGCTTGGTCTGGTAGATCAGGTCGTCGCGACGGGAAATGGTTTGATGGCTGCTGAGGCGTCTGCCTCTCGCTTGCTGCAGCGGTCGCCGCGCGCAACGGAACTCGTCAAGATGCTGATCAATGTCGCTGAAGGCGAGGAAAGCGAGCGTATTGTGGAGGCTCTGGCCGGAGCGGTCGCTGTCGCTTCGGATGATTTGGAAGAAGGTCTTGCAGCCTATCGGCAGAAGCGCCCCGCCAGTTTCAAGAAATTCCGCCGGTGAGATGGGCATATGATATCCGACGATAAACGTTTTCTGACGGAGCTTTTTCATAGCGCGGTTGCTGCTGCCGATCCACAAAAAGCGCTTGGCGCTCACCTCCCCATTCCTCCACGCGGGCGGACGGTCGTGATCGGCGCCGGTAAGGGCGTGGCCCAGCTTGCTTCAGCATTTGAAAAATTATGGGATGCGCCGGTCGAGGGCGTTGTGGTGACGCGGTATGGCTATGCGATGCCTTGTGATCATATCAAGGTAATGGAGGCCGCGCATCCAGTGCCGGATGCCGCAGGGCTGGAAGCATCCAAGGCGCTTTTCGAAGCGGTTCGGGGCCTTACCAAGGATGACCTCGTTGTTGCCTTGATTTGCGGCGGCGGATCAGCGCTGCTCCCAGCCCCGCCGGGGGCTCTGACGCTGGAGGAAGAGGCCGCGATGAACAAGGCGCTTCTTGCAAGCGGCGCTCCAATATCTGTGATGAACGCGATCCGCAAGCAGGTTTCGGCAATCAAAGGCGGGCGTCTGGCTGCGGCTTGCTATCCTGCGCGTCTGGTGACGCTGGTTGTATCTGACATTCCCGGCGATGATCCGGCACAAGTCGCCAGTGGGCCAACCATACCTGATGCCATGGATCGTCAAAGCGCGCGCAATCTGGCCAAGGTTTGGAATATTGGTCTTCCCGAGCGCATTGAAGCGTGGCTCGCAGGAGATCAAGGGCTGGCGCCAAAGCCGGAAGACGCTGTGTTTGCGGGTAACGAGGTGCGGGTCATCGCTTCTGCGCGTCTTTCTCTGGAAGCAGCGGCCGGGCGGGCGGAGGCCATGGGAGTTCCGGCGGTCATTCTGTCGGACGCGATGGAGGGTGAAGCACGCGATGTGGCTCGTGTTCACGCGGCAATGGCGCGTGAAATTGCAGCGCGTAATCGCCCTTTCACCCGCCCCGTTGTCATGCTTTCGGGGGGCGAAACAACTGTGACCATCAAGGGCACTGGTCGTGGCGGGCGCAATACGGAGTTCCTTCTGTCCCTTGCACTTGCAGCCGAAGGTGTTCCTTTCGTCGCACTGGCGGCCGATACCGACGGTATTGACGGTTCAGAGGATAATGCCGGTGCCTTTGCTGATGGACACAGTATGCAACGTTTACGAGAAATGGGGATGGACCCTTTTTCGCTCCTTGCTCGTAACGATGCGTGGAGTGCATTCAACCAGTTGGGAGATTTGTTTATCCCCGGTCCGACGGGAACGAATGTCAACGATTTCCGTGCAATCCTGATTCGATAGACAGCCAGCCCGCGCTTTATGCATCGCGCGGGCTGAAATTTCTTCTTATGTCGGCACGGGCGCGTCTTCTCGTAACAAGCCTTTTTGCTTGAGGTCGTTCCAGAACTCCGTTGGAATCGGATGGGCGAACCAGGCGAGATTTTGCTCCAGCTGTTCAAGCGTGCGCGTGCCCGCCATGAAGGATGGCACGGCTGGATGGGCAACGACAAATTGAAGCGCTGCAGCGGCCAGCGGCACATTGTGCTCCAGGCAAACAGCTTCGATCTTTGCCACTTTTTCCGTGATTTCACGTGGTGCAGGGGCGTAGTTGTACTTGGCGCCTTCGCGTGCGCCCGTGGCAAGGATGCCGGAATTAAAGCCACCACCAACGACAACGGCAGCACCGCGTTCCTCACACAATGGCAGGAAAGTATCGAGCGCTTCCTGCTCCAGTAGCGTATAGCGGCCAGCCAGCAGGAAGCAGTCGAAATCATTACGCTTCAGCGCTTCGTGGCACACTTCCCATTCATTGACGCCAACGCCGATTGCCTTCACGAGTTTCTCGGAGCGAAGCCGTTCCAGTGCTCGCCAGGCGCCATCCATTGCCTGATTGAAAACCTCGGCCTGTTCGCTGCCGCGCGTGTACACATCAATATCGTGGATGAAGCACATATCCATTCGCTCCAGCCCCAGGCGTTGCAAACTGTCTTCGAACGCACGTAGTGTGCCATCATAGGAATAATCGAAATGCATAGTGAATGGGGCTGCATTCGTCCACGGCGCAAAGTCGATTGTATTGCGTGGCGCGGGGCGTAAAAGTCGGCCCACCTTCGAGGCCAAGACGAAATCATCACGTTTTTTCCAACGCAAGCTGTGGCCCGTACGCAGTTCTGCCAGACCATGGCCATACATTGGAGCTGTATCGAAGAAGCGTATGCCAGCATTCCAGGCGCGAGAGAACATTGCTTCGGATGTCGCTTCATCAATCTCGCGGAAAATATTTCCCAGCGGCGCTGTTCCAAATCCGAAAGCGGTGACCTCGAGGTCGGTTCTACCAAATTTACGTTTTTCGTCTGGCTGCATGAAACTCCTCCATAAGTAACCAATTGGTGCATAATAATCACGAGGCGATTTTTGGTGCAAGCCGCTTCCTTCGGATCGCATCTTTTCTGTCTTGACCTTGCAAGGAATAAGAATGTATGTAACTAGATAGTTACTTTATTGGAGGAGATGCCGATGTTTCTCACGCAGACACAACAACAGGCACGCGATATGGCGCGGGCCTTTGCCGACGAAATGATACGTCCCGTGGCGGAAATGCTGGACAGGGAGGAGCGTTTCCCTGCGGATCTTTATGCCGAGATGGGTAAACTGGGCCTTTTTGGCATTGGCGTACCCGAAGAACTCGGTGGGCCAGGTTTTGACACGCTGACCTATGCCGTCGTTATGGAAGAACTGAGCAGGGGCTATGCGTCTGTCGCCGATCAGTGCGGCCTTATAGAGCTCATTTCCACTCTATTGGTGCGACATGGCACGAGCCACCAGCAGGCTATGTTGCCGGAGATTCTTTCGACGCAAGCAAAGGTAGCCTATTGTATAACCGAGCCCGAAGCAGGCACTGACGTTTCAGGCATTCGCACGACAGCGGAACGTGACGGCTCTGGCTGGCGGCTCAATGGCGGCAAGATCTGGATCCACAACGCGCCTGTCGCAGATTACGGATTTGTGCTGGCGAGAACCGACAAGGAAGCTGGTAATCGGGGGATGTCCATTTTTATTGTGGACCTTCATGCCGCAGGTGTCGAAAAAGGTCCTAAAGAACACAAAATGGGTCAGCGTGCGAGTCAGGTCGGCGCTTTGACATTTACCGATGTCCGCCTGTCCCCCGATGCCATGCTTGGCGTTGAAGGTCGCGGGTTTCATATGATGATGTCCGTGCTCGACAAAGGCCGTGTCGGTATCGCATCGCTTGCGGTGGGTATCGCTCAAGCCGGTCTTGAAGCTGCGCTTGATTATGCAGGGACGCGCAAGCAATTCGGCAAGCAGATCGCTGAATTCCAGGGTGTGCAATGGCTGCTGGCCGATATGGCAAAAGATATTGAAGCTGCACGGCTTCTGGTTCAATCGGCGGCATCAAAAATCGACAGCGGGGGTGATGCGACCAAAGCCTGCTCGATTGCCAAATGCTTTGCTGGCGATATGGCTGTTCAGCGCACCGCAGACGCTGTTCAGGTTTTCGGAGGCTCAGGTTATATCCGCGGTTTTGAAGTCGAGCGGCTTTATCGCGACGCCAAAATTACACAGATCTATGAAGGCACGAACCAGATACAGCGCATGATCATCGCGCGAGAACTCCTGAAAAAAGGAGCCAGGGCGTGAACGCACACAACAACCATCGGGTTGCGCTGGTGACCGGATCATCGCGTGGCATTGGGCTTGCCGCGGCGCAGGCTTTGGCCAAGGAAGGTTTCGCTGTCGCAGTCAACGGCCCGTCAGACGATGCGGAATTGGCTGCGGCGGTGGAAAAAATTGCATCTTTGGGCGCTCAAGTCACGGCTGCCCCATTCGACGTCACTGATATTGCCGGATATGAAACTGCGCTTGATCAGATTGAAGCGAAACTGGGACCGCTTACCACGCTTGTCAATAATGCGGGCGTCGGCGTTTTGAAACGCGGCGACATGCTGGACGTCTCAGAAGAAAGTTGGGACCGCTGCTTTGCCGTTAACTCGAAAGCTGTGTTTTTTTTAAGTCAGGCCTTTGCGCGACGCCTTCTTGAACGGCAGCGGTCGGCAAGCCTCCACTCGATTATCAATGTCACGTCTTCAAACGCGGTGGCTGTAGCTGTCCAACGCTCGGAATACTGCGCTTCGAAAGCCGCCGCCGCTATGATTTCCAAGGCGCTGGCAGTGCGCCTGGGACAAGACGAAATAGCCGTCTACGACGTGCAGCCGGGATTGATTGCAACAGAGATGACAGCTCCGGTTATTGAATCCTATCGCACGCGCGCCGAGCAGGGCCTCACCTTGTTTCCGCGCGTCGGAGACCCGCAGGATATCGGCACCCTCGTAGCTTCCTTAGCTTCTGGGCGGCTTCCTTATACAACTGGCATGACGATTCCTGCTGACGCGGGCATGCTCGTACCACGCTATTGAGGTTACACCATGAAGATTGCACTTCCCGACGCAAGCGGTCGGCTCTCGGACTATCATATGAGTGGCAAGACGATTGCGTCCGCGAAACTTGGATCAAATCCCGCACGTATTATCTATTCCGCTGCTCATGTCGTGGCTGATCCATTCACGGCCAGGGATCCTTCCGGACGCGCTGCGATCGACTGGAGCAAGACGATGGAATTCCGCCATTATCTTGCTGGCCTGGGACTTGGAATAGCGGAAGCTATGGACACGGCGCAGCGGGGCATGGGGCTCGACTGGCCGGGAGCACTTGAACTCATACGCCGCACACGTGAGGAGCTTCCTGATGCGCTGGTCGCTAATGGTTGTGGGACGGATCATCTCGATCCTTCAAAAGTTACAAGTCAGGATGAGGTGCGGCGGGCATATCTGGAGCAGGTTGAAGCCGTCCAGAAGATTGGCGGGCGCATTATCCTTATGGCATCACGCGCTTTGGCGCGTGTCGCGAGTGGACCGGATGACTATATCAAAATTTATTCCGAAGTGCTTTCGGCATGTGACAATCTGGTAATACTGCATTGGCTTGGCGATATGTTCGACCCGCAGCTTGCGGGCTATTGGGGGGCTTCATCCGTCGAGCCGGCAATGCAAACGGCTCTCACCATCATCGAGAACAATAGCCAGAAGATAGATGGCATCAAAATATCGCTGCTGGATAAGCAAAAGGAAATTCAAATGCGCCGCCTGTTACCGGCTGGCGTGAAGATGTTTACGGGAGACGATTTCAACTATCCCGAACTGATCGAAGGCGACAGTGAAGGATTCTCGCATGCCCTCCTGGGTATATTCGATCCCCTTGCACCTGCGGCAGCCTATGCTGTCGAACAACTGACGAATGGAGACAAGGCGGGCTTCCGTGCGACATTGGACCCAACGGTGCCGCTTGCAAGGCTGATTTTCCGTGCGCCAACCCAATACTATAAAACAGGCGTAGTTTTCATTGCTTGGTTGAACGGCTTTCAAGATCACTTTGTGATGTTGAACGGCGCACAGGCTATGCGTCCACTTCCTTATTTTGTCGAACTTTTCCGGCTTGCTGACCAATGTGGTCTGTTGCGCCATCCCGAGCGCGCAGCAGACCGCATGAAAAAGCTGCTGGCGCTTTATGGAGCCTGATGATGCGTGATTTCTCGCAGGATCACTCAGCACTTGCGCTCAACACTGCCAGTCTGGGCCACAATCTCGACGGCCATGGCGCCGGTTGGTCCCCCGAGCGGCTTATTGATGCCTGTGCGGCGCGCGGTTTCGGTTCGATCGTGTTCTGGCGGCGTGAAATCGGCAGGCGCGCGGTGGAGATCGGTGAACGAACGCGGGCGGCGGGCCTTTCGGTTGCCGGGCTGTGCCGTACGCCATTTCTTGTCGGGGCTGATGCGGTCAATCGGGATGTTGTGATTGATGGTGCAAAGGCGTCAATCGATATGGCCGCCGAACTCGGCGCGGCTGTGTTGACCATTGTCGTCGGTGGAGTACACCCAGCTTCGAAAGGTCCGGCGGAAAGTCTGAAGATTATTGCGGACCGCCTTGGTGACATCGTGCTTTATGCAGCCGAACGCAATGTTAGGTTGGCGCTCGAGCCTCTTAATCCCGTATATGCCGGTAATCGTTCCTGCTTGACCACCCTTCGCGATGCCGTTGACATTTGCGAGGCGCTTGCCGAGCCCAATCTTGGTATTGCAGTCGATGTTTATCATGTCTGGTGGGATACTGACCTTCCGGCTCAGTTGAAGCGAGCTGGCAAGGAGCGCATCTTGGGATACCACCTTTGTGACTGGCTCGCGGATACCAGCGATGTGCTGCTTGATCGCGGCATGATGGGCGATGGCGTCGCCGATCTGAGGTTCATTCGAGAAAACATTGAAAATGCCGGTTACGACGGACCTTGCGAAGTCGAAGTCTTCTCGGTCGATAATTGGTGGAAGCGGGATCCGGGCGAAGTCCTCGATGTTATGGTTGAGCGGTTCCGCACAGTTTGCTGAAGCTCTATTGGAGAAACTGATGAAAGTCCTTGTCGCAGTAAAACGGGTTGTCGATTACAACGTAAAGATCCGTGTGAAGGGAGACGGTTCGGGCGTTGAGCTTGCCAACGTCAAGATGTCGATGAACCCTTTTGACGAGATTGCGGTTGAAGAGGCGATCCGTCTGAAGGAAGCTGGCAAGGTAACGGAGATTGTGGCTGTTTCGGTTGGCCCGGCACAGGCGCAGGAAACGCTGCGCACGGCGCTCGCCATGGGTGCGGACCGCGCCATTCTGGTCAAGACCGACGAGACGGTCGAGCCACTCGGCGTCGCCAAGGTGTTGAAGGGTGTGGTCGAGGCTGAACAGCCGGACCTCGTCTTCCTCGGCAAGCAGGCAATCGACGACGATGCCAACCAGACCGGCCAGATGCTGTCGGCGCTCTTGAACTGGAGCCAGGCAACCTTTGCCTCCAAGGTGGAACTGGCTGATGGTTCGGCCAAGGTCACGCGCGAAGTGGATGGCGGTCTGCAGACCATCGATGTGAAGCTTCCGGCGATTGTCACGGTTGATCTTCGTTTGAACCAGCCGCGTTATGCGTCGTTGCCCAATATCATGAAGGCGAAGAAGAAGCCGCTGGACGAGAAGTCGCCTGCCGATTTCGGCGCCGATATTGCGCCACGCCTCAAGGTGCTGAAGACCGAAGAGCCGGGTGGCCGCAAGGCTGGCGTCAAGGTTGGCTCGGTTGCCGAGCTGGTTGAGAAGCTCAAGGCTGACGGCATCATCTAAGAAATCGGAAGGGACGAGATAAATGGCTATTCTTCTTATTGCCGAACACGACAATGCAACCCTTTCGGACCAGACGGCAAAGGCGCTGACGGCAGCTGCCCAGATCGGCGGCGATGTCGATATTCTGGTTGCAGGCAAGGGCGCAAAATCTGCAGCCGATGCAGCCGCCAAGCTCAAAGGCGTGCGCAAGGTTCTGCTGGCTGAAAGCGATGCGCTGGAAAACCGTCTGGCCGAGCCAACGGCAGCGCTCATCGTGGAACTGGCCGCCAATTACGACACGATCATCGCACCGGCGACGACCTCGGCCAAGAACATCCTGCCGCGCGTTGCAGCGCTTCTCGATGTGATGCAGTTGTCCGAAATCATGGAAGTGGTGTCGGCGGATACGTTCAAGCGTCCGATCTATGCGGGCAATGCGATCCAGACGGTGCAGTCCACCGACGCCAAGAAGGTGATCACGGTGCGTACCGCTTCCTTCTCCGCAACGGGCGAAGGCGGTTCGGCTGCCGTCGAGAACGCAACGGTGCCTGCCGATCCGGCCCTGTCGAGCTTTGTGGGCAATGCGCTGTCGGCTTCGGATCGTCCGGAACTGACCTCGGCGAAGATCATCATCTCGGGCGGTCGCGCACTTGGTTCGGCTGAAAAGTTCCAGGAAGTGATCCTGCCGGTTGCCGACAAGCTCGGTGCGGCGGTTGGCGCCAGCCGTGCGGCAGTCGATGCGGGCTATGCGCCAAACGACTGGCAGGTTGGCCAGACGGGCAAGGTGGTTGCACCGGAGCTTTACATCGCTGTCGGCATCTCCGGCGCGATCCAGCATCTGGCTGGCATGAAGGACAGCCGCGTCATCGTCGCCATCAACAAGGATGAAGAAGCGCCGATCTTCCAGGTTGCTGATTATGGCCTCGTCGGTGATCTCTTCACCGTGCTGCCGGAGTTGCAGAAAGCTATCTGATACACTTAGAAAACATCCCTATGCCTGAGTTATCCAGGCGATGGGGATGTTTCATTACGGCCAATCGCAGGAACAAAGCCGTGATAACGATTCTTGACTGGCAATCAGCTGGATTACTGTGCGGCATTCGCGCTTCCAGTTTTTCGCCGAGAGCTTCATACGGCCGACGGAGCCACAGCCCCCGAAACTCAATCAACCTAGCGCCAAGGCCGACTGCATGTCGATACGGAAAAGGTCTCTATGAAGGACGGCGACACCATGAGGTAATCCTGGTGCGATTGCTGAAACTTTTCTGAAGGCGGCCACGTTCTTCGGGGGTGCGGATAAAAACTTGGACTGAGTTATACGTTAAGGCCAAGACTTCTTCGATACTCAATCGGGCTGAGCGACCCCAGTGATAATTTGATGCGCTTCTCATTGTACCATTGGATGTAGGCATCAACCTCGTGGACAAACTGTTCGATCGTGACTGTCTTCCAGTCTCGGGGATAGAAGAGTTCCGTTTTCAATCGACCGAAGAAGCCCTCGCACGCGGCATTATCCTGCGAACAGCCCTTGCGGGACATTGAACGAACCATCTTCGCATCGCTGATCCGAGTAAGCCAACCCGGCCAGCGATAGTGGGCTCCACGGTCAGAATGGACGATTGTCCCGCCTTCGCCGTCGGTAACTGTCTCGATGGCGGCGTCCAACATTTTATTGACCAGCCTCGCATCGGGTTGTGTTCCAATGGACCAACTGATCACCATGCCATCGAAGCAATCTATGATCGGCGACAGATACACTTTGCCGGCGGGAATTTGGAATTCAGTGATGTCCGTGAGCCATTTCTCGTTCGGTGTTTTCGCACGGAAATCGCGGTTGATCAGGTTCTCGGGCGCAGGAATGATTTCTCCCAGGTACGAGCCAAAACGCCGTCGCCGTGGTCTGACTACGACCAAACGCTCTTGTTTCATCAATCGCTGCACAACCTTTTCCGATATTGTCACACTCTGCCTGGCAAGCAACGCCTGCAGTCTGCGATAGCCGTAGCAGCGATGGTTGCTTTCGAATATTTCCGTCAGGTTGCGACGGATGGTGACGTACTTGTCTTCGAAGTTCACTCGGGTGCGATGGTAGAAGTACGAGCTTCGCGCAATCCCCAGCTGCAAAAGCAGTTCTGACAATCGATAGGTATCTTTGAGGGCGTCAACCAGCTGTGTCTTCTCCCGATTACTCAGGAGTTGCAGATCGACGCCCAGGCCTTTTTTTAGCAGTTCATTGGCCTTCTTCAGCAGATCGTGTTCGAGTTGCAATTGGCGGATATCGCGCTGGAGGGCTTCAAGCTGTCGCTCGAGTTCTTCACGCTCGGGCGCTGGCGCATAGGCTTTGCGGCGTTTCATGGATGAGGCAGCCTCATGACCGAGTAACTCATTCTTCCAAGCGTACAACGTCGGCCGGCATACGCCTAGCCGCTCGGCCACTTGCTGGGCGCTTTCCTCTCCACTGCAAAGAGCAATGACCGCGACTTGCTTCAACGCCTCGGGATAGGTCGGACGCCAGGAGCGACCGACCATCGAAGTCCTCGTCTCTGGAAACGCTTCTCGAACCCATGCTGTCAAAGTTCCACGACCTGGATAGCCCAACGCCCTCATCGTCGCAGAGATACAGCGATCGTGAATGCGGTAGTGTTCAAGCGCCGCCTGCCTCTGGGCCTCAGAAAACTTCGGTGCGCGAGCCACACAACCAACACGTAGGTCTTGATGTTGCTGGTATTCGCGATACCAGTTTCTCAGCGCATTCTTTGTCGGATAACCCAATTGGCGGATCGTCGCCTTAACTCGCTTGCCAAGCTGGATATACAGCTCAACGGCGCGAATTCTGTCTGCATGGGAATACATGAACTAACTCCTGGTGGTCCAAGTTTTAGTCCGCATCCCCGCCGGGTCAGTTCTCAGTGGCAATCAACAAACGGGGCATAAAGTGCTTCAAGGTAAGCGCTGTTTTCAGGCCACGGCTTTGAGATCGTGCGTTGCGGCATAGGCCCAAGGCAGCAGGTCGTCGATCTGGCTATTTGGATGATTGTTGACGATCTTGGTGAGGACGTCTGAGAGATAGG
>NZ_BAABRX010000015.1:0-61094 GCF_040372265.1 Brucella sp. NBRC 113783 | reverse complement strand
GAGCCGCACACACAATTCGCTACCATCGCCTCGAAGCTTTCGATGCATGGAAAATTGCGGCCTGTTTCGCCTGAATATCTACGAGCCCCTGGCCTTTCCGGCCAGAGAAACTTAACGTGACAACACCGTCTCCTCTTACCGGTCTGCTCGCATTGACAGCCGGTCCGGGTAAGCTCTGACAATTACAGGACTCATCGGCGCCGGAAGCCGGCGCCGATGATATTCATATGGCAGGACAAACGAACGTCAGGGTATGAGCAGGAGTTTGCCGGTTGTAGCCCGGCTTTCCGTATCCGCATGAGCCTGGCGGGCATCGGCAAGTGCATAAGTGTTGCCGATCATGGCCTTCAGCGAACCGTCCTCAATCCAGTCAAAAAGTTGCTTGCTTCGGGACCGTAAGAGTTCGGTAGTGGGGATGTGATCGAAGAAGGTGGCGTAGCCGATCTCGATGCTTCTCGGCAGGCTCATAAGATCGAGCGGACCGGGCCCGCCCAGTACCGGTCCGTACCAGCAAAAAGTACCGGAACGACAGAGTGAGGCGAGGGAGTCTTGGAAAGTCTTCGGTCCCGATCCGTCGTAGACGACGTTGACACCCACCCCATCCGTACGATGCAAGACTTCATTTGCGAACTGTCCGTCCCTGTCGATAATGACATGATTTGCTCCGGCCGCTTTGACAATCGCCGCTTTTTCCGGGGATGAGACGCGCCCGATGACATGACCGCCGCGCCGCTTGATGATTTGCGTCAGGAAAAGCCCCACGCCACCCGCAGCTGCGTGCACCAAAGCGATGTCGCCAGGCTGAACCGGATAAAAGTCTGTCGCGAAATGGCTTGCCGTGAGCCCCTGCATCATGATGGATGCTGCTATGCGATCGTCCACTATATCCGGAATTCTCACAAGGGAAGTTGCTGATATTGAGATGTATTCGGAATAGCTTCCAGGGCCGTAGATCCAGGCGACACGATCATCTGGCGCAAATTCGTCCACGCCGCTGCCCACTGCGACCACATAGCCCGCGCCTTCAACGCCGAGCACCTTCGGGTTTGGCACATCAGTCCAGGTCGACCCCTGCCTTACCCCTATATCCATGAAGTTTACGCCCGCCGCCGCAACTTTGACGACGACATGTCCATGTTCCGCTGAGGGAAAGGGCGCTCGACCGTTTCCATTACCTCGGTCCCGCCGAATTCCCTCATAACAACTGCTTTCATGACTATATCCTTTCTGGACTGATCGTTCCATAATTGGCCAAATTGTTTTGGATGTTCAGCTGATTGCGCGCAAAGCCATTGTTCCTAAAGATTGAAGATGTTTCTGATCGGCACCCCCGCGTGCCGCGATCCGGATGCCGGAAAAATTGGCGATCATAAAGTCCGCGATTTCCGGTGAAGACACCTGATCTGTCAGGTCGCCGTCCGCCTCTGCTTCCGCAATACGCCGCTTCATTGCTTCCTTCAGACGCCGGTCCGCAGCCTGATGCACGGCAATTAGGTCCGGTCGAGTTTGACCGAACTCACAGATAGAACTAACTCCCAGACATGGCCTGTTCGCTTCATCCACTACGCGCCAGACTATAGCGCGAATTCCATCAATCGCGCGCATTTCGGATACGAGGGTGTCGATATGGGCCGCAGCTTCGCTATTTAAATACTGTTCCACCGCTGATCGATAGAGCTGCCATTTATCGCCGAAGGTGTCATAAAGGCTCTGCCGGCCCACCTTCATCGATTTTATAAGCATTTCCGTCGAAGTGCCTTCGAATCCATGTTCTCTAAAGACATTGATGGCGGCTTTGAGCGCTTCATCTCTATCGAATTCTTTTGATCGTGCCATGTCGGCAAGATAGGAATTCTGGAATGAACTGTCAAGAATAAGGAATGCGAATGATTACGTTGTGTTTCTACGCGACTAGAAGCCGATAAAGCCGATGGGGCGAATGCAGTTTTTACCTCATTTTAAATGAAACTTCGGCCCTCGTCGTCAGTTTGGACGCTCATTCAGGCCACAGCCATGCGCCTGTTTACGGCGTGGCTCGCTTCGGCAGGCGCATACCCCGTCAGCTAAACGGCTGGCGGGGTTCAATATTCTGCAGCGCCCGCGTAACGTAACACTAATTGATAAAATTTGCTTTTTAGCGGTCGCTAATAAGGTAGAGTTACGCCTTTAGTATTAGGAGGCTGACATGCCGTTTTTCAACGAAGCGAGCCGAATATATACACCTGTCGAAGTCGATTTCCTGCGTAGCTGCTTCACGTATGCAGCAGTGATCCTCGAGGAAAGCGACCGGAATTATTCGGCCAGTGAACTCGCATCCTGCGTCATGATGCTCTACGAGCATGGTTTGCGTGATCGAAATTATCTTTGCGAACTCGCTGCCAGGCTTGCCCATCAGAAGTATGTTGTTCGACATGACATAACCGCAATGCATGCCAACTCCAACGATACCGAGGGAACCTTTTCCTAAGAACGTGGTTCGTATTCGTTGGTGTCGGCTGCCGGTTTAACCAAGCTTGGAAGACTGACGCCTACCCCGCCTCCGTTGCACCGCTGAGGCGGGGTATTTTTTTTGGTGGCGATAATAAATTGAGGAAGATGCGTTTCGATTAAATATATGTAATTGATTGTTATTTCGCTGTTGAAGACGACCGCAGCGGCAGTCATTCTGATGAACAAGGTCATGGATACTGGCGCGCTGTCGAAATTGGATATCCAGATTGTTGCTCTATTTTCTTCCGATATAGTCGGCCTGCCGTCGTCCTTTATCTGTCTGATCGTCCGAGAGACGGCTTCTCGGGCGCTAGCGCGAAGCAATGTCGGAATGTACGAATGCTGCGCGCGACCCCAGCGGGGTTGGGAGACGCCGCTGGGGTTTACACTTTTTAAGCATTCAGTATAAAAACCGCCTTATTGGCTCCGAGGGAATTGTGGCCTGTCGCGCCGGCATGATCAAGCCATGGATCGTTCAATTGTGTATGGGGAACGCAAATGAGTTGGATCATATTGGCTGAAGCCGTACTGACATCTATTTTAGCACTAATTGCTCTTGCGATGATCTGGCAGGGGAAACGCTAGAATTTGACGGCTGGACGTCGTCTTGGGCGAAATTTGTGCGGAATCAGGCTAGTCCGCTACCGCTGCGCGGATTTACTTTTTTAAGCGTTTAAGTAAAATTTTATCCGTCAATTGGAGAGAACCGAACTTGCCCGCCCCCATGAGTGGCGGGCTTTTTTTGGGATAACTCCGAGCAAAGGGGTTGTTCATCGACGAGGCAAGAGTCATTACCGCTCGATCTTCCCTAAGACAAAGGTAGTTTAGACAATGCTAATACGATGGTCCGGTTTCGGCATGGTCTCAGTTTTCGTGCTGATCGTAGGTATGCTGGGCGCGACTTTTCTGCTGCGACCGTATTTTATGCAGAGCATGGCACTTCACCCCGCCGCCTACGTCGCCAACGGTATCGGCCTAATCTTTGGCGCGGCCGTGAATTTGTTGGTCGCGGTGGCTTTTAAGAAAGTCTCTGATAAAACCTATCACAGCTTCATGGGCATTAGCATGCTTGGCTGGTCGGTGATCGGCGTGGTCGGAGGCATTGCTCTGGCGGGATACGGCTATAGCCAATAACGTACTGCGATGCAGGCGTTAATCGCCTGACTTGGTGTACGTTAGCGTACGGAAATTCACGCAACCCCTTGTCCAATGAGTTGGGCACGTTATTTGCGAAATTGCGTATGGCTTTCCAAGCTGATGGCAATTCCATGCGCAAGCCCTGATCAGTACCTTACACCCTACTGATCAGGGCTCATTATTCAATTTATACGAGCCCAATGAAAATTTTCCCGTCTTGCGAGTTCTGTCGCCGGGAGGACCACGTATGATCTGGTTTGTTTGGTTTATTGGCGCGATGATGGTGTCGCTGTTCGCGCTCATAGGTTTCATGGTCTGGACTGAAAAGAATAGAGATTGAGATGTTCGATATTACAATCTCAGATCGTATAGTCGTGTTGGGTATCGTTGTTGCCGCGTTATTCGCTGCGTGCTTTTTGTTATCACGGCTTACGCGCTAATTACTGTTTATAGCGACGAGGGAGCGGGCTTTCGCCCGCTCAAGATTTAAAGATAACGGCTACGTTCCCGTTCGATTTCCTCTTCGGTATAAGGATCAGCGTTCGCGTCGAACCGTTGCCAGCCTTCCTGGACATAGAGTTTGCCTCGGGCATTGATATCCACCGGATTGGCACCGGCCAAAATAGCGTCGGCTTCCGACACACGTTCATCCGCAATACGAGCGGTCACAAGTGAGCCACCGCGACGAACGCCTTCAGCGTATAAGTGAGCGTCTTCTTCCGATACACCGCTCTCCGTAAGAGCCCCGATGAGACCACCGGCGACACCCCCGACAACTGCGCCTCCGACTGCTCCGGTCAATGTTGCTGCGAGCCAACCTGCGGCGACGACTGGTCCAACGCCTGGGATCGCCATGAAGCCCAGCCCTGTCAAAAGACCACCGGCACCGCCGACAGCCGCACCTAGACCTGCACCGACCCCTGCGCCGGAGCCGGCATTACTCTCGCTGTCATCGTCGCGGTGGTGGGAAACAATGGAAATGTCGTCTGACGGGAACCCGGCGTTTTCGAGCCGTGCCACAGCATCCTTGGCTGCTTCGTAATTGTCAAATAATCCGGTAACGGTTTTCATAGAAATCTCCCATGTTCAAATGGTGGATGGAAGCCAAACCTTCACATTGGCTTCTTTGTGACATTGCCCTGGTAGTCAAGCTGGACGTCCAGCTTCTCGTTACCTTTCATGGCAGAGGCTTCCCAGATGCCGTTTTCTTCGTCCAATTTGAGGCCGCTTACGCCTGTGTATCCTGCCTCCTCAATCCTTGATTTGGCTTGAGCTTCTGTAAAGCTGTTGGCGCCCTTAACCGGCGCGTCTGGATTGTTGCTATCAGGCGTTGCCACCGCTGGAGTTTCCGGAGAGGTTTTGCCGGTGTCCTGAGCGAACACAGCCGAAGGCGCGATGATACAAGCGCTCAAGAACGCTAACGTTCTGATTTTCATTGTATTTCTCCAGTGAAATAAGTAACAGACATGAAACTCCCGCTTGCGGCATAAGTTCCAAAAAAGTTTTCAAAGAGGCATTACCTAAGCTTCGCGTGACGATAAGTCATGAAGGCTATGGGTCAGCGAAAGCGTCTGTCGCTTGTTTCAGACCTTCGTATTTGAAACGATCCAGATGCCTTTGCATCAACGAACTCTTATTCCAAAATGAACGCTTTTCGACCGCGCAGGCAACCCAACGAAACATTGGGCCGCTTATTGGGTTCAGTTAGCCAACTGGCGCTGGAGCATCGCAGATGGACAAAAACACTCGACTGGATACCGAAGACCATGATCGAGCCACAATATCATTTCCTTTTGATCGAATGACAGTTCAGCGCTTTCGCAAGGAATTTCCCCGTGCACGATGGAGCGACTGGAACAAGGCATGGATCGTTCCTGGGAAAACGGCGTCTCGGCGCATTAATCGTTGGCTGGCTCGCGAGGCCTCACGCGCAAACCCCTCTGCAGAGGAAAAGGGGAGGGACGCCTATGAATTCGAGCCGATCCTCAGTACGTATTTGTCGGTCGACGGTGAAGGGTTACGAATTAAATCGCCATATTGGCGACGGCTGGTTGAAGAAATCCGTCAGATATCCTTCGCCCGATGGGACCATAATGCGAAAGTTTGGCGGGTGCCCTTTGCATCCTATGATGAGCTTGTCCAACATTGGGAGGCCATCGAAAACGAGGCTAGACGCAGCGAACCGGAGGAACGGCGGAAGCGCGCCGAAGCGCGTAAGGGAAGCGATGAAGAAAAAAGGGCACGTCGACGTGCGAACGAGCGCAGGCGACGACGAATTCCGCTCTCTGCCGACGCGTTGCCACCGCTCAATCGTCCCATTGCAACTGAGACCTATGGTATTATCGTTGTTAGGGAGATAACAGGCGAATTGGTGCACTGTGATACGATCGACGACATTTATCCCGGTCTCGACGGCGATTATGTTTGGGGGATCTGGTGCTTGCCCTCACTCGACGAACTCATTCGAAACTGGCCAAGGAAGAATGAACTAACAAACAAAGATCGAGAACGGGGGTGGTGGCATCCCGATATCGAACAATTACGCGAAGCGCGGCGATCGGCGCGGTCTTGTGAGCGCCGGGCGGCTACGCTTGTCTCAGATTAGCCGGCACCAAGCGGTAACTCAATCTCGATCATCACAGGCGCATGATCGCTCGTGTGAGGCCAGCTGCGCGGGTTGCGTCGCACGCTTGCCGATTTCAGGGCCGGTGCCAGAGCGGGACTAAGAAGGAGATGATCGATGCGCAACCCAGCATCGCGTTCGAAGGAATTGCGCCAATATTTCCAGAACGTGTAAATACGCTCTTTTGGATGAAGAGACCGGACCGCGTCCGTCCAACCTTGTGCAACCAGTTGTGCATATGCTTTTCTAACTTCGGGCCGAAACAAAGCGTCGTCGCGCCAGCGCTCCGGCGCGTAGACATCGAGATCGGTCGGCATAACATTGAAATCGCCAGCGAGCACTATGGGTATATCGAGTGTCAGCAACTCAGCCGCATAATCGTGCAGCCGTTGAAACCAGCTCAGCTTGTACTCGAATTTTGGCCCAGGAACGGGATTGCCGTTCGGAAGATAGAGAGAGCCGACTAGTACGCCTCCAACCGCTGCCTCGAGATAGCGGCTCTGCGTGTCATTGAGTTCGCTTGGAAGTCCACGTCGCGTGACAACCGGGGTCCTTCCTCTCGCCAGAATTGCCACCCCATTCCAGCTTTTCTGGCCTTGCCAAACCGCGTCATATCCAATTTTTTCCAGCGCTTTGATCGGGAATTTTTCGTCCGGCGTTTTCAGCTCCTGTAAACAGACAATGTCTGGCGTATCTTCTTCAAGCCAGCGCAATAGGACGGCCAACCTTCCGTTTACGCCGTTAACATTATAGGTAGCAATCTTCATCCAACACACCTCATCAGCGGAACTGGCAAAGCAGGCTCTCTCGAAGTCAGCTGATCATTGCGGCCCAAATGCTCTCACGCAGCTGACGATGGGAACAGCGCGCCCGCTATCCTGGAAAGATCGCTCTTACGCGCGCTCATTACAAATTTGGCAATGGGTTCGCCGACATGGCTGGAAATTTCCAATAGGGCAAATATGAATGGTATCATTTTATCTTCCAGATAAGTAATCAGTGGCGTGACGGCAGCAGGCTTCAGAGCGACATCGAAAATGACTGCATCGACCGACAGGTGTTCGATAACGTCAATTGCTTGATCAGACGTACCAACAGGCCCGAGCGGAACCGCGCCAGATTTCTTCAATTTCGCTTCTATTTCTTCCGTCAGCAATAACCCGTTCTCGAAGAATAAAATGCGCTTTCCCACGACTGAACTGAGTGCCTGCTCGTTTGAAATGTTAATCACGCTCTCTGCCGTTTCGTGGCTTCTAAAGTTTCCGATGGGTCGCAAACGCCGATAGGCGACAGTGCCTGTTAATTGGCGGATTCTTCCTCACCATCGGGCGTTCACACCGATAAGCTGTTAAGTAGAATCGCTGATTAACCCATCAAATCGCAGCGTCTTCACTTTGATCTGTCAAGTAACTAATTGTTCAAACTTTTCAACTCGCGGATTGTTTCGCTTTAAATGCGGACGAGAGCCTATGACGCCGTTCACACGGCAATTTACCGGCGTTTGAGTGGATCGCAGACGGACTTTTCCAAGTAAATACTGTCGCCCAAAAAGGATGCCTCTGCCTCGACGGGGTGGTAAAAGGCAGGGCAGGTGCCGGCTTCCGAGCTTTCATAAGCTCTGTCTGATACCAGCGAATTTGAACCGCTCGGCACACCCAAGATCGACGTCACCGGTGGTATCGGAAGCTCATTGCGCCGGTATTTCCTGTATTCTAGAACACTACCCTCAATCGATATCAAACTCGGTGTCAACAACCGCGCTGTGAACCTCATAGACGACGTTGTAGATCGCGTGCTGCGCATCGGGCCTGTAAATGAACGTGGCCTGATAGCGCGGACCTATCGGCAAGCTGGCGCCGATCAATGTTGCAAGCCTCTCATCTGAAGCGCCATGGCGCTCCTGAAAGTCCCACGGATATTAGCTCTCACTGAGCCGTAAACTATGCCTCCCCCTCCAATAGGGGGCGGACTCGTGGGTAGAGGACGACAATCTGCGTACTGTGGCGGCTCGAATGCGTTACCGTAGACAGTGTTGTCATATTTGCTGTCATTTATGATTTACCTATTGTCACGAAAGGTACTCGGCCCCACGCAGGTGCGCGCCCAGCTCCGGCCGCCTTCAGCAGCGCGGCTGCGCCGGAAACCGCAGCATCGAGCCGAAGGGTAATCTTCAAAAAGGGAGGCATTGGAAGGGTCATGAACTTTTCCGTTGATTGGAACCCAGATTGGCCGCTCCAAAACCGCGTCAACCGCGTCGAAAAAAGATGACCACGAACGCAGCCGTTGGCGATTGCGCCCGGCGTAATAGGAAATTGGGGCTTCGGCATATAGGTTCTGATGATAAAAACCGCCAGTTGGAGAAGCGACGATGAACATCATGCAGACGGGCGCAGGCACATTGATAAGGGAATGGCGGCAGCGCCGCCGCATGAGCCAGCTTAGCCTCGCGCTGGAGGCCGAGATTTCACAGCGCCATCTGAGTTTCGTGGAGAGCGGGCGCTGTGCACCCTCACGTGAGATGGTGCTACGGCTGGCCGATCAGCTATCGGTGCCGTTGCGCCAACGTAACCGGTTGCTGGTGGCGGCCGGATTCGCGCCGATTTATGGCGAACGCGCACTGGAGGACGGCGCTCAAGCCTGCGTTGACGGCGGTTGAGATGGTGCTGAAAGCCCATGAGCCCTATCCGGCCATCGCCGTTGATAAGGGCTGGAACATGGTGCTCGCGAATGCCGCGATTGCGCCGCTCCTCAAAGGCGTGGAGGAGCCCGCACTGCTCAGCCCTCCGGTCAACGTACTGCGGTTGAGCTTGCATCCCAAAGGGCTGGCGCCATTCATCGCAAACTTCGACGAATGGCGTACACATTTGATCGAGCGTCTGAGAATACAGATCGACGCGACGGCCGATCCCGCACTGGAAACACTTGAGAAGGAGCTCTCCGCCTATCCCGGTCGGCCACGCGCCAACCCTCAACCTTATGATGTGGCCGCTAACATCGCCGTACCGCTGCGGCTCAGGATCGACGGCGAGTTACTATCTTTCATCAGCACCATCACTGTGTTCGGCACGCCGCTCGACGCCACGCTTTCAGAACTGGCGGTCGAATCCTTCTTTCCGGCGGATGGGGAGACCGGGGAGATATTGCGCCGGTTGACCGCAAGGTCGTAAAGCCGATTGAAGGCCTTGCCTGTGGGGGCGATGTACACCGATCATAGGGTGCATGCTTCGGCGATCGACAGGCTGTTTTCGTAGAGGCGGTGCCGCGTGATACGACCCTCCACGACCGTGAGATGAAGCGCGAAAGGGCCATCGAAGGATTTTCCCGTCATGCGTACGGTTCCTGAGATATGCCCCATCAAAACAGCGTCACTGCCATCGACCAGAAAAGTGTCGATAGAGGCACGCGCATGCTCGGCCACGGTATATTCCATCAATTCTGTGAATTGGGCTGCACATTCGGCAGCGCTTGACCGCCTTCGAATCCACGGAACGACGGGATTTTTGGCGAGCTGCCAGTCGACCTCATCGGCGAAGAGCGCGGCCAGCCGTTCCGTATCCCCGACCAGCCTGGCGGCAAGGAATTCCTGCACCACGGCGCGAGGTAAGGTCAGCGACCGAATTCACTCCGGTGAAGGCATGATCCATAGGGTTAGATTTGATGGACATTTTGGTCTCCTTTGCTTCGGTGCAATCCCGACGAGAGCACCTCGTGGATGTGATACTGCCAAAGCAAGGGAAGGTGATCGATTACCCCAGAGATAATACGCGGCAGAAATCGCACGTAACGAAAGGGCAGTTCAGGTGCAAGGTCTCTTTGAGAGCCGTCACTTCCGCTCGTGAACGGCTAACACGAAGTTCGGAAACGGTCCGATCGCGAAATATCTTCCCATTGATCGTCGGAATGAATTTCGGGCATGCTCAAACCCGACGGACTACCACACTTCAAGACAGTCACGACGGGTTAGGAAACGTATAGGCAATTATGTGGCCGAGAAGTGCAAGAATGGACCTTCATGTGCCTTGACACAGTTCGAACTCCGTTATTTATACGATGTATAATTATGGGGGTTTGTAATGGTCACTGGACACGTCTTTATCGCCACGAGCCTCGATGGGTTTATTGCCCGTGAAAACGGGGATATCGACTGGTTGCTTGAGCACGATCAGGCTGGGGAGGATCATGGGTACGACGACTTCATTAGAGATATCGATGTCATTGTGATGGGGCGGGGCACATACGAAGCGGTCCGAAGCATGGGCGAGTGGTTCTATACCCGGCCAGTAGTGGTCCTATCCGAACAGCTTGCATCACAAGAGGTGCCCTACGAGCTCACCGGAAAGGTCCGCTTTTCAGACAAATCGCCCAGTAGCATGATGGAAATGCTGACGTCCGAAGGCGCTCAACGCGCCTATGTGGATGGCGGGCGCATCATTCAATCGTTCCTGGAACTGGATATGATAAATGACATGGTGATCACGAGAGTGCCGATCTTGCTTGGTACTGGGCGCCCTCTTTTTGGTGGGAGGCAGCGCGATGTGGCCCTTGCGCACAAGGACACAAGGGCCTTCCCTTCTGGATTGGTCCAGTCTCGTTACGAGGTTATGAAATGATGGCAAGGGGGCGAGGGAGGCCAACAGCGAACGAAAAGTGCGTTTCGCCGGAGAGCATTCTGTCCGGGGCTTTGGACATACTCAATGCCGACGGTCTCGACGGTCTGACCATGCGCGCACTGGCAAGGCGTGTGGGCATCAATCCCATGACAATCTATCACCATTTCAAGGATCAGGATGGACTTATCAAAGCGCTTGCGGAGCATGTGTATGCTGACGTTGCGGCTCCTGAAACAGGTGAAGCTCTTGCGCGCGCCCACGGACTTCTCACAGCCTACTACTTAAAGGTTGTTCTCTACCCAGCCCTGACCTTGGCCATATTTGCGCGGCCAGCGGTTTTTCCCGATCATGCTATGAGGATCACCAATGAGCTCACCCGCTTGTTGAGCGAGCGCAACAACGCAGCTCGTTGGACGCACATACTGGTCGACTACACGCATGGTGCCGCTCTCGCCGTGGCGAGCCACGGTCGACGCGGCGAATACCAGCTCGCAAACGAAGTCGTGCTCAAGGATTTTGAAGTTGGACTTGCAGAATTACTAGCGGCGTTTGGGGAGTTTCGCGATCATCATCGTGATTAGATCGAGCACATCAGCCGTCGAGGTGCCTGGTTCAAAGCGCTTTGCGAGCGCGGAAGCGAAAGCAGACAGCTACGCTTAAACTTGTTGTCCAAGTGGCGGTTGCTTCAACCGCGTCTAACGCTCTTCTTATCGCAGCAACGGGGCCGGAAGCGATCATAGAATTCTGTCTGCTTCTATCGCGGATTTTTCGGTTGCAATCAACATACTGAGAGCTGGTGCCTGTAGGCAGCATGCCCTGACGGATGTGATGGAGAGGTTGTAAAGCCAAAAGCGTACGGTTTGCGCAAAACC
Organism: Brucella sp. NBRC 113783; assembly: GCF_040372265.1. Lineage (NCBI taxonomy): Bacteria > Pseudomonadati > Pseudomonadota > Alphaproteobacteria > Hyphomicrobiales > Brucellaceae > Brucella > Brucella sp. NBRC 113783. Next base: position 49,362 of record NZ_BAABRX010000015.1, on the reverse strand, counting down.
ACGCCTCAGTCGCTTGCATCGCCACTTTTGCGCGAAGACCGGGAATCCTGCTCGGTGCTCCGATCCAGCATCGGAAGGATGAAGATAATAAGAATTACGAGCCCGAATGCGCCGTAAAAAATTAAATCGGACAGCGGGGTCGACTTATCGCCCTGTTTGGCTGCTCTTGCGGCTGGACTATCAAAAGGACTGAGTGCCAGATACCATGGCCTTGGCTGCAAAGTTGTGGGTTGGCAGCTGAGTTCGGAATTGTATGATCGGTGACAGCGCCTGACTTCGCCGGTCCAGTGATTTGTCAGCAACACGGTTTCACGATCAATCCGCTCGTGGTCATGTTCGAGTTGCATGTAGCTAATCAGCAAGCCCATGCAAAGTAGCGAAATGATCGGCACCGCAATTCTATTCATCAATAGCACTGGCCTTTGCTGCATGTTCATAGTCCAAGGCATTGTGAAAGAATCTTGATGGGATGTCCAAAATAGCGAACCAAGGTTGCCATTTCCCGCATTCGAGGCAAAACGGGTGACCCGCATGACTGGTCACCCGTTTGAAAGCTGTAATGGTCCAGGGGAGGGCGATGAGCCATACTATTGCCCTTAAGCTTTGCCGAGACGTTTGCGCAGTTCAGCGTTTTCGGCACGCAACATAATGGCCAGTTCTTTACGCAACTTGAGGTTTTCCGCTTCCAGTGCGACCAGAGCCTTCAGATCATCGCCCGAAGAGATATTCGCGGCAACTGGCGCAGCGGTTTTGCCAGCAGCATTCCTCCAGTTGTAATAGGTCTGCTCGCTCACCCCCGCCTGCTGTAATGCAGCTTTCAAAGTGGTCTTGCCGCTTTTTGTCGCCTTTTCCACGAAAGCAAGAATGGAAGCACGCTGCGTGGGCGTGTATTTCTTGACCTTGCGCGTTGCTCGCGCTGACGCTCCAGACGCCGCCTTTGCATGGCCTTTAGGTGCCTTAGCAGTCGTGGTTGCTACGGCCTTCGCTGACTTGGGTTCTGCTTTGTCGCGCCAACAGGCTCGGCAGCTTTGGTTTCGGTAGCAGCGGGATTTGCATTGAGAATTGTTTCATCAGCCACGGTCGTTTTCTCCAGGGTTGAGGCGCGGTAAAGCATTTGGTCACTGAGAATAGAGATCAATACTTTATGTAAAAATAAGGCCTTTTACTGCTGACTAAAGAGCAGATAGAAAGTGGTATTCAAGCACTTACTCATAGAGCCAAACGCTATATCGAAGATTGAAAATCGGGAGCAAAGTCTATAGATATTGGCACAGGCCCTTTGGCACTCCAGCTTTACATTTTCTCAGGAAGTTATTCACGGATGAAAAATCCAATCCGCAATGTTGTCGTTGAATATAAGAACAAGCGTGCACGTAAGACTGGGACCTCATTATGGGGGAGTCTCGATCTGAAGTCGATTGCCCGTGAAGTGGAAGCTGATGCGCCACAGCCGATGCCGGAGGTGAAGTTAACGCCCGATCTGCCTGAGCAGGCTGCAAGCAAGGTTGAAATCAAAGCGGTGAAACCTGTGCCGGTAGCGGAGCCCGTCTTTGTCAATATTGCAGAAAGCCCGCTTGTAACGACGTCTTCCGACGCTGAGGTCTCTCAACTGGAAGCGTCGCCAGGTGAAACGGTAGCGCCTCGCATGCCCGAACTGACAGAAGCCGTTGTTGTGAGAGCAAAGAAGCCATCCATTCGCTCTGGCGTGCGGAAGGTGGTTCCGCGAAAGCAAAGTTTCAAGGATCAGTTGGTCGCAGAGGCCGATATCCAAGCTGAATTATTATCACTCGAAATCGAGAACGTTAAACTGAAGCGCGAGTTGATGGCTAAGTTGCGCGCGGAGAAGATATTTTTGCTCGCAATAGCTAGACGATTGAGGCAGCGCGAAGTGAAGGATAACTGATCACTGCTCGTCCGACTATTGGCTACGACAAGCTATATTATTGAATGGCGGTCTATATCGGAGGGAAAGCTCACATGATCCGTTTGATTCCAGGTGTACTGGCGGTTTCAGTCTTCTGTGCGCCTGCATTGTCAGCAGAAGCAGACGATGTTGTCGTTAAAAACGATCTGTCTGGCTGTGTGACCTTGACGTCGGCGAAATTCAAACCGACGCGAACATTGTGTCAGTGAGTACCACCATTCGGCTGCGTCAGCCGATCGGAGCATGCGGATGCATGGCAGCTTTGGCCACTTACAACAGCAGTGCCAAGAATACGGGCGTTAGGGAGGTGCTACAGGAGGCGATTGTCTCACTTCGGCAAGAAGGAATGAACACTTTTATTCTCGCAGCGGACCCGGCACTGATTGCGGGCAAAACGGTTCAAATCCAACTTCGCTGTGCCCGCGCTATATAACCGATAGCAATTCGCCGTTTGGCAACAGTCTTGTCTACTCCAATGGCCAAACCTCGACGACGCCATGCGCAACCGCACAGGGAACTCCAGAGACCTTTTTGACGGCGTCCTCCAGATCGGTGGCTTCAATTACGGCAAATCCGGCGATTGGCAGCGCGGAGGACATAAATGAACCTTCCTGTGTTTGCACGCCAGTGCCAACGGGATTGCGTACCTGCACAGGTGATCCGGCAATGCCTATCAATGCGCCTTCAGAAAGCAGCTTTGCATCCTGCGTGAGCGGCATCGCGGACGGTTTGTGGCGTCTGATCATATCCGGCCCGGTCGCCATAGCCGATAGTGATGAATTTGGGCATTTCACAATCTCCTTATCAGCTGTTTCGGATGTGCATTATGCCGAATGGATAAGTGCCTTAATCCAGCAGAGCCGAGGTCCATAATCTTGAAATCTAGCTCCTATTCGACAAGTGTCGGTACCAAATCTGAAGCGGACATCGACGCTGTCAGCCCGATTGAGGCTCGATACTGAAAGGCACAGTGTTCCATTCTTATATATGGTGAGCAATCCCTTTGGGATGCGCAGCGTCGCGCAAACTTGGTGCACCTTCCCGCTCGATTTCCTCTTCGGTATAGGGATCGGGGTTCGCGTCGAACCGTTGTCAGCCTTTCTGGACCTAGAGTTTGCGTCGGGCGTTGATATCCACCGGATTGGCACCGGACAAAATTGCGCCTTCTCCCGATACGCCGCTTTTCGTAAGGGCCCCGGTGAGACCACCGGCGACACCCCCGACTGCGCCTCTGGCTGCACCGCCCCCCGCACCAGAGCGGGCATTCCTCTCGCCGTCCCGTCAGCGAAGTCGCGACATCTGTGCTCAGACCCGTTTCATCAATGAAGACGAGGCGCGCCGGATCGATATCGAGTTGTCTGGCGAACCAGTCGCGGCGACGCTTCAAAAGGTCGGGGCGCTCCTGCTCCAATGCAGGTGCGGTCTTTTTTTGAATGTCCAAGCGCGCCTTCGAAGCCAGACATCGAGCGCGCCGCAGCCAATGGAAACGGCTCTCTCCTCACGCAATCGCAGGACCATCTCGTTGAGGGCAATGTCCTTTGCCTCTTCAATCATACCGACTTTGGAGCCCTCGTGGGCATCGAGGCGCGAGCCACCGCGACGCCCCTGTTTCGCAGGCGTCAACCGACCAGCCCGAGTACTCGCAATCCAGGCGATAGCTGTTGAGCCGCCAACCCCAAAATCGGGCTGCGGCTGAGCGCTTTGACGTGCCATCCCATGACACAGTCAAAACCCGGCTACGAAGATCGTCGCTGAAAGCTCGGGTCATTTTGCCACCGACTAAACCATCAATGGGGCAATAGAAGCAGAGTTCGGCCAACAAGTGAATCCTTATCGCGATTCCGCGTTCAACGGACGTGCTCTAGAACCCCCAAGTTCAAAGGCCGCAAAGGACAGTCGCCGGCTGGGACTGTCCTAAAATTAATGGTTACGAGGCTCCGTTGGTCTTCACAGAAAGCTATCAAGAATCGGCTTCCACTCGCCATTCTGATTGTCGAACTGCGGAATATGCGCGAGGCTATGAAGTAGCTTCACATCTTCGCCCAGTGTGGCCTGCCAGTCCTTGGCTTCGGTGAGGATGACGCCGATGCCGACGACCTCGCCACCTGCCTTGCGCACCAACTCGACTGATCCCTTGAGACTTGAACCCGATGCCACGACGTCGTCCACCACGACCACGCGTTTTCCCTCGAGAAGCGGGATGGCCTGACGATCGAGAAGCAAACGCTGCTCGCCCTTGGAGGTGATGGAGGAAATCGTCTGCACCAGAGCATCGCCGAGATGGATTTTCGGCGACTTCTGCAACACGACATAATCGTCAAGACCAAGCGCGCGCGACACTTCAATCGCTACCGGAATGCCGAGCGTTGCAGCACCGACGATCACATCGGGCCTCAGCGGCGCCAGCTTTTCGGCCAGCGCTTTGCCCACATGTTCTCCGAAGCGAACACCGAGATCAATGACCATCATCAGGGAAATGGCGAAGTTCGGATTGATCGACACAATCGGCAGATCGACCTTGCGGCCTGCCACATCGACGGTCCAGACCTGTCCATTGCCGGAAAGTTTCGTGCTGTCTTCAGTCATCGTTTTATGTCCTTGGTATTGAGCCGTGATTCAATCAGCAGGCCAACGTTGCGCCATGTGGTGCGCTTACGCTTGGTGTCGAAGCCATAAATGGCCAGCGAAAGCGAAATGGCATGTGCCATGCGGATTGCCTGCACCAGAAGCGGAACACCGCGCGCCAACGCAAAACGCAGGCGCATCGGGAAGGAGACGTCATCGATTTCCATGCCGCGGGCGCGCTGCGCATCCGCGATACGTTCGAAATCCTCGCGCAGCATTGGGATGATGCCAAAGGTCAGCGACAGCACTAGCGTTACCATAGGCGGCAGACGCGCAGCGCTTGCCGCTGCCAGAATGGAACCCGGCGTGCTGGTTTCCATTACAAAATAGAAGGCAGCCGTGGTCGTCACCAGTCGCGCCGCCATACCGGCGGCAATCGGGAGCGTGTCCACGAAGTCCATACCTTGCAGCACGAGATTGAGAATCCAGCTCGCCATGACGAGCAGCGTCAACAGTATCGCACCCTTGAGATAGCCGCGCAGGCCCGGCACCTTGACCAGCACCAGAAACCCGACCGTCACCAGTGCCAGCGGCACGCCATAATGCCAGCCAGGCACCAGCCATGCTGCAAGCATGACCAGAAAAGCCGCGACGAGCTTCACGAAGAAGTTCAAATCGTAGAAGATTTTCATGCGGCTTCTCCCGTCTCGACGACACGCGGTTTGGGCCAGCCCAGTGCGCCATAGGCATCGGAAGCCCAGGATGCATCAACATCGCCATCGAAAGTGACATGGCCGTTATCGAGGATCATGACACGGGACGACACATCGTCCACCAGTTCCAGATCGTGCGAGATCAGCATCACGGCACGGTTTTCGCTGAGTGCGGTTTCGAGGAACAGTTCCAGCATACGGCGACCGTTGAGATCGCGTGCCAGAAGCGGCTCATCGAGAATGGCAACCGAAGCGCCCGCCGCTTCCGCACAGGCGAGACCAAGCAAGGCCTGCTGCCGCGAGGAAAGCGCGAACGGGTTGGTTTCCTCGTGGCCGCCCAGACCATATTTGTACAGGCATGCCGTTGCGCGGGCGGTGATGGCATCATCCCTCGGCGCGCCGGTTGCCGCTGTGATCGCGAAGACCACCTCTTCCAGCACCGTCATGTTGAACAGAATCCGGCGCATGTTCTGCGGCAGATAGGCAACCGAACGGGCACGCTTGGCCGCCGTCCACTTGTCGGCATTCTCGCCGCCAATGGTGATAGAACCGGCCGCAATTTTCTGAAGGCCCAGAATGGACTGGAACAGCGTGGTCTTGCCCGCACCGTTCTTGCCAATCAGACCGACGACCTCGCCCGCCCGTATCTGGAAATTCACGTTTTCAAGAACCGGCTGGCCATCACGGCGCTGAAGCTGCGTCTTGACGCCCGACACGGAAACGAGCACCTGACCATCGGCTTTGCCACCGGCAAGGCGCTTGCGCACCGCCACAGGCGGCAGAACACCCGCATCTTCCCAGGCTCCCGCATCATTGATGATGGAAGCAAGCGGCACGACAGGCGCAAGCTTGCCTTCCTTCACCAGGCCGACATCAGTGATGACGGCCTGCAAGGAGGCAGGATCCTGTTCGGCAATCAGCAGGGCCGGAATTTCCGCCCCGAGCTTTTTGAGAACCCGCAAGAGGCGCTGACGCGCCGCCGGATCAAGTCCCGTGGTTGGTTCGTCGAGGATCAGGAGCTTCGGCTCGGCAGCCAGTGCGGCGGCCATGGCCACCATCCGCCGCTCGCCGCCCGAAAGGGTGAGCACGCGACGGCCGCGCAGGGCGTTCAGATCAAGCTCGTTGAGGAGATCGTCAATTCGCGTGCGGACGTCGTCTTTGGCAAGGCCGCGATTTTCCAGCGGAAAGGCAATCAGGTCTTCGACGCTGAGATCCCAGAGCTGGTCTTCCACATTCTGCGAAACCACACCGACCGTGCTGAACAGCTCATCCTTCGATATGGAAGAGATGGGCTTGCCGTTCAGCGTCACATCGCCGCCAAAAACCTGCGGGGTAATCAGACGCGGCACAATGCCGGATGCAGCGTTGAGCAGCGTGGTCTTGCCACTGCCGCCCGCGCCGCAGACCAGAAGGCGTTCGCCGTCACGGATATCGAGGCTGGCCTCGGCGATTGCCAACACGGAATCGCCAAAGCCGACTTTAACATTCTGCAGTTGGAGCACTTTTCCGGGCCCGTTCTTAGAAACGTGTGAAACCGGACGGATGCGCGCCCTTGAGAATCTTCAGAGCCGGAACGACCAGCAGCGGGGTGCCGATCAGCATCGGAACGATATCGGAAAGACCGAGATACATGACGGCCCACCAGAACGGGAAAATGCCAAGATAGGCAAGGCTTGCCGAAACGGCGGCAACCATCAAGAGGCCAACAATAAGGCAGGTCGCTGCAATTTTAATCAGCGTTGCGCGATTGAAAGTCGTGGTCTTCGGATCGAACAGTATGCCGGGGATCAGGCCGGTTAGGCCAACCATGATGCCGTCGATGAGTAGCGAATGCGCAGGAATAAAGGTGCCAGCGAGTAGCGACCAAATGATTGTGCCGAGATAGCCGCAGATGAAACCGCTCTTGCGGCCCAGCAGAATACCGACTAGCGGCGGCAGGAAAGCAAAAATGCGCCACTGGATCACACCCGGAACCAGCTGGATCGGATTGGCATAAGCCCAGAGAACGCCCGTTGCCGCAGCGGCAACGATGGAAAGAACGATCGGAAACAGTGTATTTCCGTCGTTATGGATGGTGGTTGAGTTGGACATTGTCTTATTCCCGTAAAGTGTCTCCCGTCTGCTTAAAGCAAAAGCCATGCCGCTTGGCTGTCGCTGCGGGCGAAAGAGACTTTATTGTAATGGCGTGAGGCTATCCTGTCGGCATTTCTGTAGCGATAAAGCACTTCCGGCAAAAACACCCGGCCTTCCGAAGAGTCAAGCGGAGTCACGCCTGCAAAGCAAAGAGTCACATCATACCGGACGTTGCCAGAAGAAAACCATTCTCAATGGTTGTCTCACCATCAGGAAAAGGGTCGTTGGCGTCATCCTGGCGATCTCTGCCGTGTTGTTGTTATACGATCTAAGCTGCGCAGTTGTTATGTCCGCCACTCCTCAACCTAGGCGTTTGCAATGGCTGGAAGGGCTTCTTGACAGCATGTTTGCCATTCGCGCGCGTATGGAACGCGGAACATCACTTCCACATGCTTCGCATCCGTGCGCCGACATCAATGCGGACATTGCGCGCGCTGGCTTCGCTGGCGGTTGCTGCTACTTTTGGCCAGTTCGCCGTCTCAAATAAATGAAGGAGTGTGGCGGGGATGAATCGCGTTCGCGAAGCATATACATGCCGGTCGCCCTTCGCATTTTGCCCATAGGTAAAAAAACGTTGCGGTGTAATGAGAGCAAGATTGTCGCGGGCCCGTGTCATGCCGACATAAAGCAGGCGGCGTTCCTCTTCCAGCTCGGCCGTCGTTCCCGCCCCCAGATCAGAGGGCATACAGCCGTCAACGACGTTGAGCATGTAAACGGAGCGCCATTCCTGACCTTTGGCGGAATGAATGGTGGAAAGGATGAGATAGTCCTCATCAAGAAGCGGTACGCCAGCCTGATCGCTCGTTGCATCCGGTGGATCAAGCGTAAGCTCGGTGAGAAAGCGTTCACGGTTCGGATAGCCGTTGGCGATCTGTTCGAGCTGAACCAGATCCGCCTTGCGTGTATCGTGGTCTTCATGAAGACGTTCAAGATGGGGCTCGTACCAGACGCGCGCCAGGCCGATTTCTCCTGGCCAACCGCCTTCGGCTTTTCGAAGGCTGGAGAGGAGATCAATAAAAGCTGGCCAGTCGTCCCCAATTCTTGGCGGTGGCGGAATTTCTGCAAGCGACTGCAAAGGTTCCGGGTCCAGGGCAATGGTGTCAAGAATCCTGCCAGCCGTTTGCGGGCCAACGCCGGGTAGCATCTGCAAAAGGCGGAAGCCCGCAACACGGTCGCGTGGATTCTGCGCAAACCTCAATGTAGCGAGCAGGTCTTTCACATGCGCACTGTCGAGGAATTTCAGTCCGCCGAATTTCACGAAGGGGATGTTGCGACGGGTAAGTTCGACTTCCAAAGCGCCACTATGGCTCGACGTGCGAAACAGCACCGCCTGCTGTTTGAGCCTGACGCCCACCTCACGGTTCGCCAGGACCTGCTCGACAATATAGTTCGCCTGATCGCTCTCGTCCCGAACCGTTACAAGCATGGGCCGTTGCTCCGATTGACGATCGGTCCAGAGGTTCTTGGTAAACCGTTCGCGGGCGAGACTGATCACTCCATTCGCGGCAGCAAGGATGGGCTGTGTTGAACGATAATTGCGATCGAGTGTGATGACGTCGGCTGGCTTTGGAGAAAATTCCTTGGGAAAGTCGAGGATGTTGTGAATGGTTGCTGCGCGGAAGGAATAGATCGACTGCGCATCATCACCAACAACCGTCAGACCATGCCCGCTCGGTTTCAGCGCCAACAGGATCGATGCCTGAAGGCGGTTTGTGTCCTGATATTCATCAACCAGAACATGGTCGAAACGATGACCGACATCCTCGGCAAGCGCGGCATCCGACATCATCTGCGCCCAGTAAAGCAGGAGATCATCATAATCGAGCACATTTTGATGCTGTTTGGCGTCCACATAGGCGGCAAAGAGCTGTTTCAACTGCTCTTCCCAACCAAGGGCAAAAGGATAGGCATTCTTTAACACCACGCCGATTGTACTCTCGGAATTGACGACCCGCGAATAGATTGCGAGACAGGTGCCCTTGGTTGGAAAGCGGCTTTCCATTTTCGAGAAACCCAGTTCATGACGAATGAGGTTCATGAGATCGGCGCTGTCTTCTCGGTCATGAATGGTAAAGTCGGCGCTGAGCCCGATCTGTTGGGCGTAAATGCGCAAAAGACGCGCGCCCATTCCATGAAATGTTCCCGCCCAGGCCAGAGCGTCCGTCATGACGGACGAATGATCGCCAAGCACTTGTTTGCAGATACGCTGGACACGCCTGGCCATTTCGGACGCCGCGCGACGCGAGAATGTCATCAACAATATCCGGCGCGGATCAGCGCCATTGACGATCAGGTGAGCCACACGATGCGCCAATGTGTTCGTCTTGCCCGATCCAGCACCCGCGATGATCAAAAGTGGACCGCCGATCGTACCATCCGGCATGGCGACGCCATGCTCGACCGCTTCTCGTTGGCGATCATTCAGTTTTTCCAGATGGGCCGCTGCCATATGTCCTCGTCACGCATGAATGGTTTTGAACACGGGACCGCGGATAATCGGCTGACATGTCCATGCGTATTTTATTAGAGCATTCGAAACAAAAAGGGAACATCCTTGCTTGAGCCCTAGCAATGCTTCCCCGCCTCGCAATCGCTGCAGTTAAACTATGGAGTCTCCACGAGCGCTAATTGGTGAGATGTAGTCGTGGCAATCTCCGCGCAAATGTGCTAATGTGGGTTTGTGTATTTATATGGAGGCAGCCGTTATGAGCCGTCTGACAATCGACATAACAGATCAGCAGCATCAAAGCCTTAAGGCATTGGCGGCCTTGCAGGGCAAGACTATTAAGCAATATGCTCTCGAACGTCTGTTTCCAGGTGATGTTAATGCCGATCAGGCATGGCAGGAACTTAAAACCGTGCTGGGAAGTCGCATCAGCGATGGTCTTGCGGGCAATGTATCCACCAAGAGCATCGGCCAAATTCTGGATGATGAACTGGACGGGAATCGCGCTTGACGGCCTATGTCCTTACGGTAGAGGCGGAAGCGGATATGCGCCATATCATCCGCTACACGCGTAAGCAATGGAGTGATACACAGGTTCGGCGCTATATCGGCAAGCTTGAACGTGGAATTGCCAACCTTGCAGCTGGCCAAGGTACTTTTAAGGATATGAGCGCACTATTTCCGATGTTGCGGATGGCGCATTGCGAACATCATTACGTTTTTTGCTTGCCGCGCGAAAGTGCACCCGCGTTGGTGGTTGCAATTTTTCACGAACGAATGGATCTCATGGCTAGATTGGCAGATCGACTCAAATTAGACTGAGCTATAGTGGCTGAATCTTCGAGATATGTCACCCCGCGTTTTCTTTTTTCGAGCCAAGGTCAGAAACATCTGAACTGCCTCCATTTCGTATTCGAAATGCTGTAGCATCACCTGCCCAGTGGTTCCGCTTCGCTCTCCTCCTCCCTGCGAAGCGGGCGTTTTTTGGTCAAATCGTAACGGTAGCCACACTCACGACAGGCCCGAGATTCTTATCTGGGCCTATAGCCTCGGGACTGTTTTTTCCGCGCCATAGTCAGGAACATTTTGATGGCCTCTGCTTCCTGTTCGAAATGCTGTAGCTTGACCTGTCCAGAGGTTCCGATCCGGCACCATTGGCGTGTCAGGCAGGGCTCTCCAAATAGCGAATAGGAAATATGCATGGCGTAGTAGCGGGCCATGTTTTTATTCGGGTCTGTCCGTTCGACATAGAGATGAAACTGCTGGGCGATCATGCAGCAAAAGATCGCTGAAACCGTCCCTCCCGTCTAACGACAGTTTTGAATCAATCAGCTCGGACCTATTCATTTCGGTGAACTATCCCTGTGTTCCCGGTCTGTTATCCGTCAAACGACGTAGAAATGGACGAAAGTTAGGGATGACCTTTTTTGTCTCGATGGTAAAAATCGATCCATACAAAGAGGAGAGGGGCCATGGAGGGCAATCCCGATTTTCACAGATCCGGTGCGTTGAAGTCGCTTCTGACCGAAGGCGAGGAAGTGATACGTACTGCACGCGTATCCGATTATCCGAACTGGCTCGGTCGGATACCGGCTGTCCCGTTTGTCGTTATGGCACTTGCCTGTGGTCTCGGCACGCTCTTATTTATCAGCAGGATTATTTAATTTCCAAAATAGCATTGATTTGCATGGCCGGATGAGTTGACCAGTATCGAACCGTCGACCTGTTAAAAAGGCCCTGACGCTCTTCCCAAAGACGCCAGGCCGTTCAACGTAATCAGGTCAGTTGCCGTCCACGTTGAACGCCCAACGTATAATTTTCTTCGGTTGGAATTTAAACCCTGGCTTTTTTTGCAAGGACGCCGAGCCGCACGTGAAGCACGCGTATCCACACTTGGGCGCGGAAAGTTGTTTCATGCTATTCATCATATCCTGGAATCTTCGATAGCCCCTGAAACCAATGAGCTTTTTCTCTTTCCAGAGTGTTCACTGTATGCGCTTGCACTTGATGTGTAAAAAAATATGCATATATTGTGCGTATTATTGAGCGGAGGTGTGATGTGACACAGGCGCAGACAGATCGAGCATATGCTGTGGTTTCAGGCTTTGTAGACAGTCTTCAGGAGCCACGGACACCCTATATCTCGCCATCGCGGCTATCGAAAGTGCTTGGGGTCAAGGTTGCAAATCTTGCAGAATTGACGGGTGTTCATCGTAACACGCTACGCAATCCATCTTCCGAACGTCTGCAAGGCAGAATGCGGGAAATGGTAAAAGTAATATCCGCAGCGGCTGAACTGACTGGTGATCTCCAGAAGGCGATCTACTGGTATCGGAATGAGCCTATTGCTGATTACGACCACCGCACAGCCGCAGAACTTGTTGCAGATGGTGAGATAGAAGCTGTTCTGGCCTATATCAGGGACCTGGAGAACGGAGCGCGGGGATGAAGCTCGTCCGTATCGGACCGAAGGACGTTTTTCATCGTTATCTAACACCGAAATGGGCATTCCTTCCAATCAGTGGGGCTGGCGCTGCAGCAGATGGGGGACGTTTTAATCGTCCCGGCGTAGAGGCTCTGTATCTGTCAGTGTCGGCGCAGACAGCACTCGAGGAGTATCGACAAGGCGCGAGCATTACGCCGCCTGCTACACTTGCGGCTTACACGATCACTCTTGGAGAAGTGGCTGACCTTTCGAGAGGATACGATCCCGTTCATTGGGATGACGCGTGGGCTGATTGGGATTGTCGATGGCGGAAAATCGCTCGCATCGATAAAAAGACGCCGCCATCCTGGAAACTTGCTGACGAAATCATCTCGGCCGGTTTGCGAGGCCTACTCTTTCCATCCCTCCGCCATGCTGGGGGAACCAATCTCGTGATTTTTCCAGCTAATCTTATCGCTGGAGATGAAGTTGACGTTCACGATCCAGACAATCGCTTGCCGCGCGATCAATCATCGTGGCCACATTAATTTCGACCAATTCAGGCAGAAGTATTTTAAAGCGATGCCGTAGACGCGAACGACCATCAAGTCATTGGTATAACGCACTCCATCAACGTTTAATTCGGTGCGCCGATTGCTAATCACATCGGGGTCCGGCTATGCGGCACCGAGTGCCATGCTCGAATTCAGTCCAGTGAACCAGCGAAAGTCTGCATACCAACAACAGCAAATATTAGTCAGAGCCAATTCTAAATGGAAATATCACCCCAACCGGGGGTGCGGATAAAAACTTGGACTGTTTTTACGTCACAATGCCAAGACAGTTTCGATATTCGATTGGGCTTCGTGCGCCAAGCGATATCTTGATCCGTTTCTCGTTGTACCACCGAATGTAGCCATCAACTTCATTGATAAAATGCTCGAGTGTGGTGTTCCTCCAATCGCTGGGATAAAAGAACTCCGTTTTTAGCCTGCCAAAGAAACCTTCGCATGCGGCGTTATCTGGGGAGCACGCCTTGCGGGACATTGAGCGCACCAGCTTCGCATCACTGATCCTCGATAGCCAACCCGGCCAGCGATAGTGTGCACCCCGATCAGAATGCACTATTGGCCGCTTATCTGCGCCGGTCACAGTTTCTATGGCGGCATCAAGCATCATATTGACCAATTCCGCATCTGGTTTCGTTCCGATAGACCAACTGATGACCAGACCATCGAAGCAGTCGATGATGGGTGAGAGATACACCTTGCCAGCCGGGATATGGAACTCGGTGATATCAGTTAGCCATTTCTCATTCGGCGCTGTGGCCTGGAAGTCGCGATTAATAAGGTTCTCGGGTGCCGGACTGATTTCTCCCAGATAAGAGCGGTATCGCCGCCGCTTTGGCGTGGCAACGATCAGGTTCTCCTGTTTCATCAAGCGCTGCACAACCTTCTCTGAGATTGTAACGGATTGTTTGGCTAATGACGCCTGTAGCCTGCGGTAGCCATAGCATCGACGGTTAAGTTCAAAGATTTCGGTGATGTTCTGACGTATAGTGAGGTACTTGTCGGTCACCCTCATACGGGCTCGATGATAAAAATATGAACTGCGCGCCAGTCGCAACTGAGCAAGCAGATCGGAGAGTTGATAAAGATCTTTTAGGGCGTCAACCAACAGCGTTTTCTCCCGATTACTCAGGAGTTGCAGATCGACGCCCAGGTCTTTTTTTATGAGTTCGGTCGCTTTCTTCAAAAGGTCGTGCTCAAGCTGCAGTTTCTGAATATCGTGCTGCAGTGTTTCGAGCTGGCGCTCTAATTCTTTTCGCTCTGGCACTGGCGGTGAGTTGTTCTTGCGTTTCATGATTGCGGGAGCCTCCGGACCAAGTAACTGGTTTTTCCAGTTATACAGTGTCGGTCTGCATACGCCGAGCTTTTCGGCCAGGGCCTGCGCGCTTTCTTGCCGATTATAAAGTCCGACGACGCCAGCCTTCTTCAATGCGTCAGGGTATCGTGGACGTCCAGTTCTTCCAGTGACAGCTTTACTAGTTTCGGGAAACGCCTCACGAACCCATGCTGTCAACGTTGCACGACCGGGATAGCCTAAGGCGCGCATCGTTGCAGAAACACAACGACCATGCGTGCGGTAGTGCTCAACAGCCACTTCCTTTTGCGCCTGTGTGAACTTAGGGGCGCGGGGCGCAAATCCTAAACGCAGATCAAGATGGTGCTCATATTCCAGGTACCAGCCTTTCAAAGCATTCTTGCTTGGATAGCCCAACTGGCGAATAGTCGCTTTCGGGCGTTTGCCCAGCTTGATATAAAGCGTAACGGCTCGCATCCGGTCTTCGTAGGAATACATGAACTACCTCCCTGATAGTCCAAGTTTTCGTCCGCACCCCCGGCTCCAGCAGCCGGCGATTGTTGAACCAGTCGACCCAGGTCAGCGTGGCGAACTCGACGGCCTCGAAGCTTCGCCATGGTCCGCGCCGATGGATGACCTCGGCCTTGTAGAGGCCGTTGATCGTCTCGGCCAGCGCGTTGTCGTAGCTGTCGCCGACACTGCCCACAGACGGTTCGATGCCGGCTTCGGCGAGGCGCTCGGTGTAGCGGATGCTGACATATTGCGATCCGCGGTCGGAATGATGAACCAGACCGCCGCGATGAACGGGCCGGCGTTCGTGCAGGGCCTGTTCGAGAGCGTCGAGCACAAAGCTCGCGTGGGCGGTCCTGCTCACCCGCCAGCCGACGATACGGCGCGCATAGGCGTCGATGACGAAGGCCACGTAGACGAAGCCCGACCAGGTGCTGACGTAGGTGAAATCCGAGAGCCAGAGCTTGTTCGGAGCCGGCGCGTGGAAGACCCGATTCACATGGTCAAGCGGGCACGGCGCGGCCTTGTCCTGCACCGTCGTGCGGATCGGCTTGCCACGAACAACACCGTGAAGGCCGAGATCGGCCATCAGCCGCTCGACCGTGCAGCGCGCGACATTGAAGCCCTCCCGCACCATCTGCCGCCAGACCTTCCTCGCGCCGTAGACCTCGAAGTTCTCGGCGAAGACGCGTTCGATCGCCGGTTTGAGCTCCAGGTCCCGCTTCGCCCGCGCCGACAGCTTCGCGGGACCAGTGCGCTTGGCGACATGATCGTGGTACGTCGATGGGGCGATCGGCAGCACCTTGCAGATCGGCTCGACCCCATGCGCCTCGCGGTGATCGTCAATGAACGCGATCATCGTTTGAATGGGCGGTCGAGCTCCGCCTGGGCAAAATAAGCGCTCGCCTTGCGCAGGATCTCATTGGCCTGCCGGAGCTCGCGGTTCTCCCGCTCAAGAGCCTTTATCTTCTCGGCCGTGTCCGTCGGCAAGCCGGCCCTCCTGCCGGCATCGATCTCGGCCCTCTTTACCCAATCCAGTAGAGTGTGCGCCGAACAGCCGATCTTGGCGGAGATCGACTGGCAGGCAGTCCAGCGGGAGGAATGATCAGCTTCGTGATCCAACACCATCCGCACGGCACGCTCGCGCACCTCAGGGGAAAACTTGTTCGTCGTTTTGCTCGTCATGGCTCCATCCTATTTGGAAGTTGGAGCCTCCGGCAAACCCGGGGCGGTTCAGACTGTTTAATCAATCGCTAAGAACTTGGATGCCGTTTTCTCGGGCATTGGGGAGACTAGTGACCGAGCACGTAGCGGTCCCCTAAAGACAAGGGTACAGTTGGCTACAGGCTGTATGACCCATAGAAAAGAGCGAATAACCTAGGCATTTACGTTGCTGCGGGCAACAACCTTCGGTGCTCATCCTTGATGACTTGGTGCGGAACGACTGGCGAGCGCGAGAATGCCAGCAACGGTAATCAACAGTGACCCCACCAGCATTGCTACATCGGGGAGGTCTCCCCAAACGATGAAGCCGGCCACTAGTGACAAAGGTAGGGCAGAGTAACGAAACGGAGCGATCTCAGCGAGCGTGGCGATGCGCGTTGCTTGTACAAAAATCCAGGTACCTGCAGCAGCGAAAACCCCTGCGTACGCAAGAAGCATGAAATCTTGAGGGTGCATCGGCAGATAGCCTCGAGTGGCAATGATCGGTGCAACAAGCACTGGTACCGAGAGCGTCGTTAAGAGGGCGACGAGCCCGGATGAAATATCCGCCGACGTTTGTCGTGTGAACAGATCACGAGCGCTAAGAAGAAGAGTAGCAGAGCATGCAAGAAACAGGGGCAAGTTCACCCCGGTGGAGATCGGCCGCGCGAAAATCATTACGCCAATGAAGCCAAGCACCACACTTATTGTAAGTCTTCTCGTCAGCCGTTCACCAAAGATCAGGGCGCCGATAGCAGCAGAAAGAACGGGCGCGAGCATCATGATGGCGGTTAGTGTCGCCAGCGGCATTTCAGCCAGGGCAAAGACGAAGGCGAGACTTGCAAGTCCGTCGCAAGCGGACCTGATTATCACTGCCGGCATTAGCGCGTGCCTCCAGCTGTAAGTAGTACCACTCAGCCTTAAGAGAAAGAGAAGCGAAGCGGCGCCGATCACGCCTCGAACCATCATGACCTGAAGGGTATCGAACCGCTCAGTCAGCAGTTTGGTGGCGACATCATTCTGTATGTAGAGAGTCATGGCGACGATCACGAGGGCGGCGCCCTTCAGGGCCTGGTTTTGCATCGCCTATCGCCGGTAGGACCTGTCGATCCGGTCGAGAAGCCGCAGGTGAGCATCCCACTCCAGAACGAGATCGCCTTCGTCGAATGAAACGATGTCTGCCTGCTCAGCCACCCTGGACCTGACCGAAGTTTCAGGCAGGTTGATTTTGCGGTTCATCGAAAGCGTCGAAACCTGGATTTCGCAAGCGAGATTAAGATAATACATTAAGTTGAACGCCTCTGCGACACTGCGTCCGACCGTTAGCAGTCCATGGTTTCGAAGGATTAACGCTCGCTTGTCTCCAAGGTCGGCAACAATTCGGTCGCGCTCCCCGATATCAAGCGCTATGCCCTCGTAGTCGTGATAGGCGACATGTGGCTCCAGTCCTAGAGCGATCTGGTTCAGCGGGAGAAGGCCTTCCTGCAGGCTGGAAACGGCAATACCCGCTCTTGTGTGCGTGTGAATAACACAGAGTGCATCATGCCGCGCACCGTGGATGGCGCTGTGAATTACAAAGCCGGCTCGGTTCACCCGATAGGGATTGTCTCCGATTTTGTTTCCGTCAAGATCAATCGTGACCAGAGAGGAAGCGCTAATTTCCTCCCAAAGCAACCCGTAAGGATTGATCAGGAAGCGACTGCCGTAATCGGGCAGTCGAAGTGTGGCGTGTGTATAGATGAGATCTGCCATCCGGTAATGGGCTATCAAACGGTAACACGCCGCCAGTTCGACCCGATACTTCCATTCGGCGATGTGCATTTGCATTAGTGCGCGCTCCTTGTCGTTCAGGTGTCGTGATCGAGGAATTTAAGCAGCCGCTCAGCCGCGGTCGTGAGTTCCTTCGTTTCCCCGGCAAAACAAAGCCGAAAGTAGCCTTCGCCCGCCATGCCGAATGCTCGCCCTGGCGCGAGGCCAACTCCGGTTTTCTGCAGCAGCCTTCCGGCAAATGTCGTGGAGTCGGCGATCCCGTCGATGCCGAAAAACAGGTAAAAGGCTCCGGCAGGCGCAAAGTGAATGCGGGAAGAGGTTGCTAAGATGGAGGAGACCCCCTCAAGCCCTTTGCGACACCGCTCCATCTGCGCGGCCACAAACGCCTCGCCATCGTACAGCGCGGCGCAAGCGGCGCGCTGCATAAATACCGCGACGCCAGAAGTCGAATACTGGATCAGATTTTCGATGGCGGGGCCGACGGACGTCGGGGCCTCAATCCAACCGATCCTCCAGCCGGTCATCGCCCAGTTTTTCGAGAAGGTGTTCACAAAAAGGACGCGATCCTCTTCGGTTATCAGCGAGTGTAGCGACGGTGCAGTCAAGGCATCGGAATAGGTAAACCGACCATAAACCTCATCGGCGATGATCCAGAGGCCATGCCTCCGGGAGAGGTCCAGGATCGCCTGAAGAAGGAGGTGATCCGCGATCCAGCCGGTCGGGTTCGAAGGGGAATTCAGGAAGATCGCGCGGGTCTTCGCTGAGATCGAGCCCTCGAGGAGGGCAAGATCCAGAATCCAGCCGGCCCGGTCGAACCGCATGGGGACCTCCCGGACGTGGGCGCCAGCTACCCCGACAGCCGCGGCGAAGTTCGGCCAGGCGGGGGTCGGCACCAGGATTTCTTCACCGACCCCCGCAGTCAACCGAACCGCCAACTGGATCGCCTGCATTCCGGACCCCGTGACAAAGAAACGCTCGGGTTCGAACTGTTTACCGAAAAGACTGCCATAAACGCGATCATGATATTGGGCGAGCGCGCGGCGAAGCTCGGGGATACCCGGCTGCGGCATGTAGAATGTTTCGCCCTGCTCAAGCGCGGTCGCCGCCGCGCGATAGATCACGGGGGGTGTCGGTAGGTCGCCCTCGCCAACCCAAAGCGGGATGATGTCGGATCGTCCAAAACCATGCTTCATAATCGCGGCGATGCCGCTCGCTGGCGCCGCCACGGCTTGTGGGCTGATAGACAACAGTGAGGGGCTGGTCATAAAGGGCTCCAGACAAAAAAATGGGTCAGCGGCCAAGCAGAGGCAGTCCGTTGACCCGTAAAACGCGCCCTTGACAAAGGGCGCGCGGGAAGGGCTTACTGGTGATCGTAAGGATTGCCGCGCGTCACGAAGGGTACGATGCTGATCCTTCCACTTTCATCGGACCGGTAGCCGCGCACGCCCGCATAGGAAATCTTGTTGGTGTCCAGGAGGCTCTTGGCCGCCTCTTCCTGACCTTCGGGAACATACAGAAAGAAGATGCGCGTTTCGTATTCCGGCAGCGGATCGCCGGCTTCGGAAGCCGCCCTCCAGAGTGGTACCTTTGCCGGATCAAGAACCTCCTCGACGTCGCCGATCTCGCGCGTATTGCCGTCGGAGTCGATCACGACGATGTCGGGGTAGTATTCGCCCGAGGGACCGCGCACCGCACGTTTTTTTTCCGGAGCGTTGGTCAAAGTGGTGTAATTGGCGGGCCATGTCGTCTGGCCCGGAAAGGGGAAGCGGTTGGCCGCAACGAAGGCGACAACCTCGTCATGCGAAGGTACTGGCATCGTGTTCTCCTTGTAGGGTGTTGAGTTCACAGACGATCCGCCTTAGAGCACGGACCATTCGTCACCGCGGGGCGTGACAATCCATTCCGGCCAGCGATGGTCTACTGGCGCCTGGAAATCGGAAGGAAGCTGTGGCGGCACCCATCGCGATCCGCCAACCCCTCCGCCGGTTCTCTCACAGAACTCCTGCTGGGCGCGTTGGAGGGCCGCGCGATCCGTCATCATGTCGAGGATCGTCGTGGAAATGACGTCAGCCGCCTTGCTCCACATCGGATCGATACAGGCTGGGTCGCCGTTCATGGCGTGCCGAAGCCACTCGCCATAACGCTTGCCGGCCGGATCCGGCTTAAGCGTTGGACGGGCGACATAAAGACGGACCGTCGGCGCATGCCAGGTGTATTCGACATAATCGTCCGCGGCGTAATTGAGCTGCCAGGCCGGCAATTGCTGACGAAAGGCGTCTTCACCCTCCTGTGGCGGGGTCAGCCGCATCATGTTGTCGATGAAGGGCTCGTCCATCGGCTCGATGCCGTGATTGCGTTGTCCCTCGCGGGCGAATTGCTTGGCCGCTTCGCTCCATACCGGCGCGCCGAGCTTTTCGAAATTTCGGAAGGTGAGTTCAGCAAGGGTGTGGTTTGGTAGGCCAGCGCGGGTCTTTGTGATCCAGTCCGCGCGCCAGGTGCAATGGGTCATCGCCGCGATATGCTCGGCATTGCGGTCGAGTACAGAGAAGACGGTCTCGCACATTTCCAGTTTCGGAGCCCGCATGGAATACTGTATCTGCGAATAGGCGGGCGCCAGGTTGTCGGCCGTTGCCTGCCCGGCGACGGGAATGAATTCATTGAGGGTCCAGGTGCCGGTGTGGGGCAGCAAGGATTCCTTCATCATCTTTGAATTGGTGTACATGAGGCACACGGCGTCGATGGCACCCGGTGCGCGCGCGGTCGCGTGTGCATGCGCTACGGCGCCGCCTCGACTTTGGTCGAGCCAGGTCTCCGGGGTATCGCATTCGAACGTATAAATTCGGCTCCAATAGGGCGCGCTGGTCGTGTCCCAGAAGCAGCCATTGGTGAGCGCGTTGAAGGAATGCGGATGAAAGCTGATCGCGGCATCCAGCCCGTCGTAGTAGCCGTGGGCTGCATGGACCGGCTTGGAACCGCACATCTTTTCAGCCGGCTCGCCGAAGAACCGCAGAGTACCAGTGATGCCATGCGCTTCCATGGCCTTCTTGGCCGCTAGAAAGCCAGCGAAAGCCCCCATGCCGAGCGCGGAATGGGGATCAGTGTGGCCAGCGGCATGTTTGGTCGTTCCGGGCCTCGGCGCGCGGCGCGGCTCAGCGATCTGGGATTGGCCGGGCACGGCATCGTATTCGGCGTAGCCGCCGATAACGGGTCCGTCACCATTCGACCAGGTCGCGCAAAAGGCGGTCGGCATACCGGCAGACCCCTGCTCGACCTCGAAGCCTTCTTCCCGGAGCCGATCGACATACCACTGGGACGAGCGGTATTCGCGCCAAGAAGGCTCGTGAAACGACCAAATCGTCTGATGCCAGATGGAGATGAGCGCACGATTTTCATCGAGCCAGTCCAGGGCATGGTTTTGGGCGAAAGAAAAATTGCTTCTGGTCATGTGCGCTCCCGTGTCCGCTCTCGAGGCGCAACAGGCCGTCACCGTTCTCGCAAGAGAATGGCCGCTGCGCGTCAAGGCGGTTCAGAAAATTTTAGATTGGCCTGGCACAAAGAGTATGCCGCGTGGGCCGCCATCTATGCATAGGGGATACGAGAAGACTGTGCAAGTATAAATTTGGAGTTGACTCCAATTTTGTTACGTGGATTCTTCGATAACCCCGCGCAGTACCATTTCCAAGTGCGGGATCCCCCATTCGCGCATCGCTTCAGGTTTCATCGTGCTCGAAGTGACGAGCCGGGCGAGCGCAGCGCTGCCGATACCGAGAAGCAGATCGCAGAGCACGGAGAGATCGACGTCGGGCTTGATCCGCCCGTTTTGTTGGTAGACCGCGAGCATGCGCATGTACTGGCGCCGCAGCAGCAGGTCGAGGCGCTTTCCGGTCCGATGCGCTATGCCGCCGGTGTCCAGGAACTGCGCCGACATGACCACCCTCCAACATTCGCGGGTAAGGTGGCGCACGGCCTGATCCGCCAGGAGGCGCTCGAAGGCCAGGATGCCTTCTACCGGATCGTCAGGGAGGGTTTCCAGGTACTTGCGCCGCTCGGGCAGGGCTGCCTGCACGTGGCGAACCGCAATCTCCATTAGGAGGTTCGGCTTGTTCTTGAAGTAATTGTAGACCGATGCGGGTGCGACGGAAGCCAGCTCGGCGATTTCCTCGATCTTCGTGATCTCATAACCTTGCTCGCGAAACAAGGCATCGGCGGCGTCAAGCACCTGCTCCACCCGCTTCTTGCGATGCTTGATCCTCAGTCCTCCGGTCATGTCTTGTCCTTCCTCACGGTCATGGGAATAAGCAATATCGTCAAAATTGAGCTAGCCTCTATTTTTAGAGTTGACACTAAGTTTGTAGTCATAGAACATGTCAATATATTGAGCGCGGTTCAAGTGGGAAGCGCAACCTATCGACAAAATAATGAAGGCAGCCGGTCTTCCCATCACCAGAGCCGCCGGTCGCGCGCGGTCGCAGAATGGAGAATGCCTTTTGCTCAAACTCATCGACAACCCACCGCAATGGCCAAACGGCGCACGCTGCGCTGTTTGCTTCGCGTTTGACCTCGACGCGGAAAGCCTGCTGCACCTTTACTACCCCGAAGATTCGATGCGCCGCATCACTCTCTCCTCGGCCTTGCGGTATGGCCCGAGAATCGCGGTGCCGAGGCTTATCCGGATCTGGGAACACTACGGTATCAAGCAGACGGTGTACGTTCCCGGATGGTGCGTCGAAACTTACCCGCAAGCCGTGGAGCAGTTGGCTGCAGCCGGACATGAAATCGGCCATCATGGCTGGCTGCACGAGCGGGTCAACGCCCTCGACGCAGGCGACGAGGCGACAGTGTTGAAAGCCGGCATCCAGGCTATCGAACGGATCACCGGCAAACGGCCGGTCGGTTACCGCTGCCCCTCCGGTGCCTTCTCGCCCGCCACGCTCGACCTCCTGATTGACGAGGGCTTTGCCTATGACGCCTCGCTATCCGGCGACGACGTGCCCTACCTGATACGCAGTGACAAGGGGGCACTCCTGGAATTGCCTTCGGACCACGCGCTGGATGACTGGCCGCAATATGTAAACATGCGCGATTTCAATCACATGCTGCCGATCCAATCGCCACAGCAGGCCATGCAGGTATTCCGGTCGGAATTTGATGCTGCTTGGGCGAACGGAGGCCTTTGGTCCTCGGTGTGGCATCCGTTCGTGTCGGGAAAGCCCGCTCGTGCCCAGGCCATGGTGGACCTCATCGAATACATGCATGCCAAGGGAGACGTCTGGTTCGCCACGATGGAGGAGATCGCGGCGCATGTGCAAGGTCTCGTGAATAGCGGAGAATGGAAGCCGCGCGAGGAGAAACTACCTTTCTGGCAGCAGCCGGTGCCGCAAATCGTTCGCCCGGTGCGTTAGCCTGAAGCGTTTCAATATCAGTCAAACCAAAATAAAGAGGGAACAATGCGTAAAATTGGAATTCTAGCTACCGCAGCCCTCGCCGCCACGCTATTTACCGGCGGCGTCTTCGCCCAAACCGTGCCGAAGGACATCAAGGACTCCGGCAAACTGATTGTTGGCACCGAGCGCGACCACCCGCCGATGGAGTTCATCGATCCCAAGACGAACGAACTCGTCGGTTTCGACGTCGACCTCATCCGCGCAATCGCGACCAAGCTCGGGCTGGAAGTCGAATTCGTCCATTCCCGCTTCGAGGGCCTCACACCCAACCTGCAATCGCGCCGCATCAACCTCATCATAAGCGGGATGTACGACACGCCGAAACGCCGCGAGAGCTTTGACTTCGTCGATTACCTCAGCGCTGGCACTACTTTCTACACGCTCGACAAGAACACTGAGATCCAGGAGCCGAAGGATTTCTGCGGTAAGGTCGTTACCACCAATCGCGGCACGACATATCCAGACTCGGTCAAAAAATGGAGCGAAGAAAACTGTGTTGCCGCCGGCCTTCCTGCCATCGACGTGATCACCGACACCGACATGGCATCCGAGTTCCTCTATATCAACCAGGGGCGCGCGGTCGGCGCTGTGCAGGGCACCGAAGCGATCCCAACCGTGCTCGCGAGTACGGATGGCCCCTTCCGCGTCGTCGGCAAGCCGTTCACCAACGTGCGCATCGGCATCGGCTTCAACAAGGAAGACACTGAACTGCGTGATACGATCCTCAAGACGCTCGAGGACCTGTTCAAGTCCGGGGAATATCTCCAGATCGTCAAAAAATGGGGCCTCGACGCCAGTGCGCTCGATGCGCCCACCGTCAATGCGGGTGATGCGCCGTGACGCTCTCGTTCCCTCTCGAAGACCGGACAAACGACCAGCGAAAGCCGAATATGGACGTCATTGACATCTCGAAACTCAAGCATGCGCGCCCGCTTCACCTCGGGCGCCTTGCAACCGCCGCCGTCCTGCTGGCTGCGGGAGCCTACATCGGTTACGCATTCGCGGTCGGCACCATCGACTGGCCGGTCGTCGGGGAGTACATGTTCAGCGAGCGCATCATGAGGGGTGCGGTCACCACCGTCGTCATCTCGGTGATCGCCATGGCGATCGGCATCGTCATCGGCATCCTGACCGCCATTGCCCGTTCCTCGCGGAACATGGTGCTGTCCTCAGCCGCCATGTTCTACACATGGCTGTTCCGCGGCGCGCCCATGATCCTACAGCTCCTCATTTGGTACAATCTCGCCCTTGTTTTTCCGACGATCGGTATTCCCGGCCTGTGGGAAGCCAAGACGGTAGTCGTGATGACACCGCTTGCCGCGACGCTCATCGCTCTGAGTCTCAATCAGGGCGCCTACACGTCCGAGATCATCCGCTCCGGCATGCTGGCCGTCGATATCGGCCAGTACGAGGCGGCCAAGTCGATCGGCATGACTTACTCCGATACTTTGCGCCGGATCATCCTACCGCAGGCGATGCGCGTGGTCGTGCCACCGCTCGGCAACGAGTTCATCGGCCTGCTGAAGGTGACAGCGCTTGCCAGCATCATCGGGTTCGGCGAACTGCTCGGAACGGCCCAGGACATCTATTACAGCAACGCCAAGATCATGGAGATGCTGTTTGTCGCCACCATCTGGTATCTGGCGATCGTTTCCCTTCTTTCCGTCGTGCAGATGTGGATTGAAAAGCGTTTCGCGCGCGGCTTCGCAAACAGCGGGAGGCACGGATGAAACCCCTCGTATCGGCCGTCAGGCTCGGCAAGAAATTTGGCGACCACCAGGTCCTTCACGATATCAACATCGAGATCATGCCGGGCGAGGTCGTTTGCATCGTCGGCCCTTCCGGATCGGGCAAGACCACGTTTTTGCGCTGCATCAACCAGCTGGAGACGATCGAGATGGGAGCGCTCTATCTCGACGGCGAACTGACCGGATACCGCGTCGAGAACGATGTCGTGCACCGCCTGACCGACAAGGAGATCGCCCGCCAGCGCCGGATCACTGGCATGGTGTTTCAGCGGTTCAATCTCTTTCCGCACATGACGGCGCTGGAGAACGTCATGGAAGGGCCGACGCGGGTCCTGCGGCAGGACCGGCAGGCCGCGCGGGACACGGCGATGGGCCTTCTTGCCCGCGTCGGGCTCGGCGACCGGGCCGACGCCTTTCCCAACAACTTATCGGGTGGGCAGCAGCAGCGGGTCGCGATCGCCCGGGCGCTAGCGATGCAGCCACGGTTGATGCTCTTCGACGAACCGACATCCGCTCTCGATGCCGAACTCGTCGGCGAAGTGTTAGCGGTCATGCGTGATGTCGCGGCGACAGGTATGACCATGGTCATCGTCACACACGAGCTGAACTTCGCCCGCGAGGTGGCGGACAAGATCGTGTTTATGGCGGACGGACGCGTGGTGGAGACCGGCCCGCCCGAGCAGGTATTAGAAGATCCGCAGGAGGCTCGAACCAAAGCGTTCCTGGCGGCGGTCGTCAGCAAGAAGCAGGACGCCGCCTGAGCGGCTGCCGACCATATGTTAACCTCACTTCGAAGGACGTGCCGAGGCCTCATCTCGGCAAGCGATAGAGCCATGCCCGCCATCATCATCAAACCGGACCGCCTCCTCGCCGACCTGCACCGGCTCCGTACGTTCGGAGCCTACAAGACAGGTGTCCATCGCCCCACCTTTTCGCCGGAGGATATGGCGGCGCGCCGCTGGCTGGTGGCGCGTATGCAGGAAGCCGGCCTCTCGTCACGCATGGACGGGATCGGCAACATCGTCGGCGAAAACACTTCTGCGCGGCGGCGGCTTCTCGTCGGCTCGCATTCCGACTCGCAGAATCATGCCGGTTGGCTTGATGGCGCGATGGGCGTCATCTACGGATTGGAAATTGCCCGGGCATTCGTAGAAGCGGGCACGCCCGGCGGCGCGGGAGTGGACGCTGCCGTTTTCGCTGACGAGGAGGCACATTTTGCGAGCTTTCTCGGCAGCCGCTCGGCGATCGGCGCTCTGGATGAAGATGAGATCGATATCGCCCGCAACCTTACGACCGGGGAGACGCTCCGCGAGGCGCTCGCCGACGCTGGCCTCGCGCATCTTGATCGGCGAGCCATCGATCCGTCCCGGTATCTCGGCTATCTTGAAGCCCATATCGAGCAAGGCGACGATCTAGAAGCGCGGGGGTTGAAGCTCGGCGTCGTCACTTGCATTGTAGGCATTCACCAGTACCGCGTGCGGTTTTCGGGGGAAAGCAATCATGCGGGTACTACTCGCATGGCAGTTCGCCGGGACGCCGGCGTGACACTGGTTTCCTTTGCCCACGCAATCGACGAACGGTTTCGGCAACTGGCGGCGGAGCGTACCGTCTGGACGGTTGGCAACATCAGGCTTGATCCCGGCCAAGTGAGCATCATCCCAAATCATGCAGAAATGCTGCTGCAGGTGCGTGATGCCGACCCGGCCGTTCTTGCTCGGATGCGCGTGGCACTGGAGGATCTGGTCGCGATTACAAGAAAGACGGGACCTTGCGAGGTCGAGCTCGAACTTCTGGCGGAGAGCGAGCCGCACGAGATGAACTCCAATTTCCAGGATACGCTCGAGAGCGTCGCCTCCCGTATGGCGCCGAGGCAATGGCAGCGTATGCCGAGCGGCGCCGGACATGATGCTCAGATTCTGGCGCGCATCATGCCAGCGGGCATGCTGTTCGTTCCCAGTATCGGCGGCGTTAGCCATCATGTCGACGAAGACACACAGGAAGACGACATCGTACTGGGCTGCGAGGTTCTGGCTGCAGGTTGCTGTCAAATTCTTGAAACCAATGGTGAAGCAACATGAAGAAGTTCGGTCAATTCGTCGTAGAATGCCTAGCCCATTACGGTGTCGAGTATGTTTTTGGCATTCCGGGGGTACATACACTCGAGCTCTACCGTGGGCTCACGGGCAGCGGAATTCGTCACGTAACCCCTCGACATGAACAGGGCGCAGGCTTCATGGCAGATGGATACGCCCGCGTTTCCGGAAAACCCGGAGTTTGCTTTATTATCACAGGCCCCGGCCTCACCAACATCGCCACTGCGATGGGCCAAGCTTACAGCGATTCTATCCCCATGCTGGTCATTTCGACTGTGAATTCCGCAGGCGCATTGGGATCGGGGGAGGGCCACCTACACGAGCTGCCTGACCAACGCCAACTCATGCGTCAGGTGACGGCTTTTAGTCATACCATTCATGACCCGAACGAATTCGAAACGGTCCTTGCACGCGCGTTTGCTGCCTTCGATTCGTCACGCCCTAGGCCCATTCACATCGAATTACCCGTCGAAATGCTTGCAAGGGAGGTAGATTTTGTGAGGCCATCTCATGATCGCGTTTCGACCGCGCCTCCCACAGCGCATGCGAAAGCAATCATCGAGGCCGCGCAGTACTTGAACAATTCGCAACGTCCGCTCTTAATCGCAGGCGGCGGTGCAACGGGAGCAGCGCAGGAAATCGACGACCTCGCCTCTCGTCTGAAGGCACCTGTCTTGATGACAATTAACGGCCGTGGAATTCTGGCGGCCGGACACCCGTTGGGTCTATCGGTCAGCGCAGCGAGTCTAGCGGCACTGGACCTGATGGAGAGGGCTGATGTCATTCTTGCTATAGGAACCGAACTTGGTCCGACTGACTTCGATAAAACGCTGAAGTCCCGCCGTTATCTTGGTGAGAAGCTCGTAAGGATTGATATCGATCCGGAACAGCTGATGCGGTCTTTGCGACCCGCGATCCGGCTCGTCGGCGACAGCAAGGCTACAATAGAGGCTCTAAACGCGGCAGTGCAACCGCGCGAGGCTGATGGCTGGGGCCAGACGGCGGCTTCAAGTGCCCGGGACGCCCTAGCGAGCGAGCTAACCGCTGCCCAGCGGGTACAAATCAAAATGCTCGAAACACTTCGCGACACACTTCCAGGCGTCGTGATCGTCGGGGATTCTAACCAGCCAGTTTATGCGGGTTGCATGGGCTTCGAGGCTGCGGCTCCAAGAACTTTTTTCAATTCTGCAACAGGCTATGGGACATTGGGCTACGGACTCCCGGCAGCTTTAGGGGCAAGAATCGCCGCTCCCGAACTGCCGGTCGTAGCACTCATGGGCGATGGCGGATTGCAGTTCACACTAGCAGAACTGGGAAGTGTGACAGAGCAGGGTGCGCCGATGATCTTGGTCCTCTGGAACAACAACGGTTATCTTGAGATCGAAAAGGCCATGGTGCGCGCGGATATCGATCCGCTCGGCGTCAGGATTTTTACACCCGATTTCAAGTCAATCGCTACGGCGTTCGATTGGGAGCATGAGACGGCAAGCAACGTCACCGAACTCTCGAAGATCGTTAGGAACGCGGCCGTAACAAGAGCGCGTATCGTCGTCGAACTCGATGAGGGGGCCTTTCGTCTCTGAGAGGCTCAGAGTAAATTGCCCGCGGTTTGTACAAAATCCCGCTACTTGGGAAAGCCGGGGGTGATAAGCGGGAGGGGAAGCACTGCCCTTAAAGTCAAGCGCGCCCCTCCTGTGCGGATGTTGGTGAAGCGTACGTCTGAGCATCCTGCGGACAGATTGACCACCACGAGCGATGATTTGCCCCTTTTTCAAGGTACTATGCTCGTGCTTGGGTGGGTTCTCATCATCCTATCCTCGATGAGGCTGTCCTCATGTCGGGGGATTAGAGCTCGGAAGCGTCAACAATGCTGCTAGCTCGACAAGCGTGCCGCGATGTCCGATGACGATGGAGGCGACACGAGCGCCCTTTTTGCGCTGCCTCCGCCAAACTTTGTCGTGCGGTAAAGCGTGCTAGGAAGGCGCCGTTTAAAATGTCCCCGCACTGGTGGAGCCGACGACCACGGCGGTGCAACGTCTCAATCCGTCGGATAGCCCGGGCTCGTTCATCACAATGTCCCTGCACCAAGTGGTCGCTTTAGGGCCAGGATCGCCGAAATGAAGTGTGTTGTCCGTCACTTGCCGGATTTACGGCGTTTTGACCTAGGGACCGCTGAATCTCCAGCGAAGCCAGTCGGTTCCGATGACCGAGACATAGTAGACTGTCCAACCGTGTGGAGAGAGGAGGCGAGCGTACTAGGCTGTGTTCAGGCCGTCGCCGGCGAAGGACTGCATGATGCCGTCATCCTTCGATTTCCTTTCGAGGTTCGAGACGATGCGGCGTGCCGTTTTTCATGACCTGCGCCCTTCGGAAGGGGGATGCACGGTTCGCCAGTGTGAGGCGATGTCGATGCGACGTGCCACCCAGACGTCTTCGAGTGTCGTGACGTAGTCGAGAAAGCGCTCAAGATCGGCGGCACGTCCGGGCTTTCCAGTAATCCGGCAGTGAAGGCCCACATTCATCATCTTCGGCTGAGTCCGCCCCTCCTTGCGCAGAAGGTCACAAGCCCGTGTCAGGTATGTGGCGAAATCCTGTGCCTGGAGCCCGAAGCCGTTGACGTAGCGCCCGTCATTGTTATCGAGTGTGTAGGGCACCACAAGTTGAGGCTCGCCATTGTCGCTGACCCAGTACGGAAGGTCATCGGAAAAGGAATCCGAATCGTAAGCGAAACCGCCGAGTTCGGACAGGATACGACGGGTATTCATGCTCATCCTGCCAGTATACCAGCCTTGGGGCCGCTCGCCAGTGGCTTCCGTGTGGATGCGGATCGCCTCCAGGATCTGCCGGCGTTCCTCGGCTTCCGGCATGTCGGCATAGTTAATCCACTTCAGACCATGCGAAGCGATTTCCCATCCAGCATCCTTCATGGCGGAGACTGCGGCCAAATTCTTTCGCAGAGCGTTGGCAATGCCGAATACGGTGACAGGAAGACCACGCTCCGTCATAAGCCGATGCAGCCGCCAGAACCCGGCGCGGCTCCCGTATTCATACTGGGATTCGACATTGATATTACGCCTCCCGGCAAGCGGCAAGGTCGGCTCTTCCGTGAGGAAGGCCTCTGAGCCGCCGTCGCCGTCGAGGACGCAGTTTTCGCCTCCTTCCTCGTAATTGATAACGAACTGGATGGCCAGCCTTGCGCCGTTCGGCCACTGCGGGTCAGGCGGTCGGCCGGCAAATCCGAGCAGGTTGCGCCGGGGGGTGAGAGGTGATGTGGACATCCCGACCTCCTCAATAGGCCAAGCGATGAAGGCCGGCTGCGAGCACTTCGATGCCGGCGACGATGTCTTCGATGGATGAATACTCGTCTGGGGTGTGGCTGCGCCCGTCCTTGCTGCGTACGAAGATCATCGCCACCTTTGCAATCTTCGCCATTTGCTGCGAATCATGACCGGCACCGCTTGCCATCAGCATCGTCGGCACTCCCTGCATATCCGCCGCGGCCCTAAGCGTCGAAACAAGCATCGGATCAGAAGGGCAGGCCGGGTGGTCAATCATAATCTTCCAGCTGATCTCCAGGTTACGACGCTTCGCCACCTCCCGCATGAAGGCTTCATGGGTGTCGTAGAGTTTCTGACACAGATCCGGATCGGGGTGGCGCGCGTCCAGCGTAAAGGTTACGCTATCAGGGATGATGGCCGTAGCGTTGGGTTTCACTTGCACACGCCCGACCGTCGATACTGCGGGACGGCCCCATCGATGGGCAGTATCGACCACGCCTGCGGCAATCTCGGCGAAACCCGCCATGGGATCGCGGCGCAGGTCCATCGGGAAAGCGCCGGCATGGTTCTGGGTGCCACGCAGTTCGATTTCGTAATGTCGGATACCGGTAATGCCGGTCACCACCGCAACCGGTAGGTTCGCGTGTTCAAGGATCGGACCCTGCTCGATATGCAGTTCGATGAAACTGTCGATATCGGCGCGCCTGGCCTCCGGAATGAGCGCCGGATCAAGGCCCACCTCTCGCATGGCGCTGGCGATCGTCTCGCCGCCGAAGCCGATGGTAGTCTGCGGATCGTCGGGCCGGGTGCCGCCCGTGATAGCGCGCGAACCCCAGAAATTAGCGGAGGGAAACCGGCTCGATTCCTCTTCGCAGAACGCGATGCATTCCAGCGTGTGCTTCGGCTGGCCGAACTGTTTCTTTAATGCCTTGAGCGCAATCAGCGCCGCGAGTGCACCGAGAATGCCGTCGTAGCGCCCGCCAGGGGTCTGCGAATCGATGTGTGAACCCGAAACGATCGACTTGCCCGGCTCGCTGCCTTCCAGACGCCCCCACACATTGCCGACACTGTCCATCTGCGCGATCAGGCCGGCCTCCTCGCACCAGCGGGCGTAAAGCTTCGTCGCCTCCACCCATTCCGGGGAATAGACCGTGCGAGAGACCCCGGTTCCGCCGTCGGATCCGTGCTGGGCCATGTCGAGAATCAGTTTCTCGACGAAGTCAGGGTCTATAGTGATGCGGGGAGTGGCCGACATTATTGTCTCCATTGACGTAAATCAGGGCTTGTGGCTTGGCATGGGGTAAGAACGCCCGTCACCTCCAGTTTAGCAGGAGGGCGCGCTCGGCGGCTCTTGGGAGGAGGGACTTCCGGGAACAGTTAGGGCTTCAGTGCAAAGATCTGGATCTCGACGAGCAGGCGGGGATCGGCGAGCGGCGCCTCCACGCAGGCCCGCGCGGGCGCGGCATCTGGCGCGACCCACAGGTCCCAGACGCTGTTCATAGCATCGAAATCCGCGCCGTGCTTTAGCCAGATATATGCATGGGTGATAGCGGCCTTACCGGTGCCGACCTCGGCCAGTAAGGCATCGACGCGGGCGAGGATATTGGCGGTCTGTCCGGCAACGTCTAGGTCGCGATCAGAAGATACCTGCCCCGCAAGCACGACCATGGTGCCGCTCAGCGGGAATTCAACGACCTGACTCATACGATTGCTACTGTGGTGACGGGTGATGGACATCCAAATTCTCCTGTTGATGTGCGAGAGTTCCAGCTTTCACGGGCGGATGGGGAAGACGCGGGGCGACATCGCTTCGATGGAGCGGCCGGCCCAATCGCGCGCCGGCGCGTTGGAGATGACCTCGCGTTGCGCCCTGCGCAGCATTTCGATGTCTTCTTCAATGTCGAATGCAATCAGCTTTCCGTCGGCGACTAGCCTCACCCCGTCCACGTAGACATCGCGGATCGCACGGTCGTTTGCCGAATAGACGAGGCTCCGCAACGGATCGTAATCGGGCTGCATGTAGGGATTGGTCATGTCGACGATCGAAAAATCTGCCTTGCATCCGGGGGCCAGCCGACCGAGATCGGGCCGGCGTATTATGTCGGCGCCCCCGGCTGTCGCAGCCGTGAAGGCCTCCGCCGTGCTAGCAGCGGTAAAGCTGCCTGCTACGATGCGTCCCGCGTAGCAGGCCATCCGCAATTCATCGAGCATGTTGTGCGGGAAGGTATCCGTGCCGATGCCACATCGAATGCCAGCCTGACGGTAGCGGTGCAAGGTGTTCATGGCGATGCCACGCCGGGCAAAGACCACCGGGCAAT
Source organism: Brucella sp. NBRC 113783 (assembly GCF_040372265.1). NCBI lineage: Bacteria > Pseudomonadati > Pseudomonadota > Alphaproteobacteria > Hyphomicrobiales > Brucellaceae > Brucella > Brucella sp. NBRC 113783. The sequence continues at coordinate 16,929 of NZ_BAABRX010000015.1, read as the reverse complement.
GGGCGACTTGGGCACCGCTGTCACGCAGGACCAAGAAGTCGTCCGCATGGGGATAGTGCAGGAAAGGGTGATCGTTGAGAAAAATTCCGTGCCCGATGACGGTATCCTCGCCAAGCGCCCCGATCTTGCCCAGCCAGCCGATCGGCGTTTCGCCGTAGCGCTTGAGGATCTCTTGGAATTCGATGACGGATTGGGCAGCGTGGATCTGGATCGGCTGCCCCCGCTCGCGCGCCGCTGCCAAAGCATCGAGAATCTGCCCCTCGGTGCAGGTATCGACCTGGGCTGGCGCGATGAAACCCTGGATGCGACCGCTGGCATGGGCGGACGCTTCGTCCGCCGCCGCAATCGCCTCGCGAAGCAGACGGTCGCCGCGGGCAATATCCAGATCGTAGCCGACCGAATGCCCGTCCTTGGTATACCAGGGACCTGAGCGGAACATCGCCCATAGAACCGCCCGGATACCCATTGCGGCATAGTCTGCGGCCCATCCTTCCCTTGCGCCGCCAAGATCGCAGATCGTCGTGACACCGCTCTTCAGCAGTTCAGAAACCGCTACGCGGCAGGCGTGAGGCGCATATTCGGGAGCAACGTTGAAGACGGGCATGAACTCGTAGAGCGAGCTTTGCCCCAGTTTCGGGCTGCCGAGTTCCTCGAGCATCCCCTTCCAGCCGGGTTCATGGCCGGGATGGCTGTGGAGATTGACGAAACCAGGCATGACCATGCGCCGTCTGCCGTCTATCTCAGTATCGAATGGGCCGTCGTATGACTTGCCCACATGCACAATGCGATTTTCGGTAAAGGCGAAATCGCTATGGTTCTCATAGACATGCGATGCGTTTTTGGGATCCCAGGCAACCAGCCATTCGCAATTGCGAATAACGGTAATCAATGGCTTCGTTTCGGTCATTTGCATTCCGTATAAAGAATGATGTTCTGTAAGAGGAAACGATAGCCACTTTCGTTATTTTGTCAACCAAGTAATCTAGACGTTGCGCTCTCGAATTACGCCAGAAATTTGTCTTGACAAACGGCTGCCACATCGCAACCATGGTCTTTATCCAGAATACTGTTCTATGTACGGAACGCATGATGACTGCCATAGACAAAGTTACAAAAATCATTCGCCGTGCCCACTGCGTGGTCTCCTGGGATGACGAACAGGGCGGGCACGTCTATCGGCGCGACGTGGACATCGCCTTCGGTCGATCTATCGTGGCGGTCGGCCACGATCTCGATGCCGACGGGGCAGAGGTGCTGGACGGGCAAGGCTTTATGGTCATGCCCGGGCTGGTCAACACCCATTCGCATCCCGGAGAGGAGCCGCTGAATAAGGGGCTTTGGGACGAGGTCGGCAGTCCCGGCTTCTATAATACCTCCCTTTACGAATATCTGATGGTTCTCGACCGCGATCTGGCCGGTACGCAGGCAGCATATCGCGTCGCCCTCGCCGAATTGCTGAGGAGCGGCGTCACGACGGTCTGCGATCTCGCGGTGCCGACGGAGGGGTGGCTGGACGTGATCGCCGCGACCGGAATCCGCGCTTGTATCGCTCCGATGTTTCGCCAGGCGCGCTGGGTGACGGACAACGGACACAGGTTGAATTACACCTGGGACGTTGCGAGGGGACGCGCAGGCTTCGAGCGTGCCCTTGCCGAAATTGCGCAGGCGGCGCGGCACCCCTCAGGTCGGCTCTTTGGTATGATGGCACCTTCCCAGATCGATACCTGTGACGAAGAACTGCTGCGGGATGCTTATGCGGAGGCCGTCCGCCTCGACATTCCGTTTCAGACCCATGCGGGGCAATCGCTTACCGAGTTTCACGAGATGACGCGCCGACATGGACTGACGCCAATCGGCTTCATGAAAAAGATCGGCATCCTGTCCGAGCGTACAATCATCGGGCACGGCATTTTTCTCGATCATCATCCTTGGGTGCATTGGCCGAAGACCGACGATCTCGACAGTATCGCGAGCGCTGGCGCGACGATTGCCCATTGTCCGACGGTTTTTGCGCGGCGCGGGATCATGCTCGACCATATCGGATTGTACCGGCAGCGGGGCGTCAATCTCAGTATCGGTACCGATGTCTATCCGAACAACATGCTGGATGAAATGCGGCTTGCGATCTACGCTGGCCGGCTCATGGCTGGCAATCCAAGGGATGCGACGCTTGCCGATGTTTTCGCCGCCGCCACGGTTGGCGGGGCGAAAGCGCTGCGCCGTCCCGATATCGGCCGCATCGCACCAGGCGCCAAGGCGGACCTGGTGATGGTGGATTGCCATGCACCCGTGATGCAGCCCTGCAGGGATCCCTTGCGCTCTCTCGTCTTCTCTGCCTCGGATCGCGCCGTCCGCCATGTCTTCGTCGACGGCGGACAGGTCGTGAAGGATGGCGTCGTGCTGACCGTCGACGAGGCGGAAGCGGCAGCAGCCCTTCACGAGGCCCAGTGCCGCGCCGTCACAGGCGTGCCGCGCAACGATTGGGCGGGCCGCACCATCGACCAGCTCGCTCCGCCCTCGCATCGTTGGGCGTGACCAACCGTCTTATTGAAAGGATATCTTCTCATGATCACCAACTCCCAAGTCCGGGCTCTGCCGGACAGCACGCATTGCAGTCCGGATCGCAAGCCATGAGCTCGCTTAAGGAACATGTGATCATTGTTACCGGCGCCGCGCGCGGTATTGGCAAGACAATCGCCGAAACAGTTGCGCGCCAGGGCGGCCATGTCGTCGTGACGGACATCTTGGCGGACGAAGCGAAGGCAGTGGCGGCTGGCATCACTGCGTCCGGAGGATCGGCCACGGCCTTAACCCTGGACATCACCCGGCCAGAAGACGCCGAGGCTGTCGCCGGAAAGGTTCTCGAACGGTTCGGCCGCATCGACGGTCTCGTCAATAACGCGGCCCTGGATGCGCCCCACGGCCGCGCCTGGGAGATAGGCACGGCCGAGTGGAGGCACGTGATTGAGGTGGATCTCAACGGGGCCTGGTATTGCTCTCGCGCCGTCATTCCTGCCATGCGGGCACAGCAGCGCGGCCGGATCGTGTTCATCAGTTCGATTGCCGCCCGCCTGGGCTCGCCGCACCTGTCGCCCGCCTATTCCACAGCCAAGGCGGGCTTGATCGGACTGACCCTCTCGCTTTCGGCCCAGCTCGAATCCGACGGCATCCTAGTCAACGCCATCACGCCGGGGCCGACCGGTAACACGGGCGCCGCCTATTCCGAGGCCAGCCGCAAGGCTTATCTCGATGCGCATCCGCTCGGCTTCGGCGGACCCGAGCCAATCGCCAATGCGGTCGCGTTCCTCCTGGGGCCTGGATCAGACTGGACGAGCGGCGCGGTCATGAATGTCAGCGGCGGACATTTCAGGGGAATCTGACCATGGCCACAGTAATAACGAGCGGATCAAAAAAGTCATACGCAGGTGAGCAAAACGCGGTTCGCTTTCGCGGCGTGAACAAGCATTTCGGTCAAGGCGCCCATGCGCTAACGGTCATTCGTGATCTCAACCTGACGATCGGTAAGGGCGAGTTCTTCTCTCTGCTCGGCCCCAGCGGGTGCGGCAAGACGACGGCCCTGCGCATGATCGGCGGATTCGAGCACCCGAGCGAGGGCGATGTGCTGCTTGATGGCGAGAGCATCATCGGCGTGCCGCCATACCGGCGCGACGTCAACATGGTCTTCCAGTCATATTCGCTGTTCCCGCATATGGACGTCTATGAAAACATTGAGTACGGACTGCGCCGCAAGAAGATCCCGCGCCAAGAACGGCGCAAGCGGATTGCTGATGTCGTCGGGCTCGCCCAACTCGACGACTACGTCTCGCGGCGTCCGAACCAGTTGTCCGGGGGCCAGCAGCAGCGCGTCGCGCTCGCTCGCGCTCTGGTCAATCGGCCGAAGGTACTGCTACTGGACGAACCACTCGCGGCGCTCGACGCGAAGCTTCGCGGTACTATGCAGGAGGAACTCCGCCGTATTCAGCGCGAGGTCGGTATCACGTTCGTTTTCGTCACCCATGACCAACAGGAGGCTTTTGCATTATCGGACCGGGTTGCGGTAATGCGCGCGGGCCGTCTGGAGCAGGCCGGTACGCCGCTGGAACTTTACAACAAGCCCGCCACTCGCTTCGTCGCCGATTTCGTAGGTCAGTCGAATTTCATCAGCGGACCGGTTTGCACCACCACGCGTTGCCTTCTCGAACTTGGTCAGGAAGGCGATCGCGTCTTTCTACCCGCTGAAACGCCCCGCACGACGGCCACGATTGTCGTTAGGCCGGAGCAAATCGCTTTGCATGCGGACCGGCCAGAATTGCAGGGTGAAAGCCTCTCCCGCCTCGCCGGGGTTGTGAGTGAAAACACGTTTCTGGGTTCGAAACACGTCCTCCGGATCAAGACATGTCTGCCGGAACCAATCCTAGTCGAAACCAGCCAAGGCGCTGCGAGTGCACTGGCGCCGGAACCGGGCCGTTCGCTCTGGCTCTCGTGGAGGTCCGGTGACGGCGCGCTGCTCGCCGACTGAAGCGCCAAGACCATTCCCCGATATCGTCGTGGACGCGCGCATGTGCATCCGCGATCCCTCCCGCTTTGTCTTCGAAGATGCAGATGCGGGCAAAAGCAAAGCCGGGGCAACCGGTTAACCGTCACTGAAACCTTAGAGGGACTCTCCATGACTGATAATCACAACGACATCCGCGTGCTTGCCTCTGCGGACTGGACCCGGCGCAATTTCTTGCGCCTGGCGGCCTTTGCCGGAGGGGTGGCCGCCTTGTCCATCAACGGAGTTGCTATCGCAGCCGACGAGGGGGATCTGGCCGAAAAGGCGCACATCCTCAAGGGTGATGCCGATCTGGGCGACACGCTATTCATCTATTCCTGGGCGGACTACGTCAACCCGGACGTGCTCGATGCCTTTTCCAAGGGCGCCGGTCCGCGCATCCAAGTCGCCACTTTTGATTCCGTCGAAGCGGCGATCGCAAAGCTGGAAATCGCCGGCGGCTCCGCCGGCTACGACATCGTTGTCGTTGGCGATGCCTATGTGGAACAGATGATCAATCGTAAGCTGATCCAGAAGCTAGATCATTCGAAACTTCCTAATCTTGGAAATTTGCGCGACGAATTCCACAAGCTACCGTTCGATCCCGGTAACCGGTACACGGTCATGAAGAATTTCGGCACGATCGGCATTCTCTATAACAACACCGTTATCAAAGAGCCGATCAAGAGTTGGGACGACTTTTTCCGGATTGGTGCCTCCGAGGTTGCGAGCCGCCGTCTCTCCGTCCTCAACGACCAGCCGAGTGTTCTCGGCCTCGTCTTCTGGCGCGAAGGCAAGGACTACAACACAGGTGACGAGAAGCGCCTGACCGAAGCCAAGGATGTATTGATGAAGGATCTCATCCCGCATTTGAAGGCTTTCGACGCGAATCCCGTCCAGGGCCTGCTTAACGGCGACTATGTGCTTAGCCAAGGCTATCTCGGTAGCTCGCGCCATATTTTCGAGCAGGATCCGGACAGCTACACGTGGGTTTATCCGGAACCGCAATGCGTGCTGTGGAGTGACCACTACGCGGTGCCCTCCGGTTCCAAGAACACTGCAGCCGCGCATGCTTTCATCAACTACATGCTGGATCCCGATGTTGCCGCGGCCGAAGTGGCTCATATCGGATACGACACTGGCGTGAAGGGCGTGATTGAGAAGCTGCCTGACGACCTCGTGCGCAAGGACATGATCGTATTTCCTGAAGGGGTCACCGAGCGTTTGGTCTACCAAAAGGTGGAAGGCTCCAATCCCACGCTGCGCATCCAGATCTTCAACGAGCTGAAGGCCGCGGCGGCGCGTAATTAGAGTGAGGTCAGCACGGGGCCCTTGTGGGTCGACCCAATACACGAACAGCACCAGCGTTCAGGCGATCTCGCCTGAACGCAGAATGTCCCGTCAGATGGCGGAATCGCCATCCGTCGTTTTCCAAGTAGTTTAAGGGAGACCCGCGAGTTGACCTCGATATCTGATCAGGCGAATGCATTGTCCGCCCCCGGAGGCCGGAAGGCAGCAAGCTTCGGCTTCGCCGTGGTGCTTCTGCCATTCTTGCTTTACGCCGTCTTTTTCATCGCGCCCGTGGTCCTGATCGCTATTCAGAGCGTCACGCCCTATGTGGTCGGCAGCAATGGAGGCCTTTCCGCAGCCGGGGGTATGACGTTCGACAATTACACTGGCGTCTTCTCTCAGACATTCCGCTCTGTCTTTGTCGACAGTCTGCGCTATGCGCTGACGGGGTCGCTCTTATGCCTTTTGATTGGATATCCGGTGGCCTATTTCATTAGTACTCGCTGCTCAGAACGGCTAAAGCCCTGGTTCCTGGTACTGGTCATCCTGCCATTCTGGACGAGTTACCTGCTTCGCATGCTGGGCTGGCGCATTCTTCTTGGCGCGAATGGCGATATTTCCGCGGTTCTCCAGAGCCTGAACCTGCTTCGCCCTGGCCAGGGCCTGCTCTTCACCCAAGCGGCAGTCCTGCTCGGGCTGGTCTACAATTTCCTCCCGGTAATGATCCTGCCGATCTATGTGTCGATAGAGCGTCTCTCGCGCGATCACCGGGATGCGAGCCGTGATCTCTACGCTCGACCCTGGCAAACCTTTCTTAGCATCACCCTGCCGCTCACTTATCCCGGTATCATGGCTGGCATGACCGTAGTCTTCATCATGATGACCGGTGACTACGTGACGCCGGAACTTATGGGCGGCGCGAAAGGCATGATGGTGGGAACACTGATCTATTCACAGTTCCTGCAGGGGGAAAACTGGCCGCTGGCCTCCGCCATGTCGCTCTCGCTGGTCTTCGTCCTAGTTGTCGCGGTGGTGGCGATGACCACCGTAGGGTCGGGGCTCCAGCGGGTTCCAACGCTTTGGAGAAAGGCTACCCGATGAGCAAGTTCGGCATACTCCCCGCAAAGTCTATCCTGCTTGGCGCGTGGTCGCTGACAGTCGTCTTCTTCCTGTTGCTGCCCATCGTGACGGTCCTGATATACTCATTCAACACTGGCAATTATTTGATCGCGTGGAAGGCAACGGGGTGGCGCTGGTACTGGCGCATTCTCGAGGACGGCAATATCCTCGCCACATTGCGTACCAGCCTAACCGTCGCAATTCTTTCAACGCTTCTCAGCATAGTCGTCGGAGGAATTAGCGGCCTGATTCTTGGGCGCCGGCCGGCGGCCATTGCCTACCCCCTGAGCCTGCTGTTGCTCACAATTATTTCCTTTCCCGAGATTGTGAAGGCGGTCGCCTATCTGATCTGGTTCGTCAAAATCGACTTGCAGATCGGAATCATGCGTATAGCCATATCTCATGCGCTCTTCGGCAGTGCCATAGTCGCGTTCATCGTCCGCGCGCGGCTTTCTGGAATGGATGGCAAGATTGAGGAGGCATCGGCCGATCTGGGCGCCACACCCATGATCACTTTCTTTACCGTGACGCTTCCGCTGCTCATGCCGGCTTTTCTGGTCGGTGGTCTTCTCGCCTTCACGCTGTCCTTCGACGACGTGATCGTCTCTTTGTTCGTTGGCACGGCCAACAGTACGACCTTGCCCGTCTATATTCTTGCTTCTGTTCGACAGGGCTTGAAGGGCGATATCGCTGCCGTCTCGGCTGTGATGTTCTGTCTCACGATACTCGCCTTCACTTGCGCGGGCATCTATCTCGCCCGCACCGGCGCATCCCGCCGAGACACCGTTCTGATGCTCGCGGGCCAGAACGATGCGCATGCCGGACAATAACCTTTTCGCAAAAGACTGGAGAAATACCGTGACCACCGAAAAACCCGTTGCCCTTGTAACTGGCGCAGCCTCCGGCATTGGAGCCGCCACGGCGAGCGATCTGCTTGGAAAGGGCTACATTACCTATGCGCTCGACAGGGACGGCGCGATGCTGTCCAACCTTGGACCCTCTGCCAACCTGCGATGCCTTACGGTGGACGTCGCGGACGAGGAGGCGCTGGCCGCGACTGTGCAGCAGGTGATTGAGGCGGAAGGGCGGCTTGACGCCGTCGCTGCGGTGGCCGGCGTCAGCCTGACGGCGTCACTGACGGAAACACGATCTGAGGATTGGGACGCCGTGCAGCGGGTCAACCTGCGCGCCGTCTATTTGTTGGGGAGGCTGACGGCACCGCATTTGGAAGCAAGCGGCGCTGGCTCATTCGTAGCCGTGGCTTCCGAACTCGGCACCGTCGGCCAACTCGGCCTTGCAGCCTACGGCGCCGCCAAAGCTGGCGTGATCAATCTGGTGCGGGTTATGGCGCTGGAATACGCGACCCGCGGTGTGCGCTTCAATGCGGTAGCGCCCGGCGGCGTCGACACGCCGATGATGGAGAGAGAACAGAAGCGGCTCGGCCTGACGGTTGAAGAGGCCGCGCGCAACATTCCGATGGCCCGCCTTGCCCGGCCATCCGAGATCGCGTCAGTCGTCGCCTTCCTCCTCGGACCCCAAGCATCCTTTGTCACCGGTGCAACGTTCGTGGCCGACGGCGGATACACCGCGCGATAATCGCAGGGCGTGCCGTTGGAAGGCACGCCTGCCATAAGAGGAAGGAATTTGCGCATGGACGCAGTTATTCAAAATGGAACGGTGGTGACGGCGAGCGATATGTTTCTTGCCGATGTCGCGACCAGAGACGGGAAAATCACGGCGATTGCTGACCGAATCAAAGCGCCGCCGGATGTGCGTGTCATCGATGCGCGTGGCATGCTGGTCATGCCAGGGGGCGTGGATGTCCATACGCACCTTCAGACGCCAGGACTGCTAGCTGATACCGCCGATGACTTCTTCACGGGAACCGTGGCCGCGGCGCACGGGGGCACGACGAGTATCGTTAATTTCTGCCCACAGGTCCGCGGACAGGGTCTTCTGGCTTCGCTGGCCGAACATCGCCGGCTCGCCGACCCGAAAGCGGTCATCGATTTCGCACTCCATAGCATCGTTGCCGATCCGTCGGAGAATACCTTGTCCGAACTTGGCGCTCTGCCAGCCGAGGGCGTGACCAGTTTCAAGCTGTTCATGGCCTACAAGGGTGACACGATGGTAGATGACGGTACCATGATCCGGGTGTTCGACGAAGCGGCGCGGCGCGGGGTCGTCGTCATGGTTCACGCGGAAAATGGCGATGCGGTAGAATTCCTGCGTGATCGCTTTGCCGCCGAGGGCAAGTTTTCGCCCCGTTATCATGCGCTCAGCCGCCCCCCACGCGTCGAGGCCGAGGCGACCAATCGCGCAATTGCGCTGGCGGAGATCGCCGGCGCGCCGCTTTATATTGTTCATGTCAGCTGTGCGGAAGCCCTGGAAGAAGTGCGGCGCGGGCGGGCACGCAACGTCAATGTGCGGGCGGAAACCTGTAGCCACTATCTTCATATTACCGAGGAGGTTTTCGATCAGCCGGGTTTCGAGGGCGGCAAGTACATCTACACGCCGCCTCCGCGCGCCGTCGGCCAGCCGGATATTCTCTGGGAGGCATTGAAATGTGGGGACCTGCAGGTCGTTTCGTCCGATCACGGGCCTTTCATGTTCAAGGGCGGCAAGGACATCGGCAAGGACGATTTCCGCCTGATTCCCAATGGGGCTCCGGGTATCGAAGAGCGCATGGCGCTTGTCTGGCAGGGTGTGGTGCGAGGCTTGCTGACCCCGAGCCGTTTCGTCGATATCGTCTCGACTACGCCGGCAAAACTGTTCGGCCTCTACCCCGCTAAGGGCACGATCGCGATCGGCACCGATGCGGATATCGTGGTGTGGGATCCAGCCATTGAGCACCGGCTCAGCGTGGAGTCGCTTCATTCGGCGGTTGACTACACGATGTACGAGGGCAAGCTGATCAGGGGCGGGGTCCACACGGTCCTGTCACGTGGGGACGTCATCATTGAGAACGGAATGTTCAGGGGCGCGCCTGGGCGAGGCCGCTATATCATGCGCCAGCCCGCCAGCAGGGGCGCGGCGAGCGGTTAGCTTCAGGAACCTGTGTTTCACCGTCCGCCAAAAGCTGGGGCTGCTGGTGGCCGCGCCAGCGTATCGCGATGAATGTCGCGTAGCGCCACGAGCATTTCATGCGCGACCGATTGCTCCAGCGGCAGGAAACGATCAATCATGAAGGAGCAATTGAAGACATAGGAGACCTCGCCGTCCCGATCGAAGATGGGCAGGGCGATCGCCATGATGCCTTCGGTGAATTCACCTTTGCTGACGGCATAACCTCGGCGTCGGGTTGCTTCGATGCCCTCGCGCACATCTTCTTCTGTTAGGGGGCTGCGCGAGGTGTAACGGGTTGGCTGCCAGTTTTTGAACCAGGCATCGATACGCTCTGGTGACTGCCACGCTAGGTACGCCCGCATTTGCGCACATGCGTCACGCGGAAAGCGATGCCCCACAGGGAATGACAGTTCCATACTGGTTGGGCCGTTGAATTTGTCGATAACGATGTATGTGCCGTCATTCATTGGCTGGGTCAGAAGGCAGGGTATATCCACACGGTGAACAAGCGCGGTGAGATTACGGCGGACCGCATCCAGGACCGGTGAATTGAGTAAGCTGGAAGCGCTGGTGAAAATGCCGGAATGCAAGCGGTAGGTTTTAGAACGCTTATCGTATTTTAGCCATTCGAAATGCACCAGTGTCTTGAGAATGGAATGGCAGTGGGTTTTTGAAATACCGAGCGCGGCGACGATTTCCGCCAAGGAGGCTTCGTGCGGCGCTGTTCCGTTCAAGTACTGGAGTATGGCAATAGTGTTTTCCAGCGCGGGCACCAATCCTGGCCCGCGGCGCGAGGGTTGCTCGGCGATATGCGGGCGTAGCAACCAGTGCTCGCCATCATGAAGCAGCTCGGCACCCGACGAGCGGGTGTCTTCTTTGGAATCAGGCATTTCGCTTCGTTCTCCATAAGGAACGACTTCCTTCGCATTAGTACATTTCGGATTCAAGCCAATGCGCGAAAATTTTTCATTTGGAGCCGTTCGGCGGCAAATCTAATAAGATAGTCAACTCCAAAAATAGAGTAGCCTGCATTTAATTGCGAACGTTACAATGATGTAGTGGGATGATGCGAGGAGCGAAAAGTTGCTGAAATCCGGAACGGAACTTTTAATGATCCCAGGGCCGACAACACTGCCTGGTGCCGTCGTTCAGGCACTGTCACGGCCTGCGACCGATATCTATCATGGCCCGCTGCACGATGTTTCGCTGGACTGCCTACAAGGTCTCTCAGAGCTGTTCGGCACCAGTGAGCGTCCCTATATTTTTACAGCCAACGGTCACGGTGGTTGGGAGGCGGCGCTTTGCAACACGCTCAGCCGTGGAGACCGCGTCCTGGCACTTGAATCCGGTCTTTTTGCTCCTCATTGGGCTGAGACCGCGCAGAAGCTTGGACTCAGCATCGAGATTCTTCCGGGGAGTTGGAGGCGAGCGGTCGACTGCGAAGCCCTGAAGGATCGGCTTCGGGCCGACACCAACGGTAGCATCCGCGCGATCCTTACAACGCAAGTTGACACCGCGACGGGTGTCCTCAACGATATTCCGGCGATCCGCGGCGCACTCGACAGCGCCGGCCATGACGGGCTGCTGATGGTGGACTGCATCGCCTCGTTGGGGGCTACGAATTTTCAATTTGATGCTTGGAAAGTAGACGTTGCGGTGGCGGCTTCTCAAAAGGCGCTTATGTCTCCGCCCGGGCTCGCTTTCCATGCCGTAAGCCCGAAAGCGCGCAAGGCACATCTCATGGCCGGTCTTCGAACGAGCTACTGGGACTGGTCGCTGCGCGACCGCGCTGACCATTACTTTTGGCATTCCGGCACGCCGCCCGTCAGTTTATTGTTTGGGTTTCAAGCGGCAATCCGGTTGATCCGGGAAGAGGGACTAACAACGGTAATTGCCCGCCACGCTGCGCTCGCCAAGGCGGCGCGCGCAGCGGTGGATCGTTGGAGCTTAACGGGAGGCGTTGAACTGAACGTGTTGACGCCCAGTGAACAGGCTACGGCCGTAACCGTCATGCGCGTGCCTGACGGCACGGCGCGGCCTCTTGTCGACTACTGCAAACAAACGTTTGGCGTCCTTTTCGGTGAGGGTATCGGTGCCTTGGAAGGCATGGCAGTTCGGATCGGACACATGGGTCATGTCGGTGCACCGCAGCTTATAGGCGCCTTGGGGTGTCTTGAACTTGGCATGCGCGCCATTGGCGTTGCCTACAGACCCAGCGGCATTGAGGCGGCGCTTGTCGAGCTTGAAGGCCTCTCCAGGCAGAAACCGCATCCGGCTGCCGTTCCGATTGTAGAAATTGCAACTCAGAAGAGAGGGGTTCTATAATGAAGAAGTATTTGGTCCCGGTGCTGCTTTGCGCGGCATTTTTCCATGCCAGTGCGGCACCGGCCGCCGAACAGCCAGCTATGCCCGATCGCATAGCGACCGCAAAGAAGGTACGCATTGCCGTTAACGCCGGGTTTCCGCCAATGGAGATGCGCGATCCAACGAGCAACGAGCTCATTGGCTTCGATATCGATTTCGGCAATGCAATCGCAGCCGAACTCGGGCTTGAAACGGAATGGGTTGATGGAGCGTTCGAGCAAATGATACCAGCGCTCGTGTCAAAACGGGTTAACTTGGTAATGAGCGGCATCTCCGACCTCCCGGAGCGACGGGCGACCGCCGACTTCATCGACTACCTGAAGTCAGGGACTCAAATATACGCAATGACAGAGGGGCCGCTCTCAGTGCCTTCCGACCTGTGCGGCTATACTGCGACGGTCAGTCTGGGAACGTCTATGCCGGACGACCTAAAGAAATGGGCCCAGAAGACCTGTGACGATAATGGCAGGCCGCCGTTGAAGATCATTCTCGACAACAATCTCGGCCAGCAGATTATTAATCTTAAGCAAGGACGGGCTCAAGCCGCGGTGCAGTCCTTAGAGGGTATTGATCTGATCATCGAACAGGAGAAGGGGGCTATGAAGCTGGTCGGTGAACCAATTCATGTCACCTTCCAAGGCATCGCCTTCCGCAAGGAAGACACGGTGCTTCGCGACGCTTTCTTTTGGGCCGCCAAGCGCAAGTTTGAGGACGGCACATATGCGAACCTTCTTGAGAAGTGGAAGCTGACCACAGCCGCCTATCCGACACCAACAATCAATAAAGATCCGGAGTGACGACCGTGACCACGCAACATCGTAGCCTAGGAGCGGTTGATGCTGGGTCAGCCCCCTTTCCGACTCTTGATATCGCCCAAGTCGTTCGTATCAGACGGTTCCGTCCGCTACGATTGTTGATGGGCGCACTCGCCATTGCCTTTGTGGTATTCGTTGTCAAGGCCTTTGCGAATGCAAAGATCGACTGGAGCGTCGTAAGGGAGTACCTTTTCGCACGAATTACGTTCTTCGGCCTTGGTCTCACAATTCTGATGACTGTGGTTGCCATGATGATCGGATTGTCGGTCGCGGTGTTGCTTGCCGTCGGGTTTGGTTCTCAAAATCCCGTCAACCGTTGGATCTGCAAGTCGTATGTCTGGCTTTTTCGCGGAACACCGCAGCTCCTCCAATTGCTGCTGTGGTACAACCTAGCCCTAGTGTTTCCGGTGTTGGGCTTTCCAGGGTTCGGTTCATGGCAGACCGTCGATCTGATGGGGCCCTTCGCCGCAGCCGCTATTGGTCTCGGTCTCAATGCGGGTGCTTACATGTCAGAGATCATTCGTTCGGGGCTACTCTCAGTGGACACTGGACAGTATGAAGCGGCCAAAGCAATTGGCATGACCCGAAGCAAGGCCCTAAGGAAGGTCATCTTCCCTCAGGCAATGCGCGTCATCATCCCTCCACTCGGGAACGAATTCATCGGACTGACGAAAAATACGTCGCTTGCGAGTATCGTTGGCTTTGGTGAGCTGATCTTCGTCATGCAGTCGATCTATTTTTACAATTTCAAGGTGATCGAAATGCTGCTCGTGGCGGCGTTCTGGTATCTCGTAGTTACGTCGATCTTGTCGGTTGGGCAGTACCAGCTGGAAAGGCGGTTCGGGCGTGGCTTCAGCAGGGGAGGGAGGCATTGAACATCGTTTCAGCGGCAAACCTTGCGAAGAGCTTCGGAGCGTTCGAAGTTCTCAATGGCATCAATCTTGATATTGCCAAAGGGGAGGTGGTTTGCATCATTGGTCCCTCAGGTTCGGGCAAGACAACATTCCTAAGGTGCATCAACCAGCTGGAGGCTATCAGCAGCGGCGCGCTTTGGGTAAACGGTGAGCTTGCAGGCTACCGCGTTGTCGGAGAACGCATCCTGCCGCTCGACGAGCACGAGATTGCTCTCCAGCGCCGCGCGACGGGGATGGTCTTCCAACGCTTCAACCTCTTCTCTCATCTGACCGCCGAGCAGAACGTTGCTCTCGGGCCGGTCGAAGTGTTAGGACAGGTTCCGGCCCAGGCAGCTGCAACAGCCAAGGACCTTCTCACCCGCGTGGGTCTCGGCCATAAATTCAATTCCTATCCATCCGAGCTCTCCGGCGGACAGCAGCAGCGGGTGGCGATCGCCAGGGCGATGGCGATGAACCCCCAAGTTCTTTTGTTTGACGAGCCCACTTCCGCACTTGACCCGGAACTGGTGGGTGAGGTCCTCAAAGTCATGAAGGAGGTAGCAATGACTGGGATCACCATGGTCGTTGCGACCCACGAGTTGAATTTTGCCCGGGAAGTATCGGATCGGGTAGTCATCATGGCAGATGGCCGGATCCTTGAATCCGGTTCGCCGGAGCAGATACTCACTAGCCCCCAGGAGCCACGCCTAAAGACCTTCCTGAGTGCCATCAGCGGAACGCGTGCCACGAGTGGAGACTTAGATGCGCAATCAAAGTAAATTCTATATCAACGGACAATGGGTGGAACCTGTTAAGTCCCGCGACCTCGAAGTGATTAATCCCGCGACGGAAAAGCCGATTGCGGTCATCTCCATGGGGTCATCCGCCGATATCGACCGCGCCGTTGCCGCCGCCAAGGCCGCTTTCCCAAGCTATAGCCGGACCTCGCTTGCCGAGCGCATCGCACTGCTCGAAAAGTTGCTCGCCATCTACAAGCGCCGCTACGACGAGATGGCGCGCACCATCACGCTGGAACTCGGCGCGCCGATCACTATGAGCACCGAGCAGCAGGCGGATGTCGGACTGGGACATCTGCAGGCCTTCATCGACGGACTGAAGCGGCTGAAGGCCCGCGAAGTGCTGCCGAACGGTGACGTCGTGCGTCGCGAGCCGATCGGCGTCTGCGGGCTGATCACGCCGTGGAACTGGCCGATCAACCAAATTGCGCTCAAGGTCGTGCCGGCGCTGGCGACGGGTTGCACCTGCATCCTGAAACCGTCGGAGTTCACACCGCTCAACGCGCTCCTCTATGCCGAGATGGTCGAGGAGGCCGGTTTCCCGGCGGGCGTCTTCAACCTCGTCAATGGTGACGGCATCGAATGCGGTTCCACCCTTTCGAAGCACAAGGACATCGACATGATGTCCTTCACCGGCTCGACCCGCGCCGGCATCGCGGTCAGCAAGGACGCGGCCGATACGGTCAAGCGCGTGACGCTGGAACTCGGCGGCAAATCGCCGAACCTTGTTTTCGAGGATGCCGATCTGGAAGATCGTGTCGTGGCGAGCGTGCACGAGTGCTTCAACAATTCCGGCCAGTCCTGCAATGCGCCGACCCGCATGCTTGTGCAGCGTTCGGTCTATGACAAGGTGGTGGAGATTGTCGAGAAGGCCGGCAAGGAAACTGCAGTCGGTAACCCCGAGGAGGAGGGCAGCCATATCGGGCCGCTCGTTTCCGATATCCAGTTTGGTCGGGTGCAGGCATTGATCGAGGCCGGCGTTGCCGAAGGTGCTCGCATACTGGTCGGCGGCCCCGGCAAGCCGAAAGGGTTCGAGACCGGCTATTTCGTCCGTCCGACGATCTTTGCCGATGTTAACAATGACATGCGCATCGCCCGCGAAGAGATTTTCGGGCCGGTGCTGGCGATCATTCCCTTCGATACCGAGGAGGAAGCGATCGCGATCGCCAACGACACGGTCTATGGCCTAGCCGCCTATCTCCAGACGGGGAATGCCGAGCGTGCCGAGCGCGTGGCGGCGCGGCTCAGGGCCGGCATGGTGCATATCAATGGCGGGCCACACCGCTACGGTAGTCCCTTCGGCGGCTTCAAGCGATCCGGCAATGGCCGCGAAGGGGGCACCTTTGGGCTGGATGATTTTCTCGAAATCAAGACCATCCACCATCCATCAGAAATGTAACTCCCTCGCAGTCTGTCATTCGGCGTGGAATAAGGACCCCTTGCTAGGGGTTATCGGCATCCAAACGGGACCCCTTATTAGAGGGTAACATGACCTTCGGTTTTCAATCGGAGGTTATCTATTTGGATGCAGGTAGTGGAGACGATTTCAAAGATACGTCGGCTTGCGCGTGTGCAAGGTAGATCGATCAAAGCGATCTGCCGTGAGTTGGGCATATCGCGGAAAGTTGTGCGGAAGGTTCTGCGCAGTGAAGAGGCGGAGTTCAAATACGAGCGGTCCCGTCAGCCTCAACCAAAGCTGGGTCCCTGGCGGGATCATCTCGATGGAATGCTGCTGGCCAATGAAGCCAAGCCGTCGCGTGAACGGTTGACGCTGATCCGGATATTCGAGGATTTGCGCGATCTGGGCTACGATGGTGGTTATGACACGGTCCGGCGCTACGCCCGCACCTGGGCGAAGCAGCACGGATCCGTGACAGCGGAAGCCTACGTACCCCTTTACTACGCACCGGGCGAAGGTGTTGTGACGTTAACTGGGCTGCAGTTGCCTGCCTGACGGTTTGGGCGTAAATTTTGGCGATGCAGACATCAGATATCATCTTCAAGCGTCACCGTTTTCCGCCACAGATCGTTGCTCATGCGGTGTGGCTTTA
>NZ_BAABRX010000014.1:0-63210 GCF_040372265.1 Brucella sp. NBRC 113783 | reverse complement strand
GAAAGCGAGCAGCACGCAGCTTCGACGCCATCTCAAAAGCACTTGGCGATATCATCAGTCTCTTCTCCATCAATGAATGCCAGAACTTCTTTAAGGCTGCTGGGTATGAGGCCGAATAAATGCGACAAGCTTTAGATACATATACTTGCTAGTGGTCTTTTTGATTCCAACATTTGCTCAGCGCGTGAACCGAGGGATGCAAATGTTGGAATCAGACCACTAGCGCTGCACTTTCACGCCGAGATAAATGCTGTTGGAGTTATATTCTCGTGTCGAAACCTGGCTCGTCAGGAATTCATGACGCAAGCGCGCATCAAGCCCGACGAAGCGGTTGATCCAGTAAGTCGCGCCGATCTGTGCACCCAGCGTATAGTCCGTGCCGGTGCCATCCTTGTTCGCGCGGATGAGCGTGTCGACCCTGCCATTGAGGCTGAGGTCCGACCGGATGCGATGCGTGACGTCGAGGCTCGCAAATTGCAGCAGCGAACCGGCAATGCCCGGCGTGGTGGACATATCCACGGTGGTTTGTGAATAAAGCCGCACATCGGTGCCACGCAATGGCGACCAGTTGAGCGCGGCATTGATCGACGGTCCGCTGACTGCTCCAAGCCGGTCATCATCGCTGTTGGCGCGCATATAGCCTGCGGCGAACTCGCCGTTCAGCTTTTCGCCCATATCGACCATCAGGCCGCCGCGCAGGGCGAATTGCGAACCACTGCGTTCAAAGCCGTTGCTATCCACGCGCTCGTCGAAAATGCGCTTGCCGAGTTCCACTTCGGCGAATGGCTTGATGGCCTGCGACATGGAGAAACCGCCGCGCAGCGTGATGCTGGCATAGGTGTTGTCGCGATCCTTCTGGCTGACAGTGCCGCCGGAAGGCAGTTCCGCATCGCCATACATATCGTGTTCGACGCGGCCCGTGGCGCGACCGAAAATCAGCCCCGTATCGTGCTCGACGCCGAGGCTGCCATTGAAGGTGTGAACCAGCGGGCGCTGCAAGGCGCCAACCACGCCATTCGGATTGGAGGCGCTTTCACGCCGCAGCCTATAACCCGCGCCCGTATTGACCGTGGTTTGGTCGGTCAGATCGAGGCGCAGATTGCCCTGAATGTCGAGCTGCGGTTCGCTCACATCCTGACCGGAAATGGATTTGCTCAGCGTGCCCGATGCATCGAGCGTCGCCTGATGCCGCGCCCAGTCGGATTGCGCATTGAGGCGCAGCGTGGTTTCCGATAGCACTGCACTCGAACCGGACGCACTATTGTCGCCGTTCGATGTCGCGCGAATGCCTTGCTCAAGCGAAGGGCGCAGAACGAACGATCCGGCGCGGAGGCCAACCGGCGCGAAGGGGTCTGCCTCCTGTGCCGGCCCGCGCCCCTGTTCGGGTGACTGGCGCATATTTTCGCGCTGCACACGCCCGCTATCGCTATCCGCTTCGTTTGTGATCGCGCCAACCCGCATGGCGTCAAGCGGTTGATCCTCGAGCGGCGCCGCCGGGGCAGGCTGTGGCTGGGCGTCCGCTGCAACCGCATTATCCTGCATCGGCGCGAAAAATGTGTCGGAACCGTCATCGCTCCCACCACCGCTGGCGCTATCGGAACGGCCGGGGGCTGCGAGCCCGCGCGCGGCGAGCGTATCCGGCGACGAGGCGGAAAGCACGTCTTCCGGCACACTGCCGCGCAGATAGGCATCCTGAGCATGCGAGAGGGAAGGGATGATAGCCATCGCCGCGCCCGCCAGAAACAGGCTTCTCAGCCTGCGGGCAATGGGCGTCGAACCGCCGGATAGAGGCATGGCAAATGGCATATGTGATTTCAAACCGTTGCAACGTGGTGGATGAACGGTAAAGGCACATGGTTAATTCTTGGTTGCCATCGGCGATGTTGCGCAACGAAAGCAATCATTTGTGGGTAATAAAAGCTTGGACAACGGGCAGCGAAGAGGCTAACGCTTTGCGCCATGGAAAAGCTCGATCAAACCCAGATTTCGACGGGTGCGGAAGCGGCCATCGCTTCGGCGCTCCGGACCATTCGAACCGAAAACGAAGGACTTGCCGCGCTTGAAGAAGCGCTGCGCAATGGTTTGTCCGGTCCCTTCGCACAAGCGGTAAAACAGATCGCCACCGCCAAGGGGCGTCTGGTCGTTACCGGCGTCGGCAAGAGCGGCCATATCGGCGTCAAGCTTGCCGCCTCATTTGCCTCGACGGGCACGGCTGCTTTCTTCGTGCATTCGGCGGAGGCCAATCACGGCGATCTCGGCATGATAGGTCGTGACGATGTGATTCTGGCGATCTCGTGGTCCGGCGAAACGGCCGAACTGAAGGGCATCGTCAATTATTCGCAGCGTTTCCGCATTCCGCTGATTGCAATCACCTCGCGTGAGGATTCCGCACTCGGTCGCGCTGCAACTGTCGTGCTCCAGTTGCCCAAGACGGCAGAAGCCTGCCCGCACGGGCTGGCGCCAACCACTTCAACCATTATGCAGCTCGCCATCGGCGATGCGCTGGCGATTGCGCTTCTGGAAGCACGCGGGTTTACACCGAGCGATTTCAAGACCTTCCATCCGGGTGGTTCGCTGGGTGCGAGCCTCATCCATATCCGCGATATCATGCATCGCGGAGAGCGCATTCCGCTGGTAGCCGCTGGAACGGCCATGCCAGCCGCGATGAAAGTGCTGGCGCAAAAGAGTTTCGGTTGCGTGGTTGTGGTCGATGAGAGCGGCGAACTGGCCGGTATCGTCACGGACGGCGATATTTCGCGCAATCTGCACCGCAATCTGTCGGAACTGGCGGTCGATGACATCATGACCCGCAAGCCGAAGACGGTCGATCAGAACATGCTGGCCACTGCTGCACTCAACACGATCAACGAAAACCACATCGGCGCACTGATCGTGGTCGAGAACAACCGCCCGGTCGGTCTCGTGCATTTCCACGATCTGCTGCGGATTGGGGCTGTCTGATTAAGGGAGTAGGGGAGTAAGGGAGTAGGTTGACGACCAGCGCATAACATACTGACCCATTCCCCTATTCCCCTATTCCCCTAAACAGCTACCTCTATCTCCAGCGTCACTGCATCGAAGGCCACGACGCGAACTTCAGTACCTGCGGGCAGGTCCGGCCCTTTCACACGCCATGTCGTATCGTTGATGCGAATGCGTCCGCGCCCATTGATGATGGGCTCGGTCAGTGTGGTGCGCTGACCAACCAGCTGTTCGCCGCGCCGGTTGAGCAGAGGCTCGTCCAGATTTTCGCTCTTCGAGCCAAAGAAACGGCGTCCTGCCAGCGCGAACACCACGGCCAAAACAAGAAAGACGACCAGTTGGACCTGCCAGCCAAAAGCGCTGGTCGATGACAGGAGAAAAGCCATCCCCCCTGTCACCAGTGCGGCGAGGCCGAACCAGATGAAGAAAATGCCGGGCGCCAGAATTTCGAGAATGAGCAGGACCAGCCCGAGGACCAGCCAGCTCCAGATGCCAAGTTCGGACAGAAATTCGATAATCATGGCGCTCCACCCCTGATTTAGCCGCGACCGGTCGGCGGAACGCTGCGCGCGCGCGAAATGCCCGGCGATGGCGGTGTCGGGTCAACGGGCTTGTTGCCGTCGCCGAACACTTCCCGCGCAATGGCCCCGATCCCGCCGAGCGAACCAATCAGCGAGCTTGCTTCCAGCGGCATCAGCACGACCTTCTGGTTCTTGGCGCTGGCGATATTGCTGAGCGCTTCGGTGTATTTCTGCGCCACGAAGTAATTGAGCGCCTGCACATTGCCGTTGGCGACAGCGTCCGACACCAGCGTCGTGGCCTTGGCTTCGGCTTCGGCGAGACGCTCGCGGGCTTCCGCTTCGCGCTTGGCTGCTTCCAGCTTGCCCTCGGCTTCGAGAATTTGCGACTGCTTCTGTCCCTCAGCGCGCAGGATCTGGGCATTGCGGTCGCCTTCGGCTTCCAGAACCTGTGCGCGCTTGTCACGCTCCGCCTTCATCTGGCGGGCCATCGAGGTGACGATATCTGCGGGTGGATTGATATCCTTGATTTCCACGCGGGTCATCTTGATGCCCCATGGATGGGCTGCTTCGTCAACGACACGCAGCAGGCGATCATTGATCGCATCGCGGTTGGAAAGCAATTCGTCTAGATCCATTGAGCCCATAACGGTACGAATGTTGGTCATGGTGAGATTGAGGATCGCATATTGCAGGTTGGCCACCTGATAGGCGGCCTGCGCGGCGTTCAGCACCTGATAGAAGGCAACGCCGTCGACGCCGACAATGGCGTTGTCACGAGTGATGACTTCCTGCGTGGGCACGTCCAGCACCTGCTCCATCATATTGAGGCGCGCGCCGATACGGTCGAAGAACGGGACAATCAGATTCAGGCCCGGATTGAGCGTACGTGTATAGCGGCCGAACCGTTCCACCGTATAGTTGAAACCCTGCGGCACCGTCTTGATGCCCGCGAAGAGTGTCGCCAGAACCAGCGCAGCCAGAATGAGCAGCGTGATGTCGAAACCTGTCATTGTCTAACCCTCGTTATATGGCAGTAGGGCAATAAGGCAGTAGGGCAGTAGGATAGAAATTACCACAGTTCAGACATACTGCCTTACTCACTTACTGCCCTATTGCCCTAAATCCATCCCTGCAACTCGCGCCGTACCATCGTTTCGATGACCTTCATGCCCTCTGCGCTGTCATTGAGGCAAGGGATGTGGCTGAAATTTTCGCCGCCGTTTTCATGGAAAAGGTGTGCGGCTTCATTGCCGATCTCGTCAACCGTCTCAAGGCAGTCCACAACGAAGCCCGGATTGAGAACAGCCACGGATTTCACGCCCTGTTTCGCCAGATTTTCCACGGTTTCATCTGTGTATGGCTGGAGCCATTCCTCCGGTCCAAAACGGGACTGGAAGGTGGAACGAAACTGGTTTTCATCCATGCCGAGCCGGATGCGCAACAGGCGCGAGGTTTCCAGACATTGTTCGCGATAAGGATCGCCCTTGTCGGAATAGCTTTTCGGAATGCCGTGATAGGACGCGAGGATCACTTCCGGCTTGAAGGACAGTGTCGCGAGGTGGCTTTCGATGGAGCGCGCCAGCGCTTCGATATAGACCGGTTCCGTTTCATAAGACGGAATGGTGCGGATTGCGGGCATGAAGCGCTTTTTCATCAGCGCTTCGAAAAACTTGTCGTTCACCGTCGCGGTCGTGGTTGCCGAATATTGCGGATAGAGAGGGAACACGACGATACGCTCGCAGCCCTGTTGCAGCAGGCGATCGGTCACGCTTTCAATGGATGGCTGGCCATAACGCATCGCCCAGTCTACGACGACGTTGGGAATGTCGGTGAGCGCGGTTGCCAGCTTTTCACCTTGCGCGCGCGTATAAGTGCGCAACGGCGACTCGTTCTTCTCGTGGTTCCAGATGCGGTCATAGAGCTTGCCGGAACGCTTGGGACGCGTATTGAGCACGATGCCGTAAAGGATCGGATACCAGAACAGGCGCGACCATTCGATCACGCGGCGGTCGGACAGAAACTCTGCAAGATAGCGCCGCATCGGGGCGTAACTCGTGCCGTCCGGCGTCCCCAGATTGACCAGCAGAACCCCAACTTTGGGCAGTTTGGCCTGCGCGGGCTGGTTTGGGTTCTGTTGCACGGTGTCCATCTTACTCATGAGCCGACTCCTATCCCGCTGGAAAATAGAGCATTTCCAGCAAAAGTTTGAAACGGTTTTACGCGGGAAACGCGCAGTAAGCAAAGGCCAGAAAAAGCGACAAATTACAATCCTGACAATTGCAGACAACAAAAAATTCAAGCGGCGCGAGCATAGCCCGCGCCGCTTGAAGGGGAAGAGATGTTATGTTTCGCTTTAAAGCGGTTCCGGTTAAAACAGAATCTCGGAACCGCTATATCTGTTTGTTTTTACGCATTATCCTGCGCAAAACCGCTACGCACTTTTGCTGGAAATGCTTTAGCTGGTTGCGCGACGGGACAGTGAGAAGCGCGAGCCTGCCGACGAGGTGCAGTTGAGCTGGTTTTGCGAAACCAGAGCACAATTGACCTTGGACGAGGTGCCGCGCACGATCGAGCGCATGTCGATTTCAACGAGCTGCGGCGACTGATAGCGATAATTGCCTTCGGCGAGCCGTTCGTTGGTGTCGGTGGTGCGGGTTTCGAAGATACCGCCATTGAACGACGATACAATGCCGTTTGGATCGACCCAGCTGCCTTCGATGCCACTCGGTGCGCGGGAGACAGTTGGAACATTGCCGCCGACCGGTCCGGTCGTTTCGCAAGCCGCCAGCACAAGCGACATGACGGCAAGTGGGGCAACGATGCGGAAGCTTTTCATGTCCATGCTTTCTCCAAAATGGGGATAATGACGTGTGATGAATCGAAATTTACACGAAAACAAGTCCCCAATGTGAGGATTGGCCGCCAGATGTGTTAATTTATTGGTAATGATGCAAAATCGCCGCGCAGATGCCGGCTTTATGCCGTGAATATCAGCCCGAAAGATACAAGCATCAGCAAGACAAGCAGACCCGCCGACCACTTCATCATGCGACTGATAAGGGCGATGCGGGAGGAATTGTTCTTGACGGAGCGACGTGCTGCGAGGGACTTGGCAGTTTGGTAGAGGGCCAGATAAACAACCATCGAGACCAGTCCGATTGTCCATCCCGTCTGCACAAGCTGGCTCGGATGCCCCGGCACGCCCAGAATCCACGGCAGGATCAGCAGCCCGCTGAGCAGGGCTACGAGATCGGGAAAGCGGTCTGCCACAATGCGCCTTAATTGACCGGACATGTCTGGAAAATCACATCAGTTTCGTTCGGATGCGCTGAGGCGCAAAGGCCCGGTCGGTGCCGGGCCTTGGCTTCATTGAATCAACGCACCAGCACGTTGCGGAACTGCCATGGGTCCTTGGTGTCGAGGTCTTCCTCGAACAGATGCCCGCGACCTTCCAGTGGCGTCCAGTCGGTATAATAGCCTTTCACGGGGCCAAGATACTGCATCTGGACTTCGAGGCAGCGGCGATAGTCGATTTCGTCAGTTTCAACGATACCGCTTGTCGGGTTTTCCAGCGCCCAGACCATTCCAGCCAGCACGGCGGACGAAACCTGCAGGCCCGTCGCATTTTGATAGGGCGCAAGCTTCCGTGCTTCCTCGACAGTTAGTTGCGAGCCATACCAGTAGGCGTTCCTGTCATGACCATAAAGCAGGACCCCCAGTTCGTCCGAACCGTCGAGAATTTCTGCCTCTTCCAGCACATGCTGGACGGGCTGGGCCTTGCCGCCCGCGCCGAACATTTCGTCGAGCGAGAGAATGGCGTCATTGCTCGGATGATAGGCATAATGACAGGTCGGACGGTAATCGAGTTTGCCCTTCTTATCCCGCACGGTGAAGTAATCGGAGATGGAGATCGCCTCGTTGTGGGTGACCAGCAGGCCGAATTGCGCGCCGAGGGTCGGGCACCAGGTGCGAATGCGCGTATTGCCGCCGGGCTGTTCAAGGAAAATTGCCGCCTTCGTGCCCTTCTTCTGCTTGCGTGCATTTTTCGGCTTCCACTTTTCGTGGCTGCCCCAGCCGAGTTCGGCAGGCTGTAAGCCTTCGGAAATGAAGCCTTCGACGGACCACGTATTCCAGAACGTGTTGAACGGTTTCGGTTCCTTTGCGCGCTGCGTGTCGCGTTCCGCGATGTGAACGCCCTTCACGCCAGCCTTTTTCATCAGCTTGGCCCAGCCATTGCGGTCATCGGCCGCCGGTTCGGTGAAGTCGAGCTTGAGTTCCGTCGCCAGATCGACCAGCGCCTTCTTGACGAACCACGACACCATGCCCGGATTGGCACCGCAGCACGACACGGCGGTCGGGCCGCCGGGGTTCTTGCGCTTTTCTGCCAGGAGGGTTTCGCGCAGCGCATAATTGGTGCGCGCGGCATTGTCCATCTTGTCATCGAAATAGAAGCCGAGCCAAGGCTCGACCACGGTGTCGATATAAAGCGCGCCGTTCTTGCGGCTATAGTGCATCAGATCGACCGATCCGGTATCGACCGACAGATTGACGACGAAAGCCTGTCCTTCCGCACCTTTCAGGAACGGGTCCAGCACTTCTGCGTAATTATCCTTGGTGATCGCCTGTTTGACGAAACGAATGCCCTTGTCGTCAAGGATCTTGCGGTTTTTCTCGCTCGGGTCGATCACGACCATCCGCGATTTGTCGAATTTGAAATGGCGTTCTATCAGCGGCAGGGTACCGCGCCCGATCGACCCAAAGCCGATCATGATTACGGGGCCGGTGATCTCGCTATAGACTTGCCATTTCGCTTTCGCCATTTTCTTCCTCTGTGTGAGCCGCAGAAATTGCGGCGTTTTGCTCTGTAACCGTTCGACGGCAGGATTGAAACCGGAACGATAGCACAACTTCATACAAAGAAAGAAACGTCACACCCCTATGACATGCAGACGTGTTTAACGCTTTTTAGGATTTTAGCCTTCAATCAGCTTGGCGCGGATCATGCCGCGCAGTGAATTGCCGACGAGAATATTACGCGCGTTTTTGAGATCGTCTACGGAAACTATCCCCTCAGAGACCACGCTGTTGTTCAAAAGCTCGCGGCGCAGAACGCCATCCAGCAGCCCGCAGGATAGAGCAGGCGTCACACAGGTCGTACCGCCAATATCGAGGAAAATCGACGTGATGGTGCCTTCGCAGACCTCATCGCGGTCATTCAGCAGGATGACCTCGTCCACTTCTGCGGAAGAATATTCCTCACGCGCGGCGATATAGGCCTGACGGCACGTGGTCTTGTACCGAAGCAGCGGGTCGTCATGTTTGAGGCGGGTGCGTGCAATCGCTATGCGCCATGTCGTCTGCTGCGGCAGCGACTCATAATTAAAGGCAGCAACATTGGCGACGCCATCCGGGGCCAGCGTGAGGCGCAGTTTCAGGGCGTGGTCACCGGAGCCTGCATTTTCAATCTGCTGGCGGATGGCGTCCATATTGCAGGAGAAACCAAGTTCGCGCGCGGACTGTTCCAGTCGCGCCAGATGCAATTGCAGCCGCAGAACCCCGGACAGAGGCTCCCATCGCATGGTTTCAATCAGCTGATATTCTGGTTCCGCACTGACGGTTTTTGCCCCGTCGCGAACCGTGCTTTCAGAAGGCATTCCTCATACTCCGCTTGCGCCGTGGAATCGAAAACCACGCCGCCCCCGACATTGAAGATTGCACGATTTTCGTCGAGAAGCGAGATCGTGCGGATGGCGACATTGAAACGCATGCGTCCGCTTGGCTCAATCCAGCCGAGCGAACCGCAATAAATGTCACGTGGGTTGGGTTCCAGCTTGCGCAGGATTTCCATGGCGCTGATTTTCGGCGCGCCGGTAATCGAACCGCAGGGGAAAAGGGCTGCAAATAGCGACCGCAGGGAAATATCGCTTTTCAGCCTTGCTCGTACCCGACTGATCATTTGGTAAACCGTAGGGTAAGTTTCAACCCGGAAAAGTTCTGGCACCTCCAGCGTGCCGACTTCGCTGATGAGCGATATGTCGTTGCGCAGCAGATCAACGATCATGCGATTTTCCGCCTGGTTTTTTGGATCGTTCATCAGAAAGGTGCGATTAGCCTCGTCTTCCTCAGGCGTCGCTCCGCGCGGCATGGTGCCTTTCATGGGATGGGTTTCGATCCACCCATCGGCATCCACCTCGAAGAAAAGCTCTGGCGAACGCGACAAGACTGTCGGACCGCCGAGATCGCAATAGGTCGCGTAGCGAACCGGCTGACGTGCGGCGAGCGCGTTGAACAGCACCAGCGGATCACCGCCCCATTCCGCATGAACCGGAAAGGTCAGGTTGCCCTGATAGCAGTCACCTTCGTGCAAGTGTCGGTGCAGGCGGTCGAACCGCGTTTTATATTCTGCTGGCGTCCATTCGGCGACAGGATCGCGCAGATAGGTCGCATTATCATTGCCACGATGATGCAAAACTTCGTCAGATGGCCCGTCGAAGACGCCGAAGCACAGCATAGGGGCCTTGCGCCCGGTCGGCAGGAGGGGCTTCAGCTTCGGTTCAAGAAGATAGCCGGCCTCATAGGAAAGATAGCCCGCAAGCCATTTCCCATCCGCATGGGCGTGTTGCATGGCATCCCATGCGGCATCGAATTCATCCGGCTCGTCGGCGCGGATGATGGTCGATGGGGCCGCGAAAAGCACGTCGCGGCCCGCCTTATCGTCCCGAAACAGGATCAGCGGTTTGTTACCCGTTCGGGTCACTGTCGCCTCAGTCTTCCATGGCTTCGAGTTCGTCGATGATGCCTTCGATCACCGACAAGCCCTTGCTCCAGAAGTTCGGGTCGGTGGCATCGAGACCAAACGGAGCCAGAAGTTCCGTGTGATGCTTGGTGCCGCCCGCTTTCAGCATGTCGAAATATTTCTGCTGAAAGCCCTTTTCGGAATTCTGGTAGACGGCATAGAGCGAGTTCACCAGACAATCGCCGAAAGCATAGGCATAGACATAGAATGGCGAGTGGATGAAATGCGGGATATAGGACCAGAACGTCTCGTAGCCCGGATTGAGCCGCACCGCTTCGCCGAGGCTTTCGCGCTGCACATCCATCCAGATTTCACCGATGCGCTCCGACGTCAATTCGCCTTCGCGGCGCTCGGTGTGGATGCGGCGCTCGAACTGGTAGAAGGCGATCTGGCGCACGACCGTATTGATCATGTCTTCGGCCTTCTGGGCCAGCATGGCCTTGCGTTCGCGCTTGTCCTTCGTCCGCTCCAGCAGTGAACGGAAGGTCAGCATTTCGCCGAAGACCGAAGCGGTTTCGGCCAGTGTCAGCGGGGTGGAGGCCATCAGCGCGCCCTGGCCACCAGCCAAAACCTGATGCACGCCATGGCCCAGTTCATGGGCAAGCGTCATCACATCGCGCGGCTTGCCCATATAGTTGAGCAGAACATAAGGATGCGCAGATGGCACGGTCGGATGGGCGAAAGCGCCCGGAGCCTTGCCGGGACGCACTGGCGCGTCGATCCAGTTCTTGTCGAAGAAATCCTTGGCAATCGCGGCCATTTCCGGCGCAAAATTGCCATAGGCCGAAAGCACGGTATCGCGCGCTTCATCCCACGAAATCAGGGCCTGCGGGGTTTCCGGCAGTGGTGCGTTGCGGTCCCAGTTTTCCAGCTTGTCTAGGCCGAGCCACTTGGCCTTCAGCGCATAATAGCGGTGCGAAAGGCGTGGATAGGCGTCTTCGACTGCCTTGGCGAGCGCATCCACAACCTCGCGTTCCACGCGGTTTGCAAGGTGGCGACTGTCGGCAATGTCCTGAAAACCGCGCCAGCGGTCGGAAATTTCCTTGTCCTTGGCCAGCGTGTTGGTGATCAGCGTGAAGGTGCGCAGATTGGCGCCGAATGTCTTGGCGAGCGCTTCGGACGCCTTTTTGCGCACCGCGCCATCAGCGTCCTGCAACATGTTCAGCGTCGGTTCGATGGCGAGTTCCTGGCTGTCGATCTCGAAGCGCAGGCCCGACATGGTTTCATCAAACAGGCGGTTCCATGCGCCGAAACCGGTGATCGACTTTTCGTGGAAAAGCTGTTCCAGCTTGTCGTCGAGCTGATAGGGCTTGTCCTTACGCAGATCGGTCAGCCACGGGCGATAATGGCCGATTGCCGCATTGGCATCCATGGCCTTGTCGAGAATTGCATCATCGATGCGGTTCAGTTCGAGACTGAAGAAAATGAGATGCGTGCTGGCGTCGGTCAGCTTCTGCTGCACATCGCCAAAAAGCTTCATGCGCTTCCGATCGGTCGTGTCGCCGTAATAATAGAGCCCGGCATAGGAGGCGATGCGCCCCATCAGTTCGTCCAGCGCTTCGAATTCCTTGATCGCATCGGCAAAATTGCCGCCATCGGCCTTGGCTGCTTCAGCACCCAGCTTGCCCTTCCAGCGTTCTTCGAAGGAGGCTGAATCCTTCATCGCTTTCTCGATGTCGGCCTTCAGCTGCGGGCTGTCGGCTGCGGGATAAAGATCGGCAAGGTTCCATTCCGGCAGTGTGCCGAGATCGGCCTTTGCGGTAGCGGCGCTATCGCCGGATGGGGCCAGAACCGGTACGGGAAGAAGTGCGTTGAACGAAGCAGAGTCTGAAAAACGGGTCATAAGCATTCTCCTATTGGCCTTCTTCTCGCATGTCTTGCCGGGATCGCCAAGAGGGGCAACACAGCGGTACAACCGGTGTTATGTAAGCAGCCAATAAATTGTCAGTAACTTCCGCGATTACTTTTTGGGCGCTTCAAGCATTGAGTGTTTTTTAGACGAAAATTTTGTGAAACTAGCGTCAGATACTGTTTTAAGGTCTTGCAATTGTTGGCGGTTTGGCTCCAAATAGCGCGCCTGGAGCAGTAAACTTTTGTTGATTTTTTAACAGTTTAATGTGTCCGGGCGCGGGAACTCCACAGGTTGATTAAAGCTTTAATGGGCACGCGCATTCTCATAGCGGATGATGATCCGATTCACCGACGCAATATTGAAGCGATGGTCCAGCGCATGGGGTATCGCACGATCCTGGCTGACGGGGGCAATGGCGCGCTTGGTTTCGCGACGCAGCGCAAGGATATTGCGCTGATCCTGCTCGACATGGCCATGCCGGACATGGATGGTCTCAGCGTTCTCGCCAAAATGCGCGATGTGGGCGTGACCATACCGGTGATCGTGCTGGTTCAGGGCGAAGACCTGAATAGGGCCTTGCAGGCGGTGAAGCTTGGTGCAGTGGATTTCGTGACCACGCCGGTGGTTCCTGAGCGCGTCCAGCTTTCGATTTCAAATGCGCTGAAACTTGATGCGCTCGCCCACGAGGTGCGGCGCAACCGTTCGCTCAGAACACATTTTCCGCTTTCCGACATCATTGCCAGAAGCCCCGATATGGAGCGGGCGATGGTCGCCGCACGACGCGCTGCCGCATTGGATGCGCCGCTTCTTCTCGATGGGGAACCAGGCAGCGGCAAGGAAACGCTGGCCCGCGCCATTTGCAGCGCTGGCGCGAGATGGCGCGAAACTTTCATCACCGTCGATTGCCGCACACTGACAACGGACAATGTGGACCAGATCCTGTTCGGCGCGCCGGAAAAGCCACGCATGGGCGGTTCCGCGATCACGGGGCCGGAGGGGGTTTTCGGCAAGCTGGCGAGTGCCGATGGCGGCACGCTCTATCTGGATGAAGTCGGGTTCCTACCGCGTCATGCCCAGATGCGGCTCTATTCGGCCATGCAAACGGGGCAGTTCGAGGCGGCGGGCGTTCAATACCCGTTCAATGCGCGCGTTATGGCTTCCACGACGCAGCCGTTGAGCGATCTGGTGCATACGGGGCGGTTCCATCCGGGCCTTGGCCAGTTGCTGGGGTCTTTCATGTTGCCGGTTCCCGCCTTGCGCAACCGTTCGGAAGATATTCCGGTCCTGCTGCACCATTTCACGATGCGTTTTGCCAGCGAGGAGCGGCGCGGCCATATCACCGGCATTGCGCCGCATGTGCTGGAACGGTTGCGGGTCTATGATTGGCCGGGCAATGTGCGCGAGTTGAAGAATGCGGTTTTCCGCGCCGTTTTGCTGTGCGAGACCTCCGAGCTGACCATGGCGGATTTTGCCGAACTGATGAGCAATGTTGACGGCTGGACGGGTGCGCCCCAGACAGGCGCGAGGGTGGCGACGCATGCCAGTATCGCATCCGGCAGGGTCGCGCCCGGTGTCATCAGCGGCACCAATGCCGATGGCGAAGTGCGGACCCTTGCCGCCGCCGAAGAAGAAATGATCCGCTTCGCGCTGGCACATTACGACGGGCAAATCAGTGAAGTCGCGCGTCGTTTGGGCATCGGAAGGACCACGCTTTACCGGAAGCTCAAGGAATATGGCATTGATGTGACCTCCATATCCGGCAGGGGATTCGATGACGGTCAGGAGGGTGACAGCACCACTTTCCGGCGCTCCGCAGGATAATGAAATCAGTCTAAATATTTGAATTTCAATAGCTTCTAATCTTCGCCTTGGGGCGGAAAGAGTGCCTGTTGCCAATTAAAGACTGTTAATAATTTTTTTACCATAGCGAAAATAGATGCGCTCCTGTGTCTTTTTTGCCATGGTGTTTCCGCATTTGTTGTTCACTAAGCGTCCATTAACCATTAAATCCGACAATTGGATCTATGGCGGAACGAAGCGGATTTCGTGCGGCGCTCAGAAAAGGTCACTTGGAAAGAGAGCTGCGGGCGAGACCAATTGCAACTGTCGTGACTGACAGTTGCCGCGAGTTTCAGACTTGTAGCCTCTGGGGGCGGACAAAACGGTAAGGCGATACGATTCGATGAACAGCATATCGACCATGAAAGCGCGTTTCGCGAATGTCTGGAATAAAACCCGGATCGGTGCGACGACGCGTCTGTCTCTCTCGTTTTCCCTTGTTGCGGCGGCAATCGCCTTTGTGGCTTCTCCCACGCAGGCTTCGGCTGAAACCCGCGCCCTCAAACTTTATTACGTCCATACCGGCGAGAAGGCGGAAATCGTCTTCAAGAAGAATGGCCGCTATGTGCCCGAAGGGCTGAAGCGCCTCAACGTTTTCCTGCGCGACTGGCGCCGCAATGAGCCGACCAAGATGGACCCGCGCCTGTTCGATCTGGTCTGGCAGGTCTATCAGTCCACCGGCTCGCGCGAATATATCAATGTGGTGTCGGCCTATCGCTCGCCTGCGACCAACGCGATGCTGCGTTCCAGCACGCGCGGCGTCGCCAAGAAGAGCCAGCATATGCTGGGTCGCGCGATGGATTATTACATTCCGGGCGTCAATCTGGCCAAGTTGCGCGGCATCGGCATGCGCTACCAGATCGGCGGCGTCGGTTATTATCCGCGCTCGGGCTCGCCTTTCGTGCACATGGATGTCGGCAATGTCCGCTCCTGGCCGCGCATGAGCCGTCGCGAGCTTCTGGCACTGTTCCCGGATGGCAAGACGGCCCACCTTCCGGCTGATGGCAAGCCATTGCCGGGCTATGAGCAGGCGCTGGCCATGATCGAGAAGCGCAAGGCCGGTGGCGGCGGCGAGGTCATGGTGGCCAGCAATTCGTCATCCACGCGCAAGAGCAAGACGCTGTTTGGCGCGCTCTTCGGCGGTGGTGCGGATGAAGAAGAAGATAATGGCGATGTCGCGGCGCCAGCGACTGCGCGTCCGGCGCGCGCCACGGCTCCGGCCAAGCAGGCTCCAGCCGCAGCGCCGGTGGAAGAAGCTCCGGCTCAGCCGCGCGAAACGATGATTGCCGCATTGCCAGCGCGTGAAGCGCCGGTTCCGATGCAGGCTCCGCGTCCTGAGACTGGTTTGAACGCTCAAACACTCGAATCGCAGGCGCAGACCGGCACTGTTGCCGAGCAAGGTGCCGCTGTCGTCGCCATGAATGTGCCGATCCCGGCGCGCAAGCCTGAAATGGCGCCGCAGGATGCCGTGGCGCTTGCCGCCGCCGATCCTGATGCGGCGGCCCAGGTGGCGGATGCTTCGCCGCTCATGACCGGCTTCGTGCCGATCCCGTCGGCCCGTCCGCAGCTTGAAGGCGACGATGCGCAGGCGCAGCTTATTGCAGCGGTTGTCCCGTCGCAGCGTCCGGAACGTCCGGGTGAGCACCCTGTCGCCACCGGTCAGGATGCAATTGCAGCGCTGGTCAATAATCACGACAATGATGCCGTGGCTGTGGCCGGTGCGGGTTCTTCGCCAACGAATCCGGGTGAAGCGGGTGCTTTGCCCCTGCCGCAGCAGGCACCGCGCGCCGAGCCCAACACCCAGCTCGCAATGCTGTCCAAAAAGGACGAAATCGGTGAGCTGATCGCCCCGCCGAGCGACGATTACGACTCCGAACCGGTTGCCAAAGTGGAGATGAAACCAGCTCCGGTTCAGACGGCTTCTCTGGCGCCTGTCGCGGCACCGGTTCAACCGGCAGCCCGCGCCAAGCAGCCTGCCTCAGTTGGCAAGGCGGTTGATACGGGTGTTCGCACCACCGCCAAGGGCGCTCGTCGTGTTGCCAAAGCGTCTTCGGCAAAGCCGCGGGCCGTGGTTCAGCCGGCAGCCGTGCATAATGCAGAAATGGCAATGTCGTCGGAATCCATGGCGCAGAAGGCTCCGGTCACCAATCCGGTTCTGCGTAACGATGCGCTGCGCAGTGCCCCAGCAATGGTCTATACGGCTGGCTTCCAGCAGGGTGATCTGCCCAGCGAACGCGCAAACAAGTTCAGCGGCAATGCTGTGACCTTCCTGACGGTCGCAAAATTCACCGCAACGAACTGATTGCCGCAAAGGCATCAAAGAAAAAGGGGCCACGGAGGCCCCTTTTTTATGGTCGGTTTTAGAGCGGTTTCGGTTAAAACGGAATCGTGGAACCGCTCTATCTATTTGTTTTGACGCATTATCCGACGCATCGAAGCAGGATCAGAAATCAGTCCAGTGGAGTGATTTCCCTGCGTAGGCGCTACGCACTTTTGCTGGAAATGCTCTAGGAACCTCAGCCTTTCAGGCTGGCTGCATCACGTGCAAGCGTGGTGATGGCGTCCCAATCGCCCGCTTCCACGAGTTCCTTCGGGGCAACCCACGATCCGCCGACGCAAATGACGTTTGGCAGCGAGAGATAGGTTTTTGCATTGGCGAGGCTGATGCCGCCGGTTGGGCAGAAGAAGGTTCCGGCCAGAGGAGACGAAAGCGCCTTCAGGAAAGATGCGCCACCGGCCTGTTCCGCCGGGAAGAATTTCAGATGCGTGTAGCCTTCTTCGCGCAGCGTCAGCATTTCGCTGGGCGTGATGGCGGCAGGCAGCAGCGGCACGTCGCTGTCATTGGCCGCGTCGACAATCTGTCTCGTCGCGCCGGGGCTGACGATGAAGCGCGAACCGGCCTTTGCCGCCTGTTCATATTGCTTTGCGTTGAGGATCGTACCGGCGCCGACGATGGCTTCAGGCACTTCATCAGCCACAGTGCGAATGGCTTCCAGCGCCGCTGCCGTGCGCAAGGTGATCTCGATGGCAGGAAGCCCGCCTTTGGCCAGTGCGCGCGCCAGCGGCACGGCGTGTTCTACCTTGTCGATCAGCAGCACCGGAATAACCGGCTGGCCTTTCATGACGGGGACGAGAAGATCGGTTTTCTGGGGCATCGGCTCGCTCGGCTGTTGGAGTATTTCGGCATATTCTGCGGAACGTGCAACGATTCCGCAAAAATGGACATGCACGCAATGTGATAAATCGATTTAAATATAAGAGGCCCACTTGTCCACAGCCGGGACAAGGTTGTTTTCAGGCCGCAGTCTTCAAAGTATCAAGCTGTTTCTGCCAGCGCTGATAGGCGGCGGCCATGCGCGTGTCGTAATTGTTGCGGGCGAAAGCGGGGCCATTATAGCGTCTGGCGAAGTTGCGCCAGTCGCAGGCGCGCATGACTTCCACCAGCCCCGCCTTTTCGATGAAGCGCAGCATCAGCCGCACCTGACCGGCGACCGACCCGCGCGCTTCCGCCACCAGCGCATCGACCGAAGCAAAATCGAGCCATTCCCAATGCGCGCCCATGACCTGACCCAAACCCCAGGAGGTGGATTCCAACGCGGCTTTCTTGTCGAGACCCATGGCTCGTTCCAGCAAAAGCCAACGGCCGCCTTGCGATTTCGGATTGGCGATCTTGCCAGCTTCCGGCGCGGACAGGCCGTTCTTGCGGGCATAGTCGCGGATACGCCCGGAAAGCCTGCGGTCGAAATAATGCCCTTCGAAACGGATTGCCGGTTCCTTTTGTCCATCCACATCGTAAAGCGCGCGACCGCCGCTTTCCACTTCCGCAACCGCCAGCAAGGCCGCCGGATTGATCTCGGCCTGTTTTGCCATGACGGTCATCGCATCGATGGTCTGTTTGTCGAACATGCATTTCTCCTCTTGGACGGTGGTGTTCGTGGCAATTTTCGCCGCATCCGGGGCCGTGAGGATAAAGTTGTCTTGAATTATCGGTGTCCGGGGATTAGTTGCGGGGTAGATTTTCAAAGAAGACACAAACGATGAGCAATTTGCCTTTCACCGTCGCCGCCCTTTATTGCTTTGCGCCGCTGCCGCAATATGAAAGCCTGCGCGAGCCGCTGGCGCAGCTTTGCTGTGGAAACGGCATCAAGGGAACGCTGCTTCTGGCTGCCGAAGGGATCAACGGAACTGTGGCTGGCACAGCCGAGGCGATTGAAAAGCTTGTCCAGCACATCACCGCCATTCCGGGACTCAGCCAGCCGGAACTGAAATATTCCCATGCAAGCGAAATGCCGTTCAATCGCATGAAGGTGCGGCTGAAGCGGGAAATCGTCACGATGGGCGTCGATGGTATCGATCCGCTGAAAAGCGTCGGCACCTATATTGCCCCGCAAGACTGGAACGCCCTGATTGCCGACGAAAATACGGTCGTTGTCGATACGCGCAACGATTATGAATATGCGATCGGTACGTTCGAGGGCGCTCTCGATCCGCAGACCAAGACTTTTCGTGAATTTCCGAGCTGGGTAGAACAGAACCGCGACAAGCTGGAAGGCAAGAAGATTGCCATGTTCTGCACCGGCGGTATTCGCTGCGAAAAGGCGACGGCCTTTGTGAAAGGCCTCGGCTTTGACGATGTCTTCCATCTGAAGGGCGGCATTCTCAAATATCTGGAAGAAGTCCCGCAGGAAGAGAGCATGTGGAACGGCGAGTGCTTCGTGTTCGACGAGCGCGTAGCCGTTGGCCATGGCCTGACCGAAAGCGACGTGGAGCTTTGCCGCGCCTGCCGTCGTCCGATCACGCCAGAGGACAAGCTGTCGAAGTTCTTCGAGGAAGGTATTTCCTGCGCCGGTTGCTATGATGAGCGCACGCCGGAAGATCGCGCCCGTTATGCCGAGCGTCAAAAGCAGATCGGTCTCGCCAAAGCGCGTGGACAACACAAGCATATCGGCAGTTGAGCCTTCTTTAGCCACTAGCCAAACAAGTTGCACCGCATTATGGTGACGCCGATTTCGGAACGAACTGAATTCGTTACGGAATTTTGGGCGGCTTTTGCATGGACGCCCGTGCATCAAGGGTCTGACGGCATCCGGGTCGCGTTTGCCTCCATCACACCCATCATCGCAAAAAAGCGCGCCGGTTCATTCCGGCGGATGATGGTGTTTGTCCGTTCAAACGGGCAATATGGAGGGTAGTCATGAAAAAACTTATCGCCGCATTTCTTATCACAATTGCCGCTGGCACCGCTTCGGTCGCGCATGCCGCCGAAAAGGTAACGGTCTTTGCCGCCGCGAGCATGAAGGATGTGATCGAAGAAGCCGCCAAGCAGATCAAGGCCAAGGACGGCACGGAAGTGGTCGCTTCCTTCGCGTCTTCGTCGGTCCTGGCCAAGCAGATCGAGCAGGGCGCACCGGCGCAGATTTTCATTTCCGCCGATCTCGACTGGATGGACTATGTCGAGAAGGCCAATGCCATCGACACGGCGTCGCGCAAGGTGATCGCAGGCAATGCGCTGGTTATCGCCACACAGAAGGATACGGCGAAGGCCGATGTCAAGGAACTGTTGAGCGCTGGCCGTTTCTCCATGGGCGATCCGTCCAACGTGCCTGCCGGTAAATACGGCAAGGCCGCGCTGGAAAAGCTCGATATCTGGAAAGATGTCGAGAAGAATGGCGTCTTCGCGGAGAATGTGCGCGTGGCACTGCAGTATGTCAGCCGTGGCGAAGTTAAGGCGGCCATTGTCTATGCTTCCGACCGTGCTGCCGCGCCCGATCTGGTGGAAGCCTACCGGTTCCCGGTAACCAGTCACGCGCCGATCCTCTATCCGGCGGCTCTCATTGAAAAGAATGAAAACGATGCCGCCAAGGCCTTCCTTGCTTTCCTTGAAAGCGATGCCGGTCAGGCGATCATCAAGGACAAGGGCTTTGTCGGCGCTGCGGAGGCGGGCAAGTGATGATGGAAGTGGGCGTCTGGCCGATTGTGCTGCTGTCACTCCGGGTTGCCGGAATTGCCATCCTTGTCGCTTTGCCAGTCGCGTTCCTTGTCGCGTGGATTCTTGCCCGGTTCGATTTTCCGGGCAAGTCTCTGGCGCAGGCGCTTGTGACCATGCCGCTGGTTCTGCCGCCGGTGGTCACAGGCTATCTGCTGTTGATCCTGTTCGGTGCAAGAGGGGCGTTCGGCGCACCCATGCAGGAATGGTTCGGCCTGTCCTTTTCCTTTCGGTGGACCGGTGCTGCTCTTGCCGCCGGTGTCATGGCGTTTCCGCTGCTCGTCCGTCCGATCCGCCTGTCGATTGAAGGGCTGGATCGCGGGCTTGAAGAAGCGGCGCGGACATTGGGTGCCAGCAGGCTTGTGGCCTTTTTCACCGTGATCCTGCCGCCGCTTTTGCCGGGCGTTCTGGCAGGTGCCGTGCTTGGTTTTGCCAAGGCGCTGGGTGAATTCGGCGCGACCATCACCTTTGTTTCCAATATTCCCGGCGAGACGCGAACCCTCTCGCTTGCGATTTATGCTTTGATGCAAACGCCATCGGGCGATGCTGAAGCCTTCCGACTGATTGCCATATCGGCTGCGATTTCCATCATAGCCGTCGTGCTGTCCGAATGGTTGCAGCGCAGGCTTGCCGGAGATGCCAAATGAGTGGGCTCTTTGTTTCCATCAAGGGCCGCAATGGCAAATTCGCCGTTGAAGCCGATTTTGCAGCGGGTGGTGGCGTCACTGCTTTGTTCGGCCATTCGGGGGCGGGCAAAACCACGCTTTTGAAGATGATTGCCGGAACGTTGCGCCCGGAAAGCGGTCGCATTGCGGTTGGCGATTTTGCGCTGTTCGACGCCGATAAGGGCATTGATCTGCCACCGGAGAAGCGGCGCATCGGTTATGTCTTTCAGGAAGCCCGCCTGTTTCCGCATATGAGCGTCGAGCGCAACCTGACCTATGCGCGCTGGGCGGGACACCGGCAGGCCACGCGCAATTTCGATGAGGTGGTAGCGCTTCTCGGCATCGAACAGCTTCTCGACCGTCGCCCAACGACGTTATCGGGCGGCGAGCGCCAGCGTGTCGCTATTGGCCGGGCGCTGTTGTCAGATCCGGCACTACTGCTGCTGGACGAGCCGCTTTCCTCGCTGGATCATGCGCGCCGACAGGAGATATTGCCCTTTGTCGAGCGGTTGCGTGACGAAAGCCATGTGCCGGTTGTCTATGTCAGCCACGACATTGACGAGGTGGCGCGGCTGGCCGATGAGATCGTGCTTCTTTCCGGCGGCAAGGTGACGGCAAGCGGCGAGGCGGCTTCGATATTTCCGCTGATCGATGAAGGCGATGGAGCAGGCGTGCTGCTGGAAGGCACGGTCGCCTCTTATGACCAGAGTTACAAGCTGGCGGAAATCGACCTCGGCGGCACTTCGTTCCAGTTGACGGATACGGGGCTGAAACAGGGTATGCATGTGCGACTGCGCGTGCGGGCGCGGGACGTTTCTCTGGCGCGTCAGGCGCCAGACGCAATCAGCATTCGCAATGTGCTGCCGGTCATCATTACGGGCATCGAAGCAGGCGAGGGGCCGAACGCGCATGTCTCCCTCGACTTTCAGGGGCGGCATCTGGAGGCGCGTCTGACGCGCCGCTCGGTGGACGATCTGGGCTTGCGGGCAGGCGAACGGGTGGTTGCCTTGGTGAAGGCTGTCTCGGTGGACCGGGCTGCCATTCGGTAAAAATGAAACGGCTACAATAATCTGGTTTGCGTGGCACTGCTTTTATGCTCCTGTCTTGCTGACTGGGAGAACAACATGACTGATTTGCAGAACTGGACGCCACGCCCGAAACCTGAACGCAAAGTGCTGGAAGGGCGCTATGTGCGCCTTGAACCGCTCGACCCGCAAAAGCATGGCGACGAGCTTTTTGCAGCGTCGTCGGTGACTGACGCCGACCAGCGTTTCACCTGGTTGTTCGAATTTCCACCCGCAACCCGCGCGGAATTCGAGCCTTGGCTGGACAAGGTGTCAAAAAGCGAGGACCCGTTGTTCTTCGCCGTCATCGACAAGGCCAGTGGCAAGGTGGCCGGTCGCCAGACCCTGATGCGCATTGATCCTGTGTATGGCGTGATCGAGATCGGCAATATCTATTGGGGGCCGCTGATTTCGCGCAAGCCCGCGGCAACGGAAGCGCAGTTTCTGTTCATGCAATATATCTTCGATGAGCTTGGCTATCGTCGTTATGAATGGAAGTGCAACAACGACAATGCGCCGTCCAAGCGCGCAGCGGAGCGTTTCGGCTTTACCTTCGAGGGGATTTTCCGCCAGCATATGGTGGCCAAGGGCAAGAACCGCGACACGGCCTGGTATTCGATCCTCGACAGTGAATGGCCTGAGCTCAAGAAAGCCTATCAGGCATGGCTTGCACCGGAAAACTTTGATAGTGACGGCCAGCAGATAAAGAGATTTGAGGAGTTCCGAAATCTTGGCTGAACCGCAGAAAAGCCATCCGGCCATCGCCGCCGCCGTCATCCTGATTGGTTTCGGGGTACTCGCTTATTTTGTGCCGAGCATCATGCTGGCACTGGGCGCGCGCTCGCATGTGGCCGCCGCAATCTTCGCGATTGTTTTCGTGCTGGGTTTCTTCGCCATTTTCTGGCTGCGCTCACGCCGCCAGAAAAAGCAACGATAGACCCAACTCCAGTCAGTGCAGGTCCTTTGTATAGACGAATTTGGGCATGCTCCAGTTGAAGCGCAGCGCCAGAAGTCGCAGAACAAGCCCGGCCGCCATCGCCACGAAGGCGGCGGGACCGTGCGGCACATTCAGATATAGGCCGCCGAGAAAAATGCCGCCGGTGACGACTGACACGGTGGCGTAGAGCTCCGAGCGGAACAGCAGTGGCACATCGTTGCACAGCACATCCCGCAACACGCCGCCGACGCAGCCGGTGATCATGCCTGCTGCAATCACGATGATGATCGGCATATTCATGCCAAGCGCCACGCCGCAGCCAATCACCGTGAACACCACCAGGCCGATAGCGTCGAGGAAAAGGAACATCTGCCGCAGGCGATGCATATGGCGCGCGATGAGGATGGTGGCCAAAGCAGCAAAACCGGTGATCACCAGATAGCTCGGATGCTGCACCCATGACAGCGGATGATGATCAAGCAGAACATCGCGTACCGACCCGCCGCCAAGGGCGGTTACACAGCCAAGCAGGAACACGCCAATCCAGTCCATTTCCCGACGCCCGGCGGCCAGCGCTGCTGTCATGGCTTCGGCGACAATGGCCGTGATATAGAGCACGTGAATGAGTTCTTCGCTTGCCGCGCCGCCCATACGTTTTTCCTCGTCTGATTGCTCAGGCGCAGTATTGGCCTCTATACGGATAAGATTTGATAAACAAAGCCGATAATGCTGACTAACGGAGCGGATGCCGTGAGGGCTAGTAAAGCTTCAACGGTTGGATTTGTGGATGCTCGCAAAAATATTGGCCGCGAGATAGCTTTCATCGAAGCTGCAAATCTGCATGAGCGCCGTCCGGTTGAGGAATTTCACCTCATTGTTCCGGAAGGTCAAGAGATTGTCCTCCCGCAGTTCGCGGAGCATCCGGTTGGTGTGGATCGGCGTCAGGCCGAGCGCATCGGCCAGTTCGCTCTGGGTGATGGGGCAATAGAAGCCGTTCTCGTCGCCGGTGCCATTGGCCCGCGCGCGATAGCCCAGTTCAAGCAGAAGATGTGCAACGCGCGAAACTGATGCGCGTCGTCCCAGACTGATCAGATGTTCCAGCAGAATGGTGCGCTGGCGCGCCGTCATCTCCATGAAAGCCATGGCCAGACGCGCCGATTTCAGCATGTTTTCAACCAGCGTATCGAGGTTGATTTCCAGCACCGAAATGTCAGTGATTGAAAACAGCGTGTAATAGTTGAAGCCCAATCCCGTGCGGAACCCCAAAAGGTCGCCCTTCATCGGAAAGTCGAGGATCTGCCTGTCGCCATTCGGCAGGTCGCGATAGATGCAGCACCATCCGCTGTTGATGATGAGCACCGAATTCGTCCAGTCACCCTGTCTGGATATGATCGTATGTGGCGCATAGTGCCTGGTCGAAACCGGCATCGATCGCAGAACATTCAGGTCATTCGCCTCGAAGGTCGCATCGATGGGTGGGTTCTTGAGAAGATTGAGCAGCGTGTTGTCTTCGTTATTCAGCCCCATCGGCGTTACCCGGTGCGTGGTTTGGATATCAGGATGATTGCCCGGCTCGTCCTGCACGAAAAGCGTCATATTCGACGGCCAAGCTTCCGTGAGGGGCAATGATTTGGCAAGAGGGCATTTTCTACCACTAATTGGGTAGAATAACGGATACACCCTAAACCATATTTCTATTCGCCCGTTAATCTAGGTTAATGACAGCCCGGGGGAGTTCGGCAATAATTTAGAAAAATAAGAAATATACAAGATCTTAGGGCGACTGAATACAATCATAAAATAGAACACGATGTAATCCTTGTGTTTAACTGCGGTTAAACATGGAAGAGGGTTGCGTTCTTAAAAGATTCAGAGGGCGTTAAAATGAATATTTCTGCACAGTTCAAGGATAAGGACGAGAGCCTCAACTCTCGCAATGTGTATGGGGGCCGCGTTGCTGACCAGCGTGACTTTACCAAGGAAAGGGAACAGTCCCTGATCGTCATCATAGACAGCCGCGCCTTGGATCGCGAATGTCTGGCGCATGGATTAACCAATAATTGCGCCGATATGGCCATTGCAACCTTCAGTTCTTTCGAGCAATGGCAACATCAGCGTCGTAGCCGGACCGCTGCCGCTGTTCTCTTCAATGTGGGCGGGCAGAAAGTATCCGATCCGGCGGTCGGCAATTATCTGAAATCACTCGTTTCCGAATGCGCGCCTGCGCCGGTGATCATCCTTGCCGACAAGGAAGAAATATCGCAGGTCGTCCGCGCGCTGGAGCATGGCGTGAAGGGCTATATCCCCACATCGGTCAATCTGAATGTCTGTATCGAAGCGCTGCGTCTCGCCATGGCGGGCGGCACTTTCGTCCCGGCAAGCAGTGTTCTGGCGCTGCGCCATGCAACCGACACGGGCGCGCAGCGTATTCAGCCACTGGGCGGCATGTTCACACAGCGGCAGGCCGAGGTCGTCAATGCGTTGCGTCGTGGCAAGGCCAACAAGATCATCGCCTATGAGCTGAAGCTGCGCGAAAGCACGGTGAAAGTGCATATTCGCAATA
Organism: Brucella sp. NBRC 113783; assembly: GCF_040372265.1. Classification (NCBI taxonomy): domain Bacteria; kingdom Pseudomonadati; phylum Pseudomonadota; class Alphaproteobacteria; order Hyphomicrobiales; family Brucellaceae; genus Brucella; species Brucella sp. NBRC 113783. The sequence continues at coordinate 38,005 of NZ_BAABRX010000014.1, read as the reverse complement.
TCATGAAGAAGCTCAAGGTGACCAACCGCACGGAAGTAGCCTGCATCATCAACGAGCTTTTCCCTTCGGAAACTTCATTTTCCGACCTGCAATAGCCGTCCAATCCAAGCTGATCCTCCCGTGAAGGAGCATTGTTGTGATTATCTCCGACGTTTCATCAGGAAGCGCGCGGCAGCCGGTTGCCGACCTTCTGGACACTGTCAAGCGCAGAAGGCTGATGCTGACCGTGCCCATTCTCGTGGGCATAGGGGCCGGTTTCCTCGGCTATATGAATGCCCCGGTCTCTTACGTCTCGGAGGCTGTGGTTGTTCTGGACATGCGCCGTCTACAGGCGCTTCCAAGTGAAAGCGCCATCACGCCGCTGCCGCAGGATAGCCCGGTTTTGCGCTCCGAGCTTGATATCATCAATTCGCGGATGATGGCGCGTAAGGTCATCGATATCCTGAAGGCGGACGGCTTCACGGTGCCGCCCGCGGCGACGCAGGATAGCGATCCGGCGACACAGGAGCGGCAGCAGATCGACCTTCTGCTGTCGCGGTTGCAGGTTACCAACGACGGTCGTTCCTATACGATCTTCATTTCGTATCGTGCATCCGATCCGGTCTATGCCGCCAAGGTCGCCAATGCATTCGCGACCGCCTATCTCGACCATCAGGTGGATGTGCAGCAATCGGCGGCCAAGCGCGTCAGCGAGTGGCTTGGCGAAAAGCTGGTCACATTGCGCAACGATCTTGAAACCGCCGAACGGGCGGCGGAAGATTTCCGGCAGAAATCCGGTCTGGCGGGTGATCAGGGGCAGATGACCTTTCAGGCGCAGCGCGTTGCGGCCTTGAATACGGAGATCGTCGCGGCAACCGGTGCCGTGTCGTCAGCAGAAGCGCGGTTGCAGACTGCGCAAGCTCTGAAAGGCAGCAGCGATGCGCCGGCCCTGGCAGAAGTTTTGGCCTCGCCGGCCATCCAGCAATTGCGTAATGAAGAGGCGCGTGTTGAACGCCAGCTGGGCGAGCTGCAATCGAACGGTGCTTTGAAAAGCGCCGAGATTCCGGTTTTGACGGCAGAGCGGGATGCGCTGCGACAACAGATTGTCGGGCAGGTCGATCAGATCGTGCAGAGCCTTAGCAATGAAATCCAGATCGCCCGGCAAAGGCGGTCAAGTCTCGAAGAGGCGCTGAAAGCCGCTGAAGCGGACCTTGCCAGCGCCAATCAGGCGCAGGTAACGGCGGCGCAGCTCGACCGCGAAGCCAATGCCAGCCGCGTTGTCTATGAAAGTTATCTGACGCGGTACAAGCAACTGATCGAGCAGGACGGTATCGCCTCGGCAGAAGCGCAGCTTATTTCCAGCGCCGAACCGGCGATGGCCAAGGCAAGCCCGAAACTGATCAACTGGCTGCTGCTCGGCATCGGCTTGGGCGGGCTTTTTGCCGTTGCGGGTGCGATGCTGAAGGAGACCTTCGATCGGATCAGACCGGCGCAGACTTCATCGCTCGCTTTGCCGGGAATTCCGGCGGCAACCTTGCTGCCTAAAACGCCGCGCCTGACCGTACCTTTGCTGATCAATGGCGGGCTGGACCCGGCCAGCGCTTTCGGGCGCGCCATCAAGTCCGTGCACGATCGTCTGCGGGCGTTGACGCGAGGACGCGATTCACTCGCTCTATCCGTCATTTCCCTGTCCGATACCGACGGCAAAAGTCTGGTAATCACGGCGCTGGCACAGCAATTTGCCGCGAGCGGTGTTTCGATAGCGGTGATTGATGCGACCAATGGCCAGTCCGGCCTTTGTGCGGCTTTCGGTCTGCCTGTTGGTGATTTGCAGCCACCCGCTACAGCCAAAAAGCTGAGTGGTGCGGCACTGATTCACGATCATGGCTCGGGCATCGATATCATCAGGCCGCATCGACCAGCCCCGGAAGGCGACTGGCTGGGCGGGCTCATTGCGCAGCTGCGCGCCGATCACAAGATCATCCTGGTGGATTTGCCGCCCTTCAAGGAAGACAAGCGGTCGGTTCTGATGTCCCGCGCCACGGATACAGCACTTCTTGTGGTCAGCGATGACCGGCGCGATTCCGGTGCAACCAATGCGCTGGTGCAGACGCTGGCCTCTTTTGGCCGCAAGCCCGCGCTTGCCGTCGTCAGTCAGGCCCCGGCGATCTACACGGGAAGGATGGCCGACACGTTGGCGACAGGCCGCGCCCTGCTGTCGGCGCTGTTCAAGCGTGGCCGGTCTGTGCCGGACCCGACCCAGAGACAGATATAGGAGGGGGAGCCATGCCAAAGATCATAGAGAGGCACCGCTTCGCCCGTCATTTGCAGGCATCGGTGTTTTCCGCCGCGCTGTTGTTCGGCGCGGGCAATCTGGCGCTGGCCGAGGGGCAGATTTACCGCGTCGGAGCGAATGACGTGCTGCAAGTCACGGTTTATGGCCAACCTTCCCTCACCGGGCTCTATCCCGTCGATGTGGATGGCAATATCGGTTACCCGGTTGTCGGCAACGTTTCCGTGCGCGGACTGACGACGATTGAAATCAGTGAGAGGATCGCCGCATCCCTGTCGCAGCATATTCCGGGTCTGACGGTGACGGCGACGATCAATCAATATGCGCCGGTCTTTGTTGTCGGCGATATCAAGTCGCCCGGCAAATATGAGTACAGGCCGGGTATGGTCGCGCTGGAACTGATGGCGCTCGGCGGTGGCGCGGGCAAGGGCGAAGCGCCCGCCATGACCGCAGGGATGCAGCTGATCGCTGCACAGCAGGAATATTCCGATCTGCAATTGCAGATTGCCGCCCAGACAATCCGCCGTGCGCGCCTGGCTGCCGAATTGCAGGGGGGCGAGTTCGACTACACGCCATCGCAGCAATCCAACGTATCGAAAGACGATCAGGTGATGGTCCAGCATATGCTGGAAGGCGAACGCACGCTGTTCGACGTGCTCCGCACCAATATGAAAGCCGAGCGGCAGGCACTGGAAGCGCAGGTCGCAAGTTATGGCGATGAAATCCGCACATTGCAGGAAAGCATCAAGCTGCATGATTCCGAAATCCAGCTGTTGCAGGAAAATGTAGATTCCAGCCGGTCGTTGGTCGATCGCGGCCTTGCCGCCAAATCGAACCTGCGTGATCAGGAACGTGACCTGTCGGCGACCCGCCGAGATGCGCTGGAGCTGGCGTCATTTCTGGCGCGGGCGCGGCAAAACCAGCTCGCCGTGCAGCAGCGTATCGCCAATCTGGAAGAGGTCCGGCGCAGCGATGCGGCAACCAGCTTGCAGGAGGTCGATCTCAATCTGGCGCGGATGGAGCGGCGCAGCGGCGCGCAAATCCAGACCATGGCGGAAATCGCCAAGTCTTCCGGCAATATCTCATCATCCGATATGCGCAAGAAGCTGATCTTCACGATCAGCCGCAACGTCAATGGCTCGTTTCAGGACATCGTCGGCAACGAGCGGACGGAAATCAAACCGGGCGATATTCTGCGTATCGAACTCGATATGAGCAAAATCAACACGTCGCCGTCGTAGTGATCCTTTTCCCTCATCCTTGTACGTTGTCGATAGTGTAAAATAGGTGACGTGACGGAGGCGCGTGTCATCCTTGGGACTTGACCCCGTGCCTCAGCAAGCGCCTCCGTTGCATCCTTTCGCTCGAACGGTTGGCTGGGCTTTGAGCCCGCGTTGCAAGGAGGAGCACCCATGGATGCCTCACAGGATTTTATGGTCGGGATAGATGTCTCCAAGGCCTATCTGGATGTTGCGCGCTACGGGGTCACATCGGTGGCGCGATGGAACAACGATGTGACAGGCTGCCATGAACTCGCAGCCGCGGTAGCGGGAGCCAGTCTGGTCGTTGTCGAAGCAACTGGCGGCTACGAGACGCCTATGGTGCGCACGTTGGCGGCGGTTGGCATTGCGGTTGCCGTCGTTAATCCCCGCCAGGTCCGCGACTTTGCCAGAGCCAGCGGTCGGTTGGCCAAGACCGATCGGGTCGATGCGCGGGTCATCCTGCACTTCGCCAAGGCGATGCGGCCGGCACAGATCCCCCATATCGACGACGGCCGCATCGACTTGGCCGCGCTGGTGACACGCCGCCGCCAACTCATCGACATGGCCATTGCCGAGAAGAACCGCCTCGAACATGCATCTGCAGACATCGCCGCTCTCATCCATGAGTTGCTTGCCTCCTTCAAGGCGCAGCTCATCCGCATCGACACGGCTATCGCCTTGGCCATCGAGGCTGAACCCGAGATGGCAGAACGGCGCAACCTCCTGCTCTCGGTACCCGGCATCGGCGAGACAACAGCCGCCATTCTCATCGCCGAACTGCCGGAACTGGGCAGCATTGATGACAAGAAGCTCGCCGCTCTGATAGGGGTTGCTCCTATAGCCTATGACAGCGGCATGATGCGCGGGCAGCGCCATATCGGCGGTGGCCGCACTACCGTGCGTTGCGCACTCTACATGGCCACCCTGTCGGCCATTCGTTGCTCGACAACAATCAAGATCTTCTACACAAGGCTGCGCGATGCCGGAAAACCGCCAAAGGTCGCCATCGTCGCCGCCATGCGAAAGCTCGCAACCATTCTTAACACCATCCTGCGAAGGCGAACTCCTTGGACCTCTCAACAACACGGTTGCTGAGGAGCCGCCGCAGGCGGCGTCTCGAAGGACGGGAAACGGCTGGCAAACATATCAATTTCCATCTGGAACCCTCGTGCTTCGAGACGGCGCTGCGCGCCTCCTCAGCATGAGGGTGTGGGCGATAATGGGTGAAACAGGTCCTCTATGCCGCGACGGCTTCAGCGCTTTCTTCCACCCAGGCGGAATAGACGGCGCGTAGGCCATCTTCGAGGCTGATGCGTGGCCTCCAGCCGAGTGCGGCCATGCGGGATGTATCGAGGAACTTGCGCGGCGTGCCATCCGGCTTGCTCAGATCATGCTCGAACCGGCCCTCATAGCCCACGACACGGGCAATCAGCAGCGCCAGATCCTTGATCGATATTTCCTCGCCGGAGCCGATATTGACCGGCTCGAACCCATGGTGAAACTGCAAGAGATGCAGGCAGGCCTCGGCCAGATCATCAACATGCAGGAATTCGCGCAGCGGCGTGCCGCTGCCCCATAGGGTCACCTGCTCTGCACCCATGATTTTCGCTTCATGGATTCGGCGCATCAACGCTGGCAACACATGCGACGTTTTCAGGTCGAAATTATCATTCGGACCGTAGAGATTGGTCGGCATTGCCGTCATGAAGCAGTCACCGAACTGGCGCGCGCAGGCCTCGGCATATTTCAGCCCGGCAATCTTGGCGATGGCATAAGCTTCGTTGGTCGCTTCAAGCGGCCCCATCATCAGGGCGTCTTCGGTCAGCGGTTGCGCCGCGTCGCGCGGGTAGATGCAACTAGACCCCAGCCAGAGCAGGCGTTCCACGCCGGTCTGGTGCGCGGCGTGGATGACATTTATGCCGATGGCGAGATTGTCATAGAGAAAATCGGCGGGGGATTGCGCATTGGCAAGAATGCCGCCGACATGGGCCGCCGCAATGATGATGACATCAGGTTTGCGCCCGGTAATGAAGTTCTCGGTTGGTCCCTGACGGGTCAGGTCCAGCGCGCTGTGCGCGGCAGTGATGATGTCGCAATCCGTGCCGTGCAGGCGGCGCAGGATGGCCGAACCGACCATGCCGGTATGCCCGGCGACGAAAATCTTCTTGCCTGCCAGCGAATAGACCGGTTCTGCGGTCCCGTTAATGTCCATAGAAGTCATTGCGCCCAGCCTCCCGCATGATATTGCGCAAATCCCAATCCACCATCTCGGCAACAAGGCTGTCGAAGCCGGTCGTGTGCTGCCAGCCAAGGCGGCTATGGGCTTTCGATGCGTCGCCCAACAGGAAATCCACCTCATTCGGACGGAAATAGCGCGGGTCGATCTCGATCAGGCAATTGCCGGTCTTCCGGTCAATGCCGATTTCCTCCACGCCATCGCCCTTCCATTCAATCTGCTTGTCGACGGCCTTGAAGGCATGTTCGACAAATTCACGCACCGTATGGGTCTCGCCGGTGGCGAGCACATAATCATCCGGTGTCTCTTCCTGCAGGATGCGCCACATGCCCTCCACATAATCGCGGGCATGGCCCCAGTCGCGGCGGGCATTCAGATTGCCAAGACGCAGCTTGTCCTGCAAACCGCGCTCGATGGCCGCGACGGCGCGGGTGATCTTGCGGGTAACGAAAGTCTCACCGCGCAGCGGGCTTTCATGGTTGAACAGGATGCCGTTCGAGGCGTGGAAACCATAGGCCTCGCGATAATTCACCGTGGTCCAATAGGCATAGAGCTTGGCCGTTGCATAAGGGCTCTGGGGCATGAACGGCGTATGCTCGTTCTGCGCGTGTGGCGAGGAATTGCCGAAAAGCTCGGAGGTTGAAGCCTGATAGAAGCGGCAAGTCTTGCCAAGGCCGAGAATACGGATGGATTCCAGGAGGCGCAGCGTGCCGAGCGCATCCGTATTGGCGGTGTATTCCGGCGTTTCGAAACTCACCTGCACATGGCTTTGCGCGCCGAGATTGTAAATCTCGTCGGGGCGCACTTCCTGTATGACGCGGCATAGATTGGTGGCGTCGGTCAAGTCGCCGAAATGCAGGCGAAAGCGCACGTCTTCCTCGTGCGGATCCTGATAGAGATGGTCGATACGCCCGGTATTGAACGAGGACGAACGCCGCTTCAGACCATGAACGCGATAGCCCTTCTTGAGCAGAAGCTCACTCAGATAGGCGCCATCCTGGCCGGTAACACCGATGATGAGCGCGGTTTTCTCACGCTGATTATCATGCAAGCTATCGTGCAATCTATCGTTCAAGGGACTGCCCTCCGTCCTGAATATCCATGAGACCATGTTACCGATTTCGTGTCGCGGCAGAACGGCTCCAAAACGGCAAGCACGGCTGTGCCTAACCCTCTTCGGGTGAAGCGGTGATGGTGTCCGCTATGACCCGATGCACCCAAAGAGGTAGGCACTTCGCCCGCTTGGCGTGCCGCCCATGCCTTTGGGTTTCTTGCGATGAACGACCCGCTGTTGCGATGCTACTTCCATGAGGTCGAAAAGACGGGAGACGGGGCTCATGCGCGTTGTGCTTGCCAATCGTTATTTTTATCCGGACCAGTCCGCGACAAGTCGCATGGTCTCCAGTCTGGCGCAGACGCTTGTGGGCGAGGGCATTGAAACGGCGATTCTGACCAGCCGCAGTTTCCATGACAACCGCAGGGAAACCTTGCCCGCGCGTGAGACGATTGATGGTGTCGATGTGCATCGCATCTGGACCTCAGGCTTTGGTCGCGGAAAACTGGCCGGGCGGGCGGTCGATTATGCCACCTTCCATCTTTCCGCTGCGGCCTGGTTCGCGACCCATGCCCGCAAGGACGATATCTGCGTGATCTGCACCGATCCGCCCTTGCTGTCGGTTTCGGCAGCATTGCCGATCCGGCTTCGGCGGGCAAAGCTTGTCAACTGGGTGATGGATCTTTTCCCGGAAACGGCAATCGAGCTTGGTCTGGTTAAACCGGGCAGCGCATCGGCAAGGCTGACGCTGGCGCTGCGCAACTGGTCCATGCGCCAGTCGGCACTGACGATCTGCCCCATTGAGCGCATGTCGCGCTATCTTGCTTCAACGGGCATAGCGCGCGAGAATTTGAGCGTTGTGCATCACTGGGCGGATCGCAACGAGATCATGCCGGTAGCCCCTTCGGAAAATCCGCTGCGCCGCGCCTGGGGGCTGGGGCGAAAATTCGTCATCGGCTATTCCGGTAATTTCGGTCGGGCGCATGAATTCCAGACCGTTCTCGACGCAGCCGAGCGGCTGAAACATATGAAAAGCGTTGTTTTCCTGATGATCGGCGAGGGGCAGCAGCGGGGCTTTGTCGAAAGCGAAGTCAAACGGCGCGGCTTGACCAATGTGATGATGAAGCCGTTTCAACCGGTCGAAAAACTCTCCGAAAGCCTCGGCGCTGCCAATGTCCATCTGGTGTCGCTTAAGCCAGAACTGGAACATTGCATCGTGCCGAGCAAGTTCTACGGGGTGCTGGCAGCGGGGCGTCCGACAATCTTCATTGGCGACCCCGATGGCGAGATAGGCTCCATCGTTCGTGATTTCGAATGCGGCGCAGCATTGCGTCCGGGCGAGGTGGACCGTCTGGTCGAGGCCGTTTTGCATATGCGCCATTCGGCGGTTGGCCGCATGACCATGGGTAACAATGCACGCTATCTGATGGAAACCGCCTATTCCCGCGAATATGGCGCGGCCATGTGGCAATCGGCGGTGGGGCGTCTGGAAGAGAAAAGCGTGCCGGCAGCAATGCCGGTTCTGGATCGCAAATTCCAGTCGGGAGAGCTTCGATGATGGATGGCTCAGTTGTCGTCACCCAGCTTGGGGCGCGTATGCATTATGCCGTACCGCGCATTTTTGCCGACCGGCAAAGGCTCGCGCATTTCTATACCGATATTTGCGCCTTGCAGGGCTGGCCGCGTCTTTTGAACGGTCTGCCGCCCACCATGCTTCCAACCGCCGTGCGGCGGTTGATCGGGCGTGCGCCGCAGGGCATCCCGCAGGAGCGGATGACGACTTTTCCGGGCTTCGGCCTGCATTCCGCCGTGCGCAGGCTTGCCAACCAGACCGGGCCGAAATCGACCGCCAACGCCATCTGGGCCGGACAGCGATTTGGGCAATTGGTGGCGGACAGCGGTTTTCACGGGGCAAGCGGGGTTTACGCGTTCAGCGGTGAGGCGCTGGAGCAGCTGACCGCTGCGCGACAGGCAGGATTATGGACTGCCGTTGAACAGATGATCGCGCCGCGCACTGTGGTCGATCAATTGGCCTGCGAAGAGGAAGTGCTCAATCCCGGCTGGCATGTGTCCGCTGCCGACGATGTGCATGCCGATGATTTTGCAGCACGTGAAAGGGCGGAATGGGCCATTGCCGACGCGGTGGTCTGTCCGTCGGACTTTGTGGCGCGCCATGTAATCGAGGCCGGATGCCAGCCGGATAAGGTGGTGGTCGTGCCTTATGGGGTGGACAAGCGCTTTCCGCTCAATCAATCGCTGCGCGCGCCGGGGCCGTTGCGGGTGCTGACGGTCGGTGCAGTCGGGTTGCGCAAGGGCTCGCCCTATGTGGGCGCGGTTGCGAGGGCTGTGCGGGATATCGCGCAGTTTCGCATGGTCGGGCCGATTGACGTGCAGCCGGAAGCTGTTGCGACCCTGTCGGCCAGCGTGGAGCTGACCGGCCCGATCCCGCGCAGCGAAATGCAGGCGCAGTTCGAATGGGCGGATGTGTTCCTGTTGCCATCGCTTTGCGAAGGGTCGGCCACCGCCGTCTATGAAGCGCTGGCGGCAGGCTTGCCGGTCATTTGCACGGACAATACCGGCAGCGTCGTGCGGCATGGCATTGATGGCTACATTGTGCCGATACGCGACGTGGCCGAGACGGCGGAAATTCTCAAACAACTGACTGGCAATCCGGCCATGCTGGCACGGATGAGCGACAGCGCACGTGAGCGCGCCGCCGATTATACGGTGGCGCGTTATGGCGAGCGTCTTGTCGCAGCCCTTTCGCAGCACACACGGAGATTGGCGGCATGAAGATTGTTCACGTCATCGGTTCCTACGATCCCGCCAAAGGCGGCCCGCAGGCGGTCATTGTCAGGCTGGCGGCGGCGCAGGCAGCACTTGGACATAGCGTGACGATCGTCAGCTATAGCGATGAAGACGTGAACCGCCGCGCGGCCAAGGCCGCCGAAACCATACCGGATTTCGACAAGGTGCAGACGTTATTGCTTCCGATGCCCGATCTGCGGGAAATGCTGTTCGGAAGCCGGGCGGCAAAGGCTATGGCGCCGCTAATCCGTGCGGCGGATTTTGTGCATCTGCACGGTGTCTGGGAAACCAATCTGCTGCGGGCTTCCATGCTGTGCCGTCGCTTCGGCGTGCCATACTGCATCTGTTGTTGCGGCATGCTCGATATGTGGAGCATGCAACAGCGATCGTGGAAGAAGAAACTGGCGCTGGCGCTGGCCTTTCGCCGGATGCTCGATGGCGCGGCCTTCATTCAGGCGCTCAATCGTGATGAAATCGAGCTGATGCGACCCTTGGGGCTGAAGCCGCCAAGCCTGATCATTCCAAATGGCATTTTCCTCGATGAAGTCGAAGGTGACGCTGGCGCTGACGACAGTGCAGCACTGGCAAAACTGCCGAACCGGCGCTTTGTGCTGTTTCTGTCGCGCCTGCATTACAAGAAGGGTCTCGACATTCTGGCCGATGCCTATCGCCGGATTGCACCGATCCTGCCAGATGTCGATCTCGTCGTTGCGGGGCCGGATGGCGGTGCTGAGCATGATTTTCGCGAGCAGATCCGCCAATATGGGCTGGAAAAGCGTGTGCATCTGGTTGGCGGGCTTTATGGTTCCGACAAGATCGCTGCGCTGAAACGGTCAGCCTGTTTTTGCCTGCCAAGCCGGCAGGAAGGTTTCAGCGTCGCCATTACCGAGGCGCTTGCCTGCGGTGTGCCGGTGGTGATCACCGATGCCTGCCATTTTCCTGAAGTCGCCGAGGCGGGAGCGGGCGTAGTCTGCGCTGTGGATGCCGAAGCCGTTGCGGCTGGGCTGATGCAGATTCTGGACGATCCCACGCGGGCGGTCTGGATGGGCGAGGCGGGCCATAAGCTGGTTGGGGACAATTACACCTGGCCGCGCATCGCGCTGCAAACCCTCGATGCCTATCAGTCCTATCAAAAGCGCAAGACAGGCTCGATCATGGGCGGAAATGGCTATAGCCTTATCCGCGAGCGCCGGATGGGACCGGTTTAACCAGCCCAATCACACGGCTTTTCGTCTTTGCCGCACGGCTTTTGCCGGGTTTCCGGCATAAACCGTCCATGGTTCCATATCGCGGAAACTGACACCGCGCGCGCCAAGCACTGCGCCTTCACCCACATTCACACCGGGACCGACAAACGCTTCAGCGGCGATCCAGCCATGCGGGCCAATATGAATGGGCGATGCCGTGAGCGGAAAATCGGCGCGGTCGATATCGTGGCCCGCCGTGCAGAGATGCGCGCCTTGCGAGATGATGGCAAAGGGCGCCAGCGTGACATTGGCGACATTGTAGCAGTGTGCGCCGGGACCAAGCGAGGAATGCGCACCCATGATGAGATTGCGCGGCCACCAGATGCGCGCGCTGCCGCGCACGATGGCAGTCTTGTGGATTTTTGCGCCGAACAGCCGCAGCACCATGCCGCGCCAGCGCCAGAAAAACGAGGGCGTCCAGGCGGCGAGCACCAGCCATGTCATTTGCCAGCCAAGACGCTGCAGCCGGTGCTGCAAGGTGAATGTCGCCCCGCCTTCCAGCGGACGCGAAGCATCTTTTCGTCCCGCAATGGACGCTGCGGATCGGAGACGGGGGTGATTGGGCATGGCGGTCATGATGGGTCATCCCCGGATGAGTTGCGGTATCGACCCGGAAGGCGATACCGGCAAGTGGACGGAGCGGTTGCGAATGACGCAGACAGACAGGATCGGAATGAGAAACAGGGCCATGTGTATCCAGACTGTGATCACCCAGTCTGTCTGATGCGAGATGGCATGCATGGCGGGCACGATAGAAAACATATAGACGAGCTGCCCGAGCATCTCACCTGCCATGGCCGTTTCCCAGAGGCGTCGAATGACCCAGGCCAGCAGCAGGAATTTCAGCGCGCCGAAATACCAGAATGATGAAAAGGCATCGATCAGCCCGGTTTCGGTCGTGCCGGTCAGCGGGTTGTAATTGCGGTCAGGCTTCGGTGTGGACAGATAGAGACTGTCCTTGATCTGGCTGCCGACGAGTTGGGCGGGCACATAGGTGAAGACGATCCGGTTCCAGTGGAACTTGCCGTAATCGAACTCCAGTCGCCGGTCGATCTCATCCATTCGCAATACGGCGTTGCGCATTTCGGGGCCGCCGCGTTCCAGCGTTTCCTCGAAATTGGCCGCATAGTCGATATCGAGAATCTGGTCGAGGACGAACCCCGAGGCAGCACGCGTCACCTGACGGTAATCGCCCATGCTGGTCATCAGGAACGTGCCTGCAATGATGCCGATGAACATTAATGTGCGCGGCACTACCCAGCGCCGGTAGAACCAGAAAGCAAGCAGGAACATCAACAGAAGCTGGATGGCCTCGGCGCGTTTGCCGGTAACGACGATGCGGTCGAGATAGAACACCAGATCAAACAGGATGATGCCCAGTGCGAGCCACGAGCTGCGCCGGGCAAAGCAAAGCAGCGCAATCGCGAGACCATAGGGCATGAGCTGCGCGAAGAAGAGCCAGATGACGGGCATGCCGGTCATCTGCACGCCGATGGATACTTCGCCGGGCAGGCGGCTCAAAAGGAAATAGAAGGATGCGCCGAAAACCGATAGCCCGGCAGCAGCCCATAAAAGCCGCCTTTCGCTGAAGCTCATGCTGAGGAATTTTATCGGGCGGTTCCCCATCTGCCAGCCGAGCGCCAGAGCAAGCAGAGCCAATATGCCCATCACCATGGTTTTCGCATAGGCGCCCGCGGGTATGAACTGGTCATACACCAGGGCTGGAACCTGCGGCAGGATGAAACCGAAGGTCATTACACCGGCCAGAAACGGAAATTGATACATGCGCTCAGGCCGCCCCAGAAAGCCGGTGGCCAGAAATGCCACAACCAGAAGAACGAACATCCATGTCAGCGAGAGGTTCACAGCCCGTCCTCCGTCGATTTGCAGATTGAGGACAGGTTGAGCGCTGGGCCGTGCCCGGTCAGATCCTGCGGGAAGATGCGGCCGGACAGCAGATACCAGCCAAGCTTGACATATTCCTTGGCGATCACCTCTACATCAGTGCGTGTGGTGGGAAAGCCGATATGTTCGTCGCTGTCATTGACAGGCGCGGACACGAAATGCATCTGCGGGCAAACGGCGCGAAAGCTCGCAACAGCGCGGCGCGAGTGATACCAGTTGGTGACGATAAGCGCGCTCTTCGCATTGATTTTGCGCATCATAGGGGCGGAATAGCGCGCATTCTGCCAGGTGCTGCCGGAATAGCATTCCACGAAAATAGCCGATGGCGGCACACCTTCGCGCACGATGATCTGCTTGTTGAAAAGGCAGTCGCCATCACCGGTGACGAGGATATAGGGCGAGCGCCCTTCCTTCCACAACCGTGCCGCCTGTTCCGCACGCGGCTGACCGTCACCGCCCGGCACGACGATCACATCGGCCCGGCTGCCGTCGTCCGGCAGTGCCAGCAAGGGTTCAGAGAAGAACATGGCGGCCAGTCCGAAGAACACGGCGCAGGGCAGAAGGGCGAGCAACATCATACCATGTGTCGCTCCGGTTTTTTGGCGTCCAGCGGTCGCTGCTGGACAGAAGAGCGGGAAGGCTGCGCGCTCTGACGGCTGCGCTGCTCTTCCATCTTGACGACGATCATGAACTCATAGGCTGCAAGCAGGCGGCAATAAAGATAGCCGGGCTTGCCATCGAGAAAACCGCGCCGCAGCACATACATGTAGAAAAAGCGCAGGCTTGGACGGAAGGGCATATTGTAGGACAGCGATTTCAGCGCACGCCGCCGTCTCTCAGGCTCGGTGGAGAAAATACCACCCCAGTCGATGTGCCGTTCCAGAAGGCGCGCTGCTGAAAGGTCGGCTTCTACCGAGGAATAGCGGTTGTGTTTCGCGTACCAGGCTTCCAGCCCCTTGTTGAAACTGTAATGGATGAAATGCGCCTGCAATTCGCCGCCCGGTCCACCACTGGCACGGGAATGCACCGAGCGTTCGAAGCGGACACGGTCGGGTCTGACAAGGCGGGTTATCCAGGTCGGGTAAAGGCTCGCATGGCGTATCCAGCGCCCCATGAACATATTCTTGTAGCGCGCCTTGAAGAACACTTCCGGTCGATCAGGATCGGCGGCAATAGCCAGCATTTCGTCGCGCAGGTCCGGCGGCGTGATTTCATCGGCGTCAGGCGTATAAACCCAGTCATGCTTGAACTTGATTTCCGTAAGTCCATACATGCGCTGGCGGTCCTCGGTGTCATAAGCATGGCTATAGACCCGCGCGCCCGCAGCCTTGGCGATTTCCACGGTGCGGTCGGTGCTGAATGAATCGAGCACCACGATATCGTCGCACCAGGCAAGCGATTCCAGACAGGCGGGCAGGTTCATTTCCTCGTTGAATGTCATGATGAGCGCGGAAACGGTCATGAAGTGGTCCCCGGAAATGTGAGATTGGGTTTTGCCGTCTTGGCTGTCTCGGAGATTGTCGCGGCAACGACGACAGCGGGACGTGTGCCTCTGGTCATGCGCAGCACGAAAAGCGTGTGCAGCGTGGCTGGCAGCAGGAGCAAAGCCAGCATGATCCATGCGGGCACACCGGCCCGGATCGCGATATAGGCGATCGCGCCAGCCAGCAGGTTGAGCGCCATCACAGCCATGGCCGTTTGCCCGCAGCTCAGGCCAGCATCCATCAACAGGTGGTGCAGGTGCTGGCGGTCGGCGGAAAACGGGCTGCGTCGCGCGCCAAGCCTGCGGATGATGAGGCTCAGCGTATCAATGACGGGAACGGCGACGACCCACAGCAGAACAGGGAAGGCGATGGCGGGTTCTCCACTTGCGAGGATGAGGGATGTGCCCGCAAGGGCCGCACCCAGAAGGGTGCTCCCGCCATCGCCTAGGAAGAGGCTGGCCTTCATGCGCCAGCGGTGGCGCATATTGAAGACAAGAAAGCCCAGGCACGCCGCCGCGAGCGCCAGCGTCTGAAGGCCGAGCCGATGCTGTCCAAAGTCGAAGCCGATCACGGCAAGCCAGAAAAAGGCAGCGGCACTGGATGCGCCTGCCAGTCCATCCACGCCGTCACTCATATTGACCGCGTTGATAAGGCCGACGATGAATGCCAGTGCAAGCAGCAGTGAAAGAGGCCCCATAAGATAAACGCTGCCGCCGTCTGCGGTCAGGCCGGAAGGCCAGCCGATAGTCATGCCGAGACTAAGCCGCTCAATATCGGCCATTCCGATGATCAGGGCCGCGGCCAAAAGCTGGATGGTCAGACGCGGCATCACCGGCAGGTTGAAACGGTCGTCCAGCACGCCTGTGACAAGAACGACCGCCAGACCGGGCAGCAGCTGCAGCATATTGGCTTGCTGGGAAGCCCCATGCACAATCGAAGCGGCGATGGCGAAGGCCAGAAAAATCGCAATGCCACCACAAAGCGGCACCGCACCCTCATGCCGTTTCCGGTCGTCCGGAATGTCGATGAGATACCATTCGCGGGCCAGTTCACGGAAGCCGATGCAAAAGGCGACCGAGAGGACGAAGGCCAGAAGCGTGATCCAGGAAAGATTGCTCATGTCTCCTCCGAGGCGCGAAAGAAGGTCTATTGTTCTTTTTCCTTGCTGCATTTCCCAACCGAACCGCGTGGCGATTCCATTGGGAACGTTCTGGAATTTTTACCCAGTCAGCTGATGTCCCACGACTTGGCTTTAGAGCGAGCGGCATACCCCTTTCAGGTCAGGCGCTAATACCATCGGTGACATTCCCCGCGGCGGGCGAAAGGCTATTCTGAAGGCGCCAGGAAGCCGGGTGGACTTTTCCGCCCGGCACGGTTGCGAGGGGGTATCGCATCTTGGAAAATTGTCTGCCGGAAATGTCGGCGCTCCCGCTGTTCTTCGTTACACGGAACCGATCATGAAAAATCATCGCCGGGGCTTCGTGATTGCCACGCTGGAGCAATATGCCGGATTGCTGTGCAATTTTCTGACTGTCGTTGCGGTTTCGCGTTTTCTGGGGCCGTCCGAGACCGGCATGGGCGTTGTCGGCCTCAGTGTCGCGGCGATTGTCTTTTCGCTGCGTGAATTCGCAAGCGCCGAATTCCTGATCCGGATCGAGAAGGTCGAGGATCGCGATATCCAGACGGCATTCACGTTTTTGATGAGCGTGACGCTGGTGCTGGCCGCAGCGCTCTTTCTGGCGCGCGATTATTTTGCCGTCACCTATCATGATCCTCTGCTGTCGCTTTTTCTCACCGTCACCATCATCGCGGCGGTGATCGAAAGCGTTTCATTGCCGGTTGTTGCCCTGTTGCGGCGCGACATGGCTTTTGGCGCTCTGGCGCGCATTCGCACCGCCGGTTCCGTTTGCGGCGCAGCCATAACCATCGCAATGGCCTGGTGGGGCGTGGGGCATATGTGCTTCGCCTTCGGATCGCTGGCTGCGGCGGCAGTCACAACCGCTTTTGCGGCAGCGCTTTATCCATTGGGTCGACTGCTGCGCCCATCGCTCGCAAGTATCGGCATGGCGTGGCAATTCAGCATGTATCTCGGGAGCAGTGCGGGGTTGAGCAAGATTTGCGAGACTTTTCCGCAGCTTATGCTGGGGCGTTTCATGCCCGCCGCATCCGTCGGGATCTATAATCGCGCCAGCACATTGAGCGGTTTGCCCGACCGGGTGTTTCTGTCGGCGATCTTTACGGTCGCCTTTCCGATGCTTTCCGATCAGGTTCGGGCGGGTGTGGATATAGCGCAATCCTATGTGCGCGCGCTGTCCTATATTTCGGTTGTTTACTGGCCTGCGCAGGCGCTGCTGGCGTTGCTCGCTTTTCCGGCGGTCCATCTGGTGCTCGGACCAGACTGGTATGGCGCAACGTCGATTGTCGTCATCATGTGCCTCTCCAGCATGTTCTGGTTTTCGGTCGTGTTGACCTATCCGCTTTTGATGGCGCTCGGCGCCAATCGCGATGCCTTCATATCCAACCTGATTTCACGCGTGGTGACGGCGATCATTCTTTGCGTCGCCGCTTACCATGGCCTGATGGCGGTAGCGCTCAGCCTGTTCATCAGTACACCGTTCCAGATGGTTGTTTCCGTGGTCTATGTGCGCAAGCACGTGGCTTTTTCCTACCGGATGCTGGGCGTCGAATTGTTGCGTAGCGGGTTCGTAACGCTGCTGACGCTTGCCATTCCGGTTGCAATGATTGCCGCTGCTGGCACATTGGAAGTTCATTGGGGCTTGGGTTTTGCCATCGGCCTTGCTGGTGTCGCCAGCTGGATCGGAGCCGTGCTGATCACGCGCCATCCTTTTGCATCGGAAATCACACCGGTCCTTGGATGGGCGCTCAGTAGAGTTGCGGGTCGTCTTGGCCGGTTGGGACGCGGGCGTTTCTCCACCTCCACGCCAGCCGAATGAGGAGATCGAGTATGAGACAGCCAGGTGTCGATGTCGTCATTCCGAATTACAATTACGGCCGCTATCTCGGCATCTGTGTTCGCAGTGTGCTGTCGCAGGATATTGAAAACCTGCGGGTGCTGATCATCGATAACGCCTCTACTGATGACAGCGCCGATGTGGCGCGTGCGCTCGCTGCCGAAGATGCGCGGGTGGAACTGCTGCTGAGGCCAGTCAATAAGGGCCAGCATGCCTCGTTCAACGATGGTATCGACTGGGCCAGCGGCGACTATTTCGTTTTGTTGTGTTCCGACGACTTCATCGTTCCCGGCGCGCTTCGACGCGCATTGGCGATCATGGAAACCGATCCAACAATCGCATTCTCCTACGGGCGCGACGTTGCGGTGAATGGCGACGCACCGATTCCCCCCATCCCGCCCCAGCCGGACGATGTGCCCTGCCGCGTCGAGACAGGCACGGCCTTCATCGAGCGCTTTTGCCGGCTCGGCGTGTTCCAGTTGCCGGGTTCGGCGATGGTGGTTCGCACTGCGGCGCAGAAAGCGGCGGGACACTATGTCGAGGCCCTACCGCATAGCGACGATTATCACATGTGGCTGCGGCTTGGATTGCAGGGGAGGATTGCCGAACTGGACTGTGTTCAGGGCGGTACGCGCTCGCATGGGCAGAACCGTTCGCAGCAATTGCGCGACACCCATCTGCTGCATATTCAGCACACGGCGGATGCGGGCGAGTATTTTTTTACCCGTGAGGGGCGTGTCTTGCCCGATTGCGATGCTTTGCATCGCATGGCGCGCCGGGGCATCGCGGAACGGGCCTATTGGTCAGCCATATCCCACCTGCTGCGTGGTGATCCGGCCTGGCGGCAGCTTCTGAAATTCGCAGTGTCGCAGCGGACACAGACGGCTTTTATCCCGCCGGTCAATTATCTCCTGCACCGGCCCGATACGAAGCGGCGCTTGCGCAGCTACGTCGATACGATGCTAGCTCGCCCTCTGGCGGCGACCGGGCGACAATAGACGAACGCTTTTCCGTTTCGTCAGCAGTTGTACGCGCAAGGTCTCTTCCTGCTGCGCGAGTTTCAGCCGATATTGGGCCACCCCGGCCTCAACACTTTCGGCCAGTTGTTGACGCCGGGCGAACATATCATCGATTTGCGCCAGAATGGTTTGCGGGTCGAACCGTTCGATATGATGGCCAAAGCCGTCAAGGCCGGTATCGTGCAGCAGCGCCTCGTTTTTCGCGGCATAGCCGAGCGAGATTGCAGGGCGTCCCATGGCAAGTGCGCAAACAATGTTGTGATAACGGCTCGCCACCACGATATCTGTTTTCGCGATCTGCTGCATTAGCTCGTGCAGAGACGCGACAGGCTCGATAATAATCTTCGCGGCGTCCGGTGAATCGATCCGCGCCATCAGATCGCCGATGGCCTGAACGTCGCCCTTGTCGCCGGTGAGCAGCCGCACCTCGCGCCCGCTGGCCAGAAGTGTTTTCGCCAGTTCTGCGATTTTGCCGAGATAGGTATCATAGATGTCCGAGGCGTTGGCCGCTCGCCTTTTCCACCCGCGATAGGTCATGACGCCAAGGCCCACGCGTCCGGCAACGCTGTCATGGATTGCGTTGCTGGCCGGTGGCAGCGCGAAGGCAATATCTGCGCTCACCGTATCGCTGCGCGCACTAACCCCCAGCGATTTCATGAAATCGTGAGAGATTTCATCGCGATAAGAGCGGAACACTGCGGAGAGCGCCGCCTTGCGGAAGAAAAAACGGCTGACCGGATGATCGGCAGGCCCGGCGCCAACGGACACGAAGGCAAGCTTGGCGCGGCCAAGGCGTGCCGCCAGACACCAGCGCAGGATGACGAACGGCCAGCCGAACGGACCTTCGTTGAAGTCGTCGAGAATGCCCGTGCCGGGCACGATGATGATGTCGAGGCCGTGTGCGACGGAAATTGCGGTGAGAAATCCGGCGAGCCGTCGTGGCAGCTGAAGCAGCGCCTTGTCGAGCAGGCGAAAGAGGTCGCTTTCTAGCGCGGGGTTTCCCACCGGCACTGTCGCGACATTGTATTTTTCCGAGATGATATCGGGGCGCGCGCAGATGCATAGCAGATCCGCATCGGGACAGTTGCGTTTCAGTAATTGCAGCATGGCTTCCAGAGAGCCGTCATTGCCTGCATTGCCGGAACCGAACTGTCCGAAAAGGCCTATTCTCATACTGGTGTCTCCAGAAGCGCCCCCGAAGCGCCTGTTGCACGGTACTCTGGGATCACCGCGCGGGAAAACTGGCAGAAGGGGGAAGCCCATCGTCTAATGTAGGATGGAGCATACCTCTCTTACCCCTCATGGCCAGAATGCGCCCGCCTGCGAATTCGATACACTGGCAGCGGTATATCAACTTGCCCCCTCGATATACCGGAACAAGGCTTCGAGGGACATTTTCCCTCGAAGTCTGGTTTCCGGGGTCCGAGCATTTCCAGCAAAAGTGCGAAGCGGTTTTGCGTGGGATAATGCGACGGAAAACCAGCATTTCCAGCAAAAGTGCGAAGCGGTTTTGCGTTGGAAATGCGGACGAAAAGACATTTAGAGCGGCACCCCTATTCAAGTGTAATGGAGCCGCTCTAAAGGGGGTGTTTACGATGAAATGTGCCTACTTCGTGCGCCCGCACATAGGCGGGACCTATTCGGTTTTCACGCGGATGCGTGCGTCACTGGCGCGCTCGGACATTGAACTGCGCTGGCTTGCAACGGGGGCTGCGGGCGATACCGTCAGCGTGCCGGAAGGGCAGGGGCTGGAGGATGCCGAGCGGCAGGGCGACGCCATTGACCGGATGGGTGTTCTCGATGAAGAAACCCGCGCAAAGCGCATTGTGGATTTTCTGCGCGATAATCGGTTCGATGCTGTCTTCGTCAATGTGCTGTCGCAGCGTTTCGAAACCAATCTCGTCCGCTATCTGCCTGCCGATATTCTGCGCATCATGATCGTCCACAGCATCACGCCCGGCACTTACGAGGCGGCACGCGCAATCCGCGATCATGTTCATGCGACGGTCGGCGTCTCCAACCGCTGCCGCGACGATCTTGTTCGCGGCTACGGTTTCGATGCGTCGCGAACGCTGGTGATTCCGAACGGGTTGAGCCGCGATCCGCATATCGGGCGCGCCCCATCGCGTAATGCAGATGGAAAGCCGATCCGGCTTTTGCATCTGGGTCGTATAGACGACAGTTCGAAGGGTGTGTTCTGGCTGCCGGGCATTTTGCGGCGGCTCAGCTGCGATTATCATCTGACGATTGCAGGCGATGGGCCGGACCTCGAAGCGCTGCGCCACAAGCTGGAACCATTCGGCGACAAGGTCAGCTTTACCGGATGGGTCGCGCCTTCCGATGTGTCATGGCTGGTCAGTCAGCACGATGCGCTGGTCATGCCCTCCCGCTATGAGGGGTGCCCGATGACGCTTATGGAAGCGATGAGCCAGGGGTGTCCGGCCATCGTATCGCGCATTGCAGGTGTGACGGATATGATCGTCACCGATGGCGAAGACGGGATGCTCTTCCCGATTGGCGATTGCGGGCGGGCGGCGGCACAGATTGACCGGCTTGCCGGTGATCCCCAATTGCGCAACCGCATGGCGGAAGCGGCAGTGCAGAAAGTCACTTCGACTTTCGACAGCGATATTGTTGGGGGCGCTTATGTAAATCTGCTGCAAAAGCTGCACCGGGACCGTCCGGAAATCGCGCCGCCACTGGCCTTGTCGCAATGGTCTATGCCGAATGCGCTGCACAAGAATTTGCGCAGCCGCCTGCCGCAGCCGGTCAAGAACTGGCTGCGCCGGATAAGGGAACGAATGTATGCGGGATGGTCCGCAGCCTGACCGGCTGCCGAGCAATCGAAGGTATTCGCCATGAATCTGTTCACATCGCAGTTTCGCAATTCTCAATTGTTGGGTAGCAAGGCCCATGCGCTTATACCCGGCGGCTGCCACACCTATGCCAAGGGCGACGACCAGTATCCGGTCCTCGCTCCGGGTTTTATCCAACGCGGTTGCGGCTCGCATGTCTTCGATGTCGATGGCAATGAATATATCGAATATGGCATGGGCAACCGGGCCGTGGGGCTGGGTCACGCCTATCCGCCGGTCTTGAAGGCCGTGCGCGATGCGCTGGAGGATGGGTGCAATTTCACCCGCCCGAGCGCGATGGAAGTGGATTGCGCGGAGCGTTTTCTTGAGCTGATCGACAATGCCGAGATGGTCAAATTCTGCAAGGATGGTTCTGACGCTACATCGGGCGCAATGCGTCTGGCGCGGGCCTATACCGGGCGCGACATGATCGCCTGCTGTGCGGACCACCCGTTCTTTTCCACCGATGACTGGTTCATCGGGACGACGAAGATGAATGCGGGCATTCCGGCGTCAGTCTCGGCCCTGACGGCGACCTTCCGCTACAACGATCTCGCCAGCGTAAAGGCTCTGTTTGAGGATTATCCGGGGCGTATTGCGGCTATCATTCTGGAGCCAGCGCGTGCCGATGATCCAAAGAAAAATTTTCTGCATGAAGCGATGCGCATTGCCCATGAAAATGGTGCGCTTTTCGTGCTCGACGAAATGATCACTGGCTTCCGCTGGCACAGCCAGGGCGCGCAAAAACTCTACGATATTGTTCCGGACCTTTCCTGTTTCGGCAAGGCGCTCGGTAATGGTTTTGCCATTTCGGCGCTTGCAGGCAAGGCGGAATATATGCAGCTCGGCGGCCTCAGTCAGACCGAGTTTCCGCGTGTGTTTCTGCTGTCGACCACGCATGGTGCCGAGACCCACGCTATGGCCGCTGCCATGGCGACAATAGCGGTTTATCGCGATGAACCGGTTATCGAGCACCTGTATGAACAGGGGGCCAAGCTTGCGAGCGGTATGAACGAGGCGATCACCCGCCACGGCTTAAGCAACTATGTCAGCACGGTTGGACGCGACAGTTGCCTCGCCTATGCGACGCTGGACGAAACCGGCGCGCCATCGCAGGCGTTCCGCTCCCTGTTTCTTCAGGAGACCATCCGGCGTGGTGTGTTGATGCCATCGCTGGTGGTCAGTTATACCCATAGCGATGATGATATCGCGAAGACGGTCGATGCGATTGACGGCGCTCTTGCTATCTATGCGCGGGCGCTGAATGACGGTGTCGAGACCTATCTGACAGGACGTCCATCGCAGGTGGTCTATCGCCGCTTCAATGAAAACGTGAATGCATGTCCGCCCGCGACGCTATGAGAGGGATGCTGGCAGGTTTGCTTGCGTTTGTGTTGCTGAATGGGGCGACGCAAGCCGCGACGGAGGTCAAGCTGCCGATCCATGTCAGCGAAAGCCACCGCTATTTTGAAGATGCATCCGGCAAGCCATTTCTCATGCAGGGAGACACTGCATGGTCATTGATCGTTCAACTCAAACGCGATGATGTGGATCTCTACCTGAAAGACCGCCGCAAACGCGGCTTCAACACCCTGTTGGTCAATCTTCTGGAACATCAGTTTTCCAGCAATCCGCCTGCCAATGCCTATGGCGACAAGCCGTTTAAAGATGCAGCTTTTGGCGCGATCAATCCGCGCTACTTCGACCATGCCGCATGGGTCATCGAGCGGGCGCAGACGCTTGGTTTTGTGGTTCTGCTGGCCCCGGCCTATCTTGGCGCCAATGGCGGCGGGCAGGGCTGGTATCTGGAAATCGAAGCCGCAGGGCCGCAACGGATGCGCGCCTATGGCGAGGCGGTGGCGCGCCGCTTCGCCAAATATACCAATATTATCTGGGTGTTGGGCGGCGATTTTGATGCGCCGGATAAAAGGCTGGTGTCCAGCCTGGCCGACGGCATCGCGGCCGTTTTGCCGAATGCCCTGCAAACCGTTCATACGCGCCGCAACACCAACACCGCCGAAATCTGGTCCGACGCCAAATGGCTTTCTATCGACACCGTCTATGACTATGACGATGTTCATAGTTCCGTGCTTGCGCAGACCAAAGCCAACCGAATGCCGGTCATTCTGGTTGAGACGCTCTACGAGAATGAGCATGGAACGACTGCGCAAATGATACGCCGGAATGCTTATGGCGCGCTGCTGGCTGGAGCGGTCGGGCAGTTCTTCGGCAATAGTCCGATCTGGCATTTTGGCGGGCCGGGCGTGTTCGACTCCGATCGGGACTGGCGGCAAGAGCTGAACAGTCCGGGTGCGCGGTCGATGACGGTGCTGCGAAAGCTGTTTGCGGTGCTGCCATGGACCGAACTCCAGCCCGACCGCAACGGCCTGATTACCGATGCGCGCAACCTTTATGCTGCATCGTTTTCCGGCGGGACTGGAGCGGTGATCTACGGCGAAGGGGGCAGCTTTTCCGTCCGTAAGGCCGCAGTGAAAACTGGCGATGATGTCGTCTGGATCGACCCATCTTCCGGGATAGGGATACAAGCGGCCACGCCGCAGGAAGATGGCCAGACGCTGACCTTTCGCACCCCATCAGAAAAGAATGCGGGCGGGGACGGAGACTGGATATTGCTGATCGGTAAGCCGGGCCGATTTGCGCTTAACCGAAAGGGGTAAGCGCTACGCCCTTCCGCTGCCGTGCACCCCGCTTGTCTTTAACCGGATATGCCTTCGGTCAAATCGCTACCCCCACTGCTGCGTGATTAACTTGGATTATTGGGGATGCAGAGGAAACGACTATGAAAGTGCTGGTTACCGGAAGTCAGGGTTACATCGGATCGGTCATGGTGCCGATCCTCGTTCATGCGGGCCATGAGGTGTCGGGCTACGATATCGGTCTTTACGAACATTGCCTGTTCGAAGAAGGTGGTGCGGTTGTTCATGTACCGACGCTGCGCAAGGATGTGCGCGATGTGTCGCCGCGCGATCTGGAAGGTTTCGATGCAGTCATTCATCTGGCCGCGCTGTCGAACGATCCGCTGGGCAACCTCAATGAAGAACTGACTTATGACATCAACCACCGCGCCAGCGTGGCAATGGCGAAAGCCGCCAAGCGTGCGGGCGTGGGGCGTTTTCTCTTTGCCTCGTCATGCAGCAATTATGGCATCAGCGATGCCGATCTGATCGACGAAACCGGCGAGTTGAAGCCGGTGACGGCCTATGGCCGCTCGAAAGTGCGCGCCGAGCAGGAAATCCGTGAGCTGGCCGATGCGAATTTCTGCCCGGTTTATCTGCGACCCGCAACGGCCTATGGCGTGTCGCCTTTCCTGCGCTTCGATATCGTGCTGAACAATCTTGTCGCCTGGGCCGTGACCAAGGGGCTGATCTATCTGAAATCAGATGGCACGCCATGGCGGCCTATCGTGCATATTCGTGATATTTCCCGAGCCTTCATGGCGGCCATGGAAGCGCCGCGCGAAAAGGTCTTCAATGAAGCCTTCAATGTCGGCTCCACCGAACACAATTACCGTATTCGTGACATTGCGGGCATTGTCGCCGAGACGGTGCCCGATTGCCGGATCGAATTTGCCGAAGATGCCGGCCCGGATACACGGTCCTACCGTGTCAGCTTCGAGAAGCTGGCGCGGGTTCTGCCCAACGCAAAGCCGCAATGGGATGCGGCGGCGGGTGCGGAAGAGCTTCTGGCAGCCTATAGCCGCTCGACCCTGACGCTTGAAGAATTCGAAGGGCCTCGGTTCCAGCGCATCGCCCATATTCGCAAGCTTCTGGAGGAAGGTGTTCTCGACAGCGATCTGCGGCGCGTGGAGCTTATGCAGCCGCCGCTCAGAGCGATCGCATGATGGATGCGCGGCCAGCAATCACGGACATGCACCGGTCTCCAGACGGGCAGGCGATCTATGATCTGGCCGCGCAGCTTTATCCTATCTGCCGCAGTCTGACGGGTGAGGGCGTGCGGGACACGCTCGCCATTATTGGCAGGCATTTGCCGCTGGAGATTCACGAGGTGCCGACCGGCACCCCGCTTTTCGACTGGAAAGCGCCGCAGGAATGGGTGATCCGCGAAGCCTATATTGCGAACAGAAACGGCCAGCGGATTGTCGATTTTGCGCGGCACAATCTGCATGTGGTGAACTTCAGTATTCCTGTACGAACAAGGCTTTCGCTCGAAGCCTTGAGAGGCCACATTCACACGCTGCCCGATCAGCCGGACCTCATTCCCTACCGTACCTGTTATCATGCGGAGGACTGGGGTTTCTGCATGGCGCATAGCGACTTTCTGGCAATGGCCGAGGGAGACTATGACGTGGTTATCGATGCCGAGCGGCGCGATGGTGCGCTCGTCTTCGGGGAGTTCACGCATCGCGGAACAACGGACGAGACGTTTCTGATCTCCGCGCATCTTTGTCACCCATCGCTTGCCAATGACAATTGCTCAGGTCTGGCATTGCTGACGCTTCTGGGGACGGCGCTTAAAGCGCGCTCCACGCGGCTGACTTATCGCTTCCTGTTCGGCCCGGCGACATTCGGCGCGCTTGCCTGGCTGAGAGAGAACGAGCCGCACCTTGACCGTGTCAGTCACGGCCTTGTCCTGTCCTGCGTTGGCGATGATGGCGGGCCGAATTACAAGCGCAGCCGTCGCGGCAACGCGGCGATCGACCGGATCATGGGGCAGGTGCTCGCGCAGTCCGGTCTGGCCGGGGCGACAATGCATGATTTCTGGCCCTATGGATATGATGAAAGGCAGTTCTGCTCGCCGGGGTTCAACCTGCCGGTCGGCATGTTTCAACGCAGCCTTTATGGCACTTTCTCGGAATATCATACCTCAGCGGATAATCTGGATTTCATCAAGCCGGAATGTCTTGAGCAATCTTTCAATCTCATCATGCAGGCCATTGATATAGCGGAGCGAAATTGGATTCCGCTCAACACCTCGCCAAAGGGCGAGCCGCAACTGGGCCGTCGTGGGCTTTACGGCAAGACCGGTGGTGACAGCCGTGCCGCGCAGGAAGCGATGGCCATGCTCTGGATTCTTAATCTATCTGACGGCGGCGCGTCACTTCTCGACATGGCCGAGCGGTCGAAATTGCCTTTCGCAACGCTCGCCGGGGCTGCGGAGAGATTGCGCGATGCCGGATTGCTGATCGAGTTGAAGTAATGGGCCTAAAGTAAAGGCCAAGAGCGGTCCTTGTCCGAAATCACGCTGGGCTGGTTCGGCCACGGTATGCCGAGCGCCGGATCATCATAGCGCAGGCCCGTTGCATGGTCCGGCGTGTAGGGATGCGAGATCATGTAGCGGATGAGGACATTATCGGTAAGCGCCTGAAATCCATGGGCGCAGCCTTCCGGTATATAAAGCTGCACGCCATTTTCCGCCGAAAGCTCCAGACCAACCCAGCGCATATAGGTGGGCGACTTGGGGCGTATATCGACCAGCACATCCCAGACCGTGCCTTGCAGGCAGGTGACGAGTTTTGTCTCCGAATGCGGGTCATGCTGGTAGTGCAAGCCGCGCAGCGTGCCTTTCTCACGCGAGAAGGAAAGGCTGTGTTGCGGATAGTGCGTTTCCATCTGCCGTTCGGCAAAAGCCGTTTCGGAATAAACCCGCGCAAACCAGCCGCGCTCGTCCTCCATCCGTTCCGGCTCGATAGACCATGCGCCATCAATGTTCAGAGAAGTAAACCGCATATGGAACGCCCCGTTTCCGCCTGCCGACATTCTGACAGCGTGGTCAGCGCCCGGTAGAGCCTTCTTCGAGGGACGATCTTCACCTTCCGACGTAGGGCTTTCCCCCGGATGGGCGAGCGGCCTACACCCTTGCCCGCCCTATGACGCAAGCCGGGTGAGGATTGGCAGTATTCGTTCGGTGATGGCTGCGCCCAATGGTATGTGCGCCGCGCTCCAGATGGCAGTCTCGGCAATCTTTAGACCGCTTAGTAGTTTGGGGGCAGAGTAGTGGCGGCCATTGTGAGGGCCAGAGCCGAGGGGGTGTGTATGACCATCCAGACACCGGATATTTCGCGGAGCAAAAGCATGACGCAAGAGCGGACCGGCTGTCGCCTGTGCGGTAAGCGGCTCAAACACACCTTTGTGGATCTGGGCATGTCGCCGCCCTGCGAAAGTTTCGTTGCCGCCGATCAGCTGGACCGCATGGAGCCTTATTACCCGCTCTATGCGCTGGTCTGCGATCATTGCTATCTCGTGCAGCTGAAGGAGTATTTTTCGCCCGCCGAGATTTTCACGGAATATGCCTATTTCTCGTCCTTTGCGACAAGCTGGGTGGATCACGCCAGAGCCTATTGCGACGCGATCACCGAAAGGCTGGAACTGGACGAGAACAGTTTCGTGGTGGAAGTCGCCAGCAATGACGGCTATCTGCTGCAGCATTTCCTGCCAAAGGGCATTCCGGTTCTGGGCATAGAACCTGCGGCCAATGTGGCGGAAGCCGCAATCGCCAAGGGCGTGCCAACCCGGGTTGATTTCTTCGGCGCGAAACTGGCGCTGGAAATGCTCGGTGCTAATCAAAGCGCCGATCTCATTATCGGCAACAATGTTCTGGCGCAGGTGCCCGATCTGAATGATTTCGTGCGCGGTATGCAGCTTCTGCTGAAACCCGAAGGTGTCATCACGCTGGAATTTCCGCATCTTGCCAATCTGATTGAGTTCAACCAGTTCGACACGATCTATCACGAGCATTTCTCGTATTTCTCGCTGCTGACCATTCGCTTCATGGCGCACAGGCACCACCTCAAGATCATCGATGTCGAGGAAGTGCCGACCCATGGCGGATCGCTGCGGGTCTATCTGGCGCGCACCGGCAGCAAGCGCAAGGCGTCGCCCCGGGTAGCGGCCCTTCTCAAGAAGGAAGAGAGCTTCGGCCTCACCGATATCGCGACCTATGAACAGTTTGCGGAAAAGACCCGTCACGCCAAGCGTGATCTCCTGTCCTTCCTGATTGCAGCCAAGAATTCGGGCAAGCGCATCAGCGGTTATGGTGCGCCGGGCAAGGGCAACACGCTTCTGAACTATTGCGGCATCGGCACGGATTTTCTGGATTTCACCGTGGACCGCAATCCCTACAAGCACGGGCGCTATACGCCCGGCATGCATATCCCGATCTATGACGTATCGGCGATAGACAAATACAAGCCGGACTACATTCTCATCCTGCCTTGGAACTTCAAGGATGAGATTATCCGGCAGATGCAGCACGTGGTCGAATGGGGCGCGAAATTCATTATCCCCATTCCTCATGTCCGATTGATCGATCCAGCTCTGATTGCAGAGGAGCGTTAGTCATGAAAGTCGTTCTGTTTTGCGGCGGTCTTGGAACCAGAATCCGCGAATATTCGGAAAATGTGCCCAAGCCAATGATCCCGCTCGGCCACCAGCCGATCCTGCATCATGTCATGGAGTATTACAGCGATTACGGCCACAACGACTTTGTCCTCTGTCTCGGTTACAAGGCCAATGTCGTGAAGGATTTCTTTCTGACGATCCGCCCGCAGACTTTCGCCGATTGCGTCGTCTCCAATGGCGGGCGCAATGTCGAATTGCTGGAGGAAGTGGACCGCGACTGGAGCGTGACCCTGCTCGACACCGGCATCTGGCGCAATATCGGCGAGCGCCTGTGGAGCGCGCGTGCCCATGTCGCGAAGGAGGACATGTTCCTCGCCAATTACAGCGATGGTCTGAGCGATGTCGATCTCGACGACATGACGCGGCGTTTCGAGGCGAGCGGCAAGATAGCCTGCTTCCTCGCCGTGCGTCCGCCGCTGACCTATCATCTGGCGGATATCGCCGAAGGCGGGGACGTGCGGGCTTTTCGGACGTCAAACACCTCTGATATCTGGATCAATGGCGGTTATTTCCTCTTCCGCAAGGAAATCTTCGATTACATGCGAGAGGGCGAAGAGCTGGTGCTGGAACCGTTCAGCCGTCTTATCGCCGACAATCAACTGATGGCCTATAAATATGAGGGCTTCTGGCGTTCAATGGATACGCTGCGCGACTGGCAGACGCTGGAAGACATGGTCGAGAAGGGCGATATGCCCTGGAAGAAACACAAGGCGGAGCAGCGCGCAGCCAACATCGCCATAGCGTTATGATCGACCTGCGTTCTCTCGCCAATCCGGGCAGGCCGCTTCAGCTCTTATGTCTGGGCGCGCATTCGGACGATATCGAAATCGGTTGCGGGGGAACGCTCCTCAGTCTGATCGAAGCGGGAACGCCGATGCACATCGAATGGTGTGTGTTGTCGGGCAGTGGAGAACGACGCGCCGAGGCGGAGGCTTCAGCGCGCGATTTTCTGCGCGGTACGGAAAATCCCGGCATCCGGCTTGCGGCGTTTGAGGACAGTTATTTCCCGGCGCAGATCCGCGAGATCAAGGCGTGGCTGATCGAACAACGCAGCCGCCAGACGCCGGATATTGTTTTCACCCACCGCCACGGCGACGCGCATCAGGATCACCGCACAGTCAACGAACTGACCTGGAACCTCTTCCGCGACCAGCTGATCCTCGAATATGAAATCCCGAAATGGGATGGCGACCTCGGCCAGCCCAATGCCTATTCGGCCCTTTCGGCGGCGATCATGGAACACAAGGTCGAGCTTTTGATGAAGCATTTCGGCACACAACGTTCGAAGGACTGGTTCGACCCCGAAACATTTCGCGGATTGGCGCGATTGCGCGGTATGGAATGTCGCGCGCCGGAAACCTATGCCGAAGCGTTTCATATGCGCAAGCTGCGACTGTTTTAGCTTTGTCTGGAGATACAAAAAAGCCCGTCGCGCTGGGAGGAGGAGTGCGCAACGGGCTGATTGGTAAAGCGCGATTGGGAGGAGGAGTATCGCGCTTCGTGTCCGGTTTCTGGGAGGAGGAGTGAAACCGAACAACGTGAAAATAGGTGCGCGGTCAGAGGTTTACAAGAGGACATGCTGCAGGGCAGCTATGCATTTTTTAAAGGGCTAAAAAAGAAACCGCCCCGCAGCGGTCTAGCGCGCTGGGGCGGTCACTCCCTCCTCCAAGTGGAGCACACAATAATGTGGGAGTTTCTAAAAGCAAGCCCCCGACAAAACTCTATAAATTTCAGAAAATACTGAAATCCATGAAGCTAATTGAGTAGTTGCCGGGTCTCCTGCTGATGAGCGGTTGGGTCTCGACTGATCTCGGGTCGTACTCGCCCACACTGTGTGGCTCCCAGCCGAACAAAACTTTGGCTAATATTTGATATATTTTATGGACTATCTAATTGCCGTGAGGCGGAGTGGAACCACGGCACCTGTGTGAAGCTGTCATTTGAGTGCGCTTCGCAGTTGTACCCCGCAATTCTCCGAGATTGCTATTTCCATTTTGGAACAGGTGTGATTAGGTTCGCGCCGACGGATTTAAGGAATCAGTCTTCAAATTTCACTGATGCGATAGGCTTGCGCGGTGGAAATTTAGACAGGACTATAAAAACTCTGACTCAATAAGAGTTTCAAAAAAAGCCTTATGATCTCGGGTGTTTAACCAGATCGCCCTCCCAATTAAGTGGGATAATTATCCGTTCTGATCACGTAATCTTTCAGACTGGAACCCTTTGTTGGTTTTAGAATCGGTCTTTAGTCGCCATTTTTTCCCTGCGTGCACTCCTGAGAGCTCGCCCGCCTCGCGCCCCTAAGCCCCCCGCCCAAACGCGAGGCGGTTCCTTATCCAGGAACCATCAGTTTTTCCCAAGAATCGTAACAATCGAATATGCTGGCTTCGGTCCGCGCATTTTGAGTTGCAACGCGCGTTACCCTTCAGTTCGTATAAAAATCGCAGTCACGTTTTAAGACGTTACGCAGCGTCACATTTGATTGGGATTTAATCGTAAATCTGAAGCGCTTTCTTCTGTGGAAGACGCCGAAAAGCCCGGCTGATGCCCTATTCTTCGGGTACGTTTAAGCCAGTTGAGTCGATTGGTGCGCGAGGTGCACCGCAGCTTGGCCACGTCTTGGAATGCATGCAGCAGCGGGTCCGGCTTCATGCTAGCGCGCCTTCGCTTCGTCGGAGGGGTTACATGTCAGGACGTCAGCCAAAAATTAACCATCTGTTAACCATTCCGCATATAGACCGAGTAAACCGTTTTTTAACCAAGATGAATCAAGTGCTAACACAATCCCGTCCGATCCGTTTGAAAGGGCGCTCCTTTCTTGCGCTGGTGCTCTCGCCTGAACTGCCGCTGGATGGCTGGCTGGACAGGCTAGACGATCTTGCCGCGCGTTCGGCGGGGTTCTTTCTGAACCGGCCAGTCGTGCTTGATCTTGAGAATCTGGTTATCGAACGGATGCAGCTGGTTCAGCTACTGGAAGATCTTGCAGGTCGCGGTGTCTGGATCACGGGGTTTGAAAATGCGCGTCCTTCGCTTCTCGGTCCTGGCATGCCGCCAGCGCTGCGTGGCGGGCAGGTGGCCGCGGATTTCAATCCCGAGGTGAGCGAGCCTGCGGCCCCGGCAAAGCCGGCTGCAACCGCAGCACCCGCCAATGTGCAACTGGTGAAGGCCGTCCCTTCGATGGTGGTAACGGAGCCTGTGCGCTCCGGCCAGTCCATCTATTTCCCGGATGGCGACGTTACTGTTGTCGGTTCGGTGGCTTCTGGTGCGGAAGTGGTGGCGGGCGGTTCGATCCATGTCTATGGCGCGCTGCGCGGTCGTGCGATGGCCGGGACGGCAGGCAATTCCAACGCGCGCATTTTCTGCCGCAAGATGGAAGCCGAATTGGTTGCAATCGACGGCCTCTACAAGACGGCTGAAGACATGGAAGCCCGGTTGCGCGGTCAGGCGGTGCAGCTCTGGCTCGATGGCGATTACATGATGGCCGAAACGCTCGGTTGATCGAATTTATTGAAAAGAAATCATGTCCGGTTGGGCGGGCAATACTCTCATAAGGCGTGCGGGAGCTACAGGAGACCAATATGGCAAAAGTAATTGTTGTAACTTCCGGCAAGGGTGGCGTTGGCAAAACGACATCCACCGCAGCCATCGGCGCCGCTCTTGCGCAGCGCGGTGAAAAGACTGTCGTTATCGACTTCGATGTCGGCTTGCGCAATCTCGATCTGGTGATGGGCGCCGAACGCCGCGTGGTGTTCGATCTGGTAAATGTGATTCAGGGCGATGCGAAGCTGCCGCAGGCGCTTATCCGCGACAAGCGTCTCGACACGCTTTATCTGCTGCCCGCCTCCCAGACCCGCGACAAGGACAACCTCACCACCGAGGGCGTTGATCGTGTGATCGAAGACCTCAAGAAGGAATTCGACTGGATCATCTGCGACAGCCCGGCCGGGATCGAGCGCGGCGCGACGCTTGCCATGCGCCATGCCGACATGGCCGTTGTGGTGACCAATCCGGAAGTGTCGTCGGTGCGCGATTCCGACCGTATTATCGGCCTTCTCGACGCCAAGACTCTCAAGGCCGAGCGCGGCGAACGGGTGGAAAAGCATCTTTTGCTGACCCGCTACGACCCGATCCGCGCCGAACGCGGCGACATGCTGAAAGTCGAAGACGTACTTGAAATCCTGTCTATCCCGCTTCTGGGCATCATCCCTGAAAGCCAGGATGTGCTGCGCGCATCCAATATCGGCTCTCCAGTGACGCTTGCCGACCAGCGCAGTGCGCCGGCTCTGGCCTATCTGGATGCAGCACGCCGTCTGGCGGGCGAAGAAGTGCCGATGACTGTTCCATCCGAAAAGCGCAGCCTTCTGGGCAAAATTTTCGGAAGGAGAGCGGCATGAGCCTATTTCGTTTCTTCACCAAGCAGGCATCGGCGCCCTTGGCGCGCGAACGTCTGCAAGTTCTGCTGGCGCATGAGCGAGCGTCCGAGGGACATTCCGATCTTGTGGCTGTGCTGAGGGAAGAAATTCTGGCGGTGATCGCCAAACATATCCAGATCGATCGCGACAAGGTCAGCGTGAAGATGGATCGGGGAGATCAGATGTCGACACTGGAAGTCGATATCGAGCTTCCCTTGAAGAAAAAGGTGCGGGCAGCCTGATCTTCAAAGCATTTCCGGCAAATCGTGTCTGGAAGTGCTTACTATAACGTGCGGGGGCGATAATGGAGGGATTTTTCCATGAACCGCGGCACACTTCTTATCCGTCTGAAGGAGCTTCAGGAACTGCCAAAGTTTCAGAAGCGCGATATCTGTACGGTAAGCGCCTTTCTACCTCTCGACGCTCTGGCAGAACATGTCAGGGTCTGCGAGGAGGCCGCAGGCCTAGCGCAAACGGGGCAGGATCATTGATCCTGCCTTTTTCGCTGGCTCATGCGTCTTTTACGGCACGGCAAAATGCGTCTGCAAATAGCAGCCGAGAAACAAAAGCACGACCGCAGCCGCTATGAGAGCCAGAATTTTCATAAAACAGCATTCGCTCAATCTCCGCTCACGTTCAATAAAACTGATGGTGATCGACGTGCGGAGGCAGGGAACGTATCAGGCGGTGTTCTGCAGCAGTTCGCGCCGCGCTGTTGCGACAACCTGCTGCGTCAAATCGGAGAGCCGATCAGCCGCAAGCCGATTGACCTGCCAATAGAGCGGTACGTCGAGCGGTGTGTCGGCTACAAGTTCGACCAGCTGGCCGGATGCAAGGTGGTCCTTCACCAGCACGTTTGGGTTTACACCCCAGCCCATGCCGTCAAGGCTCGCTTCGACAAATCCTTGCGTAGAAGGTAACCAATGCGTCGGGCAATTGACATCCGCCTTCAGGTTGTCCTTGATCCAGCGCTCCTGTAGCCGGTCTTTCTGGTTGAAAGTCAAGGCTGGCGCAGTGGCAAGCGCATCCGGCGTCACGCCATTTTTGAAATATCGTTCCATGAAATCCGGCGATGCGGTTGCGTGATACCGCAGCGTGCCGAGCGGAACGATACGGCAGCCTTGCACCAGTTTCGCGTGAGAGGACACAGCCGCCAGAACACGCCCATGCTGAAGCCATTCGGCTGTGTGATCCTGATCATCCACGGCGATGTTGAGAAGATGCTCGGAACCTTTGGTAAAAGCGGAAATGGCTTTCAAAAACCATGTTCCCAGACTGTCGGCATTGGTGGCGATGTTCAGCGTGACGCGCTGCTTCAGGTCGTCCGGCCCGGCAAGGGCTGGCAATTCTTCCAGCAACTCGCGTTCCAGCATACCCACCTGTTCGATGTGGCGACAAAGCCAGTCGCCTTTTTCGGTCGCGGTGCAAGGCGTCCCGCGCGAAATAAGCACCGTGCCAAGCCGCTCCTCCAGATGTTTCACCCGTTGCGATATGGCAGACGGCGTCACGTTCAAGGCGCGGGCCGCTTTCTCGAAACTGCCAGTTTGCACGACCATCGCGACGGCACGAAGTGCGGAATAATCGATCATTAGTTTATCTTAATTATAGTTAGTATCTTTAACTATACTAATCCAGACGAGGTTTGTATCCAAGCGCTATCAACCATTCCAATTTGCGTGGCATCTGGCGCCATGCTCCGTAGCGAGCCGAAATGAATTTCTCCGTTTATCTGACGGGCCTGACCATGGGCCTCAGCCTGATTGTAGCCATCGGCGCGCAGAACGCTTTTGTTCTGCGGCAGGGGCTGCGCGACGAGCATGTCTTCGCGGTCAGTCTTGTCTGTGCTGTTTCGGACGCAGTACTGATCACGCTAGGGATCACCAGCTTTCAGAAGATCGCGGCGGCGCTTCCGTCAATCGATCCGGTCATGCGCTATGGCGGTGCCGCTTTTCTGATTTGGTATGGAGCGCTAAGCCTTTATTCGGCAATCACATCGTCAACGGCGCTTTCGACCGGCAACGGTCAGGCAACAGGCTTGGGGAAAACCATTGCCACCTGCCTCGCTTTGACCTGGCTCAATCCGCATGTCTATCTGGATACGGTTGTCTTGCTGGGCACGATCTCTACCCAGTTTCCGGGCCTCGAAAGCGCATTCGCTATGGGCGCCATCACGGCTTCGTTCGTATTTTTCTTTTCGCTGGGATTTGGTGCGCGCTGGCTACGCCCGGTTTTCGCCAAGCCGTCCGCCTGGCGTGTGCTGGAGGGCTTGATTGCTTTTGTAATGTGGGCAATCGCATGGAAGCTACTGACCGGTGCATAAGCGCCGGTTCGCTCTCTATCCGGTTTATTCTTCCGAACTCTGCTGCCGAATCCGCTCGGAAACAAAGGTATGCAATGTGAACGACGTAGCCGGATTGTGATCCGGTGATTTTGGAAAACCTTTCAAATCCTGCGGCGCTATACCGAACCGCTCCTTGAAGAATTTGGTAAACTGCGCGCGGTCTGAAAAGCCGCAGGCATAGGCGACTTCCTTCATGCTCAGCCGTCGTCCGCCATCATTGATGAGGCGTCGATAAGCAAGGTCGAGCCGCTTGTTGCGGATCAGCTTTGTGACACCGTTGTCAGGTTCAAACGCGCGATAGAGATGAGAGTGCGACAGCTTGAACTGTTGCATAATGCTCTTTGGCGAAAGGTTCGGATCAGCCAGGTTCGCGTCGATATGGTCGAGCACGCGCTGACGCAGCGGCTGGCTGACGGCAAGATATTCTTCCAATGTGAAAGCCTGCCTGTTGATCGCCGCTTTCAGCAGAACCATCAGGGATTCCTGAATTTCAGGATAATCATTCTGGTCGATCGTATCGATGATCCGGTCGAGTGTCAGAATGAAATTGAACAGGATCTTGTTGGTTGCAATGTTGGAAGGCAGCACGAGACCGTGCAGGTTCTTGCCCGGAAAGGCCTTGTTGAGTTCCTTGCGCGGAATGGCCAGCGTCACGCGTGCGCCAGCCTCTTTCTTGCTGGTCAACACCTGCGTCAGATCGAGAATGAATATGTCGCCCGGCTTCACATCGACATTCTTGCCGTTGAAGTCGCCCCGGTAGTCGCCAGCCAGAACCAGTTGCAGCAGATAAAGGTCGAGATCCGTTCTCGCGATGATTTTCGGCGTTCGATCACAGAACTGGCTGCTGAATGTGGTATTGCCGACCACCATGTCGCCGAACAGACGCGAGCGGACGGAGCCGCTCATGACTTTGTCGCCCTTTTCGAGCGTTGGCGAAACCTCATAGATGATGGACGACGTGTCCCGCCAGAAATCATTGCGGATTTTCTCGTCAACCATATCCGCCGATATGTAATGGCCGCTCTTCATGTGCCCCCAACTGCGACAATTATCAGCTGGCAACTTTGCATGCGCATAAGCTTACGCACTTTTTAAGCATCCAACTGTTTCCTACTACTCCCAAGCCCGGACCTATTCTATCAAATTTGTCCCTCAAAACGCAAGATGGGACAAAAATACCGCATATTATGGACATACATGTATTGTCAGTGCGATTGCCTCAGCTATTTCTATTAAGTCGAATTCTTTATTGTTAGATCTTGGTGAAGTATCGAATTGCGGAATTAAATCAGGGTCTAACGCGATAACCGCCCGCCCGATGTTCGAAGTAAAGCTGTCTCGTTGAAACGGGTATTCCAGATCAATTAAATCGTTGGATTAAACAACTCTTATATTGAAAGAAAAATCTGGCGGAGGCGGTGAAATTATACAGCGGGCGCAATTCAGGGTTGCCAAGCCATCATTCTGTTTACGACGGAAAAAGTCGCATATGCGAAGGTTTTGGCGGAATTATCCCCACCAGACGTCGCTATCCCTCACGGATATAGACGCTTGGCGTCGCTTGAGCAGGGCGCGCTCGACACAACGAAAACCTTTCACTGGAACAAACCGCTTTATCAGAAAGGATCGATTATGATCGTGAAGCGAAGAACGCAGCTGCTTGCCAGCATGGTGGTGCTTGCACTGGCGTCACCCGTGCAGGTCGCGTTCGGGCATGACTGGGATCATGACCATTGGGGCCATCATGACCATGATTTTCCGCCTTTCGGTCATGACCATGGTTTTCATCATCACGATCATGCTGGTGCTGCCGTTGCCGCAGGGATTCTCGGACTGGCGATTGCCGCCGCCATTGCCGACAATGGCAACAACCGTCCTCACGATGTTTATGCTCCGCCGCCACAACCTTATTATGCGCCGCCGCCTTATCGCCTGAGCAACGGCATCACCTGTTATCCGGCGCAGCGGGCCTGTTACCTGGCGAACGGACATTATGCGGGCCTCACGACCCATTCGCAGTTCGGCAATTAGGACATATTATGAAATTTCATCATTTTTTACTGGGTGCGGCATTGCTGGCAGCCTTTCCAAAAGTGGCTATGGCTGAAGACGCTGCCAATAATCGGCTCCATGCCGCTTGGGACGCTCTGGCCAAGGGCGAAGGCGAATTTCTGTCAACGAAGCAATTTGCCAGCCTGAACAATCTCGCCTATCAGGCGGCCATCGTCAGGCTCTGCGATGGGCATGAGCTCGATCATGAAGCATTCCGCAGGAAAATTGAAGACGTCATCAAAGATACGGACAAAAAGCTGAGCGACGAGCAGGCCGATCTGCGCGAAGCAGCTGTTCTTGTGGCCTTCGGCGCGCGTTTTGGTCTGTTTCTCGCCGAAGGCAGCGATGACAGCAAGCCAGAGTTTTGTGCATCCGCCGACGAAATCAAATCCTCGCAGGACATTTCAGTTCTGGCGAAGTGAGGCGACTGCCGATCAAAACGAAGCCTCCCGTGCTGTCCGCGCGGGAGGCTTTTTGTCTAAAGCATGTCGCTGTTAACCGGATTCGGGATTCCCGTTTGGCTTGATCTGTGATTCACTTGTCTCATGGAAGGAGATGCACCATGGGCAAGCCGCATCCAATTGAGTTGCGTGAGCGTGTCGTTGCGTTTGTGAATGAGGGCAATAGTCACCGGGAAGCCGCTCGGCATTTCCGTGTTTCGCCTCGGTTCGTCAACAACATGATGATCCTGCATCGGTCATCCGGCT
>NZ_BAABRX010000013.1:0-65821 GCF_040372265.1 Brucella sp. NBRC 113783 | reverse complement strand
GGCCCGGAAAGGGGAGGCTTTCCGGGCCGCCACCGCAAAAAGGAAACAGCGACTGGGAGGAGTGTCGCTGCTTCACGCGGTCTTACTTGGTTTCGCCGTCCTTGGTGACGACGCCCGGAACGATTGGCTGCTTGGCCGGAACGCTCTCGCCCTTGATGACCTTGGCGGCGGTTTCAACCGCAACCTTGCCCATTTGGTCTGGATATTGCGCGATCACGCCGACCATGATCGGGTCGTTTTTCACGGCGTTGCGGGCTTCTTCCATGCCGTCAAAGCCGATCACCTTGACCTGATTTTCAAGCTTGGCGGCTTTCACAGCCGATGCGGCGGCAAGTGCAGCATCATCGCCGAAGCCGAAGATGCCGACGATATCCGGGTTGGCCTGCAAGATGTTCTGCGCGGTCGCCAGTGCTTCCGGACGGGTGATGCCCGGCTGGATCGCCACGATTTTGATGTCGGGATACTTGGCGATGCCCTTCTTGAAGCCTTCAACGCGGTCAACAACTGACTGAACCGTCGGGTAATCGATGACGGCGACATTGCCCTTTTCGCCGATGGTCTTGGCCATCAGTTCGGCAGCGCGTTCGCCACCGGCAAAGTTGTCGGTGCCGACGAAGGAGGTCACGTCCACATTGTTGGCAGGCACATCGACCGTGATGACCTTGATGCCAGCCTTTTCAGCCTTGTTGATGGCCGAGCGCACGCCCTTGCTGTCAACCGGCGAAATGATGATGACATCGACGCCCTTGGTGATGAAATCTTCCACATCGGCGAGCTGCTTGCTCAGGTCCTGATTGGCGATAGAAATTTCGAGCGGCACGTTTTCTGCCTGCGCTTCCTTCTTCATCGCGTCAGCGAGCGAGATGTAGAACGGATGCTGCTGGGTGAGAAGCGATGCGCCAACGCCTTCGGCAGAGGCAGAACCCGCCATCATGGCCAGAGCGACGCCGGAAAAGAGAATGCGGCCGAGAGAAGTGCGAAACATGATTTCCTCCGTATGAACCGGCGTCTGCCGGGCTGTCCTTCTAACAGGGACATGAACGATGACTTACCTGCTGGTTCATCGGACCGCAGCACTTTGCGTCGGTCTTCAAATCTCCCGGAAGGGCAGGTGCCTTCAGCCCATTATCGAGCTTCATTAGACATGATGGAGCTTGTTCAACGTGTCAATATATAATTTTTCACGTGTAAAAATTATAACGATTTAATTTCGCCCGAATAGCGGCGGGAAAAACAGTTGTGTTGCCTTATATCAGCATTTTCTGCGGTAATAAGGGCTGGCACCGGTGAAATTCAGGTTGCTTCTGTGAAAAAATAAATTTACGCATGGAAAAATCTTGAGGCGTGGAGTGGGCGCCGATCGGGACTGGCCCGAGGAAAGCGGAGCATGGCTGAAAACAAGATCAGGACGATGGAGGAGTTCGCCGTGGCAAGCGGCTTGTCGCGTCCTACGGTCTCGAAATATTTCGATAATCCGGAAAGCGTAAAGCCTTCCACGCGCGCCCGCATCGAAAAGGCGCTGAAGGATTACAACTATCAGCCCAATATTTTCGCCGTCAGCCTCAACCGCAAGAAGCCGAAGAATATCGGCGTCATCGTTCCGCATATTTCCGATCCGTTCTATGCCGAAATCATTCGCCAGATCGAATTGCGATGCCTTGCGGAAGGTTATTGGACCATCGTTCTGTCGTCGCATGGCGAGCGCAAGCTTGAAGCACGCGCCATGCGCTCGCTGATGTCGCTTAAGATCGCCGGTGTCCTGATGGCGCCGCTCGGTTTTGAAACCGACACCAAGCTTCTGTCCAGCCTTTCCGATTCGATGCCGGTGGTGTTTCTGGATAGCCGTATCGGCGAGGACCAGCCCTTTGTCGGCACCGACAACCGCGTCAGCATCGGCAACATTACCGAATATCTATGCAGGACCGGCGAGCATCCCTGTTTTCTGGAAATGCCTGCCGTCAACCAGAACGCGCTGGAGCGCCGCGCAGCCTATATCGCCACGATGGAAAGGCTCGGTATCGAGCCCATCGTTTTGCCGATGACCCCGAAAAACTGGAGTTTCGAGGAGCTCGGCTATCAGGAGGCGGGGCGTATTCTCGACCGCGGCGGTTTCCCGACGCGCACGGTTCTCTGCGCCAATGATCGTCTGGCCTTCGGCGTGATTTCGGCAGCTTTTGAACGCAGGCGTCATGTCGGGCGAGAGGAAGGCAGCGATCTGCGTGTCGCCGGTCACGACGATCACCCACTGAGCCGCTTCACCTGCCCGCCTCTGACGACGGTTGCCCAGGATTACCGCCAGATCGCGCAGCTTGGTCTGGATATGCTGTTTTCACGCATCAATGAGCAGGACAGCAGCAGCGCGACCGGCGAGGATATTCGCTATCTCGACAGCCATCTGATCATGCGCAGTTCGGCGTGATTGCTGCCGATAATTGCGTATTCAAGCTGACATTCTCAGCTTGATCTCAGCATTCAGCAGGATGCGGTTGCTTTCGGGCAGTTCGAGCCGATCTTCGGAATCTTCGCCCAATGTACGGAACAGAAGCTCAATCGCCAGCCTGCCGATTTCGTTATAATCCTGTGCGACCGTAGTGAGCGGCGGGCAGGTATATTCCGACAGCGGATTGTTGTCGTGACCGGCCACGCGGATATCGCAATCCTTGAGCCTGCCGATTTTCAGTCCCGCCTGCCAGAGCGCGCCCGTAACGCCAAAGGCGATGCGGTCGTTGGAGCAGAGCACCGTCGAGGTCGGAAAACTTGCCTTCTCGCGCATGATGCGCGCCGTCTGTTCAAAGGCATATTGTTCGAAATCCCAGCTGCGGCTCGGTTCCAGTTCGATGATGCGTGGCTCGTGACCGAGCTTTTCCATTGCCGTCGTATAGGCTTCGCGCCGTTTGAGAGCGTTGTTGTTCACAATCG
This sequence comes from Brucella sp. NBRC 113783, assembly GCF_040372265.1. Lineage (NCBI taxonomy): Bacteria > Pseudomonadati > Pseudomonadota > Alphaproteobacteria > Hyphomicrobiales > Brucellaceae > Brucella > Brucella sp. NBRC 113783. Next base: position 62,902 of record NZ_BAABRX010000013.1, on the reverse strand, counting down.
GCATCGAGAAATAGCAAGGCTCGCTGCCAGAACGGCAGAGATAATCGACGATCAGGTGGAAGGATTTCTGGTTGTCGGTGCCGACGAAAGGCGTGGTGCTGTCGAGCGGCGAATCCACATAGACGATGGGGACGTCGTCGGCGAGACGCGCCAGCGCGGAATGCTGCGACTGTTCGCCAAGCGGTGCGATGATGGCGCCCGCGACATTGAGCGAGCGAAGCGTTTCAATCGCGCGCTTTTCCAGTTCCGGCTTGCCATCCGACGACAGAACGACAGTCAGATAACCCCGTTGCTCGGCCAGCGTTTGCAGCCTGCGGGTCATCGCCATGTAGAAATGATCGAGCTGGTTGGGAATGATGATTCCCAAAATTGTCGTGCGACGACGATTAAGGTTCACCGCGAAAAGATTGGGACGAAAGCCGGACTGCTTGACGGCCGCTTCGATGATCTCGCGGGTCTTCGGGCGGACGGATGATGGGTCGTTGAAATATTTGGAAACTGTGGGGCGCGACAGCCCGACGAATTCCGAAAAGTCTTCCATGGTGCGTATGGTTTTGCGCACGTTTCTCTGTCCTGTCCGTCAGCTGCCCGCTGCAATTTCTTGCAGTGACAGCTCACATTCTCCTGCTATCGGTCGGGTCCAGATGCGCTGGCCCATAGATGCGCGACACATCGTCTGCAGCTTGTTTTCCAATAATTTCAGGATGTTCCTCCAACCAGACCCGCCATGAAATTTTTCGCGGCGGGCCCAAGTCAAACTGTCAAAGGCTGAAGCAAAGGTCAAGCGAACAATGACGAACATCTGGAACGATGCAGCGCATATTTGAATGTGCTAAGATAATCGCGGGGTCAGATCGCGCGGTGAAAAATCCGTTGTTTCGGCCAGGAAAACAATCGAATGAATGGTCTTTTCAGCGCGCAAATCAAAATCAAAAACCGTGCTTGACAAGCTACGGAGAGCCGCGCCATAAATTTTACATATGTAAGAATTTTGCTATGCATTCGTAAAGGAGGAGACGAAATGCGGACCAAAACTTATGTGACAGGGCTTATTGCGTCTGCCGCTGGCGTCGCAATGTTTTCCGGTTCGGCGTGGGCGGAGGAGCTCACGATCGCAACGGTCAACAATGCCGATATGATCATCATGCAGAAGCTTTCGCCGGAGTGGGAAAAGGCCACCGGCAACAAGCTCAACTGGGTGGTGCTCGAAGAAAACGTGCTGCGCCAGCGTGTCACGACGGACATCGCAACCAAGAGCGGCCAGTTCGACATCATGACCATCGGCGGTTATGAAACCCCGATCTGGGGCAAGGCCGGATGGCTTCTTGCGGTCGATGATCTGGGCGACGATTACGACTATGACGATCTTATCAAGCCGGTGCGCGCCGGTCTGACGGTCGATGGCAAGCTTTATGCCGTGCCGTTTTACGCGGAAAGCTCGTTCACCCTTTATCGAAAGGATCTGTTCGAAGCCGCTGGCCTGAAAATGCCGGATGCGCCGACCTATGCCGAGATCAAGGAATTCGCGACCAAGCTCACCGACAAATCGAAAGAACAGTACGGTCTTTGCCTGCGCGGCAAGCCGGGCTGGGGCGAAAACATGGCCTATCTTTCCACCCTGGTGAACACATTTGGCGGCAGCTGGTTCGATGAGAGCTGGAAGCCGCAGATGAGCTCCGATACCTGGAAAAAGGCCATCAACTACTACGTCGATCTGATGAAGGAAGCAGGCCCTCCCGGAATCACCTCGAACGGCTTCAATGAAAATCAGGCGCTGTTCTCCACCGGCCATTGCGCCATGTGGATCGACGCCACCTCAGCTGCGGGCCGCATTTACGATCCGAAGCAGAGCCAGGTTGCCGACAAGGTGGCCTTCACCAAGGCGCCTGTCGAAGTGACGCCGAATGGCTCGTCCTGGGCCTGGTCGTGGAACCTCGCCATCCCGGCATCGACCAAGAAGGCGGAAGCCGCAAAGTCGTTCCTGAAATGGGCGACCTCGAAGGGCTACGTCGAACTGGTCGGCAAGTCGGAAGGCTGGGTTGCCGTTCCGCCGGGTACGCGTCAGTCGACCTACGCCAATGAAGAGTACAAGAAGGCCGCGCCTTTCGCCGAGACGGTTCTCAAGGCGATTGAATCGGCCGACCCGACCAAGCCGACCAAGGACCCGGTCCCCTATACCGGCATCCAGTTCGTGGCGATCCCTGAATTCCAGGCGATCGGCACCATTGTCGGTCAGGCAATCTCTTCGGCTGTCGCCGGTCAGCAAAGCGTCGATGCGGCGCTCGATGGCGCACAGAAGCAGGCCGAACAGATCATGACGCAGTCCGGTTACATCAAGTAATCCGGTTACCATCAGCCTGCTGCGCTCCTGAGTGAGAGCAGCAGGCTCGATTTTCGCGCGATCCGCCGCACCTTTTCGGGCGCGGTGGATGTTGAAGCGGGAAGGGGAGGAACGTCAGACATGCCAGCAAACCCGGCCTTGGCCACAGGCACCAAATCGCGCTTTGCCGCAAAATCGCGCCGCAGCGTCCGCACCGGACCTCTGCTTGCACCCGCCGTCATCCTGCTCTTGCTATGGATGATCGTTCCACTGGCGATGACGCTCTGGTTCTCGTTTCAGTATTACAATCTCATCAATCCCTTCGTGACCGGTTTTGCCGGTTTCTCGAATTACAAGTTCCTGCTGTCCGATCCGGGGCTCTGGTCGGCCATCACGAAGACGCTCATTCTGTTGGGCTCGGTTCTGGCCATTTCGGTGGTGCTGGGTGTTTTGTTTGCGGTGATTTTCGATCAGGATTTCTGGGGCAAGAACATTGCGCGACTTCTGGTCATTGCGCCGTTCTTCGTCATGCCGACGGTGTCGGCGCTGATCTGGAAAAACCTTCTGATGCACCCGGTCAACGGGTTGTTCGCCTTTATCTCGCGCAGTCTCGGACTGCCTGTCATTGACTGGTTCGGACAGTTTCCAATGGCGTCGATCATCATGATCGTATCCTGGCAGTGGGTGCCTTTCGCGACGCTTATCCTGATGACCGCCATGCAGTCGCTCGACCGCGAGCAGATGGAAGCGGCGCGGCTTGATGGCGCCAAAGGGCCGGTGATGTTCTTTTATATCGTCCTGCCGCATCTGCTGCGCCCGATCTCGGTCGTCATCATGATCGAGACGATCTTTCTCCTGTCGGTCTTCGCGGAAATCCTCGTCACTACCTCCGGTGGACCGGGTATTGCCACGACGACGCTGACCTATTTCATCTATCTGAAGGCGCTCCTTCAGTGGGATATCGGTGGCGCTTCCGCTGCCGGTGTCGTCGCCATCATCCTCGCCAATATCGTTGCCGCGTTCCTCATCCGAACCGTGGCGCGCAATCTGGATAATTAGGGGAGACGAACGATGGCTGCAAAACGCAAGTTCGACAAAGCCGCGCTCTCCGCCGGGATTATCGGCTGGATCGTGGCGCTTTTGATGTTCTTCCCGATCCTCTGGATGCTGCTTGCGGCATTCAAGACAGAGATCGACGCGGTGGCCCCGCCAAAGTTGTTCTTCGAGCCGACGCTGGAAAATTTCGCGGCGGTCAATCAGCGCGCCGACTATTTCCGCTACGCCATGAACAGCGTGATCGAGAGCCTTGGCGCGACGATCCTGTCGCTGCTGATCGCCGTTCCGGCGGCATATGCGGCGGCATTCTTTCCGGGAAAACGCACCAAGGATCTGCTGTTGTGGATGCTCTCGACCAAGATGCTGCCTGCGGTGGGTGTTCTGGTGCCGATCTATCTTCTGGCGCGCGATACCGGGCTTCTCGACACGCGCACCGGTCTGATCATCATCTTCACCCTTTCCAATCTGCCGATTGTGGTCTGGATGCTCTATTCCTTCTTCAAGGAAGTGCCGCATGAAATCCTTGAGGCGAGCCGCATGGACGGGGCGAAGGTCGGCCAGCAGATACGCTATCTGCTCCTGCCGCTAAGCCTGCCCGGCATTGCATCGACGGCGCTTCTTTCCATCATCCTGTGCTGGAACGAAGCCTTCTGGAGCCTCAATCTCACGGCCTCGCAGGCCGGGCCTCTCACGGCATTCATCGCGTCCTTCTCGTCACCGGAAGGGCTTTTCTGGGCAAAACTCTCGGCAGCGTCCACGCTCGCCATCGCGCCGATCCTCGTCTTCGGTTGGGTTACGCAGCGCCAGCTGGTGCGCGGTCTCACCTTCGGCGCCGTGAAGTAAAGGGAACCCCATGGCTACGCTTTCTTTTCATAACGCCACCAAGTCCTTCGGCAATATCGATGTCATCAAGGGTGTGGACCTAGCCATCGAAGACCGCGAATTCGTGGTCTTCGTCGGGCCGTCCGGTTCGGGCAAATCCACGCTTTTGCGGATGATTGCGGGGCTGGAAGAAATCACCAGCGGCGATCTTTTGATCGACGGGCAGCAGTGCAACGATACGCCGCCGGATGAACGCGGGCTTGCGATGGTGTTCCAGACTTATGCGCTCTATCCGCATATGAATGTGCGCGACAATATGGGTTTCGCGCTCAAGCTGGCAGGTGTGGGCAAGGCCGAGCGTGACCGCAAGGTGGAAGGTGTTGCCAGGACATTGCAGCTGGACAAATTGCTGGACCGCAAGCCGCGCCAGCTTTCGGGCGGTCAGCGCCAGCGCGTCGCCATTGGGCGCGCCATGGTGCGCGAGCCGAAGATTTTCCTGTTCGATGAACCGCTGTCCAATCTCGATGCGGCGCTGCGCGTGCAGATGCGCATCGAATTGGCGCGCCTGCATGACCGGTTGAATGCGACGATGATCTATGTCACGCATGATCAGGTGGAAGCCATGACGCTGGCCGACAAGATCGTCGTGCTGCGCGATGGCAAGCTGGAACAGGTCGGTTCACCGCTGGAGCTTTATCACCACCCGGTCAATCGCTTTGTGGCGGGTTTCATCGGATCGCCGACCATGAATTTCATCGAGGTCAAGGCGGGCGCCGTCGATAGCGATGGCGTGACGGTGCAGCTTGCCAATGGGCGTTCGGTCAAGGTGCCGGTTGCCGGTGAAGGGGTGAGCGCCGGTGCGCCGCTTGTGCTGGGCGTTCGCCCGGAACATCTGCATCCGGCGGATGACGGCATTCTCGAAGGCGAGATCATGGTGGTCGAGCGTCTTGGCGGCCAGACTTATCTCTATGTGCAAAACGATGCCGCTTCCGGCCTGATCGTGGCGGAAGCTGGCGGCAACAGCACGGCCCGTGCGCATGAAACGGCGCGGCTCGGTTTTGATGCCGCCGACGCGCATCTCTTTACGCCCGATGGCCTGTCGCTCCAGCGCCGTGACCGCCATCCGCTGATCCTGTCTGAAAAGAAAACGCATCTTTAAAGAAGCATTTCCAGCAAAAGCGCGAAGCGGTTTTGCGTCGGATAATGCGTAAGGAAAAACAATCACATTATCGGAGAAAGTCCATGAGACTGAAAGACAAGGTTGCCCTCATCACCGGCGCTGCGCGTGGCATCGGGCTTGGCTTTGCGGCGGCCTACGCGCAAGAGGGTGCAAAGGTCATCATTGCCGATATCAATATCGAGCGCGCGGAAGAAGCCGCGCGCGGTATCGGTCCATCCGTGAAGGCGGTGAGGCTGGACGTGACCGATCTGGGCGCAATCGACAAGGTGGTGGCCGCCATCGATGCCGAATATGGCGGCATCGATATTCTGGTCAACAATGCCGCAATCTTCGACATGGCACCGATCAATGAACTGACCGAGGACAGCTACGAACGCGTTTTGGGCATTAATCTCAAGGGCCCCCTTTTTATGATGAAGGCGGTTTCGAATGTGATGATCAAGCGCGGACGCGGCGGCAAGATCATCAATATGGCGAGCCAGGCGGGTCGCCGTGGTGAGGCGCTGGTGACGCTCTATTGCGCATCCAAGGCGGCAATCATCTCCGCCACGCAGTCGGCGGCTCTCGCTCTGGTCAAGCATGGCATCAACGTCAATGCGATTGCGCCGGGGGTGGTCGATGGCGAACATTGGGATGTGGTGGATGCGAATTTCGCCAAATGGGAGGGCCTGAAGCCGGGCGAGAAAAAAGCAGCCGTGGCGAAGTCGGTGCCGATCGGTCGCTTCGCGACGCCGGAGGATATTACCGGCATGGCGGTGTTCCTCGCCTCGTCCGACAGCGACTATATTCTCGCCCAGACCTTCGGTGTCGATGGCGGCAACTGGATGGCGTAAGGCGAGGCCGGGATAGTGCAATGAAAGCGATCTATTTTACCGGCCATGGCGAAGCAGGCATGGCCGATCTGCCGGAACCGGCATTGCTGCCGGGTCACGCGCTGATCGACGTCAAGGCGTCGGGCCTCTGTCACACAGACATTGATGTCCTGCATGGCCGCTATGGGTCGAGTGCCTTTCCGCTGGTGCCGGGGCATGAATATGCGGGCAGGGTGATGGCCATCGCCGAAGACGTGACCAATGTGAAGGTCGGCGACCGCGTTGCGGTCGATCCGAATATTCCCTGTGGTCACTGCCGCGCCTGCCTCAAGGGGCTGACCAATCTCTGCTCCGACCTGAAAGCTTATGGCGTGACCCATAATGGCGGCTTTGCTGGCATGAGCCTCGTCAATGCCAGCCATCTCCATTCTATCGGTGATCTGCCTTATGATATCGCGGCCCTTGCCGAACCGTTGGCCTGCGTGCTGAACGGGCTTGGCGCGGCAGGCTTGAAGACTGGCCCGCACGGTACTGAAAATGCGCTGGTTTTCGGGGCAGGCCCAATCGGCCTGTTGCTGGCCCTGTCGCTGAAAGCGCAGGGCGTGTCCGAGGTTGCGGTCGCCGACATCAATGAACACCGGCTGGCTTTCGTTGAAAGCCTCGGGCTTGAGCCGGTCGTGTCCGGTTCGCAAGCGCTGGACAGGCGCCAGCGCAGCTTTGATTTTGTCGCCGACGCCACCGGCATAGCCGGGGTGGTCGAAAGCATGGTCGGCTTCACCGCCGATGGAGGAACCGTTCTGGTATTTGGCGTCTGTGCGCCCGACGCACGAATTTCAGTGGCACCCTTCGAGATTTTCCGTCGCCAGATCAGGATTGCCGGTTCGCATTCTTTGAACCGAAACATTCCGCAGGCATTGGACATATTGAAACAGGACTTTTCAAACGGTGGCTCTATGGCGCGGCTCATTTCCCACCGGCTGCCGCTGGAGCAAATGCTGCCATTCTTCACCAAAAATGGCGGCGATCCCGCGACCATGAAAGTCCAGTTCGTACCCGATTGAATAGAGGATACCGTCATGACCAAGCTATCGCGCGCAACGCTTCAAAGCTTCGATAAGGTGCACAAGCCCGGCTACGATCCTGCCGGGTTGAAGCCGGGTATCGTGCATTTCGGCGTCGGCAATTTTCACCGCGCCCATCAGGCAGTCTATCTGGACGATCTGTTTGCGACCGGCGAGGGGCATGACTGGGCGCTGGTGGGTGCCGGTGTGCGTGGTAGCGACGATGCCATGCGTGATACGCTCAAAGTCCAGGACTGGCTGACCACCGTTGTGGAACAGGAAGCCGATCATGCAGGCGCGCGCATCACCGCATCGATGGTCGATTATGTGACGATTTCGACCGAGGAAGGGCGCAAGGCCCTGATGGCCTATCTGACATCAGCCGATACGCGCATCGTTTCGATGACGATCACGGAGGGCGGCTATTATATCGACCCGGCGAGCCAGACCTTCGATCCGGCTCATCCGGATATCGTGGCGGATGCCGCGCATCCGGACCATCCGAAAACCGTGTTCGGCCTGATCGTTCAGGCGCTGAAACTGCGCAAGGCGGCGGGTGTCCAGCCTTTCACGGTCATGTCCTGTGATAACATTCCGGGCAACGGGCATGTGACGGAAGACGCCGTGACGGGGCTTGCCAAGCTGAGCGACCCGGCCTTTGCCGACTGGATTTCTGCCAATGTCGCTTTCCCGAATTCGATGGTGGATCGCATTACGCCCGCCACCGGCGCGCGCGAACGCGAGATTGCCGCGAAGGATTTCGGTGTCGATGACGGCTGGCCGGTCTTCTGCGAAGTTTTCAAGCAATGGGTGATGGAGGATAATTTCCCGACCGGACGCCCGGCTCTGGAAAAAGTCGGCGTCACCTTCACCGATCAGGTTGCCGCTTATGAACTGATGAAAATCCGCATCCTGAATGGCGGCCACGCGGCCATCGCCTATCCGGGCGGCTTGCTCGACATTCATTTCGTGCATGAGGCCATGGAGCATCCGCTGATCCGGCGCTATCTGGAGAAGTTGACCAAGGATGAGATCATCCCGGAAGTGCCGCCCGTGCCGGATACCGATCTTGAAGCCTATCGCGTGTTGATCGACAAGCGCTTCGCCAATCCAAGCATCGGCGACACCATCCGCCGCTTGTGTCTCGATGGCTCCAACCGCCAGCCGAAATTCATTCTGCCCACCGCTGCTGACCGCGTGGCGAAGGGCCATTCGGTGACCGGGCTTGCGCTCGTTTCCGCTTTCTGGTGCCGCTATTGCTATGGCACCACAGATAGCGGCGCTGTTATCGAGCCGAATGATCCGTCATGGGATCGCCTGACCAAGCAGGCAGCGCGCGCCAAGGCCGACCCGGCTGCGTGGCTTTCCATGGATGATATTTTCGGAGCGCTTGCCGCCAATCCCGCCTATGTCACCGCGTTCAGCTCTGCACTGAAAGCAATCTGGCGGGATGGCACGGTCAAGACATTGGAACGCTATCTTGCAGGTCAGCAGTTTTAATTACAAAGGAGCTGCAATCAGATGCCCGGTCGCGGCGTGGCGCATGACTTCCATCGGCACGCCGTAAATCTCCCGAAGCTGATTGGGCTCCATCACACCGGCGGGTGTTGATTGGGCGATCAGGCGGCCACTGTGCAGCGCGAAGATGGAATCGCAGAAGCGGGCGGCCATGTTCACATCGTGTAGGACGATGAAAACGCTCAGTTCCTTCTCCTGCGACAGCTTGCGTACCAGCGACAGAACTTCCAGCTGATGGGCAATATCGAGCGCCGATGTGGGCTCATCGAGAAGCAGGCATTGCGCATCCTGCGCCACCAGCATGGCCAGCCAGACGCGCTGGCGTTCGCCGCCGGAAAGCGTATCGACAAGCCGGTCCGCAAAAGGTGCTATGCCGGTCAGTTCGATGGCCTCTTCCACCTTCGCCCGGTCGGTATCACCAAAGCGGCCCAGAGCGCCGTGCCACGGATAACGGCCAAGCGCGACCAGTTCCTTGACCAGCATGCCCGATGCGGATGCCGTCTGCTGCGGCAGATAGGCAAGCTTGCGTGCAAATTCGCGGTCGCCCCATTGGTCGAGGCGCTTGCCTGCAAAATGGATTGTGCCTCCCGACGCTGGCTGCTGGCGGGCAAGTATTTTAAGCAGTGTCGACTTGCCTGAACCGTTATGTCCGATCAAGGCTGTCACACTTCCTGCCGGTATCGACATGGTCAAAGGCTGCAACAGCGTGCGCCCGGCAACCGAAAAGCTGACATTCTCAAGTTCGAACAAGTTGGTCATCAATCGTCGTCCTCTGGCGCAGTGCTTTCCCTGCAATAACGCAGCTTTTCGAAAGTTGCCACAAAAACATGAGTAAGTTATACCTCTTTTAGATTAAGATTTCAGGAAAGCAGATTTGGGTTTCCATCCGCATATGAAAAGCCGGATCGAAGACGTCACCTTGCTGGACGACCTTCACTATCGCGTCTGGAATGGCGCGATTGCCGACGTGTGGTCTGTCGAATGTGGTCCCGGCGCGCGCGGTGAATATGTCTCGCAAGCGCCACGCCTGTTTCTCGTCTGCGAAAGCCAGGGCGCGCTCGATATCCGTCCCGGCAGCAAGGGGCGTGCCGTTGCGCAAGGCGCGAACCCTTCGCGTCTTTGCTATATTCCGGCGGGCATGACGATCTGGAGCGAGAGTGCGAGACCGGGTAAGCTCAAGCATCTTGATCTGCATCTCGACATCAACACGCTGCAGCAGCGCTTTGGTGGCGCGCTCGACAGGGCTGCGGTCGAGCGTCCACGCCTTTTGTTTTCCAATGCCAGGATTGAGCAGATCGGCGGGCTTCTGGCGGAAGAGTGCCTGTCCAATGCGCCGTTGCACGATCTCTATGGTGAAGGCCTGATCAACGCGCTTGTCGCGGAACTGTTCGGGGCGGAAGCGCAGCCGCGTGCAGGCGCGAGCAGGCTGTCACCATGGCGGCTCCGGCGCGTGACAGATTTCATCGAGGACAATTACGCGCGCATCATCCGCTTGCAGGAACTGGCCGATCTGGCTGGTCTGTCGGAAACATATTTCTGCAGCGCCTTCAAGGCATCGACGGGGGTGTCGCCCCATAGCTGGCAGATGGAGCGACGCATCGCGCGTGCGCAGGCGCTGCTGCTTCAGGCGCACACGCCGCTGCCGCATATTGCGGCGCTGGTCGGGTTTTCCGATCAGGCCCATTTCACGCGTGTTTTCAAGAAGCAAACCGGCACAACGCCGGCGGCATGGCTGAGACAACAGGTGTAGCAGAGCCACAGAAAGGATTGCTTTTTTACTGCACGCTGAGATGAACTGAAGATCGTTCAATTTGCCATAAAAACGAACAATCCTGCCGAATATTCTTGATATAAGCACTCATATTAACGCGCCCGTCTGCGGGGTCGCGGGAGCCTGTGAAGGTTCGCGTTTTTATCCGTCTTAGGGGTCACATCATATGCCGTCGATGAAGCACAATCTTCTCGTCCTGCTGGCAAGCGGTACTGCGCTTGCCGCCATTCCTGCCTTGGCGCAGGAAGACAGCAAACCCCTTCAGCTAAACACGGTTGTCATTCAGTCTGATGGAAATGGCGGCACCACGCGGGCCGACGGTGTTGCGCCGGTCCGGGGCTTTGTGCCTCAGGCGACCACCACCGGCTCGAAGGACAGCGTTGCAATCGACAAGATCCCGCAATCCGTATCGGTCGTCGGGCGCGATCAGATGGATGCGCTCGGCGCGCAGAAGATCGACGAAGCCTTGCGCTATACGCCCGGCGTGCTGGCGCAGCCTTTCGGCGTCGATAATGACACGAACTGGCTCTATATTCGCGGTTTCGACGCGACGGCCAATGGCACCTATCTCGATGGGTTGCAGAATTTCAGCTACGGCTTTGGCGGCTTTTTAATCGACAGTTTCGGTATCGAGCGCATCGACGTGCTGCGTGGTCCGGCATCGGCTCTTTATGGCGGTGCCAATCCCGGCGGTATCGTGAATTACATCAGCAAGCGCCCGACCGGCGAACGCCTGCGCTATCTTGAGGCGGGCATCAACAGCTATGGCAATGGCTATCTCGGCTTCGACATTGGTGACAAGGCGACGGAGACGGTTAATTACCGCGTCAACGGCAAGATCCAGGGTGGCGACAACTATACGGATTTTTCCAAGGAATTTCGTGGCGTCATCTCGCCAAGCATCGAATACAAGCCGGATGAATCGACCAGCCTGACCATTCTGGCCAACTATACCCATCTGGACCTGACGCATGATGGCGGCTTTCTGCCTTACTATGGTACCGTGGTGCCGACCGAGTTCGGCAAGATTTCGCGCAAGGCGAATTTTACCGAGCCGGATGTCGATTCCTATAATCGCGAACAGCTATCGATCGGCTATGAATTCGAACACACATTCGACAGTGACTGGACCGTCCGTCAGAATGTGCGTTACGGCTTTGCCAATGTGAAGGAGCATAGCCTCTACCCTTACGGCTATGACGGATTTCTGGCGCAGCCAGCTGCTGGCAATCCCTACCTCGCCCGCATCAATTTCAAGCACGATACCACGGTCAACACCTTTCAGGCTGATAACCAGCTTGAAGGCAAGGTGACGACCGGGGCCATCGACCACAATCTGCTGTTCGGCGCGGAGTACCGCTATTTCCGCATCGACCAGATGCAGCAGACCGGCGGCGCAACGATCATCGACGCCTATAACCCGGTTTATGGCGAGCCGCAGGGGCCTATGTGGGACCCCTATATTGATCAGGATCTGCGCCGCAATCAGGTGGGTGTCTATGCGCAGGATCGCATGGAATTCGGCGATGGCTGGATACTGACGCTGAATGGTCGTTACGATCATGTCTGGACTGAAGCCTCAGGTCTGCCGAGCTTCGAATATGATACGGGCCGCTTCTCCGGTCGTGCAGGTCTCGGCTATGAGTTCGAGAACGGCATCACGCCTTATGTGAGTGCTGCGACCTTCTTCAATCCGATTATCGAGACCCTGTATGACGGCAGCTATGCCAAGCCGGAAACCGGCGTTCAGTATGAAGCCGGTGTCAAATATCGCCCGGCATTCTTCGATGGCCTGATCACCGCGTCCTTCTTCGATCTGACCAAGGAAAATTCGCTGACCGGCTCCAGCTTTGCCCGTGAACAGCTCGGCAAGGTCAATTCGCGCGGCTTCGAACTCGAAATGCAGGCCAATATTGCCGAGGACTGGAAGGTGACGGCAAGCGTGACCGCCTATGACCTGAAGGTCAAGGAAAACGCCTCGGACCCAACGCTGGTCGGCAAGCGTCCTTATCTCCTGCCGGAGCAACAGGCTTCGGTCTTCGTCGAGTATAAGGTGCCCGAAGGCGCGCTGAAAGGCGTGACGCTGGGCGGCGGCGTCCGTTATATCGGCTCGTCCTATGCCGACGAGCAGAACACGCTGAAAGTGCCCGCTGTGGCACTCGCCGATTTGAAACTCGGCTATGAAAAGGATAATTGGGGCATCGATCTCAACGTGACCAATCTTTTCGACAAGGATTATGTTGCTGGATGTCAGGGCGTCTATGTCTGCGGTTATGGCGAGGGCAGGAAGGCTTTGCTCAAGGTGCACACCAAGTGGTGATGCGACGGTTTTCGCCGCGCGTTCCGTCATGACAGTCACCCGTCGCGCGGTTCTCGGATTCGCAGGCGCCCTTTTTGCGGCGCCTGCACTGCGTTCGGCCCATGCCGCGACGATGCGTTTTGCGGTGATCGACTGGGCCATGCTTGAGACCGCTCTGGCGATCGGCGCTGTGCCGGTGGCAGCGGCAGAACTGCGCCAATACAGGCAAATGCAGCTTGAGCCGGCGGTGCCGGAAAATGTCGCTGATCTTGGTCTGCGCGGAGCGCCCAATCTTGAGCTTCTGCGCATGATGGAACCGGATCTGATCGTCGCGTCCAATTTTTACGAATATCAGCGTGCAGCCTTCGAGCGCATCGCGCCGGTCTTCGCGCCGACTGTCTATAGCGCCGGTCAGCCGCCCTATGCGATGCTGGAAGAGGCGACGTTAAGTCTTGGGGAAAAGCTCGGTCTGGCTGCGGAAGCGCGCGCTTACGTCGCGACTGTTGCACGCGAGATTGCGGAGGCGCGGCAGCGCTTCGCTGCGATACCGGGACGGAAGGTCTTCGTCATCAGTCTGGGCGATGCCCGGCATTTTCGCGCTTTCGGGCGCGACAGCCTGTTTGGCGATGTGCTGGTTCGGCTCGGTTTTGAGAATGCGTGGACGCGCGATACAAGCTATTCAGCCGCGGCGCCGGTGGGGCTGGAGCAATTGGCCGAAACGCCGGACGCATCCATCGTGATCGTCGGCCCGACCGATCCTGAAACGCTTTATCGTCTGCCGCAAAATGCCTTGTGGAACGCGCTGCCCGCTATCCGTGAAAAGCGGGTTCTGTTTCTGCCGCCGCTCGATCATTTCGGCGGATTGCCTGCCGCGCGCCGCTTTGCCCAGCTTCTTCGTGAAAACTGGAAGAGCAGCCCATGACGGAGAAGAGTGTTGCAGGCATAAGGCCGCTGCTGTTCTGGGCGCTGCTCGCGCTTGTCGCGGCACTGATGGCCGCTTTCGAATTCACGCGGGCGCTGAATGCCCCTGCCGGTTCACCGGAACTGCTGGCGCTGCACCGGGTCATCGCGTTTGACACCGTCTTACCGCGCAATGCTATGGCCCTGATCTGTGGCGCAGGCCTTGGGCTTTCCGGCCTGCTGTTGCAGCAGGTTTTACGCAATCCGCTCGCCGAACCCTCGACGCTCGGCATTGCTGCCGGAGCGCAGCTCGCCATGACGGCGGGTATACTTTATCTGCCCGCAGCCTTCATCTTTCGAGAATGGCTGGCTTTGGCGGGCGGTCTGGCGGCGGTCAGTCTGGTGCTGGCGCTCAACTGGAAACGCTCGCTGGAACCCGCTTCTGTCATTCTCTGCGGAATGATCGTGTCGCTGACCGCAACGGCGGCAAGCACGGCGCTCATCCTCGCCAATGGCGAATATGTGTTCTCGCTGTTCGTCTGGGGCGGCGGTTCGCTGGAACAACAAAGCTGGGGGCCGGGCATTGCGCTCTCCCTGCGGGTTCTGATCGGCGGCGGGATTGCCTTCTTCCTGCTGCGCCCGTTGACATTGCTGGCGCTCGACAATGCCAATGCGCGCAGCCTCGGCCTGTCGCTGGCGGCAAGCCGCCTTCTGGTGATTGCCATTGCCGTCTGGCTGGCGGCAAGTATCACGGCAGAAGTCGGCATATTGGGCTTTGTCGGTCTGGTCGCTCCGACGCTGGCGCAGCTTTCCGGCGCGCGCCGTCTCAAGACAAAGCTGATCGCCGCGCCCGCCATTGGGGCAATTCTGCTCTGGTTGACCGATGGCTGCGTCAGCCTGTTGCAGGCCGTCACCGGCGACCGCCTGCCGGTGGGCGCTGCGACTGCATTGCTCGGCGGTCCGCTGCTGCTCTGGATGCTGCCGCGTCTGCGCATGTTTGAATGGCCGTCGGGCCAGAGCGAGGCCAGCGCTGTTCGCCTCAAGCGTACCGGCTTGTTCTTCGCCATTTTGCTGCTGCTTGTCCTGCTTGTGGCCGCCATCACGCTGGGTCTCGGCCGGGGGCAGGACGGTTTTGTCCTTGCCCGTGGTGAAGTGTTCGATGCGCTTTTCGACTGGCGCGTGCAAAGACTTGCTCTTGCGGGCCTATCGGGCGGCATGCTGGCATTGGCCGGAGCCATTCTCCAGCGCATGACGGGTAACACGCTCGCCAGCCCCGAAATTATGGGCGTCGGCCTTGGTGCTGGTGCGGGTTTGGCGGTGGTTCTCCTGCTTCCCGTCGCAAGCCTTTCCCTGCAATGGCTGGGCGCTTCCATCGGCTCGGTGCTGGCGCTGATCTTCATTCTGGCGATTGCCGCGCGCAGCGGTTTTGGTGCGGAAAAGCTGCTTCTGGCCGGTGTCGGCCTTGGCGCTATGGTCAGCTCCATTCTGACAGCCATCATTGCAACCGGCTCTCCACAAGCCTTTGTCCTGCTCGGCTGGTTGAGCGGTACCGGCACGCAGGCGACGCCTATGCAGCTTTGGCTGGCCGCTCTTGCGCTGGCTGCCAGTTTCACGATCCTGCTTGCTTTGTCGCGCTGGCTCGACATTCTGCCGCTTGGTTCGGTGACGATGCGCACCCTCGGTCTTTCGCTCGTCCTGCCGCGTCTTGTGATCGTGCTGATTGCAGCGCTTCTGACAGCGATTGCATCGATGATGGTGGGGCCGCTCTCGTTTGTCGGGCTGATCGCTCCGCATCTGGCGCGCAATTTCGGCCTGCATACGCCGAAGCGCTTCCTGACGGCATCCATGCTGATGGGCGCGCTGATGATGGTAAGCGCCGATTGGCTCGCGCGGATGGTGGCCTTTCCCTACAATCTGCCGCTTGGCCTGTTCGCCTCGCTTCTGGGTGGGGCCTGCTTCATCGCGCTGCTATCGCGGCGCGGGTAGCCTTTATGACGTGGCCTTCGCCGGGGCGGTTCTAAGCACGCGCCAGCCGAGAAGACTGAAGCCGATGGTCATCAGCGGATTGAGAATGTTGAAAAAGCAAAAGCCGAGATAGGCGGTGGTGCTGACCCCCAGCGCCGCAGCCATATAGGCGCCGCAACTGTTCCATGGGATCAGCGGAGACGTCACGGTTGCGCTGTCGCCAATCACGCGGGAAAGAAGTGCCGGTGCCAGTCCGCGATTGGCAAAAGCCTGCTTGAACATGCGCCCCGGCAGGGCAATGGAAATATACTGATCGGACGTGACGACATTCGACAGGACAGAGGTTCCTGCGACGGTCGAGATCAGACTGGCATCGGATTTCGCGCGATGGATCAACGGGTCGATCAGGCGATTGAGAATGCCTGCATGTTCGATTACCGCGCCAAAGGCGAGCGCCGTGATGATGAGCCAGATGGTCGTCATCATGCTCGCCATGCCACCCCGGCTGAGAATCATGTCGATATCGGGATCGCCGACGGAGCTCGTATAGCCGGTGGCAAGCGCCAGCCATGCGCCTTTCAATAGGGCGAGCGCACTGGGAAGTGCTGCATCATTGGCAAATGCGATCACCCGTTGTGGGTCCATGATGACGCCCTGGATAGCGCCTGCCAAAGCGCCGCTGAATATCGCCACGACCGGAGATACCCGCGCTACCGACAGCACGAAGACCAGCAGCAGGGGCAGGAAAGCCCAGAGCGAAACCTGAATCTGGCTGTCGATCTTTGTGAGAAGCGAGCTTGCGTCAAAATCGTTTTGCTCACCAAGAAAGCCGAACAGCACAATGGACAAAAGCAAAGCGGGGATCGAGGTCCAGAGGGATTCCCGGATGTGGTCGAATATTTCCGAACCGGCGGAGGCGGCCGCCAGATTGACCGTGTCGGAAAGCGGCGATGCCTTGTCGCCAAAATAAGCGCCGGAAATGACGGCGCCCGCTGTGATTGCGGGGGAAAGGTCCATATGAGCCGCGACACCCATAAGCCCGATGCCGATAGTGCCTGCGACGGTCCATGAACTGCCGATGCTGAAGGCCACCACCGCGCAGACAATGGTGGTCGTCGCGTAGAAATAATCGGGGTTGAGAAGCTTCAGCCCGTAATAGACCATGGACATGATCGTGCCGCTGAGCGCCCATGTGCCAATCAACGCGCCAACCGCCATCAGGATGAGAATGGCGGGCAAGCCGGTCGCGATCCCGTCAACAACGGCGGCGCGGACCGCGGCCCAGCTCGATCCGTTCTTATAGGCAACACCGGCGGCGATCAGCCCGCAGACCGCAAGGGCGATCTGGTTGGGGCCGGACGAGGCCGCATCACCAAACAGATAATAGGAAAGGGCGAGGAAAACGATAAGCGCAATACATGGAACAAGTGCATCCAGCATGGATGGAATATGACCGCCAGTGGTCGGCGCCGGTTCGTTTTCGCTCACCTTGTGGTCTCCCCTGATAGCGACTTTAGTAGATTAAACGCTGAAAACTCCGGTCTTCCCTCAAAGACCGGAGCTTCCAATATTTCATTCAATGCCAGGTCAGTTTTGAAAAGCCTGTACTGACAATGGTTCCTTTTTTGCCATCGACAATGCCGGGAATGTCGGCCAGCGCGCCGATGGCGGCGGATTTTCCGGTCGCCTTGGCAAAATTGCAGGCGGCATCCACCTTCGGTCCCATCGAACCTGCCGGAAACTGATAGTGCGAAAGGGATTCCGGGGTCGCTTCGTGGATGCCCTTTTGCGTCGGCTTACCCCAGTCGGTAAAGACCGCTTCGGCGTCGGTCGCCATGATGAAGAGGTCGGCGCCAAGTTCACGTGCGAGAAGCTCGCTCGCCAGATCCTTGTCGATGACGGCCTCCACGCCGCCAAGCGAGCGTTCCTTGCCTTTCTCATACATGGTGGGAATGCCGCCGCCGCCCGCGCAGATGAGAATGGTGTTCTTTTCAAGCAGCCATTTCAACGGGCGAATTTCGAAAATCCGCTTCGGAAGCGGCGAGGGCACAACCCGTCGCCACTTGTCGCCGTCCTGCTTGAAGGTCCAGCCTTTTTCGCCACGGATGCGGTCGGCATCGTCTTTGGAATAGACCGGGCCGACGAACTTGGTCGGGTTTTGGAAGCCGGGATCATCGCCATCCACCTCAACCATGGTAAGGACGGTTGCGATGGGAATGTCGAATGGCAGAACATTGCCAAGTTCCTGTTCCAGCATATAGCCGATCATGCCTTCCGTCTGGGCGCCAAGCACGTCCAGCGGATAGGCCTCGTCAGGCTTGTAGGCAGCGCCCTGCAAGGCAAGCAACCCCACCTGCGGACCATTGCCATGGGTGATGATGACCTGATGGTCCTTGGTGACCGGCGCGATGGCTTCGACAGCGGTGCGGATATTCCTGCGTTGCACCTCGGCTGTCATCGGCTCGCCGCGCCGTAAAAGGGCGTTGCCGCCCAATGCGATGACGATGCGCATTCTCAATCTCCAATCGTTGCCACAAGCAGGGCCTTGATGGTGTGCAGACGGTTCTCCGCCTGTTCGAATGCGATATTGGCGTGGGATTCGAAAACTTCGTCGGTCACTTCAAGACCGTCCGAGATGCCGAACTGATCGGCAATCTGCTTGCCCACGACGGTTTCGGTATCGTGGAAGGCTGGCAGGCAATGCATGAACTTCACCTGCGGATTGCCTGCGGCTTTCATCAGCGCAGCATTGACCTGATAGGGCTTCAGCAGCTTGATGCGTTCGGCCCAGACTTCCTTCGCTTCGCCCATCGACACCCAGACATCGGTGTGGATGAAGTCCACGTCCTTGACCGCCGCCTTGACGTCATCGGTGATGGTGACCTTTGCGCCCGATGCAGCGGCGAGGTCTTCTGCAATCTTGCGATATTCGTCAGCGGGCCACAGTTCTTTCGGTCCGCAGATGCGGACATCCATGCCCATCAGGCTGCCGACGATCAGAAGCGAATGACCCATATTGGACCGCGTGTCGCCGACATAGGCATATTTGATCTGGGGGATCGACTTGTCGCTGTGTTCCCACATGGTCAGCACGTCGGCCAGCATCTGTGTTGGATGATATTCATCGGTCAGGCCGTTATAGACCGGTACTCCGGCATATTTGGCCAGCGTTTCAACACCGCTCTGCGATGAGCCGCGATATTCGATAGCGTCATACATACGCCCCAACACACGCGCCGTGTCCTTGAAGGATTCCTTGTGGCCGATCTGGGATCCGGCAGGATCGAGATAGGTGACATTGGCGCCCTGATCCGAACAGGCGACCTCGAAGGCGCAGCGGGTGCGTGTGGAGGTCTTTTCAAAGATGAGGCAGATTTCCTTGCCTGACAGGTGCTTTTGCTCGGTGCGGGCATATTTGGCGCGCTTCAGATCGCGCGCTAGATCGAGCAGGAAGCGGAATTCGCGTGGCGTGTAATCCTGCACCGTGAGGAGGGAACGATTGCGCAGATTAAAGCTCATGATACGTCTCCAAAACTATATTATGTTGCGATGGAAGTCCGGTTCTCAGACCGGATCGCGCCATATGGGGCAGGTCATGCAATGCCCGCCGCCCCGACCACGGCCAAGCTCGGAACCGCGAATGGTGATGACTTCAACGCCCGCCTTGCGCAGCAGCGTGTTTGTGTAGGTGTTGCGGTCGTAGGAAACCACCACGCCGGGCTCCAGCGCGACGACATTGTTGCCGTCGTCCCACTGTTCGCGCTCGGCTTCGTAGGCGTTGCCGCCAGTTGCCACCGAGCGCAGTTTCTTCAGTCCCAGCGCTTCCGCCGTCACTTCCAGCAGGTGCTTTGTTTCGGGACGAACGGCTATTTTTCCGTCGTCGCCCGGATAAATGCTGAAGCAGCGAATCTGGTCCACGACTTCGCCAAAAATCGTAACGAGGTCGCGGTCGCAGAAACTAAACACCGTATCGAGATGCATGGCCGCACGGCTTTTCGGCATCACACAGGCGATGACGCGGGTGGCGGCATTGGCGGCAAACAGCGCTTCCGCCACCTGACCGACAGCCTGATAAGTTGTGCGTTCGCCCATGCCGATCAGCACAACGCCATTGCCGATGGGCATGACATCGCCGCCTTCCATCGTGGCGTTGCCGTGGTCGGTGTCGAAATCGCCCCACCAGATTTTGAAATCGCCGTCCTTGAATTCCGGATGATATTTGTAGATGGCGCGCTGGATCAGCGTTTCCGGCTGACGGGCTGGCCAGAACATCGGGTTCACGGTCACGCCGCCGTAAATCCAGCAGGATGAGTCGCGCTGGAACAACGTGTTGGGGATCGGCGGAATAATGAATTCCGTACCGCCCAGCACGTCCAGCATCAGTTCCTTGCCCCATATGTCCGGCAGGTCGGAAACGGCCACGCCGCCGATGAGAAACTGGGCCAGGTTTTTCGATGGCAGTTCATCCAGCCAGGGGCGCATGGAATTGGCGACATTGCGCCCGATCTGATTAGGCAGAATACGCCGGTCGAGAACGAATTGGCGTGCTTCCTTGTCGTCCAGCGTTTCGGCGAGCAGGTCCTGCATTTCCAGAACCTCAACGCCGCGCTCCCGCATTTTGAGCACGAAATCGAAATGGTCCTTCTGGGCCTCGTGCACCCAGATCACGTCATCGAACAGAAGGTCATGGCAATTGGCTGGCGTCAGTCGTTGATGGGCGAGCGATGGGCTGCAAACCATCACTGTGCGTAGCTTGCCGACTTCCGAATGCACTCCAAATTGTCTCATCTCGATGCTCCTGTTTGAAAGGGTGATCTGGGCGGGAAGATTTTCCGGTAGCCGGCAAAAGATCGTTCCCGTGGATGAATGCGTTAGAATGGTGTGATAACTCCCGTCCACATCAGATAGATGGCGACGAGGGCGAGCAGGGTTATGCCTGCCGCGATCCAAACTTCATGTCCCTCAAAGATCGGTTCTCCATGTTCCTTGCGGGCTTTCGCGTAAACCAGAATGCCGGGTGCGAAGAGCACCGTGCACATCAGGAGAAAGCTTAGTCCCGCCGCGTAGACGAGCCAGACGCCGTAGAGCGTCGCTATCAGGCTCACCCACAGGTCTCGCCGTCGCGACTTGCTGTTGGCGCCATATGTCTCGCCGCTGAGCGCGAGTTTCAGTGCAAAAGCGCCGGAAAACACATAAGGCGGCAGAATGGCGACCGATGCGATGAAGTAGAAGAACTGGTAGGCGCTTTCGGAAAAATAGGTCAGCAGCAGGAAGAACTGAATCGCGAGGTTCGTTGCCCAGAGCGCATTGGCTGGCGACCCGTTCTTGTTCTCGACCGCAAACCACTTTGGAAATGTGCCGTCGCGACCGCAGGAAAATGGGATTTCCGCGCAGAGCAGGGTCCAGGACAGGAAAGCCCCACCCACTGAAATCAGAAGGCCGATATTGATGAGCAGCGCGCCCCAATGACCGACAAGCGGCTCGAAGACGCCTGCCATGGAGGGCACTTTCAACCCGGCGAGTTCCGGCTGGCTCATCAGCCCGGTCGAGAGCAGCGATACCAGCACATAGATGCCGAGTGCGCCGAGAAAGCCGATCACGGTCGCGCGGCCCACATCCTTGCGGTTGGCGGCGCGGGCCGAATAGACGCTGGCGCCTTCAATGCCGATGAACACCCACAGCGTCACCAGCATCGTGCTTTTGATCTGGTGCGTAATGCTGCCAAGTGTGGCTTCCTCACCACGGCCCCAGAAATTGAAGGTGAACTTGTCCCAATGGAAAGCAACGATGGCGATCAGGATGAACAGCATCAGCGGCACAAGTTTGGCTATCGTCGTGACGATATTGACGAATGACGCCTGCTTGATGCCGTAGAGGACAAGCGTATGGATCAGCCAAAGGCAGATTGACGCGCCGATGATTGATGGCAGGTTGGAACCGTCGCCGAAAACTGGGAAAAAGAACGACAAGGCCGAGAAGATCGCCACCGCATAGGCAACATTGCCGAGAAAGGCGCTGAGCCAGTATCCCCAGGCGCTGTTGAAGCCGATAAACGATCCGAAACCGGCCTTAGCATAGGCGTAAGGTCCGGCATCGAGATCGGGACGACGATTGGCGAGCGACTGATAGACGCGCGCCAGCATCAACATGCCGATGCCGGTGATGATCCAGCCGATAATGATTGCGCCCGGCGATGCCGCGCGAGACATATCCGATGGCAGATTGAAGACGCCGCCGCCGATCATCGATCCCAACACAAGCGCAATCAAAGGAAACAATGTCAGTTTGTGCGGCTCTTTTTCTGCCGTGACTTGCCCACTCTGCGTATCGGCCATGCAATTCTCCAATCGTGCGCGATTATGAGCATGAAACGAAATTTCACAGACAATGATGTGATCGCTAATCTCACGTCATTGATCAAGATCAATGGTATAATTATTATTTATCAAATGCATAGATGCGGGTTTAGTAAGTGATATTAGCGTAAATAAAATAAAGTCAATAATTTTTTAAATTAAAATAGATCGAATAGACCTAGTTTTGCTGTTAATCAGTTAAACATATTCAAAAATATTTCTCGTACTGCGCAGGATGCTTGATATATATTTTAATTACGCAAAACTCCTTGGACGCCAATGGCAGTTAAGCCATGCGCCGGTTGTGGTGGATCAATCTCTCTTTTTTAAAGAGCCGATGAGCCGCGAAGCGGTCCCGGCTCATTCTTCAATAAGGTTTGTTTTTCATGCGATCCCCGCGATACGCATTTGATCTACACCGCGACCAGATCCAAAGTTCGCTATTAAGCAAACGATAAATCAGGCCAAGCTAACGGAGAGCTATGGCAGAGCTGGATTTTATCAATATGGTTTTCTTTAAAAAATTCCGGTGGTGCCGCGTTTCAAGGCCGGCCGCGCAAATGGGTTGCGCAGAGCGCCCACATTGCGGGGATGGCCGCCAGCGCAAGGGCGCCGACGATGGAAAAGAAGACGCCATAGCCGAAATACTGGGCGGCATAACCCGCCGCCACACCGCCCGCCATGCTGATCAGCGCATCCATGCATTGGAACAGCGTGAAATCCACTCCTGCCTGGCGCGGGTCAGACCACAGCATAAATTGCGCATAAAGCGCAACGAAACCCAGCGCTACCACACCGGATGAGCTGATAATCGCAACCGCGATCAATTGCACGCTGGCGGTCTTGTCGCCGGCATGTATGGCGAAAAACAGGAAGCACAGAGCCTGAAGCAAGAGCGCTACAGCCAGTATCTTGCGCATGCCGAAGGCGCGCACCAGACCGCCACCGGCAAGTGCTGCGGCAAGGCCGACAAACATGCTTCCGGCGCCGTTCAGCAATCCGACGGTGGTGAGGTCGAGACCGCTATCGATCAGGAAGGGTCCAAGCATTGCGAGCCCCGCCTTCTGTGCGATGACATAGACCGCTGCCGCCGCCAGTCCGCGCCGGATATCACGCCGCCGCAGTGCTGCCGCCAGCGACGGCACATGCGGGCGTGTTTCCGCGACAGAACCTTTGCGGGCGAAAAGCGCGAAGGGCAGGCCGAGCAGCACGAGGATCAGCGCCATTGTCCAGATGGCGATACGCCAGCCGAATGCACCGACGAGAACGAGAAACAATCCGGCGCCGATCGCCGAACCGAGATAGGCGCCGCCGACCTGTGCGGCATTGCCCCAACCGTAATTGTCTTCCGACAGGCTTTGCACGGCATAACCGTCGCAGGCGATATCGACGGTGGCCGTTGCAAAGGCGATCAGCATCAATATGCCGAGAAGCGGATAGATCTGTGATGGGTCGATAAGCCCGATGATCAGGAGGCCGATGACCGAGACAGCGCCGCCGCCCAGAATGATGGTTGCCGTTCGGGCGGCGCCGCTATGCGGCAGCCGGAAACGTTCCACTGCGGGCGCCCAGAGAAATTTGAGCGCCCATGGCAGTATGATCAGCGAAACGAGGCCGATGCGGTCGAGCGGCACGCCGCTGTCGCGCATGATGGCAGGCAAGCCTGACCAAGTGATGCCGCCAATGACGCTTTGCGCCACATAGAGCCCGCTGATCGTCAGGAACACGCGGGCTGGCGCGACGGTCGGTGACGGCTGGTCGGCCTGTTTCTGCATCGACGTCATCAGAAGCGATAGCGCAGGCTGCCGAATATCTGGCGGCCTTCCTGCTGGTAGCAATAGCCAGCGGTGCAGACCGGATCGCGATTGTCGAAGATGTTCTTCGCATTCACTTGCAGCTGCATGCCGTCGAGCTTCGGATTGCGATAGCTGAAGTCATAGGACAGCGCCGCATCCACCATGACACGCGAGTCGTTCTTGAAGGTGTTTTCGTCATCGCCATAGCTGGAGCTGACATAGCGCACACCGGAGCCAAAACCGAGGCCAGCCAGCACGCCGTTCTCGATCTTGTAATTGCCCCACAGCGACAGCACGTCATTGGGCGTGCCGGAAAGCTCGTTGCCTTCCGTACCTTCGGTGCCGCCTTCGATCTTCACGCGCAGATGGGTGTAGGACGCGATGATGCCGAGACCGTTATCGAGCGTGGCATTGGCTTCCAGTTCGAAGCCACGCGAGTTGAGATCGAGCTGGCGCTGCTTATTGCGATCTGCCGAGGCGACGAGGACAACACCGTCTTCCTGATCGATATCGAAGAAAGCGGCGCTCACTACGGCATTATAGCCGGGGATTTCGTATTTGACGCCGATTTCCTTTTGCGTGGCGATGGTCGGCTTGGCGACATGTTTGTCGTCGCTGGCGATATCGTCATAGACGAAGCCGATATTGGGCGAGAACGAGGTGGAATAGTTCACATAGGGGATGAAGCCCCATTCCGTCTTGTAGGCTGCGCCGACGCGACCGGAGAAGGCGCTGTCCTTCTGTTCGCTTTCCGAATAATCCACATCGGTGGTGTTGGTTTTCACCCAGTCATAACGGCCGCTGCCGAACAGGGTGAAATTATCCCATTCGATCTGGTCATGGGCATAAATGCCGACCTGATTCATCTTCTGCCCGCCATAATAGGGCACGTCCTGGGCCCGCATGTCCTCGACGGACACATAGGACAGGCCGCTATAGGCGTTATAATCCGACCAGCCATAATCGATGCCAGCAATGGCCTTATGGGTCATCGGGCCGGTGTCGAAATCGAACTGCGCCATCGTATCGACGACAAAATTCTTCATCCGCTCGGTGTAATGGCCCCAGTAGCGTGACAGGTCTGTGCTGCCTGCTGTCGTGTAATGGCCGCTATATTCGAGATCGGCATCGACATCGCTGTAACGCAGGTTCTGGCGGATGGTCAGCAGGTCGTTGAAGCGATGTTCGAACTCATAGCCGATGCGGCCCTGGTTCTGAACGAAGTCGTTATAGGCAGGGTCGCCCTCATAAATATCCGAAACCTCGCCATAGGACGGATTGTAGAAGGCCGCCGTTCCACCGGTCTTGGAGCGGGAAAACTCGCTTAGAACCGTGAATTTCGTGTCTTCGTCCGGCTTCAGCGTGAAGGCTGGCGCGATGTAATATTTGTCGTCGGGATAGCCGGGCAGTTCGGTATCGCTTATGCGGCCAAGGCCGGTGATGCGATAGAGGAAGGTCTTCTCGTCATTGGCGGGGCCGGATACGTCGAAGGCAGCCTGATACCGATTATGGTTGCCGAACAGCAGTTCCACTTCGCGGAAATCTTCGTCCTTCGGGCGCTTTGTGACGACATTGACGATGCCGCCGGGGCCGCTGACGCCATAGAGCGACGAGGCCGGGCCTTTCAGCACCGTGATACCTTCAATGCCGTAAGGTTCCGCCTTCAGCCATGCGGAAGGGCCGTTCATGACGCGGAGGCCGTCGCGGAACATGCCGTTGTAATAAGCGGGAAAACCGCGCAGGTAGAACGCGTCATAGCGCGTATCGAAACCGTAATTGTTGGGATTGGCGCTTGCCGTATAGCTCAGCGCATCGTTGAGCGTGTTCGGCTTCTGGTCTTCCATCTGGCGCTGCGTGACGACGGAAATCGACTGCGGAATCCGGGCGATTTCCGTGTCGATCTTGGTGCCGTCGCGATCCTTCTTGGCGACATAGCCATCCTGCACCAGCGTATCGTTGCTCTGCGACTCGATGGTCACGGTGTTGAGCACCAGAGGCTGCGAGGCGTCCTGCGCAAAAACGATGGCAGTGGAGGCGAGAAGGGTGGAACTGGCGAGTGCAAAGCGTAGCGGGAGGCGGAGAGCAGGAGTCGGCATGGATGTCCCTCGAACAACGATCTTGCGTCGCTCGGCTCCCCCGATCCGGCGATGCAAATTTGAGTATGAGACTCCACTATAAAATTGACTCTAAAAGTCAACTATAAGCAGTTCATTAAATTAGCTCTCAATGATATTGCGCTGCGGCTTGCGATTTTTCTGCAACAGATGGGCGCTGCGGCGTGCCCTTTGGCGTCAGCGATTGCGAAATTGCGGCGGGCGCTTTTCGGCACTGGTAGAGATGCTGATGAAGCTGACTGCCCCGGAACAGCAAGCGCTTCGAGGGCAGGTTGAGCCCTCAAAGCATGAGTGGGACGCTTATCGCGCCAGACCTGCATCCTTCAGGAACTTGACCGATGGCATGATCTTGTTCTTGTCGCGCAGTTCGAGGATCAGGCGCGGATTGCTTTCGAGTTCAGCCAGAGCCGCGAAAACGCCATGCCAGCGGATGGTGCCTTCGCCGATGCCCCAATGACGATCCGCATGGCCGTCCGCGTCCTGCAAATGAACATGCTGCAGGCGGTTGCCCGCACGACGGATGAAGTAATCGACCGGATGCGCGCCCAGCGAACCATAGGTGAAATGGGCATGGCCGGTATCGACCGAAACGGCGACCGATGACGACTGGAAGCTGTCGGCGAGCAGGCAGCGGGCATCGGTATCGATATCCTCGATATTTTCGATCACCAGCGTGCAGCCGATTTCTTCGGCGCGGTTGACGACCGGCGCCAGCGTTTCATGGGCGTAGTCGATGATCTGCTGGCCGCTTTCGACAAAATTGTCGAGATTGTTATAGGTCCAGAAATTATAAGGGCTGTGGATCACCATCTGCGTGGCGCCGATGAATTCGCAAACCTCCAGTCCCTGAAGATAGCGCTGGGTGACGATCTTGCGAATGTCTTCGTCCTGATTGGAGAAGTTGAGACCCCAGAATGGACCATGAATGCCGAGGCGGCCCTTATAACCGTTGAGCAGAGTCTTGATGCGGCTTGCAGGCGTCTTCCAGTCGGCCTTCAGGAGAGCGACATGGACAAAATCCTGGATCTCCAGATCGCGGTTTTCCGACAGGATGAAATCGAGATTTTCTTCGAGATAGGACAGCGGCACGGCTGCGCCGAGAAGCGGCAGGTCGGACATAATCAATTTCCTGGATTGACCGGATGGCATGGGATGAAAGCGGTCCTGCCTCGCCTCCGGACTAAAGTGCAGGCAGAACCGTACTTGTATCGCCTTTCAGGCTGCTGCTTCAGCCAGCGCCAGACGCGACGCGATCACCAGATCGGGGCTGTCGGAGGTGATGTAGGCAACATCGCGCTCCATCCAGCGGTCGATCAGCGCGCGGTCGTTGAGCGTCCAGACGCCAAGGCGGTCATCGGGAAACAGCGACGTGATGCGGTCAAATTCGGCTTCGAACAATTCGTGATGCACGCCAACATAACGGACCAGAGGTTCCACGCTGCGGAAGAAATTTTCCAGCCCGCCATTGCGTTCCACCCATTGCGCGTTGAGCGAAATCAGCCGGTCGATTTCTGGCGCAACTTCCGCACAGCGTTCGACGACACTGCGGTCGAAGGAGTGCAGCACCACATGGTCGCCAATATTGCGGGCGCGGATGATTTCGACGGCCTTTTCCACGAGGCCTTCATAGGGCTTACCGTCGGCATCGGATTTTAGCTCGATATAGAGATGCACGTCCGGGCGCGTTGCGAGAACGTCCAGCACTTCCTCAAAGGTCGGGATGTGATCGCTTGTGACGGTGCCCTGTTCGTTTTTCAGTCGGACAGCACGGCGACCGGCATCGTCGAGCGCGCGCACATTGCCGGAACCGGTGGTGGTGCGGTCGAGCGATGCGTCATGAATGACGAGTATCTGCCCCGCATCGCTCAGGTGAAGATCGAACTCGACGCTGTCGATTTCGAGAGCCAGAACGTTGCGAAAGCCGGTGAGCGAGTTTTCCGCCCACAGATTGCGCGCGCCGCGATGGGCCATGATCTTTTTCATGTCTGTATGTCCTATTGAACGGTTGGGTCGAGCTTGTCGCGAAGCCAGTCCCCGAGAAGAGAAATCGAAAGTGTGGTGAGAACGATCACCAGCGCCGGAGCCAGCATTATCCATGGCGCGCGTGTCAGATATTCGCGCGCGAACCCAACCATGTTGCCGAGCGATGATTCCGGCGGCTGAACGCCGAGACCAAGGAAGGAAAGGCCGGATTCCATCAGGATGATTTCCGGGAATGTCAGCGTCATCGAGACGATCAGCGTCGAGGCGACATTGGGCAGGATGTGGCGGAAATAAACGCGGAACGGTGTTGCGCCAAGCTGCACCACGGCGCTGGCATAGCCCTGCGCTCCGGCGGAAATGGCAAGGCCGCGCGCGATGCGGGCATAACGCTCCCAGCCGTAGAAACCCATCAGGCCGATCAGCAGCGGCATGGAATTGCCGAAGAAGGCGAGCACTGCAAGCGCCAGAACCATAAAGGGCAGGGCGGCCTGAAAATCGGCCAGCATCAACACGATATGTTCGACCCAGCCGCGAAAGCGGGCGGCAAGAAAACCCAGTAAGGTGCCGAAGACGGCAGAAAGGATCGTCGCGCCAAAGGCGATGACCAGCGACACGCGGATCGACTGTATCAGCCGCGAATAGACATCGCGGCCCAACTCGTCGGTGCCGAGCCAGTGTCCCGGTGATCCCACCGGAACAAGCCGCGCCATCAGGTCCATCTTGGTGATGGAATAGGGCCGCAGATAATCCGCGAAGATCACGACGAACAGCATCAGCGCGAGCCAGAAACAGGCAAAGGCGACGCTCATCGGCATGGAGGTGCGTAGGCGAGTGATGAGCGCGGGCGCCTTGACGGCGGGGGCAGGGATAAGGGCGGTATCGGTCATGGCCTTCCTCAATGCGCGGCTTTGGTGCGCAGGCGCGGGTCGAGAACGCCATAGAGCACATCGACAACAAGATTGGAGATCACCATGCAGCTCGCGATAATCAGCAGCAGGCATTGCACCACGGCGAGGTCGCGATTGGCGACTGAGACCACCAGAAGGCGACCAATGCCGGGCCATGAGAAGATTGTTTCGACCACCACCGCCCCGGCGATGAGCGCGCCCACCATGAAGCCCACGATGGTGACAATCGGCACGGACGCATTGGGCAAAGCGTGTTTCCACACCACATCGCTCCAGCTGATGCCTTTGGCCGATGCCGTGCGGATATAAGGCTGTCCCAGCACTTCGATCATGGCCGAGCGTGAGAAGCGCGCCAGAATGGCCGTGCCACCAATTGCGATGGTGAGGGTTGGCAGAATACCGTGGACCCACGTATCGCTGCCGCCGGACGGCAATACGCCGAGCTGTACCGAGAAGATCAGCACCAGCACGAGGCCAAGCACGAAAGATGGCACGGTGAAGCCGAGGATCGAAAGGGTGATGACGCCACGGTCAGCGATGCCCTGACGGTGCAGCGCGGCATAGACACCTGCCGGAATGCCTAGGCAAAGCTTGATGATCAGCGCCGGAATGGTGATCTGGAGCGTGGCAGGCACACGTTGCAGCACCAGATCGATAGCCGGCGCCTTGTCGCGCATCGAGATGCCGAAATCGAAGCTCAATATGCCTTTGAGATAGGACAGATATTGCAGCCAGATGGGATCATCGAGACCCCAGGCCTTGCGGAAGGCATCGATGGATTCCTGCGGCGCATCGGGACCAAGCATGATCTGCGCCGGATCGCCAGACAGGCGCAGCACCACGAAGGCAAAGGTCATCACCAGAAAGACGGTGATCAGCGCACGGATGAGGCGGGAGGCGATGAAAGTAAGCATGGGTGCCTCACGCAGCACTTTTTGCCGGCTCAACGAAGTGACAAGCCGTGCGCCGGTCAAAGCCGGTCGATTCCAGATCGGGCATCGTTGTCGGGCATTGAAAGCCCGCCACCGGACACCGGGGATGAAACACGCAGCCGCTCGGGCGGTTTGCGGGGTTTGGCGGTTCACCTTTGAGGATCATGCGCTGGTTGAATTTCTTGCCCGGAATGGGAACCGAAGACACCAGCGCCTTCGTATAGGGGTGCTGCGGTGTTTCGAAAATCACGCCCGAGCTGGCCTCTTCAACGATCTTGCCGAGATACATGACGGCGACGCGGTCGCAGATGTTGCGCACGACTTTCAGGTCGTGGCTGATGAACACCATGGCGATGCCGTGTTTTTCTTGCAGGTCGCGCAGCAGATTGACCACCTGCGCCTGAATGGAAACATCAAGTGCGGAAACCGGCTCGTCGCAGACAAGCAGCCTTGGGCTGGTCGCAAGGGCGCGGGCGATGATGACGCGCTGGCGCTGGCCGCCGGATAGTTCATGCGGATAGCGTTCGCCCTGATCGCGGCGCAGTCCAACGGATTGCATCAGCTCGCCGACACGTTCTTTGAGTTCCGCGCCGGAGGCGATCCCGTGAATTTGCAGCGGTTCGCCGATCTGTGTCGCGATCGGCAGGCGGCGATCTAGTGCCGCCAGCGGGTCCTGAAAAACAAGCTGCATTTGTGCCCGCAGTTTGCGCCAGTCGGCTGTGTGGCGGCGTGGCAATGGCTTGCCGTCGAACAGAACCTGACCTTCGGTGGCGTCGTCTATGCCGAGCAGCATGCGTCCAAGCGTGGACTTGCCGCAGCCGGATTCACCGACAATGCCAAGGGTCTCTCCGGGCCGGACACGCAGGCTGACACCATACACCGCCTTGACCGGATCGGCCTTTTTGAAAAGGCCGTCGCTTCGGTAAACCCGAACCAGATTGTTTGCTTCAAGCAGGAAACTCATGCCAAAGCCCCTTCCGTCGGGATAGTACGGCTGTGATAGAGATGCGATGTCGCGCTTTCGCTATGGGGGTGGAAACAGGCCACCTTCTGGCCGTTGCGCATCTGCAAATCGGGAATTGCGCTCGTGCATGCTTCGCTGGTTTGCGAACAGCGGGGCGCGAAGGCGCAGCCTATCGGCAGATTGCGCGGGTCGGGTACAGTGCCGGGAATGGCGCGCAGGCGCTCACGTCCGCCGTCGAGGCGCGGGATGGCTTCGAACAAGCCGCGCGTATAGGGATGCTGCGGCCTGTCGAACAAGTCGACGGTCGGGCCGCTTTCAACGATGCGCCCGGCATACATGACGCAGACGCGTTCGCAAATCTGGCTGACCGCGCCGAGATCATGGCTGATGAAAACCACCGCCATGCCGGTTTCGCGGCGAATCTGATCCAGAAGATCAAGGATCTGCGCCTGAATCGTCACATCAAGCGCGGTGGTCGGCTCGTCGGCGATGAGTACATCGGGCTGACCGGCCAGCGCGATGGCGATCATCAGCCGCTGGCACTGCCCGCCGGAAAACTCGTGTGGATAGAGATTGAAACGACGGGCCGCATCGGGAATGCCGACGCGTTCCATCAGCTGGATGGCTTCGCTGCGCGCTGCCGTGTCTTTCAGTCCGCGATGTAGCGCCAGCGATTCAACGATCTGATGGCCGACTTTCTTGACGGGATTGAGCGACGAACTCGGGTCCTGAAAGATCATGGCGATGCGCCCGCCGCGAACGCTTTCCTTGACGGAGCGGGCGGAGCCGACCAGTTCCTGACCGTCGACCTTAACCGAACCTGACACAGAAGCCTTGCCGGGGAGAAGCCCAAGCGCGGCAAGCCAGGTTACGGATTTTCCGCAGCCGGATTCTCCGACGAGGCCGAGCGTCTCGCCACGGTCTACATCGAGATCGATCCCGTGCAGAACCTGCACGCCGCTGAAAGAGACCTTCAAGTCCAGGATGGAGACGAATGCCACGGGCGGCACCTTTTCATTGAGAGTAAGAAGGCTGGCATAGTGAAATGCCAGCCTTGGTCAGTGGATCAGACGTTCCAGTTGGTGGAACGGAAATCCATCGCGAATGCCGGTGCGGCTTTCCAGTTCAGTTCCTTCTTCATGCCGGTGAAGACGGCATTCTGATGCAGAACATTGTAGGCCGGGTCTTCCCGCTCGCAGATTTCCAGCATGCGCTTGATGGCCTTCTTGCGCTGGTCGCGGTCGGTGGATGTTTCCATGATGACCGACAGCTTGTTGACCTCGTCGTTCGACCAGTCCTTCTTCTGCTGCGCTTCGCCATTCGGGCCGAACTGGACCACCAACGGGGTGATCGGATCGTTGATGTTGTTGGATGCCGACCAGTCGCGGACGCCCTTGACGCCTTCCGGGTCGTGAACCTGCGCCCAGTTTTCCTTCATCTCGATTTCGACATTGAGGCCCACCTGCTTCCACATTTCCACCAGAACTTGCGCCGTTGGCGTCTGGTTGGTGTAGTAGTTGTTCAGCAGACGGTAGGGGATGGCGTCGCCCTTGTAATTGGCCTGCTTGAGCAGATCGCGTGCCAGTTCCGGGTCGAATTTCGGCGGCTGCCAGTCGTCGATGAACATATCGGAGGTGCGGAAGCTCTCAAACTGCATGCCAGCCGGTACGACCGTCTGTCCGGCCCACAGCGCATCCACAATCGCCTGACGATCGATCGAATGGGTCATGGCGCGGCGCACGAGCGGATTGCGCAGGATTTCGTTCTGCGTGTTGAAAACCGTGATGCGGTGGTTCCAGATGGTCGAGCTCTGGATTTCGAGGCCCGGATTGGCAGTAACAGTGCTGATCTGGTCTGGCGGCAGGTCGCAGGCAAAATCATACTGGCCGGAGATAAGGCCGTTCACGCGGCTTGCAACTTCCGGCACTTCGACAAAGCGGATCTGCTGCAGCGGCGGCTGTCCGCCCCAATATTCGTCATGGGCTTCAAGAACGAGTTCCACATCCGGCTTATAATCGGCAACCTTGTAAGGTCCGGTCGTGACCGGCTTGCGTGCCCATTCGGCATAAGACTTGGATTCATCCCAGGCGCGCTTGTTCGCGATCTGCGAGCCGAAGGCATAGAGACGGCCTTCCAGCGTCACATCCGGCGTCGCATTGTGGAAACGGACGGTATATTTGTCGACAGCTTCGACACCGCGCAGCGCAGGCCAGAGACGGCGCGAAATGCCCGGAATGGCGGCGGGCAATTCCTTGGCCGTCTGCGGTTTGAAATTGGCTTCGTAAAGCGTCTTGCCGCCAGCAGGCTCGGTGCCTGCAAAAAGGCGCTCGTCGGAGAAGGAGAAGACCACGTCTTCGGCGGTCAGCTCATCGCCATTGTGAAATTTCACGCCCTGACGCAGCTTCAGTTCGATGGTCTTGTCGTCCAGACGCTTCCATTCCGTGGCAAGGCCCGGAACCGGACCCTGATTGCCCATCCAGTCGCGCAGGATCAGGCCTTCCCACAGGTTCGGGAAGAACACGCGCTCGCCGACATTCGATTGTTCATTCCAGATATCGAGCGTGTTGTTGTTGGTGATCTTCTGAACCGCGACGGTGACCGAGCGGCGCTGATTGGCGCGGACGACCCCCGGCATGATGAACGTGCCAGCGGCAGCGCCCATGAGACCCAAAGCGTGACGACGGTTGATAAGCATGTTTTCCCCGTTCCGTAGCGGCCACGGAAATCCGCTGGCCAGACTAAAACTGAGGGCGGGGAATAGGCCTCAAATGTAACAGGCTTTTCTCAGTTTATTGAAGCTTTCTTGACGCTGTTGTGTGTATGTCAATACAAAAGCATATATATCTAGTTGTATATCGAATTTATTGCTTATTTATACGTGTGAAATCTTTTGTTGCAGGATAGCGATTTATCGGGCCGCACATGGCCATGCTAAATTTTTTTCATCCCCGCTTTCCGCCGATCATGACCTGCCGTACCTTTCGCCTGCAATCTGATTTGATCCGCGGGGTGCGCAAGCAGTGTTGACGTCCATCGATACCGGCAATCTGGAAAAACTCGCTTCGCAGCGCGTCAACGGCGTTGGCGGGCTGACCGTCCATTTCAAGGATGGGCGGTCCCGCATTTCCCGGCTTTATCAGGAAGGCGCGGCCAAAATCCGCATGCCGCAAGTGGCGCGTGACCCGCTGGAAGCGATCCTGATCAACACCTCCGGCGGACTGACCGGCGGCGACCGGCTGCGCTGGGATGTGGAATTGCAGGAAGGTGCTTCCGCCGTCATCACAACGCAGGCCTGCGAGCGCATTTATCGCTCCGGCGGCGGCGATGCGCGCATCGCTACACGCATCAAGGCTGCAAAAGGCACGCGTCTTGCATGGCTCCCGCAGGAAACCATTTTGTTCAACCGTTCCGCGCTGTCGCGGGGGCTGGATGTCGAGATGGAGGAAGGCGCGGACGTGCTGCTGGTGGAGGCGACTGTTTTCGGGCGGCTCGCCATGGGTGAGGCGGTCGAACAGGCATCGTTCAGTGATCGCTGGCGGGTGCGGCTTGGCGGGCGTCTGGTTCATGCGGAAGAGTTCCGCCTTGGGCCTGATGTTGCCGCTGAATTGCGGGCGAGAGCGGTTGCCGATGGGGGGCTTGCCGTTGCCACTGTGCTGCTGGTTTCGGATCAGGCCGAACGGCAACTGGGGGCCGCACGCGCGATCATCGGCGGAGAGGGCGGCGCCAGCGTCTGGCAGGTCGGCGGCGCCTCGAAGCTCGCGGCGCGGCTTTATGCGCCGGACAGTTATGCCTTGCGCAAGCGCCTTGTTCCTTTGCTGGCGCTGCTCAATGGAAAGGCAGGGCTGCCCAAAGTTTGGTCAATTTGAATTCGCGGCCATCGTGTCGCTTTTGGTGAGAAGGGTCGAAACAAGTCATGAATTTGACGCCCAGAGAAAAAGACAAGCTGTTGATTGCCATGGCGGCGATGGTTGCCCGCCGCCGTCTGGAACGCGGTGTGAAGCTCAATCATCCGGAAGCCATCGCCTTGATCAGCGATTTTGTTGTTGAAGGCGCGCGTGACGGACGCACCGTCGCCGATCTGATGGAAGCAGGCGCGCATGTCATCAGCCGGGAACAGGTGATGGCGGGCGTTGCCGAGATGATCCATGACATTCAGGTCGAAGCGACATTTCCCGATGGCACCAAGCTTGTCACGGTACATGAGCCGATCCGCTGATTTTGAAATCTAATTTTTGAAAAGGTGCACGATGAAGAAGATGACGGTCCTGACGGCAGCAGCGTTTGCGCTCATTGCAAACCCTGCCTTTGCCCACCTCAATCCCGCCGAACACGGCTCGTTTGCCGCCGGTTTCTCGCATCCGTTTTTCGGTGCGGATCATATTCTGGCGATGGTCGCCATCGGTCTCTGGGCGGCGATGCAGGGCGGGCGCGCGCTTTTCATCGTGCCTGCGGCTTTTGTCGGCGTCATGCTTCTGGGCTTCATGGCGGCGCTTCTCGGTATGCCGCTGCCATTCGTCGAGCCGGTCATTCTGGCCTCGGTGGTCGTGCTTGGTTTTCTCGTTGCACTGGCGCTGCCGGTCTCGCCGCTTGTCGGCGCGGTGATTGCGGGTTTCTTCGCTTTTTTTCATGGTCATGCGCATGGCGGTGAAATCGGCGCTGCGACCTTCTTCAGTTATGCGGCAGGCTTTGCGCTGGCGACGGCTCTGCTCCACGCAGCGGGTATCGCGTTTGGTCTTGGCATCGGGCGTCTGGTGTCGGGCCCGAGCGGACGCCTCGCCCTGCGGGTTGCCGGTGGCGCGACCGCGCTTGGCGGACTGATGCTGATCGCTGGTTGAGGTGCACCATGATACCCGGCGAAATCTTCACAGTTGATGGCGAAATTGAGCTCAATGCGGGGCAGCCCACGATCACGATCAAGGTTGCCAATACCGGCGACCGACCGATCCAGGTTGGCAGCCATTATCATTTCTACGAGGCGAATGCGGCACTTGCATTCGACCGCGAGAAGGCACGCGGTTGCAGGCTCGATATAGCGGCGGGAACCGCCGTGCGTTTCGAGCCGGGACAGGAACGCGACGTGACGCTGGTTCCGCTTGGCGGCAAGCGTGAGGTCTATGGGTTCCGCCAGAAAATCATGGGTAAGCTTTAATTCAGAGCCAGAGCACATCCCGAAAGGTGTGAAACGGTTTTCGGACGAGATGTGCGTCAAAACAAAGAGCGCCGACGGAGAATTTCATGCCAGCTAAAATCAGTCGCGCCACCTATGCGCAGATGTTTGGCCCCACCACTGGCGACAAGCTTCGCCTTGCCGATACGGAACTTATCATCGAGGTCGAACACGATCTCACCACCTATGGCGAGGAGGTCAAGTTCGGCGGCGGCAAGGTTATCCGTGACGGGATGGGCCAGAGCCAGCTCCCGCGGGCGCAAGGGGCGGTCGACACGGTCATCACCAATGCGCTCATTCTGGATCACACCGGCATCTACAAGGCAGATATCGGGTTGCGCGACGGGCGCATTGCAGGCATCGGCAAAGCAGGCAATCCTGATACGCAGCCGGGCGTCACGATCATTATCGGCCCGGGCACCGAAATCATTGCGGGCGAGGGCAAGATCGTCACGGCGGGCGGCATCGATTCGCATATTCACTTTATCTCGCCGCAACAGGTGGATGAGGCGCTGAATGCCGGCATCACCTGTATGGTGGGGGGCGGCACCGGCCCCGCGCATGGCACGCTGGCGACAACCTGCACGCCCGGACCGTGGCATATTGCGCGGCTGATCGAATCCTTCGACGGCATGGCGATGAATTTCGGCGTCTTCGGCAAAGGCAATGCCTCATTGCCGGGCGCGCTGGAGGAAATGGTGCTGGCAGGGGCTTGCGGCCTCAAGCTGCATGAAGATTGGGGCACGACGCCTGCGGCTATCGACAATTGCCTTTCCGTGGCCGACCATTTTGACGTGCAGGTGGCGATCCACACCGATACGCTCAATGAAAGCGGCTTTGTGGAAGACACGCTGAATGCCTTCAAGGGACGCACCATCCACTCCTTCCACACCGAAGGTGCGGGCGGCGGCCACGCGCCGGATATTATCCGCGTCTGCCAATATCCCAATGTTCTGCCCGCATCGACCAACCCGACGCGGCCTTATACGATCAATACGGTGGCCGAGCATCTCGACATGCTGATGGTCTGTCATCACCTCTCCCCCGCCATTCCCGAAGATATCGCCTTTGCCGAAAGCCGCATCCGCAAGGAGACCATCGCGGCTGAAGATATTCTGCACGACATGGGCGCGTTTTCGATTATCTCGTCCGACAGTCAGGCCATGGGCCGCGTCGGCGAAATGATCATCCGCTGTTGGCAGACGGCGGACAAGATGAAGCGCCAGCGCGGCAGTCTGCCCGATGACAGACCGGGCAATGACAATTACCGCGCCCGACGCTATGTGGCGAAGTATACCATCAATCCGGCCATCGCCCATGGCATGTCGCATGAGATCGGCTCGATTGAAGTTGGAAAGCGCGCCGATCTGGTGTTGTGGAACCCGGCTTTCTTCGGCGTCAAGCCGGATATGGTGCTGCTGGGCGGCTGGATCGCAACGGCTCCGATGGGCGATCCCAATGGGTCTATCCCCACGCCGCAGCCGATGCATTATCGCCCGATGTTCGGTTCTTTTGGCAAGGCGCGCACCAATACCTCAATCACTTTTGTTTCGCAGGCGGCAATCGACGGTGGGCTGCGTGAGAAAATTGGAGTGGACAAGCAGATGGCTGCGGTCATCAATACGCGTGGCGGCATTGGCAAGCAGTCGATGATCCTCAACAATGCGATGCCGCAAATGGAAGTCGACCCGGAAACCTATGAAGTGCGCGCCGATGGCGAGCTTCTGACATGCGAACCGGTTGACGTGGTGCCGATGGCGCAGCGTTATTTCCTGTTCTGAGATTTGAGGTGGAACATGTTTCGAGCAACAAACATCATCCGCGCGCATGAAGTGATCGACGCTGTTCCGGCGGCGCATGCCGTGCTGGAGCGTGACGAACGCCATCTGCGCCGCAAGGCTATCACGCTCGATAGCGGCGAGAAGGTGCTTGCCGATTTTCCGGAGCCGGTGGTGCTGGAACATGGCGACCGGATTGTTCTCGACGACGGGCGGGAGATCGAGATCCGCGCCGCCAGCGAAGAGCTTTACGAAATCCACGGTCGCGACCAGTTGCATATCGCTGAGCTTGCATGGCATATCGGCAACCGGCATCTGGCGGCGCAGATTGAGGCGGACCGCATCTTCATTCTGCGTGACCATGTGATCAAGGCGATGCTGGAAGGTCTGGGCGCAACCGTGACCGATGTGGTGGCGATTTTCAGCCCGTTGCGCGGCGCTTATTCAGGTGGCCATTCGCATCATGACCACGGCGGGCATAGTCACGGACATGACCACGCACATGGTCACGATCACGGCCACGAGCATGACCATCACCACCACCATCACGACTGACCCCAACACCGCCCTCCTGCGGCTGATGGCGTGGCTGTCGCCGGTGTTTCCGGTTGGCTCGTTCAGCTATAGCCACGGGCTGGAGCAGGCGGTGCATGATGGCTTCGTCACCGATGCGGACGCATTGAAGGACTGGCTGCGCTGGCTCGTCACACGCGGTTCCGGCTGGAATGATGCGGTCTTATGCGCTGAAAGCTGGCGGCGAGCGATGGCGGGTGAGGATTTGCGGGAAGTGGCCGATCTGGCGGAGGCGCTGGCCGGTTCGCGGGAACGGCATATGGAAACCACGCTGCAAGGCGGTGCCTTCCTGTCGGCGGCGCGCAGCTGGCCGTCTCCAGTCTTCGATCAACTGCCGGTCGATTGCGCCTATCCGGTGGCCGTCGGGGCCGTGGCCGCCGCGCATGGTGTTCCGCTCGGCTCGACGCTGGCAGCCTTCTTGCAAGCCTTCTGCATCAATCTGTTGCAGGCATCTATCCGCCTGTCGGTAACAGGACAAAGCGGCGTGACCACTACCATGGCGGCGCTGGAAACCACGCTGGCGGAAACCGCCATGCGCGCAGGACAGTCTGGTCTGGACGGCCTTGGCTCGGCGACATTTATCGCCGACATTATGGCCATGAAACACGAAACACAGCATTCGAGGCTTTTTCGCTCATGACACAGAAAAACGGACCGCTCAGAATTGGTATCGGTGGGCCGGTTGGCTCCGGCAAGACGACGCTGACCGAAAAGCTCTGCAAGGCGCTGCGCGACACATATTCGGTCGCCGTCATCACCAACGATATCTACACGCAGGAAGATGCCTATATTCTGGCGCGCCACCAGGCGCTGTCCGAGGACCGTATCATGGGCGTGGAAACCGGCGGTTGTCCTCATACGGCAATTCGTGAGGATGCGTCGATCAACCTGCAGGCTATCGCCGAAATGAACCGGCGCTTCCCTGATCTGGATATCGTGTTCATCGAATCCGGCGGCGATAATCTGGCGGCGACCTTCTCTCCCGATCTGGCCGATCTGACGCTTTATGTCATTTCCGTCTGTCAGGGTGAGGAAATTCCGCGCAAGGGTGGGCCGGGCATCACGCGTTCAGATTTTCTGGTCATCAACAAGAGCGACCTTGCACCCTATGTCCGCGTCGATCTGGAGGTGATGGAAGGTGACGCGGCACGCATGCGCGGCAAGCGTCCGTTCGGCTTTACCGATCTGCATCGCGGCGAGGGTGTGCAGGCGGTGATCGATTTCATCGTCGAAAATGGCGGGCTGGATATTCGCGCCGCCTGATAAACGGCGTTTCGTTAGAGCGGTTCCGGTTAAAATGGAATCGGGGAACCGCTCTATCTATTTGTTTTTACGCATTATCCTACGCAAAACCGCTACGCACTTTTGCTGGAAATGCTCTATATCCGAACCAGCGGCGTATCCTCATCGAACAGGTCGGAGAGGTTGTGCAGCGGGTCGTTGAGCGACCGCTTGCGGATGGTCAGCAACGTATTCAGCCCGTTTGCAATGCGCCTTGCATAGCCGAGATCGTTGAGAAGCGAGCTCAGCTGCAAGCCGCTGACTTTTTCCTGCCTGTTCGCTTCGAAAAGCTTCGCGCCGAAATCCCGCTCGAAGTCTTTGACCTTCTCGGTAAAAGTCTGCTGGTGGATATCCCAATTGTCGCTTGCTGCGTCGGCGCGGCTCAAAACGCGCACTTCATGCAGCACATTGACCAGATGTTCGCGCAGCTCGACATAGGCGTCGCGCACGGGTGAATTGGTCTGCCGGAGATAGAAGCCGAGATTCTTCTGGAGATGCTTGGCATCCTTGACGATTTCCGCCATTTGCAGCGCGATGATCTGGGCGGTCATCCAGAAATTCTGCTGGTCCTTGTCGTTCCCCGGATCGACCTTGCCGATGAAACTCAATATGTCACCATAGACGCCTTTGATGTAGAGCCGGTAGAGCAGGTCGGCATCCACATAATCGGCATCGGGCGCGGCGCGCATAACGGCGTCGTCATGCTTGGCACGGTTGATCTCGCTGATCGGCAGATAAAGCGCGTGGCAGATCACCTCCACGCTCAAGCGCCCGAGATGCTGCAATTCATGCACCAGCGCCAGAGCCGCCGTTTCCGGCGAGCTGAGCGCCGTCTTGTCGAGATAACGGGCGCGCAGCGCATTGTCCGGCAGGTCCGGTGTGCCCGCCGGGATGAGAACGCGCGGTTCCGGCCTGTCGGGCAGCATACGTTCGAGAAACCGCGTGAAGGGAACCAGTGCGGGCCAGAAGATCAACACGCCTAGAATGTTGAATTCGCTGTTGAAGATCGCAAGCTGGATGAGCTGGTTGTCGCCGACGCCCATTGCCTCCGACAGCCACACGGCAAGGCGAACAAGCACCCACATCAGGACAAGTGAAATGCACGCGGTGACGACATTGAAAATCACATGCGCCAGCGCCAGCCTTTGGCCGCTGCGGTTGCCACCGAGCGCACCGGCAATGCCGGTGGTGACACTGCTGCCGACATTGGCCCCGATGGCAATCGCCGCCGATTGCCAGAGATCGACCTGCCCGAGACCAAGTGCTGTCAGCGTCAGCATCAGGGTCGCATGGGTTGATTGCAGCAGCAGGGTCAACACAAGGCCGATGCCAGCGAAAATGACCTGACCAAGCCAGCCATCGATCCTGTATTGCGCGAGATCGAAATTCTCGGTGACAACGGAAAAGCCCTGCTTGATGCCGTCAATGCCAAGAAAGATGAAGGCGATGCCGAGCAGAATGCGCCCGATAGCCTTGATCTTCGGTCCGAAGAAACTCGCCAACACGCCGAACACCATCAGCGGCAGCGCCAGCGACGACAGGCTGAAATTCTGCCCGGCCAGCGACAGCAACCATATGCCGGTTGCGGAACCAAGATTTGCGCCGAAGATGATGGATATGCCCGCGGCCAGTGAAATCAGGCCGGTGGTGATGAAGGCGATGGTCATCAGCGAAACGAGCGTGCTCGATTGCATCACCGTCGCGCCGACCAGCCCGACCAGCAGACTTTTCCACGAGGTCGAGGTGCCGCGCGCCAGCATGCGCTCCAGTGCGCTGCCTGCCAGATTGCGCAA
The DNA here is from genome assembly GCF_040372265.1 of Brucella sp. NBRC 113783. Taxonomy (NCBI): domain Bacteria; kingdom Pseudomonadati; phylum Pseudomonadota; class Alphaproteobacteria; order Hyphomicrobiales; family Brucellaceae; genus Brucella; species Brucella sp. NBRC 113783. The sequence goes on along the minus strand of NZ_BAABRX010000013.1, from coordinate 21,553 downwards.
GCCGTCTTCAAGGCACTGCATCCCGAACAGGAAGATTGCAAGTCCGGCGCAGAGCGTCAGCCAGCTTTCGTTGAGCCAGAAACTATAGCCGAGGACGGCGACCAGTATCAGGCCAAGAAAGCGCGCCGCCTTCTGCCCCATTCCATTTTCCGACGACACAAGCGCTGCCATGGTTGCTGTCTTTGTTTCCTTCGTGCGGGGATGTTTTGGGATTGCAATCAGTCGGTCAGATTTTTCGCGCCTTCGGATGAAGTATTGCTTGATGATAAGCAGCTCGTTCTGAAAGCGCTATCCGGAAATTTCGATCCGGGAAATCTGTTTGCTATGGGCACCCTGCCGGAGTGAAATTCGTTTCACCTGAATTAATTTGAATTGCAAAGCAAATTAATTCGTGCTTTATTGTCCCTATGCAATCCAGTTCGTCTTCTCCTCGGTCCCAATTCGGGATTCGCTTCTCGTTGCTTGCCCGACGCTGGCGGCGCGCGCTTGATACGCGCCTTGCTGAAGCGGGGCTTTCCGATGCCACCTGGGTTCCGTTGATCCATCTTCAGACCACCGGCGGCGGCGTGACGCAGAAGGAACTCGCCGCTCTGGTCGGGATCGACGGATCAAGCCTTGTGCGGCTTCTGGATATTCTGTCCCGTCAGGAACTGGTCGAGCGCCGGGTCGATGAAAACGACAACCGCGCGCGGTTGATCTTCCTTACGCCCAAAGGTGAGCAGCGCGTGGCCGAAATCCGGCGCGAACTGGCCAAAGGCGAGGAAGATATGCTGGCGGACATTTCCGATGCGGATCTGGCCACCATGCTTGACCATTTTGACTCTATCGAGCAGCGCCTCGCGGCCAAGCCGCTGAGACGCTCACAGGAAACCGGAGAATGAGTACCGAAACGTCTACGATGACATCGGCCCGCAGGCTGGATGCCGCGCGCCAGCTTTTGAAGCCGCAACAGTTTCGGGAAAGCGTCGCGCTTTCGCGGCAGCCTTCCATTCGCAATTCGTCGCTCGCTGGCCTTCAGTCAGCGGCCACGGCGGTCATCGCTTTGCCGCTGGTCTATCTTTCGCCCTGGTCGCATCTGATCGGCTTTGCTTCGCTTGGCGCTCTGGTCGCCCTGTTTGGGCGCTTCGCACCACAGGCACGCCGCAACCGCGTTGTGCTTCTGTGCGCCATCTGCCAGACGCTGGCCGTGCTCAGCATGTCGCTTGTCGCCGCAGCGGGTGCGCCGCTGGCTGTACAGCTTATGCTTCTCGCCGTTCTGTGTGGCGTGTTCTGTTTTGTGACCACCACCGGAAAATTCGGCCCTCCCGGAGCGTTGATCTTCATTTTTGCCGCCGGGGCGTCGATGAGCCAGTCGGTTACGGTACATCAGACGGCGGAACGCACCGCCGCCACTGCGCTGGTCGCGATACTGGCCTTTCTGGTCTGTGTGCTGACGGAGTATTTCCGCCATCAGGCAAGCCCAGAAAAGCCTTTCCCTTCGGAAGCGTTGCGACCAATTCGTCACCGGCTGATCGCTGCGGTGCGCGTCGCTTTTGGCGCGGGTGTAGCGGCGTTTGCCGCCTATGCGATGGACGTCGCGCACCCTGCCTGGGCGGCAATGGGCGCTGTTGCCGTAATGCAGGGCGCGCATCTGCATATCAATATGAACCGTGCCTTGCAGCGCATGGTGGGCACCCTTTTGGGTGCGGTCGTCGCGTGGATGATCCTGACGCAAGCACCGTCCATTTGGACGCTGATCGCGATACTGGGGCTCCTGCAATTTGCAACCGAAGTGATTATCGGTTCCAATTATGCGCTGGGGCAAATCCTCGTGACGCCGATGGCGCTGCTGATGACCTATATCGCTGCGCCGGGTCTGAATGGGGCCGATATGGTGTCGGAACGGGTTCTCGACACATTGCTCGGGGCTGCTATCGGCATTGTCTTTTCCGTGTTGTTTTCAACGCAGGACGACCGCGTCTATCTGGCCGAACATCACATAAAAAGAACGCAGCGCTGACGGCGCTGCGAGCGGATTAATTCCATTCGTTTTATAGAAAATAGAAAATGCTTTCTCTATTTGCGATGAGAAGGCAGTCAGCACCTTTGAACGCCAGTGCGTAGCGTGACACCATTCCGTTACGTTTGATCCGGTCGACCGGAGAGGCGATGACGGCAATAAACGATGGTGACAAGCATGGGCGAAAAAGCGTTGAGATTGGTGGAAGATACGGCGGATATCGCTGTTTCACCCGATGAGCTTAAGGCTGCAATGCGGCAGCTCGCTGGCGGCGTCAGCGTTGTCACCGCAGGCTTCGGCGACGGGCGCACTGGCGCGACTGTCACCTCGGCGACCGCGCTTTCGGTCGATCCGCCAACGATCATCGTCAACATCAATCGCGGTTCGTCGGTCTGGCCCGCCATCAACCGCCACAATCATTTCTGCGTCAATGTGCTGTCGGCGGCCCAACAAACGGTTGCGGATCGGTTTGCCGGTAAGGACGGTATCAAGGGTGTTGCGCGCTATGCCGGCGCCGAATGGTACACGCTGGAAAGCGGCGCGCTGGCGCTGACGGGCGCACTGGCCGCAGTCGATTGTGCCGTGGAAGACGTCATCGAGCGGCACACCCATGCCATCATTATCGGTCGTGTTTTGAAAATCGTAGCGGGCGGCGGCGAGCCGCTTGTCTATCACAATGGCGGCTACCGGCTGCTAGACCTGTTGTCAGGCGCTTAACCTGGCCCATTCTGGCGCTGTGCTGTCATCTTCGAGGCCACCGTTACGCGCGAATTGTTCCAGTGTCATCGTGTCGAGAACGCCAGCAATGGCTTCGCGCACGAGCAGCATCGAACGGCGCACCTGACAGGCGCGGTGGTCTTCACAGTCTTCGCATGGCTGATAGGCCATGCGGCTTGCGCAGCGGATCGGTGCGAGCGGGCCGTCGAGAACGCGGACAACCTGACCAATCGTGACCTCGGTTGCTGGTTTGGAAAGGCTGTAGCCGCCGCCGGGGCCCTTCTTGGAACGCAATATGCCGTCATTGCGCAGTTCCAGAAGAATGGCGTCGAGAAATTTCTTGGAGATATTGTTCTTGGAAGCAATCTCGGCGACGAACGCGCTTTCGCCGGGTTCAAGCAAGGCAAGATGCGCCAGTGCTTTCAAACCATATTTGCCCTTCTTCGTCAGCATGGACACTCCACCGATAATCGCCAATGGTTGGTTGCGCATGCTTTTGCATGAAATCGAGCGAATAGATAGTCTATTTACAGGTAATAGACCCCGATCCGTTTGCCGCCGATAATCTCAACCGAGATATCCATGTCGTAAATGTCGCTTAGAATTTCCGGATGGATCAGTTCGTCCGGCGTGCCCTGATGCGCGACCTTGCCGTTGCGCATGGCGACGATGTGGTCGGAATAGCAGGAGGCAAAGTTGATGTCGTGCAACACCAGCACGACCGTCTTGCCAAGCTCATCGGCAGCGCGGCGCAACAACTTCATCATCGATGCCGCATGCTTCATATCCAGATTGTTCAGCGGTTCATCGAGAAGCACATAGTCCGTATCCTGACAAAGCACCATGGCCACGAAGGCGCGCTGGCGCTGGCCGCCGGACAATTCATCGAGAAAGCGATCGCTTAAGCTTTCAAGGCCAAGATACTGGATCGCCTGTTCGATATGCTTGCGGTCTTCGCTGTTCGGTCGCCCCTTGGAATAGGGATAGCGCCCGAATGCCACCAGATCCCGCACGGTCAGTCGTGAATTGATGGCGTTTTCCTGCCTCAGTATGGAGAGGCGCTTTGCCAGCACATCGCCCGAGGTGGTGGTGACATCCAGACCGTCCACGGTCACGCGGCCTTTGTCCATCGGCAAAAGGCGGCTGACCATGGAAAGCAGCGTTGATTTGCCCGCGCCATTGGGGCCGATGATCGATGTTACGCCGCCCGCGGGCAGGTGCAGGGACACGTCATCGACGACAAGAGCGCCGCCATAGGATTTGCTGACTTGGCTTATTTCGATCAACGTGCATTTCCCCTGACAAGAAGGATAATGAAGACGAGACCGCCCAGGAATTCGATGATGACGCTGAGCGCGGTATTGAAGGCAAAGGCCCGTTCGAGAATGGTCTGGCCGCCGACAATGCAGATGGTGGCCAGCAGGACGGCAATCGGCAGGACGACGCGATGTTTCCCCGAGCCTGCCAGCATGTAGGCGAGATTGGCCACCAAAAGGCCGAAGAAGGTGATCGGTCCGACAAGGGCGGTCGAAACCGCGACAAGCACCGTTACCATCAGCAGGATGAGCCGCACCACGCGGCGGTGATCTACACCGAGATTGATGGCAGGCTCGCGTCCAAGCGCCAGTACGTCAAAGACATGCATCAGCCGCCAGCCATAAAGCGATACGGCGGCGACGATGATCGCCGAGAGCGTCAGAATATCGGCGTTGATCGTGTTGAAGCTGGCAAAAAAACGATCCTGCAACACCGCGAAGAGATCGGGATCGAGCATACGCTGCATGAGATTGGACAGGCTGCGGAAGAACACGCCGCAAATAATGCCGACCAGCATCACCAGATGCAGGCTGCGCGCCGCGCCCGAAAACAGCCAGTAATAGAGTGAACCTGCAAACAGCACCATCACCAGCGTTTCGGTGACAAAGCGCATGTTCGGTCCAATCCAGTCGACCTGCACCGCGCCGAAGAAGAACACCACAACGGTCTGGATCAGAATATAGAGCGCATCGAAGCCCATGATGGAGGGCGTGAGGATGCGATTATTGGTGACGGTTTGAAACAGCACGGTCGATACCGCGATTGAATAGGCCACCAGCACCATGGCGGCGAGTTTGGTGCCGCGGAAGGACAGGATGAACGACCAGCTGCCCTTCGCGCCGATTGTCATGAAGGCAATGGCGGCGAGTAGCGCGATCGCGCCGAGAAGCGGAATGAGGATAGCGGGGCGTTTAAGCAAGGCGTGAACCCCGCCGCAACAGGAGGTAAAGGAAGATGACGCTGCCCACGACGCCCATCATCGTGCCGATGGGAATTTCATAGGGAAAGCGGATCAGACGCCCGGCAATATCGCAGGCGAGCACCAAACCCGCGCCGAGAACGGCGATCCATGGCAAGGCGCGGCGCATATTGTCGCCGACGAACATGCTGACGACATTGGGCACGATCAGGCCAAGAAACGGGATCATGCCGACGGTGACGACGACCGACGCGCTGACCATCGATACGATGATGAGGCCGAGCGTCACCACACGGCGATAATTGAGACCGAGATTGGTGGTGAAATCCTCGCCCAGCCCCGCGACGGTAAACCGGTCGGCGGCGATATAGGCGACGACGGTGAGCGCGAAGGCGATCCACAGCAATTCGTAGCGTCCGCGCAGCACGCCGGAAAAGTCGCCGGTCGTCCACGAATTCAGCGATTGCAACAGATCGAAGCGGTAGGCGATGAAGGTCGTGATGGCGCTGACAACGCCGCCGAGCATGATGCCGACCAGCGGCACGACCAGCACGGAGCGAAGCGGGATGCTGCGCAGGATACGCAGAAACAGCGCCGTTCCCGCCACTGCGGTGACGGAGGCAACCAGCATCTTGACGAAGACGGGCGCTTCCGGCGCAAAGAGAATAACCAGAAGAATGCCGAGACTGGCGGATTCGACCGTTCCCGCCGTCGAGGGCTCGACGAAACGGTTGCGGGTCAGCATCTGCATGATCATGCCGGCAACGGCCATCGACATACCCGCCAGCACAATGGCGATGGTGCGCGGAATGCGGCTGACAAGCAGCAGTTCAAGCGCGCTGCCGGGGCTGCCATCCACGCTTTCACGGGAATAGAAAAGCGCATGCAGTGAGACGTCGCCGACCCCGATAAACAGGCTGATGACAGCCAGCACGGCGACAACAACTATAGCTGCAGCTAGTCCCTTCACGCTTTATCCTGTTCTCTTGCCTTGTCATGCATCGGGCTGTCCGGCATGGCGGACAGCCCGGGTGACTGGGTCAGAAAGTGCCTGACTTTTACTTTGCCTTGTCGAAGACTTCCGACAATTGATCGATAGTGCCGTGCAGGCCATTGAGACCGCCACCGACGAGATACCAGTTCTGCGACTTCAGATAGACGATCTGGTCTTTCTTCGCCGCCGTGGTCTGGCGAACGAGATCATTGTCGAGAATCTGCTTGGCGGAATTGCCCTCGCGACCGATGGCGGCGTCGCGGTCGATCACGAACAGCCAGTCAGGATTGGTCTTCAGAATGAATTCCTGGCTGATCGGCTGGCCGTGATTGCCCTTGGTGGTCAGGTCTTTGGCGGCAGGCGTCACGCCATAGGCGTCATGCAGCATGCCAAAGCGCGAACCGGGACCATAGGCGCTCATCTTGCCGCCGGTGGTGAGGATCAGAAGACCCGTGCCCTTGTCTGCGGCTTTCTGCTTCAGCGCGGCAACATCGGCGTTGAGCTTTGCGATTTCTGCCTTGGCTTCCGCTTCCTTGCCGAAAATCTCGCCAAGCTTTTCAACATTGGCTTCTGTGCCGCCGATGAGGTCCTTCGAGGAGACCGTCAGATCGATGGTGGGCGCGATCTTTGCAAGTTCCGGATATTTGGCTGCCGAACGACCGCCCACAATGATGAGATCCGGCTCGGCGGCATTAATGGCTTCATAATCCGGCTCGAACAGCGTGCCGACTTTCGGATAATCGTCGGACTGGTACTTCTTGAGGAAGTCCGGGGCGGTGACCAGCGTTGGCACGCCGGAAACCTTGACGCCGAGGCGGTCGAGATTGTCGAGCGTCGCCAGATCGAGCACGATGACCTTGGCTGGCGAAGCAGGCACTGCCGTTTCACCCTGCGCATGCTTGATGGTGATGTCTGCGGCGCTGGCGGCGGAGGCCAGAGAAAGCGCCACGACGGCTGCGCCACAGAGGCGGGCGACATGTTGGCCGAAATTCAGCATGGTGCACAATCCTTTCGTCAATCCTGTGCTTTATAGTCCAGTTTTCCGCAGGTCAAAGCCCGACGGACAAAAAACGCTCAATTGTCTGTGTGTTCGGGCTTCCTGCCGAGCAGAATGAAGTTCAGGCTGTCCGCCACTGTCAGCGGGATCATCGAACCATGCCCCTCGTTGGCGAAACGGTGAAAAGCCGTTTCCAGCTGCGGCAGCGGTTCCAGTTCCTTGTACACATCCGTGCCCGATGGCCCGCCGCGCAGCTTGCGCATGCGCTGGATATCCGCAGGCGATTGACCGGGGCGGGAACCGCGCTTGCCGGAGGTTTCCATCAGCAGACGCAAAGGGTGGGGAGCCGATTTGAACGAGGCGATGAAACGATCCTTGTCCGACAGGATCGAATGATTATCCCACCAGATCGAAGGGTCGGCAGCGCTGTAGGTCTGGAAGGAATTCGTGTGATTGAACAGCGCATAGAGCGTGAAAAGCCCGCCCAGGGAATGGCCGAACAGCGCCTGCCTGCTTTTGTCGATGGAGAACCGCTTTTCGATTTCGGGCTTCACCCGTACTTCGATGAAAGCAAAGAACGCATCGCGACCGCCGGTCTTTGGCTGGTTGGCCGGATCGGGCGTCAACTGTTCACTGGTCGCCGACGTCAGATCGAAATAGCGCAGCCGCACGATTTCATCAGCATCGTCGGTCGGATAACCAATACCCACCAGAACGGCCTTGAGGTCATCGTTCTTCGCCATTTCAGCAGCGGCAAGCGGCAGCATGCGATTGCCGTCGACCATATAAATGACGGGATAGCCGCCTTCGGGAGCGGCTTCAGCGGGCGCTGCGGTGAAAATGCGATAGGAAATGCCGTTGGCTTCCATGTCGAAGGAAGCGCGCACCTGTTCTGCTGCCTGAACCGTGGAGGCAAAAATCATGCTGCCGACCATTAGCGACAAGGTCTTCTTTATGTTCTTCAGAGCGCTCATTGAGCATCCATTCAATCGAAAAAATGACGCCAGCCTTTCGTTTGGCTGGCGTCACACTGCGTCAGATCAGAAGCGCGACGTCATGCTGACCCAAAGGCGACGACCATCGACAACCGTGTTGAACTCATCGACATCGATTTGCTTGTCGAAGATGTTGTAGATGGCTGCGTTGAACGTCACGTTCTCGCTGAAGTCATAGGAACCGCCGAGATCGACCGTCGCGTAGGGCTTGTACTTGCGCGCCAGAACGGTCTTTCCGTCCGCTGCATAGACCGGCGTACCTGCTGTTCCGATACGCGCGCCGGCATTGGTTTCCTCGCCATGATAATTGGCGGCGGCCCATGCCTTCAGCCCCTCGACGGGGGTGATCCAGTCGCCGCGCAGGCTCGCCATATGCTTCGGCGTGCGGGCCAGCGGAAGGCCCGCATAGGTGCCGGTCTTTTGTTCGGAATCCGTATAGGTGTAGTTGCCGCGAAGGGTGATCGTGTCGGTTGCTTCCCAGTTGAAGGTCAGCTCCACGCCCTGCATGACAGCTTCATCGATATTGAAGGCATACCAGAGACGGTAGTTCGGATCTTCGCTCCAGCGGACGGGATCGCCGTTGCTGTCGGTGACAAGCGCGTTGGAAATCTTGTCCTTGAAGTCCGTGTAGAAGTAGGTGGCGCCCAGACGAAGGCCGGTCTGGTTGTCCCACAACACGCTGGCTTCGTAGCTGGTGCTCTTTTCCGGTTCCAGATTTGGGTCGCCGATGATGACGCCGCAGGTGCCGGTCGGGCCGTAGGAGCAGCCGCCGCCGCCCGTCGTATAAGCATAACCCGGTGCGATGGTGCGGATATCGGGGGCCTTGAAGCCGGTCGAAATACCGCCCTTGAAGGTGATCTGATCGGTCGCGTGCCATACCGCATAGCCGCGGGGACTCAAATGCGAACCATAGACCTCGTGATCGTCCATGCGCAGACCGCCGGTCAGCGAGAAGTCGGGCGTCAGCCACCATTCGTCTTCGGCGAACAGCGCCCATTGGCGTACGCTGAATTCTTCGTCCAGTCCGGTGCGGCGTCCCGGATTCTGGTCGGTGAGAACCGTGTCCATGAACTGGCCGCCGGTGACGAGCGTGTGATTGCCGTACAGTTCGAACGGCGTGGTGAATTTGCCGTCGAGCACCGAGTTCTTCACATGCGGAGAGCGAAGGTTCTCGACATAGCTCTTCGATGCGTTGTTCCAGTTGAAGTTGGTCCGCTCGGACCATTCCTGCATGAAGGAGAATTCCGACGTGGTCGGGCCCCAGCGGCCGGTATGGCTGATCGACCAATGGTCGCGGTCGTTGTAATTGTAGGAATCGACAGCCGACGCGGTTTTTTCCGTCGTGTTGCCAACGGTGCTGTCGCGGCGCAGGCGCGTCTTGCCCAGTTCAAGCTGGATATCGTGGTCTTTGTTCGGGGTCCAGGTGATGCGACCCGTGATGTCGACATCCTGCTGCTCGGGCGAGCCGCTGACGATCTTGTCTTCCTGACGCTTCAGGCCGCGTCCCCAAAGCTGCACGCCGATAAGGTCCGGCACCAGCGGTCCCGTGATATAATAGGAACCCTGAAGGGAATTGCCGTATTTGGAATGCTGCTGAGCAACGCCGTCCACCGTGAACGAGCCGCTCCACTTGTCCGACACTTTCTTGGTGATGACGTTGATGACACCGCCCATCGCATCCGAGCCATAGAGCGAAGACATTGGACCGCGAATGACTTCGATACGCTCAATGGCGTTAGCAGGCGGAAGGAAGCTCTGTTCGAAACCGGAATTGCCGTTGGTGCGGGCATCGCGGGTGCTCTGGCGCTTGCCGTCCACGAGCAGCAGCGTATAGGAGCCGGGGAGGCCGCGAATAAAAATATCGCGTTCGGCGGCAGGGCCGGTCACGGCCACACCCTGCACGTCTTTCAAGGCGTCGGTCAGGTCGCGATAAGCGCCTTTTTCAAGCTCTTCGCCCGGCACGACGGTGATGCTGGCAGGCGCATCGGTGATGTTCTGCTCAAAGCCCGTCGCCGTCACCACGATCTGGTTCAGCTTGACCGTGCCATCGGATGCAGTGTCAGCAGCCTGTTCGCCTTCCGCAGCCTTTTTCTTCTGGGCTTCGGTTTCTTCAGCGGTGGCGCTGGTCGCACTATTTGCTGCTTGCGCGAAGGCGCCCGTTTCGCTTAACAAAAGGGCGGTTGAAAGACACGTCCCTGCAAGGATCGCTCTGGAAGCAAGCTTTCCTCTGGTAATCTGCCTGCCTTGCGCGCCACTGGCACACAAGCCCCAAAACAAGCTGGTCATTTTCACCACCGTCTAAAGTTGAGTTTTCTACTCTCCTTATGTATGGCTATAAGATGACGTCAATCATCATGTTTTAGAAACTTTCCAAGTTTCAAAAAACGCAACTGACGAGGCAGGCATCGGAAATGGCGGATAAGCGGGCGAAGAGCGCAAAACCGGCGGAAAAGGCCGAAAGCGATGGCGCCAATCCTCGTCTGGGGCAGTTGCGGCTGCTGATTGCGCTTGATGCACTTCTTGTGGAAGGCAGTGTCGGTGGCGCGGCCAAGCAGATGGGCTTGAGCATTCCGGCGATGAGCCGTCTGCTGGGGCAGATCCGCGACCATTTTGACGATCCAATCTTTGTCCGCTCCGGTCGCGCCATGATCGCGACGCCAAAGGCGGAAGCATTGCGCGGTCGCTTGCGGCGTTTGGCGAATGAAGCCGATGCCTTGATGAAGCCCGATGCAGAAAACGCGCATGTGTCAGCCTGCACCGGACATCATGGATGGAACCGCAGCGCTATCGTTACGCCGCCGCCACTGACCATCCGCAAGGTGACGGATCTGGAGAACCACCCGTCGGCGGAATATACCGCCGCGCAGTTCGCCGATATCCAGAGCGAGAACGACCCGACGCGGCGGCTGGCCAAATATATTGCCGTCGTTGGCCGCAAGGTGGGGCACACCCGTCCGCTGGAACTGCATGAGGCGGAAGATGCCTTCACGACCATTTTCGCGGGCGAAGCGGACCCGATGCAGATCAGCGCGCTGTTGCGCCTGATCCATTATCGCGGGCTGACCGCGCCGGAGCTTGCAGGCATGGCGTGCGCATCCGCGCGGTTTTATGCGGCGGGAACGAATATCAACACGCCTGCGCTGGATTGGCCCGCCTACCTGTCTCCCAATTCTTCGCAGTCGCCATGGTTCATGCTGTCTGCACTGCTCGTCGCGCGCGCCGGTTACCCGGTGCTGATGCATGGCAGTTGCGGTGTCGGCGAACTGTCCGGCAAACTGGAGATTGCGGCGGAAGCGATCAACATGCCGATTGCCACATCGCATGAACTGGCGGAAAGTGCGCTCAGAGCGCATGGCATATGCTTCATGCCGATGGCGGGTTTTGCGCCGCAGGTGCAGGCGCTGCTGGCGCTTTATCCGCTATTCGAGTCCCGTTCGCCGGTGAACAGTCTTGTCCACCTCCTGAACCCGTTGGGGCTGAAATCGTCATTTCTCGGCGTGTCGCAACCCGCTTATCGCGAGTTGCATCGCGATGCTGCCGTGCTGCTCGACATGCAGTCGGTTTCGGTCGTCTCGACCAGCCGCGATGTGGCGGAACTGGTCCCGCACCGCAAACACACCATATATCGCCACGTGCAGGGGCATTCCAGCGCCTTGCAGCTGCCGACGCTTTCGAAAGCCAGCAGCGACAAGCATTCCAGCCTCAGCTCTTTTGAATATTGGCACGGTGTTTGGAGTGGCACCGCCACCGACGAGCGCGCCGAAAGCATAGTCATCGCAACGGCAGCCATGGCCATGATGACGGTATCCGCCGCTGATAATAACAGCTATGATGCGTTCCACCAGAAAGCCGCAGCCATGTGGCGCAACCGTCATTCGGCTAATACACAAGTCGAAAATCGGTAGGGGTTAACCCCAATATCTAGACCGCATCCTCCGTCCTATTATCCCCCTGTCAAGCAAATGGGGAGGATTTGCCGGAGGAGCGATACGTGCGAACTGATGGGCCAGGTTCTGGCACCCGTTCTGCCACGACCCACCCATCCAGCGTCCTTTCAAGCTGACTCACCACACCACCGCTTCAAGGCGTGCAGTGCGCGTATTCGCGCCGGTCAAGCCTCCCCATTTGGCGTCTGGTGCGGCGACCTGAGGAAGATCAGAAAGGACCCACTATGTCCAAGAAGAAATGCGCGATCATCGGTTCCGGCAATATTGGCACGGATTTGATGATCAAGGTGATGCGCACATCGAAGAATATCGAGATGGGCGCAATGGTCGGCATCGATCCGAATTCGGATGGTCTGGCACGCGCCGCACGGCTCGGCGTGCCGGTGACCCATGACGGCATCGACGGCCTGATGCGTATGCCCGAATATCGCGATATCGATATCGTGTTCGATGCAACTTCGGCCAAGGCGCATCTCCATAATGACGCGCTCTTGCAGAAGGACGGCAAGAAGGTCATCGACCTGACGCCTGCCGCCATCGGCCCCTTCACCATTCCCGCCATCAATGGCGACGCCAATATCGACGAGCCGAACGTCAACATGGTCACATGCGGCGGTCAGGCGACGATCCCGATGGTCTATGCCGTCAAGCGCGCCACCGACCGCGTGGTCTATGGCGAAATCGTCGCTTCGATCTCGTCGCGTTCGGCTGGTCCCGGCACCCGCGCGAATATCGATGAGTTCACCGAAACCACGTCGAAGGCAATCCGTGAACTGGGCGGCGCTGAACGCGGCAAGGCGCTGATCATTCTCAACCCGGCAGAACCGCCGCTCATCATGCGCGATACGGTGTTTGTTCTGTCGCAGGGTGGCAGCCGCGAAGCCATCGAGGCTTCGATTGCCGAAATGGTCAAGACGGTACAAGCCTATGTGCCGGGCTATCGCCTCAAGCAGAAGGTTCAGTTCGAAGTGATCGGCGACAATGCGCCGGTTCGCGTACCGGGCATCGGGCTCGTATCGGGTCTCAAGACGACCATCCTGCTCGAGGTCGAAGGCGCTGCGCATTATCTGCCCGCCTATGCCGGCAATCTCGACATCATGACATCCGCTGCATTGGTCACCGCTGATCATTGGGCAGCAAAAGCGCTTGCCAAGGAGGCTGCATAATGGCCCGCTCCAATCCCGATAAGCTCTATGTTCAGGATGTCACGCTGCGCGACGGCATGCATTCGATCCGCCATCAATACACGCTGAAGGATGTCGTCGCGATTGCGAAGGCGCTGGATGCCGCCAAGGTGGACGCGATTGAAATCACCCATGGCGACGGCCTTGCCGGTTCGACCTTCAATTACGGCTTTGGCCTGCATGACGATGTCGAATGGATCGGCGCGGTTGCCGAGGCCTGCGATCATGCCCGTGTCACCGTGCTGCTCATTCCGGGCATCGGCACGGTGCATGACCTGAAGGAAGCGTATAACGCCGGCGCGCGTTCGGTTCGCGTTGCGACCCATTGCACCGAGGCCGATGTATCACGCCAGCATATCGAGGCTGCGCGTGAACTGGGCATGGACACGATCGGCTTTCTGATGATGTCGCATATGGCCGAACCGGAAAAGCTGGTCGAACAGGCGAAGCTGATGGAAAGCTATGGCGCGGAATGCGTCTATGTTACCGATTCGGCAGGCGCGCTATTGCCTGAGCAATATACGCTTCGCGTCAAGGCGCTGCGTGATGCGCTGCAACCTGAAACCGAAATCGGCGTTCACACCCACCACAATCTGACGCTTGGCGTTGCCAATGCCGTTGCCGGTATCGAAGCAGGCGCTGTTCGCGTCGATGCGTCGCTCGCAGGCATGGGGGCAGGGGCCGGTAATGCGCCGCTTGAAGGTCTGATAGCGGTTCTCAACCGCAAGGGCATCGATACGGGCTGTGACCTCTATGGCCTGATGGATGCCGCCGACGATCTGGTGCGTCCGTTGCAGGACCGTCCGGTGCGGGTGGATCGTGAAAGCCTCTCGCTTGGCTATGCGGGCGTCTATTCGAGCTTCCTGCGTCATGCGGAAAACGCCTCGAAACTCTATGGCGTCGATACGCGCGAAATCCTCATCGAACTTGGCAAGCGCCGCATGGTCGGCGGCCAGGAAGACATGATCATCGATGTCGCGCTCGACATTCTCAAAAACAAGGCCGCATAAGCGGCCCACTCAGGAGGAAATGCTATGACCGTCTTGGAGGGCGCGGCTTCTGCACGCGTAGAAAAAGACACTTTGATTACCGATGGCGATCGCCGTCGCGCGCTGATTGGCAGCGCGGTAGGCAGCACCATCGAATGGTATGATTACTTCCTTTATGGCACCATGTCGGCCATCGTGTTCGGAAAGCTGTTCTTTCCGTCCGATGATCCGGTGACCAGCCAGCTTCTGGCGCTTGCCTCTTTCGCGCTGGCTTTCCTAATCCGCCCCATCGGCGGCATCGTGTTCAGCCATATCGGCGATCGTATCGGACGCAAGAAAACGCTCGTCATCACTCTGTCCATCATGGGCATTTCAACGGTGTTGATCGGCCTGATGCCGACCTATGCCACCATCGGCGTCTGGGCACCGATCATCCTGACGCTGCTGCGTCTGTTGCAGGGACTCGCGCTCGGCGGCGAATGGGGCGGCGGCGTGCTTCTGGCGGTGGAATATTCCCCGCGTAACAGGCGCGGCTTCTATGGCGCTGTGCCGCAGACGGGCGCATTGTTCGGTCTGGCGCTCGGCAATCTGGTGACGTCCGGCCTTGCGCTCGGCTTTTCGGAAGAAGCGTTCCTGTCCTATGGCTGGCGCATTCCGTTCGTGCTGTCCATCGTGCTGGTCGCCATCGGTATGTGGATCCGCAACACGGTTGATGAAACCCCGTCCTTCAAGCGCGTGGCTGCGGCCAACACCGCCAAGAAAGTGCCGTTGGTCGAAACACTGACCAAGCATTGGCGCGCGGTTCTGATCGTCATCGGCGCGAAGTTCATCGAAACCTCGACCTTCTTCCTGTTCGCAACCTTCACCGTGTCCTATCTCGTGGGACTGGGTTTCGAGCGCGTCCATGCTCTCAACTCGGTGCTGATCGCCGCATTGATCGCTGTTCCGGTCATGCTCTACTTTGGCAGCCTGTCCGACCGCATCGGTCGCAAGAAGGTCTTCCTGCTCGGCACTGTCGCCATGGTCATCTATACGGTGCCTTATTTCTGGCTGCTCAATCAGGGTTCGTGGGTCGTGGCGACGCTTGCCGTCGTGATCGGTTTTGCCATCATCTGGTCGACCTATGGTTCGGTTCTCGGCACGTTCTTCGCCGAAAGCTTCCCGGCAGATGTCCGCTATACCGGCGTGTCGCTCGGCTATCAGGTGGGTGCAGCTATTGTCGGTGGTCCGCTGCCGCTGATCGCAACGGCTCTGCTTGCCAAATATAATGGCAGCTATCTGCCGATTGCTGTGTTCATCGCGGCTTGCGGCGTTATTTCGCTGGTCGCGGTCGCCTGCACGACCGACAGAAGTGGCCAGCAGCTCGACGACTGATCCTGTTCTGCAAAACAAAGGGAGCCGGCTTATGCCGGCTTCTTTTTTGCGCCTTCGCTGAAGGACAGTTTCTGGCGCACCAGCTCCGCCACATTCGTCACCTGCATCTTTTCCATCACGCGGCTGCGATGCACTTCAACCGTCTTGATGCTGATATCCATCAGATCGGCGATCTGCTTGTTGAGCTTTCCCGCCACGATATATTCCAGCACTTCTTTTTCGCGTTGCGTCAGGCTTTCATAGCGGCGGGCAAAATCATCCGCCTGCTGGCGCAACCTTGCGTTCTCCCGCGCCTTGGCGAGACAGAATTCGATCCGCTCCAGTACATACTTGTCGTCGAGAGGCTTTTCGATGAAATCCACCACACCGTCGCGGAAGGCCGTGACGGCCATCGGCACGTCACCATGACCGGTGACGATGATTGTCGGCAGATCGACGCCAAGCGTTCGCAGGCGCCGGTGCAGTTCAAGACCGGTTATGCCCGACATGCGCACATCGGCTATCACACAGCCGGACATGTCCGGGGATGCGGCATCCAGAAAAGCTTCCGCCGAATCGAAAGCGCGGACGGTGTACTGGCTCGATTCCAGCAGCCAGACGAGCGAATCCCGAAAAGCCTCGTCGTCATCGATGACATAGACCGCTTCGCTCATACGGCTTTTTCCCCAAGCGTGCCGCTGACAGGCAGCGTGAAATGAAAAGCTGTCCCGCCGTCCGGATTTGGCTCCGCCCAAAGCCTGCCCCGGTGGAACTCCATGATCGAGCGACAGATATTGAGCCCCACGCCCATGCCTTCGGCCTTGGTCGTGTAGAACGGGTCGAATATCTTGGCCATCTCGTCTTCAGCAATGCCTCCTCCGAAATCCAGCACAGCTGTTTCCACCTCCTGCCCGTCAGGACTGATTCTGGCCGAAACGACGATATCGCGCCGTGGCGCTGGCACGGCTGACGTGGCCTCGGTGGCGTTTCGCAACAGATTGAACACAACCTGTTCGATCATAACGCGGTCGGCCAGTACGGTCGGCAGGTCTTTCGCTATATCGACCTTGATCTTGAAACCGCGCCTGCGCGATTCAATCTCGGCGATGGATGCGGTCTCCTCGACAATCTCCCGCAATATTTGCGGCTGCGGGGTCGGCTCGCTGCGGCGCAGAAAATCGCGGATGCGCGCCACGATGCCAGATGCGCGGCTTGCCTGCCGTGACGCTTTCTTCATGGCGTCGAGCAACGCTGCGCGGTCGTCGGTGCCTGCTTCCAGCCGCCGCACCGATCCCATGCAATAATTGCTGACCGCAGCCAGCGGCTGGTTCAGCTCATGGGCAAGGCTGACAGCCATTTCGCCCATCGAAATCAGCCTCGCCGTCTGTTCGAGCCGCAGGGCGCTGTCGCGCTCGAAGGCAAGGGCCGCTTCGCGTTCGGCCTGCGCTTTCGCTTCCTGCTCGCGCATCTTCGCCTGCAAAACCTCGAATTCCTGGCCGGTTTTCTTGAAAATCTCCACGGCGCGCGCAATATCGCCAATCTCGTCGCGGCGATCCTGATCCTTGACGGTCAGATCGTATTTGCGGCGGGTCAGTTGCCCGATTACCGCTGTCAGTCGCCCGAGCGGTCGCGTGATGCTGCGCGACAGGAGAATCAGAAGCGCCGTGGTGACAACGGCGATGGTGGCGAGAATCCCGCCTGCGCGCAGCAGCACGGCCTTGGTTTCACTGTCCACATCTTCCAGATAAATGCCCGTCGCGATAAACCACCGCCACGGCTCGAACGGCATGACATAGGCCATTTTCTCGCCGCTCACATTCGTGTTGGGCTTGGTGAATTCATAACGCACCACGCCGCCGCCGGACTTGGCGGTGTCGATCTGCATCTGCACGTAATGGCGGCCTTCGGAATCGACCAAGGCGGAAGCGTCGGTGCCTTCAAGATCGGGCCGGATCGGCAAAAGCACGGAATTGCCGTCGAAATCGTCGATGAAGAAATATTCGTCATTGGCATAACGCAGCTTGCGCAGCGTTTCGACGGCATTTTCCTTGGCGGCAGCTTCGCTGATCTCGCCGCTTTGGAAACGATCATATTCTTCCTGAATGATCTTGCGGCCGATTTCGGTCAGGTTGCGAACCATGGTGACACGGTCATCGATCATCTGTTCGCGCAGCGCATGCACCGTCACCGCCGCCATGACCAGCAGGCCGATCAGGCTGACAAGGCTCGACAGAAGAAGTTTGGAACCGATACCCAGTTTGATTCTCATCACGCCCATTCGCAGCAGCCGACGGGGCAATCTGCCCGCAATTCCCGTTTCCACGCACTGTTGCAGCAGCGTGGCGCTGTTGGCAACCGGCAGTGCACGCGGATTTTTCCGATGCCGGGGTCTATCAACTTTGTGTCATTTGCCCTAGATCATCCAGGAATACGATACAGATTATCAGCCGTTGTCGTCGGAATAGTGCGACAACCAAATATGCCGGGTTCCAGCCTGTTTGCAGTGCATGCCTCCCAATGCCACGCGACAGGCCAGCTGGTTGCATTTCTGAAGGGCCTAAAATGGAAAAAGCAGATATCGGAATGGTCGGTCTTGGCGTGATGGGTTCCAACCTGGCGCTGAACATAGCCGAGAAAGGCTACACGGTGGCTGTCTATGATCGTGACGAGCCGGTGCTGAAAGCTTTCCTCGATAAAGCCGGTCCGCTACGCGACAAGATCATCCCCTGCGCCACTTTCGAAGAATTGGCGGAAAACACGCGCAAGCCGCGTCCGTTCATCTTCCTCATCAAGGCGGGCGCGCCTGTCGATGCCGAAACGACTCGGCTGAAAGCTCTTCTCGAGAAGGGCGATATCATGATCGATGCGGGCAATTCCGATTATCGCGATACGGTCCGCCGCCTCAAGGCTCTTGGCCCGAATGATCCGACCTTTGTTGGCATGGGCGTTTCCGGCGGCGCGGAAGGCGCACGCCATGGCCCGTCGATGATGGTGGGTGGAACGCCGGAAGCTTATGAGCGCATCGCGCCGATCCTTCTCGCCGCCGCCGCGAAATATAAGGGCGAACCATGCTGCGCGCTGGTCGGTCCTGACGGTGCGGGCCATTTCGTCAAGACGATCCACAACGGCATTGAATATGCCGACATGCAGATGATCGCCGAAATCTACGGCATCCTGCGCGACGGTCTCCGCCTTTCGGCTCCGGCCATTGGCGATGTGTTCGAAAAATGGAATTCAGGTCCGCTCGATTCCTATCTGATCGAGATCACCGCCAAGGTTTTGAAAACCACCGATCCGGAAAGCGGCAAGGCGATGGTCGATATGATCCTCGACGAAGCCGGACAGAAGGGCACCGGACGCTGGGCCGCCATTGAAGCGCAAATGATGGGCGTTCCGGCAACGGCGATTGAAGCTGCGGTCGCCGCGCGTTCGCTTTCGTCTTTGAAAAGCGAGCGTGAGGAAGCCGCGAACATCTACAAGCCTGCGCCGCGCACGCTCGACGTCGCGGATCACACCAAGTTCCTTGCCGATCTGGAGCAGGCATTGCTTGCTGGCAAGATCGCTGCCTATGCACAGGGCTTTGCCGTGATGGAAGCCGCGTCGAAGGAGCATGGCTGGAACATTCCGCTGGCCACCACAGCTCGTATCTGGCGCGCCGGTTGCATCATCCGTTCGGAACTGCTGGACGATATCGCCCAGGCATTCGAGGGCAATGAAAGCCGCAACCTTCTGCTGGCTCCGGCTTTCGTGGAGCGCATGCAGAAGGCGTCGAAGGGCCTGCGGAACATCGTTTCCAAGGCTGCGATTGCTGGTTTGCCGGTTCCCGCACTTGCATCAGCGCTCAACTATTTCGACAGCTATACGCAGTCGCTTGGTACGGCGAATCTCATTCAGGGCCAGCGCGATTTCTTCGGTTCGCATGGCTTCAAGCGCATCGACAAGGATGGCGATTTCCACGGCCCTTGGGGCGAATAATCGCTTCCAACACCTACTGCTTAAAAAAGTCGCCCAGTTGGGCGGCTTTTTTCATGTCGCATCCAGATATGGCTTTAAAGGTATATCGTCATGGGTAGGAACGGTTTGGCGTTCGATCATGTGATGGATGCGGGGAGGGCTGTCGCCACGATGCAACTCATCAAGATGTTTTGCAATCTCGGCATCGGCATGGGTCAGCCGCTGGCTGTGGCGGATATATTCGATCCAGGTCGGCACATGATAGCTTTCCGTCCAGACGCTCGGGTTTTCGAGATCACGCAATAACACCCATTGCTTAGCTCCGTCGCGAATTCTGGTGCGCCGCCGCAGCGCCATTGTGGCGAGAAATTCCGGCACGTCTTTCTGGTCGATGGAATAATCGACCATCACCATGATAGGGCCGCTGCGGGCGCGCAGGTCGAGCTGCAGTTGCGGCTCGCTGAAGGCGTTCGTCGGATCAAGGTTCAGCGATTCGAAATTGGGCTGGCGCAAGATGAAGCCGAGCAGCCCGCCGACAATCAGCACGGCGCTCGCGATGAACAGCGCACCCGATACGCTGTGCAGGTCGGCCAGTTGCCCCCAGACCCAGCTACCCAAGGCCATGCCGCCGAAGGTTGCCGTCTGGTATAATGACAACGCACGACCGACGACCCAGCGCGGGGTCGAAAGCTGCACAGTCACATTGAACAGTGAGAAAGCCTGCACCCAAGCCATGCCAGCTGGCATCAACAGAAGGCAGCTCAACCACACCCGGTTGCTCATGGCGAGGAAGAAACAGCTGACAGCGAGCGCGAAGAATGCGCCGCGGATCACCCATTCATTGCTGAGAATATCGCGCACCCGCCCGATCAGTAGCGCGCCGCAGATCGCGCCGAAACCGAAAAAGCCCAGCATAATGCCATAGGTAATGGCGGTGCCCTGCACCTGATCGCGCGCAACGAGTGGCAGGAGCGCCAGAATCACCACGGCGCTGAAGCCGAAAGCGAATGAACGCACCATGACCTTCAAAAGATTGGGCGACATGGTCACATAACGAAAGCCCGCTGACATGGCGCTGCCGAAGGATTCGCGCGGCAGCGGGTTGCGCGGTGTCACTTTCTTCCAGCGGAAAAGCGCGAAGATCAGGGCGAAATAGCAAAACACGTTAAAGAGAAAGGCAAAGGCCGCACCCGCCGTCGCGACAATGATGCCGCCAATGGCCGGGCCGATACTGCGCATGAGATTATAGCTCATGCTGTTGAGCGCCACTGCGCCCGGCAGATGTTCACGGGGAACAATGTCGCCCATCGAAGCTTGCCAGGAAGGATTATAGAGCGCGCCGCCGCATCCGATCAGAAAGGTGAGGCTGAGCAACAGCCATGGTGTCAGTGCATTACTATAAGAGAGTAGCGCCAGCATCGCCGAAAAGCATAGCATCATCATCTGCGCGATAAGCATGATGCGTCGGCGGTCGTAATTGTCAGCCAACGCCCCGGCGGCGAGCGAGAAAATCATCACCGGCAGCGTCATCGATGCCTGGACCAGTGCCACCATCCCATGAGATGTGGTCAGACTGGTCATCAACCAACCGGCGGCGACGCCTTCGATAAGTCCCCCCAGATTCGATACCAGCGTGGCAGACCACAGCGAGCGGAACGTCCGGGACTGAAAGGATTCGAGCGGAGAGGCGCTTTTGGGCATGGCGTTTTCTGCATCTACGGGCTTGTCTTCGATCCCCTGGAAAAGAGCACGAAGAAAGCGCATCGGCGGGATACAAACCACGGTATAATGAATTGCCCGCTACGGAAACACGCGAGTACCGTTCCGGCCATCACTGAACAAAACAAGATGAAATATCCCGTCGTTCTGGCTCTGGCCCGGTGAAGTGGGCTGTCGCTGGCGTATTCGAGACGCTCTTCCTTACTATGGCACCATGAACGACGCTGTCCGCGCTTTACAGAATCGGGTGTCCATGCAGCTTAATAAGGAGTAAATTTCGTTCCTTATCCCTGTGGAAAAGAAAATCGCATTTTTATCGAAAGCTGTGTTGACAGTTTGTGAGTGCGGGGCCTATATAGCGCCACAACGAGGGCGGCGACGCTGCTAGCGGCAGGTTGCTTCGTCCTTGAGTTCTGGTGAAAGCGGTTGACAGGCTGTTGGCTGACGAGTAGGTGGGGCGGCCAAGATT
>NZ_BAABRX010000012.1:0-78131 GCF_040372265.1 Brucella sp. NBRC 113783 | reverse complement strand
GTTTCTCTTCCTGCCGCCCTATTCGCCGGACCTGAACCCAATCGAAATGGCTTTCTCAAAACTCAAGGCACTTCTGAGAAAGCGAGCAGCACGCAGCTTCGACGCCATCTCAAAAGCACTTGGCGATATCATCAGTCTCTTCTCCATCAATGAATGCCAGAACTTCTTTAAGGCTGCTGGGTATGAGGCCGAATAAATGCGACACGCTTTAGAGCATTTCCAGCAAAAGCGCGTAGCGCCTACGCGGGGAAATCAGTCCAGTGGACTGATTTCTGATCCCGCTTCGATACGTAGGATAATGCGTAAAAACAAATAGATAGAGCGGTTCCTCGATTCCGTTTTAACCGGAACCGCTCTAGAACACCTGCTTCCACCGTCAGCTGTCAGCAATGTGTGATTATGGCTTGCGCCTGCTATAGTCCCAAAGGGATTTATTGCTTGACGAAACGGCAATTGCGCCCTCTTTCATTGCCTTTGCTAAATCGGTCTCATCACAGATAAAGCCGGAAGCTACGATAGGCGGGAGACGGCGTTTGTCCTCTGCAGAGAGATAGCCGAGCATGGGCGATGGCATGATCTGCACCAGATTGGGCCCGCTTTGCGAAACCGCCTTCAGGCTGCGCGGCCAGGTGGACCGGTCGGTCACAAAGACTTTCTGCATGGTCAGAAGGCCGCATTGCGCGGCCTTCTGGATTGTTGGAACACGGGTCGACAGCAGAACCGAAATGCCAATCTCGGCAAGGAATTCGATAGCTCCCTTGTCCTGCGACAGGCCTTCGCAACTGTCGATGTTCAGAACGATCAGCTTGTTGCTTTTTTTGAGCGCGTTGAGCACTTCGGCCACATGGCGCAAGGCAATGTTGGCGACAATGCCCACTTCCGCCTTGCTGTCCAGAAATGCCTGAAGATTATCCACGCCGTAGAGCGTCGCCATCACCGGCGTTCGCAAAAGCCGCTCACCGATCGTTCTGTCCAATGTCATTCCATCATTTTCCGTCTCTTGGCATGTCGAGCGAAAGTCCGAGCTTGCCGGGGTTAAGTAGATTGTCCGGGTCGAGCGCCTTCTTCACCGTTTCGAGGAGAGGAAACGCAGAACCCAGAGCGTCCTTCATGTAAGGCGCGCGGAGCAGTCCGACGCCGTGGTGATGGCTCAAGGCTGCACCATACTTGATTAGAACGGCATTGGCAGCATCCCAGGCAGCACGATACCATTCGGCGCGCTTTTCCACTTCCACGTCGCCACGCAGCGAGAAATAGAGGCAGGCGCCGTCGACATAGGCATGCGACTGATGCGCCGAACCGGCCAGCGTCCCCGGCACTGCATTGATTGCAGCGACGACCTCGTCGTAGATCGCAGGCAGATCGCGCCAGCATCCCGTCATTTCCAGCGTATCGGCAACAAAGCCCGGGCTGCGCTTGAAGCCTTCGGCGCTCTTGCCGGTCAGATAGCGCGTGTCGAGCCACTTTTCGAAGATCGTCTCACCATCGAGCTTGTCACCGAGTTCGGCGCAAACCTTCTCGCTGATCGCCATCACGGCGTCGACCATTTCCTGAGCGCCTTCATCGGCGATCAACAGCACGTTGCTTTCCGGCAGGCCGAACTGCACACCGCTTTCCAGCTCGTCGTAAAGACGCAGTGCTGCGGGATTGGCGCCGCCCTGCATGATGCGGCGGCAGGCTTCCAGACCGATGCCGAAGCTCTTGAAGCCATAGGCGATCGCGCGGGCATAATCCGGCAGACGATGCAGTTTAAAGCGCGCCTTCACGATAATGCCAAGCGTGCCTTCCGAACCGATGAATATCTGCTGGAGATCGGGTCCGATGGCTGCACGGGCATAGTTTCCAACCGTCACCAGCGAACCGTCCGCCAGCACGACTTCCATGCCGTACACCATGTCCTCGATCTTGCCATAGCGTGTCGAAAGCTGACCTGCGCCGCGGCAAGCGATCCAGCCGCCCACGGTGCTGATACCGAATGAGGACGGCCAATGGCCCATGGTCATGCCAAAGTCGCGCTGGATCATCTCCTCGAAAATATCGCCGAACATGCCAGCTTCAACTTCAACGATCTGGCTGTCCGCATCGAAGCTGACGAAACGGTTGAGATTGCAGACATCAAGCACAATACCGCCGCGCAACGGGAGTGCCGCGCCCGTAACGTTGGAGCGTCCGGCAGAAACCGTAACCGGAACTTTTGCTTCATGCGCAAGGCGCATGACGGACTGAACCTGTTCGACCGTCGAAACGCGAACGAATACGCCGTCGACCGTTGCGGGCTTTCCACCCGTTTCCGCGACCATGGTGCGCGCCCACCAGTCGCGGGTGTTCACGACGACATCTTCGCGCGCTGTCAGAACTTCGTCTGCAACGCCCCGCAGCTTTTCAACGAGAGCAGCGTCTACGGCAACGGCGTTCTGAGCCAGATCGGCCTCGGTGCCGATTTCCTTGATGCTGCCGGCATAATGCGGCTGGGTCGGTGCGCCAACTACATAATTTCCACGATTATAACCGCGTTTGATGGCTTCCTTGCTGATCATATTCAGTTCGCTCCTATGAGAATGGATTTTTCTTTTTCGGTCGCAGCCACATAAGCGGCGACCTGACGGTCGATTTCGGTTTGGGGGAGACCAAGCTCCTCACCCAGCAAAGCGCCCACCTTGGCGGCGGCACGGGCGGAAGCATCGCGCGCCATCAGGCGGGCACGCATACGACGCGACAGCACGTCATCGATGGTCCGGGCAAGTTCATGCCGGGCGGCGTAGATGACTTCGCCGCCGGTATAGGGCAACCCTTCCACAATCGATTGGCCGAGTTCAGGACGAGCGGCCATCAGATCACTGACGAAGCGCGATTCCGTACCGTAACGTTCGCCCAGATGCGCCTCCATGCCACCCGAAGCGACGATTGCCTGCGCGTCATAACCGGCGGCACCGAGCAAAAAGGCTTTCTTGGTGGTGCAACGGCGGCGATCACCCAGAACTTTCGCGGCGGCATCCACCGTCTGTTCGGCCATATGGCGCGACGTCGTCAGCTTACCGCCCACAATCGTGACAAGGCCATCAGGCGCAACATGCACGGAATGGTCGCGTTTGACGTCCATGGTGCTGCCGCCCGATGAAGCGGCGACCAGCGGACGACATCCGGCAATGCTGCCGACAACATCATCTGGCGTCAGATCGATATTGAGCGCGCTGCAAGCGCCCTCGATCAGAAAATCGAGTTCTCGGCGGGTGCAATGCACATCATCGAGATCGCCCTGATAATCCTCATCGGTCGTGCCGAGATAGGAGACATTGCCCCAGCGCGTAATCGTCGCGCGGCGGCTACGCCCCGGCACCGGCACCGTCACCGTGCAGTCGTTGCGAATTTTCAGCCAGGGAATCGCGACGTGAACGCCTTTGGCCGGGCGCACATGCAACGGCTTTTCGCCATCCTTGCCAAGGCCCATCCAGTCGCGCAGCCAAACGCCTGTCGCCATAATGACTGTCTTGGCGCGCACCCGGATTTCCTTGCCCTCGACGGTATGAACGATTGCGCCATCAACCCGGCCCGAACTGCGGGTGATCTCGGCAACTTTCGAGTGGTTGAGGACCGTCGCCCCATAAAAGCTCGCAGAACGGGCAAGCGCCAGCGTCAGGCGCGCATCGTCAACGCGGGCATCGAAATACATCAGGCCACCGCGCAGATATTCGTCCTTGAAGGTCGGGCAATGCGCCAGCACTTCCGCCGCAGTCAGCTTCTGATGCAGGATGCCTTCGCGCCAGCCTCCAGCCAGATCATAGGTCCAGAGCAAGCCTTCAAACGCCTTGGCAAAGCGCGAGTCGAACACACCATCCCGCTCCAGAATCGGAAACAGGAAAGGCAGGCGCTGCACCAGATGACTGGCATTGCGGCGCAGGCGTTGGCGCTCCAGCAGGGAATGACGAACCAGCCCAAGATTGCCCTGTTCGATATAGCGCAAGCCGCCATGCACCATCTTGGAGGATTTCGATGATGTACCGGATGCGAAATCATCCTTCTCGACCAGCGCAACACGAAAGCCGCGCAGACTTGCGTCGAAGGCGCAGTAAGCCCCGGTCACGCCGCCGCCGACGATCAGAATATCGTAGGTTTCGGTGGCAAGACGGTCTTCCTGTTCCGAACGGTTCAGCCGCAGCGGTTCGGTGCGGATCATCCGGGCGCGATCCTTGTCCGCGCGCCGGGAGCGCAGATTCAGCATTTCAACTCCTGTTTAATGATAGTGACCGGATCGAACGCGTGCGACTTCCTCTTCCGTGAGGGAATGCCACCGCGCTCTGCGGTCCTGTCTTTCCGCTTCGCTGGTCTTGGGGATAAAGAGATTGCCTTCGGGCAGCGTGCCGCGAGCTTCAGCAAGGTCGCTCCAGAGCAAGCCATCGCTGGCTGCCAGGAATGCGGTTCCCCGCAGGCTCGCGCGATCCTGATCCGCCATGCGCCGCACCGGCACACCGCTGAGATCGGCCTGCAGCTGAAGCAGCGTATCGCTGGAGGAAAGCCCTCCGCCTGCCACCACTTCCCGAACCGGAACGCCCGCCACTTTAGAGCTCGCCTCCGCACAGGAAACGACCGAATGCGCAATACCTTCCAGAATGGCATGAGCAAGATGCGCCCGGCTATGTGCCATCGAGAGCCCGGTCAGTGATGCCCGGCCATCGGGAACGATGTTCGGCTGGCGCAATCCCGTCAGGGTCGGCATGAAGAACAGGCCATCGGAAGACGGTACAGTTGCAGCCAGTTCGCTGATTTCCTTGGCATTCTCGAACCAGCGCATTTCATTACAGAGCCAGTTGAGCGCCGATCCGGTTGTGGCGGCATAGGTCTCGACCGCAAAATGCGAGAGGTTCTCGCTCCGCCAGGCCGTCATGGTGAAAGTTGCCTCGTAGAGGCCGGGATTCTTTGGCGTCTGCTTTCCGATCACAAGATCGACGAAACTGCCCGTACCGTGTACGCACATGGCCTGCCCTGCATCGTGACAGCCAAGACCGACAAGACCACCGAGCTGATCGCCGCAAGAAGCCTTGATCGGCACGCGGATACCGAGAATATCCTGGCGCGTATAACCGAAATCGTCAGCGTCCTGTTTCAGCTCGGGCAACAGCTCCGGCGGAAAATCCTGCGCCTCCACCCATTCGGTGAAGTAGCGGTTCTCAGCGAGAATATAGGCACCGGCAGAAGTCGCATTCGTCGGCGTGGTGACGGCCTTGCGTTCTTCGGACAGATTCCACAGCAGCCACGTGTCGACCGTGCCGAAAGCAAGCCTTTTCGCCTTCCATGCCTCGCGCACGACGGGCGTCTCCTGCATGTGGCGCGCCGCCCATAAATAGATCGCGCGTCCGCCCACAGGACGTCCGGCAAGCGACACGAGTTTCGCGTCCCAGATGGCTCCGAGTGGTTTCAGTTCTTCGGCATAGCGCGAATCCTGCCAGACCATGGCGGGAACCAGCGCCCGGCCCGTTTGCGTATCCCACAGAACACCGGTGGCGCGTTGCGTGGCGATTGCCATTGCAGCAATCTCCACGCCCGCATCACGTGCGGCTGCAATGGTCTTGCCGCACATTTCGATGGTCTTTTGCAAAAGAACATCGGCGTCCTGCTCCACCACGTTGTGACGTGGTGAAGAGACGGCAAGCGTCGTGTAATTGACGGCGGAGACCGAACCGTCGGCCGCGACGAGCGCGGCCCTGGTTCCGGACGTTCCTTCATCAATGGCCAGAATGGCCTGTCTGCGTCCGTTCACATTATCCTCCGTTGTTACCGGTCGCCTTCGAACTGCGGCGCATTTGGCTCGTCATCTGGGCTGACCTTGGTGCGGGTCGGATCCCACTGAATGATTGAGCAGATGATGCAAGCGATCAGTGGAACCACCGACAGGATCAGGAATGTCGGGCCGAGGCCGTAGCTCTCACGAAAGAGCGGAAAGACCAGCAGGCCAAGGGCCGCTCCCATGGCGCCGAGTGCACCGATGATGCCGTTGGCGCCTGCACGCAGTTCGCTTCGGAACGAGAGCGACGACAGGCTCTTGCCGTTTGCGCCCGGACCACCGGAATGGAACAGGATGAACAGCGAAGGCACGATCACCGCGAGCCATGTCGGCATGGTGTCATGGAACAGGCCCATGATGACCAGCATGACGAAGACTGCACCAAAACCGATGGCGGAAGCCTTGCGCAGGCCAAGCACGCGCCCGATGACAGGTGAAGAAAAGCCGCCGATGATACCGAATACGTTGAACACCAGCGTGCCCAACATGGCATAGATGAAATCCTTGCCGAACAGCGCCGCACTGATGAGGGGTAGATACCAGCCCACAGCAAAATATTGGATGGATTGCCCGATCTGGACAGTGGCCGCTAGAATAGTGCGGGGCAGATAGATGCCACGGAAAATCAGGGCAACATTGGCAATGCCGCGGCGGGCCTGATTGAGAACCGGTAGACGGTCTTCCGGAAGAGCGGCAACGAAATCGCGATGATAGATGCGGGTCATCGCACGGGCGGCCTCTTCCAGCCTTTCCTTGCGGGCAAGCCAGATCGGGCTTTCAACCATGAACACTGCCTGAAGCACCATGATGGCAAAGGCAAAGATACCAGTGGCCGCGACGGAATAGCGCCAGATCGCATCACCCACATCCCAGCTGTAGAACAGCATGGCCAGAAGCACATTGGTACAAACGGCTGTGTACCAGATGCCCTGCCATGTATTGAGACGGCTGCGCAGGCGCGCAGGGGTGAACTCTGCAAGTACGGCCATGGCGATGGCAAAGTCGATACCGTAGGCGGCGCCAACGAAGAAGCGTCCAAGAAGAATGACTTCATAGGAATGCGCCGTCATGACCAGCACTGCGCCGATGAGCGCGATGAGCTTTGCGAAAATCAGCGGGCGCATACGCCCCCAACGGTCGGCAATCCAACCACCAATCGGATTGAACGCGATCGACACCCATGCGGCGAAAGAGGTCATCAATGCGACCTGCGCCGCATCCAGTCCCAGATCGCGTGTCATTGGCCCAAGGCCTGCGCTCAATGCCGAATTGGCGAAGGCGTCAAGAAACAGGCCACCAAGGGCAAGCCACCAGATGACACCGGCGCGGCCTCGAATGCCGTCATTCGCATCTATGTAGGAAATGATATCCGGTACGCCCCTAAGGGCTATTTTGCTTCCGTGCATTACGGCGTCCTCCCAACGTCGCTATGACATCTGCAAGAGGACTTATCCGGATTCCAGACGCAACAAGACCACCCTTGCAGATGGTCTTAAATCTTCAGTCTGCATTTGTGGTTATAGCCACTTTTTAAGAGGAGTCAATGCACCACTTTTATCGCAGAAGCGATGCTGGATAACGCCGCTCTGAAGGAGGTCGCACGGGCGGGCCAGCGCCGGGTATTGGCCGCAATCAAGACTTCAGCGCGCCAAGCAACTCTAGCAGCCCGGCTTTCAATGCCGCGACATCATCCTCTTCGGCGCGCAACGCAATCTCGTTCATCGCGCCGTTGAGCAGTATGGCAAGCATAGTCGGGCCAGCTGAGAAGCGGATGGCGCCGGCATCAATCGCCTCTTCTACGCCGATGCGGAGGAGATCAAAGGAAAGTTCGCGATCAAGCGCTTCCCATCTTTCGCGCCCGAGTACACCTGGCGCATCGATAACAAGTATGCGACGGCTTTCCGGTCGGAGCATAAAGTCAATCCACGCGAGAGAACCCTGCTCCAGCGCCTCGACAGGATTGGTCAAACCCTCGGTTGCGATTCGGATCTCCTCAGCCGCATCAACGGCGAGATCGCGACACACCACCTCGAACAAATCCGACTTGTCCCGATAGTGATGATAGAGTGCGCCTCGTGTCACACCGGCTGCGGCTATGATCGCCTCCGTGCTGGTTTGCGCATAGCCTTCCCGGGCAAACAGTGTTCGCGCCGCAGCAACCAACCGCCCCTTGGTCTGGCTCGTGCGAAGTTCATTCTTGGTCATTTCCGCTTCCTTCGGAATTTCATTGACAGACAGTCTGTTTGTTTTTAAGTCTGCCAAGAAAACAGATAGTCTGTTTGTTTCTAATAGGCAAGGAGGCCAGTATGCGATTTACCGACCGCTACCCCATCATCGTCACCCCAAACAAAGACGCGGCGCGCGACTTTTGGGCTAAATATCTTGAGTTTGAGGTGGCTTTCGATAGTTCATGGTTTTGCCTGCTCGTCGCAGAGGGCGGAACGGCCTCAATCGCCTTCATGACACCGGATCATCCTTCGTCGCCCCCCGGCCCCGAAATTTACGCCGGAAGCGGGCTTTGCTTCGAAATGGAAGTTGCGGACGCAAAGGCCGCCCATGAGGAACTGGCAGGCAGGGGGCTGCCAATTACTTATCCGCTCACTGAAGAGCCTTTCGGCCAGCGCCGCTTTGGCTTTGCAGATCCAACTGGCTTGTGGGTGGATGTGGTCGAGCAAATCGCGCCGCAAAGACACTTCTGGGACAAATATATGGTGTGATCCACACAATTCATCATCGCTCTCTAAACCGTGAGATGGTTCCGCGCCCTTTGTGTGTCGAGAACCTCCGCTGGACCGTCCAGCACGATCTCGCCGCGGTCCATGATGTAGACATGGTCGGCAAGTTCGCGACAGAAATCGAGATATTGTTCGACCAGAAGAATGGCCATGCCGGTGGAATCACGCAGATAGCGGATGGCGCGACCAATATCCTTTATGATGGAAGGCTGGATGCCTTCCGTCGGCTCGTCGAGCACCAGAATGCGCGGTTTCAGCACCATGGCGCGACCGATTGCCAATTGCTGCTGCTGGCCGCCGGACAGATCGCCGCCGCGACGCGGCAACATATCCTTCAGCACCGGAAAGAGATTGAATATCTCGTCGGGAATGAAGCGTTCCGAGCGCTTCAGCAAGGCATAGCCGGTTTCGAGGTTTTCCTTCACCGTCAACAGCGGAAAAATCTCGCGCCCTTGTGGAACATAGCCCATGCCGCGGCTGGCGCGCGCATAGGGCGGCAGGCCTTTCATGTCTTCATTGTCGAACACGACATGCCCGCCGCTCAGCGCCTGTTGCCCGGTAATGGCGCGCAGCAGGCTGGACTTGCCGACACCGTTGCGCCCCAGAACACAGGTAATGCGCCCCGCTTCTGCCTTCAGCGACACCCCGCGCAGGGCCTGCGCCGCGCCATAGTGAAGGCTCACATTTTCAACGCTCAACATCTGTAGCCTTTCTAGCGCCCAAGGTAATTTTCGATCACCTTCGGATCGGAACTGACGAAATCGATGGACCCTTCCGCAAGCACGCTGCCTTCTGCGAGACAGGTCACCTTGACGCCCAGCTCGCGGATGAAGCCCATATCGTGCTCCACCACCACGACCGAACGTGTTTTGGCGATCTCCTTCAGGAGAATGGCCGTCTCGGCGGTTTCGGCATCCGTCATGCCCGCCACTGGCTCGTCGACCAGCAGAAGCTTGGGCTCCTGCGCCAGTAGCATGCCGATTTCGAGCCATTGTTTCTGCCCATGCGAAAGATTGGCGGCGAGTTCATCACGCCGCGCCCACAGCCGCACCGTTTTCAATATGTCTTCGATGCGCTCGCGATCCGCCTTGTCCTGCCGGTAGAGCAATGTCGCCCACACACCGCGCTTGCGGTCCAGCGCAAGCTCGATATTGTCCCAGACACTGTGGCTCTCGAACACGGTCGGCTTCTGGAATTTGCGCCCGATGCCGATCTGGGCGATATCGGCCTCATCCTTCCTGGTCAGATCGATATTGCCCTCGAAGAAAACCTCGCCCTCATCCGGTTTGGTTTTGCCGGTAATGATATCCATCATCGTCGTCTTGCCCGCGCCGTTGGGGCCGATAATGGCGCGCAATTCGCCCGGTTCGATGACGAAGGACAGCGAGTTCAGCGCCTTGAATCCATCGAAGGAGACGGACACACCGTTGAGATAGAGCAGGCTGTTGGTGCTTTCGGTCATGGTGTCTCTCACTCCGCAGCCGATGCTTGCAGTTTGGCCTCATCGCCGGATGGGGTGGTTGCCGGTTTGCGCGACGCCATGAAGGCGCGGAACGTGCCGACAATCCCTTTCGGCAGGAACAGGGTAACGGCAACGAAGAGCGCGCCGAGCACGAACAGCCACATTTCCGGGAAAGCCGTTGTAAAGACGCTCTTGCCGAAATTGACCAGCACGGCCCCGATCACCGGCCCGACCAGCGTTGCCCGACCGCCCACGGCAGTCCAGATCACGACCTCGATGGAATTGGCCGGCGTGAATTCGCCGGGATTGATGATGCCGACCTGCGGCACATAGAGCGCGCCCGCCACTGCCGCCATCATCGCCGAAACCGTGAAGATGAAGAGCTTGTAGTTTTCCGGGCGATAACCCAGAAAACGCGTGCGGCTTTCCGCGTCGCGCACGCTGACCAGCACCTTGCCGAATTTCGATTTGACGACTGCCGAACTGAAGATCAGCGCGACGGCCAGCACGAGTGCGGAAGCAGCGAAGAGTGCGGCGCGCGTACCGTCTGCCTGAATGTTGAAACCCAGAATATCCTTGAAATCGGTCAGGCCGTTATTGCCGCCAAAACCCATCTCGTTGCGGAAAAAGGCCAGCATCAGGGCATAGGTCATGGCCTGCGTGATGATCGACAGATAGACGCCGGTGACGCGGGAGCGGAAGGCGAACCAGCCGAAGACGAAAGCCAGGAGCCCCGGCACCAGCAGCACCATCAGCAAAGCAAACAAGAAATGGTCGAAGCCGAACCAGTACCACGGCAGTTCCTTCCAGTTGAGGAACACCATGAAATCCGGCAGGTCGGGATTGCCATAAACGCCGCGCGCGCCGATCTGCCGCACCAGATACATGCCCATGGCATAGCCGCCGAGTGCGAAGAAGGCGGCATGGCCGAGCGAGAGAATGCCGCAAAAACCCCAGACCAGATCAAGCGCCAGCGCCAGCATGGCATAGGTCAGATATTTGCCGATGAGCGACACCATATAGGTCGGCACATGCAGCGGATGATCCGGCGCCGTCAGCAGATTGAGAGCCGGAACGACCAGCGCAGCCGCGATCAGGATTGCAGCGGCGATAAAGACACCGCGGTCGAGTTTTTTGAACAGAAATGCCGTGATCATGCTTCCACCGCCCTGCCCTTGAGAGCGAACAAACCGCGCGGGCGCTTCTGGATAAAGAGAATGATGAGGACCAGCACCAGAATCTTGCCGAGCACCGCGCCGGCATAAGGTTCGAGGAACTTGTTCAATATACCGAGCGAGAAGGCGCCGACGAGTGTACCCCACAAATTGCCGACACCGCCGAACACCACCACCATGAAGCTGTCGATGATATAACCCTGCCCGAGATTGGGCGACACATTATCGATCTGCGACAGGGCCACGCCCGCCATGCCGGCAATACCGGAACCGAGCGCAAAGGTGAAAGCATCGACATAAGGCGTGCGAATGCCCATTGACGACGCCATGCGGCGGTTCCGCGTGACGGCGCGCATTTGCAGGCCGAAGTTCGACCGCTTCAAGACGGCCAGCAGCGTGAAAAACACGGCCAGCGAAAACACGATAATCCACAGGCGGTTCCAGGTCACGGTCATGCCGCCGAGTTCGAAAGCACCCGACATCCAGGAGGGATTGCCGACTTCACGGTTGGTCGGCCCGAACACCGAGCGCACAGCCTGTTGCAGGATGAGCGAAATGCCCCATGTCGCCAGCAATGTTTCCAGCGGACGACCATAGAGAAAGCGGATTACGCCGCGCTCGATCACCAGACCGACCAGCGCGGTAAACAGGAACGCCAATGGCAGGGCGATGGCCAGCGACCAGTCGAACAGGCCGGGATAGCTGGTGCGGATGACCTCCTGCACCATGAAAGTGACATAGGCGCCCAGCATGACCATTTCGCCATGCGCCATGTTGATGATGCCCATGACGCCGAAGGTAATGGCAAGGCCGATGGCCGCAAGCAGCAGGACGGAGCCGAGCGACAGCCCGTACCAGACATTCTGCCCGGCGTCCCAGAAAGCCTGCCTTTGTTCGATATGACCGATGGCTGTATCGAGCGCGGCGGCAAGCTCTGGCTGCGCATTGGCGCGGGCGGCATTCAAAACCGACAAAGTGGAACGATCGCCATTGTCCTGAAGAAACTGCGTCGCCTTGAGCTTGTCGGCAACCGGACGGTCCGATGCCAGCAGCGCCGCAGCCTGCGCCTTTTCCAGAAGGGCGCGGATCGCGTCGTCCTGTTCCTTGGCCAGTGCCGCCTCGATCGGCTCAAGCGCATCCGCATCGGCGCTTGCGGCAACGATCTCCGCAGCCTTCAGCCGTTCGGCCCGGTTGGGACTCATCAGCGTGAGACCGCCCAAGGCCGTGCGAACCGCGCGGCGGACGGAATTGTTGACCTTGACCTTGTCCATCGCGGCTTTGGGCGCTTCACCCGTCGCCTCTCCGCTGACAGGATCGGTAAGCTGGAAATTAGCGCCGGATGCTTTCGTGATGAAGACGCGACCATCCGACTTGCGTGCATAAAGATCGCCATCGCCAAGCGCGTTCAGCACAGGCACGACGCGCGTGTCGCCGGTGCCCGCAAGCTCGGAAATTCGTTCCTGCATCTGGGCAAAATTCGCCTTGCCCAACGCATCGACAAGCCCCTGAAATTCATCCGCCCGGGCTGTCGTCGCAAGTGCGGCAAACAGGACGGACATGACGAGCAGGACGGCCCGTATCCGGCGCTCCATGGCTGATTTCCTCCATAATAGCTGCATTCTCTATTGTGATTGCAAGGGGCGGGCCCGTTCTGCCCGCCCTCTGCATCCCCCGTTATCAGGACCCGCCCTGACCGCCGCACTTGCCCGTTTCGACGTTAAAGTTGCCGCAGGACATCGGCTTGCGCCAATCGGAGATCAGGTTCTTGGAATCCGGCAGATAATCGGACCATTCGTCACCGACGATCAGGCCCGGCGTCTGGCTGACGATTTCAAACTGACCGTTGGACTGGATTTCGCCGATCAGCACCGGCTTGGTGATGTGATGGTTCGGCATCATTGTCGAATAGCCACCCGAAAGATTAGGTACGGAAACGCCGACCAGCGCGTCGATCACCGCATCCTGATCCGTGGTTCCGGCCTTTTCGACGGCCTTCAGCCACATGTTGAAACCGATGAACGATGCTTCCATCGGATCGTTGGTGACGCGCTTGTCGTCCTTGGTATAAGCGCGCCAGGTTTCAATGAACTTGGCGTTGGTCGGATTATCGACGGATTGGAAATAGTTCCAGGCTGCGAGATGGCCGACCAGTGGCGCGGTGTCGATACCGGCCAGTTCTTCCTCACCGACCGAGAAGGCCACGACCGGGATATCTTCCGCCTTCACGCCCTGATTGGCGAGTTCCTTATAGAACGGCACATTGGCATCGCCATTGACGGTCGAAACCACGGCGGTCTTCTTGCCTGCACCGCCAAAACCCTTGATCGCCGCCACTTCCGTCTGCCAGTCGGAGAAACCGAACGGCGTGTAGTTGACGCGGATATCTTCCGGCTTCACGCCCTTGGACAGCAGATAGGCTTCCAGAATCTTGTTGGTCGTGCGGGGATAGACATAGTCGGTGCCTTCCAGAACCCAGCGTTCGACGCCTTCGTTTTCCATCAGGTAATCGACAGCGGGTATGGCCTGCTGGTTGGGCGCCGCACCGGTATAGAACACATTGCGCTCGGATTCCTCGCCTTCATATTGCACCGGATAGAACAGGATATTGTTCAGTTCCTTGAAGACCGGCAGGACCGATTTGCGCGACACCGAGGTCCAGCAGCCGAACACGGCCGCAACCTTGTCCTGCGAAATGAGCTGGCGGGCCTTTTCCGCAAAAAGCGGCCAGTCCGAAGCCGGATCGACAACGACAGCCTCAAGCTTCTTGCCCAGAAGGCCGCCCTTCTTGTTCTGCTCTTCTATGAGCATCAGCATGGCGTCCTTGAGTGTCGTTTCCGAGATCGCCATCGTGCCCGACAGCGAATGGAGAATACCGACCTTGATCGTGTCTTCTTCGGCGAGTGCGCCAGAAAGGCTAGGGATGGTGAGCGCGCTTGCAAAAAGTGCGGCAAGCATCTGCGACCGGAATGTCATTGCGTGTCCCTCTCTGTTGATTGGTCCCGATTTTTCGGGTTATCGCCAACTATTGGGGAGAGGACGCCGTTTCCTTATACGTTAAATGACGTAGTTACCGGGGTGAAACATGCATTAGCACGATGCATGAGAGAATTTACCTGCTATCTCTCTTTGAAACGGCACAGCATGAGCCGGAGGGGAAATGGAGCAGCATGGCAGCGCGGCAACGCATCATCCCGGTCCGACGGGAATATAACCGCTGGGTCGCGGATGAAACGCTGGAAGATTACGCGCTGCGCTTCACCGCGAAAAGCGCGCGCCGCTTTTCGTCCAATCGCATTGCCCACACCGCCATCGGCGCGATCTCCTTCCTCGCGCTCGAAGCCATCGGTGGCGCGATCACGCTATCCTACGGCACCAGCAACGCCGTAGCCGCCATTATCGTCGCAAGCCTCGTCATGCTGGCGGTCGGCCTGCCGATAAGCCGCTATGCCATACGCCACGGCGTGGACATAGACCTTCTGACACGCGGCGCGAGTTTTGGCTATATCGGATCGACCGTCACCTCGCTCATCTACGCGACCTTCACCTTCCTGCTCTTCGCCATCGAAGCTTCCATCATGTCGGGCGCTCTGGAACTGGCCTTCGGCATCCCGATGTGGATCGGCTATGTCATCAGCGCCGTCGTGGTCATACCGCTCGTCACCTATGGCGTGCGTATGATCAGCCGCTTTCAGATTGCAACCCAGCCCTTCTGGATCGCGCTCAATATTCTGCCCTTCATCTTCATCGCACTGGCAGACTGGGGAAAGTTCGACCTCTGGCCGACCTTCTCCGGCGTTCAGGCTGGATTTACCGGCGGCGATAGCGCGCCCTTCGTACTGGCGCAGTTCGGGGCCGCCTCGGCAGTCATTCTGGCACTGATGGCGCAGATCGGCGAGCAGGTCGATTTCCTGCGCTTTCTGCCCCCGGAAGGCCAGCGCAAATGGCGGCACAAGATCGCGGTCTTTCTCGCCGGTCCCGGCTGGGTCGTGCTCGGCGCGCCCAAACTGCTGGCCGGATCGTTTCTGGTCGTACTGACGCTGAGCGCCGGTGTTCCCGCCAATGTCGCCGCCGATCCGGCGCATATGTATCTGACCGCGTTCGGATATATGATCCCGTCCCATACGGCGGCCTTGCTGTTGACCGTTGCCTTCGTGGTGGTCTCGCAACTGAAGATCAACGTCATGAACGCCTATGCCGGATCGCTTGCGTGGTCTAACTTCTTTTCCCGCCTGACGCACAGTCATCCCGGGCGCGTCGTCTGGCTAGTGTTCAATGTGTGTATCGGCCTTCTTCTGATGCAGCTTGGCATTTACAAGGTGCTGGAACAGACGCTCGGCGTCTTCTCCATCGTTGCCATGGCCTGGCTTTCCACGATTTCCGCCGATCTCTTCATCAACAAACGTCTTGGCCTGTCGCCGCCCGGTATCGAATTCAAACGCGCTCATCTCTATGACATCAACCCGGTTGGCACCGGCACCATGGCCATTGCATCATTCGCGTCATTGGCCGCCCATTTCGGGGCGTTTGGCACCATGGCCGCAGCACTTGCGCCTTTCATCGCGCTTCTGGTGGCCTTCATCGTTTCACCGCTGATCGCGTGGAAAACAGGCGGCAAATATTACCTCGCCCGCAAGCCCCGCCAAAGCTGGCAAAGCAAGCTCGCTATCACCTGTTCGGTCTGCGAGCATGATTTCGAGCCGGAGGACATGGCCTGGTGTCCGGCCTATGCGGCCCCGATCTGCTCGCTGTGCTGTTCGCTCGACAGCCGCTGCCACGATCTTTGCAAACCGAAAGCGCAT
The DNA here is from genome assembly GCF_040372265.1 of Brucella sp. NBRC 113783. NCBI lineage: Bacteria > Pseudomonadati > Pseudomonadota > Alphaproteobacteria > Hyphomicrobiales > Brucellaceae > Brucella > Brucella sp. NBRC 113783. The sequence continues at coordinate 62,181 of NZ_BAABRX010000012.1, read as the reverse complement.
CTGCGCGCCCAAAGCGCCAAAGTAGCCAATGCGCTGCTGCCCGCCGCCGTCATCGAAAAGCTTTCGACGCGGCTCGGGCGCTATGCCGTGACGGTTGCGGTTTCCATGGCATTTCTCGCTACCATCCTTGCGCTCGTCGCCTATCATGCGGGCGCGGCATCGCCGGAAACTGCGCAGGTCGTCAATCGCACGATCCTGATTGTGTTTTTCGTTCTGGCACTGATCGCCGTCATCGTCTGCTGGTTCTATGTGCTGGCGCATGACAGCCGCATCGTTGCGGAAGAGGAATCCTCGCGACAAACCGCACTTCTTTTAAAGGAAATCTCCGCGCACAAAAGAACCGACGCGGCGCTGCAACAGGCCAAGGACAATGCGGAAGCCGCCAACCGGGCCAAAAGCCGCTATGTCGTTGGCCTCAGCCACGAATTGCGAACGCCGCTGAATGCGGTGCTGGGTTACGCCCAGATATTGGAGCGCGACGAAACGATTCCCCCAGCCCGGCAGCCTTCGATCAAGCTGATCCGCCGCAGCGCCGATCACCTTTCGGGCCTGATCGACGGGCTTCTCGATATATCCAAAATCGAAACCGGCCATTTGCAGGTCTATTCCAACGAAATCAATCTGCATGATTTTCTCGACCAGATCATCGACATGTTGAAGCCGCAGGCGGAAGCCAAGGGCATAAGTTTCCGCTACCGCAAGGTCGAAGCGCTGCCGCAATATGTGCGCACTGACGAAAAGCGCCTGCGTCAGATTCTAGTCAATCTGCTCACCAATGCGATCAAGTTCACCGAGAAAGGGGAAGTCGCGTTGGAGATTGCCTATCGCAATCAGGTCGCCACCTTCAGGATCATGGATACCGGACGCGGCATTGCGGACAAGGACCTTGAGCGCGTTTTCGAACCCTTCCAGCGCGGCGAGGCCGAACATACCCGCCATCTGCCGGGCCTCGGTCTCGGCCTGACCATCACCAAACTCCTGACCAATACGCTTGGCGGTGAGCTTTCCGTCACCAGCGCCTATGGCAAGGGGTCCACATTTCAGGTTCGATTGATGCTGGGCGCCATCGACCGCCCGATCAATCTGGCCGCACCGACGCGAAAAATCCAAAACTATACCGGCCCGCGCCGCACTCTCATTGTGGTCGATGACAATGACGATCATTGCGCGCTGATGCGTGAAATCCTGACGCCGCTTGATTTCATCGTACTGACTGCCAAAAGCGGGACGGAATGCCTGACACTGATCGAAGGTATTCGTCCCCACCTCTATTTTATCGACATCCGAATGCCGCAGATGAATGGCTGGGAACTGGTGACCCGCTTGCGCGAAAAGGGAGAGATCGCGCCGATCATCATGCTCTCGGCCAATATCGGCGACGGCACCCGGCCCGACAGCCTGCCGGACAATGCGCATAACGACACGCTGACGAAACCATTCGATATCCGGCAGATTCACGCCAAACTGGCGGTGCATCTGGGTATCGACTGGGTTTACGAAGAGAACCAGGAAAAAAAACCGCAGTCGCGCGCTACAAGCATCAACAGCCCCGCGATTGCCGATTTGCAGGAACTGATCCGTTTGGGGGAGATCGGCTATGTTCGCGGCATCGAAGCCAAGCTCGCCCTTCTGGCGCAGGATGAACACCTTCAACCCTTCGTCGACAACGCGCGCGAATATATACGCGCCTTCAACATGTCGGGCTACGATATGTTCTTGCGCAATCTGGAACAGAAAATGGATAACCGGCCATGAGCGTTCTTCCCCGCGACACGGTTCTTATCGTTGACGATTCTCCGCAGACGCTCGGCTTCCTGACCGAAGCGCTGGAACAGGCTGGCTACTCCGTGCTGATCGCAACATCCGGCAGCGCTGCGCTTGGCATTGCTGAACGTATCACACCGGACATGATCCTGATGGATGCAATTATGCCCGGAATGGACGGGTTCGAGACCTGCCGCCGGCTCAAGGCAAATCCAGCCATCTCGCAGGTGCCCATCGTATTCATGACCGGCCTGACAGAAACTGAACATATCGTCCATGCGCTGGAAGCGGGCGGTGTCGACTATTTGACCAAGCCCATCAATATTGATGAGCTGCGGGCGCGCATAAGGGTGCATCTCACCAATGCCCGCTCCGTGCAGAGTGCCCGCGTCGCGCTCGACGCCAGTGGCAGACATCTGTTTGCGGTGGACCGTGACGGCGCCATTCTCTGGTCCACGCCGCAGGCGATGCGCCTGATGGATAGTGCCAGTGAGAATGGGAACGGCCAGCTGCTTTTGCAGCAAAAATGCGCCGAGTTGCTACGGGCACGGGACCGACAAGGAATCTCCAATGATAGCCCGGAATTCGTCACGACCAACGGGCAGATATCCCTGCAACTGGCGCATCTCGGTTCGACCGGTCCCAATGAGTTTTTGTTCCGGCTGACTGCGATCAGCGAAAACGGCGAACAGGACATGCTACGCCGTCACTTTGGCCTGACGGCGCGAGAAAGCGATGTTTTACTTTGGGTAGCCCATGGAAAAACAAATCGTGACATCGGCACTATTCTCGACCTGAGCGCTCGCACTGTGAACAAACATCTGGAGCAAATCTATATTAAACTTGGGGTCGAGAACCGTGCGGCAGCAGCTGTGAAGGCTACCATCGTTCTTCATAGATAAAAGCTTGGCACTCCAGGAAGCGCCATTTTTACTTCTGCGTGAACAGAGAGCTTGAGTTGCATTATTTGCGATCAGAAAAATTTTCAGCGTTCGCAACTGCTGCGGCGAAGAGTTCGTCTCGGGATCGGGTCCCGACCCCACTTTGCAAGCCCTCGTCAACGAAGTGCTGCATAGCGGCAATTTTATCGCTGCGCATCTGATCTTTACGGATCAAATCGCGCACATAGTCGCTCGCGTTTGAATAGCGCCCTGTCTTTGCCTGCGCCTCAACCCATTCTTTCATCGGATGAGGGAGCGATACGTTCATGGTTGCCATTTAAGTCTCCCTTCTTTGGCTTACATTGTGCATTGGCAAAGTTTGTCAATTCAATTTCAACGACTCTGCCGCAGTGACTATGTGCCGAAGTTGTGGCAACGAAGGAGGATGAAAGCACTCAGAGCATCATTACGTGATAATCAGATTGCGACCACCTTTGTGGCGTTTATCTGCGCGTTTTTGATGCTTCAGGGAATGCTGTCGGGCTTCACACACAGCGCCATGGCTGGAAGTGAATACGAGAATGTACTCGGAGTAATCTGCTCGACCGCCGGAGCAGTTCATCTGCAAGCCAATGAAGATGACCACAAAACGCCGTCCAAATCTGGTGATTGCCCGTGTGCTTCTCTTTGCCGACTGGCATCGAGTGCCCTGCAAGTTGCGCTGACACCCACCCAGGCGTCTTTTCAGGAGCCCATTCGCAGCACCAGTCTGGTCCGATATTCAGTAATTTCGGCAGCCTCCAGTCCACAATCAAGTTTCTATTCTGAAGCCAGAGCTCCGCCGCCAATCTCCTGAACAGTTCACCTGGCGCAACCCGCCACATGGAATTCAGGAGAATTGCAATGTCTGAAGACACTCAAGGCGCGGCGCGTTTCGCATCCGCCCCATCCGATCTCTATCGTGCCGTTTGGCGCTGGCATTTCTATGCCGGTCTGCTTGTCCTTCCCTTTATGATCACATTGGCAATAACAGGTGCTCTGTACCTGTTTCAGAACGAACTCGACGGGATCGTTCACGCCGACCTCAAGCGCGTCCAAGTTCAGGAAACTTCAAAAGTTTCTCCATCGGCAATGGTGGAAGCATCTCTCAAAGCTGTACCGGGAACCGCGATCAAATTTACCGATCCGGCAAGCCCGAACAGCTCTGCCGAGATAACAGTAAACACGCCGGACAATGGGAAGGTCGCTGTTTACGTAAACCCTTATTCGGGAAGTGTGCTTGGATCGTTGCCTGATCGTGGCACAGTGATGTGGACAGTCCGATATCTGCACAGTCTGAAATATTTTGGGTCCTACGCCAGAATGGCGATTGAGATTGCCGCGGGATGGGCGATACTTCTGGTGGGAACCGGAATTTATCTCTGGTGGCCACGAAAGCAGTCCGGCGGTGTTGTGAGCGTGCGGGGCACTCCATCAAAACGTGTGTTCTGGAGAGATACGCATGCGGTAACCGGTATCGTTGTTGGTTTCTTTATCGTTTTCCTTGCCGTTACAGGAATGCCATGGTCTGGCGTGTGGGGTGGGAAGGTAAACGAATGGGTGAATGGCAACAATTTCGGATATCCTGCTGGCGTCCGTGTTGCCGTTCCCATGTCCGATGAACACCTTGATCATATTGCGAAAACAAGCTGGTCGCTTGAACAGGCGCAGGTTCCCATGTCGTCGGGCGACCATGACCAAATGAGTTCCATCGGCCTTGATAAAGCCGTGGCAAAATTTGACGATCTTGGGCTTCATCACGGTTACGCTGTCAATATTCCAACAACTCCGACGGGTGTATTTACCGGATCGGTCTACCCTGATGATCTGTCGCAACAACGGGTTGTCCACCTCGATCAATATTCAGGAAATGTTTTGATCGATATGAGCTATGCAGACTATGGGCCGCTTGGAAAAGCGCTGGAATGGGGAATTAATACCCATATGGGCCAGCAGTTCGGTCTCGCCAACCAGATTATCCTGGCGCTTGCCTGTATTGGCATCGTGCTCTTGGCGGTTTCTGCCGGGGTTATGTGGTGGAAGCGGCGTCCCGAAGGCTCTCTTGGCGTTCCGCCGATACCGGGTGACAGGCGGGTATTCAGAGGCCTGTTGCTTATTCTCGTGATTGGCGGAATTGTGTTCCCACTCGTGGGAGCATCCCTGCTCGTGATGCTCGTCCTTGACTCGATTTACACACGCTCGCGAGACCGAGCGAGAGCCAATCGGAAAGCACGAGCCTAGCATCCACTTTGCTATTTCTTAGAGCACGAAACTGACCATCCTCGATGGTCAGTTTCGTAAAATTGAGGCCGATCTGGAAAGCTGGCCAGCCTTCGCGTAGCGGACTTAAAACTCCCAGTCTTCATCCTCTGTCGCCACGGCCTTGCCGATGACATAGGAAGAGCCCGAACCGGAGAAGAAGTCGTGGTTTTCGTCAGCATTCGGCGAAAGTGCTGACAGGATAGCCGGATTGACCTTACAGGCCTCAGCTGGAAACAACGCTTCATAACCGAGATTCATCAGCGCCTTGTTCGCGTTATAATGCAGGAACTTCTTGACGTCTTCGGTCAGGCCGACGCCGTCATAAAGCGCTTCCGTATAGCGAACCTCATTATCGTACAGCTCAAGCAGCAGCTCGAAAGCAAAGTCCTTAATTTCCTGCTTCTGCGCTTCGCCCAGCACTTCAAGCGTACGCTGGAACTTGTAGCCGATATAATAGCCATGTACGGCTTCATCGCGGATAATGAGCCGGATAAGATCCGCCGTATTGGTGAGCTTGGCGCGGCTCGACCAAAACATCGGCAGATAGAAACCCGAATAAAACAGGAAGCTCTCCAGAAACACACTGGCGATCTTCTTCCTGAAAGGATCATCCGCACGGTACTGTTCGAGGATCAGTTCAGACTTGCGTTGCAGGAACTCGTTTTCTTCCGACCAACGATAGGCGTCATCAACGTCTGGTGTCAGACAAAGCGTGGAGAAGATCGAAGAATAGGAGCGCGCGTGGACCGCTTCCATGAAGGCGATGTTGGAAAGCACCGCCTCCTCATGGGGCGTTGCCACGTCCTCCATCAGCCCCACTGCGCCGACGGCGTTCTGGATCGTGTCGAGCAGGGTCAGACCCGTGAAGACACGGATCGTCAGCTGCTTTTCCTGCGGCTTCAACGTTTCCCAGGACTGGATATCATTGGAGAGCGGCACCTTTTCCGGCAGCCAGAAATTACCCGTCAGTCGGTTCCAGACTTCCAGATCCTTGTCGTCTTCGATGCGGTTCCAGTTGATGGCGCGCACGAGACCCGGGGTCTTTCCTTTGCCGGTTTTGAATTGCATGTTCATTGGATTTCCTCTGGTCACATCTGGAACTTACAAAGCGCAGGAAACGCAGCCTTGCACCTGTGTCCCCTCAAGCGCCATCTGGCGCAGCCGGATGTAGTAGATCGTCTTGATGCCTTTCTTCCAGGCATAGATTTGAGCCCGGTTGATGTCGCGGGTCGTGGCCGTGTCGCGGAAGAACAAGGTCAGCGACAGACCCTGATCGACATGCTGGGTCGCAGCCGCATAGGTGTCTATGATCTTTTCCGGCCCGATCTCATAGGCGTCCTGATAGTAATCGAGATTATCATTGGTCATGAATGCAGCCGGATAATAGACGCGACCGATCTTGCCTTCCTTGCGGATCTCGATCTTGGACACAATCGGATGGATCGAAGAGGTGGAGTGATTGATATAGGAGATAGACCCGGTCGGCGGCACGGCCTGTAGGTTTTGGTTATAGAGGCCACCCTCCATCACCGCCTTTTTCAAATCGCGCCAGTCATCCTGCGTGGGGATCGCGATGCCTGCCTTTTCGAAAATCTCACGTACCTTTTCGGTCGCGGGCTGCCAACACTGATCCGTATATTTGTGGAAATATTCACCTGACGCATATTTGGATTTTTTAAAACCGCTGAACGATTTGCCCGCTTCGACGGCAATGCGGTTGGAAGCACGCAGAGCGTGGTAAGTCACGGTGTAGAAATAGATATTCGTGAAATCCACCCCTTCTTCCGAACCGTAGAAAATCCGCTCACGGGCCAGATAGCCATGCAGGTTCATCTGACCAAGGCCGATGGCGTGGCTTTCATCATTACCGCGCGCGACAGACGGCACCGAGCTGATATGGCTCATATCAGAAACCGCCGTCAGCGCCCGAATGGAGGTCTCGATGGTCTTTCCAAAATCCACTGAATCCATCGCGGCTGCAATGTTGAGCGACCCCAGATTACACGAAATATCCTTGCCGAGATGGGCATAGGAAAGGTCTTCATTAAAGATGCTGGCTTCGCTCACCTGCAGAATTTCCGAGCAAAGATTGCTCATGGTGATGCGCCCGTCGATTGGGTTGGCGCGGTTCACCGTGTCCTCGAACATGATATAGGGATAGCCGGACTCAAACTGGATTTCCGCCAGAACCTGGAAGAATTCGCGCGCGTTGATCTTCCGCTTGTGGATGCGCGCATCATCGACCATTTCACGATATCTTTCCGTGACCGAAATCTCGGTCAGCGGCTGACCATAGACCCGCTCCACGTCATAAGGCGAAAAGAGATACATATCCTCATTGTTGCGGGCGAGTTCAAAGGTGATATCCGGGATCACCACACCGAGCGACAAGGTCTTGATACGGATTTTCTCATCGGCATTCTCGCGCTTGGTGTCGAGGAAGCGCATGATATCGGGATGATGGGCATGCAGATAAACCGCACCGGCTCCCTGTCGTGCGCCAAGCTGGTTGGCGTAGGAGAATGAATCCTCCAGAAGCTTCATCACGGGAATAATGCCCGAAGACTGGTTCTGGATCTGCTTGATCGGCGCGCCGGATTCGCGAATATTCGTCAGGCTCAAGGCCACGCCGCCACCGCGTTTGGAAAGCTGCAATGCGGAATTGATGGAACGTCCGATGGACTCCATATTGTCCTCCACCCTCAACAGGAAACAGGACACGAGTTCGCCGCGCTGCTTCTTGCCCGCATTGAGGAATGTCGGCGTTGCAGGCTGATAGCGACCGGAAATGATCTCATCGACAAGGTCACGCGCCAGTTGCTCGCTGCCGCGCGCCAATACCAGCGCCACCATGCAGACGCGGTCTTCATAGCGCTCCAGATAGCGCTTCCCGTCGAAGGTTTTCAGCGTGTAGCTGGTGTAATATTTGAAGGCGCCCAGAAATGTCGGGAAACGGAACTTTCTCGCATAGGCCTCATCGAAAAGATCACGCACGAAATTGAAGGAATACTGGTCGAGCACGGCCTGCTCGTAATAGTTCTCGGTTACCAGATAATCCAGCTTCTCCCGCAGATTATGGAAGAAGACCGTATTCTGATTGACGTGTTGAAGAAAATATTGCCGCGCAGCTTGCCGGTCACGGTCCAGTTGGATGTTGCCTTCATCGTCATAGAGATTGAGCATTGCGTTCAGCGCATGATAGTCCAGCCCATCCGTAGATTTGACGGGCTTGGGGCTGTTCCACGCTGCCGCTTGTGGCGCGTCCTCCGCAATCGGCTCTGCATCGCGCTCGCGGATCAGGGTTGTGTCTGCCGTGTCCAAAATCGTTCCATCCCGTTCCTGACATTGCCAATGTCTTCATCGGTTCCCAAAAGCTCGAAGCGATAAAGATAGGGAACCTGACATTTGGCAGAGATTATTTTGCCGGCTATGCCAAAAGCTTCGCCGAAATTGCTGTTGCCCGCGGCGATCACGCCGCGGATCAGCGAGCGATTGCCCGCATTGTTGAGAAACCGGATGACGGGCTTTGGCACCGCCCCCTTGTTTCCACCGCCGCCATAGCTTGGCGTCATGAGCACGAATGGCTCGTCTATCTGCAACGGGCTCGTGTCATCCTCACCCCTTTGCAGGATGGGAATGCGCCTCGCGCGCATTCCAAGCCGCTCTACGAAACGGTGCGTGTTCTCGGAGCGACTGGAAAAATAGACAAGGAGACCCATTGCAGAACTCATGCAAAGCCACGGTCACGAAAGGCCGTTGATCATATCCGGGCGAAAACCGGCCCAGTGGGTTTCACCGGCCACGACGACCGGCACCTGTCGGTAACCCAGCCCCGTCACGAGATCGAAAGCCTCCATATCTGCAGAAATGTCGATGACCTGATAATCGATCCCCTGGCGGTCGAGGGCGCGGGTTGTTGCGGTGCACTGGACGCAAGCGGGTTTGCTATAGACGGTAACGTTCATTTCTTCCTCACTGGATTGGGAGCAAGCTGACTGGGACCCGTCCGCCGTATGGGGGACAGATGCGCATAAAAAATCGTTCGCGCACGGGACATGCGCGTGAAGACGGACAAAATGGGGAAAGTCAGCGATGCATGAGCACCACTGGACCGCGCAAAATCACCTCTGGAAAGGTGGTCCTGAACTGAAAGGACAATACAAACTGGACAATGTGTCAGACATGGACTTCACCCCGAAGCTAGTGAGCGGGTATTCGGGGTAACAATCGGCAAGAAGCACAACTCGCCTCAATGACTGCACACCAACCGGACACCCCGCCCGTGGACGTTCATTGCTCAAGGCAGGTCTCCTGGCTCACGGGTTAGCGCCCTTGTCGGTCTTCCCAGCTTACGCCAGTGACATGATCAACAAGAACTCACCGTTTACAGTTGCGGGGGCAGCTTCGGCTTCGTCTCAACCTTCATGGCGGCGACTCACCGAATTCCCTCTTAGCTTTCGACCCATCGAATCGAAAGAACCTAGAACACTATATATAGTATTCTAAGTTAAAAATCGGTCAATAGATAGTTGCGGAAAACGCGCGTCGGTGGGCGAATACGTCAATCGCGACGACGAAACGACGAGGCATCGATGTCGTGCCTTTGCAGCCTTGCATAGAGACTACGGCGCGGCAGTTGCAGCACTTCAGCAGCAACGCCCACATCGCCATTGCATCGTTCGAGCGTGGCGCGGATGACCCCTTCCTCGAACCGATCCATCTGTTCGGATAACGGCAATGTGCTCGGTTCATGTTCAGGGTCATGCCGCAAGCCAAGCACCACCTGTTTGGCATAATTGCGCAGCTCGCGCACATTGCCCGGCCAGTCGTCGGAATGGAGCCGTGACTCGATGGCTGCATCGATTGCGGGGCGCGGTTGCCCGAACTGGCTGGCGGCCTCGTCGAGAAAATAGGCAAAAAGGAGACCTATATCCTTGCGGCGTTCACGCAAGGGCGGAATGCGCAACCGCACCGTTTCTAGCCTATAGAAAAGATCAGAGCGAAAACGCCCCGCTGCAACGGCACCGTCCAGATCGCCTTTGGCGGCCGCAATCACCCGCAGATTGACAGCACGAGGCTCTCCGGTCAGCGAAGGCAACTCGCGCTCCTCCACAACCCGCAGCAACTTGCCTTGCAGGTTGATTGACATGCTGTCGATCTCGTCAAGAAAGAGCGTACCCCGATCAGCATCGGCAATCCTGCCGCGCTGAATACGATTGCCAAACAGGACGTCATCTGCAACCGCATCGGGGAGCGCAGCGCAATCAATCGCAACGAAGCCGCGAGCATGGCGCGCACTCCAGCGATGCAACAGTCGGGCGACAAGTTCCTTGCCCGTACCAGTCTCGCCTTCGATCAGTACATCAACATCGACGCTCGCCAATTGGCGAATCGTGTCGCGCAGCCGCACCATGACCGGCGTTTCGCCCAGCAATGGATAATCCTGCTCGGCTTCCGCCGCAGCACGGCGCAGACGCCGGTTTTCCAGCACCAGACGGCGCATTTCCAGCGCACGGCGCACACTGGAAATCAGGTGATCGGCTGCAAAGGGTTTGGCAATAAAATCGAAGGCGCCCTTCTTGAGCGCCGTGACGGCCATGCCGATATCGCCATGGCCTGTCATCAGAATGACCGGCAATTCGGGGTCACGCGCCAGCAGCGCTTCCATAACGGCATGGCCATCGATACGCGGCATCCGAATATCGGTGACGACAACGCCGGGAAAATCGGCGGTCAGATTGGCTAGCGCCGACTGGCCATCGCCGTGGGTTTCAATATCGATCCCGGCAATCTCGAAGGAATCCGCAAGGGCCGTGCGAAACGGCGCATCGTCATCGACCAGCATCACGCGCAAGGGTTCACTTTCCGTCATGCTCACCGTCCTTATGCACCCGCTTCCACGTCGCAGCAAAAGCCGCACCACCCAGTGGTGAAGGAACGACCAGCAACGTTCCCTCCAGTTCCGTCATCAGATCGCGCGCGATACCGAGCCCAAGACCAAGCCCGTCCGGTTTGCCGGTGACAAAGGGGCTGAAAATCTCGTCATCCAGTTCCGGATCAATACCCGGACCGTTATCTGCAACGATCAACGACACTTGCTCATCGTCTTGCTCGATGATGATTGCGACATGTGGATCGGGCTGCGCCGTCACGGCATCGAGCGCGTTTTGCAGCAAATTGACGAGCACCTGTTCCGAGCGGATACGGCAGGCGAACACCATCAATTCTGATTGCTCCGGCATATCCAGCGGTACATTGGCATTGCGAAAACGGTCGCCCATCAACACCATCGTGCCATCGACCAGTTCGTTCAGTGGTATCGGACGCGCAACGCTGCCGCGTCGACGGGCAAAGCGGCGCATCTCCTGCGTAATGGAGCCGATGCGCGCCGTTAGATCGACGGAGGTCGTCAGATTTGCGGCAACCTTGTCGAGCTTGCCCTTGGACAGATAGTGCTGCGCATTCTCGGTCAGCGTACGGATGGTCGCGACCGGCTGATTGATTTCATGCACAAGGCCCGCAGTGATCGAGCCAAGCGAGGCCAGCCTGTTTGCTTGCGCCAACTCCTCACGGGCATCACGAAAGCGCTTGTCGGCGCGCTCGCGCTCGATCATCTCGGCACTTAGTTCCGCCGTGCGTTCGGCGACAGCTTTTTCCAGCGCAGCGCGATCAGCAGTTGCACGCGCAGCGTGCGTCATGCGCCAGTAGACGGCAGCGGCAAGCAAAAACACCACCAGCATCGCCGCAACGGTGATCAGTCGCGCCAGATCATGTGCCGCCTGCATGGACGGTGCGGTCGGCTCGATATGGACCAGTTTCAGCGCGGTCCCGGCAATGGGTTCTTCAACGACGACGAACAGATCGCCGGAAGGTCCGCGCATCACCCCTCCAGACTCAAAAACATAACGGCTCGGCTGGAGATCGGCGGCATGGAACTGCCCGCTTTGGATAATTTTCGTCCGTTCGGCGGTGGTAATCGGCTGGAAAGACCGCAGCGCTTCCGGCATATCGGTCGAGGCCAGAATGATTCCGCGTGGATCAATCACAAAGGTCTGACCCGGATCGTTCGTCCATGTGGTGACCAACCGGTGAAACTCAAATTTCACCACCACCACGCCGACCGGATTGGTCTGATCACCGATGCGCCGGGAAAGGAAAAGACCGAAACGTCCGCTCAGATCGCCGATGGCGTAATATTCGGCGTCACCGGCAGCCATGGCGCCCTGAAAATAGGGGCGATAGCTATAGTTGCGTCCAACAAAGCTTTCCGGCGTGCCTGCATTCGATGAGGCAATAACGACACCGTCACGGCCGATGACATAGATGATCGGCGAGCCGATCTCGCGGGCCAGAAAACCGAGATTGGCATTCAAGCGCGCGACGGCGTCCTGCGCCCCGCCTGCCAGCACATCCCGCAGATCGCTATATTCCTTCAACGCGACAGGAAGGAGACGAAACTTGGCCAGTTCACTGTCGATCAGACGTGTTTGCTGACGCGCAACAAGCGTTGCGTTCTGACGCAACCGTTCGGTCGCGCCCTGCTCCGTCCATAGTTTTGCAGCCGTCCAGATACCCGCCGCCAATATAATAGCAAAAGCAAGAAGCAGGAGTTTCACCGCGTTTCGGGACATCTTCATTTGTGCAGAATTATGCAATATCCAACGTAAAGTCACGCAGATTTTTGCACAAATTTTGCGGACTTACGCAGCCGCGGACCGTCTTTTCCAAATAATTTCAAAGAATTAAACTTTTTAACGTCGATCTATGGCGATTGAAATTCGCGTCCCGCATCTTATCGCCACCACGAAAATGGGAGTTTCGTCAGGAGGGGTTCACCTATGCAGCGATATCAATGCCCGCCTCAAGTTAGCCGAACGGGGATTTCAATTTCCTCAAAGCCAATGGCGCTTTTGTGGCGGAGCGCGGTTCATAGCTGAACCCTCCTTTCACAATTCAGACAATCCGGCTTCGGTTTTCAAGCCGTCCGGCACCACAGCCTTTTAAAACCCTCAACACAACAGAACCCGACTGGCAGCGCAACGAAGCTGCGCTTCTGCAACGGGTTGATCCTCAGATATCGAGACATGTGAAGGAACAATAATGGCCTCAATAACATCCGAACGGAGTGATGCGCCGAGCACCAACAGTCGGCTTAAATCGATCATCGGTGGTTCTACCGGCAATTTGGTCGAATGGTTCGACTGGTATGTCTATGCTGCTTTCACGCTCTATTTCGCACCGCATTTCTTCCCTTCCGACAGCCAGACCGCGCAGCTTTTAAGCGCCGCAGCCGTCTTTGCCGTCGGCTTCGTGATGCGTCCGATCGGTGCGTGGATCATGGGCATATATGCGGACCGCAAGGGCCGTAAGGCTGGTCTGGCACTCTCCGTGACACTGATGTGCGCTGGTTCGCTGATCATCGCGCTCACCCCAGGCTATGAGACCATCGGCATTGTCGCGCCAGCCCTTCTCGTCCTCGCACGACTGATGCAGGGCCTGTCGGTCGGCGGCGAATATGGTGCGAGCGCCACCTATCTTTCTGAAATGGCGGGGAAAGACCGTCGCGGCTTTTTCTCATCGTTCCAATATGTGACGCTGATCTCGGGCCAGCTCTTGGCCATTCTTCTCCTGATCGTTCTGCAATCGACCATGGAAACCTCGGCGCTGGAAGCCTGGGGCTGGCGTATTCCATTCTTCATTGGCGCTCTGCTTGCCGTTGTCGTCTTCTGGCTGCGTCGCGGCCTTGCGGAAACCGAAAGCTTCAAGAACGCGAAAGCGAAGGATGCGCCAAAATCGGGCTTCTGGACCCTGATCAAGTACCATCCGAAGGAAACTGCGCTGGTCATGCTTCTGACCGCTGGTGGTACGCTCGCCTTCTATGCCTACTCGATCTATATGCAGAAATTTCTGGTCAACACGTCGGGCTTCAGCCGTGAAGTGGCAAGCCAGATCAATGCCGTGACACTGTTTGTCTTCATGTGCCTGCAGCCGATAGCCGGTGCGCTTTCGGACAAGATCGGTCGCAAGCCCCTGATGATCGCCTTCGGTGCGGCCGGCGTGCTGTTCACCTACCCGATTTTCACCACGCTGGAACAGACCCGCGATGCATGGACTGCCGGGATTCTCGTTATGGCGGCACTGATCATTGTGACCGGTTACACTTCGATCAACGCGGTAGTAAAAGCAGAACTTTTTCCGGCTCACATCCGTGCGCTTGGCGTGGCGCTGCCCTATGCTCTCGCCAATACACTGTTTGGCGGCACGGCGGAGTATGTCGCGCTGAGCTTCAAGAATGGCGGCTGGGAACGTGGCTTTTACTGGTACGTCACCGTCATGATCGGCATTTCCTTGATCGTCTATCTCCGTATGCGGGATACGAGCAAGGACAGCATGATCAAGGAAGACTGATCATATTGCCTCCCAAGCGCAAAGAATGCCGGGCCTTATAGCCCGGCATTCTTTTAGGAAGGCTCTATTTTAAGAACGTAAAGCACTCTTTCCGATCCATTGGCATTAGCTTACCCAAACGGTCACCGGCGTTCTGAAACGGTGCGTGCGGCATTTTCGACGAGTGGCCCGAAACTGTCGCTGAAGCCTTCCGCCGACCATTCCTGCAGGCTGCCAGCCACATGAATTGCGCCGACCGGATTTCCGCCCGCATCAAGAATGGCCGCGCCAATAGCAACTTCGTTATGCAGAAGCTGGCGACACAAGACAGAATGCCCGCGTTCCCGCGTGGCATTCACCTGCTCCATCACCTCTTCCAGGGAGCGAATCGTATGGGGCGTGAAAGGCGTCAGGTCGGAACGGCTGACGATATCCGCGATTTTTTCGTCGGGCAGTCGTGAAAGAATGGCAACGCCACCCGCCGTGCAATAGGTCGGAACGGCATGGCCGACGAGCGTCGCGCTGAAGATTTCGTGCTTTGATGGCATGCGCACGGCGTAGACAACCCGGACATCGTCGAAAAGCGAAAGATCGACGCGTTCACGCACGCGGCGACGGAGCTCCAACATGATCGGGTTGGCGCGTTGTAGCATCGGATTGAGCCGCAACAGATCATGAGTCATATCGAGGATGCGCAAGCCCGGCAGGTAACCGCGATCTGCGGGATCGCGGGCGATCACATCAAGTTTTTGCAGTGAATGGACGATGCGCTGGGCTGCGCTTCGATCGATCCCAGCTGCAGTCGCTATCTGGCTCAGCGACAGCGGATGCCGTGCCTTCTGAAACGCCATCATGACAGCCACGGTCCGCGCAACAGAGCGCAGGAACAATGGATCTTCATTATAGGCTTCCCCCTCATCGGGGTCAAAAGTGGAGATGCCGCCCAAGTCTCGAAATGTGTTCATGGGAAAAATCTTTAGTCGCCGTTCAAGGATTGACAAGTACCAAAATTGGTCCCTAAGATAAAAATAGATATAGATGTATCGCTGACAGATACACGTTCCTGCCCGAGGGGGCAAATCGATGAAATGGGAGTATGCTCGTGTCAAAACGCGTGGCTGTCGCTGGCTTTTTGCATGAAACAAACACGTTTGCTGCGGCTCCAGCCGATATGGCGGCATTCGTTCAAGGTGGCGGTTATATTCCGCTGTCGCGCGGTGACGCGATTGTCGATCACGCGCAAGATGTCAATCTGGGCATTGCCGGTGCGCTGAAATTTGCACATGAAGCGGGATGGGAAATTGTGCCGATCCTGTGGGCAGGGGCCATACCGTCTGCACCGGTCACAGAAGATGCTTATGAAACCATCGTCTCGGAAATCGTTGCCGGGCTGAAGGATTGTGGTCCGCTCGACGGGATTTTCATCGACCTGCACGGTGCAATGGTTGCTGCGCATGTCGATGACGGTGAAGGTGAATTGCTTGAGCGGATTCGCGTCGTCCGCCCGGAAGAGCCGATTGCAGTCGCGCTCGATCTGCACGGCAACATTACAAAGCGCATGTTCGAACTTTCCGATGTGATGGTCGGTTTCCGCACTTATCCGCATGTCGATATGGCTGAAACCGGTTATCGTTCGGCCAAGGCGTTGCAGGCCCTGATTGATAAATCGGATGTCTGGCCGCATGGCTGGCACAAGACCATGCGTCAGGGCGACTATCTCATCCCGATTGCCTGGCAATGCACGGACGAGCAACCCGCCAAGGCCCTCTATGGCATGACGGTTGACCTGCCGGAAAATGTGCTGACAGCCTCGCTTTTCATGGGGTTTCCCGCCGCTGATTTTGCTGAATGCGGCCCTTCTGTCTTCGCCTATGGCTGGGACCACGCCGCGGTTGAGCGTTGCGCGGACGCCATCGCCAATGCGCTGGCCGCGGCGGAAGGGTCGTTTGCAGGCATTGCCTATCAACCCGAGGAAGGGGTCGAAAAGGCGATTGAACTCTCCCGCGATGCAAAGCGACCCATAGTAATTGCCGATACGCAGGACAATCCCGGCGCCGGAGGCAGTTCCGACACGACAGGAATGCTCCGGGCACTTGTGGCCTGCGGTGCCAATAGGGCATCCATCGGCTGCATGCACGATCCGGAGGCGGCGGCACTCGCCCATCGCGCTGGCGAGGGAGCAGAAATTGAAATTTCGCTGGGCGGCAAATCCGGGATAGCCGGCGACGAGCCGTTCACAGCCCGGTTTCAGGTCGAGAAACTGTCTGACGGGAAAGCCCATGCAACCGGGCCCTATTATGGCGGCACGTGGCTCAACATGGGACCATCAGCATGTCTGCGGCTTGGCGGCACGCGCGTGGTCGTGACGACCAATCTGGCGCAGATGGCCGACCGCGCCCTGTATCGCATGGTGGGTATAGAGCCGGAACAGGAAGCCATTCTTGTCAATAAAAGCTCTGTCCATTTTCGCGCAGATTTCGCGCCGATTGCCGAGAAACTTTTAGTCTGCACGGCTCCCGGAGCCATGCCGCTGAGCCCGGCCCAACTATCATGGAAACATCTTCGCTCGGGCATCCGGCTCGAGCCGCTAGGGAAAGAATTCAATCCATAAATAAAGAAAAAACCTTCAGAGGAACCACATAAATGCTGTTTTTCAAATCCCCCACCTCCGGTCCCATTCTTCGCCGGTTGAAATACGGAATAGCCGCTTCTCTGATCGCACTCGGTGCTGGCAGTTTATCAAGCAACGCATGGGCTGAAACAACCCTGACAGCCGTCATGCATTCGGATCTGCGTATCCTTGATCCAGTTATCACGACGGCGCATATCACACGCGATCATGCCTATATGATCTATGATGTGCTGATCGCCGTGGACGAGAATTTCAAACCGCAGCCACAAATGGCAGACTGGACGATTTCAGACGACCAGAGAGTCTACACTTTTACGCTGCGTGACGGTCTCAAGTTCCACGATGGCGCACCTGTCACCGCAGCCGACGCTGTGGCGTCACTGCAACGCTGGGCCAAGCGCGACGCGGGCGGCCAGCTCATCATGGACATCACGGAGTCGCTCAAGGCCACCGACGACAAGACGCTGGTATGGACGCTGAAGGAACCTTTCGCGCCGTTCCTCGATACGCTGTCCAAGCAGGCGGCCCTGCCGCCTTTCATCATGCCAGCCCGCATCGCTGCGACCCCCGCCGATACGGCGATTACCGAACATATCGGTTCGGGCCCTTTCAAATTCGTGCCTGCGGAATTCCAGCCAGGCGTCGGCGTCAGTTATGTCAAGAACGAGGATTACGTCCCGCGCAAAGAGCCTGCGAGCTGGATGGCCGGGGGCAAGATCGTGAATGTGGACAAGGTCCGCTGGGTCACGATGACCGACGCGCAGACTGCGGTCAACGCGCTGATGAGCGGCGAAGTCGATTACATGGAGCAGGTGCCGGTCGATCTGGTCCCGCTGTTCGACGGCGACGATTCCGTCGTTCTGGAAAAGCGCGATCCGCTCGGCTACCAGACCATGGGGCGTCTGAATTTCAAGCATCCGCCCTTCGACAATCCGGATATCCGGCGCGCTGCCTTTCTGGCAATGTCGCAGGAACCGGTGCTGGCAGCGCTGATGGCGGACCCGAGCTATTACAAGGTTTGTGGCGCGATTTTCGGTTGTGGCACACCGAATGCCACGGATATCGGCGCCGAAAGCCTAACGGCGAAGGGCAATATCGAGGAAGCCAAGGCGCTCCTGAAAAAGGCTGGTTATGACGGCACGCCGGTCGTGATGATGCAGCCGACCGATGTGACCAGCCTGTCGCCCCAGCCGGTTGTTGCCGCGCAGCAATTGCGTGCGGCCGGTTTCACGGTCGATATGCAGCCGATGGACTGGCAGACGCTGGTTGGTCGCCGCGCCTCCAAGGATGAGCCTTCAAAGGGCGGCTGGAACATTTTCTTCACCAACTGGCAGATTCCCGAAATTGCAACGCCGCTCAATTCGGTGATGCTCAATGGTCGTGGCGATCAGGGCTGGTTCGGCTGGCCGAAGGACGACCAGATCGAAGCCCTGAAGAAGGACTATATAGCCGCGCAATCGCCGGAAGACCGCAAGGCCGTGGTCGAGAAGATACAGGCGCATACGCTTGAAAATGTGCTCTATATCCCGCTCGGTGAGTACAACCCGCCACAGGGCCGCCGCGCCAATGTGGTCGAAATGCTCGGCTCGCCAGTGCCGGTCTTCTGGAATGTGAAAAAGACAGAGGAATAATTCTGCCCCGGCTATCGCGCTGCAAATCTCTCTGGCGCGATAACTCCCTGTCCAACGCGGAACCGGCTCCTCCCTCCGGTTCTGCCTCACACGGGACGTGTATATGGCTGTCTATCTGATAAAACGCATTTTTGCGCTCGTGCCGGTTCTGTTGCTGGTATCGATCTTCGTCTTCCTCCTTTTACGTCTCACGCCCGGCGATCCGGCGGCAATCCTCGCAGGCGATGCCGCGACGACCGAGCAACTGGAGCGTATTCGTGAGGCCATGGGTCTCAACGAGCCGATCCTGACGCAATATTTCACCTGGATGGGCAAGATATTGCAGGGCGATCTCGGCGTGTCGCTGATCTCTGGCGTTCCGGTGCTGGACATGGTTTCGCAACGCATCGGTCCGACCATTTCGATTGCCGTTCTGACCATCATCATTGCGGTTCTGGTGGCTATCCCCATGGGCGTTGTCGCAGCCTGGCGGCATCGTTCCTGGATCGACTATCTGGTCATGAGCTTTTCGGTTCTCGGCTTTTCCGTGCCCGTGTTTTTGGTCGGTTATGTGCTGTTGTTGATCTTCTCCGTCAATCTCGGCTGGCTGCCGGTGCAAGGTTTCAAGCCGATTTCATCGGGCTTCGGCGGTTTTATGGAACGGGCCATTCTGCCCGCCCTGACATTGGCCTCGATCTATATCGCGCTTATCGCCCGCATGACCCGTGCGGCGATGCTTGATGTGTTGGGTGAGGACTATATTCGTACCGCGCGTGCCAAGGGTGTGAGCGACCGCCGCCTTCTTTTCGTGCACGCGCTCAAGAACGCTGCCGTGCCGGTCGTGACGATTGTGGGTACGGGCTTTGCCTTGCTGATCTCCGGTGTCGTCGTCACCGAGAGCATCTTCAATATTCCGGGCATCGGTCGCCTGACCGTGGATGCCGTGCTCGCGCGCGACTATCCCGTCATTCAGGCCATGATCCTTTTGACGAGCGCGCTTTATGTGTTCGTCAACTTGCTGATCGACCTTTCCTACACCCTGTTCGACCCAAGGATTCGTTATTGATGCGCTCTGAATCGACATCGGCGGGCATGCACTGGATGCTTCGCCTGTTCTCGTTGCCGCGCGTCGCTCGCGTCGGTATCGGGCCACTGGTTGCGGGCGCTCTTCTCGCCGCAATCGTTCTGCTTACCCTCATCTCACCCTGGATCGCACCGCACGATCCTCTGGCTATGAACCCGTTGATGCGTCTGAAACCGCCTTCGGATGAATATCTGCTTGGCACGGACAATTATGGTCGCGACCTCTTCTCGCGCATGATCCTCGGCGGGCGCATATCCCTCCTGATCGGGCTTCTCGCAGCGGCGGCATCGATTGCAGCCGGTGTGTTTATCGGTCTCATCGCCGGTTTCTTCCGTACTGCCGATACCATCATCATGCGCATGATGGATGCCCTGATGGCGATGCCTTCGATCCTGATTGCCATCGCACTCGTTGCGCTCAATGGGCCGTCCATCGGTTCGGTGATCGCTGCGATCACCATTCCCGAAATCCCACGCGTGGTGCGTCTGGTCCGTTCGGTTATTCTGAGCGCCAGAGAGGAGCCCTATGTTGAAGCGGCAATGGCCCTCGGGTCCAGCACACCGAAAATTCTCTTCCGGCACCTTCTGCCGAATACGATGGCGCCCTTGATCGTGCAGGGCACCTATATCGTCGCATCAGCAATTCTGACCGAAGCGATCCTTTCATTCCTGGGTGCGGGTATCAGCACTGAAATCCCGACCTGGGGGAACATCATGGCGGAAGGCCGCCAGTTCTTCCGCATCAAGCCGTCGATTGTGCTTTGGCCCGGCCTTTTGCTGACATTGTGCGTGTTGTCGATCAATCTTCTGGGCGATGCAGCGCGCGATAGTCTCGATCCACGTCTCAAGAAGCGGGAGGGCTGATATGGAACTGCGCAATCGTGATTTCTCGCAAGAGCCTGTTGTGCTTGAGGTGGAGAACCTCATCGTTGCCCTGCCGGGTGGCACGCCCGTCCTGCGTGATGTCAGCTTTGATATCCGCAAAGGTGAAACGGTTTGCCTTGTCGGTGAATCCGGATCAGGCAAATCCGTGACCTCCCTGACGGCGATGGGACTGTTGCCCAAGGATGCCCTCAAGGTGAAAGGCGGCGCAATCCGGCTGGATGGCAACGACCTTCTCAAACTGTCGCTTGCCGATATGAAGAAAATGCGCGCCACGCGCATTTCCATGATCTTTCAGGAACCGATGACGGCGCTCAATCCTGTCATGCGGGTTGGCGAACAGATCACCGAGGTCCTCGACATTCACACAGCACTGTCGGCGGAAGCCAAACGCGCCAAAGTCATCAACATCATGGAACAAGTGCACCTGCCGGATGTGGAGCGCATCTATCAGAGCTATCCGCATCAGCTTTCCGGTGGTCAGCGCCAGCGCATCATGATCGCCATGGCGCTCATTCTGGAGCCGATGCTGTTGATTGCCGATGAACCGACCACGGCGCTTGATGTGACGACGCAAAAGCAGATTCTGTCGCTGATTGCTGAATTGCAGGAAAAGCATGGAACCGCCGTGCTGTTCATCACGCATGATATGGGTGTGGTTGCCGAAATCGCAGATCGTGTCTGCGTGATGCGCAGCGGCGAGATCGTGGAGCGCGGCACCATCCGGCAGGTGCTGACGCGGCCGCAGCAGCAATATACCAAAGACCTGCTCGGTTCGGTGCCAAGTCTCGTTCCACGAGCGGCGCGCGAACCGCTGGGACATGATCCTGTTATCCGCGTCCGCAATCTTGGCATGACCTATCAGAGCGGCAGCATTTTCAGCAGAAAGCCCGGTGTCAAAGCATCGCGCGAGGTGACCTTCGATCTGCAACCGGGTCGCACGCTCGGTATCGTCGGTGAATCCGGTTCTGGCAAGACGACGGTAGCGAGATCTATCATGCGCCTGATCGAGCCGACCGAAGGTGAAATCGTTGTCGACGGTCGCGATATCGCCCATCTCGGCAAGCGCGATATGAAGCCGTTTCGTAAAAAACTTCAGGTCGTTTTTCAGGACCCGTTCCGCTCGCTCAATCCGCGCTGGACCATCGAGCAGAGCCTGACCGAAGGCCCGGTGAATTATGGTGTCCCTTATGAGGAGGCCGTGGCGGAAGCCAAGCGGCTCCTGAAGATCGTATCGTTGCCGGAAGATGCTTTGAAGCGTTATCCCCACCAGTTCTCGGGCGGGCAGCGCCAGCGCATCGCTATCGCCCGCGCGGTTGCGCTGCGCCCGGATATTCTGGTTGCAGACGAGGCAGTGTCGGCGCTTGATGTGTCGGTGCAGGCGCAGGTTCTCGATCTTCTGGCGGAACTACAGAAGGACACCGGTATCGCCATCATCTTCATCACGCACGATCTGCGGGTCGCAGCGCAAATTTGTGATGAAGTGCTGGTGATGAAGCGTGGCGAGGTGGTCGAGCAGGGTGAGGCCGCCAACGTTCTGGGCAGCCCGTCACATGACTACACGCGCGCACTGATTGAGGCGGCACCCGGTCGCTTCTGGGATTTTGCGGCGGGCCAGCCCGTCGCCTAATTGGGGGCCGCAGGGAGCGGCCCCGATTTTCCGAGTGATTTTGAACAGGAATGAAATCATGCCCATCATACCGTTTATTGAGGAGAAAGCCGGCGAGATGCGCGCGGTTTTCGAGGATCTGCATCGCCATCCCGAGATTGGCTTTGAGGAGAAACACGCTTCGGGTGTCGTTGCCGGTCTTTTGGAAAAGTGGGGCTTCGATGAAGTTCATACCGGCATTGCCAAGACCGGCGTCGTCGGCATCCTGAATGGGCGCAACGCCGGCAATCGTCGGGTCGGCCTTCGCGCGGATATGGATGCGCTGCCCATCGACGAAATTTCCGGCGTTCCTTATAGCTCGCAAAATCCCGGACGCATGCATGCCTGCGGCCATGACGGACACACAACAATGCTGCTGGGCGCCGCGCAATATCTGGCCGCAACCCGCAATTTTGAAGGCAGCGTTGTATTCGTTTTCCAGCCCGCTGAAGAAGGGCTCGGCGGTGCGCGCGGCATGATCGCGGAAGGCCTGTTCGAGCGCTTCCCGTGCGATGAAATCTATGGCATGCACAACCAGCCTCTGGGCACGCTTGGCAAAGCCGTCATCCGCAAGGGCGCGGCCATGGCCGGTGCCAGCTTCTTCGACATCAAGCTGACCGGCAAAGGCAGCCATGCCGCCCAGCCGCATAATGCGCGCGATGTACTGGTGATCGGTGCCGATCTGGTCGGTCAGTTGCAGACCATTGTTTCCCGCAACATTCCAGCGACCGAAGCCTGTGTCGTTTCCTGCACGCAGTTCCACACCGGCAGCGCCTATAACATCGTGCCGGAAGTCGCGACGATCACCGGGACGATCCGCTATTTCGAAAAGCGCGTCTGCGATCTTGCTGAAAGCCGCTTGCGCGAGATTTGCGCCGGTGTGGCTGCGGGTTACGGCATCACGGTTGATGTCGATATTCGCAATGTGTTCGATGTGCTGCGTAACGATCATGAACTGGCCGACGCCTATGTCGCGGCTGCACGCGATGTGCTGGGCGAAGAAAATGTGACCGACGACTGCCCGGCTTTCATGGGCAGTGAGGATTTTGCCGATATGCTCGCCCGTGTACCTGGCGCTTACATCAATGTGATGCATGGCGGCAAATCCGCCCTTCACAATCCCGCCTTTACGCTCGATCCCGCGACGCTGCCCATCGGGTCGTCTATCTATGCCCGGATCGTGGAAACTCGCCTGCCAGTGAATAAGGAATTAGCCGCATGAGTGCGCATGAACTGCCGTTTGATCTCGACGATATGATTGCGCGCCTGCGCCCATGGATCGAGACGGAAAGCCCGACCTTCGACGCGGCGGCCGTAAACCGCATGGTGGATGCTGCGGCTTATGATTTTGCCGCCGCCGGTGCAAGCATCGAATTCATTCCTGGACGCATGGGCTATGGCGGCTCATTGCGCGCACGCTTTCCGCATGCGGATCAGGGCAAGCCGGGCGTTCTGGTGTCCGGCCATCTTGATACTGTGCATCCACTAGGCGTCATCGATGTGAACCCCTATCGCCGCGAAGGCGGCAAGATTTATGGTCCCGGCATTCAGGACATGAAGGGCGGCAATTTCGTCGCTCTGGAAGCGATGCGCCAGATCGTTCGCTCGGGGCTGACGACAAAACTGCCTGTTACGTTCCTGCTGACACCCGACGAAGAAGTCGGCACGCCTTCGACGCGCGACCTGATCGAACAGGAGGCGCTCAAGAACAAATATGTGCTGGTGCCCGAACCGGCGCGGCGCGATGGCGGCGCTGTGGTGGGGCGCTATGCAATTGCCCGCTATAATCTCGAGACGGTCGGACGCCCCAGCCATGCCGGCTGGCTTTTGGCGGAAGGCCGTTCCGCCATCCGCCGCATGGCGGAAAAGATCATCGATATCGAAGCGCTCACTACGGATGACTGCACCTTCTCCGTCGGGGTTATTCAGGCGGGGCAATGGGTCAATTGCGTTTCCTCAAACTGCAAGGCCGAAGCGCTTAGCATGGCCAAGACCCAGAAAGACCTCGAGGAAGGCGTTGCGCGGATCATGGCGCTTGCGGGCGTGAAAGACGATGTCGAATTCATCGTGACCCGCGGCGTGACCCGCCCGGTTTGGGAAAATGCGCAGCCGCAGGATATGGAGCTCTTCAACTTCGCCAATGACATTGCCAAGGAGATTGGCTTTACCATGACCGCACAAAGTTCGGGCGGTGGATCGGACGGTAATTTCACCGGCGCGCTCGGTATCCCGACGCTCGATTCCATTGGCGTGCGCGGCGAAGGCCTGCATACTTTGGGCGAGCATATCTTCGAGGACAGTCTTGTCGAACGGGCACGGCTCCATGCGGGCCTGTTCCTCGGTCTTGAATAAAGCGTGACGGGTGCGGCATGCTCGATGCAAAGTCGGATGAGATGAAACTTGATGCCCATCAGATCACGGGCCTGAAAGAGAACGTCGCCATCACGGTGGATCGGTGGGGTGTTGCTCATATTCGAGCCAACAACCTTCATGATCTTTTCTTTGCACAGGGTTGGAACGCCGCACGAGACCGCCTCTGGCAGATCGATGTGGCGCGCAAGCGCGGCCTCGGCCTGCTGGCGCGCGACTTCGGCCCCGGTTATCTTGAACAGGACAAGGCTGCACGGCTGCTGCTCTATCGCGGCGATATGGCTCCCGAATGGAACGCCTATGGGCCAGATTCGGAAGAAATCTGCACCGCATTCGCCGGTGGCATCAACGCCTATGTCGATGCCTGCGATGCGGGGTCGATAGCACTTCCTCCTGAATTTCTGCTACTGGGCAATCGACCGGATCGCTGGAAGCCGGAAGATGTCGTGCGTGTGCGGACTCACTCGCTCACGCGCAATGCATCGTCCGAACTTCTGCGGTCGAAAGTGATGGCAGCCGGCGGGATCGAAATTGGCGCAAAACTCGATCAGTTACGGAAAGAATTGTCGCACGGTGTCGTGCCGCAACCGGTTGACGGGTTCGATCCGGTGATCATGACGGATCGGGTTCTGCGCGATTTCAATCTCGCCGTCAGCCCGGCGACCTTCTCCATGGACCGGCTTGCAGCCACGCTTGAGGAGGCCAGCCTCTGGACCACGATTACCCCGTCTGGTGAAATCGTCAGGGCTGCTTTCGAAGAAGGGTCGAACAACTGGGCGATATCAGCGGCGAAAACCAGTACGGGTCGGCCAATTCTGGCGCTCGATCCGCATCGCACACATGTCTTGCAGTCGATCCGTTATGTCGTGCACCTGTCCATGCCGGGGCTGGACGTGATCGGTGCCGGTGAGCCGATGGTGCCCGGCATATCGATGGGCCACAACGGCACTGCCGCTTTTGGATTGACCATTTTCGGTGCGGACCAGGAAGATATTTATGTCTATCGAACAAAGGAAAGCGACCCCGATCTTTATGCCTATGGCGAGGACTGGGAAGCCGTCAAGACGATAGAAGAACCGATTTCCGTCAAGGGATATCGAGATCAAACGGTTGCGCTGAAATTCACCCGCCACGGCCCTCTTCTCTATCAGGATGCTGAAAGTAATCGTGCCTTCGCATTGCGCACCGTCTGGATGGACCCGGGTATGGCGCCCTATATGGCCAGTCTTTCGGTCATGCGTGCAACCAGTTATGCGGACTATGCGGATGCACTGGCAGGCTGGGGCTGCCCATCCGTTAATCATATCTATGCCGATACCAGCAACACGATCGCGTGGAAGCCATCCGGAGCGACGCCCGTTCGCAAAAATTGGGACGGGCTTCTGCCTGTGCCGGGCGATGGGCGTTATGAATGGGACGGATATTTACCGCCGCAAGTCGGTCCTCAAGAGATCAACCCCGCTCGCGGTTTCGTGGCGACGGCTAATGCGATGAATGTGCCCGACGATTGGTCGCGTTCGAATCCGGCCATCGGCTATGAGTGGCTCGACAGCAGCAGGCATAATACGCTTCATAACGAACTATCCCGAATGGATCCAATTTCGATAGCCGATTGCGCGCGCCTGCAATGCTCAACTTTTTCACCGATTGCCGCGCGCGTGTGCGCCTGTTTATCAGCCATGCCAGCGGTGACTGCATCACGGGTCTGGCCGCTGCTTCGAGACTGGGATGGCGATCTCGCAGCCGGATCTGCGAGCGCTGCGTTTTTTGAGGTTTGGTTCAGCAAGCATCTCGGTCCGCTTGCCGCTCGATCGGAGGGCGCGACGCCGCAGATTATCCCGTTGCTCAGGCCATTTGATGCACCGAGCATCGTGACCTGGCTGGAAGGCGCACAGGCCGATGAGCAGGTGGTTGAGCGCATCATCCAAAGCCTCAATGACGGCTGGGCAGAGTGCGAAACCCTGATGGGTACTGATCCTGATTGCTGGTCATGGGGACAAATCCACAAGCTGTATTTGCAGCACCCGCTGCAAGCGCTTACCGAAGAAAACTGGTCTCTGCCACCCATCGGTCTCGGCGGAAGCAGTTCGACACTCAACTATGCCAATTATCGTCTTGAGGATTTTTCTGTTCTGGCCGGGCCGTCTGTCCGCATGGTGATCGATGTTGGGGCTTGGGATAACAGCCTGTTTGTCAATAATCCCGGACAGTCGGGCATTCCAGAAACATCACATTATCAGGACCTTCTTGAGAATTGGCACGAGGGAATTCATTGTCCGCTCGTCTATTCGCCAAAGGCGATACAAGCCGCAGCCAAGCACACGATCATGCTAAAAGCATAGTTGCGGGATATTCAGATAAATTGCGGAAGATATCAGGCCGTCACTTTCCGCCCGGCCTATTACCTTTCAGCAGTAATCATATCACCAATCATCGGACCGATTTTGACAATAAGCGAAGGAAAAATCCCCCGCCAATAAGAGAGGCAAGCAGGCCCGCCGACATGGGCCACGGATAGGCGAGATTGCGCCCAAGCCAATCTGCAAATACGAGCAGCAAGGCGCCGAGCAGAGCGCTGGCCAGAAGTCGCATCGTCATCCCTCGGAACCCGAGCATTGCTGCAAAATGCGGCACCATAAGACCAATGAAGCTGACGGGCCCGACAGTGATCGTCGCCGCCGTTGTTCCAAGTCCTGCAATGGCAAGAAGGATCGCCCGGCTTGACGAAACTTTAAGGCCAACAGAGCGCACCGTTACATCGCCCAATGGAAAGATATCCAGCGGTCGCCTGAACAGAAGGGCTGCAAGCAGAACGATAGTCGCGCAGATGCAAACCAAAGCCGCGTCATTCCAGCCGATGTTACCCATCGAACCTGAAAACCAGTTCAGGAGGCCAGCCACCCGCGGATTGCCACTGGCGAGAAGCAGGATCATCAGAGCATGGAACATGCTCCCCAAGCCAACGCCGATGAGAAGAACGCGTTCGGGCTGAAAAGCAGTACGCCAGCCGATCCCGGCAATGACACTCAGCACGACCAATGCGCCGAAGGTGGCGACGGCAAGCTTGGAAAAGCCGCTCGCATCGCCCATGAAGAGCACCGCGATTGCAAGCCCAAAACCCGCACCATAGCCAATGCCGAGCAAGTCAGGACTGGCCATCGCATTTCGCAGCGTACCCTGCAGAACAAGGCCCGCAACTGCCAGACATATGCCGGCGCCCGCCGCAGCAAAAATTCTTGGCCCGCGCCACCCTGTTACGGCCTCTGGCGCGGCAAAACTCCAGCCGTCAGGCGTATTCGACACCAGCACTGAAAGGATCATGCAAAAGGCAAGAGCGCATGAAAGTGCAAAGAGGAGGCGCAACGGCTTCTGGAGTCTCTTTCCAGTCGAGGTACCTTCTTGTGCTGACGAAACACCGGGCAGACGAACGCGGCTTGCCAGAATGACGAGAATTGGTCCTGTGAAGAGGCCCGTAGCGGCGCCTGCGGGAATATTGCCGACGAAAGGCGCAATGGCCCGCAACAGCTGATCGATACCGACAAGCAGCAACGCGCCGAGCAAAGCCGACCACACGAGCCTGCGCCCGTCCTGTCCGGGGGCAAAGGCGCGCGCAAGGTTGGGCGCGGCAAGTCCGATCATACCAATCAGCCCAAGACTGCTGGTAATGACAGCAGCAGTCGCGGCAGCGGCGGCAAGCAGAACCAGCCGCATCATTGCTGGTGAAATCCCAAGCCCCTTCGCCTGGTTATCACCGAGCGATAGAAGATTGAGCGGTCGTTGCAGAATGAAGATGAGCACTGCAAGCGGCAGGAGGCGTGGAAGCAGATAGAGACAGACTTCCCACCCACCCTGCTCCAGGGAACCTGCCTGCCAGGTCAGCAGGTTGATGAGGTAATCATGATTGAAGAGTACAAGCAGGCCGAAGATTGCGTTGCAATAAAGTCCAACCATCAAACCGGCCAATACGACAGTCGTCGAAGAAAACTGTCCGCGAGAGGCGATGAACAGCGAAAGGCTGAGTGCCATTCCCGCACCGATGATTGCTATAGCTTCATTCCTCGCGATCCACAGGCCGGGTGCGAAAACCAGGGTGAAAGCCAGTGCGATCTGCGCGCCGGAGGCGACGCCCAAAAGTCCGGGTTCAGCCAGCGGATTGCGCAGAACGGTTTGAAACACCGCGCCGCCAAGCCCGAGCGCACCGCCCACGAGCAGGCCGACCGCAAGACGCGGCAGAAAGCTGTAATAACCGATCACATGGCGCGGATCGTCGGGATTGGGAGCTGTTATAATATGCAGCCATTCTGCGGGCTTAGCGATGCTAAGAAAGCCCTGGACAATCAACAGCGCTACACATGCCACCGAGAAGGCCAGCATTATCCAGCGCAGGGAGGATTGTCGCGGGCGGGCGCAGGTTGTTTCAAGGCCGCTCACGCCATGTTCTCCAATGCCGAGGCGATGAGGTCCGCCAGATGGGCCGCGGAAGGCACGCCGCCAAAGGGATGAAACTGGTTCAGCCATGCGACGCGTCCATCGCGCACCGGTCGGAGCAGTTTCCACATGGTGTTTTGCTGTAAGGAGCGTTCGGTCTGAATCCGTTGCGAGGGAATGTCCACGACGAGAAATGCCGCGTCAGCGCTTTCCACCAGCTGATCAAGCCCGACACGAGCCATGCCGGTTCCATTCACCGGGCCAGACCAGACATTCGAAAGTGCGAGTTTTCGCAACACGGCATCGGGAAGCGTGCCTTCGCCATACATGGTCATTTCACGGCCGCCAATATCAGGCAGCATGACACCCACCGCATACTTATGTTTTGAGACCGTTTCACGCGCCTTTGCAAAGCGCGTTTCCGCATCCTCCACCACGGAAGATGGCACGGAAGGCGAAACACCACACAAATTCGCGACGCGCTTCAATATCTCGATCGCCAGCTGGTATCGTTCGACATCGGGCGTCGTGATGCTCGGCACCAGCGCGACACGGGCAACATCGGCGATGCGCGGGGTCATCACCAGATTATAATCCGTCGCGATCACAAAATCGGGCTTCAGCGCTGCAAGCGCTTCAAGATTGATCTCCCAGAAAGGCCCGACATCAACGACCGTTTCCGGTAAAACCGGCGCCGCCATACGCTGACGGTAGAAACTTGTATCGGAAAGCCCCACGGGTACAATTCCGAACGAGAGCATGGCTTCCGCCGCGGCCCAATCGATCGCCACGACACGCGGAGCAGATGCGGCGGCGACTGCGGAACCAAAGCCTGAAAGCCCCGCGCAAAGCGCGAGGCCCGAACCCAATATTATCTGGCGACGTGTCAGCACAGCAGTTGCCTTAGAAGCTGACCTTCACCCGGCCAATAACCGAGCGGCGGTCGCCTTCATAGCAGCTGACGGTATCTTCACAGGTGGTGAAATACTTCTTGTCGAAAAGGTTCGTCGCGTTGAGCTGGAAGGTCATGTCCTTGTATTTGTAGCTCACACCGGCGTCGACCAAAGTGCGGCCGTCAACCTTGACGGTATTGGCCTTGTCACCATAGCTGGAACCGACATAACGCACGCCGCTACCAAGGCTCAAGCCTTCCAAAGCGCCGCTGTTGAATGTGTAATTCAGCCATGCCGAGGCCTGATGTTCAGGCACCATCGTCGACTGCTTGCCGATATAGGCAGCGGCGTCTTCGGTGATTTCGGTATGGGTGTAGGTATAGGACCCAATGAAGTCCCAGCCATAGGAAAGGTTGACTTTGCCTTCCAGTTCCAGACCGCGTGAATGGACCTCGCCGGTTGCCTGCGGGCCATCGATGTAGCTGTAGGAAACAACATTCGACTTCACGATGTCGAACCACGCCATCGTGAACAGGCCGTCAAATTCCTTCGGCCGGTATTTGACGCCAGCTTCCCACTGACGCCCCTCCGACGGATCGAAGGTGTTGCCGCTATTGTCCGTGCCAAGATTTGGAACGAAGGATTCCGAATAGCTGACATAAGGCGCGATCCCCCATGGCGTGACATAGGTGATGCCGGCGCGACCGCTGAACTTGCCGATATTCTGGTCGGTATCGCTGTCGTCGAGACGATTGTGATTGTCGAGGTTCAGCCAGTCATAGCGACCGCCGAGTGTGACGATCCAGCTGTCGTTGAACTTAATCTGATCCTGCGCATAGACACCGGTCTGATTGTATTTCTGACGATAGCTCTGCGTCAGCGTCGTCGGCACGGCGATCGGAATACCGTAAGACGGGTTGAACGGATTGAGGCTCGGCGCCGGGTCACGATATTGCGTGACATCGGAGTTGGAATAGGAATAGTCAAGACCGAGCAACGCTTCATGCGCGATATTGCCGTTTTCAAATTCGGCAACTGCCTGATTGTCTACGACAAAGCCGCTCATGTTCTCGTCGAAACGGCGCGCCTGCCGGGTAATCCCCGTCGGTCCGAGACCGAGCGCCAGCACGTTGTCGAGGAGGAAACTCACCTGACCGTAACGCAGGTTCTGCTTCAACGTCCAGGTGTCGTTCAGATGATGTTCGAACTCATAGCCGATACTGCCCTGCTTCTGCACGCTTCTGTTGAAGTCGGGATCACCAACCAGAATATTCGGAGAGTTCGGATAGAGATTGCTGATCGTGGCGGGCAGAACGCTGCCGCCGCTGTCGTCACGCAAAAGCTGGCCGGAGACAGTCAGCGACGTGTCGGCGTCCGGCGCCCAGGTGAGCGACGGTGCAAACATGTAGCGGTCGTCCTTGACCTCGTCGCCATTGGAATATTCGAACTGCGTATCGCTTTTGCGCACCACGCCGATCATACGATAAAGCAGCGTCTTGTCTTCATTGACCGGCCCCGTCAGATCGACGCCGAGCTGCTTGCGGTTATAGCTGCCATATTCCAACGAGGCTTCATGGAAGGCTTCGGCCTGCGGCTTCTTGGTGACGCGGTTGACCAAACCGCCAGCATCGCTCTGGCCATAGAGCGATGACACTGGGCCGCGCAGCACTTCAATCGAATCCAGCTCATAGGGATCGGTGCGGAAGAAGGTGTAGCTGTTGGAAAGCTGGCGCAGCCCATCCTGATAGGAGCTTGTGGACTGGGCGTTGAAGCCACGCATCAGGATCCAGTCATAACCTTTCGGGTCGGGGCCATAGGTTTCAATGGTCACGCCCGGCACATAGCGCAGGATTTCCGTCACGCTTTGCGCATTCTGGGTTTCGATCTGCTTGCGGCTGACCACCGAAACCGACTGCGGCACTTCAATTAAGGGCGTATTGGTCTTGGTTGCGCCTCTGGAGTTTTCGACCACAACGCTGCCCGATGTATCGCCTGCCACTGCGCCTTGCAGAGTAATCGTGTCGAGAAGCAGCGAACCGTCCGCAGCCACGGCTCCCGCCACGCCAGCCTGTTGGGCTGAAATGGTCACGGTGTTACTGCGAATGCGATAGGACAGGCCCGAGCCGGACAGAATGCTCTTCAGTGCTTCCGAGCGGGTAAGCGAGCCTTTTGCGCCAGTGGAATTCTTGCCGCGCACGATATTGGCATCGTAGAAAAGCTGGACGCCGGTATTATTGGAATATTGCACCAGAGCCTTGGACAAAGGCTGCGCCGCAATATTGAAAGATATACGCTGCACCTGTTGCCCGGCACCTGCGGCCTGCGCCCAGACCGGGTTGGTCGCAAACGAAACGACGGCAACCAGTGCGCTTGCTGCCAGAAGATCCAAGAATAGCTTCGATTTGAGAAGAAGAACTGCGCGTCCCTGGCCAATCCCTGTGTGAATTCCGCTCGTCTTATCCACGCGCATGCTGCAATCCCCAATGTCTGACACCCCGCCGACGGGCGGGAAACTCTGTTTCATGGCGGCCGCCAAGCAGCCCCTCAGATGGTTAGACACCTCGGAAGCGCGAACTAATGATCGGTCCGGAAAATATTTTTGATAATTTTTGTCATATTAACGCCGCGTGACGACTGTTACCCAGCCGGAAGCGTTCATAACCTTGACGGGAAGGGTTTCCGCAATGGTGGCAAGCGCCGCTTCCGCATCGCGGGTATCGAAGATCGCCGTCACCGGCATATTGCCTATTTCGGCATCGGTCAGGAAAATCCTGCCCCGGCGATAACGTTCGAGTTCCGTTAGCACACGGCGCAGCGGTACATCTTCAAAGATAACGCGATCATTGCGCCATGCTTCGACGATCTGACTGTCAGAGCGATGCGGCGCGGCGATAGTGCCACCAATGAACGTCAGCTGCCAGCCTTCATCAAGTCGAACTGGCGCAGCATCACCAAAGGCCACCGACACGGCATGTTCAACAACGGAAACGGTCACGGCATCTTCGTCCAGCTTGACATCGAAGGCTGTGCCAAGCGCGGTAATTGTGCCACCTTTGGCGGAAACCACGAAAGGGCGCGTCGCATCGGCGGCAACCTGAAAGAAGCCCTGTCCCTGATGCAGCACCAGATCGCGGCGCTTGTCCGAAAATTCGACCGAAAGGGCGGAATAACTGCCAAGCTCCACCGTGCTGCCATCGGCAAGGGTAAAGCTTCGGCGCTCGCCCACATCCGTCTTGTAGGTCGCAAACAAGCCGGGGCGCGACAGCATATAGCCACCGGGCGCCAGTACCAGCGCCGCGAAGCCGCCCAGAACGACCCCGCGCCTGCTGACACGGTTCGATCCTTTGTACCTATCATATTCCGGTTTCACGGCATCAAAGCGCTGCCACAGAGCTTGCGCACGCTCATAAGCAAGCTGGTGGGCCGGATCGGACGCCATCCAGACCGAGAACGCACGCCGGTCATCGGCGCTAACGGCTTTGTCCTGCAAAAGCACGAACCATTCCAGCGCTTTCATGAAAACCGGGTCAGTCTCGAAATCCTTCATGCCTGTCCACAACTGCCTTGGCTCTTCCTATGCGGAGAGCCGTTTGTCGAGTTCGGCCAGAGCCGCCACAATCTGGGTTATAACCGTATTGCGCGAAATTCCCATACGCGCGGCCACTTCATCGTAAGTGAGGCCTTCGATCCTATTGAGGACGAAAGCCTGACGGCGGCGGGGCGGCAAATCCGCGATGGCCTGCAAAAGACGTCGCAGCTCGCTGCGAAATAGCGCCGTCATTTCCGGCGAAGGCGTGCCGTCGGCGTAACGCTCCGGCGCGTCGTCTTCCAACTCCACATCCGCCCTGCGACGGGCGTCACGTAAGTGATTAAGCGCAAGATTGCGCGCTGTGCGCTTCACATAAGCGGGACCCGGCACCTGTGCCGCATTGTCATAGTGGGAAAGCAGGTTCAGGAAGGCCTGCTGAACGACATCTTCGGCTGCGGCGGCGTTTCCGACAATACGACGCACAAAAGTCCGCAGACTAATCTGCTCGCTCTCATAAAGTTCAGTCAGATCCCAAAACCGGGAAGTCATTCCTTCGCGCGCTCCAGACAACATGTTTACAGCCGCATTTGCGAAATAGCAGCTGTCTCACGCCATAGAGGTCCGAAAAATATCGCGCAATCACAATGATTTAGAAGAATTCTAGGCGGACAAAATAAACATGCATAAATTACTCAGCTTTTATCGTTAGAAAACATCGACTTCGGTTGAAAAATACACGCGCCGGTCGTTGGCGGGGAAAGGCAACCATCAAAATTCTAATATCTTAATGTATCTAAAATATCACATAAATCGCCTTGATTGCTTGGGCGAATATTATCGAAACATCTTTAAACCGGATCTATGCCACCCTCCTGAAAGCCATACGGTGAAACATGATCGCCAGAAGCGCCGGCTCGACAAGCGGCGCGGTATAACGGTATTGCAGGCTGATAGCCTCCCTGTGCATGAATGCTCAGCACATGTGCCGTCCATCGCGCGATCTTCCGGGTCACAACACCGTCAGATACAAACCGTATGGCAAACCTAAAAATCCCATCTGTGGTCGTTGAAAATAGTTTGCGATATTAACGCTCTAACTAGTTCTTGTCGTTCGTTGTTCAGCACAATATGGTTTGGGTGTTAACTCCTGTATTGACCTTTGTTTTTGGACAGAATGCGCATGAATGACAAACGAGGTTCTGGCGCTTCGAAGCCACTTAATCCGGCAACATCATTCCACGAGAATGACCGGCCCACTTTGAAGACGATCGCGTTCATGACTGGGCTCGGTGTCACGACCGTTTCGCGCGCTTTGAAAGATGCTCCTGAAATCGGTCCTGAAACCCGAAAACGCGTTCAGCTTATTGCGCGCCAAATCGGTTATCGCCCCAACCGGGCGGGAGTGCGACTGCGCACAGGCAAGACGAACGTCATCGCACTTGTCCTCAATACACAGGACGAAATCATGGGCTTTACCAGTCAGGTCATTCATGGCGTGGCCGACGTTTTGGCCGAGACCCAATATCATCTGATCGTGACTCCCTATTTCGACTCCAGAGCGCCCATTGAGCCCATACGCTATATCGTAGAGACCGGCTCCGCTGACGGTATCATTTTTTCACGTACCGAGCCCGACGATCAGCGCGTGCACTATCTGATCGAGCATGATTTTCCATTCGCTACCCACGGGCGAACGGATGCAGGCATTGACCATCCATATCACGACTTCGATAATCAAGCATTTGCCCGAAGGATGGTGGGGGAGCTATGCGCTCGCGGGCGCAAAAAGCTTGTGTTGTTGACCCCTCCAGCGCAGCTGACCTATTACCGCCATATGGTCAATGGGTTTTATGAAGGGTTGCGGGAATTTGGTTGCTTCGGTTCGCCATTAGAAGGTGTTGATCTCGATACACCACTTGAATATCTTCGTGTTTATATCGCCGATCTGATGAAAAGCCTTGATCGCCCCGATGGCATCATATGTTCAGGCAGCGCAGCAGCATTGGCTGTTGTTGCGGGCATTGAAGATGCCGGATTGCATATCGGTCAGGAAGTTGATGTTGCGGCGAAGCAGTCCACTCAAATTCTACGCTGGTTCCGCCCCGGCCTGATTGTGGTGGAGGAAAGTTTCAAACTGGCCGGGCAACAGCTCGGCAAGGCGATTTTGGGGCGCATCAATGGAGCGGATATAAAATCGCTCCAGACGATAGGATAATGAAAGCACAAGTTGAGCTACAAGCCGTTCCGACGATCGAACGGCTTGCGCTATTCGAGAAAAGAAGAAGCTAGCTTATTGCCCGCTTTGCTTCGGCTTGTGCCGGAAGCAGTAAAGCCTCGGCGGCGGCAATATCAAGCGCTTCAGGTCTGGTGCACGTTGTCGCCACCTCAACGAAACGCCCCTCCTCGCCCGATTTGAGAATGGCGAGCATGACATCGACACCATGCAAGGCGCGTTCAAGCGAACAGCGCATGTCACGGCCTTCCAGAATAGAAGTCGCCATGTCGGCCAATCCGGCTGTACGATAATTCGCCATCATGCCATTGGAATGTTCTTCATTCGCAATGCCAAATGGATGGCTCCAATTTTCAACAGTCGTCGCAGGCTGACCCGGTTTTACCACCTGCACGTCACCGCCAAAGAAGTTCGGATCGGGCAGATAGAGCGATCCTTCCGTGCCATATAGTTCCATATTTGCATGGCGATGCGACCAGACATCCCAGCTTGCAGACAATGTGATTGTCGCGCCTTGTTCAAACTCAAGGAGCGCATGGATGGTGGTTGGGGTTTCGACCGGGATGGTTTCACCGTTGCGTGGCTCCGACAGGATAGTCCGCGTCGGCGTCGCGGCTGAGGTCAGCGCCGCAACCCGTTTTACCGGACCGATCAGGTTGATCAGATTGGCAATGTAATAGGGCCCCAGATCGAGGATGGGACCACCGCCGCGCTTGAAGAAGAAATCCGGGTTCGGGTGCCAGTGCTCCATGCCATGGCTCATGACATGGCAAGTGCCCGATGTGATGCGTCCGACATGACCACGATCGACTTCACGCCGGGCAAGCTGATGCGCTCCACCAAGAAATGTGTCGGGAGCGCAGCCCACTTTGAGGCCGCCACCATCGGCGAGCGCCTTCAGTTCAAGCCCCTGTTCCATGGACAAAACCAACGGCTTTTCCGAATAGGCGTGCTTGCCTGCGGCCAGTATCTGTTTTGTGACGGCGTAATGCGCATCAGGAATAGTCAGGTTGACGACGATATCGATGTCGTCATTCTGCAGCAATTCATCGATGGTCTGAGTCTTTATGCCAAATTCTACAGCGCGCGCCTTGGCCGCCGCTGGATTAATATCGGCACATGCGCGAATTTCAATGGATCGAAACATCGGCGAAAGCCGCAGATAGGCCGCCGATATATTTCCGCAACCGATAATGCCGACACCAAGTATGTTCGTCATTTTCTTCTCCAGATCAAAGTGTCTTTACGGTTTCGATGGAACGGCTGGCAAACCGCGTATCGTCCGATGGATTATCGTGTTCCATCACGAAATAGCGCACCGGCGTTTTGCGCAGGGCTGCGAACAATCCAGCCCAATCGACCGTTCCATGGCCCACATCTTCCCAACCGTCCTCGTTGGTCTTTTCACCGCTAACCGCAATATCCTTGACGTGCACAGCGAGGATGCGGTCACCATAGCGTTCGATCCATCGAAGAGGGTCGGCCCCGCCCTTGATGATCCAGGCTATATCGGCCTCCCATGCGAGTTCCGGCGACGCATCGAGAATATGTTCTTGCGGAACCGAGCCGTCCGGCAGCACCCGAAACTCGAAATCGTGATTGTGCCAGCCGAACGCGTAGCCTGCCTTGCGATAGGGTTCACCGGCAGCGGCAAGCCGTTTGCCGAACGCCTGCCAGCCTGCAACCGTATCCGGACGGCGATCCGCGTCGAGATAGGGACAAAAGATTGCTTTCATATCGGCAACCTTTGCGATCTCCAGAACACGGTCGACTTCGTTTTCCAGCATATCGAGGCCAAAATGACCGGTCGGCATGGACAGTCCGAACGTATCCAGATTTTTCTTCAGTTGCGCCGGATCGGCATAGATGCCGCCATATCCTTCGACCCTGCTGTAGCCGAGATCGCGCAGCATGGTCAAAGTTCGCTCTAAAGGTTGGAAATTGCGGGAGCTGTAGAGTTGATAGGAATAACCATTCATGTCTTTCATCCTTTGAACCTGATCCTGAATTTTAACCGGATTTCGACGAGACAAGCTCTCCCGTCACGGCGCGAATTCTTCGTGCCGTCTCTTGAACGTCAGTCGTTTCACATATGATGGAAGCGCTATCGCGCGTGTGCGTAGCTGTTCATCTAGAGCCTTTCCTCAGACTGAGAATCGAATAGCGACAGGGCGTCGGCTTTGAAGCCGATCCTGACCCTATCGCCTGCCCGATAACGCTTGCCGGCCTCGACACGCGCAGACAGCGCATGTCCGTTTAGCTTGAGCCAAACCAGACTATCCGCGCCCATCGGCTCATCCAGATCGACCGTGGCCTCGAACCCGTCTGCGACATCAAGCTTGATATGTTCGGGTCGGACACCCAGCGTCACCTTCCGCCCTTGTTCCAGCGCACCGTCATAACCGTCGAGTTGCACCGCGGCTTCGCCTATGTGGAAGACCGGCTTGCCGCTTCGCGAAGCGATTTCGCCGGAAAAGAAATTCATGGAAGGCGACCCCAGAAAACCGGCAACAAAACGGTTTTTCGGGCGATTGTAGATTGTCAGCGGGTCGTCAAGCTGCTGGACGACGCCGCCTTTCATCACGGCGATACGATCGGCCAGTGTCAAGGCTTCGATCTGGTCATGGGTAACGTAGATCATCGTATTGCCAAGCTTCTGGTGCAGGCGTTTGATTTCGACACGCAACTCGGAACGCAGTTTGGCATCGAGATTGGAAAGCGGCTCGTCGAACAGGAACACATCGACATCGCGAACAAGCGCCCGCCCGATAGCGACGCGCTGCCGTTGGCCCCCCGACAAGGCCGAGGGTTTCCTTTGCAGCAATGGTTCAATCTGGAGAATTTCGGCGGCGCGTTTAATGCGCTTGTCGATCTCGGCCTTGGGCAGGCCCGCGACGCGCAAACCGAAAGACAGGTTCTTCTCAACAGTCATTTGCGGATAAAGCGCATAAGACTGGAACACCATGCCGATGCCGCGATCCTTGGGCTCTTGCCATGTGACATTGCGCCCTTTGATAAAGATGCTGCCCTCGGAAATATCGAGCAGACCTGCTACACAGTTCAGCAAAGTCGACTTGCCGCAACCGGATGGCCCCAGAAGCACGAGGAACTCGCCCTCGCCGATTTCCAGATTGAGATTTTGCAGAACGTTGACGGAACCGAAATCGAGCGACAGATCCTGAATAGAGACACTGGAATTCATGAGGTTCATCCTTTCACTGCGCCCGCAGCGATACCGCGTACGAAGTAACGGCCCGATACGAAGTAAACGAACAAAGGTACGGCGCCTGTCAGAATGGTGGCGGCCATATTGATGTTATATTCCTTCACACCCTGCATGGAGTTGACGATATTGTTGAGCTGAACGGTCATCGGAAAATTCTGTGTCCCTGCGAACACGACGCCGAACAGAAAATCGTTCCAGATTCCGGTCACCTGCAGAATGATCGCAACCACGAATATGGGGAACGACATTGGCAGCATGATTTGAAAAAAGATGCGCCAGAACCCGGCGCCGTCTACCCGCGCGGCTTTGAAGAGCTCGGGCGGCAGGGCGGCAAAATAGTTGCGGAACAGTAGCGTCAGTATAGGCATGCCAAAAATCGTGTGGACGAACACCACGCCTGCCAGCGTGCCAAATATGCCAAGCTCCCGCGTTATGATGACCAGCGGATAAAGCATGACCTGATAAGGAATAAACGCCCCGAACAACAGGATCGAAAAGAAGATTTCCGATCCTTTGAACTTCCAGTTCGCCAAGGCGTATCCATTGACCGAAGCAATGGCGATGGACACGATGACACTTGGCACGGTGATCTTGACGGAGTTCCAGAACCCGGCGCGTATGCCTTCGCAATAAAGGCCGGTGCAGGCCTGGCTCCATGCCTTGACCCACGGTTCGAACGTGACTTCGACGGGTGGTGCAAAGATATTGCCGAGGCGTATTTCCGGCATGCCCTTCAATGAGGTCACAACCATCACATAGAGTGGCAAAAGGTAGTAAACAGCGGCTACAAACAATATGCAGTAGAGCATGATGGTCGTAGGGGCAAAGCGCCGTTTCGGCTTGCGCCCCCAGGGCTGCGCAGCACTACCTTGCGCCACACCCGTAGGAATTTCGGTTCGCTCCAGCGCAGTTTCCATTTTCCGGTTCAGCACTGCTTCCGTCATCGCGCTTTCCTCCGGCTGTATTCGAGCATGGTCCATGGGACGAGGATGATGAGGACGGTGGTGAGCATGACCGTCGAAGCGGCAAGCCCCTGTCCAAGATTGGCCCAGCCGAACATGAAATCGTAGACATATTTGGCTGGCACTTCCGACGCTATCCCCGGACCACCATTGGTCATGGCGACAACCAGATCATAGAGTTTCACAATGCCGGTCGCGATCAGCACCACTGTCGTTACCAGCACCGGGCGCATCATAGGCAGAATGATGAAGAGATAGGCTTTCCACTTGGGAATGCCGTCGACACGGGCGGCCTTCCAGATTTCATCATCCACATTGCGCAATCCGGCCAGCATCAGGACCATCACCAGTCCGGTCATCTGCCAAAGCCCGGCGATAACGATTGCGTAGATGACATAGGTTCGGCTTGACAGGATCGCCATTTGAAAACTGTCGAACCCTATATCGCGAATGACTTTTTCCAACCCCAGTTGAGGGTTGAATATCCATTGCCAGACAAGTCCGGTCACAATGAATGACAACGCATAAGGATAAAGAAAGATCGTTCGAAACGTATTCTCGAAACGGATCTTCTGGTCCATCAGCGCCGCCAGCAAAAAGCCAACCACCAGTGAGAACCCCATGCAGAGAACACCGTAGATTGCCAGATTGCGGACAGACACATGCCAGCGGGAAGCGCCGAAGAGCCTGACATATTGATCGAAGCCGACAAAATTCCATACCGGCAACGATTTGGAGGACGTGAAGGAATAGGCGACGGTCCAGAGTGTACAACCGATAAAGACCACGAGAACAGTCGCAATCATTGGAAGTGCTGCAATTTTCGCATTCAGATTGCGAAACATTCCGGAGGGCTTTCTGCGACTGCCCTCTTCTATAACGGCCATGTTATCCTCCCTGTCCCATTGCCGGAAAATCCGGCACTGCCCTCCTCAAAGCAATGCCAGACCTTGCAACCGAGCTAATGCGCCTGTTCGATGATCTCCGCAAAACGTTCCTGGATATCATCGACCGTCATATCGGGATTAGAAAAGAATTCCGCCGAAAGGCTTTCGATCTGCCCCTGCGTGTCGGGCGCACGCAACTGCTCAACCGACGGAACGATATTGTCGGGATTCTTCAGGATATCAATGCCTGCGCGCATGCAGCTCGAAGCCGTATCGAGGTCGATGTCGCCACGGATCGGCAGCGATCCTTTTGCGAGATTGAAAGCCACCTGCGTTTCCTTGGAAACGAGCATGCTCGCCAATTTGAGCTGGGCCTTAGTGACTTCTGGATCCTTATTCTTGGGGAAGTATATCGCATCGCCACCCGTATCGAGATATTGATGGACGCCGAGCCCCGGCAAACAGTCATAGTCTTTCCCGGCAACCTTGCCCGCCGTGCCGAATTCGCCCTGCGCCCAGTCGCCCATGATCTGAGTACCGGCCCGGCCTGTCAGCACCATATTCGTGGCTTCGTTCCATGAGCGACCGACATAACCGGGATCAGCCAGCCCGCGTGCCTCAGCCAGCGCCTCGAAAACCTTCTTCATTTCAGGACCGCGCGCCGCTTCGGCATCCTTGTCCTTATTGACTTTGAGGTAGAGGTCCTTGCCACCAATGGCTGTCGTCAAAACCGTCAACATGCCGTTCACTTGCCATCCATCACCGGTAGCCAGCGGCACGATGTTCTTTTCCTTGAGCTTTGGCCCCGCAGCAACGAGGTCGCTCCAGTTTTTCGGCGGTTCTGCGCCAGCGTCTCGAAAGGCTTGCGGGTTGATCCACATCCATTCCCAAGAATGAATGTTCAATGGCACACAATAAAGACGCCGCTCATAGGTACAGGATTCAAGCAGGCTCTTCGGGCGTATAAAATCGGCCCATCCTTCCTTTTCAGCGAGTTCAGTGAGATCGGTCATCAAACCGCCCTGAACCAGTTCTTCCGCCTGCCGTCCGTGATTGAGCTGGGTGGCGCCCATCGGATTACCGCCCAAAATACGGCTGATGATGATGGGACGCGCCGTAGAGCCACTGCCGGCGATGGCACCATCGACCCACTTATCCCCACCGAGCGTATTGAATTTTTCAGCCAGAACCTTGACCGCAGCCGCTTCGCCGCCCGAAGTCCACCAATGCGTCACTTCAAGATCGGCCGCGAATGCCGATCCGGTCATTACGCAGCACACCGATGCGACCAACGTCGCGAACTTCAATCGATACATTTCATCTCCTCCCAAATCTGAAACGTTACAGGTATCGTATTCAAAACCATCTGCATTGCAAGAGTTTAATTTGGAAATGATCATAACTCACTGAATTAGCAGATTAATATCCTATTTCTTCCCAATTTTTTGGTCACGCGATAGTGCCAGAGCTCCTTGATAAAGAGAATGCCCATTACTTTCCAAATCATTTTCTGAAACGTTACAGATTTTATAAAACCTTAGGTTTATACATCGCGGCTTTGGCGTCACCACCAATCTTTCGTCTCGTTGTGCGCTGCGCACAACCTATCATCGGCGACGATAGAAGATCATCCCGGCGTGATGAAAAATGTCATTGATCAAATTGCCATCGAGGATGAAACCGGTGTCGTGCCAGTATCTGATGCGGTTGCCGGACAGTTCGTAACGGCTTCGCAGGCGCGTTCTCGTATGCCACGCGCCTCCACAAATCGGGCCAGGAGTTAACATCGGGCGTTTCCGCGCTCAGTCACCCCAAGGCCGAAGTAGGTGATTGATCGATATTCAGTTTTTGCATCGATGCGGGTTGCCCCGCTCAACGCTGCCGCCCACTCGTAAAAGAGCGGGAGGCTTACAATACATCAGCCAAGGCTTGGATGTTCAAATCATCATTGAATCGGGCACCGAGCTGGAAACGACATAGAACCCCATGGCATAGAAAATTAACTCAGCTTCCTGCCGACGGTTTTCGCGACCAGCGCCAGCGAAATGGCCCCTGCATCCGCATGTCCGATGCTCTTCTCAGCCAAGGGTCTTGCTCGACCGAGTTTCGGCACAAGTGGCGCCGTCGCGTCTGCCGCCGCCTTTGCAGTCTCTGCAGCATTGTTCCAGGCATCGGCCAACGTCTTGCCAGATGCAAACGCCCTTTCGAGCGTTTCCACGAAAGGAACAAACGCATCAACCAATGTCTTGTCGCCTGGTTTAGCCCCGCCAAGGGTTGTCACTGAATCAAGCGCGCGTCTGCCGCCGCGAACGACCGCACCATCCTCCATCTTGCCATTATCGGAAAGCTCTGTGCTCCAAGAGCGCACTAGAAGACCCCATAGCGCCCCAGATGTTCCTCCGGCCCGGTCTGCCCAGGCGTCGCCTGCCACAGCCAATACGCTTGCGGCACCGGCACCTGCCTTAACAGCCTGATCCGCTGCATCTTTTGCAGCCGCAGAGCCTCGACGCATACCTTGTCCATGATCGCCGTCGCCTGCAAAAGCATCGATACGACCAAGTTCTTCTTCGGCCTCGACCAGTACGTCGGCGACAGCGTGCAAAATACCCTGAATGCAAATGCCACCGGCCTGCCCCGCCTCATCGGCTGGAGCAAAAACAGAAACCGCATCCTCGTTGGCAATGACATCATCCGCAGGCTCGACTGCGATTGCTTCGCCGCGACGCAGAACCGGCGTATCGCAAGCTGCCGTCCAATAGCGCTCGAGTTCGTCATCGAGCCAAAGAAGGGTCAACGAGCAGCCTTGCATGTCGAGACTGGTAACAAACTCACCAGCTTCCGGAGCGACAACGTGAAGATCAGCTTTTTCCAGCAGCGACGCAAACGCCGTCCACAAGACGAACAGTTCTTCATATTTGGTCGCACCAAGACCGTTCAGGATAACGCCAACTTTTTGCGTTCCTTCGGGGCGTTCCGCCAGAAGTTTCTCAACCAGCAGGTTTGCCAGACCGGAGGCAGGCAGGATCGCCTCTTCCTTGATCCCCGGTTCGCCATGAATGCCGAGACCAAGCGCCATCTGGCCTTCCGGTACGGTAAAGAGCGGGTGCGGAGCGCCAGGCAAAGTACAGCCTTTGAAGGCAACACCGAAAGACACAGTATTAGCATTCGCGAGACGTGCAAGGCGTTCAACCTCATCCAGTGACAGACCAGCCTCAGCAGCGGCACCGGCAATCTTGAACACGACCAGATCACCAGCAATGCCGCGCCGCTTCTCGTGCATATCCATCGACGCGCTAGCCACATCATCGGTCACGGGCACGATGCGGACGTCGATACCCTCGGCACGCAGACGTTCGGCGGCCACGCCAAAATTGAGGACGTCCCCGGCGTAATTGCCGAAGCCCAATAGAATACCGCCGCCCTTATGCGCCTGCCGGCAGATACGCGCCACCGCCGCCGTGGAAGGTGACGCAAATACGTCACCGGCAACGGCTGCATCCGCGAGTCCCGGCCCCACATATCCGGCAAATGCAGGGTAATGGCCAGAGCCGCCGCCCACGACAACAGCGACCTTGCCGTGAGGCACCTTTGTGGAGCGCACAACGCCGCCACGCACGTGGCGAACATAGCGGCTAAAGATACTGGCAAAACCGGCAAGAGCGGTCGAGGCAAACTCCTCCGGCGCGTCGAAAATGGTCGTCATTAAAACAGTCCTTAATCTGGGTCATTAGCCGCGAGGCAGGATGCGGCGTAGGTAGTCACGATTTGTTGCCGCAACGGAAAGCCCGTCGCCTCCATAATGTTCACATAATAGCGGACTGGCAAATCCGTGATCCAGCGCCATTCTGATCGCTGCACGATAATTGATGATCCCGCTTTCAAGGGGAGCAGGATGCGTGACGATGACACCGGACGCTGGATCTTCTGTACGGGTGTAGTTCTTGACGTGCCAGAACTTTGCGTAAGGCGCGACCTTCTCCATCATCTTCTGCCAATGCTCGACGGGGCGGTGCAGACGAATGAGATTACCCAGATCGGCATTGATCCCAACATTTTCGAGACCCACGTCCTCGACAAAACGAACTGCGCTGTCCGCAGTGCCGAGATAAGTATCCTCGTACATTTCAAGCGAC
The DNA here is from genome assembly GCF_040372265.1 of Brucella sp. NBRC 113783. Taxonomy (NCBI): domain Bacteria; kingdom Pseudomonadati; phylum Pseudomonadota; class Alphaproteobacteria; order Hyphomicrobiales; family Brucellaceae; genus Brucella; species Brucella sp. NBRC 113783. Next base: position 17,332 of record NZ_BAABRX010000012.1, on the reverse strand, counting down.
AGCTCTATACCAAGCTCCTCTGCGTGGCGACCGAGTTCGCGAATGCGTTCAACAGCCTTGTTCCAGATAGCCGGATCGTCAGGATTCTTCGCTCCATCGACCGTCCAGAACCACAATGCCTGTTTCTGCGCGTCCGTCAGCGGTTCAAAAAGCCCGAAGGAAACGCAACTGGCGCCGACTTCCTTGGCCGTGTCGATGACCTTGTGCCCATAGGCCAGATATTCGTCGCCGTGTCGTGCATCGATCACGCTGCGCCGCGAGGTGGAAATCGCAGGTATCGTGAAGCCAAGCGATTTGGCGACCGACATAAACTCGTTAAGACGGGCCGGGGACAAATCCGCCAGCCGCAACCAGCTGTCAGTTGGATCGAGTTCGGTAAACCCTGCATCCGCAACGTCAGACAAAGTGCGCGCCCAATCTTCTGGCGACTGATCCTGCACCGAACTGCCATCCGGCAGCATATTGGGATACTGGATCATCGCCGCTGCAATCGGCCAGGTTTCACGTGTCCATTTGGATGTCGTCTGTTTCAACTTGTGTTCCTGTTCTTTTGTGTGATCCATCAAAGTCACGCCATATTGCTGTTACCGGAGGAAATTTCGGTTTTTCGGCTGCGCAGTTTGGCAATACCCCAGAAGATGGCGGGAGAAACAAGCAGGAAGACGCCGAGCGTCATTAACGACGCAACCAAGCCATTCGACCAGAATATGGAAAGTTCGCCGCCGGACATCATCATCGACTGACGGAATGCATCTTCTGCCTTGTCTCCGAGAACCATGGCGAGAACCAACGGCGCCAGCGGATAATCTAGTTTCTTGAAGATATAACCCAGCGCCCCGAATGCGATAACCAGCCAGACGTCGGTTATCGAGTTGGCGACCTGATAGGCACCGGAGAAAATGACCGCAACAATGATCGGTCCGATGATCGAGAACGGCACGCGCAGAATAGATGCGTAGAGCGGCACGGTCGCGAGTACCAGAATAACGGCGACGATATTGCCAAGATACATGGACGCAATCAGGCCCCACACGAAATCCGGACGATCCGTGAACAATGTCGGGCCGGGAGTGAGGCCCCAGATCATCAGGCCGCCCATCATCACAGCAGCGGTAGCCGAACCCGGCACGCCAAGCGCAAGCATCGGGAGAAGCGCAGATGTACCGGCTGAATGGTCAGCGGTTTCCGGTGCCACGATACCGCGAGGGTCTCCCTTGCCGAACTTCGATTTATCACGGGCGGAACGACGGGCCACGCCATAGCTCATAAAGGATGCGGCCGTTGGCCCGGCGGGTGTTATGCCCATCCAGATACCGATCAGCGTCGATCGTGCAAGCGTAAACCAGTAGCGCGGCATTTCCAGCAGCGTACGCCCAATCTCACCGAGACGCACCCGCGCCTTGATTCCATCAAAGCGTAACCCCTCTTCCGTCGTCAGCAACAATTCGCCGATCCCGAACAGGCCCATCACTGCAATCAGAAAGGAAATACCCTTGATGAGTTCCGGTATCTCGAATGTCAGGCGCAAATTGCCCGAGATCGTATCCATGCCCACCGAAGCAAAAGCAAAACCGATCATCATGGAAACGAGCGTCTTGAAGGGCGATTGAGCGCCCATGGATATGAAGCTGGCAAAAGCCAGAAAATAAACAGCGAAATATTCCGGCGATGAAAACCGCAGGGCGAAATTGGCAACCCAACTGGAGAGCAGTGTAATCATCACCACGCCCGCCAGTGCTCCGATACCAGCGGAAACGAATGCCAGCGTCAAAGCGCGGCTCGCATGTCCGGCCTTCGCCATCGGATAACCATCGAACGTGGTGGCAACAGAGGAAGGCTCGCCTGGAATATTGAACAGAATGGACGTTGTCGATCCGCCGAACAATGCTCCCCAATACATACAGGAAAGCAGAATAATCGCGGAAATAGGGTCCATCGTGAATGTCAGCGGCAAAAGCAGGGAAACGCCATTGGGCGCGCCCAATCCCGGCAAGACGCCAACCAGAATTCCAAGCGTCACACCCAGCATCATCAACAGAACATGATTGAAACTGAGTATATGGGCGAAGCCATCCATCAAGAGACTGAAGTTTTCCATGTCTTTCCTCCAAAGACATCGGACTTTCCGGTATCAATAAATGCCGAAGAAAGCCTCGACCGGGCCTTTAAGGAGCGGAACCTTGAAGCCGATTTCAAAAATGACGAAAAAGAACAGGGAAATGGCGATACCGGCTGATATGGAAGCCCACCACTTGTAGCGTCCCTGAAACATCATCGCTCCAGCGATGTAGAGTGCCGTGCCGACATACAACCCGAGAACCGAGGATATGGCAGCGAAGGCAACGAGCGGCAAGGCGAAACCGAAAACCGGTTTCAGCCGGGAGAGTTCAACGAAGACTTCCCCGCTACCGCGATGTTTTACAAATGCCACACCGAGATTGACCGCACTTCCGAACATGATCAGCAGCCCGATGTAGAACGGAAAATAACCCGCATCCGGCCCCATTTCCGTCCAGCCCGTACCAGCCTGTTGTGCGCCGAAAGAGACCGCCGCTCCCAGCCCGCCTGTCAGGAGAGCAACGCCCGTCTCGATGACGAAGCGGGAAATGCCGCCTTCACCTTTATCACTCATGGGATGAACCCCTTTGATGAATGATGCAGACGCCATCGGCGTCTGCATGAATGCACAAAACGTCAGTTGGCGAGCCAGCCTTCACGCTTGAGCACGGCTGTTACCGCTGTTTCATCGTTCTTGATAAAGGATGAGAGTTCACCACCGCTCATATAGGCGGAAGATTGCGAACTATCGGCAAGATACTTCGCCCATTCAGGTGTCTCTGCAACCTTCTTGAGTACGCCTGCATAGTAATCGACGACGTCCTGATCGACGCCGGCTGGAAGCCATACGGTGCGTGGCATGGAGTAATTTTCGATTGTAATTCCTGCTTCCTTGCAGGTCGGGATGTCGCTCCAGCCCATGTCGCCAGCAACCTTGCCGTCACCCTTGAGCTTTTCTCCCTTGAAAACACAAAGTGGCTTCACCATACCCGCCTGCCATTGACCGAGGTTCTCACTCGGATTGTTGACATTGGCCGCGATATGCTCGCCCGCAAGCTGAACGGCGGCTTCGCCACCGCTTTTGAACGGGATATAGCCAAGCTTTGAGCCTGTGGCATCGTTGATCATGGATGTCAGAATCTGGTCAACGTCCTTGGACTGGCTGCCGCCAACCTTCATGCCCGCATCATCTTTCGCCTTGGCGATAAACTCTGCGGCTGTCTTGAAGTCGGACTTTCCATTGACCCAAAGAATGAATTCATCCGAAGCAAGCGCCGAGACGGGGAGCAAATCTGTCGATTTATAAGGAACTTTGGCGCGCACTGGCAGAAGGTAGGCGTTGTTGGTTCCGAATGCGAGCTTGTAAGGATCGCCCTTATAGCCAGCAGTATAGACAAAGCCTTCCGCCCCGCCTGCGCTGCCTTTGTTTGTGACAACGATTGGCGCGCTCATCAGATCATATTTACCGATGATAGACTGGATCGTACGCGTGAAAATATCCGTGCCACCGCCCGGTCCGGCAGTCACGACAAACTCCACAGGCCGTATCGGCTCGAATGCCAAAGCAGATGATGCGATTATTGCCACACCTGCCGCCAGGCACGCGATATGCAAAGACTTCTTCATGGTCCATCCTCCCAGTTAAGCGGCACAGGCCTCCCCCCATGCCGATAGTGTCAAAATGTCGAAAATCAGGCCGCGTCTGAAAGTGCAGCTGCTCTTTTCGCCATTCGTGCCGCGAGCAGGATCGCTTCGCGCGTGGCCCCCACGTCGGCGACGCCCTTCCCGGCAATATCGTAGGCAGTGCCGTGAGCAGGAGTGCAAAGGGGGAACGGCAATCCGCCCATCATTGTCACACCTTTGTCGAAGCCCATAAGCTTCATCGCGATCTGCCCCTGATCGTGATACATGGTCAGCACCGCCTGAAAGCCATCCTTCAGCGCGCGCAGAAATACTGTGTCAGCCGGAAACGGACCATCGACATCGAACCCCTTGGCCTTCGCCGCCTTGACTGCAGGCTCAATGATGTCAATTTCTTCCATGCCAAAGCTGCCGCCATCACCGGCATGCGGATTGAGTCCGGCCACTGCGATCTTCGGATTGTCATATCCCGCCTTCTTCAAGCAAAACCAGGCCAGTTCCAGCTCGGCGAGAATTCCTTCAACAGTCAAGGTCGCAGCTACATCCTTGAGTGGAATATGCGACGTCACGCGTGCGTTCCAGACTTTCTCCAGAACATTGAACTCACGCACCTTGCCTTTGAAGCCCAGCACATCGGCAACAAAGCGGATTTCGTCGTCATAACCTGGATAGGCGAACCGCATGGCCTGCTTGTTGAACGGCGTAAAGCAAACAGCCTGTGCATGCCCGGCATCGGCAAATTCCAATGCAGTACGAAAGTTCTGGGTTGCAAAAGTTCCACCGACCAGCGTGGCTTCACTGCGCACAACATCCTTCGGATCGAGATTCCTCAAGTCAATGAAGACGTGCTTGCCGACCGGCATGTTCGGTGCATTTTCGAGAGTGGATTCCTGAAGATCAAGCTCAACACCCGCAATATGCGCACCTTCGTTCAGAATGCGGCGATCACCAAACACGATGAGATGCGCTTCCTTTCTGACATCGGGCAAAGCGAGGAGGCGTGCTGTCAGCTCGGGACTGACACCGGCTGGATCCCCCATTGCAAGCGCAATCACGCTCGGTTCAGCGCCATTAGCGGTCATTCGTATCCTCCTCGTCTGCATTCTGTATGCAATATGCATATGGCAGGTCTCAGCGCGATGCAAGTATTTTGTATTCTGTATGCAGCATTTTATATTGACGGTTGAGAGCAGGCCAGCCATCTTCACCTCGAACGGTGAGGTAAGGATTCGGGCTCACCCTTTGAGAAAAAGGCCGATGGACGAAAATCAGAAAACCGAGCAAGCCGAACACGGCTCACAATCGTTCCGCCGCACGGCTTTGCACGATATGCTTGTCAACCATCTGCGCGACATGATCATTGAAGGACAGCTGGAGCCCGGCACGCGCCTGCATGAAGGGCAGCTTGGAGAACAGCTCGGCGTGTCCCGCACACCGCTGCGTGAGGCTATCAAATATCTGGCCAGCGAAGGATTGGTCGAGCTTGTTCCAAGCCGCGGCGCAGTTGTGAAACGGTTCAGCGCAGCTGATGTCAAGGACATGCTCACCGTCCTGCGCACCCTGGAAGAACTAGCAGGCAAACTGGCCTGCGAGCTCGCAACCGACAAGGAAATTGCTGAGGTTCGTTCGCTGCACGATGAAATGATCAAGCGCTACCGAACCGCTGATCGGCTGCAATATTACAAACTGAACCAGCAGATTCATATCGCTATTGTTCGTCTTGCCAAGAACCCTACGCTGGCAGACGTTCACCAAATGCTGCAGACACGATTGAAACGGATTCGTTTCGTCGGCCATGAAGGCGCCGAGAAATGGGCGGCGGCTGTATCGGAGCATGAAGAAATGATCGAGGCCCTGGAGGCCCGTAACGCGACCCGGTTGTCCGAAGTATTGGGCCGCCATTTGACCAATGCATGGGAGCGCGTACGCGAATCGATGTAGGCGAGCGGTTCGCGGAAGCGCGCGGCGAAGCCAATGCCACGCCGAAAAATATCGAATGGCATGCACACGAAACATGCTGACACTGGGTTGGCGGCAAAAAAGCCGTCGATTGCGCTAGTAATGCGGGTGCCGATATAAGAATTCGGAGCTGACACGACCCGGAAAGGACCTTTATGCTGCCGACCGAACCCGATCCTCACCGCCTGGAAATGACGGTTTTGATGACGCCCGACATGGCAAATTTCAGCGGCAAGGTTCACGGCGGCGCCTTGTTGAACCTGCTGGACCGTGTCGCTTTTTCCTGTGCATCGCGCTATTCGAAACAATATGCAGTTACGCTTTCTGTCGATCAGGTCACGTTCAAGGAGCCGATCAACGTCGGTGAACTCGTGACGTTTCGGGCTTCGGTAAACCATACTGGCCGAACGTCCATGGAGATCGGCATTCGCGTGGAAGCGGAGCATATCCGCTCGGGCAAGCGCCGCCACACCAATTCCTGCTATTTTACAATGGTAGCGGTCGATGATACCGGGCGACCTGTTGCAGTGCCTGCCTTGATCCCAGTCGACGCTTTGGATCGCAGGCGCCATGAAGCAGCCGAACTCCGACGGACGCTCCGACGGGAATTCGCACAGCGGATGGAAATGGTTGCCGCGACCGGGCGAGACATCGTCGACACCACGGAGTTGTAAAAGCAATCTTTGCTACAAAGATCGCTTGGCGGACAGCCGAAATCGCTGATGGGCGTCGGCTAGTGCTTAGATCACCAATACCGTATGCAGGACTGAGCAAGAGAACGGAAAGGCCCTTTCACCCCAAAAAAAAGTGCCTGCTCGGCGGAATCTTCATTCAGCAAGCGCGTGGGTGGCGACGTACTGCGTTTCAATTCTCTTGCCGGTGTGGCGATCAAAGCTGGCGCCGGAAATGGCGGCGGACCTTCCACATGAAAAGCGCATCCGCCAATATCTGGAGCGCTATGTCGATTTTATTTGGGAAGATGCTGAGCGGGCGGCTTTGTTCGATTATTTGAACAACAACCCGGTCCGGACGCTGGAACAAACCGCTGATTTGTTCCGGGATTTCCTCGCATATACCGATGCGATCATTCTCGCCGCGCAGGAAGCGGATTCGGTTCATTCAGGATCGCCAAAGCTCCTTGCAAGTTTTGCTCGCGGTGCGACCCGTCATACCCTGAAACGAAGACGTCCCAACCCGCTTCCCCTTGAGCCCGAGGAAAGGCAGTTGATTATCGATATGTGCTGGAGTGCTCTGACGGGCGCCAACAAGGCGTAGCTATTAAGGAATTTAACGAACCGCGACTGGCATTTGGAATAACGGCCTGACTTTTTTGCGAGTAGGCCAGCTCACTGATCTTACATGGTGAGAACAAGGGGCTGACAGTCCCAGTTTGTACGAAAGCTTTCTATTCGTTTCGATGTTTCCCACCTATCGTGTTCAAAGCACCTTGCGAGTCGTTCCCGCATCAACGTTGAAAGTTGCCGGTTGACTACTATAAATGTATTTTAGTGGGAGTTAAAAGCCAAAGGCAGAAAGAATGACCCAAAGCAATCTTTCGAGCAATTCATCCCAGATCGAACCATTACAAATTCATGATATCAAGGTCATAGATAACGTAAAGCTCAAAAAGGCTATCACCGCTGCAGCCTTGGGCAATGCCATGGAGTGGTTTGATTTTGGCGTATATGGCTTCGTCGCCTATGCTTTGGGCCAAGTGTTCTTTCCAAATGCCTCGCCCGGCACGCAGACCATTGCAGCCCTGGCTACTTTTTCCGTACCATTTCTGGTGCGTCCCCTTGGTGGGTTGTTTTTTGGCGTCATGGGTGACCGTTTTGGCCGCCAGAAAGTCCTTTCCCTTACCATTATAATCATGGCCGCCAGCACTTTTTGCATCGGCCTCATCCCCTCTTACGCCACCATTGGCATCTGGGCCCCAATCCTTCTGTTGATCTGTAAGCTGGCGCAGGGCTTTTCCGTCGGTGGTGAATATACCGGAGCTGCTATTTTCGTAGCAGAATATGCACCCGATAAACGTCGCGGCTTTCTGGGCAGCTGGCTCGATTTTGGCTCGATTGCCGGTTTTGTTCTGGGAGCCGGTTTCGTTGTTTTTCTCAGCACAATGCTCGGCGAAACAGCCTTTCTAGAGTGGGGATGGCGGGTTCCATTCTATTTTGCTGCGCCTCTCGGGCTGATCGGACTGTATCTGCGTCATGCGGCTGAAGAAACGCCAGCGTTTATGCAGCAACTTGAAGCACTGGAAAAAGAAGATCGGGATGCAATCGAAGACCGCCCGATGGTGTCATTCAATGAAATTGTCAGCAAATATTGGCGTGCGTTAAGTGTGTGCACCGGAATGGTGCTGGTGACGAACATCACCTATTACATGCTGCTGACCTACATGCCGACCTACCTGTCGCAAAGCCTTGGCTATTCCGAGGACCGCGGTGTGCTCATCATCATCGTGGTGATGATCGGCATGCTGTTTGTTCAGCCAGTTGTGGGATTTCTCAGTGATCGGTTTGGCCGCAGACCGTTTCTGATTATCGGAAGCGTTGGCCTGCTGTTGTTGTCTGTTGTTGCCTTTCACCTGATCGCCAGTGGCAACATCGCAACGATATTTGTCGGGCTGCTGATACTGGCAGTCCTGCTTAATTGTCTCACTGGCATTATGGCGTCAACACTTCCGGCGCTTTTCCCCGCGCGTATTCGATACAGTGCTCTCGCGGCGGCATTCAATATTTCGATTATCATCGCGGGACTGACGCCGACCGTTGCTGCTTGGCTCGTCGAGGCCACAGAGAACCTCTATTTGCCCGCCTATTATCTTATGTGCGCTGCAGTTATCGGGCTGATCACGGCGTTCTTTCTACCCGAAACGGCTAACCGTCCACTGAGAGGAGATACACCGAGCGCATCGAGCAAGACCGAAGCCAAACAGTTATTGCAGGAAGCCTATTCCAATATAGAGCAGCGCGTTCAGGCAATCGATGAGGACATTCTCACGCTCGAACAACAGATCGAGGATTTGCGCCTGCGTAGACAGGCACTCGTGGATCGACATCCAAAACTTTCTTGATCTCGCGTGGAAGCAATACTGCGCCGACGAGTGGCAGATGTAACCTACCCTGCTTGTCAGAACGGTGCTTCTAAAGTGTAAACCTGCCCGAAGAAGCCGCGACGGAACAGGCGACGAAGCTTAAACGGGATTGCTACTTACGAAAGGGTTTTAAGTTGAAATTCTGAACATGCACAGTGAGTTGTGCCCCCATTGAAGCATGGCGTCAATCTCTGGCGCGCCTAAAATAAGACAAATGCACTCTTGTTTTAAAAACAACATTTGGATTATAGGAAAGCCAGTTCCACAAGGCCGACGGAAAAGAGCGTCCCGCAATCCAGGATTTTATCAGTGACTGCAATGAAAACTCTTCTGGCCGCTACCGGCCTTGTTGCTGTGTTCGCGCTTCAGAACAATGTAGCAGATGCCGCCACACAATATCCGCTGACGCTCGAAAACTGCGGTACGAAAGTAACGTTTCAGAAGGCGCCGGAGCGCGCGATCAGCCTTGGACAGAACAGCGCTGAAATCATGTTGCTTCTGGGCCTTGAGGACAAAATGGCGGGAACGGCGTTCTGGCCAAGCAAGGTTTTGCCGCGGCTTGAAGCCGCCAATTCTAAAGTAAAGCTTCTCACCGTTGAGTTCCCGACATTTGAATCGATCCTTGCAGAAAATCCGGATTTCGTAGCGGCAGCTCTTCCAAGCCTCATTGGCCTGAACAGCAAGGTTGCAAAGCGCGAGGATTTCGACAAGGTAGGCGTCCCCACCTATCTTTCGCCCAGCACGTGCCTGAGCACAGAGAAGGTCAGGGATGAATATGGCAGCCGCGACAAGCTGTGGAACATGGATCTTCTTTATAAGGAGATCGACGAGCTTTCGCAGATTTTCGATGTTTCAGATCGCGGTCAGGCGCTGATCGCTGATTTCAAGGCACGCGAGGCGGCCTTGCGCGCAAGCGTTCCCGCGAGCGGTAAGAAACTTTCTTATGTCTTCTGGTTCTCCAGCCCGTCGCCATCGGCGGACGCCTATCTGGGTGGAGGAAACGGTGCCTCGAGCTTCATCGCTGACGTTCTGGGCGGCGAGAATGCCATCAAGGCAGAAGCCGAATGGCCGACGCTTGGTTGGGAAAGCATTATCGCCGCCAACCTTGACGTCATTGTTGTTGCAAATCTCGACCGTAATCGTTGGGAACTCGACAAGCCAGAAGCCAAGATCCAGTTTCTCAACACAGACCCTGCGGTCAGCCAGATGCCAGCCGTCAAGAACAAGGCCATTGCCGTCATGGATGGTCAGGCGATGAACCCGACCATCCGCACGATTTATGGCGCAGAACAGGTCGCGGAACAGCTGAAAGCGCTTGGTATTCTCAAGTGAGTGCTGCTGGACCATCTTTAAGGCATTGGGGCGCCTTCAGCATGATGCTGTTGGCGTCGCTTGTTGCAATCGGATTGGTGGTGGGTATCAGTGTCGGGATCGGAGATCTGCCGATCCCTTTATCGACAACGTTTGCAGCGATAACCAATCGTCTTGGATGGAGTTCCGTCGAGCTCAATCGCATTCATGAAACGGTCATCTGGGATTACCGCCTCAGCCGCGCGTTGGTGGCGGCATTTTGTGGTGCGGGTCTCGCGCTTTCAGGCGCGATCATGCAATCGCTTTTGCGCAATCCGCTGGCTGAACCCTATGTTCTGGGTATTTCGGCGGGAGCATCGACCGGTGCTGTAACAGTTGTCATCCTTGGCATCGGTGCTGGCGCAGTTTCATTATCAGCAGGCGCATTCGTTGGCGCGTTTGCGGCCTTCTTCTTTGTTGCGCTCCTCTCCAATGGAACAAGGGGCGGTGCGGATCGCACCATTCTGGCGGGCGTAGCGGCTTCACAACTTTTCAACGCTGCGACCTCGTATATCGTCACCACATCCGGCGATGCGCAGCAGGCTCGTGACGTGATGTTCTGGCTCCTTGGCAGCTTCGGTGGCGTTCGCTGGCCAGAATTCACGCTGGTGTCGGTGGTCATCACCTTCGGTCTTATCGCCTGCCTTCTCTATGCCCATGTTCTGGATGCTTTCGCTTTTGGCGATGAAGCCGCCTCATCGCTCGGCGTTAATGTGGCCCGTGCGCGCATTGTTCTCTTTGCGCTCACAGCAATGATGACAGCCACTATCGTCAGCATGGTCGGTTCGATAGGCTTCGTCGGGCTCGTTGTCCCTCATGCCGCACGCTTCATCGTCGGTCCGCTACACATAAGGTTGTTGCCCGCCTGCGCGATCGTCGGTGCAATCTTCATGGTGTTGGCCGATATCGCCTCACGCGCGTTGATACCGCAACAGGTCCTCCCCATCGGTGTGGTGACAGCACTTGTCGGCGTGCCTTTCTTCTCGATCATTCTATACCGTTTTCAGCGCCCATCATGACGATCAGAGCCGAAAATCTTGTCTGGAAAATTGGCAAGAAAACGATAATCGACGACGTGTCTTTCGAGGCAAAGCCTGGAAAGATGCTGGGGCTTTTAGGACCAAACGGTTCTGGAAAAACATCCCTGCTGCGTCTGATCGCGGGCTTAAAACGCCCCCATTCCGGGCATGTCCTGCTTGACGAAAAAGATATCAATACAGTTGCCCGGCGTAGCGTCGCGCAGCGTGTGGCTTTTGTTGAACAACACGCCACGACAAACGCTGGTCTGAAAGTCCTGGACATTGTAAGACTTGGGCGTTTTCCACACAGATCGATGTTCTCGGGCTGGACAGGCGCGGATGAAGGAGCCGTTCAAGATGCAATTGAACGCACCGGTATGACGGCCAAGAAAAACGACACGTGGCAAAGTCTGTCAGGTGGCGAAAAACAGCGCACGCATATTGCAAGGGCTTTGGCCCAGACGCCGAAAGAGCTCATCTTTGATGAACCAACCAATCATCTGGATATTCAGCACCAGATGAGCTTGTTAAAGCTGGTTTCAGGGTTACCAATCACGAGTATCATTGCACTGCACGACCTTAATCATGCCGCCATGTTTTGCGATGAATTGATCATTATGCTATCTGGAAAGATCGTGACTTCGGGGACACCGGAAGAGGTCATCAACGAGACTATTCTGAAGCAAGTCTTCTCGATTGAAGCGCGCGTGGAAACTTCTCCGTTCAGCGGGCGCCCACATATCCACTATCTGAGATAAGAAACGCGCCAGATAAAACAGGGGCGTTTAATAATATACCCCGATCCATTTGCCCCCACCACGCGGCGAAGAACTCTGGATGAGTTGCGCAAGAAGGCGCCACACCTACTGTCGACCAGCCTCACCAGATGCGCAGGCTGCGCGCGGCGTCGGCAAACAATACGGCAGCTCGCGAAGTCAGCAGTCCAACGGATTGTAGACGATTTTGTCGTGGTCACCACCCTCGCCCGTTCGGTCTGCATCATCCTGGCGGATAACGAGCCAGCCGGAGTGTTGAAACATCGATTAACTCTCGCTTTTATTAGCCAAATCGAATAGAAGCGTTGAGTACTGCCGACGCAACGTCCTCATAAAAATTGGAATAAACTATGGATAGTGCTGTGCTTTTTCTGCATGGACGTGGTCAGTCGGCTGATGAAATCCGGTCGCTGGATTGGAGTCGGAAACCGATCGGAGTGCCTGGGAATTGGCCAGCGCCTCTGGTCACTGCGGTGCAGATGATGCTGGCTTCACAATTTCCCAAAGCAATCATTTGGGGTCCGGAATATACGACGATTTATAACGACGCTTTCAGGCCTATTCTCGGTGAGAAAGAGAACTGCATGGGAGCATCCTTTCGCGATATTTGGTTTGAAGTCTGGGATGAACTGCTGCCGATGGTCCAGAAAGCTTATGCTGGCGAAGCGACGTTTATCGAAGACTACCCTCTCGTGATCGATCGACACGGTTATGATGAACAGTGCTACTTTACTTTCTGCTACAGCCCGATCTTTGACGAGCAAGGGCGTGTTGGCGGGATGATCGATACAGTCATCGAAACTACCGAAAAGGTGGAATCCGAAAAACACGCCAAGATTCTAAATGCCGAACTCGCTCATCGCATCAAGAATACATTCAGTGTGGTATCTGCAATTGCGAGCCAGACATTCAACAATAATGCCGACGAAGAGGTCATCAACACTTTTACTAAGCGGCTGTGGGCGTTGGGCAATGCTCATGATGTTCTTCGGCTTGGTAAAAGCTCAGAAGGTTCATTGCGTCAAATCGTGTCTGGAATAACAACAGCGCTGGCTGTTGCCGAGCGCGTTCACATGAGTGGGCCCGATGTAATGATCGGTCCGAAGGGCGCGTCTACCCTTTCGCTTTTGATTCACGAACTGACGACCAATGCGATCAAATATGGAGCGCTTTCCAATGATTCCGGACAGGTGCAATTGAATATTGCTGTATCCAAGAAACGAGTTGATCCGGTTTTTTCAATGAATTGGACCGAAGTCGGTGGCCCGCTCGTTACTCAACCGACAAAAACAGGATTTGGCTCCAAGCTCATAAGAATGGGTCTGCTAGGCTCCGGGGAAGTTAGGTCTGAATTTAGACCCGAAGGCTTCAATGCAGAGTTTTCCGCGCCCTTACGGCAGTTGCAGGGGGAAGGACGACTTTTTGGCTCGACTTGAATTTTGATGGGGTCGCAGTCTTCCGAAATATGAAGAATGTGCGTCTCAAGCTGAAGATACACAGCGGAAAAGCCACGCGCGGTTAGGCACCAACGTATCTGAACTCTTCCTTGGAAAGTTTGCCGACATGCGGTTGTGGTTAGCTTATGAACGCATTCGCCTCACATGTGATAACTGGGAAGCTTGCAATGTCTTCCAGTTTGATGCTCCTCCCGACGATTATAAATCCACCGAAGATTAGTTGCCGAGCGCGTCCATTCAGAAGCGAACCAGGGCAACCGCCAACCTCTGCCCGGCTCTCTCGAAGAAGCCAGCTGCAGGAAGGGAACATCAAGGAAAGCCGTTCGTTATTCTGCTTCAGCCAAGGAGAAATGAATGCGCAAGTCCGTACTGTTCCTAATTCTAGCTATTGGTGTCATCTTGGGATTTATATTTGCAACGCCTTATTATTATGGAGTAAGCCCTCAAAATAGCGGAGAGCAAGGAACCAATACCGTCCGATGATATTTCTCCTAAAGGACCGGAAAGGGCGCGTTCGGGGTCATCATCGATCTGAGCGCGCAGACCGCGGCTTCAAACATTCGCATCTGGAACGATGCTAAACGGCCTATCAATGTTCAGGCCAGAATATACCGCTGGAGTCAGAGCAACGGAGCGGACACTTACGCGGAAGCAACCGATGTCGTCGTCAGCCCGCCCATATCGCAGCTGAAACCGGGCAGCGAAAACATCGTGCGTATCGTTCGCACGTCGAAAAGTCCGGTCAAGGCGGAAGAAAGCTACCGGCTGATTGTCGATGAACTTCCTTATATTGCGCAGCGACGATCCGGCACACTCAATCTGGTGATCCGTCATTCCATTCCGGTTTTCTTTTCGCAACCCGGTACGCCGGATGCGAACCCGTCATGGAGCGTCCAGCGTCAATCGGGCGGATATCGGGTGACCGTTAACAACACAGGAAACAAGCGTCTGCGTGTCTTCGACCTTGCATTGCAGGGTGCGGGCGGTCGTGCCGTCGCACAGCGGAAAGGCCTTGTTGGATATGTTCTGGGGCAATCAAGTGCATCTTGGTTTATTCCTGGAACAGGTGGAAGTCGGGGTGGTGGCTCGCTGGCGATTTCAGCTCAAAGCGAAGCTGGCCCGATAAATGTGCAAGCGAGCGCCCGGGGCGGTCGATCTTGCGGTTTTGACGATTGCGTTTCTAACGGTCTGCACAGGATGTCTGAAAGCTGCGGCGCAGGAATTGCCACCTACGTCGTCGGGGACGCTTGTTTCCGACGATACCCCTCTGGAGCTTCAGCTTGAGGTCTATGTGAATGGCGCATCATCGGCACTGATCGCTACGTTTCGTCAAACACCGGACGGATCACTTCTTATTGAGCCGGAACAGCTCAAGAATGTCGGGATCAAGCCCGCTAGGGAAGCTGCGCGGGACGACGGATGGATCGACGTGAACCGGCTCTCCGGGGTTAACGTCACCTATGATAAGGAGGACCAGATCGTTCGTTTCAATGCGCAAGAAAACAAGCGCGCCGCGCGTGTCATTGATGCGCAGTCTGGCGAGGAAGTCGCGTCTGAGGAAGAGGACGACAAGCCCAAAGCCAAGAGCAATTTCGGCAGGCTGGTGAATTATACGATCTATGACGCCAGCGGTGGACAGGATTGGTATGATCTGACGCAGTTCGAAGGTGTATCGGGCCTAATGGAAGGACGCCTGTTCGGTCCCTATGGCGTCTTCTCGTCGTCGCAGGTGATCAGTTTGTCCGATGCCGACAGGTTCGGCTCGACGCGGCTCGATACGAGATGGTCCTTTCCGGATCAGCAAACACTGATGACCTATAATGTTGGCGACTTCATCACGGGTGGCCTTTCATGGACGCGACCGACCCGTCTGGGCGGCGTGTAAATCCGGCGCACTTTTTGACTGCGGCCCGATCTGGTCACCATGCCGTTGCCTGAACTGTTGGGGTCTCCGGCCGTGCCGTCAACGGCCGATGTCTATATCGACAATGCCCGTCGTGCGATCAGCAATGTTGCGTCCGGGCCGTTCTCGATCACCATCCTCCCGGTGGTCACTGGCGCAGGCACAGCGCGTATGGTGGTTCGCGACGTTCTGGGCCCTGAAACGGTGACGGAAGCGCCGTTCTATGCTTCGGCTGATTTGCTGGCGAAGGGGCTCGCGGATTTCTTCGCTGAAACCGGCTTTGCCCGCCGATACTACGGCACGGAATCGAATGATTATGATGGCCGGATCGTAGGAGGCGGCACATTGCGAGATGGCCTCACAAGTAACACAACCATTGAGGGGCATGTCGAGGGTACTGAGAACTTTACAATGCAGGCATTGGTGGCGTTTTCAATATAGGGCCCTTCGGCGTGGGGGCACTATCTGGAGCGAACAGCAAATTTGGCGGCGAAACCGGCTACCAGTATGGCGCAAGCATTGAAGCTGAACTCTGGGAGGAAGACTGGACTTTCGGATGCAAGCAGCAGATGGGGGCGGCCATGTCTTGTTTGATCACGATATTGCAAAAAGAACTCAACCGGCTGAAGATCGTTCAGTAAATCAGAGAACCATCTTGCCCAGATGCAGGCAAAGCGCCGCTTGATCTCAGTCGCAGCCAGATGCACGGGCCTTCACAGGACTTTGTAAAGCGAAGCTAACGGTAAGGAGAGACTGGATTCCTATGAATGTAACGAGGCACGTAGCCTCCACCCGAACGTGAAGGCCGTCCGCCACGGGCCGCAGAAACGCGTAACCATCGCCAAAACTGATAACACTGTTCCGGCCAATGATTTCGAAAGACACCAAACACGCGCTGAACTCAATGCATAGAAATTTGCCTGCCTCATCCGGATTTGGATGAGTTACGAACGTTTCGGTACTGTGCGTGTATGTGATATTTTTTATCATGGAAGCCGTAGGTTCCTTACGTCGCGACGTGCAACGTGCATTTCTCCGCTTACGGTCGCGAAACTGATTGCACCGTCGTCGTTGTTCTCAGCCAGGAAATCTATTATCGATTGACTACTGCTGATCGTCACGAAAGTGAGGTGTCATGGAGCAGACCGGTTCTCGATAACTTGATGATTATAGAAATCTGTTTCCCTGATCGAGCCAGTTGGGGCTAGCCATTATCGATCAGGAGCTCTTTGACAGCGCTGCAAAAACTCTCAATCTCATTCGCCTGATGGCTGGCGGTAATGGAAACCCGTAGTCCTGCTTCGCCCCTGGCTACGGTTGGAAAGAAGATAGCTGAAGCGTAGAAATTTTTCTTCAAAAGCTCCTGGGCACACCCAATGGATGTCATTTCATCGCCGATGCGGATAATGCGGATCGGCAGCGCGGAGCCCGATTGAGCTGTGGGGATCAGTCTGTCGAAAAATGCGATATTGTCCTGCAATGCGGCCTGTCGTTGCCCTAGCTCTGAAGACTGATGGATTTCAGCTGAAGCTAGCCCAGCACCAATAGCGGCAGTATTGAGTGACGCTGAGAATGCGTGCGCAATAGCATAACGGCGAAACAAACTTTCCTGGTGGGCGGTTCCAAGCATCAGCAGCCCCCCAGATGCTCCAAATCCCTTCCCTAACGATGTGACAATTATGGTTCGATCTCCAAGGTTATCGAACTGGGATCTCGCATAACCTTGCCCTTTCCTTCCGACAATGGATATACCGTGTGCATCGTCAATGTAGAGAAACAACCCGTATTTTTCTTGCAAACGTTTCAATTCATCAATGTGCGCGCTGCCTCCCATGGAGTAAACGCCATCGCAAATGTAGGCTACGCTTCGGTTTTTCTTACAGATGTCCTCAAGCATTTCATAGTCGTTGTGAGGAATCGTTTGAACGGCGGTTTCATCGGCCACGGTGTTGTCACGTTAACTGGGCTGCAGTTGCCTGCCTGACGGTTTGGGCGTAAATTTTGGCGATGCAGACATCAGATATCATCTTCAAGCGTCACCGTTTTCCGCCACAGATCGTTGCTCATGCGGT
>NZ_BAABRX010000011.1:0-93321 GCF_040372265.1 Brucella sp. NBRC 113783 | reverse complement strand
GCCGCTTCTGCAAGATTTCTTCGAGAACGGAGCCATGTTGATCCACCGCACGCCAAAGCCAGAATTTTTCTCCAGCGCATTTGACGACCACTTCGTCCAAATACCAAACATCGCCGGGGCGCGCCTGGCGCCGCCGCAAGTTGCGTGTGATCTGGGGGCCGAACTTGGCGATCCAACGACGAACTGTCTCGTATGATACGTCGATTCCACGCTCAAGCAGCATTTCTTCAACTTCACGCAGACTAAGGTTGAACCGCAGATAAAGCCACACCGCATGAGCAACGATCTGTGGCGGAAAACGGTGACGCTTGAAGATGATATCTGATGTCTGCATCGCCAAAATTTACGCCCAAACCGTCAGGCAGGCAACTGCAGCCCAGTTAACGTGACAACACCCTTTCAGGTGTTTCAGTGCCTCTTCATCCATCTCAACGCCGGACCGTTTCGCCTTGCGCAGACGCGAGAGAACACTGGCTGCTTTTTCGACTGGACCGCGGTTTGGATAGCTGACAAGTGTGAGATAAAGATCATTGCGAAACAGGTCCTCGCTGACCATCCGTTCGCGGTATCTGGTATTGAGACTATCGGAAAATGAATTGGCAAAATGCCCTTCGGGATAGTCGTTGTCCCGGCGACGAATGACATGCGTCCAAAGCGCCAGTCGCTCATCGGCAATATTGCGATAGAGCGTGTTCAGACTACGATGCAGACCATTGAGATCGAGAACATCAGCGGTCTCGAAAGAAACGCCCTCCAGCACGAGCACGCTCATCAATGCCCGGGAATCAAGCGCAATGGTCGTATCGTCAACATGCCGGACATAGGGAATGAAGGTCTCAGGTCCAAGTTCGCGAGACCGCAGCGTTGCAAGACTAGGCAAGGCTCAGATCCCTTTCGTCGTAACGCCGCACAAGTTTCAACGGCGAAAGCGTCGCGCCTCCCCAATAGGCTGCGTTGCGGGACCGACCACGGGTTTCGACCCACGCAAGCAGAATGCGAAACATATTATGGTCATGCTTGACGAGGGTCCGGAACACGAAATGAAAGGCGATGCCAACCAGGGCGTAAGCGATCGATCCGGCAGCGATATAGAGGATGGTTGTCAGCATGACATTGATGCCCATCGCTTCCATGGTCACGCCAGCAATCATTGCCGGGCGCGTGCAAGCCAGAAACAGCGTGTCTTCTTCGAGGACGGGTGTGCTTGTCATGAGCGTCAGCTGCCAACAATAGTGCCGACGAGCTCCGAAGCGCCCGCAATCACCCCGATGCCGATGATCCAATAGCCCGCGCGCCTCAAATCCATGTATCCAAACATCCACGCAATCGCGATAATGATGACCGCGATTGTCGCGAGCAGCCTGAAGATGTTACCGGTCAGGAGATCGACGATATTTTGCAGTATGGTCTCGATGCCAGCTGACTGTGCAAAAGCCGGCTCTGCTAACGCCGTAACGATGGCGATGCCCATGAGCATGGAAGCGACAAGGGGACGTGTTTTGGACTTCGAAATCATTCACTTTGCTCCGATCGATCATTCTGGAAAACGAGAACAGACGAGAGCCGCCTCGAACGAAACACGTCCCACGTTACTGGCTCTTCGTTTTGGGTGACTTTTGTGCCGATTTTGGCGGCCGCTTGTTCCTTGGCCTGATCCTTCCGGGCATCCTCCCGGTTCGGCTCGACGAGGACGAGCGACTTTAGTCTTGGTGAAAGGCGCTTTGCTTCGTCGCGCACCTGTTCGTCATATCGAACCATTTCGCCAAGGGATGGATCGTCTCGCCCATAATAGGACTGAAGCATAACCATCTCGGCACCTTCCGGATCACGGCCGAAACGTTGGGCGAGACGATAATAGCCATCAAGAAGCGTGGCTGTAGCCTTGAGATTCAGGCAAGGATCGAAGGCATCGGAAACGGAAAGGTTCAGTCTTTGAAGCTGTTCTACGCCGATCCCACCCAATCCAATCTGGATATCCTGACGGCCCGCGACGAGCGATGTCGCTATCTCGATCGCCTCGGCTTTACTCGCCGGCTGCGCGGCAACCGGCTTGCCGCTATTGATGCGAATATTGAAGGACTGAAACTTGCTCTCGAGACTAACGACAGCGGCCAAAGTTTCGATCTGAACCATTGGAGCGCAGTTTTGTGCGATGTCGACGAATGCAGCACCCATCGCTCAATACCAGACGCGCTGTTTGCCGACGCCATCGATAGACACGTCGATATAATGTGGCTGTTTCCGAATGTTCGGACGCGTGAGGGGATAGCCCGTGCACTGAAGTCGACCGTCCAGGCGCTGCAGTCGGGCCGACAGGACCGAGTTGGATTGACTTCCGCGATTGTCACGATCCAAAGCGCACAGGGAACGCCTCACGTTCTGCAGAGTGATGGAAACGCAGGTCACCTCTTGGCCCAAAGGGCCGTAGCTGCGCGAAAGCCGATAGCCTGCATCGCAATAATATGGTTCGTAACCTGGACGCGAACTTTGAAATCCCGCACCGCTACAGGCTGGAAAACGATGACCTTTCGCAAGTTCGCGCCAGAGTTTCTGGATCGGAGGATTGCATTCAGCAAATTCAGTTGGCCCTCCCGGATTGGAAAGGCAGAGGATGACCTTGCATCCCCATTCATCAGCGCGCGCATTGCCGGAATAAATCAGGTAAGGTAATGCAAGAGACGAGAGAGTTAGCAGGCAATTAAGTAGAAGGTTTTTCATGGACTTGCCCCTCCGAAACGATGACACCACTCTATGGAAGCGGCGTCATACGGTAATGCAATGCATTTTGACTAACGTATATACCACAGTTAAATGACATGACAAGAGCGCTTAAATCTCAATTGCACAGTCTCGCCTTTTCCGGACTGATCCTTCACGAGATCCTCGACAATCCGATGGAAGGCGAGACCCCGCAGGCGCGCGTGAAAGAGATCGGCATGATGACGATCCTTTACACGATGACGCAGACGCACCAGAAGCTAAATCTAACTAATATAATGGAAATCACTGAACTAACGCGTAGCGGCGTGAAGGAGACAGTCGATCTCCTCGTGAAACGCGGCATGTTGACCGAAACCATGGTGACGAACTCCATGGGCCGTGGAACAGCGCGACAATTCGAGATATCCAAAAGCCTTCTGGACAAGCTGCAAAGCTTTGAAAGCTGAACAAATAGAATTTAACTGATTTATTTACGTCTTAAAAATCAGGAGCGGTACAGGCACGCACCGCGTGAACGAAGATTTGATCTTAAGGGACCATCGCTAACCGCTCGGCGGACGTCCTCAGTTTGCTGCGATACTGCAGCAGCCAGCAAACATCGTGCGATCGCTGTTGCGCAACGAAATCACGGCTTGCAGGGCATAGGTTCTGTCACTCATTCCATCAGAGCATTGTTTGGGAAAGATCACGGCGGTCATGTCACCGGCCTCAACGGCACGGATACGATCTCCGGCAAAGCCGCGATCACTGACCGATCGGCGCGAATAGAGCCTTTCTGGCGCATCCAAGACTTTCAACCTGACTTCCTTGGCCGAAAAACTGATATTCCAGAATGGCTCAGTCCCGTGGCAGCGTAGCGATTGAGGTAGTTTGCCGTTATCCCATACGCTAGGCTGCGCCTGCAGAAAACGCGCTTCAACCCAACCGCTGCTTTCTGCACCATTCACCAGAGCCCATTCGCCATTGGAGGCGAGCTCGATCACTTCGACGCCTTTAGCGCCGGACGCCAGACTACCGATAACGGTTGCGTCCTGCTTCGCCTCACCGTGAATATCGAGTTTCTCATTGACCTCGATGCCGGTGACGGTGAAAAGCTCCGGCAAGACAGGTGATTGGGCAAAGGCAATTATGGGAACAAGCAGGAAAAACAGGCTGAGGATACGCATGTTGCCCTCATTCATTGACCATTATGAAAATGCCTGAACATCAGTATTGTGGCAACTCCGTGTGAGTTGACATGCGCATGGGGTCGGGAATTTAAATAATGCTGCTGATAAATAAGAGCGTTCCGAGACCACAGGCAAGTGCCATAACGACAAACGGGACAGCCGGTATCGGACCGAGCCAGTTCGGATAATCGGATACGCGTGCAGTACGTATCACTTCCTCGCCTTCGGTCAGAAGCGACTTCAACGCACCGGATCTGTGAAAATCGGGGTTGCCCTCCATGGCCCTCTCCTCTTTGTATGGATCGATTTTTACCATCGAGACAAAAAACAGTCATCCCTAACTTTCGTCCATTTCTACGTCGTTTGACGGATAACAGACCGGGAACACAGGGACCGGCGTCACCCTCGTACCGGAGGGCGGAGCGCATCAGTCCATCGGTCAGCAACTGATCGGCATGAGCCAGGATGGCCTTGCCAGTTTCGAACCGGCCTTCCTTGACGAACTTTCAGTCATTATGGACTGATCTTTCGACTACATGCAACGAGAGGGGTATGCGAAACATGATCCCCGAACCTGGTTGCGCGACGAAGCTGGCGGATCGATTTATCTGCGCCTGACGACACGACCAATCGAGCAGATCACGCGTCGGGAAGATCCAGCGTTCCGTCAGGGCGTCATCGACGGCGCTTACTGGCTGCGTGAACCCCGACCGAACACGCGCCTCGTTCTGGCCTATCAGGGTTGTGTGGCGCCCGAAGTTCTGACGGCCGCAGGCCGCCTTGCAGAGACACAAAGAGACGTTGCCGTGCTCGCTGTCACCTCGGCAGATCGCCTGAACGCTGGCTGGACAGCGGCTCAGCGGGCGCGACGCCACGGATTTGGAGAGGCCGTGAGCCATATTGAACGGCTTCTGACCCCCGTTCCTTCACATGCGCATTTCATCACCGTTACGGATGGACACCCTGCAACGCTCGGCTGGCTGGGCTCCGTTCATGGCAACGCGACCACATCGCTGGGCGTTGAACATTTCGGCCAGACGGGAACCATCGCTGATCTCTATGCGCATTTTGGTATCGATACAGATTCAATTATCGATGCCGCGGAGGCTATCTCCCGGCGTTTCGCCAAAGCAGGTTAGGGTCACAAGAACGACCCTGCATTCGCAGCAATCTCCCGCTTGTCAAAGCGGGAGATTTAACGCCCTTCTGAATTCGGCTGATCAGTGATGCTGTAGTATCTCACCGAGGAAGGTTCGTGTGCGGGGATGCGCCGGCGCTCGAAAGAATGTTTCGGGATCATTCTCTTCGAGAATCTCTCCGTCCGCCATGAAGATGACCCGGTCCGCAACCTGACGAGCGAAGCCCATTTCATGCGTCACGCAGATCATCGTCATGCCATCGCGGGCAAGCGACACCATCGTATCAAGAACTTCCTTGACCATTTCGGGATCGAGCGCCGAAGTCGGCTCATCGAAAAGCATGGCCTTGGGCTCCATGCATAGCGCCCGCGCAATAGCAACGCGCTGTTGCTGTCCACCGGAAAGCTGCGCGGGATATTTTTCGGCCTGATCACCGATACGCACCCGGTCGAGATATTTTCGTGCCGTCGCTTCCGCTTCGTCCCGCGAAATTTTGCGCACCCGCATCGGCGCCAGAATGCAGTTCTCCAACACGGTCTTATGTGGAAACAGGTTGAACTGCTGAAAGACCATACCAACTTCACGGCGCACCGCATCAATGGCTTTCTGGTCTTCCTTGACCGCGTGACCGGCAACGACGATCTCGCCGCCCTGGCTCGCTTCCAATCGGTTGATGCAACGGATCAGGGTGGATTTGCCGGACCCCGATGGACCACACAGAACGATCTTCTCTCCCTTTGCGACCGTCAGGGAGACCTTTTTCAGCGCATAGAAGTTGCCATACCACTTCTCCACGTCGCGCATCATGATCATCGGTTGCGCATCTGACTTTTTCTCAGTTGTCATGAGAAGTTCCCTTTCTTATCTGGAGAGGCCGGCGGCCATGCGTCGTTCAATACGCCTGCCCCACAAGGAGAGCGGCCAGCACATGGCGAAGTACATCGCCCCTACAACACCGAACACAAGAAGCGGTCGGTAGATCTGATTGGAGATAATCGAACCGGCGCGGGTCAGTTCAATGAAGCCAACAATCGCGGCAAGCGACGTGCCCTTCAGAAGCTGAACAAGAAAGCCAACGGTGGCCGGCAACGATAGTTTAAACGCTTGCGGCATGATGACGTCGACCATCAGGCTGTAGCGATGCAGTCCAAGTGCATCCGCCGCTTCAGTCTGCCCTTTCGGAACGGCTTCAATCGCGCCACGCCAGATTTCACCCAGAAAGGCCGAAGCGTGCGCGGCGAGGGCTATGCCCACCGCCGCCCAGGCCGGGAGATCGAAACCAAGAAGGGGCAAGCCGAAATAGGCAACAAAGAGCTGCATCAGCAAAGGCGTGCCCTGAAAGAGACCTATCCAGCCGATTGCGATAGCCCGAACCCATTTGAGCTTCGATACCCGCATCAGAGCGATGATGATGCCGGAGACAATACCGCCAGCAAACGCCATAACGGTCAGGATGAGCGTCCAGCCGAGACCTTGCAGCAGATAGGTGAATTCTTGCAGTCCCATAAGTCGTCCTCCTCAACGCTGCGGATAGCTGAATGCACGTCGCCCGATGGCGGCAAGCGACCACATCGTCACCAGCGAGATCACGAGATAAATGCCGGTCAGCGTGAAATAGGTTTCAAAGCTGCGGAATGTTTCCGCCTCGATGCGCTGTCCCGCTGAGGTCAACTCATAGGCGGAGATGGAGGTGCAAATTGCGGTCGTGAGCGTGAGCAGGATGAACTGGCTCGACAGTGATGGATATATCGCGCGCAACGCTGGTTTCAGAACGATCATACGGAACACTTCGTGCCGGTGAAGACCGAGCGCCAGTCCCGCTTCCGTCTGGCCTTTCGGAATGCTTTCGACCCCGCCACGGATAATCTCAATGGCATAGGCACCACCATTCAACCCGAGGGCAAGAATGGCCGTCAGTGTGGGATTGAGCCGTACACCCGCAAGAGGCAATGCAAAGAAGATGAAGTAAATCTGTACCAGAAACGGCGTGTTGCGGATCACCTCAACAAAGGTCGTGACCAGAAAGGATGGGATCACCTTATGCGTCCGCAAGATTGCAACCCCCACGACACCGATGATGGTGGCGAGTGTCATGCCGACGACGGCCAGGAACAGCGTTCCCAGTGTCCCATAGACCAGCGAGGGCCAGGCATCCGCGACGACGCTGAAATCAAGTGTCATGTTCTAACCTCCTCCAGCAGGGCGTTCAGTCCCATTCGGGTTCCCATTCAAAACGGGAGAACCGTTCGCCGCGTGCAAGCGCATGGATTGCCGCCATATCTTCCGGGGACAATTCAAAATCAAAAATATCCCGGTTGGACTTCATATTCTCAGGTTTGGCGGAGCGCGGAATGGCGCCAACATTGTCCTGCTGTAGATGCCAGCGCAAGGTGACCTGGCCAGCGGACTTTCCGTATTTGCGCCCAAGCTCGACAAGGATATCCGAGTTGAAAACCTTGCCCCGCGCTATCGGCTGATAGGCATTTAAAAGCATGCCTGCCTCACGCATGCGCGTAAGGAGCTTCTCCTGCGACAGATAAGGGTGAAATTCGACCTGATTGCAGAACAACTCGGCGTTATGAACATCCAGCGCTTCGTCCAGAAGTGCGACCGTGAAATTGCTGACGCCGATCAGGCGGGTCTTACCGCTCGCTTTTGCTTCTGCGAAAGCGGAAAGCGTTTCGCCGAGAGGAACTGTCTTGCTCGGCCAGTGCACCAAAAGCAGATCGACATAGTCAAAGCCAAGCCGCTCCAGGCTTTCATCGACCCGGTGGGCAACTGTTTCCGGATCAAGATCGGTGAGCCAGATTTTGGACGTAACGAACAAGTCACCGCGTGCGACACCGCTCTCGCGAACAGCGCGTCCCACTTCAACTTCGTTGCCATAGCGAATGGCCGTATCGATCTGGCGATAGCCAAGCTCAATCGCCGTGCGGATCGCAGTCTGGCCTTCCGGCCCTTTCAGTTCGAACGTGCCCAGTCCAAGGCTGGGGATCGTCACGCCCTGAATGGTCTTGGTTTCAAGGTCTTTCACGCTACAACCTCCCCGGTCACTTTGGACAGTATGTCATTTGATGCCCGCAGCGTTCGCTTCGCCCATTCAGCAACAGACAAGCCTTTCGCCTGACGATCATTCGGGATTTCGACCGCAACCGGGATATCAGCCGGCAAAGCATCAAACATGCCTATGAGATCGAGTTCGCCTTCTCCGGGCAGGAACCGCTCGTGGCGTGCGGCAAAATTCAACTCTTCACGACTTTCCGGGATTTTGGCCGGAGCATCGCAGATCTGCGCATAATGCAGCCATCGGCGCGGCACAGTGGCAATTTCTTCGATCGTGGTGCGCGCTCGCGAAACATGGAGCGTATCGATAATCACGCCCTGATTTGGCTGGTCAGCCGCAGTCAGCACGCGGGTCGCCGCCGCAAGATCGCGGAGTTCGGACTGCGGCATGAACTCCAGATCCATCGACAAACCGAAAGGACGCGCAGCCTCACACAGTTTCACAAAGGAGTGGGTCAAACGCACCTCGTCGGCGTCATCGCCCGCAACCAGAATGGCACGCGCACCCAATTGGGCCGAACAATCCAGAAACGGCAGATATGGCTCGGGATCGAAATCCGGTCCTATGCGGATCATCTCGATGTCGAAAACTTCGACGCCCTTGTCATTCATGAGGCTGATAAGTGATTTCACACGGGCTGGCTCGTCCATCAGCGCATAAGCCAGTCCACCGGGAACAGCGGGCAGCAGGCGAAAACCGAGATAATCGTAACCTGCTTCCGCTGCGGCCAGCACGGCTTCTTCCGGCGCGACGCCAAGCCCGGTCAGGAACGAGAGTGATGTCTTTCTGCTCGTCATGCCGCCACTCCGGCTGTGTTCAGCATTTCAGCAAGGGTCACGGTACGGTCCTCACGTCCCGCAACATCGACCGCAAGCGTGGCGGCAAGCGTCAACATGCCATCGCGTGCCGTGATCAACGGCTTGGCATTGCCATGGATCACATCAACGAAATGGTCGAGCTGGTTCACATAGGTCAGCGAGCCATCACCGGGCCGGTATTCGCGGATCAGCGGATGCTGCCAATGATCACTTTCCTCCGCGTGTCGCCATAGATACATATCGGAAACGGACAATGCTGCCTTGCGTCCGGCAAGGAAGAGGCATGGTCCGGGTTGTGCCGGATGATAGAGCGCCTGACCGGACGTATATTCCCAGGCCCAGGGGCTGACGGCACCATCGGAAATCAGGAACGTGCCCAGCACCCCATTGACGAAGCGGATCGAGATACTTGCAGTATCTTCCACTTCGAAGCCGCGGCGCGCAGATGACGTAAAGGCGCGTATACTTTCGATCTCGCCTACTAGATAGCGCAGCACATCAATGTCGTGGATCAGATTGATCAGCAGCACCCCACCACCCAATTTGCGTCGCCATTCCGTATTGAAATAGTCATCGGGCTTGTCAAACAAGGTCATGCCATTGACGGCAACCAGAGGGCCGAGTTCGCCCGCGTCAATGGCACGCTTTGCCGACCGGATATCCGGGCTGTGACGTCGCTGATGCCCGACGAGCACAGCAACACCCGAACGTTCGGATGCTTCTACAATCCGGTTGGCTGACGCCAGACTTTCCGCAATCGGCTTTTCGATCAGGCAAGGTACACCGCGCTCGATGCAAGCCAGAGCTGCCGGTGCATGCAACTGGTTTGGCAGGGCGATGATGGCACCGTCCAGCTTTGCCTCATCGAGCATCGTGCCATAGTCGGAGAAATGCGGGACGGAAAGCCGTGCCGCCATTTCAGCAGCGGCTGGCGTCGGGTCGCAAATGGCGGCAATTTTCGTGCGCCGGTTGGAAGTCAGAAGTTCCGCATGTTCGCGGCCAATCAGGCCCGCCCCCATAAGACCAATGCGTGTCATGCCGTCATCTCCGTCATTGCCCTGAGAGCAAGGCGATACCCTTGAGCTCCAAAACCTGCCATCACGGCTGTTGCCGTTCTCGATACGAGCGACTTGTGATAGATTTCCTCACGCTGATGTACGTTGGAAATGTGCAGCTCGATCTTGGGACCATTGAAGGTCTTGAGTGCATCAAGAATAGCAATTGAGGTGAAGGTAAAGGCGGCCGGATTGATGATGATGCCAACCGCTTCGTGACGTGCGGCATGGATCGCTTCGATGATTTCACCTTCGAAGTTCGACTGGCGAAAATCAATCGCCACACCGAACTCTGCGGCATCCGCCTCCACCCAAGAACGAATTTCATCGAGCGTCGTTCGACCGTAAATTTCCGGCTCACGCTGACCGAGCAGATTAAGGTTGGGGCCGTTCAGTATGAAGATTTTACGCATGTTCAAACTTTCCGTGGAAGCGAGGGCGCGACTTCACAATCGTGGCCGCACACCCCGCCTCATCATGCTGTATTGGAATTGTCGCTGATCTTATTCGACTGTGTAGGGCACGCCTTCGAGCTTCTCCGGGAAATTTGGAAGCTTGTCTTCGCCGAGCCACTTCTTGTTGATCGCCTCAAGACGGCCATCTGCCTTGATCTTGTCGATGAACTGGTTCAGCCAGGCATTGATTTCCTTGTCGCCAAGCTTGGTCGTAACGCCCATCCACTGTTCATTGAAGACCAGTTTCTGCTCGTAATCGTTGCCCGGTGCAGCCTTGTCGAGATTGATCTTGTAGGTGGTGTTGCCACCAATGGCATCGACCTGCCCGGATACCAGCGCCTGCATTGTCGAACTGTCATCATCGAAACGGCGGATATTGGCGACATCGCCCAGAAGACTGGTGATTGACTTGTCCTGCGCAGCGCCGCGCGGCACGCCTATACGAAGGCTTTTCGCGTCTTCAATCTTGGTAATGTTGTTCTTGGCGCTCGACAGAAGAATGATCTTCAACCCGGCATAGGGCTTGGTGAACTGGACAGCTTTCGCGCGATCAGGATACATGCCCATGACCGCCATCTGCAGATCGACCTTGCCGGTCAAAAGGTTGGGAATACGTGCAGCAACGGCGTTTGGCACGAACTCGACCTTGACGCCCATTTCCTCGCCGATCAGCTTCGCAACATCGACGTCATAGCCGACATTGTTGCCTGTGGAGTCGATTGAACCCCATGGTGCCTGTTCGCCCATAACGCCGATGCGAACGACGCCTGCGCTTTTGATTTTCTCCAAGGCCTGTGCATAGGCCGCAGAGGCGCCGAATACCAAAGCCACGCCTGCAAAAAGCGTCAGTGCAGCATTATGAATTGAGAATTTGCCCGGCATTGATGGTCCTCCTCAGGTTTGTGCCGTTTTGTCCAGACAGCGACTCCTCTTCGCTACCGGACCTGTGTTCATTTTTTATTAACCAACCGGTTGGTTGATGTCAATCCACGTGATATCCCTGTCCGCAGATCGATGACTTATGCTCAAGCTGCTGCCCAATTCCTTCCAATGTGGTAAGAGGAGAGCCAGTCCGAGGAATCCAGATGACGAACACCGATACGATGCCAACACAGAACACGCTCGATCCTGGGCAACGATCGCCGGAAAAACGCAGGCGCCTTCTGCTTGAATCCGCTATTGCGGAATTTTCGACCCATGGAATTGGCGGCGCTCGGGTGGATCGCATTGCGCAGCGGGCGAATTCCAATAAGGCGATGGTCTACCACTATTTCGGCAGCAAGGAGGAACTCTACCTTGCGGCCATGGAACACTTATATGTCGGCATCCGTTCCGCTGAAGAGCAGTTGTTGCTTGATCCCGCCGACCCCATTGGCGCAATGAAAGCGCTGATCTCCTTTACCTTCCGTTATTACATCGACAATCCAGCTTTCGTGCGGATGATCAATACCGAGAACCTGCATGGCGCGGTCCATTTGCAGGCGGCGACCGGCATGGAGGGGCTCAACAGCGCCATCGTCAACAGAGTATCGACGATTATCGAGAGCGGTGTCGCCCAGGGACTTTTCCGTCATGTCGATCCGCTCGATCTCTATATCTCCATCTCTGCGCTTGGTTTTACCTATGTCTCCAACCGGCACACGCTGAAGGTCCTGTTCGGTCGTGAACTCCTTGCGGAAGACGCTATCGATGCCCGCTTGCAGACAATGACCGACATGATCCTGCGATTTATCGCTGTAGATGGCCATCAGGCTGCTCTCGCCACTGCACGATAATGGGCAACGGTTTGGGCAATCCCGTCACGCAGCGACGTGACGGGGATGGCTCCCAGCAGACGTTTGTTGTCGGTTGCCGCGATATTGGGCGCCATCGGTACGGCTTCACCGGTAAAGTCGATTTTGGCACCGGGTATTTCTGACCGGATAGCCTGGATGACGTCGGGCACGTTCTCGCATGCGCCACCCAGCGAAAAGGCATGCGCACCTTCGTAAAATCGTGTTGCCGCGGCCGCAAATGCCGCCGCCACATCGGCAACGAAGATCATATCCTGCGGCCCTGAATAGCCAATTGTATAAGAATTGCCGCGAACCGCTTCGCGGCAGGCAAGTGTCGGCCCAGCGGTTAGCCCGCTTTCCCGGCCCGGCCCGTAAACAACGGTGGGGCGCAGACCGATACTGGCGATACCAGCATCATACCAATAGGCTCTGGCGCTCCCCTCGCATGCGAGTTTGAAAGCACCATATTGCGTGACCGGATAAGGCGTCAGCCCATCGTCAGGGCCAAAGACAGCAGCACTGCTGGCATAGGCCACCCGCCCAATTGCATTTGCCTTGGCGGCTTCGAAAACATTCAGCGTACCAATCAGATTGACCGTTGCACCCAGCACCGGATCGTTCTTGCAGGCGGGCGTTAAAAGTGCTGCAAGATGGACGATGGAGGTACAATTGCTGGCAGCCGCCTTTACAGCCTCTGCATCTGCGATATCGCCTTGATGCCACTCAACCTGCTCAGCCTCGTCGCCGACAATTTCCCGCAGAATACGTCGATCACTGGTACGGTCGAATATCCGCACTTCGTGAGCTTGCGCCTTCAACGCCTTCAAAATCCATCCGCCCAGAAAACCGGCCCCACCGGTAACGAGGACCCGCGTCATGCTGCCCCCTGCATATCTTCGGAGGTCAGTGAAAAGGCGGCATCGTAAATATTGCTGATGGGAGAAGAAAGAACGCCGGTTTCAATTGCCAGTTGCTCAATCTGTGGCAGCGCCGAATGAAGTCCCGGATTTGAAGACCCTTCAATGAGGACCACCACATCGAACCCGCTTTCGCTCATTTCAGCACGCAACTCGGTTTCCCTGGTGCGAACGCTCGAAACTTCGTTGCGCGAAATACCGATATGCACGCAAGCGACACCACGAACGGCGAGCATCTTGTCCGCAAGCCCCTGCGCCTTCGCCCTCAGCCCTTCCTCTCCTTCGCTCCCCGAAAGATCGAAGCGCATCGTTGCCACAGAGCCTCCGTCGCCAGTACCGGCGGTCGCTATCCTTTCGCACGCGACGCGTAAAAAGTTGCGAAAGCTGGGAGCGACGGCAGCAGTCCACCGCGTTGGATTGTTCAGACGTTCGAGATAGGCCGGTGACCGAAATGTTTCGACTGTTTCGCCAGCATAGATTGTACCGAAGACATATCGGGCGGCAGCGGGCGCGTGGAGCCGTTTGCCTGTCCTGAAGCCGGGTATCGAGAGGCGTTCAGGCATATGTTCCCGTGTGTGCCACTCGATATATTCGTCATGGGCACCATCTTCGATGTCGTGCCAGATCGCCAGAAAGGCAGAGCCCTTCAGTCCCATATTCTTCTCCTCCATTCTGCTTGCCCCGCGTCCTCCCGCTTGACAAGTCGGTCGTTTCCGACCCATTTAGGCTACTAGAATGTTAGTATTCTAAAGAATGTCAAGCACAAGATTCGCTGTCCGTTTGGGAGCACCAAACATCTCATTCACAGGGCCGCGCGAAAGCGGGCCGGATTATTAGGGAGGAAAGCCATTATGGCAGAACAGGAAACATCACGCGTCGCGATTGTAACCGGCGGTGCGGGAGGGCTCGGATTTCCTATTGCGGCACGCCTTGCGGCCAAAGGGCACAAGGTCGCGCTTTGGGATATCAACCGCGAGCGCGTGGAGGAAGCCGCTGCAAAATTGCCGGGCGCCAAAGGTTATGTGGTGAATGTGATGGATGCCGCCGAGGTTGAAGCTGCAACCGCGCGGGTTGTGGCTGAGATGGGGCCACTCGGCATCCTCGTTACCAGCGCCGGTCACAATGGCCCTCTGGAGCAATTCGAAAAATATCCCCATGACGGCTGGCGGTTCGTCATGTCGCTCAATCTGGATGCCGTTTTCTATTGCTGCCAGTCGGCGGTGCGCGAAATGCGCAAAACCGGATATGGCCGCGTCGTCAATATCGCCTCCATCGCCGGCAAGGAGGGCAATCCGAACGCGGTCGCTTATTCCGCCTCCAAAGCGGGCGTTATTGGCCTGACGAAATCCGTCGGAAAGGAGCTTGCAACCACGCAGATTCGCGTCAACTGCGTCACTCCCGCAGCTATCGAAACCGAGATGATGAACCAGCTTACGCCGGAATTCAAAGCCTTTGTAACCGCGAAAATACCGGTCGGCAGGCTCGGAGAAGCCGATGAAGTTGCAGCACTCGTGAGCTGGCTCGCCTCAGAGGAATGTTCTTTCTCAACCGGCGCGGTCTTCGATGTGTCCGGCGGTCGCGCAACCTATTGAGGCCGCAGCATGTATAAAAAACATCCTCTCTCCCTCGCCTGTCTGACCGTCTTCGGTTGCCCACCCGTTGATAACGTCAAGATCGCAGCGTCCTGCGGTTATGATATGGTCAGTCTGCGGCTAATCGCCCCGCACGGACTGGAACTCGCCCATCCCATTGTCGGCCAAAAGCCGCTGCTCCGGGAGATCAAGGCCGCCGCCGCAGATACCGGTGTCTCGTTCTATGACGGGGAAGTATTTACGCTTTTACCACAGACCGATATTGCGGCATGGCTACCAATCATCGAAACGGCTGGCGAATTGCGCATGCCGGTGATGCAGATCACCTGCGAAGACCCCGACCTGTCGCGGTCTTCGGACAATCTGGAGCAGATCGCCGATGCTGCAGCACAATACGACATCAAAATGGCGGTAGAGTTCATGCGCTGGCGTTCGACGGCGACGATCCAGGATGCAACGCGCCTTGCCACCGCATCAGGCCGGAAAAATGTCGGGCTCCTGATCGATGCGCTGCATCTGTCCCGGTCGGGCGGTAATCCCGGTGATGTTGCGTCCCTGCCGGAAGGACTGGCGCTCTATCTGCAACTTTGCGATGCACCGGCTGAACAGCCGGTGGACAATGCCGGTTGCATTGCTGAGGCCCGAACTGGACGGATGTTCCCCGGCGACGGTGGTCTTTGGTTGCGCGAACTGATGTCCGTACTGCCCGACGATGTCGTCATCAGCGTCGAAACTCCGCATAAAGGCGATACCGAACTTAGTTTCCTTGAACGTGCCGAAAAGGGAATGGCGGCAACAAAATGCTTCCTCGACAGTATGTAACTGTCAGAGTGTCATGGCACCGGGGGTGTTGCTTCGCCCCCGGTGGACGCGTACAGGAATCATTTATACTGCATTGAGAAGTTATTTTAGCTGCAACAAGAAAAGGGTCCGCAGAAATGCATTCAAAACCGCGATCCTCGCTGGGTGCACGGGTGACCGACAGGTTGCGGCGGGCAATTATAGACGGTGAACTTGAACTGGGGGATGCGCTGTCGGAAGACAAGCTCGCAACCGCGCTCGGTGTCAGCCGCAGTCCCGTCAAGGAAGCCTTCGCCATTCTTGAGCAGCAGGGTCTGATTGATGTGCAACCCCAGCGGGGCACTTTTGTTTTCCTGCCGACCCATGAAGATACCGTCAATCTGTGCGAGTTCCGAAAGACTATCGAAGTTGAAGCGGTACGTCTCGCCATGGTGCGCAGGCGTGATGAAACGTTGAACGCGATGCGCATCGCAGCGAAAGACATGGTTGAGGCATGTGAGGCTGGCGATGTTTTGCGCAGTGCCCGGGCCGACGATCATTTTCACGACGCGGCGCTGGAAAATTGTGGCAATCCCTACCTCGTTAACGCCTATCATCTGGTCGCCAGCAAAGTTGCGGCGTTGCGGTCGCATCGCTCGTCTTTGCCAACCCGCAAATTTTCCAGCGCGGAGCATCTGGTCATTGTCGATCTTCTGGAAAACAACCAGATTGCCGAAGCGCTGCAGCAACTTTCTGCACATATCATGATGATGGCTGAGCGTTACGGCATAGATAATGAGCCGGTACGCGCGCTGGGTACGCGAGCCGCTCGCGGCGCCAGGCTCGATCATATCGGACCGCTTCCAGATTAGCGCATAATCCGGGCGGAGCGAACCAAGCGTCCACGGGTTCAACCCCATCGAACCCCGCGCCCCAAGTGAACCGTAGTCAACCCTCGTGCATAACAGCAACGCGGCTTCGAGAACGCGCGGGCGATAAAGCACGCAATGCCACATTTGGGAGAAGGAACACAATGAAAGCGCTGGTTTATCTGGGTAAAGAAAACATGGTTTATCGCGAAGTCGATGAACCGCAAGCTGGCCCCCGCACAGCGCTTCTCAAGATCAAGGCGTGTGGCATCTGCGGCTCGGACATGCATGGTTATCACGGACACGACCCGCGTCGGGTTCCACCGATGATTATGGGACATGAAATAGCTGGTGTTGTGGAAACAGGATTTTTGGCCGGGCAGCGTGTGGCGGTCAATCCACTTTTGACCTGCGGAGAATGCACCGAGTGCCTGTCCGGGGCGCAACAGCTGTGTGAGAACCAGCGTAACATAGGGCTCCCGCCGCATGCAGGCGGCTTTGCCGAACGGATCGTGGTCCCAGAACGCAATCTGGTGAAAATTCCAGACGACATGGATTTTCGTGTGGCCGCGCTCGCCGAACCGGTAGCGGTCGCCTATCATGGAGTTCTTCTCGGGACAAACAATTTGCGTCGTCCGCTTTCGGCAGCGCGCGTTGCGGTGCTTGGCGGGGGAGCCATCGGACTGGCGACCGCGCTTGTCACAATTGCCCAAGGGGCGGGTGCTGTAATGCTTGCAGAACCAAATCCTATTCGCCGCCGGACCGCGTCTGCCGCCAGTTCCGCGATTATCGCCTACGATCCCAACGATGCGTCATCGGCGCCTCCGGCGAACTCGGTCGATCTGATCTTTGACGCGGTCGGCGCGAAGCAAACGAGAGAGGCAGCATTCTTGATGGCACGCCGCGGGGCTACGATTGTGCATCTCGGCCTTCTGCCGGGATCGGAAGGCGTGGATGTCAGACGGATCACGCTTGCGGAAATCGCTTTCATCGGCTCCTATTGTTATTCAATGGCGGATTTTCGGGAAACAGTCGCGCTGCTGGCATCCGGGCGACTGGGTCCGCTCAATTGGGTCGAAAGCCGGCATTTATCCGAAGGGAGCCAAGCCTTCCGCGATCTTGATAGGGGGCACACCGCCGCCGCCAAGATCGTCTTAACCATCTAAGCGATTGCCCGAAGGTTTGCGCCCCTTCCCCGTCAGCTTCTATCCGTGGGAACCAAAAGTGCCACACTGCCCGATTGTTCGCCACGGCTTGGGTCAATTCTTCTGACGGCGCACTGTAATCGCCTTGACTGTCTTGGCTCATATGCCACAAAGAGCATAGGTAACTGAAATGGGATACTATGAGCGCTCTTGAAAAATCGCTGACCATCATCGAGCTGCTCGCGGCTCGTCCTGCCGGTCTGTCCGTCTCAGCGATTGCCCAGCATGTCAATCAGCCTCCAAGTGGCGTGCACCGCACGCTTAACGAATTGATTCGACTTGGTTATGTTCGTCAAGTTCAGGATCAAGGAGACTATGCGCTCACCATGAAGCTCGCAGCGCTCGGTGTAGGTTTTCTCGGCCGCACGGGCGTTGGAGATGTGGCTCAGCCCATATTGGACCGGTTGGCCCAAACCAGCGGCGAGTTGATTCGTCTCTCGGTGATTGATGGCGACGATCTGATCTGGGTCGCGGTTGCACAAGGCGCGACCGGCGGTTTGCGTTATGATCCCGGACAAGAACAGGGCGTCAATGTTCATCTGGCCACAAGCGCAGGTGGTCAGGCGTGGCTTGCCTCGATGACCGATGAAGAGGCTCTGCACCGGGTTGCGCAACAGGGCCTCGTCAACAGCAACAAGCCCTCCGGTCCTGGTGCTCCCACCACGATCACTGAACTTCTGAAAGTGTTGGCGCAGACACGCAAGCGTGGCTATTCCATTTCGGTCAATAGCTACATTATTGGCATGGCTGCGATGGCTGTGCCGGTTCGCAGCGGCGGCGAGGTTATTAGCTGCCTTTCCATCGCCGGACCAACTGTCCGCATGACACCGGAGCGGATGGCGGAGCTTGCACCGCACCTCACCCGGGCAGCAGAAGAGATCGGTCTTGCGGCGAGTGGATCGCGCTACTTTCCCGGCTTGCACAAGCGAAGCTGAGGCCCGTCCGGCATAGAGCATTTCCAGCAAAAGTGCGGAACGCCTACGCGGGGAAATCAGTCCACTGGACTGATTTCTGATCCCGCTTCGATACGTAGGATAATGCTTAAAAACAAATAAATAGAGCGGTTCCACGATTCCTTCTTAACCGGAACCGCTCTAAAGCAAAAGCCCCGAAGGGAATGATCCTTTCGGGGCTTCTTTTGTTTCGGAGGATTAACGCAGAGCTGAAAAAAGCTTAGCCAGCCTTGCGTAAGTTTTGTTGTTCAGACAGCGCCCAGCCCAGAGGTTGCAGCTTTTGCAAAGCGTCCTGAATTGCGGCGTCCGGTTCGGAACTGAGAATTTCCACGACCGACAGTCCCCGATAATCCGACGCGGCCAGTGCTTTGGCCGCCGCCACGAAATCAACGCTGCCCGTTCCGATGGGGTCGTGCTTCCAGGCGCTTTTCCCGGTGTCGGACATGTGCAGTATATCGAGGTAAGGGACCACTAGCGGGATCGCTTCACTCAGGTCCTCACTGATGAAATGCGCGTTGGCCAGATCGTAGCAGATGGTCAAAGCGGGGCTCGCAAATTCTTCCACCCATTTGACCATGCTCTTTGCATCCGGCAAAACCCCCATCGGAATGTTTTCCAGAAACACCTTTACCCCAGCCCGCTCCGCATAAGCGACCGTCTTTTCGAGAGAACCCCGGAACCAGCCCTCCAACTGCGCCTTTGGTGGCGCATTTAGGGAATTATATCGCCCTGATACGGAGACAAAGCCTTGGGCCCCAAGTTCGTAGGTCGCGTCCAATAGTTTCTTGTTGAAGCCGACCGTCATTTCGCGGATTTCTTCGCGGGGCGAAGCAAGATTATGGTCCAGGCTCTGTGCCGTCAGCGAATGAATGGTCAAGCCTTCCGCTTCCAGAAACCGACGGATGCGCGCATAATCACGCGCCGTCATATTCTGGATGTCGAGATGCGCCGGGCTGACCATCACATCGAAATGCGTGAAGCCAAGCTTCGCCAGACGCTTCAAAGACTCTTCCAGCGGCACTGTCCAGGCATCACTGATCGTACTCACTCCAAGAGGAAACGAGGCCATTTCTTCTTCTCCCGTTTTGATCGTCGCGACTTATTTCAGAGGCGAATTTGCAGTCGGAAAAGCGATGGTCGAACGCATGTCGGTCGTCAGCCAATCCGGCCCGCCTTTCGGTGGCCACACGTTTTTGGCAACGGAATCTGCACGGATCTGGCCGCGCTCGTTCACCGAAGCGAAAGGCCAGATATGCGTCATGCGCGGCTTGCCGTCGACGCCATACATGCAGATGGTCAGCTTTGAGAGTTCCGTGCGCGCCGGTACAGCCGCTTCCCATGCCTTTATCGTTGGCTCCAGACCACCGGTCTTGAGAACATAGGTACGGAATTCATAGGCAGGACCAAAGCTGCCAGTCTCAATCGGCGGCAGAAATGGAAATGGCGCATAGCCTTCAAGTTCCAGTCCGGTCAGCCATTCGGCAGCACCAAACGGACTGGCCGCGCGAAGTGTGCGCTCACGCTCGACTTCAAAATCGCCGGTGGTATCAAAGCCGCGCAGAACCAGAACCTTATTCAACGCGCCAATATCGGCATAGAAAATGCCCAGAAGACGCCCCTTGCCTTCCCCCGCGAATGCTTCCACTGCCGGCGCAACCTTGGCGGCTGCCCCCATGGTCGTGGAAAGAGTTGCGATTTCATAGCGTTGCATGT
This sequence comes from Brucella sp. NBRC 113783, assembly GCF_040372265.1. NCBI lineage: Bacteria > Pseudomonadati > Pseudomonadota > Alphaproteobacteria > Hyphomicrobiales > Brucellaceae > Brucella > Brucella sp. NBRC 113783. The sequence goes on along the minus strand of NZ_BAABRX010000011.1, from coordinate 73,096 downwards.
TTCTTCCTTTCATTCGTGATAACGTCGGGCGCATCTTGTGACACATCGGTAAGCTTTCCGGCGGCGTGTTTAGCCACACGCCATCCAAACACCACGGCTGGACCAATGGTCGTGCCCGGCCCCGGATAGGTCCCGCGAAAGATGGAGGCGAGATCATTGCCGCAAGCATAAAGTCCATGGATCGGCTCACCGTTCTCATTGAGAACCCGGCCAAATTCATCGCCGGAAAGACCTGCACTGGAGGCGAGATCGGATGGGCGCACAGCCATGGCGTAATAGGGACCGGCACCAACCGGCCCTAAGCACGGATTAGGGCTGAAGCTCGCGTCGCCATTGAACCGGTTCATCACCGATGTGCCGCGCCCAAAGTCTTCATCAATACCGGTTGCGGCAGAACGATTATAGGCTTCGACGGTCTGGACAAGCATGCCCGCGTCGCAACCGATCTTGGCCGCCAGTTCCGGCAAGGTCTCGCCCTCGATCACATATCCGGCCTTGAGCATGGCTTTCAGGTTCTTCGCCCCCGGCAGGATCATCCCCATACCATAGCGATGCAGAAATGCTACGTCGCAAACCAGGTGGGCTGGATTGGCGCCATTACCAATCTGACCCATCGAAAAATCATGATAGGAATTGGATTCATTGACGAAGCGCTTGCCCGCAGCGTCAACCGCCAGAAGGCCCGGCTTGGCGCGGTCGAGGATGATATGCGGCCACACGGCCAGCGATCCGTCTGCCCGACGATAGGACGAGCATGGCATCCAAAGGGCGGGGCTATCGCCGCCATCTTCGAAGCGCGCGCCTATCGCCATTGCCACATCCGCTCCATCGCCGGTGTTGGTGACAGGCGCCAGCGAATAATCGCGCGCCGCTTCAGGAAACAGCCGGTCGCGGATTTTCTTGTTCCAGCATACGCCCCCCGTCGCCAGCACGACCCCTTTGCGAGCCCTGATGCGACGCAGTCCCAATGGCCCCTCCAACACCGCGCCAACAACGCGGCCATCCTCCACAATCAGTTCGTGAACGCCGGTTTCGAACAGCACCGGCACCTTTGCCTTGCGCAGACTAAAGAGAAGCCGTGCCACCAGTGCATTGCCCATCAAAAGGCGTGTTCCGCGCTTGTAACTGAGGCGGTCGAGCACATAGCGCCCGACGATCTGGACGGTGCTGCGGAAATTGGCGATGGAGCCGAAGGGTTGCAGCAAGGCGCCCAGTTCATTGCGTCCCACCATCATACCGCCAAGTCCCATGAATTCGCGGCGCGGCGGACGAACCCGGTCGAAATCATCACGCTCCAGCAGGCGACCATCAAAAGTGACTGGGCCCAAAGCCCGGCCCCCATAGGCAGAACCTGGCCCGTCGAGATAGTCGGGATGTGCAAGAGCGGCGGCAAATTTCACATCGGTGCGACGGTCGAGTTCCTCGATAGCCTCGCGCCCTGAGGCGAGAAACGCCTCGCGCAGCCGAATGCCGCTGCGATTGGCGACAACGCTTTCCAGAAAAGCGCGCGCATCCTCGACTGTATCAGAAACGCCTGCTTCTTCAGAAAGATGTGTTCCCGGCACCCAAGTGGTGCCGCCCGAGGTTGAGGTTGTGCCACCAACCTGTTTTGTCTTTTCACATAGGAGGACATTTAGTCCCTCCAGCGCACCAACCAGCGCCACCGTCATGCCACCAGCGCCTGCACCGCAAACCAGCAGATCGACTTCGTCTGTTCCGTGCTGATCATGATCAGATCGCATATTCTGTTTCCTTGCTGTTGGATTGTGCGCTCTCAATCGCGGCCCGCTTGGCAATGGTTTCAGCTGCGAGGAACCCAAAGGTCATGGCAGGGCCAAGCGTGATACCACCACTTGGATAGTGACCACCCATAATGCTGTTCATGTCGTTGCCGGCTGCATAAAGACCGGCAATTGGCTGGCCCGAAGCATCGAGGACACGCGCAAATGCATCGGTCTCGATACCGGTAAATGTGCCCAGACTGCCCGGTACAATTCGCACCGCATAGAAAGGTCCATTGCGGATGGGAGCAATACAGGGATTGGGTTTCTGATCGGGGTCCCCCTGAACCCGCTGATAGAGCGTCTGGCCGCGATTGAATTGCGGGTCTTCTCCCCATTGCGCATCACGGTTGAACGCTGTGACGGTCGCGTTGAGACCCGCCGCGTCGATGCCGCAGCGTTCAGCCAATTCGGTAATCGTTGCGCCCTTGATAAGATAGCCGTTGTTCAACCAACGCCGATAAGGAACGGGCGCTGGTTTGACAGCGCCAAGACCGTAACGGCGCAAAAACCGATGATCGCAGATGAGCCATGAGACAACTGGTTGCCCCTCCGGAGTCGCTGCTATCATATCACAAACATAGTCATGATAGGGGCCGCCCTCATTGGCGAAACGGCTTCCCGAAGCCAATACCGCGATTACACCCGGCTTTCCGCGCTCGACCAGATGCGGAAAACGCCCCACGGTTCCATCATTGCGGGGAACGAGCGATACCGGCGCATAGGCCGCACCATGCGCCATGCGGTCGGATACGTGCCCGCCGACCATTTCGGCAAGACGCATACCATCGCCAATGTTTGTCTTGGGCGCTGCCGATGCGTGATCCGTACCGGCCCGAACATGCGGTAAGTGTTCAAAGAGACGCCCTTTATCATGCGGAAAGCCACCTGTCGCCAGCACAACGCCATGTTTGGCAGTGACAGTAAGGGGGCCTTTAGCGGTCATGAAAACGGCGCCCGTGACACGTCCTTGATCAGCGGTCAATTCGCGCGCTGCGGCTCCCGACCAAAGGGTAATCTCCTTATCGGATGCAGACCGCAATAGCCGCGCGACCAGCGCGTTGCCATTGACAAGTTGCATCGCCCGGCGATGAACAACGAGATCGCGCAGATGTTTCGACACGCGCCGTGTAACATAGGCAAATGCCTTGAGTGAACGCATCGCCGTCAGGAACATGCGCATGTCGACGCCCGATGCGATGCCCATGCCCAAAAACGTTGTTTCAGGGATGGGCGGGCGCAATTTTCCGATCAAGGAGCCAAGTTCGCGACCGTCATAAGGTGCAGCGACAACCGAACGCCAGCCTGTCGCCGCCGCCGGTGCATTGCCGTGAAAATCCGGTACGCCGCTGCCCGGATTGAAGCGGACTTGCGTGTTGCGCTCAAAGAAAGACAGCATGCGCGGCGCGGCTTTCAGATAACCGTCGATCATGGCCTCATCGTAACTATTACCAAGAATATGCCTCAAATAGGCTTTCGGCTCATCGGGGTTTTCACCCTTGCCAGCTGATACGGCATGAGGCGCATTGGGGATCCACAACCAGCCACCGGAAAAGGCAGTGGTACCACCGAACACATCGGTTTTTTCGGCCACGATGACCTTCAGTCCAAAATGCGCTGCCGCTACCGCTGCAGAAAGTCCCCCGGCACCAGAACCGACAACGAGGACATCGCATGCCGCTCGATGAGAGGAAACCATCGGGTCGTTGTTATCGATGGAGTGGTCGGGAGACATATGTATTTCCTATCTGCCAAAACGCGTAACTATCGGGCTTGGGAGTAAAGGGCGGCGATGGCCGCAATCACCAGCGGAACCGCAAAGACGATCATCACCGTCGAAAGGCTTGCACCCGAACCGATCAGAACACCACCCATCGACGGGCCAACGACGGCACCAAAGCGTCCCGCTCCCATGGCCCAGCCAACGCCCGTGCCTCGGACGGAAGCCGGATAAAGGCTGGCTGCGAGACCATAGAAGGAGTTGAAGCCACCATAGATCGCCATTCCCATGAGGAATGCCGTGAAGAGTATAATGCCGAGCGACATGTGGACTGTTCCGAACACCACCAGAAGTGCAGCGGCGAGAACAAGGAACACAGCCCCGACAATGCCTTGCGGAAAGCGGTTCGACAGCTTGCCCATCAGCAACGTTCCCAGAAACGCGCCGAAGTTTAGGATCGCACCGACATAGATGGCATTTTCCAATGTCAAACCGGCTTGCGAGGCAAGCTTCGTCACCCATGAGATAACGAAATAAAGCGACAGGAAGCCCATGAAAATTCCGACCCAGAGCCAAATCGTTGGCACCAGACGATTTTCGGCGAAAATGGTAGCGAAACCGGCAGCTTTCTGCTGAGCGGACTTTTGCGGCAATTGCTCGACCGACTCCATACCGAGCCTCGCCAGCACATGATTGACGCGTTGCAGAGCATTTTCAGGCCGTTTGCGGACCAGAAAATCGAGCGATTCCGGTAGGAAAAACCAGACGAACGGCAGCACCACCAACGAGGCAATGCCCGCGCCGATCAGCATCATATGCCAGCCGTAGACAGGGAGCAGCGGTGCCATGGCGAGGCCGGTAAAAACCGCTCCAAGCGGATAGCCAGCGGTCATGACGGCCACGGCGAAGGAACGCTCCCTTACCGGTGCAAATTCCGCAGCAAGCGCGGCCATCGAAGCAAGGATCGCGCCGATCCAAACGCCGATGAAGAAGCGCAGGACAACCAGTTCCATGACTGTGGTTACAAAGCCGCTCAGGATCATGGCGATTGTGATTGCCGCGAGGGCCGTAATCGTCAGTGGCCGGCGACCCCATCTGTCTGCAAGCGGCGCAACGAAGAAGCAGCCGATCACCATGCCCGCAAGACTTGCGGAGAACACGACACCAAGCCGCTCCGGTGACAGTGCCCAGTCTGCCGAAAGCGCAGGCGCGATATAGGAAAGGATAACAACATCCATGCCGTCGATGGCGTTCAACAAAAAGCAGATCGCCAGAATGATGACCCTCAACGAAGACCAGTTTTGCGAAGCGCCAATGGCTTCTAACGCAATATTGTCCTGCTTCGTTTGATCAATGGCTTTTCCGTGCACACCCTTGCGGGTTGCAAGTGTCAGTTTTGCGCCATCGGACCCGACGGCATCTATGCTGTTCATCTGTTCCTCCACTCGATCGCATACGTTCCACGTTGCATTTGCAGCGCGGTTCCACCGTCATGATGCGACATTTTTGTCCTCGTGCGCCGAGGACTCACGATCCTCACTCCCCAGCGTGAGGATCGTTATACAGAAATTTGAATATCATTCCAGAAAATAATTTGATTTTAATTTTGGAGGGAATTCATCAAGCTCAGTGTCGCGGCCAGCGCCTGAGCCGCTCTTTCACGCGGCGCCAGCCGCGCGTTCAATTCTTCGGAGGCGATTTCCACACTGATCGGCACATTCGCAGGCAAAGCCGCCAGAAATGCGCGCAGATCAATACCGCCCTGTCCCGGAAACAGCCGCCCGCCGCGGGCAACCCGGATCAGTTCGCTATCGGTGTCGATGAATTCTTTTGGCGCATCGCATATTTGAAAATAATGAATACGCTCGGTCGGAATAGATGTGAGATCATCGACCTTGCCGCCAGTGCGGTCCCAATGCAGAGCGTCGGCAAGCACACCACCATTGGCTTGGCCGGCCTTTTCCACGATGGCCAAAGCCGCTTGTGCGTCCCGCACGCCAGTCCACGGCATGAATTCGAGATCAGCGGTCAAACCATAGCGGCCCGCAAGCTCGGCGAAACGCGCAAAAGTCTGGGTGAGCCGCGCTGGATCTGGATCATCACCAGCAACCAGAATATTTGCAGCGCCGAGCACTGCCGCACATTCCAGAAACGGCAGAAATTCCTCGACCTTTGTCTGCGCTTTCAAACGCACGATCTCGACATCCCCAATGCGAATGCCGGTATCGGACAAAGCTGACCGGGCCTCTCTCAGAACTGCCGGGTCGGTTAAAATGGGATAGGGTCCCTCACCGCTGGCGGCGGCTGGAAGCAAGCGCAGACCAACGCTGTCATAGCCAGTTTCCGCTGCGATGCGGATTGCTTCCGCAGGAGCGAGATCGGGAACGGTGAGGAATGCGAGTACGAAATGCCTGTTCATGTCGTTCACACCGCGCAAAGAAAATCGACCATCAGATCGCGTACTTCGACGAACATATCAGCGCCGGTGATTGTGCCGCAGCCGATTTCGCGCGCACGCGCCACAAGCGGGGAAATGGCCGGTTTGGTGATCACTTCTCCCACAAACATGTCGGATGCCAGCTTGTCGCCGTCAAAGGGAAGAGCATCGCCTTCCTTCATGCCCGCAGGCGTCGCATTGACAATAACATCAAATCCGGACGGGTCTGATGTGCCCACGCCAATTTTCGCCAGACCCAGAGAAGAAAGCCGTTCGATCAGGCTATCGCGGCGTGCCGCATCCATTTCATGGACCGCCAGTTCCGCGATACCCGACTGAACGAGCGCATAGGCGATTGCCCCACCTGCACCGCCAGCGCCCGCCAGCAAAACCTTTTTGCCTTCCAGCTGGCAGCCAGCCTTACGTAGCGCCGCAACATGGCCCATTCCGTCAAACATCGCGCCTTCCCAGCCTGTTGGGGTCCGTCGCAACGTGTTGACAGAGCCCAGAAACGCCGCCGTTTCGGAAAGACGATCCGCCATGCGCGTGGCTGCGATCTTGTGGGGAACGGTGACAATAATACCATCCAGATTCTGAAGCGCGCGGGCGCCTTGCCAGAAACTGGCCAGATCTTCGGGCTTCACGTGGCCCGGTATGCAGATGGCATTATGCCCCCGGGATTGAAGCATCTCGGTTACACCTTGTGGCGATTTCACCTGTGCGATGGGATCACCGATGACGAAGTGGAGACGCAGCGCGCCATTCAGCTCGGGGGCCATATTTCCTCCAATAATTGAATATAATTCAACTTTCGAATATCATGCCAAAAACAAGCGGTCGAGCGAAAAGCGCCGCTCCAGGTCATTATAAGATCGCTGGAAACGAGCTGTTCCAAAGAAATTGGAAAGGCCGAACGCCGTCACTTCCGCAAAACAATGATTGAAAAACAGAATGTGACATGTCAGTTTCAAATTGACATGTCAGTTTCGCGAATGCTACGTTCACATCATAGACTTGTCGTCCACAATGTGAACATAGGAGGAGCCGTGGTCACGCAACCGCCCGGGGATATCGACCCCGAAACATTGCGTCGGATGCCCTATCAAAAGCCGCAGCCAGTAGAAATGCTGCCGGATTTGGTGGTGCCCAACGCCATTCCAACCGACGAACGTATCTGGGTTCCACAGTCCGAAAATGTCTGGTTCCGGCCATTGTGCCTCAACCGGTCAGCCGGTTACTGGATGAACCTTTTGAAGGTCCGCAAGTCTGGCGTGCTCAGCCGCCATCGTCATCCCGGCCCTGTCCACGCGCTGGTGCTTAAGGGCAGCTGGCGCTATCTGGAGCACGACTGGATCGCCACCGAAGGTTCCTATGCCTTCGAACCACCAGGCGAAATCCACACGCTGGTTGTCGATGAAGGTGTGGAAGAAATGATCACCTATTTCCAGGTTAATGGTTGCATGTATTACGTCGACCCCTGGGGCAACAATAACGGCTATGAAGATGTCTTCACGAAGATAGACATGTGCCGGAAACATTATGAAGAAATCGGCCTCGGCGTCGACTATGTCGATCAGTTTATCCGCTGATCGCAATCGGTTGCCGGATACAAAGTAAGTCAAAAAGGCAGGTTTGAATCCTGCCTTTTTGCAGCACCAGTTGCACGCTCCCATTCTCCCAACCCGTCAAAGAGTTTTCACCATGACCTATGCCCCCGATCTGTTTTCAGGCAAACTGGCGCTCGTCACCGGAGCCACAACCGGTATTGGAGCCGGAATTGCGACCGGCCTTGCCAGGCTTGGCGCGCGTGTCGTCGCCGTTGGCCTCGGTAGCGACCAGTCAAAGCCGGAAGCAGGTCTCGATATCAGCTATCATGAACTGGATGTTTGCGATGCAAATGGCGTTCAGGCGCTGATTGACGGTCTCGACCGGCTCGACATGGTGGTCAATTGCGCAGGCGTCATCCGGCGGCATGAGGAACATGAACTCGACGTGTTTGAAAAAGTGCTCGCCATCAATCTTACCGGCACGATGCGCGTCTGCACGGCAGCGCGCAGCAAACTCGCGGAAGGCAAAGGCGCCATCGTCAACACCGCTTCCATGCTGTCCTTCTTCGGCGGCGGGCTTGTCCCCGCCTATAGCGCCAGCAAGGGCGGCGTGGCTCAGCTCACCAAATCGCTGGCTATCGCCTATGCTCCCGACGGCATCCGGGTGAATGCTGTTGCACCCGGCTGGATCGCCACGCCGTTGACACAGGCTTTACAGGACGACCCCACGCGTTCCGGGCCCATCCTCGACCGGACCCCGATGAAGCGCTGGGGCAAGCCGGAGGATATTGCTGGCGTTGTCGCGTTTCTTTGCAGCCCTGCGGCAGCCTTTGTCACCGGTATTGTCATGCCCGTCGATGGCGGCTACCTAATAGCCTAACCAAAGGCCGAAGGACCGCCGAAACAGGGAGAATAGATCCTGACAATGCAGGAAAAAGTACCCGGCACCGCCGCGTTCTCCCGTTTCATGCAGGTCTTGCAGGCTGTCAGCGATCAGGAACAACCGCTGACGACTGCCAGGCTTGCCACGGCGGTCGATTTGCCTCGCCCTACGGTTTATCGCATCGTTGCGGCGCTCAAGGCCGAAGGTATGCTGACGGAAGTTCGGGGATCGGGCTTGTTGTTGCTGGGCCCGCGGCTTATCAGCCTTGCCGCACGCAGCTGGGAGCGTTCGGATTTGAGACAAGCGGCGGAATTGCCGCTGGTGCGGCTGCGCGACGCCATCGATGAGACAATCCATCTGGCGATCCGCAGCGGCAATGAAATGATCTATATCGACAAGCTGGAAAGCAACCGGACCGTCAGGATGATGTCCCGGGTGGGCACAAGGGTGCCGCTTCACTCCAGCGCGGTCGGGAAAGCCTGGCTTGCGGCGCTTGATCAGGCTGAAATTCAGGCAACACTCGACACGCTGCCCCTTCCCCAAAGAACGCGCCAAACGATTACCGGTCGCGACGATTTCGCCCGTGAAATCGAGGCAACCCGTGAGCGCGGTTATTCGCACGATCTGCAAGAAAACGAGGACGATATCTGCTGTTACGGTCGCGCTATCGTGGATCGCAACAGGCAGGTACTGGGCTGTATCAGTGTCAGCATGCCGCGATATCGGTTCGAGGAAACCCCGGCGGAAGCAATCCTCAGAGCGATGGCGGATTGTGTCCGCGACATCGCCCGTCAGTTTAATGAGTTTAACGGCTGACCCTCACGCAAACACGACGGAGACCGGGCTGCCGATCTCATAAGTTTCGCCAAGTGGCGAAAGCGCCCCGCTTGTCTGATCAATCTTGTAGACCGCGAGCGAATGACCGTCCTGATTGGCCGCAACCAGATAGCGCCCACTCGGGTCGATAGCGAAATCGCGCGGGGTTTCACCCCGGGTCGTGTACCAGCCAACAGCCTCCATTTCTCCACTTTCAGCATGAACCTTGAAAGCGACGATAGTATCGTGACCGCGATTGGATGCGTAGACGAACCGTCCGTTCGGGTGGACGCGGATTGCCGCGCAAGCCGATTCACCGGTAAAGACCGCGGGCAAGGTGGAGATTTCCTGGATCAGCCGGATTGCATCGTCGCCAAGGGCATATGCGCTGACCGAGCATCCCAGTTCATGCACAACGAAGAGCTTCGACCCATCGGTCGAAAGCGCCATATGCCGGGGCAGATACCCGCCTCTGGTTTTCACCACGCGATCGGGAGTTGTTGCAATCAAGCCTTCAGCAAGTGAATAACGCGCAATCTCATCCGTTCCTGCATCACAGATCAGAACGTGGTTGCCATCGGGAGTGACCGCTGCGCAGTGAACATGCGGTCCTTCCTGCCTGCTCTCGTTGGGACCCGTCCCACTGCGCTGAACATTGACAACCACGCCGGTCGGGACACCAGCGGCGTCGAGTTCGCAGGTTATGAAATTTCCGCTCAGATAGTTGGAAACAAAAAGCCTGTCTTCGGCTTTGTCCAGCGCAACGTGGCAAGGCCAGTCGCCCATCGCATCGACGCGGCCGAGCAAGCGCATATCGCCCGAGGCTTTATCGAAGCTGAGCACTGCCGCCGCCGCGCCATCCTTGGCGGAAAGTTCCTCGACGGCATAAAGCGTCTTCTTATCGGCAGATAGCGTCAGATAAGTCGGGTTGCGAAGCCCCGCGAATTGCGAAACCGGTGTGATCCGACCGCTTTCGCTCGAAAGCCGAAGAACGCTGATCCCCTGCCCGCGGGCATGCACATGCGGCAGTGAGTCCGTATAGCTGCCAATGATCAGGGTGATTTCGTCCGGATTGTTATTCTGTTCGGTCATGATTGGGGTCTCCTCCATTCATTGGGCGATGCGGGCGTAAAGATCGTCCTGCGGATGATAGCCGAGGAAGCGTTTGCCATTTTCGAGGCTCCAGTCTGAACCGGCATTCGCCGATACACCGTTAACCACAATGCCTTGCTCGGGCCAAGTGTCGCTCGATGCGGTAACGCTGGTAAAGACAAGCTGTTCGAAATCGCCGTTGGATAACCACATATTGCGGAACCATCGCAATGTGCGCGCTTCCTCTGCGTCGGCGGCGCTGGTCGCGCTCTGCCCGCTGGGCGAGCCGGATGTGCTGATATCGGCAGGATCATTGTCGCCGGGCAACGCCCAACCGACGCGCAACGACACAGCGCTCAGACGTCCCTTCGAACCAGCGGCAAGACCGGCGACGAAACGCTCACCCATGATCTTGGAGGAACCATACGCCGTCGAGTCGATATCCTTCGTGCCATCGTTCCAGCGGGTGCCCGGTGCTGGCGCCAGTTCCTCGCGGAGGGCACCCGGAGCCATGGTGGCGGCCAATTCGCCATCCTTGTAGCCGCCCATCGCGTGATTGGACGAGCAGAAGACATAACGGGCGACGCCATGCTCAAGACAAGCGAGTCCGAGATTGACGGTCATGTCGAATGACGCAGCCGCTTCGGACCATGTGGAGTCCGGCACGGGGTTTTTTGCGGCAAAATGAACAACGGCATCCACGCCTTCAAGGTGCTGACGCCAGCTTCCGTTTGCATCCGTCAGATCGGCCACCACGACTTCGATCTTGTCGTTCTCCGGTTTCGGCGGTGTGCGATTGGGCGAATAGAAACCGATGACTTTCTCGCACCAGGGCGCTGCGGCTAGTGCGGCGACTGCCTTCGCGCCCAGATTGCCACCAGCGCCCGTCACGATCACCGTTTTTGCCGTGCTCAATTTGGCGTCCTTCTCCATATGTCTCACTCCCTTTCGGTATCTTTTCGCCTTTCAGCGCATGAATCGTTTGAACAGGCTAGATGCCGTGTCTCGTCTCTTGCGGCACAGAATAATCGTGCAGCGGACGAAACCTCAGCGCATCCTTGTTGAGGGTCGCAATATCGGGGCATCCAAGAAGTCCCAGCCCGCGGTCCACCTCCGACGCCAGGATGCCGATGGCATGCTGCGCGCCAGCCTCACCGCCTGCGGCCAGACCATAAATCCCCGCGCGGCCGATTAGCACAAGATCAGCTCCCAGAGCCTTGGCCTTGAGAATATCGGTGCCGCGCCGGAAGCCGCCGTCCAGCATGATAGCAAGCTTGCCTTTCAGCTCGGCGGCAATTTCCGGAAGCACTTCCAGAGTCGATACCGCACCGTCAAGCTGACGTCCGCCGTGGTTGGAAATCACGATCCCATCGGCGCCGCAATCGAGTGCCAGCCTTGCATCCGCTCCCGTCGAGACGCCTTTCACGATGAGTTTTCCCGGCCACAGATCGCGCAGCCAACGAATGTCGTTCCAGTTGAGAGATGGATCAAGCTCGCGACCCAAAACCGCCGATGCGCCCTTGGCAGAGTCCTGTCCCGGCGGCAGAAGATCGCCAAGGTTCTTGAAACGCGGCAAACCATGCGGGATCGGCACATCCAGCAACCAGCGCGGATGCAGAGCCGTGTCGATAAGGTTGCGCAGATTGAGCTTCATGGGGCGGCGAAAATTGCGAAGGTCCCATTCGCGATTGCCATAGACCGGAATATCCGTCGTGACCACAAGGCCTTGAAACCCGGCGGCCTTGGCGCGTTCAGCGACTTTGCGGACGAATTCGCGTGTCCGGTACATATAGACCTGCATCCACAACATACCGCCTGCATGTTCGGCGATATCTTCCATCGAGGTATTCGAGACATTGCTGAGCGTGAACGGAATGTCAGCTTTCGCAGCGGCGCGCGCAAGCTTCAGGTCGCCCTGATGCGTGAGCATTCCGTTAAAGCCGGTCGGCCCGATAGCAAACGGGCTCGCGACACGCTGGCCGAAGAGCTCGACCGACTGGTTTCGACTGGTCACATCGACCAGCGTGCGCGGCAGAAAGCCGATCTGTTCGAAGACTTCCCGGTTGCGGCGCAACGTCACCTCGTCATCCGCTCCGCCTTCGACATATTCGAAGCAGAAATTCGGGGTTCGGCGGCGCGCGATCAAACGCAGTTCCTCGATGTTGCGGGCGCGTCTGAAATCCCAACCGGCGTAATATCGTCTTTTCATCAAATGCTCGCTGTCCGTTGCCGAATATGCCCATGCAAACAGAAATGTAACATGTCATTAATTGTATTAATGGCTCCGCACCTTCTGCCTGCGGAGCCACAATCTGGAAAATGCGTCAGCCGCTGTGATAGCCACCATCAACCGGCAATACGGCGCCGGTGACGAAAGCTGCCGCAGGTGACGCAAGGAAAAGCGTCGGCCCGACCAGATCGTCCACCGTGCCCCACCGCTTCAGCGCCGAGCGCTGGGCGATCTTGTCCGCACTGCCCTCGACCTGCCAGAGGTCTTTCGTCATGTCGGTCTTGTGATAGCCCGGCGCGACCGCATTGACGCGCACGCCGTCACGACCATATTTATGCGCCATGGCGCGGGTCAGACCGACGATACCCGCCTTGCTCGCGGTGTAGGCGGGCACGGTTTCATCGGCAAGATAGCTCAGCATCGACGCCACATTGATGATATTGCCGCCGCTCGCCTTCAAGAGAGGATAAGCGCTGCGGGCAAGGCGCATGGCGCTCGACAGGTTGATATCGATCACATTCAGGAATGTATCTTCATCCCATTCCTTGTCCGGGCGGGAAATGCCCTGACAATTTACCAGAACATCCAGACGTTCCAGTTTGGCAAAAAATGCATCAGCAGCTGGCGCATCGCGCACATCCAGACGCTGGAACGACAGCCGGTCAGTCGCAAACTGTGCGGCCTCTGCGATACGCTGTGCGGAACTGCCCGTCGCGATGACGGTCGCACCGGCTTCGGCAAAACCGCGCGCCATGGCAAGACCGATGCCGCTGGTGCCGCCGGAAACGATCACAACTTTGCCGTCAAATACCGGCTTTGCGAATGTGCTTACATCCATTTTGATTAACCTCCTCATTTGTCCTTGAAATCACGAAGCCAGTGCCCTGAGCGCCGAAACCACCATGTTGGCTGTAACGGGCATCGGCTCGTTGTGAATAATCTCGCCTTCGCGGGTGGCGCGCCTTGCGACGACGCTAAGTTTTTGTTCCGTCACCTCAGTTATGCCGATATCGGACAGGCGGGTGGGAAGGCGCACCGATTGACAAAAGCTGCGTACGCGCTCGAATTCTTCTGTTTCGCCAGCAATGAGCAGTCCCGCCAGCACGCCGATCGCGACCTTTTCGCCATGCAGATGATGGTGCACGTCATCCAGTTCGCAAAGGCCATGGTGAATGGCGTGGGCGGCTGCAACGCCGCCGGATTCAAAGCCAATGCCCGACAAGAGAATGGTGGCTTCGACGACGCGTTCCAGCGCCGGGCCCGCCTCGTTGCGGTCGCATTGCGCAAGTGCTTCTTCACCGAAGGCAAAGATTTCGTCCCGGCATCTGGAGGCAATGGCAAAAGCCAGATTGGTGCCGGGCAGACCCATGCAGTTCGCCGCACCACTTCGGCGGCAGGCCTCGGCCTCATAGAAGGTGGCAAGTGCATCGCCGATCCCCGCCGCCAGAAAACGGGAGGGAGCGCGCGCGATCAGCAGCGTATCGACAAGGACGAGATCTGGATTGCGCGGCAGGAACAGATCATAGGCCACCGTACCATCATCACGATAAACCACGGCAAGCGCGCTGCACGGCGCGTCAGACGCGGCAATTGTCGGCACGACGACAACCGGAACGCCGAGCCGGTGAGCGACAGCCTTAGCCGTATCGAGCACCTTGCCACCACCGATCCCGACGATCAGGTCTGAGGACGATGTGGTGGCCAGTTTCTGGACATGCTCCACTTCCGTTTCCGAACACTCGCCGCCATGTCTGACAGCCACTGGCTGCATGGCCTCGCCGAAGGCGGAACGCAGGCGCGGTTCCAGTTCCGCGAAAAGAAACCCGTCCAGAAGCGCCAAAGGTTCGACGCCAAGTTCGCGACTGTGCTGCCCCAGTTGCGCGAAGACATTGGGCCCCTGGATATAGCGGCCCGGAAAACGAATGCCATGGACGGAAGACAGGTTGCTCATGAAGCCTCTCCGATCCGCACCACGATTTTCCCCAATACGTTACGTTCGCGCATGTTCTTGAGTGCATCGACCGCCTCGTCCAGCGCAATGAGCTGCTCGATCATCGGGTCGATTTTCTTGTGCTGCAAAAGCGCCAGCATGGCGTCGCCCATCACGGCGAAGTCTCGCTGGGTGGGAACATGCCCGGCGGCATAGGCGCCGCCCAGCGCCACCTCATGGATGGAAGCGGCATAGGTATAGGGCGGAACGTCACGCAAAACCGGCATGGGATCGATGCAGAGCAGATGCCCGTTATAGCGGATCAGATCAAGTGACTGCCGCGCATCGCCGGGATTGGCGACCTCCAGCATGATATCGGCTCCGTAACCATCGGTGAGGGCGTGCACTTGTTGCTTCAGATCTTTTGCATGGCGGTCCAGAACATGATCCGCGCCAAGCGATCTTACGCGCGGTTCCTGATCCTTACGCGCCAGAGCGATGACCGTCGCGCCTTTGGATTTGGCGATCTGCATGGCAAAGCCGCCCACGGCGCCGCTCGCGCCCTGAACAAGTACGGTCTGCCCTGCTTCCACGTGCGCCTTGCGCACCAATGCCTGATAGGCCGTCAGGCCGGCACAGGGTAGCGCCGCCGCAGACGTCGCCGCTATGTCGTCTGGCAATCGGGACAGGACGTGGCTGTCAGCCAGTGCAAATCCGGCCAAAACGCCCTGCCGGTTAAGGTCGCTGTGCCATAGGACTCGATCCCCCACGTTCCAGCCCGTCACGTCCGGTCCCAGACTGTCGATCACGCCTGCGCCATCAAGGCCAACCACATGCGCGCCGGTTCCTTGCCACCATGGCGCAAAGCCGGTCGCAAGTTTCCAGTCCACGGGATTGAGCGATGCCGCCTCAACGCGGACGCGGACCTGCCCTTTAGAAGGTTGTGGACGCGGAATCCGGCGCAGGCTGACACCCTCCATCTTCTCGTCCGGCGCATCGCAAACGACGGCCCACATCAATGGCTCGCCTGAAACATGTAACATGTTAGAAATTTCTGCACTGCGGTCGGGATTTGTCATGCCGTCACTCGTCCATCAGACCGGCGTAATAGACTTCAGAATAGCCGATGTGCTGGCGCAGGAGTTTGCGCACCGCTTCCACATCATTGGCTTCGATTGCATCGCGCAATCCCTTATGCTCGCTGAGCGAATGTTCGACATGCTGCGGCTGTTGGCTGAAACGCGTGCGGAGCGCGGCAAAGCGGCTATTAACCTTGCTGGTGAATGTTTCCTCCAGGAAAGGCGAACATGCACTTTCCACGAACAGAAGATGCAACCGCGTATCGAGCTTTTGATATTCATCAATTGCCCCGCGCTGGGCGCAATCGACCATCTCGTCATAAATCTCGCTGACGCTGCGCTGCAACACACGCAGGCTGCGCTGCATGGCAAGAGAAATTGCCTCAAGTTCCAGCGCCGTGCGCAGCTCGGACAGAGCCTGAAGCTCCTGCGGCGTCGGCTTGAAAACAAAAGTTCCAGACTGCGCCCGGATTTCAATCAGCCCTTCTGCTTCGAGGCGGATATAAGCGGACCGGATCGGCGCCTTCGTGACCTGATAAAGTTCCGAAAGCTGGCCCTCCGAAATCTTCTCGCCCAGCGCAAATTCGTTGTTGACGATATCGGCGCGCAGTCGTTCCAGCACGATCTCGGATACCGGTTTCGGTCGGACGATTTTGGCAATCGTTTTCTTGGATCTCATATCATCCTGCCCGCTTGCTACCCATGGCGCCGGTCACAGTACCGGCCATGGCTTCAACTGCCTTTGCCGCGATCACAAGTGTCGTCGAGTTGGTATTGCCACTGATGATATTTGGCATTGCGGAAGTATCGCCGATTCGCAAGCCCTCGACACCCATCACTTTGAGATCGCTGGTGACAACCGCATTCGGATCGTCCTCGCGCCCCATTCGCGCTGTACCGACCGGATGATAAACGGTTTTGACGAATGCCCTTGCATGTTTGGCCAGCTCTTCATCCGTATCCTTGCCGGTGCCCGGAAAGATTTCGCGGTCGACCATATGCTTGAGCGGCGCCGAATTCAGCACCCTGCGCGCCTGACGCAAGCCCGCGACAGACAGGCGCAGATCTTCCGAATCGGACAGATAATTCGGGTTCACCAGGGGCTGTTCGTCAGCCCTTCCAGAATTCAGCCGTACCGTTCCCCTGGACGCCGGACGCAACACACAGGAATTGATGGTGACGCCATAGCTCGGCTTCAGATCGGTTGTGCCCCGGTCGAGATAAACCGACGGAATACAGAACTGCTGTATCTTCGCGTCGTTGGAGAAATCATCCGGGTCGAAGAACGAACCGGCTTCCACCCCGTTCGATGTGACAGGACCGCTTTTGAACAGAAGATATTGCAGGCCATTGCGGATCTGGTTCCAGCCCCTATCCTGCCCGAAATAGCCGTATTTGCCGTTGCAGAAGGCAAGCACCGGCACCTCGGTGTGATCCTGAAGGTTTTCACCGACGCCCGCTCGATCCAGCACAACATCGATGCCGTGCGCCTTCAGATGCTGTTGCGGACCGATGCCCGACAGCATCAGGATTTTCGGCGTGGCGATGGCCCCGGCGCAAAGCACCACTTCCTTTTGCGCCTCGATCTCGGTTACGGCATTGCCACGCGAGAATATTACGCTCTTTGCACGTCCGTTTTCGATGCGCACGCGATGAACGAGGCTGCCGCTTGATATATCGATGAGCCCCGTTTTCGTCGCCGGATAGAGGAAAGCATCGGCTGCCGAACAGCGTCGACCATTATGCGTGTTGAGCTGGAAAAAACCCGCTCCGGTCTGCTGACCGCGATTGAAGTCAGCCTTGAAGGGCAGGCCTGTGGCCTGCGCTGCCTGCACATAAGCCCGCGACAACTCATTGACATGCAACGGGTCGGAGACTTTCATCGGTCCTTCGCTGCCATGCAGATCGTCGTTGAAACGGTTATTGCCTTCAATGGCGCGAAAAAGTGGCAGCAGTCGCTCGTAACGCCAGCTCTCGTCGCCGGTCGCCTCCACCCAGCGGTCGTAATCGGTGGACTGGCCACGGATATAAACCATCGCATTGACCGAAGACCCGCCGCCGATGACGCGGCCGGACGGAATGACCGGTGTGCGTCCATTGAGCTGTTCCTGTCGTACCGACTGGAAAAACCACATATAGCGCGCAGCATTCAGCAACTTCACATAACCTGCCGGCATCTGGATCAGCGGATTGCGATCCGATCCGCCCGCTTCGAGAACCAGAACACTTGCGCCCTGCTCGGCCATTTTAGCCGCGATATAGGAACCGGACGTGCCGCCACCGACGACGATATAATCATAAGCCTTGCGCGTCATTTGAACTGGTCTTCCTTTGCCGCATGAAACAGAAGCAGTTGCGACGGATCGATGGAAATCGCGATCGCCTCACCGCGTTCCACACGAATATCCGGCGCTGTAACGATGGATATGCGGGTCGCGCCGACATCGGCAAAGACAATGCTGTGATCCTGCAATTCCTCGGTAATGAAGGCTTTGGCTTTCAACTGGATCGGACCATGCGCGCCGAGTTTCAGGAAATGCGGTCGCACGGCGATCTGTCCCTGCGGCCCGACCTCTTGCAGACGCGGCAGCAGATGGTCCGGCAGATCGATATGATTGCCCTCCACATCCAGTGCACGGTTAGAGGCTGCCTTATAGGGGAGAAAATTGATCGGCGGCTCGCCGACAAATCCCGCCACAAAGGCATTTTTCGGGCGTTGATAAATCTCCGATGGGACGTCGAATTGCTGGATATTGCCGTTGCTCATCACCATGATGCGGTCGGCGAGCGCAAGAGCCTCTTCCTGATCATGGGTCACATAGATCATCGTATGGGCGAATTCCTGATGGATCGCCTTGATGAACCGCCGCATGCGATAACGCTGACGCGTATCGAGATGGCTGATAGGCTCGTCCAGCAAAAAGACCGACGGCTTTCTGACCAAGGCGCGCGCCAGTGAAACACGCTGCGCCTGCCCCGACGACAGACCGCCCGGACGCAACGAGAGCAAAGACTCCAGCTCCATCTTGGATGCGATGTCGCGCACACGCTTTTTTACCTCCGCATCGCTCATGCCGGATGCGCGCAGGGGAAAGGCGATGTTTTCGAAAACGGTAATCGGCGCATAGAGTGCGTAATTCTCAAAGCTCATGGCGACGTTGCGATCGCGAGCGCGCACATCGTTGACCTTTTTACCGTCGAAATAAATGGCGCCATCCGAGACAGTTTCAAGGCCAGCGATCATGCGCATGGTCGAGGACTTGCCGCAGCCGGAAGGCCCCAAAATAGCAACGAATTCACCGTCATTAATCTCAAAATTCAGCGGGTGCACGGCTTCCACGGTGCCGTATCGCTTGACGAGGTTTTCCGCTCTTATCGATGCCATGTGTCAGGCCCTTCCTTCCAGAGCCTTTTCGCCCTGGAACAACTGAAACTTGCCGGGATCGATTGCAACGCCGACCCTGTCACCAGCGCGCACAGAGGTCGTTGTCGGCAGCGATATCGACACCTGATCCCCACCCACATTGACGACGGCAATATTCGCATAACCAAGATGCTCGACGACGCTGACCTGCCCTGCAATCGTGCCGGACTTACCTGCTTCGCCAAGCGAAACCGCTTCCGCCCGGAAGCCGGCCTTGAGATCATCCAGCTTGCTGAAGCGGCTGAAATGTTCATCGGAGACAATCTTTTCACCGGCCAGGCTTGTCAGTCCGACGCTCTTGCCTTCGCCTGTCACACGCACGGAAACGAAACTCATTGGGGGATCGCCAATGAAGGAGGCAACAAAAGCGTTTTCGGGCCTGTGGTAAAGCTCCGCAGGGGTTCCAACCTGTTCCAGCTTGCCCAGATTGAGCACCGCGATGCGGTCGCCGAGCGCCAATGCCTCACGACTGGAGGTGGTGGTGAACACCACGGTCGCATTGAGGTCTTGCGCAAGCGCCTTGAGTTCAGCCCGCATCTGGTGACGCAGCTTTGCGTCAAGGTGGCCGATGGGTTCGTCCAGAAGATAAATGTCGGCCGGGCGGATGATAGCGCGTCCCAAAGCCACGCGCTGACGCTGCCCGCCAGACAGGAAGCCCGGACGGCGATCGAGCAGATGGCCGATGCCGAGCATCCCCGAGACCCGCTTGACCCTGTCTTCGACTTCCGCACGCGACATCTTGCGCGCCTTGAGCGGAAAGGCGAGGTTTTCGCCGACGCTCAGATGCGAATAAAGCGCGTAATTTTCAAACGCCATCGCAGCATCGCGCCGTTCGGGCGGCAGCGGCAACAGGGAAACGCCGTCGCGCTGAATATCGCCCGATGTCGGCCTGGTGATGCCGCCCAAAAGGTTGAGCATCGTTGACTTTCCGGCACCTGCTGGACCGTAGAGAACGAAGAAGCTACGCTTTTGAATATCCAGATTGATCTTGCGCAGCGCAACCGTTCGCAAGCCGTAACGTTTATGGACGTTGACAAAACTATACATGGTCAGTCCACCTCTTTCATGAGGGCGGCGATTTCAGCTTCGGCCAGCGCACGCTCCTTGCGGCAGCTTTGACGGGCGAAAATGAAGAAGCCAATGGCGAGTATGGCGGCGACGATATTCATGATCGTGACCGAAAACCCACGGTCAGGAAAATGTGCTTCAAGAAAGCAGAGCCAGAAGAAGACAACGCCGATGTAGATCATCACGGACTTGAAGCCCGCATCCCAGATTTGTGAGAAAGACATCGTTACCCCCTCACCGCGCCGAAAGTCAGTCCGCGGACCATATAGCGCTGCATCAAAAGGACGAAGAGAAGCATCGGCGCGACCGAGATCGTTGCCGCTGCTGCGACGGGACCCCAGAGAATGCCTTGCAGGGTGAAGAAGCTTTCAACGCCGACCGTCACCGTCGAGGCAAATTTGCGGGTGAGAATGTAGGCGAAGAGGAACTCGTTCCAGCAAAAAATCAGGGTGAAAACCGTGGTCACGGCAATGCCGGGTGCAGCCAGCGGTAACGTCACCTTGCGCAGTACTTTCATGCGACTGAGACCGTCCATACGCGCCGACTGTTCCAGTTCACGCGGAATGTCCTGAAAGAAGCTGACCAGAAGCCAGATGGCGAACGGCAGATTGAACATCACATAGGACACGATCAATGCGCCATGCTGGTCGAGCCCCAAATGCATGAACTTGCCAAATCCGGTGCGCCCGATATCGCGAAAGATCAGAAAATAAGGCAGGATCACCGCAATGGCTGGCATCATCTTGGTGGACAGGATGAAGAACAGCACATGACCATCGCCAACATTATAACGGGCGAAACTGTAAGCCGCGAGCGAGCCGACAACGATCACGATTGCAGTCGAGATCACCGAAATGATGAGCGTATTGCGCACATAGAAAAGGAACCCCTTGTCAAAGAGCGCATGCTGGTAGTTTTCCAGTGTCGGCGTGAAGAAAAACTGGGGTGGCGACACCATGATCGCCGATTCCGGCTTGAAGCTCGTCAGCAGCATCCAGAAAATCGGAAAGAAAAAGAACAGAAGTACGACAAGGATCGCCGCATAGCGCAGAATTTCTTTCAGTGATGATGTCTTGTGTTGCAACATCTCATGCCTCCCCTGCACGATCGGTGAACTGCTTGAGCAAAGGCTTGAGCGCGAAGATTGACGCCACAAGCATCACGTAAAGGAAAAAGACAGCCATGGTCGAAGCATAGTCCATGCGGAAAAGCTTCAAGCCTGTGCGATAGAGATAGAAGGTCATGGTTTCCGTCGAGGTGCCAGGACCACCCTGCGTCAGCACCGCGACCGCATCATAGAGACGAACGCAATCAATGGTCCGCAGCACGAGAATCAGGAACAGAACCGGCTTGAGCAATGGAAAGGTCAACGTGCGCAGGACGCGCCATGTGGATGCGCCGTCCAGTTCGGCAGCCTCGAAAGGTTCCTTGGGCAGCGCCTGAAGCCCGGCCAGCACGATCAGGGCCACAAAGGGCGTCCACTGCCAGACGTCAAAAATAATGACGGACCAGAGCGCGATATTGAAATCGCCGAGCCAGTTGGGCTCCGGCAGACCGAAGGCGCCCAGCACCCAGTTTACGACGCCGAACTGCGTATCATAGAGGTAGCGCCAGAACAGCCCCGTCACGGCAGCCGAAGTCGCCAGAGGCAGGATCATGATCGATCGGATGAGGCCCTTGCCATAGCTCGCCCCGTGGATGAGAAACGCAATCGCTATGCCGAACGACATTTGCAGGCCGACCGATACGATGGTGAATTTCAGCGTGATCCAAGCCGCAGCCCAGAAGGCCTGGTCGGCAAATATCGTGCGGAAATTGTCGAGTCCGACATAGTCTCCCAGCTTGCCGCGTGAGAGGTCGGCAAAACGGAAAGATACGTCCACCGCATAATAAAGCGGCAACAGCGCGAAGATAACGATGACCAGCATCGCGGGAACGATAAGCAGGACCGAGAATGCGCGGTCGGACGCCACCTTTGCAGGTGGAGCATGATAACTGTTCATGACAGGAACCCGGACTGTTTCTGAGTAGGGGTACCGGAGCGGCCTGCGGGTGCCCTCAAGGCAAAAGCCGCTCCGATGTATATCAGACATTTCCGACGGGGCGCTCAACGCTTCCGCGAAATATGCCAACTGATCGGTCGGTCGGAACATGTCCCGACCCCGACCATATTTACTTGCCGATGGGGCAAGGACCACCGCAAATCTTCTCGACTTCAGTCGCAAGGCTTTCAGCCGCCTGCCGCGCGGTCAACTGACCGGCCGCCGCTGACTGCAACGGAATTTGCATCGTGTTGTAGATCTTGGCGCCAAATGGCGAGGAGACGAGATTGGACGTGAAACCGTTCATGCTCTCGAAGACCTTGGCCAGCGTTGCATATTCGCCATTGGTCTTGCGCGCTTCCGGCGTCTGGAATTTCGGATCGGTCAGGATCGACATGAGGGTGGTCGCACCGCCATAGGATGCAAACTTCGCCTGCGCTTCCGGTCCTCCGATATGGGCAATGAACTTCATTGCCATATCTGGATTTGCCGAACTCGACGAAACCGCCAGAAGGAAGCCGCCGACATAAGACATTTTACCCGGTGCCTCCGCGACGGCCATTTTCGCTCCGGGCACGCTTTCCTCGGTTTTGACCGCATTTGGCCATTGGTCGAGGAAGAAGTCATGCGTCATCGCAATCTGGCCGTCGCGCATCTGGTTCATGACACCGTCATAGGTGACGGTCAAAGCCGCGGGAGGCGCGAATTTCAGAAGTTCGATATAATCGGACAGGACCTTCTCGACGTCATCGACAGGAACCTTGCCCTCACTGTTCAGCCAGTCGGACTTCATGTCCCACAAAGGCGCCGATAACTCGTCCTGAATGTCGGGAAAACGACCGGCCATCAGACCGACACCGTAGAAGTCTTTTTTCAGAACTTCACCTTTCAGTTTTTCGCCCGCTTTGCGCGTGAAAAACTCGGCCATGTCGCGATGCTGCTTCCAGTCGGCGGGCTTCGCCAGCTCGTAGCCATATTTGGCTTTAAAGGCGGCCTGCTCCGCTGGATCTTCCCAAAGGTCGGCGCGATAGAAGAAGCCCGAGGAATAGGTATAATAAGGCAATCCCCACAGATCGTCCTTATAACGGATCGTCATATTGGCGAGAGTGGGGTGAATATCGTCAATGATGCTTTGCTTGTCTTTCAGAAAATCCGTCATCGGCAGAATGAAGCCGTTATCTGCAAACTCCGCATATTCCGCGTTGTTGAGCGTCACGACATCATAAGCGCCGGTCTGCCCCACCATCTCGATAACCTGTTTGTTATAGAGCTGGGAATTATCAATGTTGATGACATTGACCTTGGCGCATTCCTTTTCCTGAAAGTCATTGACGAGTTGCGCCATGGCGTCGGTGTAAAAGCCTGCAATGGTAGACCAGGTGATCTCGACGCGATCCGCGTCGGAACAGGCAGCTGAAGCCGGACTGGACAAGGCAATAAGACAAAGCGCGCTCGCGCCCAGAAGATAATTTTGCATGATTTCCTCCCATTTCTTAATTAGACATGTAACATGTCAGATTGAGAGTCAAGACGGTATTTTCGTGCTATTACGGATTTGAAATCCTGCCCTGCATGGCGATCGCTTCAAAGTCAGGCGGCATGAAATCCCATGTCGCAGCTGGGGCCTGGCAGAACTGCCGCGCCTCCTCCGCAGAATGAGGTGCACCTTTGCCGTCGGGAGATTAGCCGGCAAATTGATAATCACGGCGTTCTGCGCGCCGTAATTTGTTCACCACGGCGACTGGGTGCCGTTTCAAGGGCCTGTAAGTTGTCGACGGCACTTATGAAATGACAGACCGAAGGCATCTTCGCCGCGTCGAGTCATTGACTTTTTTCAATTGTGACAGTTAAAAACGCTCAAAATTCCTTCAATGGACCATTCACAAGCGGCTATTTCGACCGCTACATCGCGTTAGTAATCAAGAGTAAATCATGGCAAACGAAGATCTCGAAGCTCGGCACTTAGAGACCTTGGATCGAGATTTGGGCCGTTTCGCCAACCTCGAAACGGCAGCGAGTTACGTTTCACGTCCGCTCGTGGCACCGGGCGTGGCGCTGGTATTTATCATCCTTGCAGGGCTTGGCGCGGCCATGCTGCTCGGTCAGACCAGCCAGACGCTGATTGTCGTCGCCGCGGCCGTTTTTGGCGCCTATATGGCCTTGAACATCGGCGCTAATGATGTGGCCAACAATATGGGCCCTGCCGTCGGTGCCAATGCGTTGAGCATGGGCGGCGCGATTGCGATTGCCGCGGTGTTTGAAAGTGCGGGTGCGCTCATCGCGGGGACTGACGTCGTGTCCACCGTGGCGACGGGCATCATCGCGCCAGATACGCTCGCCACCCCGATGATGTTCATCTGGGCAATGATGGCGGCGTTGCTTGCCTCTGCCCTCTGGGTTAACCTCGCGACATGGATCGGTGCGCCTGTCTCGACCACTCATGCGGTTGTCGGCGGGGTCGTCGGAGCGGGTGTCGTCGCGGCAGGCCTCGGCGCAGTCAATTGGTCCCAGATGGCGGCCATCGCGGCAAGCTGGGTTATTTCGCCCGTGTTGGGCGCTATCATAGCGGCTGGTTTTCTTTGGCTGATCAAGGCCCGTATCGTCTATCGCGCGGATAAAATTGCTGCGGCTCGCGTCTGGGTGCCCATCCTTATGGGGCTCATGGCGGGGACCTTTGCAACCTATCTGATCATGAAAGGACTGAAGCAGCTGATCGACGTGTCGATCGGGGTAGCCTTGATTATCGGATTGGCATTTGGCATCGGAAGCTGGATTGCCTTGATCCCGGTCATTCGCCGCCAGTCCCGGGGCCTCGAAAACCGTAACAAGTCGCTTAAAGTCCTGTTCAGCATTCCGTTGGTCGTTTCGGCTGCTTTGCTCAGCTTTGCCCACGGCGCGAATGATGTCGCCAATGCTGTCGGGCCACTCGCGGCAATTGTCCAGACATCACAGACCGGTACGCTAACTGAAGGCGTTGTAATACCACTCTGGGTCATGCTGATTGGAGCCTGCGGCATTTCCTTCGGCTTGTGTCTATTTGGTCCCAAACTCATTCGCATGGTTGGCAATCAGATCACAAAGCTGAACCCGATGAGGGCCTATTGCGTCTCACTCTCAGCCGCAATCACGGTCATTCTCGCCAGCTGGCTGGGGTTGCCCGTCAGCTCGACCCACATTGCCATCGGTGCGATCTTTGGGGTCGGCTTTTTCCGCGAATGGGACACAGAACGGCGGTTGAAGAAAGCACGCCAGGCTCTACCACTGAATTCTGTTCCCGTAGAAGAGCGTCGCCGTCGCAAGCTGGTTCGCCGTTCGCATGCACTGACCATTGCTGCCGCCTGGGTAGTGACTGTCCCCGCCGCCGCGATCCTCTCCGCCATCCTGTTTGCGCTGCTGAACCAAATCTCCGCTGGAGTCTCCTGACCAGACCAAAAAACTCTGTCTCCTTGACCCGCCGAGGACAGTAATCGCCGCTTAGCTCCAACACATGGAACCTCAGCTGGTCTGGCCGGTTATCCTTGATGCGTGCGAGGAGGAGAGTGGCAATTGAGCGATTTCGATCTTTACTACTGGCCAGTACCATTCCGCGGCCAGTTCATTCGAGGAATTCTGGCTTATGCTGAATGTTCCTGGGATGAACATGATTTCGGCGAGATTGAAGAAGTCATGCGCCTTGATGTCGAGGAGCAGCCGATCGCATTTATGGGCCCACCGGTGCTGATTGATCGTCCGCGCAATTTTGCGGTGTCACAAATGCCCGCGATCGCCATGTACCTCGGAGAAAGGCTGGAACTCCTGCCAACAACAATCGAAAAACGAGCACTGACAGCCAAGATTGTAAACGATGCGAACGACGTCATCGATGAACTGACGCTCGACGGCGGGCGTGAAATGTGGACGCGTGAAAAATGGACCGAATTCGTTCCCCGACTACGCCAATGGCTCCGCATTTTTCAAGATACTGGCAAGCGAAACGGGCTTAAAGTCGATACAGGATTTATGCTTGGAACTGAAAAGCCCGGCATCGCCGACATCGTGACTTCTATCGTTTGGTCTACGATGGCCGACAGGTTCGCTACAATTGAGACCATAATCAAAGATACCTCACCGATGATATGGGGTCTTTCCAAGCGGATGCAGGAGATACCGTCGCTGGCTGCGCTGGATACCAAAAGCTTCAATGATTATGGCGATGCCTATTGCGGCGGAGAAATCGAGAAGTCGCTTCGGAAAGTCGCGACCTAGAGCGGTTCCGGTTCAAACGAAATCGGGGAATCGCTCTATCTATTTGTTTTTACGCATTATCCCACATGCAGGCCCGGTGCTTCCTGTCCTGTGCTTTCGACATATTCGGTATAGCCGCCACCATATTGCTGAATGCCATCCGGCGTGAGTTCCAGCACGCGATTGGAAAGCGCCGCCAGAAAACGACGATCATGCGATACGAAAAGCATCGTCCCTTCATAAGATGAAAGCGCTTTGATAAGCATTTCCTTGGTGTCGAGATCCAGATGGTTCGTCGGCTCATCGAGTACGAGGAAGTTCGGCGGATCGAACAGCATCGCGGCCATGACCAGCCGCGCTTTTTCACCACCGGACAGCACCCGGCATTTCTTCTCGATATCATCCCCGGAGAAGCCGAAGCAGCCAGCTAGCGCGCGCAATGGAGCCTGCCCTGCCTTTGGAAAACGCTGCTCCAGCCATTCGAGAATAGTGCTATCGCCGTCCAGAATATCCATCGCGTGCTGCGCAAAATAGCCAAGTTTCACGCTGGCGCCGAGATTCACAATCCCCTGATCGGGTTCCGCTGCACCTGCGACAAGCTTCAGCAGCGTCGATTTACCGGCGCCATTGACGCCCATAATGCACCAACGCTCACGGCGGCGAACCATGAAATCCAGTCCGTCATAGATCGTGCGGCTACCATAGGTTTTGTTGACGCCCTTGAGACTGACCACGTCTTCTCCCGAACGCGGAGCGGGCGCGAAGTCGAAAGCAACCGTCTGGCGCCGACGCGGTGGCTCCACACGGTCAATTTTTTCAAGCTTCTTCACACGGCTCTGCACCTGCGATGCATGAGATGCGCGCGCCTTGAAACGCTCAATGAACTTTATTTCTTTGGCCAGCATTGCTTGCTGACGCTCGAACTGGGCCTGTTGCTGCTTTTCGTTCAGCGCACGCTGGCCTTCATAAAAGGCATAATCACCCGAATAGGAATTAAGCGAGCCGCCATCGATTTCGATAATCTTGGTGACGATGCGGTTCATGAATTCGCGATCATGCGATGTCATCAACAGCGCGCCATCGTAGTTCTTGAGGAAAGCTTCGAGCCAGATCAGGCTTTCAAGATCAAGATGGTTGCTTGGTTCGTCGAGCAGCATCACATCAGGACGCATCAGCAAAATACGGGCAAGCGCAACGCGCATTTTCCAGCCGCCGGATAATTTGCCGACATCGCCATCCATCATTTCCTGACTGAAACTCAAGCCAGCCAGAACTTCACGCGCCCGGCCGTCCAGACCGTACCCGTCGAGTTCCTCATAGCGGGCCTGAACCTCGCCATAGCGCTCGATGATCGCATCCATCTCATCGAGCCGATCGGGATCGCACATGGCCGCTTCAAGTTCGCGCAGTTCCCCAGCAACAATGCTGACTGGCCCGGCGCCATCCATGACTTCGGCAACCGCCGAACGTCCACCCATTTCGCCGACATTCTGGTTGAAATAACCAATTGTCACGCCTTTTTCGACCGTGACCTGACCTTCATCCGGCAGTTCTTCACCGGTGATCATACGGAAAAGCGTTGTTTTGCCAGCGCCATTTGGCCCGACAAGACCAATCTTTTCACCACGGTTCAATGCGGCGGAGGTTTCGATAAACAGAATGCGATGGCTATTCGACTTGCTGATATTGTCGATACGGATCATGAGTGTGGGAGGCCTTGTGATAACTTGGCCTTCCTATGGCATGCCTTGCTCGCGCTGTCACGGGGCACCGCGCAACCCGCGTCGCTAATTTCTTTCTTAATACAGGAACGGGCAAATTGGCCATTGTTCGACCGGCAAGGCACAAGCAACGCCGAACTACGCCGCTCGATCCCTCTCAACGCGATTTCGTCCGTGTTGCTTGGCACGATAGAGATAGCTGTCGGCGCGGGCGATTGCCGATTTAAACGGCTCGCCCTGTTCCAGCACTGTTACGCCAAAGCTCACGGTCAGCTGCAGATCGGCAGATATATGGCGCCATCGTCTGGCTGCAAATGTCTGGCGCAAATCCTCGGCCAGAGTGGTTGCAACCGACGCAGAAGTTCCGGGCAGGAGTGCCACAAATTCCTCACCCCCCAAGCGCGCCACGCAGCTTCCCGGGCCCGCCCGTTCCTGTAACAATTGAGCAAAATCAGTCAAAACCATATCGCCGGCATGATGGCCAAACCGATCATTCACCGTTTTGAAGTGATCAATATCCGCAAGAATGATTGTCGTTGGCTCGACCGACCCATTGGCCAGCTGAAACGAGCGCAGGAACGCCTGCAGACCTCTGCGGTTTGGAACACGTGTGAGCGAGTCCGTGTGAGCCATATCGCGATAGCCGTTGATCAGATCGATACTCACCGCAAGGACAATCGAAAACGTTAAGATAACGCCGCCGAAAAGCCCCGTATATTGCAGCATAACGCCCCAGAACGAACGGCTCCAAAAGCCGACCTCAGGCGCGGCGTCGCTCAAAAACAGATAGACGACACTCTGAACCAAAAGAAACGCGAAGATGGCAATAAAGGTCACAAAAAGTACATTCTCGGAAGAGGATTTCTTCTTTGCTCTCACCTGCCAGAGAGACGCCAATGTCAGTGATGCGCTGCCACTGAGTATCGACAGCGTCTCAAGCCTCACGCTTTGAAAAAGCGCCAGCGATAGTGCCGCTGCGCCAAGGAAAATCACGACAAGAGCGATTTCTAAAACCGGCTTCTTTGGCATTTTGAAATGGTAAACCAGCGCGCGGCAGCATAGGGCCACGCCCGCCAGAATGAGCAAGTCCTCTCCCAAAGGTTTAACCGCCGAGAATGTGGCCGTGCGAAAGAGCATCAGGCCATAGCCAGCTCCAAGCAGGCATAATCCGCGACCCCATAGAATTGTTGGAAAACCGAACCGGGCAGCAACAATCAGGCCAAAACCGCAAACAAGGATCAATAGTGGAACGGACCATTCCAAAGCGGAATTGATTATACGGCGGCCTTTACAATCATTTAGTTGAATACAGACTTAACTGATGTCAGAAGGTCGAGTATGCCACGCAAAAACGTGGATTGCTTACGCCGTCCTGTCCGCTGATCGACTAACACTTAAGGGCGCATTCAACAACCCACGGTTTACTTAAAATCAATCAAAACAATGTGTTAATCATACATGATTGGTGAGAACAGTGACTACATTATCTATAACGACCTGCTATCAGGGCGTACCTTTCCCAACGACGGCTGATATTCCATTCGTTGGCTTTGGGCACCACACTAACTGAGTGAATTCCTGCCTACCTGCAGAGGATCGAGCTACTGACAATAGGACGGCTTCTTACCGCTTACCATGCCGCAACCGCGCTTGATTTCATCCCTGATCAAATCGCATGAATTTCCCGAATTGCACGGCGGGTTGGTGGCGGGCGAAATTTCCTTGCATTGGTTGACGAGAATATTGGCCGCTTTCGCACCAATCTCTTGTTTACAATCCATGGCTGCATCGGAATCGTCCTGCTGTCCGATTTTTTTCAGCCAACCCAACTGCTGGCTCAAGAGACCTATTCTTTGGCGCGTCAGGACTTCCTTGCAATCCGCTTCAGACACCATGATCGCGTAGTTTACTTGCTGATAGCGGCATTCACTGTCGCGGTACTTGATCCAGTTGCGCTGGCTTTCCTTGAGCTGCGCTTGACTTCCATCCGGCAAGGCATTGATGACCTGACCATAAAGGTCATTCAGCCGGCGATCCGCCGCCTTCAAATCGGCATAGGCAAGAGAAGACTGGAGCACAGCAAACACAACCAAACCGAACATCATCAATCGCTGCATCGTCTCGCTCCTCTATCGCCTAAAATCTGAACGGGCACCGGCGGACCGAGCGTACTCGATCCGCCGTTACTGGTCTACTTGGTTGTATAACCGCCATTGACGAGAATTGTCTGCCCCGTCATCCACCAGCCTTCCGAGACCAGCAAGCGGATCCACGGAACAATATCGCCAATATCCGTCAGGCCTGTCTTCGAGAAGCTCGAAAGTGCTGCGGCTGTCTTGTGATAGGCCACCGCGTCCGCACCTTCAGCGGGGTAGAAGAACGGCGTATCCATGGGACCGGGTCCGATAGCGGTCACTGAAATCCCGCGCTCACCGAACTCTTTTGAAGCGGCGCGCGTGAAATGTTCGACGGGAGCCTTCGTACCGGCATAGCTCGAATAAAACGGCGTATAAGCGCCGAGCAGCGAAGTGACCAGCGTGCAGATTTTGCCGTTATCGTTCAGTTGCTTGCCTGCTTCCTTGATGAAAAAGAATGCGGCTTTCGCATTGACTGCGGACATCTCGTCATATTCAGCCTCGGAGATCTCGGTCATTGGCTTCTTCAAGACCTTGCCGACGGTATTGATGGCAATATCCGGCTTGCCAAGGGCTGCAATCGCGTCAGCGAAAAGCTTCTCCGTCGCGCCAGCCGTGATCAGATTGGCCTGAAATGCAACGGCTTCCGCACCTGCCGCCTTGACAGCGGCAACGGTGGCATCGGCATCCGCTTTGCTTGCTGCGCTGTTATAGTGGATCGCGATTGCCTTGGCGCCATGAGAGGCGAGATCACGCGCGATAAGCCCCCCCAGATTTTTCGCACCGCCAGCAATAATGACGGTTTTGCCTTTGATGGAATGATCGGTCATGGAAAGGGCCTCCTTTGAAAATTACCGAATTCATCAGCTATCCCTCCAGGAAGGGGCTGATACTCGCTATATGAGCATGCATATCTGAGTTATCGCTACTAAATCAGATGCTGTTATTCCTTTCTGATTGAATTCAGATATGACAGTCGTTTTCGAACAATGGCGGCTCTTTGGAACGCGGCAGGTTAAGAGACAACCTGCCTGCGTTCTTATATTTCGCCACGCCTTATCTTTGTGGGCGTTGTATGCAACCGTTCCCTTATAAGGGAAGTCATATGGCTTTGGCTTCCAAACCCGCAAATCCGCCAGATTTCGGCAAGCGGCAGATCGTCGGCGCGAATGAGAAGTTCTGCGCGCTCGACACGCAGATCAATGAGATACTGATGCGGGCTTTTGCCGGTAGTTTGACGAAAGGCGCGGGAAAAATGGCTGACGGATAAGCGCGCCAAACTCGCAAGGGTTTCGATAGGAATGGTATCTGCGAGATGCGAGCGCATATAATCGTCCACCGTGCGCCAGGCCCTTGCCGAGAAACCACCTGCGAGACCGTTATATGTAGTTTTCCTAATGGAAGAATGATTTCGCAGGAGATGCAGCCATAACGCGACATTCAGGGAATCCAGATACAGCAAATTGGAGCTGTCGTTTCCGCGTAAAATCTCCTCCCGCATGAGCCGCGCAAGCGCCAATGCGGTCTTATCTATCCGCCCAGGGCTCAACGGCCTTAACTCAAACTCATCCGTCTCAAATTCTACACCGGCCAGATTGCGCAACCGATCGCTTCCGAAACAGGACAGGATGTTTTCCTTTGGCGTGCGCCAGCGCGCGAAGAGATCAGCCTGATCCGGAATAAGCTCCAGCGATCCAACCGGGACATTCGCAGTGGTGCTTCGGTCGGAGCCTATTCTCGCCTCCCGTTTTATCTGCGGGGTGAGCAGGATAAGCGCGAAGGGATCTGGGGCCACAATCTGGATTTGATTTGGCCCGGTCCGGGTAAGGGTGACCGCGCTTTGATCGCTCTTGTGCAACTTACCCCATTCTTCGGGAATACTGTCGAGCCACTTCATCCGACCGCCGAGCTCAAAACCGTACTAAACCGTTCGTTTTGCGCAACAAAAGGGCGACCGCTGCCAGTTAACTGGGGGCGAACTGACAGCGGTCTGTCACAGTGCCTGCGTTGGAGAGTGCGGACAACCAACGAGGATCTGTGGACTTCGATTACCCACTCACGCGAAGGTAGAACTTCTTTTCTATCGAGAAAGGGCTGTGTTCGAGCAGAGGGATATTCGCGACCAAAAATGGCGCTCTGCAATTTTAGTCGCCAGGCGGCACGTCTGAAATCCATCCGCAGTTCGCCGATTATTAAAGATTCGCTTCTCAAACCAGCCGCTGACAGCCAGTATATCCGATCAACCATGCGCACCCCTTAAACGCATTATTTAACACGCTCGTATTGACCAACACTCGATCAGAATACGCTACTTTGAATAGTCCTTAAATGAGCAACAGGTTTTGGGGAGGTTACGTAACCGTCACATCCACCGCGAAACGTCAGACGGGGTTGATATCGGACGGAATGTTACGGAAAAACTTTGGTATATAGCTTCCCTTGGGGATCGCGATATGGATGGGTTCCAGCTTTCCCTTCCCGTTATTGTAGACGTCCAGTGATTGTCGGAGCCTCTTGGCACTTGTTCTGACGAGTGAATCGCCTGCGAGATCGTGCCCGCTTTTCCGGTCAAATACATCCAAGGCGATTGTATATTCTTTTATTCTGTCCGCCCGCCCTGAAAGGGTTTCTTCGACAATATAGATAAGAAATTTCCGCGCACGCGGCGATCTGGAGAATTCGGCTGCGCTTGTCAATTTGGCAAGACATGCACGTATAGCTTCATCCATATCCGGAAATTCATTCTGTTCCACTTCCCGCTGATTTACGCCATTCATCGAAATAGTGGACGTCTTCGAAAAATCGGCAGACGTGCTGGAAGAATGCTGTATTTCCGCTCCGCTGTGCAGCACAGAGGCTTCGACCGTAACGGACGACTGATCCAACGCACGCGATTTCGATAAGGGAAGCGTATCGGGAACTCGGCTTATCCTATCTCGATAGGCAGCAATGATATCCAAATTTATTGTCAGGAGCACTGACAGCGCGAGTATAAGACCGCCGAAAAGACCTGTATATTGCAGAAAGACGCCCCATATGGAATTACTCCATAGACCAACTGTGGGATCGACGTCTTGAACAAATATATATGCAGCCGCTTGCATCAACAAACAAACCAGTGCAAAAGAAAAAACTGATATTAATATCCATTCACTAGCGGTTCTCATTCCAAATTTTACGCGCGATAAATATGAAATCAAAAGAACAGCGCATCCGGTTAGAACAGATAGACTTTCCAGTCTAACGCTTTGAAAATAGAACAATGAAAAAGCAGCCGCTGCTAAAGCGAGAAAAACAATCAGCGCATCAAAAACAGATAGTACTCGAAGCTTAAACTTGCTCGCAAACGCATGGCAGCAAATCGCAATCCCCGACAGTATCAGGAGATCTTCACCAAGCGGTTTAATAGCGGAAAAGCTTTCAGTACGAATAAGCATCAACGAATAACCGACGCCCAAAAGACACAAACCGACGCCCCATTTTATGGTCGTCGCGTTCAACTTTGCCGCGACGATAAGTGCGATCCCGCAAAGGAAAAGCAGTATCGGAACGGACCACTCCAGGGCAGCAGTTAACATAGTTCAGGGCCTTTTCTTTAAACCGCGATAACGAGGGCAATAAAGGGGGGAACCCGCGCTATGCAATTTGGAGGGTTGATAGCCGCTCCTTTTAAAAATCGACTAACACCAGGTCTTTGGCCCTACAATAAATTTAATCGCTTATGCATTTCAAATGAGTATTTATTTCGTATATTTTCAGTGAACGCGCATATAACGGGGGACACTAAAAAGAATTCAGTATCCCGCTCGCGAGAACGGCACGAAAGCTTTCGATTGTTGATCCAGCCGTCCGTTTAGTTGTCGGTATCCGGATTATCGACTTCGCATCCCACGCCATGGCAACCGGTATAATTGCCTTGTGTATCGAAGTTCGGATTGCCGTCCCTATCGAACTGAGGCCGTGTATCTATCTGGCTTTCTTCACGGCGGCGGCGCTCCCGCTTGCGTTCACGATCACGCTCTTCCTGTGCCTGAATGCGATCCTGAGCGCGCTGCTCATCTTGTTCATGAAGCGCACTTTGTTGCATCATGCAGTTCGCGAAGGCATCGGTGCCCGGGCGAAAGCCGAAGGACGAACATTTGTCTTGGAAGACTTCATCTGCGGTGACACAGCCAGTGATTACCAAAGGCACAGCTGCAAGTATGAGGTACTTTAACTTCAATCGTGGCATTCGATACTCCTCATAAGGGGGGAACAGATGGCCGCGTGCGAGGCTATGCTGGATCAAGCCCGTCTCGAAAGAACACGGCACCAGAGCAACATTTAAACTTGGAAACACGACGACGACTGCATTTTTAGAGGCCTTTGTTAGCTGACTTCCTGTAGTTCACGATCTGCAATGTCATCCTGACTTAGAAAAGGGCGACCACGTCATTTCGTGGCAGCGACGCATCCGGCCAGAGATTAATCCACCCGACGGCCAATATTAACAGCCGCCGCGCCCCTGCCCATTAAGAGCTTCTTTTCTATGGCAGATTCGAAGTAAATACGAAATCTTATTTTGACGACGCATAACAACATTGCCATTTGCTTTGCGTTTTAAAGATAAGGGCGGCGCGTTTGCGCGCCCTCATCTATGCAACCTGCTAATCAGGGCTGTCCACCAAACATCCGACACCGTGACAGCCGATATAATTGCCATGCGTATCGTAGTTGGGTTCGCCGTTTCTATCGAACTGCGGTGTGTTATCGATACGCTCAGAGCTATCCGGCCTGTCGACAGTGCACCCAATGCCGTGGCAGCCATTATAGTCACCGGAGTCACGGTAGTTGCTTGTTGCATGGCTGTGTTTGTGCTTGTTATCGGCAACCATTCCCTCGACGATTGCACCGAGAACTGCACCTGCGACAACACCGCCAATATCATGACCATGATGATCATACTGGCGCGCACCCGGATCGAACCCATCGCCCCGGCCATGGTGATAGCCACCGACATCTGCAAATACGCCGGAACACCCTTGCGCAACCCATATATAGCGGCTCTTTGGATTGTATCCCCACGTGCGGTTCAGTATGCAAGCAGAGCTTGACGTTTGATGGATAAGTTGTGGCCTGGACAGCGGCCCGGCGTAGCATTCATCGTATTTGTAGTCTCTTGAGCGGCACTCGACAGTCGTTTGAGCTTTTGCTTCGAGAGTGAACGGCGGCGCAATTGTTGCACCAACCGCGATAGCCCCCACCATGGTCAGATATCTTAGCATTCTTCCCTCCGAATCCGTTGACATTCCGTCGTGCTGGTCAGAGTGCGCCTAGAACACGTGACCAATGCAACACAAACCCACGAGATATACTTATACAATTTCGTGATGACTTGTTTAGTGTAATCTGAATTAATGTTAACATAGAGAAAATTAGTAACTTATAATATACATCTATTTATGAGATAATGGGCGCGAGTTGGCTGCTGCACTTAAGTGCTGATCGCGACGCTACTGAAATGGAGTTCTGCAAGGAAAGTGGCTTCGGCGAAGGTAATCGGCTGGAGAGGTATTTCTAAAAGCAATTAGAACGCGAAGACAGAGTGATAATTCGTCGCGCGACTATTCAATCGCCATTCTGTTGGTTCTTCTCAATCTGATAGGTAAGCCAGCGGCAGAACATGCCGATAATGGATGTTGCCGCGCCGGATATCAAACATATCGTCGGCAAAATACTTTTATGCGCGCCGTCCCAACTAACGACTGCCAACAGCAAAACGCTTAGCGTGGAAACGAGATAGCCAGCACCCTTCAGTGTGTGCAAGGAATTCGGGCTCATCCTCGACCCCATCTCGCTAATAGTTTTTAACGCGCTCAACAAGCTGAGCGAATGGCCCGTCAATATATGCCTGTAGCGTCGGGAGTGCCTCGGCCTTGATGCCCTTCTGACCGAGAAAATACTTGATCAGTGCATCGGAGCCTTTCATGAACTTGCCCCGCTCAACCTCTGCAGCGGGGAAGCTCAAATCCTCCAGCACCGGGGACAATTTTTCCCTGATCTGAGCCTGCTCAGTTGTTCCTTCGGCAAACTCGATAAGCTCAATACAATCAAGCATTCCGGCTTCCAGCAATGCGAGCCGCAGTTTGAAACAGAAAGGGCAGCCTTTCTTCAAATAGACCACAGGCTTGCTTAAAGCGGGTTCAGGCGCATCGGATGCCGATAGCCCTTCTCCCAGGGCGCCGGTGACGCCTCCGGTTTCCTCGTCTGGTCCAGGCTTGCTATAGCGATCATCGTCTGCGGTGCGAACTGATTTGGGCTGATTGTTCATGTCTCCCTCACTGGCATTAGCGGACAAACGGGCAAGGCACTTGGTTACAGTTTTACGGCCTCTTCGCGTGGCCAGAACCTGAGCTTGCGGCAAGCTTCGACAAAAGTCGGAATCGAAGTCGCACTGTCGATGGAAAGAAGGCCCTTATCGGCATCCGGCGCTATGCCCGCCTTTGCAAGGAGCGGAAGGGCCCCGGAATTGAACCCGATGAACTTGCAATGCGCAAAAGCATCGGCCACGAAATCACGCGCTGCAGCTTCTCCGGTCAATCTATTGGCCGCCTCTTCTGCCAGGACAAGGGCAACGGCGTCAAACACAACAGAGGGGCCACCATCAATCATATGATGGGCCACGATCCATTCGCCAGCAGAGGTCTCAAAACCGCCAACTGTTGGAGAGACAAGTTCTATCACCGCTCCTTCTGTCACAGCCGCTTCACGGATCGCTTCAATCAGTTCCATATCCGTCCCATTCGCCACAAGAACGCCGATCTTGCGGCCCTTGAAGCTTGAGGGACCATTTTCAATAATGCTGAGCGCTGGCGACAGAGGGAGATCCTGGCGAACGGGTGCAAGAGCATCGGCAGGCTTTGGCATTGTGCGGATGCCAAGCCTCTCCGCGACCTCGTTTGCCAGCCCCTCTTCAATATTCATCAAATGCGAGACCATCCGTTCGCGGATAATGGGCGTTTCTACTTTCGACAGTTCGAAGGTCAACGCCATCGCAATATGTCTTTGCTCAACCGATGTCTGGCTCAGATAGAATTGGCGAGCCTGGCTATAATGATCGTTAAAACTCTCCGGGCGCAAACGTACTTTTTCACCGCTTTCCTGCGCCTCAAAAGACCGGAAGCCGTTGACTGGATCGGGCCGCGGCCCCTTCCCCCAGGAATTGGGCTGATAATTGGCCCGGCTGTCTGGATTGCGCATCGCCATATGCCCGTCCTGCTGAAAATGCGCAAACGGACATTTGGGCGCGTTGATGGGAAGCTGGGTGAAATTCGGTCCACCGAGCCGCTTTAACTGCGTATCTAGATAGGAAAAATTGCGCCCCTGAAGCAAAGGATCGTTTGAGAAATCAATGCCGGGCGGCACATTCTGCGTCATGAAGGCAACCTGCTCGGTCTCCGCGAAAAAGTTCTCCGGCATGCGGTCAAGGACCAGCCGACCGACCGAAATCGGCTGGAGAATTTCTTCGGGTATCAGCTTGGTCGGATCCAGCACGTCGAAATCGAAGCTGTCGGCAAATTCCTGATCGAAGAGTTGCACGCACAATTCCCATTCCGGGAAGTTACCGGTTTGAATGGCAGTCCAGAGATCGCGCCGGTGAAAATCCGGATCGGCCCCATTGATCTTCACAGCCTCGTTCCAGACGACCGATTGCAGTCCGAGCTTCGGTTTCCAGAGAAATTTGACGAATGTCGATTGATTGTCCTCGTTCACGAAGCGGAACGTATGGACACCGAACCCTTCCATGAAGCGAAACGAGCGTGGGATTGCGCGGTCCGACATGATCCACATGATCATGTGCATGGATTCCGGCGTCAGGCTGATGAAATCCCAGAAATTATCGTGAGCGGATTGTGCCTGCGGAAAAGCGCGATCCGGCTCTTCCTTCACGGCATGAATGATGTCAGGGAAGCGTATCGCATCCTGAATGAAGAAGACTGGAATATTGTTGCCGACGAGATCCCAATTGCCTTCCTTGGTGTAAAACTTGACCGCAAAACCGCGCACGTCACGGGCGAGATCGAACGAGCCTTTTGAACCCGCAACCGTGGAAAAGCGGACGAAGACCGGTGTTTTCTCGCCAACGCGCTGGAATATATCGGCGCGCGTATATTCGGAGATCGACCGGGTGGTCTCAAAATACCCGTGCGCGCCATAACCTCTCGCATGGACGACACGTTCCGGTATGCGTTCATGGTCAAAATGAAAAATCTTTTCCCGAAAATGGAAATCCTCGATCAGCGTTGGGCCGGATTCGCCGATTTTAAGCGTATTCAGATCGTCTGATACCGGCCCGCCCTGAGATGTCGTCATGACCGGAACATCGTCAGTCGCAATCTGGTGAAGATCGCCACTGTTGCCGGGAAAAAGCTTCTGGTCGTGGATTGTAATCGGCTTGTCTTCGGCGCTCGGCCTTTTGCTCGCGGGCATGGTTCGCTTCCCCTTTTTCAACGGTTGTGAGCCACTTGGAGTGACAGGAGCTTGCGTCCTAACCTTGCGAATTGGGGTTTGTTCCAAACTGCCGCCTGCGCTTGTCTTTTAAATCAGGCGCGCCAAGACAACTTTGCTAAGTTTCCGGGACCGTTACGGCGAGACTTTCGGGGCATTCAAACGCGATTTTGGCCCGCTGACAAAACCGGACCCTCGCAACCAGAAGCGCCAGGGCTTCTCAACTGCTCGACTGATACCGATGCGCGGACCGCAATCCACAGTGCATGGCTGTTCAGGCGCCGAAAGCAAAAACGGGGCGGCATCGAGCGCAGCCCCATCCAACTCGCCGGAAATTGCCAAAGCCTGGGCAAGCTTCGCCGGCCCCGAACAAAGCTGCTTAAGGTCCGTCATACCTCGCCGTTCCTGCATGAGCGGTATGCCCTGTCGCGGCTCAATTGCCCGCAGGAGTACGGCAGATGCATCAGCGCAGACAATGTTCATGCACCAATGCAGGCCATATATCCGATAAACATAGGCGCTGCCCGGACGTCCAAACATGGAGGCGTTTCGGCGCGTCGGACCAGAGAAACTGTGAGAGGCCGGGTCAGTTCTGCAATAGGCTTCAGTTTCGACAATCAGACCGCCGACTTCGCCGACGCGAAACGTCCAGCCAATCAGTTGCGGAGCGATCTCTACAGCGCTGCGGTTCAGAAACATGCGCACAGCATCATTATTGTTCATGAAGGCCTTTAGCGCCGGTGTTTTCAAGCCGAAAGCGGTTCCTTTGAAAACAAGCACAGTTAGGTGTCATCCGCAATGACCCCTTGGCGTGCATTAGAATTTGCTACCCCAGTGTTCGGCTGATGACGATCTGCGTACTTCTTGTGCGAGAGCCGGGCAGAAAGCTCTACAATATAGTTCTGGTCCCGCAGCCCGCTATCATAGAGAAGCAGGATGGATGACGCCAAATCCCGGCCCGAATATTCATGATCACTCTCTTCGAGGATGATCGCCGCCAATGTATAACAACTGCGCATGAAGTCGACCTCGACCTGACTGTAAATGCGGCTTGCTTCGTGGAATAATGGCATGTCTGCCTCCATTAAAAAACCATTATGCGCCTACTTCTCAGCCGCGTATTAAAGGGTCTGCTAACGTACAGACCATATAGCTTTCCCGCGGTCTCCGTTCTTCAGGCCGCCTGTTGCCACTATCGGACTCCCCTTCTAAGTCCCATTTCTGCAAAGCTGCTCGTTTTGAAGTACATCTCAACAAAGCGGCTTTCCCGAAAGTGGCTCCTGATTGGCTGGCTTTGCCGGAATTGTCCGCTAGCGTACCAAAAATCATTTGCCGGATCAAAGTGTTATAGACTTAAAACCGTCA
This sequence comes from Brucella sp. NBRC 113783, assembly GCF_040372265.1. Lineage (NCBI taxonomy): Bacteria > Pseudomonadati > Pseudomonadota > Alphaproteobacteria > Hyphomicrobiales > Brucellaceae > Brucella > Brucella sp. NBRC 113783. The sequence continues at coordinate 33,115 of NZ_BAABRX010000011.1, read as the reverse complement.
AAGAGGATTGGGAGCGTGACGGCGAGGCGCTCGTACTCTGCCCGAAGAAAAACAAGATGTACGACAGAAATACAGTGAAAAACCGCCTGTTAAAAAGCCTTCCGCCAGACATCTACAATCAAATTCAAACTTTATTGGAGCCTGTTACCCTGGAACGTGGACAGGTACTCGTTAAAGCTGACCAACCTATCGATTATATTTACTTTCTCTGCGAAGGCATCGGATCGGTCATCACCGTGTCTGATAAAGGTCCAATGGTGGAAGCGGGCATGTTCGGTCGCGAGGGATTTTCGCCCACATCGGCGGCCGTTGGCGCAACGACCAGTATCCATGAGGTCGTCATGCAGGTCAGTGGTTCTGGCCATCGGATCGAAATCGGCTCGGCGCGGGCGGAAATCAACCGCAACAGCTTGTTCGCCAATTTGCTGGCTCGTTACATTCAGACCTTCGCCTCGCAATTATCCTACACAGTCTGGGCGAATGTGAATCTGCATATTCACGAACGTCTGGCTCGCTGGCTTTTGATGTCTCACGACCGGACCGACGGGGATGAAATCGTGCTCACCCACGATTTCATCGCGTTGATGCTCGGCGTCAGACGTCCCAGCATCACGACCGGCCTGCACGTGCTGGAAGGGAAAAAGCTGATCATATCCGAAAGAGGCCGTATTACGGTTCGTGATCGAAAGGGTTTGGAGGATTTTGCCGGTGAAGCCTACGGCAAACCGGAAGAGGAATATCGTCGTCTTTTTGGTCTGAGCGGTTAGACCGGATCGGAACGGGCGCGGTCAAAACTGCCCATCAGACGTGAATACTCTTTTTCCGGCCAGCCGTAAGCATCCCGCGCATATTGCTCCAATTCTCGGCGGCTGCGAATGATAACCGCTCCGCGCACGGATTTGATCAGCCCCAGCCCCTCCAATATATGGAGCGAAGTGGTCACGCTTGGTCGCCGGACCGCAAGCATGATAGACATGAATTCATGGGTCAGGGCGATTTCGCTGCCAGATATCCGATCGTCACACATCAATAACCAGCGCGCGAGGCGTTGAGGAACATCGTGAATGGCGTTGGAAGCCGCAGTGTGGGCCAGTTGAACCGAAAAGGCTTCTATTGACCGGATCATGATATTGGAAAAATTGCAGCTACTGGCCATCCAATGACGAAACCGGTCATAGGGTATTTCGTACGCTTCGCCTGCGACCTGTATGAAGACATCGTAAGAGCTTGTTTCAACACCGGCAATTGCCGAGGTCGGCACATAACCGTCAAATCCAAACAGCCCCGCCTCGGCCCGGTGACCTTCGGCGGTCGTCACCACAATGGAGCCGATGCCGGATGTCATAAAATAGACTTTTGTGATTGACCGGCCTTTTTCCGCAATAATGACACCTCGCGGAAGATCGACATGCACGGTTTCACGGATGATCGCAGCATAATCGTCAGGCGGGAGCAAAGCCAAAAGCTTGTTCGCCATGGCGTCTTGGCTGGGAAATGACATACATGCACCTCTTCTGGGTCCCTCACCCAGGGACAACAACCAGAAGAACGCTTGGTTCCGAAATAGCCGCCATCCCAACTTCGTGGAGGCGCTTTGATGAAGAAGCAGAACCCGGCCCATCGAGCAGGCAAGTTCTTATTCAATGCTTGCCGGCGGAACTCAAATCGCCTTCAAGCTGTGTTCTTGCTCTGTTGAGCCGGCTTTTGATGGTGCCGATGGTGCAGCCCGCTTTTGTGGCGGCGTGCTCATAGCTCAAACCATTAAAAATCACCAGTTCGATGACGTTCCGGTGAAGTGGCGATAACCTGTCATAGGCGCGCCCGACATCCTGCAATTCCATGGCCCAGTCTTGCGACGGACCGATGGTGGGCCCGTCCCACTCCTGCATGACATCCTCGCGCTGCGCTCGCTTGATTTTGCTGCAGAAAGTGTTCTTCATGATGGTGAAGAGCCAGGACTTCAGCGGCCCAAACGGCACATATTTATCCTGGTTCTTGAGCGCCTTCACCACTGTCTCCTGAACCAGATCGTCCACATCGGTGGATTGGCGACACATGGTTCGCGCAAACTGATGGAGCGCGGGTAAAAGTTTCAGCAACTCATCTTCGAAATCGGGATTGGATGACATGGTAACTCCTCCTGCCCACCCGGTGAGATAAGGCCTCTCGAAGCTATTGGTTCCGACGCAACTGCAATTGGTACGTTACCGTACATTTTTTCGGCAGGCATGGAACAACGCGGAGCGCGGCGGGTTAGGACCAACCAATTCGAGGAGCGTGACATGAATATTCTGACGATCAATGTTCGCAGCGATGAAACGCCAGTAGTCGTGGAATTTGTCGGCGAAGCGGAAGAGAAAATTACAGTTCAACTTACGCCCAGCGGTTCGTCAGAACGAAATGAACAACTCGAGCAGGCGGCAAACTGTCTGTCGCAGGCGATAAAGACGGTCGAGATAGAATTGGGGCGGGCAACCACGCCCCCGCAACGAGATGATGAAAATCAGCGCCTTGAAAAAGGTTTGAAGGACAGTTTTCCGGCAAGCGATCCGGTTGCCGTGACAACGCCATCGACACCGGCCTCAGCCGATCCAAAATCCTGAGGTTTGTCTTTTCGAAACGCAGATGGGGATTTCGATGAAAAGCGATCTTGTCGTCCCGCCGCCCTCATTGCATCGCATCTCATGCCTGTAGAAACGGGTCTTTTGCGGGGTAAGCTCCAGCCCGGCTCCGTGCATCTTTGTATCGACATGCAGAATCTGTTTGGACCAAACTCGCCATGGTTCGTTCCGTGGGTAGAACAGATTTTGCCACGGATCATCGATATCTGCACCGTCCAGCGTGACAACACCATATTCACGCGCTTTATCCCGCCAAAGCGCCCCGAGAATGCGGTAGGTATCTGGGTCGATTACTACCGAAAATGGGAAGCGCTCACGCTGACCCATATCGATCCTGCGCTAATTCAGCTTGTGGACCCGTTGAAGGATTTTGTGCCCCCCGCTGCCGTACTCGACAAGACAGTCTATTCGCCATGGACAGAAGGCCATCTCCAAACCTATCTGGTCAATAAGCGCATTCATACACTCGTTATCACCGGTGCGGAAACGGACCTTTGCGTACTCGCTACTCTGCTGGGTGCCGTGGATCGTGGATATCGCGTCATTATGGTTCATGATGCAATCTGCAGCGTTTCCGACCAAACGCATGACGCGATCATGTCGCTTTGCCACCAGCGCTTCAGTGAACAACTGGAACTGGTTTCCACAGAGGAACTGATAGACGCCTGGCGTTGAGGTTGGAGGTGTAGCCTTGCCGATCAGCGGCCCCAAATCAGGATAAGCGCCACTATAATCACTAGCAGGATCACCAGCGCCACTAAGAATGGCTGCACAGTTCGCTTTCTATCCTTCTCCCACTGACTCAGGGCCGAAGCGTGACTGGAGGCATTGCTGTCGTGCTTCATACTGTCTGGTGATTGTTCATGATCGCGCCCCGGAGAGGAACTGCCGCCCGCTTCGGAATCCGTTTCGAAAGGCGCTGCAGCCGGATCAAATCCAGGCGCCTTGTCACCGGTTTGTCCCTTCTGGATAGCACCGCGTATGCGGGATCCTTCGCTCGTTTTGTGTCCGTCCTTGTCCATTTTTGATCTACCTCGGCAACCAAACCCCACGTTGGCCCAGATGTTCCCGGTGCGCCGTCAGTGTTATTTGCCCCGGCGGCGTCTCCCAACATCGCCGGGGCAGGCGCTTAGCGTTCGAACACTCCAAGTGTTGCTTCGCGCCATCCATCCGATGAACCGTACCCTCGGATGTTCACGCTGGCAGTGCTGGAGGACGTGCAGACTCATCCGCAGCCTTGATAGCGGCAATGAAGCACTCTCTGGCTGTGTTGGGCTTGTTCTCAAGGTCGGCAAGACAGTTCTCGATGGCGCGCCAGAATTCCGCACCGCGGGCCTCATGCGGCCATTCTTCAAGAAGATATTCCGCAGCCATCGCCGTGTTCGTGACCGCGCAGTGTTTGCCCGTTCCGAACAATTCAACGTCAACAGGTTCACCCCAAGCCATGGCAGCCTCCCAAAAAGATGCCCTGCCTCGGCGGGGGCGAAAGGCAGGGCTGGTGACAGCCTGGCAAGCAATGTTCGAGCGGGACTGACACCAATTCTAGATCGGTGAGCCTAACCGCCTGCGCTTGAGTTTGTTCCCTGAAGATTTGAATTTGCCGCCATCGATTTCTGACGGCGATCCATGAATTTCTTGTTGGCGAGCCGGGCGGCCAGTTCGGTAATATAATTATGATCGCGAAGGCCGCTGTCATAAAGCAACAGTGTCAACGACGCCAAATCGCGCCCCGAATATCCCCGGTCACTTTCTTCTAGCATTATAGCCGCGTGAGTATAACAACTTCTCAGGAAGTCGACTTCAATTTGATTATAGATGCGGCTCGCTTCATTAAAAAATGGCATGTCTGGCTCCCGGCTTCGACATAACCAGCAAACCATATTCATTCTAATAAAGATATCATTCCCTGATCACTTAATATGTGAGTCAAGAAAAGCTCATCCGTACAAAAGGATGCGGTTATTCATTATTTTTCCGCGCCGCTTTCTTTGCACCCGTAGATAGAATTCAAAAATTCTTCAACTTACTATTACGTCAACTATTCGGACTTTTACAAGCTGCACGGACGGATAAGGGCGACCAGATGGTCGCCCCTACCAACTTTGGAACATTAACGCCTGCGACGATCATCATATTCGTAATCGCGGCGATCATCCCAACCGCGCCGCGACGCTTCGGAATGACCTTCTGGATCGCCGAACCACCCGCCATGGCCCCGACCAGTGGAACGCTGGTCATCGTCACGGCTTGCGTAACGGCGGTCATCATCGCGACTGGAATAGCTGCGTCGGCCGTCATCACGGTCATCGCGCCGTTCGTCCCAGCCCCGGCGGGCGGCTTCTGCATGCCCGCGAGAGTCACCGTACCAGCCACGACCACGATCATCGTCGTCATAGCGACTGGAACGACGGTCGTCGAAATCATCATTGCGGCTGGAATAGCGGCGACGATCGTCATAATCCCTGTCGTCGCGGCGTTCGTCCCAGCCACGGCGGGCGGCTTCAGCGTGTCCTTGCGGATCGCCAAACCAGCCGCCGTGGCTGCGTCCCCTGTCGTCATCGTCGTAATGACTGGACCTGCGATAATCGTCATCACGGCGGCTTTCGGCATAGTGGCGACGACCGCCGCCTCTGCTGCGGTCATCGTCACTGACAAGGCGGCCCTGATCGTCACGTTCTGGCATATTACGTGGCATTTTATCCTCCTGATTGTATGAATTTTGCGCGCAGTGGCGCATTGAGCTGCAAGAGCTCTTCTCCAGCTGCATTCCCGCAGCCGCGAGTCTTCCGGTTTCGATTATGCTGTACCCTTGGCGGATGGCGCCGTGGCCGAGCGGACCTTGATGTTGTTTTGAACATCCGCCACGCCCGCACATGCTTCGGCGCAATCCTCAGCGCGGCGTTTATCCTGTCGGGTTGCGACTTGTCCCTGCAAGATGACTTCGCCCTTCTTGACGCTGACCTCAATGTCGGAGGCATCAAGATCTGCATCTTCCATCAAGGCGTCAGAGACATCTTCCTTGATGCGCTCGTCCGTGCGGGTGTAACCCTTCGGTCCCTTTCCGCGATGCATTCCTGTGCCGCTTGAGGACTTCATCGGCTCATTGCGTGCGCCGTGACGCTCATAGCGGCTATCGCGCGCAAAAGATTCTCTTTGCGGAGAATTATATGCGAAGCGTTCCTCGTCATCGCTATAGCCGCGCGAACGATAATCACCCGGATAGCGTTCGTCATAGTCGCGGTAGTTTCCGCCACGGCTTTCATAATCACGGTCCCGGTAGGGTTCGTTATAATAGTCGTCGCGATCTTCGTTTTGGTATCGACCTGGCATATCACGTGCTCCTTTGGTCATTGGCAAATGACAGCCAACCCAACCGCAAGCGATTGCCTTTGTTCCTGCATGTTCAAATTTTCTGAGACCCGACCGTCGCTATCAATGAAATCGAACAAACAGCCGAGTATCAGCGGCTGAACACGTCCAGCCGCGCATGGTACATGCCTTCTCCAGTCAGCCGGAGGGCAGGCTATTCAACAGGTGTGTTAGGCAAGGCGATTGATATTTCGAGCGTGTTGTCCGTCCACGCCCGATCAAGTTGGGCCGCAAGGGCTGAGACCAGCGCCTTTTCAAGTCGCGTTCCGAATCCTTCGCTTGGTTGATCGTTATGATGTTCATTGCCCGTTTCCAGCCAATGAACGACGACAGCTTCCTGTGTTTCTTCTACGCTGACCAAAAGCTGGCCCCCTGTTACCGCCAGTGCGCCATGCTTGGCGGCGTTCGTCGCCAGTTCATGCAAAAGCAGCGACAGATTTGTCAGCGACTTGCCCGAGATTGCAGGATCAGCCCCGGAAATGCGAATACTCTGCTCATCATAGGGTTCTAGAATGGTGCGTAACAGAGTCTGAAGCGGCACCGAAGAAACCGTCATTTCGGCCTCTTCCCATGCCGGCATTGTCAGTTCATGCGCCCGCGCAAGCGCGGCTAGGCGCGCCTGGACGGTCTCGCGGAGTTCATCAACCTGCGTGGTCGATCTTGCGCTCAGCGAAACGATTCCGTTCGCCAGTGCGAAAAGGTTTTTCACACGATGCTGCATCTCGCCCATCAGGAGCAGCTGCTGCTTTTGTGCCTGCAGACGTTCTGTAATGTCGCGCGCGATCTTCGAAGCCCCAACAATCACGCCATTCGCATTGCGAATGGGTGAAATCGTCAACGAAATATCGATCAGCGTTCCGTCTTTTCGCTTCCGGATTGTTTCAAAATGGTCGACCCGGTTGCCATTGCGTATCGCGGCCAGAATAGCCGGCTCTTCACCCAACCGGTCGTCTGGAATGAGAATTGTCACCGGTTTGCCAATGACTTCTTCCGCCTGATAGCCGAAAAGGCGCTGTGCGCCCCTGTTCCAGCTCTTGATGATTCCTTCCAAGTTCTTGCTGATGATGGCGTCATCAGAACCGTCGACAATCGCAGCCAGCCAATCGCGGATGTCGAGTTCCGTATCGCTAAATTGCGGCCGGGCTGCTGCTGTGACGGACAACGTGAATCGACGTATACCGCCGGTCGAACCAACGAGCCGCTCATCGCCAGTTTGATCTTGATGACTTTCCATCTTATCCGCCCATTCCAAAAAGATTAATTCATATTAGTCGATCATGACGCGATATCAATTGTCTGAAATAAACCAACCGGATTCCAGGTGCAGGCGTTGTCCGCCCCTTCTCGTTCGCGCCGCAATTCCGTTCTTGCGAAAGGGTGTTTCGATCCCAAAGCTTGCAAGCGCAGCGACACAAGGAACAAAAATGTACGCGCCAGGTTAGGGAGCCCGAACTTGTATTGGCGCCAGCTGCCGTTCGAACGACACTTGCCAAGCTGACGTCAGCCCTACCTTACCACCTCAAGGCAGGGCATCTTTTACTGGGAGACCGCGATGGCTTGGGGAGAACCCGTTGATATTCAGCTCTACGGCTTCGGGAAGTATCAGGTCGTGACGAATACGCCGATGGCGTCGGAATGCCTTTTAAACTATTGGCCGGAAGGCGCCCAGGGCGAGGAATATCAGGACGCATTGCAGGCTGCCTCGCGGATATGGAGGGGCTGCCAAATACTGCCCGGGCGTCATTTATCAAAGCCGCAGAAGCGGCGGGACTGAAGGTCCGCCATAATCAAAAGCCCACGCTTAACTAAGCGGCGACGCCTTTTCCCAACTGTCTCTGCTTTTCCAACCGCTGAAGGGTTTCGCTCGTACGTTCTGACAGACACTGCAATGAAGTGGGCCTGCCAAAACATCTGTTTGGCGGCCATGTAACCGTATCATTACCAGATAAGCACTGTCTTAAGTATTCCCAGCCTGCATAAGCTTACGATAAGATCGAGAGTCCCGGTGCCGTTTCGAAAGATAGGAAAACGGTCACGTCTATATTGATGGTAACCAGGAATGGGACTGCTCGCCTCGCGTATCTCTCCTTTTCAGCCAGATTTGATTTGGCGCACCGCAGCCCGTACGCGCCCAGAGGGTGATTTTCACGGCGCAGCTTATGCCGATCAGTGTGAGTGTAAGCGGGGCCAATACTTCATTACGGAGGTCAGCAGATAATCCTTTCATCGTCCCCCCGCACCAGCCAAGTTTTTGGCGCCTACTATCTGATGCTCGACACACCAAGGAATAATCCATGAGCGAATCAGTTCATCCTCTTTTGCGCCTGCGAGACGGTCATCATGCGCATGTCACCTATGAAGAGCTTTTCTTCGATCTCGTTTACGTCTTCGCGGTCACTCAACTCAGCCACGCGCTGCTTCATCATCTGACCGCGTGGAGCGCGCTTGAAACGCTGGTGCTTTGGTTCGCGGTCTGGCTCGGCTGGCAATATACGTGCTGGGTCACCAACTGGTTTAACCCCGAACAGCTGAAAATTCGCCTTGTTCTGTTCGGCTGCATGGCGCTGGCGCTGGTCATGGCCGCCTCAATCCCGGACGCTTTTGGCGCAGGCGGCCTGATATTCGCCGGGTGCTATGTCGCGATGCAGCTTGGACGAACCAGCTTTATCGTCTGGCAATTGGGGCGGGGTCATCCGCTGGCAGCCAATTACCGGCGCATGCTGGGTTGGCTTACCCTTTCAGCCTGCTTCTGGATCGGTGGAGCCGTTGCGGAAGGGGAAGCCCGGCTGGCGCTTTGGATCGTGGCAGCGCTTTGCGAATATGTTTCGCCAATGATCGGCTTTGCCTTGCTGGGAATGGGCCGCTCACACGTCAGCGATTGGACGATCGAAGGTGGGCACCTCGCCGAGCGTTGCCAGCTCTTTGTCATCGTGGCGCTGGGCGAAAGTCTTCTAGCAACGGGCGCCACCCTTGCAGGCGCGGAAAACTGGAACATTGCCGAACTGTCCGCCATGCTTGCGACCTTTCTCGGCACCATCGCCATGTGGTGGCTCTATTTCGGGACGTCGAGCAAGGATGCGACCGCCCGCATTACGCAGGCCCGTGATCCGGGAAAGATCGGTGCCTATTTCCACTACATCCACGCCATATTGATTTTCGGCATCATCGTGAGCGCTGTGGGCAACGATCTTGCCATGGAGCATCCCGCAGGTCATGCCAGCGTGGCGCAAATTGTCGTCATCGCAGTCGGTCCTGCTATCTACCTGATTGGCAGCGCGATCTACAAATATGTCGTTTACGGTCGCCTCCCCCTGTCCCATATCGGAGGGGTCGTTTTGTTGGCTCTCATTGCGCCGTTCGCACAGAGCGCCGATCTTCTCACGCTGGGATGGCTTACAACCGCCGTGCTTTTTGGTATCGGCTTATGGGAAAGCCGGACCAGGAGCGAAGTTTCCTTAAATGAAGGCGGCGTCCACCAATAAGGTGACGCCAGGTCTTTCTTTCACGGCGGCGCATCAATGGATGCGCCGCAGCAATCTTTCGCGATAGGTATCGACAATCACAGCAAGTATGATCACCGCGCCAATGATGATTGGCTTGTAATTATCGCCGATGCCGAGCAATTGCAGGCCGGTCGCCAGAACTTGCAGAATACAGGCGCCCGCCAGTGTGCCGACGATCGAGCCTTTTCCCCCAAAGAGACTGGTCCCGCCGATAATGACTGCCGCAATCGCGTTCAGTTCATAGCCGATACCGGCGATCGGGCTGCCAATATTCAAGCGCAGCAAATAGACGATCGCGGCGATACCTGCGGTGACACCCGAGATGACAAACGCAGCAATCTTATACGTGTCGGGATTATGCCCCGACAGACGGACCGCCTCATCATTGGCCCCAACGGCGTAGATCATGCGACCGAAAACAGTAAACCGCAGTATGAACCAGCCTGCAAAAATGACCGCCACTGCCACCAGAAAGATTGAGGGCAGAAAGCCGCCGATGATCAGATTACCGAAATCGACGAAGCCTTGCGGCAGTCCCGTAATGGTGGAGTTGTTGGACACCACGCGCGCTGCACCAGCGGCTATATTCAACATACCGAGCGTCACAATGAAGGACGGAATCTTCCAGAAGGTCGACACCTTACCGTTGATGTAGCCACAAAACCCACCAACTGCGATGCAAGCCAGCACGGCAAGCGGTATCGATAATCCGGGTTCCAGACCTGATGTCATGATGAGCGCACCTATGACCGTGCAAAGCGCGAGCACCGAGCCAACGGAGAGATCAATGCCGCCGGTCAGGATGACGAAAGTCATCCCCGCCGCGAGAACCGTATTAATGGCGATCTGGACGAAAATCTTCAACGCGTTGCCGGGCGTGGCGAAATAAGGCGCGGTGAAAGAAAACACCAGCGTGATCAGTAAAAGAGCTAGAAAAACGCCAGCGTCACGCAGCAAGAAGCGTTTCAACTTCTGTCGGTCCGCTGCTGCGGATCTCTCGGGCACAGAGGGCTTAGCTGTCATTGAACATGCTCCTGATAGGCAAGCGAGAGAATACGCTCCTGATCAAATTGCGACCGACGCAGTTCTCCTACCAGCTTGCCATTGGAGAACACGATAATGCGGTGACACATGCCAATGAGTTCAGGCAAATCCGAAGAGACCATAATGATTGCTTTTTGATTTGCGGCCAGCATCCAGAGTAATTGATAGATTTCGCGTCTGGCACCGACATCGACGCCCCGCGTCGGTTCATCCAGGATCAATGTTGAGGAACCGCGAAACAGCCATTTTGCAAGCACCACCTTTTGCTGGTTACCACCAGACAAATTGCGCACCGATGTGCCTATGGAGGCCGTTTTGATCCGCAATTGCTCAACCAGTTCCATAACGGATTTCTTTTCTTCGCCTTTGTCCAGCAATCCGCCATGGGAGATTTTCTTCAAATCGGTGATCGTCGCATTTATGTCTACAGGCATATCCAGCATCAGCCCCTGCCCCTTACGATCTTCGGTCAGGAAACCCAGTCCATTTCTGACAGCATCTTTGGGATTGCGAATATTTACCGGCTTGCCGTCCACACGGATTTGTCCCCCGCCTTTGGGATCAGCACCGAAGATCGCGCGCATGATCTCCGTGCGGCCCGATCCTACCAGACCTGCCACACCCAGAATTTCGCCCTCGCGCACCGAAAAGGAGACCGCAGGGTCTGTTGTCGATCGTGTAACGCTTTCGACCTCGAGGGCAACCGAACCTGGCACGATGGTGGAGTCGAAGCTATATTCGTCTGCAATATCCCGCCCAATCATCATGCGGACCAGATGGGGCACGCTCAGCCCCTCAAAGGCGCGCGTTTCAACCAGACGACCGTTGCGCAAAACGGTGACCCGGTCACCAATTTCAAAGACTTCATGCAGGCGGTGCGAGATATAAATGATAGTTACACCCCTGACCTTCATTCTCCCGATAATGGCAAAGAGCCGTTCAATTTCAGGCGGTGTCAGTGTCGCCGTCGGCTCATCCAGGACCAGAAGCTTGCTATCATAGCCAAGCGCCTTTGCAATTTCGACCAATTGCATTTGCGCGACGCCCAATTCGGAGACAAGTGTGCGAGGATCTAACGCCAGCCCAACCTCGTCCAGCAATTCAGAGGCACGCCTGTTGAGCGAAGCCCGATCCAAGATGCCGCAACGTCGCGGGAGCCTTTCCAACATCAGGTTTTCCGCTATGGAAAGGTGTGGAAGTAAATTGAGTTCCTGATGAACAATACGAATGCCCTGAACTTGCGCATCATGCGGCGTCTTGGGCCGATAGGGCTGATCATTCAGAACAATCTCGCCAGCGTCCGGCTGATAGATACCGGCAAGCAGTTTGATGAGCGTTGACTTGCCAGCGCCGTTTTCACCCAGAATAATATGCGTTTCGCCGCGCAACAGTTGTAGATTGATACCCTCCAGAGCAGTTACGCCCGGAAAGACTTTGCCGACGTTTTCAAGCTTCAAGATCGCGTCGGCTGACTGCATACTATTCCTGCCTGTTGGAGTGACGGAAGGCCGCAACGGAGTGCATCCGATGCGGCCTCGCTATCTTGCGAGTTCCTAAAGGTCCTTGGCGGTAATCAGCTTGATATCCGTCTTGACCCAGCCTGAGAATTTTTCTCCCGCCAGTTCCTTAAGGCCATAATCGATGCCCATTGCCGCCATCTGCGCGCCGAACTGGTCGATCGTGGCCAGCATCTTGCCGTCCTTGATCAGTGGCTGTACGGCGGGAATATTGTCGAAACCAACGACTTTGATCTGGCCTGACTTGCCTGCTGCATCAAGCGCCTTCACAACGCCCAGCGCCATTGAGTCATTGGCTGCCATAACGCCCTGAATATCCTGATATTGTGTAAGGAAATTCGTCATGAGTGTGTTGGCTTCTTCTGTCTCCCAATGCGCGGTCTTGGAATCCAACAGTGTCAAGCCGCCTTCGGCCACAGCATCATCGAAACCCTTCTTGCGCTCCTTGGCATTGTCGGCCTCGGGATTACCTTCGAGGATAACCACCTTACCGCCCTTGCCGAGTTCCTTGGCAAGTGCCATGCCGGACAGCTTTGCGCCTTCGCGATTGTCGGGTCCGAAAAATGCCAGATCGACACCGGCCTGCTTCTTCGCCTCTTCATCAAGCGCCACGTCGATATTGATGACCTTGATGCCAGCTTCCAGCGCCTTCTTCACCGGTGTGACCATAGCCTTGGAATCGGCCGGCGCCAGAACGATCACATTGAACTGCTGCGTGATGAAGTTTTCAACCGCATCAACCTGGGCGGCGAAATCTCGTTCGTCTTTCATGCCAACAGCGGCAAAGGTAAACTTGTCCGTATTCTTGGCCGCATAATCTTCAGCACCGGCCTGCATTTGCTTGAAAAACTCGTTTGCAAGCGACTTCATGACAAGCCCGATTTTGGGTTTGTCCGCTGCAAAAGACGGTAAGGACGGCAAAAGCAGAGCGCCTGCTCCAGCCGCGCTGGTCGTTAGAAACTGGCGTCGCGAAATTGAACCTAGACCCAGCCCATTAATAATTGAACCTTTAGTCATGAATTCCTCCCCTCGCTTCAGCATTAAGCTTGAGCGTGAATTCAAGGTAGAGCCGGAAATGGAAAACTGTCAAGACTACAGAAAGTGGGAGATTATAAGTAACCCGCTAGGGCGAATACATTCGATAAAATTGAATGGCAGATAGTATTTTCCCAGTTTCTTGGGTCTAAGTGCCCGACTCAAAATTCGAGCCTTGCGATACGCCGTGTCATTCGCCTGATTGACGAGATGAACATCCATGCCTCTGCGGATGCAATTGAAGCCTCCCAATCTTTTGCCAGACGGCGGCAGCGGTTGAGCCAGGCGAAGGTTCGCTCGACGATCCACCGTTTGGGCAAAACTACAAAGCCCCTGACCTGATCGGATCGCTTGACGATTTCAATTGCCAGCGCTTTGAGATGTGCCACAGCAGTTGTCAGCTTTTCGCCAGCATATCCGCCATCGGCAAAGAGTTTCGCCACGGTGGGATAGTTGTCACAGGTGCGATTGATCAGATCAGGTGCACCGTCCCGGTCCTGAACGTCGGCACCATGCACGATGCCTTCCAGCATATTGCCCGTCATATCGGTCACGATATGGCGCTTGCGCCCTTTGATCTTTTTGCCAGCATCATAGCCTCGTGGACCGCCAGATTCCGTCGTTTTGACCGACTGGCTATCGATAATAGCGGCTGTCGGCTCCGCCTTGCGGCCTTCCGCCAGCCGTGTCACCGCAACCAGCATTTCATTGATAAGATCAAGCAAGCCGTTGTCGCGCATCCGGTAGAAATGGTACTGCACCGTCGTAAACGGCGGGAATTCCTTCGGTAATTGCGCCCATTGGCTGCCGGTTGTCGCGATGTATTGGATTGCGTTCCACAATGTGCGGGGATCATGCTCGCGCGGACGGCCGACTTTGCCCATCGGCTGCAAAAGCGGCGCAACAACTGCCCACTCATCGTCGGTACAATCGCTTGCATAGCGCAAGCCACGTCTGACATAGTCTCGCCGGGCGGTTTCAGTCCAGGCCATGTGATCCTCCGTAGTCTTGGTAAACCACAGAGAATCATAAACTCCTGAAATCGCTCAACTTAATTTTCGGTTCGGCTCTAAACCGACACACCATCTGTCTTTAACAAGCAACTTCTACCCACCGCAAAACTCGCCCGAAGGCTTCGCAAAGTTGATTGCACTTCCCCGGTGCAACAATTCCTCGACTTGCTCCACTGAAGGTTTGTGAGAACCGCTCGGCCGTTTTTTATCGACTTGTCTAAGTTGCTCTAACCAAGTGCTCGCTTGATCTTTTCAGGTGTGATCGGAAGTTCATAGAACCGCTTGCCCGTGGCATGCGCTATGGCGTTTCCAATGGCCGGAATGATCGGGATCGTCACGACCTCGGCAATGCCCTTTGGCGGCGAAGTATCAGAAAGCGGCGTCAGATAGTCCGCGCTCTGTTTCCATACGGCGACGTCTTTCGATCTCGGCAATGTATAGCGATTGAAATTCCATGTTCCGTCGCCCGGACCATCATCGTAAAGTGGCAGTTCCTCCATAGGCGCGTGGCCGATGCCCATGGCGAGGCCACCCTGCTGCTGGCCCGATACCAGTTCGGGCACGATGATCTTGCCGGGATCGAGAATGCTGTGATGCTGCATGATCTCAACCGCACCCGTAAAAGTGTTGACGTTGAGTTCCACAATGCAGGACGCTGGCGCATAGGTCGTCACGCCCGCATTGACGCGCTGCACCGGCGGGAAATTGACCTTGCTGCGTTTGATATATTCATAACCACCCGTGGTCATCCGCCGTTTCGCCTCGGCGAGAGCGCCATCATCATAGCGCACCGCCAAAGCGTCGATGGCAAGCTCGCGCATGCCTGCGCCGGGAACGGTGAACTGAGCGGTCGCCCATTCCCAGCGACTGAAACAATGAAGCGCCACCCCTGTGATCAAGCCCAGTTCGTGCGCCTTGCGGGCGATGCGCCCAAAGGAAAGCGTTTCCATACTGCCGCCGCCCACACCGCCCGGGACTATACGGATATCGGCGAAAGTCACGTCACCAGCCGATATTTGTCCGTCGGCTGGCCCTTCGCTCCAGATGGTCCGCGCCGCAGGCCAAATGGTGTGTTCCAGCAGGAACTGCGCGGCCTGCCGGGTGCCGAAGCTTAGAAAATACGCGCTGTTGGAGGCACTCATCGCTGGCAAAGTGGCAGGGACCCAGTAAGGGTTCTTCTCGGCCTCGTCCTGCTGCGCCTGCGTCATGGTATAGGGCGAACCGGTGCTGGTTATCGGAAGCTGCGGAAAATCCGTCACGCCGAATTCCACGTCATCGGGCACTTTGCCGATGATGTCGCGCGCCAGAACCTGTTGCGCCGTTGTCGCTCCGGTGCCAATTTCCAGCACGCAATGCCGCATGGTCAGCCGCCCCTGCGCGTCGAATTCCAGCGCAAGCGCGGAGGTGTCAGCCCCCGTGCCGTAATCCTTCTGCACCTGCGCAAAGCCGATGCCGTAAAGGCGGCCCGGATGCGCCGCGTCATAATCCTTCTTGGCCTGTTTGCGATTGGTCCAAAGCGGATTGCTGGCCGCCTTGTCGAGCATTTCGATATTGCGCGGATCGCCAAGCGGCTGAGCGCCTTGCGTGTTCAGGTAGCCCGCCTTGGTGGCGTTGCGGCGACGAAGCTCAATGGCGTCGATGGCAAGTTCATTTGCCAGTTCATCAACCATAAGTTCAGTCACCGACATGACCTGAAGCGCGCCATAGCCGCGCATGGAACCTGCCTCCACGGCCTGGCTCGCCAGCGCGACCGAACTGAAGTCCGATTTCGGCAGATAATAGATCGATTGCGCCGCCGTTGCGGCGACTTGCGCGACGGAGAAGGAATAGTTGGCCCGTCCGCCTCCATTGGCGACATAGTGCCCTTTCATGATTTCGAACTGGCCCGTCTTGCGGTCGGCGACAAGCGAGACATCCATATGGAACGAATGGCGCTTGAGGCCCATCTGGAACTGCTCATAGCGATCATTGGCAAGACGCACGGCTTTGCCACCGCCGTAAAACGCCGCCATCACGCAGTAAAGCGGGAAAATCGAATGGTCTTTCGAGCCATAGCCGACCGTTGTGCCGAATTGGAGCTTGATCTCATCGACCGGAAAGGTCTTGTTGCCCTTGACGATCATGGCTGCGAAGCGCGCCGCATCGTAAGGCGATTGCACGGCGGCGATGATATGCAGCGTCCGCGTTTGCGCATCGTACCATGCATTGCCATTGTCCGCTTCCAGCGCCGAAGGATCGATCGACTGGGAAAACGCCTTGCGGTCAAGCACGATCTTGTCTGGGTTCTTCCGCGCCGCGTCAATCTCTGCGCCAAGTTGATGCGCCGCATTCATGCCCCGGCGCATGGGCTCGTAAGTCTCGCGCGCCACCTGTTCAGGATCGCGCGCGCCTCAGCCCCGGTGCCTGGTCTGCACGGAGCGCGGAACGAACAGGCCCGTTTTGCTTTCATCCGGCCAGACCACGTCGTTGCCATCAAAATTGCCGTAGATCGTCGCATCCTGAAAGGATGAATAGACCTAAGGCGATGTCGGGGTTCCTCCGCCAATGCGCACATAACGCGCTGCGCCGTAATTTTTCGGCGACTTGAAGCCGGTCTCAGCGCCATAGCGGACGACATCCGCTTCAAAGCGCAGCATACGCTTCGCCAGTTCAAACCGCTCGAAATCGTCGTAAACAAGCAGCGCCACCGAATGGCCAAGCAAAAGCGGTGTTTCGCCCTTCGGAACGAGGAAATTCTTGCCGAAAAACTCTTCAGCAAGATCAGACACTTGCGGAATGCGGATGCCGTCCCGCTCCAGATCCTCATGCATCACCAGACGGTCATGCTGGAGTTCTTTTCCCAGCAACGACAGGTCTAGCCCTCAAAGGTGCGGTCTGCTTTTGTCGCCTTTATGAAGAAAGCGTGCCCCTGATCCCTCGTCCAGCCGGGAATATCCCGGGCGCGATAATCGCGGGCAAAGGTTTTCCCGCCGGTCACTTTTCGTATGGCGTCCCAGCGATGGCGCGCCTTGCCGTCAGCGTCCAGCCAGTCCGCAGTCGACGGCCCCGATTGCACCTCCAGCGCTTGAGCAGCCGGAAGACGCGCGAAGAGAACGGATATGCCCGCGAACGTACCCAATTTGATGAAATCACGGCGTGACAGTCCGGCAGCCATGTATCTATCTCCTTAATTGACCGTGCAGGGATGTCGTCCAAGATGCGGTCAAATCAGTTCTACGAATTATCGGACAGAGCGCTGGAACGCTTTGACCAGCCCGGCAGTAACAGGATGGCCCCCGCGCCCGCCCCACTGCGCCCGCATCCAGCTAACCAGCGCGGCAATCTCGCTCTCGTCCATCGCGTCGGCGAAGGCCGGCATGGCGTACATGCGCTGCTGGTTGGTGAATGCCTGAGTGGCAATACCGTTCAAAACGGCGCTGATCAGCGCGTTCGGTTTATCCAGCGCAACTATGCCGTTGCCTTTCATGGCGGGCGCGACATTAGGTATGCCTTCGCCGTTCAGGCTCAGCACGCTTTACCGGCTGTCGTTTCAGCTGTTCGATAAAAACGGTCGCGCCTGCAACGAACCCCGGCGTGCAATAGCCGCATTGAAAGGAAAAATGATCGATGAAAGCCTGCTGCACCGGTGTCAGGCTGAGAATACTACCGTCACTGTCGCGCTGCGCGTGGCCCTCAATGGTGAGGATCGATTTGCCGGCAAAAAAATGTGCATCATAGATGCATGTGCGGCTTTCGGTCTTGGCGCCATCGGGCTTGACCTCGATAACTGTACAGGCATGGCAGATGCCCTGACCGCAGCCAAAATGCGTGCCCGTCAGGTCGAGATATTCGTGCAGAAAGTCGATCATCGGCATCCCGAGCGGAACGTCAACGGGTCCGACTGTGACACCATTAATCGTCAGTGTCAGCGGTCGCTTTTCCATATTCTATCCCGAAACCTGTTATTGATCAGCCGCTCGAACAGACCGCCACAATATAATTTTTACCGAAATCTTACGCGTAGCTAATTTAACTAAATGTAATATTATTCAATTAAATAATAATCATTCTTCCATTAACGGAATATGAAACTAAATCCGACCGAATATCAATTCAATAGATAAATAATAATTGGTTGTTCCAATTCAGAACGAGCTACCGCTGAATTAACCTTTACGGATATGCGTCCTGTTTCCGACAACGCCGGACGGCGGTATCAGGAAACGCAAGGCGGCCAATTCCAAGTAATCATCTAAAAAATTGCTATAAAAGCACTTTCAAGAATCTGGACAGACAGAAAAACTGAATTATTATATTAGTTATGCATCAGCAATAAAATATAAGTTTGCAAGCCTGGGGTCCGCGTTGTATTTTCTCACTGACCCTGTGGTGGCGCTATTTGCTTCCCTTGCAATAGGCTACCTCATCGGCCGCTTGCGCATTGGCCCGGTTCGATTGGGCGGGGTTTGCGGGACATTGCTGGCGGCGCTAGCAATCGGGCAACTTGGCGTCCGCATTTCGCCGGACCTGAAGGACAGCGCCTTCACTCTTTTCATCTACGCTCTCGGATTTACGGCGGGACCTCAGTTTTTCGCCAATATTCAAGGTGGGTGGCGGTATGGAATTTTTTCCATCATCGAAGTTGTATGCGTCACTTTGCTGGTTTCGATTGCGATCATTCTGTTCAAGCTCGATATCGGAACGGCAACCGGCCTTTTCGCAGGGTCCGCGACGGTATCCGCGGCCATCGGCACAGCGTCACAAACGATTTCCCGTCTGCCCATCTCGCCAGAAGAGATTGAACAATTGCAGGCCAATGTCGCCACCGCTTACAGCCTCACCTATCTGTTCGGGCTTTTGGCGATCGTGGTGTTCACGACCCAGCTTGCGCCGATACTTTTGAAGGTCGATCTCAAAACCGAAGCGCAGGCGCTCGCCAGAAAACTGGATTCGGAGGATGAGGACGACGATCAGGTCGAGGGGTTACCTATGTTCGTCGCCCGTGCTTTCAGGGCTGGCTCCCTCGGCGGACTGACGGTTGGCGATTTGGAGAAAGGCTGGAACTGGACTGTCACGATTGAACGTGTGCGCCGACATAAGAAAATTGTTCAAACAGACCCTGCGTTCCTTTTGAAGCCGGATGACATTGTCATTGTACACGGACGCCGTAACGCGGTTATCGCCATTCAGGATTCATTTGGAGACGAAGTTCCCGTGCCGGACGGCACCAGTCTGGCGCTGGTGACCCGTGAAGTGGTTCTCATCCGGGCTGACGCATTTGGGCGTCAAATTCGCCAGTTGCGCCATTCGGCTTCGCCAGAATTGCGGCGTGGCGTGTTCATATCAAATATCCGCCGGTTAGGGCAGAATATCCCGGCATTGCCCGGTACGGTTCTCCATGAAGGAGATGTTCTGACGCTTTATGGACAGGAAGAGGTGGTTACGCGCGCGGTGCATGCATTGGGTAAGCCGTTGCCCAAAGTCGCCAGCACAGATTTTGTCTTTCTCGGACTGGGGATCGTCGCCGGTCTTCTGCTGGGTAACTTCTCTCTCAATATTCGCGGCTGGGAGCTGACGTTAGGGTCAGGCGGCGGCGCCTTGATCGCTGGCCTTGTCTTCGGTTGGCTCAACATGCGAAATCCGGCGCGCGGCGGGTTTCCGGTTCCTGCCGCTGAATTTGCGAAAGATTTCGGACTGGCGACATTCATCGCCGCCATCGGGTTAAGCGCCGGACCCGAGGCGATCGATCTTGTCCTTCAATACGGACTGATCCTGCCGATCCTTGGCCTGATCGTTTCCTTCGTTCCGGCTCTCGTGTCACTTTTTGTCGGCGCGAAACTGATGAAGATCGAGACACCAATTCTTCTTGGCGCAATCGCTGGTCAGCATTGCAGTACGCCAACGATCAGCGCACTTGTGTCCCAGGCCGGGAATTCGACGCCGGTCATCGGATACACGGTCACCTATGCGATTTCCAATGTTCTCCTGCCCCTCATGGGACCAATGATCGTGGGGATTGCTGCGGCGCTCGGAAGCTAGCTGACCCCAGCAAATCTCCGGCGATGTGCCCGTTACGTGGTCGGCAATCCGAGGCGAACGGCATAGGCCGTCAGCTCGGCAGAACTATGGAGATTAAGCTTCCGCATCAGGTTTTCGCGATGCTTGCGTGCGGTCAGCGGACTGATCCCCAGTCGCGTTGCCACATCCCGCGCAGTCAGACCCTGCGCGACCAGCGCCAGAATTTGACGTTCGCGGCGCGTCAGCGGGATCGGCGACAGAATATCCGGCGCGGGCTCAGAGCTGCTGCCCGTCGCCCCCGTGACCGCAAAACGGATGGACTGGGCCAGATAGGTCTTGCCATTTCTGACAGCGTCGATGGCGGCGCCGATTTCTTCCGGATCGCCGTCCTTTGTAAGATAGGCGCTGGCCCCGGCTTCCATCGCGGCGCGAATTGTTCTGGGCTCAACATTCGCGGTCAAGATCAATATTTTCAGTCTAGGCGCAACAGCTTTTATTTCCGAGATGAATTGAATTCCGGCGACCCCTGGCATGCCGAGGTCTAGAATGAGCAGATCGGCCCCTGCACTGCGCACATGCTCCATAACGGACGTTCCATCATTGGCTTCCGCGATGACGGAGATGCCGTCCATCACGGAAACCAGAAGCTTCAGCCCCTGACGCACGATAGCGTGGTCGTCGGCAAGAATGGCGGTAAGAGGACGGGTCATCCGGCTGTCATTCACCTTGCATTGGCGCCCATTGGCGCAAATCGTTCAAATCACAACTTATTGGCGGCAAGTTACTGATCGATCAATAATTTAAGTATATCACTGCGCAACAGACGACAATGCAACATATTGGGAGGACGGATGCAGGAAGACAGGATACGTCAGGCTCTCACGGAGCTTTTGTACCGAAATTCCTATGGCGTCATTATCTCGAACGTCGTTATTTCTCTCGGTGCGATCTATGTTCTGAAAAATGCTGTGCCGACGAGTTGGATCGCCGGATGGCTTGGCGCGCTTTATTTGCTGACCGCAATCCGTGTTTTCGCATCACGCCAATTCTTTAGCCGCCAAAGAGACGCGCAGTCCATTCAGCGCTGGGCGTGGCTTGCCGCGAGCTTTTCCTGGATATCTGGCCTGTTGTGGGGCGGGCTGGGATGGGCGGGATTTCTGCCGGAAGCGCCAATCGTTCTGTCCTTCACCGTCATCGTCCTGACCGGACTTGTCTGTGGCACGGTGCCTTCGCTCTCGGCCTTTCCACCAGCGCTGGTCGGGTCAATCATCGCGACGGTCATACCGATAGCGGTGCGTTGCATCACCAGCGAAAGCGAAATTTCTGGCGCCTTCCTGTTTCTGCTCGCTTCGCTTGTCGCCATCAATTTCTATTATTGCCGGATCACCTATCGCATGCTGCACGAGACCATTCGCCTGCGACTGGAAAACGAAAATCTGGTCGAGCATTTGCAGGAGGAGACGGACCGGGCGCAGCGCGCCGACAGGGCCAAGACACGTTTTCTGGCGGCGGCAAGCCACGATCTTCGCCAACCGATCCACGCATTGAGCCTGCTGATATCTACGCTCGGAGTCTTGGGGCAGCGCGGCAATGTTGCATCCAGCGATGCACGCGATCTCGCCGGAAAGGCAAAATCCGTCGTCCACGATCTGAGCGGACTTTTAAACGAGCTGCTCGATATTTCGCGGCTCGACGCGGGCATTGTAACGGTGGTGAACGAACCGGTTTCTCTGTCGGTACTATTTCACGACCTGCATGACGAATTTGCGCTGGAAGCTGAGCAACGCGGACTTCAGTGGCATGTTGTCGAGAGCGATCTTTATGTCGACAGCGATCCGATGATGCTCAAACGCATCCTGAACAACTTTCTATCGAATGCTTTTCGATACACCAAGCAAGGTCGCATCCTCCTTGGCTGTCGCAGACGCGGCGATGCGATCGAAATTCAGGTCTTCGATACCGGCCCCGGTATTCCAACCGATCAACAGGCGAAGATTTTCGAGGAGTTTGTCCAACTGCAAAATCCGGCGCGCGACCGGTCGCAAGGTCTGGGACTAGGGCTCGCCATAGTCCGGCGCACAGCCATGCTGCTGGGACATCCGTTGAAACTCGTGTCCATTCCGGGCCGAGGCTCAATGTTCTCGCTCACGGTTCCCCAAACCCGCGACGAAGACCAAGCAAACCCGCCAGGGCATCTGCCGCTCGAAGTGGAAACCGCGCTCGGCGTCATCGTCATTGATGACGAGAAAGATGTTATCGACGCCATGGAGCAACTGCTTCACCTTGATGGACACCGGATTTATCCGGGGCGCTCAGTCACCGAGGCCCAGGCATCCTATGCGGCAGCCCTGGAGAGTGGGGACGCGCCGGTCGATTTGATCATTGCCGACTATCGGCTGGGCGGTGGCGTTACCGGGCTCGACGCCATTCAAACACTGCGCTCGGTGGTCGGCCGACCTTTGCCGGCGATTATCGTCACCGGAGATACCTCTCCCGCGCGATTGAGGGAGGTCAATGCCAGCGGGGCACTCATGCTGCATAAGCCCATCGATGTCGATGAGCTGCGCAAAGCAATTGCCGCCGCGATTTCCGCCCCGGTCAAAACCTCACCCTAAGCACGGCGTTTACACCCTGTTGATAGGCGTGAGAACCAATCTGGCCGGTATAATTGACCCCAAGCTTGGCGCTGCGGGAAAGATTGAAGTTCAGGCCAGCCTCGATGAGCGCGGCGTCCTTCGCGATGGGCGCTCCGTAAACCGTGAAGGCGGATGACCCGATGAAACTGTTCGTCGAACCTGTGTCGATATCGCCATAGGCGTGACGCCAGCCAATAGACCCGTGCGCATTGGCCGATACATTGCCCAGCATGAAATGTCGTGACGCCCGCAAGCCGATGGTCGTGAAAGCTGTGTCCATCGTATCGCTATCGACAGAGAGCCGCGCCGCCGTTCTTCCCGCTTCATTGAAGCCATCCGTGCGGTGATGCACATAAGCAAGATTGGCAAACGCTTCCAAAGGCGTGTCTTCCCTGCCCCATTGATAGGCAAGTTCGCCAAAAGCCTGAAACGTGCTGGCGTGATAATCGCTGTTCAGACTATCGGAAAAGCCCGGAAAAATGTCAGATCGGTCGAGCTCGATTTCGTGCCACGTATAGGCAAGCCCGGTGCGGAAGGCGATTGCATTGCCATTGTTCAGTTTCCAGGACGAACCGGCATAGGCGCCCAATGTATAATTATCGCTTTGCCCCGAGGATGCGCGCCCATCCACATCGAATGTTGTCCGGCTATAGCCCGCCAGCAATCCAAGACGCCAATTATCGAATACTGTACCGTCTACTCCCGCAACGAAGCCGCCGGTATTGTAGTCAAGCCCCGCAGTGTTTCCGTTGCCGTCGATTGAAGCCCAGTTACCATAGCCCTGAATCCAGGCGTTATAATTTTGCTCGCGAGCCGTGGATGTTATCGCCGCAAACGCGTCCGGCCTGGCGGCAGTCGAGCCACTCTCGGGACCATAGGAAAGTAGAGTTGCGGAGGGCGACAGCACGAAGCTCTCGGTTGATCGCAAACGACTGTTCATGGCGTCGCGAATAACGGCGCTTCCTTCGATGAGTGCTGCTTTCGTTGAAGCATAGGCTTCGCCGGACAGAAGGTTAAAAGCAGATCGCGCCTCGTCTGCGCTGAGCATCAACAATCTGTTGTAAAGTTCGAGAGATGGCCCCGACTGCTGCAGCGTATCCAGCGCCTTTGCCGTCGCGATCTGGTTCCTCGTTTCCGAAACAGTTGCGAAGAGCGCCGGTGGCGGTGTGCCCGAGGTCGGGTCGACACCTCCCCCATCCGTCTGACCGACATTTTTGACAGCAATTGTCAGATTAACGTTGTTGAGATCATAGGTCTCGTTTGCATTGATAAAGGCCGACTTCGATACTGTATCCTCAAAAGCGCCGTTTATTCCGCCATCCGAGGTGAGGATCGTATAGGTCTGTCCGCTTTGATACCTGGTGGCAGGATCAAGGGCGGTCACGCTGACATTTCCGCCCAAAATCGTGGTTGCGCCGGTCACATGCGTCAGATCGCTCATGCCAGCGCCTGCAATATCAACGGCGAAAGTCGATCCACTTTGAAGCGTCAGGTCTCCGTTGATTGTCAACGTACCAATCGAATTGCCAGACGACAAAGTTGCGCCAGTCAAAATGTCGACCAGCGACCCACTGCCCGAACCGATGGAGCCATGCCCACCAACCAAGGCACCGTCTCCTATAATGAAGGAGCCACCCAAAACCGCATTGCTGTGACTATCATCCGATCCGACAATCAAGCCGCCTGCGGACACTTTGGTCATGCCCGCAAATCCGGGGCTTTCGCCGTTATAGGCGAGCGTTCCAGGTCCAGCCTTGATGAAAGTCCCCTCACCCGTCAACAGACCGGTAAACTGCGCGCTGGTCACCTGATCGAATGTAAATGCGGCCGCGGCAGCAATAGAGACATCGCCGGAGAAACGTTCCGCGCTGGAAGTCAGGTCGCCCTCCTGTACGATCCAGTTGAGATCTGACGCGCCACTCAAGATAAGGCTGCCAGATCCTTCCTTGATCATCGTTCCGGCAACCCCGCTTGCGCCCGCTATATTTCCGGCAAAATTGCCATCAGCTGCCTGCGCGAAAACGACGACACCCGCATTTGCGATATTGCCCGCAATCGTTTCCGAATTGCCGACGAGACGACCCGCCTCAATGACCGTGTTGCGATAGCTATTACCGCTATTTGTGAGTTGAAGCGTCCCTGCCCCCACCTTCACGAGATCATCCTGTCCCGATATGACACCGTTCACGGTGAGGTCGGTATTATCCAGCACATCGAAAATTCCGGCCTGCGTAAGCGTGATCGACCGGCTCGTCTGGACACTCGCCGTCGTCGCCAATGCGCCGCCGTTGAAAATCAGGCCACCGGTCGGATCGCCGAGATTATCATCGCGCAACACCTGCAACACGCCCCCCGCTATCGTCGTGCCGCCTGAAAAACTGTTGATACCACCAAGCGTCAGCACGCCGCTGTTGAGTTGCAGAGCCAGCCGACCGCTGCCGCCATCTTGAATCACGCCGGAAAATTGTGACGGGCCGACAGACGAACCGTCAATGGTCAAGACACTGCTTGTCGCCGCGCCATTTTCAACGAGACCAGCGCCTGCGCCAATACTGTTGATAGCGCCGACGGTTGTACTAAACCCATTGAGTTTGATGGTTCCCCCAACGCCACCCGGCAGATTGTCGAAATTGACGCCAACACCTGACGTCACAGCATTGGTGGCCAGAACATTAAGCGTGCTATTGCCATAGAGGGTCTGAGCGCCACCGCTCAGACCGCTGGTGGCGGAAACGTTGAAAACGCTGCTATCGTGAAACTCCCGAGCGCCACCGTTGACAGCATTGGCCGCCGACGCATTCAAGACACTGAGATTGTAGAAACGTTGCGAGCCGCCACCGACCGCTTCGCCCACGCCAGCATCCAACACGCTGTTGTCATTGAAATATTGCTCACCACCGCTCAGCGCGTTGGCAGCTGTCAACGCCATGACGCTATTAATGTAAAAACTCTGCGTTCCACCGTTGACTGCGCTTGATGCGGTCGCATTTAGATGACTGCTGCCATTGAAAAACTGCGAACCGCCAACGATGGCGTTCGCTGTCGCGGCGTTCAACGCGCTGGTGTCATAAAAAACCTGCTGCCCGCCACTGAGGCCGCCTGCCGTTGTTACGTCCAGCCTGCTGCTGGCGTTGAAATACTGAAAGCCGCCACTAATCGCATTTGTCGCCGATGCATTTAGCGTGCTGGTGTCGTAGAAGCTCTGCCCGCCGCCGGCAATGGCGAATGATTGTGACGCATTGAGACTGCTGAGGTCGTTGAAATATTGCGATCCGCCAATAATGGAGTTCATCGCGGTGGCGTTCAGCGCGCTCGAATTATAGAATGCTTGCGTACCACCGCTAATAGCACTGGTTGCTGTCGCGTTGAGCAGGCTTGTATCCCGAAACAGCCAGGTGGAACCGGATATGTTGGGGAAATAGTCGGCTGAGTTCGCGTCAACAACCGTAGCGCCCGTGCATGGCGACGACGTGCAAGCAGTCTGGGCGTCTGCCGGCGCTGTGAGGGCGAGACCGGCTGCGACTAACAAGACCGCCTTGGTTATGTCGAGATTTATGACCGACGCCGGGCTATTCTTCCAAGAGGCCAGTCCTGTCCGAACCACAGGCGCCTGTTCAACTCGCTCTCCAATTAATCCGACCAAATACGCAATCAACGCACATCCCCCACAAACCAGCCGGCGAAAGCAAAGCCAATCACCCGGGCTTGAGCACTCGAGACCAGCATTCCTGAAACGGAAATGCTGGGATCGGAAACTCCGTTCTGTTTGTTAAAGGGGTAGGTTATGCGCGCCGTCAGAGGAACATCACCAATATACAAGGTCGCCTAGGCTAATCGACGATTATGGGCTGAACATTACGCCATTGTTGGTATCGCACTACGACACCTATCGAATGCGGTTTCCCACATTATCGGGGATCATCTTCCACCCGAGCACCCCAACATTCCGCACTGAAACAGTCCGGAAATGATCGCTATAAGGCTTTCGCCGGAGCCGTTCGCACATGAGGGGCCCAGCACGTCTGATGCCTTTTAGCCGGTCGAAAAGAGATTCTTTGGGTCTTTGCGCAAACACAGCTGTAGATTTTTTGGTGTCAATCAGTTATAGAGTTGCGTATCGAATGCTGCGTTACGCCCTGGCTCACGCGGCAAAGTTCGAACTGGAACACTCCTCCAAAAAAATTAAAAACAGACAATCGCTCGAGCTAAATTTAAGATCCACTTAGCTTTTGTTTGCGAAATTTTTCACCATAATTTCAATAGCTTGATTTCATCGCAATCCATCGCCCCCAGTACCTTTATAAACACTCATTCATGCGCGTCTCGTTTTGCGCGCTGGGTTGGAATGCCGTGTACAACCTGTGAGACTGAGGGCAACCTCAACCCGTGTAGTTATTCGATATTCTCGCCCAGTCCAGCAATACTCCTACGATCAGCAATATCAGTCGATGCGCCCCGTCAATTCAATTATATGACCGCAGCAAACGGCCCAACAGTAAAGTCGGCAACCTGACGGTCGGCCTTGAGATGACGGCGAGACAAATTATTCATGCTTGGAGACACGTTAGTATAACTAAAAAATTGTTTGAAACTGCAAACGTTTTACTCGTGCGTACGACTGCGCTCGTTTCGTTATTGCCCACGCCCGCCATATTCAATCGAAACTGAAATTGACAGCTGTCAACGCGTCAGCGCAAACAACTCTTTGCCACCCATAACAGCACTTTCACCGCATTCCATCCATATGTGAGAGCCCTATCACGACATGAATAACGCACCGGAATCGTCCGGCATGGGCATTCGACCCTGATCGTAGGTCCAAGTCTTCATGCTGTGGGCTAAGTAAGAATCGGTTATCATCGCCTTCAACAACTGGCAGGAGTTTTTCTATGAGTGTCGCCTTCGCCAAAGAAGAGAGCGCAGAAGCAGCTTCGGAAACGATATTGCCAGATCGTGAAATCTCGCCTCACCCCAATCTTGTGACAGAGAAGGGCTTGCTACTGCTGCAGGAGGAGCTTCAGAAGGCGCGAGATGCGTATGAAGTCGCAAATTCGATCGAAGACATCTCAGAACGCCGCTGGCAGACCGCACATCCAATGCGTGATCTCCGATACTATGCAGCCCACCTTCATTCAGCGCAGCTCGTACCAACACCACAATATCCATCGAATGTTGGTTTCGGCTGCGTTATATCTATCAGCAGGGATGGCGGGGCGCGCCAAACTTATCAGATAGTCGGCGAGGACGAAGCTAATCCGAAGTCTGGCACGATATCGTTCGTTTCGCCGCTGGCACGATCCGTCAGCGGTAAATCACTTGGCGATATCGTCATTTTGGGCAACAATGAAATTGAAATCCTGGCAATCTCGTGAGTTTTTCAGAAATGCCGGCTCGGCTCTAGACAGATTTATTCTTCACCAATCTGCGTCAGACCCAGTTGTCAGCGCATTTCCGGCAACATTGACAGCTGTCAACGTAAACAACACATGACGGAAGATTAAATTACCACCAGATTGCTCGTCAGTAAAATCGTTTAGTCCCGATAATTGCTTTGCTTGATGTTAACTATTCATTAACTAAAAACAAATTGCGGTGAAGACAGAATCGGGGCATCTTTGTCAGCGCATATTTGTTACGTTTTACTGAATATGCGCTGATAAGGACGAGCCATGCACCAAAACCCGACAGCATCTCCGCAACCTCATAGCAGCCTTCAGTCTTTGATTGAAGCCGACGCTGAAGAGCTGTCGAAGCGACTTCAGGCGCATCAAATGCGCATTTTTCCGCCAACAGCGCAGAAATCGATTCGCTCATTCACGCCCGCGGAAGCTGCATCTTTTATAGGCGTGGCGGAAGGCTACCTCCGGCAGATCGTATCGGAAGGCCACGGACCAGCGCCCCAGAGCAATGGTCGGCGGATGTATTCCATTCAGGACATCCACGCCATTCGGCAATTGCTGGATGACAACTCTCCCAAGACGCACGGCAAATATATCCGTCATCGTCGCAACGGCGAGAAGTTGCAGATCATTTCGGTCATGAACTTTAAGGGTGGCTCTGCAAAAACCACTACGTCGGCCCACCTCGCCCAGTATCTGGCTTTGCGCGGATATCGGGTTCTGGCCATTGATCTCGATCCGCAAGCCTCACTTTCGGCGATGTTCGGCCATCAGCCTGAGCTTGACGTGCGCGTCAATGATACGCTGTATGGCGCCATTCGCTATGATGCGGAACGACGTGAGATTACGGATATTGTCCGATCGACCTATACGCCGGGATTGCATGTCATTCCGGGCAATCTCGAGCTCATGGAATTTGAGCACGAAACGCCCAAGGTTCTGGCTGAGCAGAAGAATGAAGCCATGTTCTTCTCACGCATCGGCAGTTGCCTTGCGGTAGTCGAAGATCTTTACGATGTCGTTGTGATTGATTGCCCGCCGCAGATGGGCTTCCTGACCCTGTCCGCCTTGTGCGCGGCCACATCGGTTTTAATCACCGTCCACCCACAGATGCTTGATGTTATGTCGATGAACCAGTTTCTGCATATGACGTCCGACCTCCTCGCTGTTGTTGAGCGCGCTGGTGGGAATACGCAATATGACTGGATGCGTTATCTGATCACCCGCTATGAGCCTAACGACGCGCCACAAAATCAGATGGCAGGCTTCATGCGCTCGATATTTGGCAACCGTGTTCTTGAAACCCCGATGCTGAAATCGACCGCTATTTCCGACGCGGGCCTGACAAAACAGACCCTTTATGAAGTTGATCGTTCTGCATTCTCCCGCGGTACTTATGATCGCGCGCTGGAATCGTTGACATCTGTCAACGCTGAGATTGAAGACCTAATTCGCCAGACCTGGGGGCGTAACTAACCATGGCCCGCAAGAATATTTTCGACTTTTCTGAACAGACCGAGCCATCGCAGAAAACTGACGATCGCTCCACACATGCGTCCTTCGAGCAGGCGAGGCCGCTTGCAGGTTTGGATCGAGACCGTGCAAATCGTCCAGCGGCGCTTGGCGCAATTTCGCAGTCTCTTGAAAAGATCAACGAACGGTCCGCCCGCGCCGATGAAATCGAACGTCAGCTTTCAACTGGTCAAACCATCGTCGAACTTGATCCCGATCTGATTGACAGTTCGTTCGTCTCCGATCGTCTGGGATTTGACGATGAGGACCAAACAAAGCTCATTGAGCAGATCCGCGACAGCGGGCAGCTGGTGCCAATTCTGGTGCGCCCTCACCCACAGAATGCGGATCGGTTTCAGATCGCTTATGGCCATCGGCGCGTCGCAGCGATTAAAGCGCTCGGCATCAAGGTCAGAGCGGTTGTCAAAAAACTCACCGATGAAGAACTGGTTATTCATCAGGGCCAGGAAAACAATACGCGTTCAAACCTCTCCTTCATCGAAAAGGCTTTCTTTGCCTATATTTTGGAGGGGCAGGGCTATTCGCGAGAAACGCTTTATCAGTCCACCGGCATTGATAAAGCCATCCTGTCCAAGATGATAACGATCATTAAGTCGATTCCCGAAGAGATCATCCGCAAGATTGGCCGTGCACCATCCATCGGGCGTACGCGCTGGGAGGAGTTCGTTGGCCTTTTGACAACTGTCGGCGAAGCTGTCGCAACGGACGCCATAGGTAGCGCTGGCTTTTCCACGTTGCCTTCAGACGATCGATTTCAATTCGTATTCGATGCGCTCAAATTGTCAGCGTCGAAGGATAAGCGTCAAAAGAATGCTGTTCTATCACCTGTTCTCGGTGACGGTATTCAGCCTGTCTCCATCAAACGAGCTGGCAAAAATGTACAGTTCACCTTCAATGACAAGGCGGCTCCGCAATTTGCCGACTTTATCCAGTCGCGACTTGAAGAGCTCTATGCTGAATATAAGGCCAGCGAAGCACCCAAATAGCCTGGGAAGCGTAAGCCTTCAGCACTCGATCTAACCGATACATAACCCAGGAGACTAAAACGCAAAAGAAAAAGGCCCCCAAAACGTTGCCGCATGGAAGCCTTCCTCAGATTTAAGCACTCCGAGAATCGCATTTCCATGAATCAGTGTCAAGAGTCATAACGTCATTATGGCGGCTGAATTTCTTTTGCCTGAAAAAAGGTAAGAGGAAATGCAAATTCTGGAGTCAATAACGTCCACATTTCGTGGGCGAAGGATGGCGTTTGGCCAATTGAAGCCTTCGTCACCAACCAAATTAGATGGCAAGACGGTCAACCGTTGGGCGATCTATAAAGAGCTTTGCATTGCCAAGTCAGTGTTCGGGATCAACGATCGCTGTCTGGCGGTGATAAGCTCGTTGCTGTCGTTTCTTCCCGAGAATGAAATCACCGTCAAAAACGGACTTGTTGTTTTTCCTTCCAATCGTCAGCTCTCCTTGCGAGCGCATGGGATGCCGGAATCGACTGTTCGTCGCCATATTGCTACTCTCATCGAGAGCGGCCTGATTGCGCGACGCGATAGTCCCAATGGCAAGCGCTATGCGTATAAAAACGAGGCCGGACAGGTAGAAGAAGCTTTTGGCTTTTCACTAGCGCCGCTTCTCTATCGTGCAGAGGAAATCTCGCAAGCCGCCAAGCGAATACAGGCCGACGCAGCGCTCCTCAAACGTAAGCGTGAACAGATCACCTTGCAGCGACGAGACCTCACCCAAATGATCAACGCAGCACTGGCTGATTCTCCATCCAGCTTCTGGCAGAATGTTCATTTGCGCTTTCGCGTGATCGTTGACGCCATCCCCCGCCGTGCTTCAACGGCAGAACTTCAAGACATTCTAGACAAGCTGACCGCATTACGGGCAGAAATTGATAAAGCGTTGATTCAGATGAACAATATTGAGGAAATGAGCACCAATCACAACCAAAATGAGCGGCATCATATTGAATCCCTGCCTGAATCCCATTTTGAATCTCAAAATATAAAAATGAATGATTTGAAGGCGTCTTCTTCATCATTCACCGAGACCACGATTAAAACCAGCAAACCCGACCCCACGAAACAGATCTCCCTCGATACGGTGCTCAGAGCATGTCCTGACATCAAGGATTACAAACCAACCGGCATTACGTCTTGGCGTGATTTAATTGAAGCAACGAGAACTGTTTCAGCTTTCCTCGGCATCACGCGATCAGCCTATCATGAAGCCTGTCAGGTCATGGGCGTTGAAGGATTGTCAGCGACAATTGCCGGCATTCTACAGCGCATAAGAGAAATCGGATCAGCCGGCGGTTATTTGCGTTCTCTAACCCACAAAGCACGAGTAGGGGAGTTCTCCATCGCGCAAATGCTCTTGTCGTTGATGAAAGCAAACAGATCTCAACATGCTTTGAGTTGACGAATACGCTAACGAACTCCGTTCTGCACACCGCAACCGGGACATCATCGTAACCGACATGGCCATTCCCGCCTGGTGCCTGCGAATTATCCTCTGCAGGTGATGTGGAAAGGGGCGTCTCGGGTTGGCGGGAAAATCTAATCAGCTTGGAAGAGGGGGCATGTTTTGAAATCGAAACTGTGGGTACCGTGAAAGCGTTCGAACCTCAACGTTACGGTGTACTACTAAAACTAAAACCAATCCGCTCGTTTAATGTATCGAAGGTCTGTTGTAGTTTGTCGCTGTTCGATCGAGACAACAGCTCCGGAAATGCCTGACGCAAGAACAACCAGGACGTCCCAAGCGTTATGAACTGGTTGCGATAGCGTGGGCCAGAAGCAGGGCCCGTTCGCGCGCATCGCCGGTCAGTTCAACAATGGGGATCGCGCAACGAGCGCCAGCGCCTGATAACAAGCGGCAAAGGCGATCCATTCGGTCTCGGCGGGAGGCGCGCGCGCTGGCAAGATGCGATCATCGCCTGAAGTTGATAGGCGCCGGGGTGACGGCCATGGCGCGGTTCAGGCCGTCTGGGCCGCTCCGGATCTGCGACCAGTGCGGCGGCTGCGATCCTGACCAGCAGGAGGATCGGGTTTCCTGCCTTGTCGGAGCGCGCGGCAAAGCGCGATGCCTACCATTCCATAGGGACGGCAAGACCGTGGACATCGGGCTTGTTTGGCATCAATGCCGCAAGCGGGCGCCCGAGGCGCAGCGCTTCATGGCAAAGATCCGCACCAGCCAGTGTGCGCATTCGCTTGCCATATAACCCTCGTTGAAAATTAGACAAACCACTTCCAGCACGGTGGAATGCCGCTGCCGTCGTTCACGGCCCTGAGGGGTTTCGAAGACAGCTGTCGATGCGTTGAACGTAAGCGCTGTCCTGACCCCACCTTCCGGATCATCGCTTGATCATTGATGTTCAACCTCGAAAGAGGGCTAGGACATATGTCGATTTCAGAACTTACGCTTAAATCCAAGGATGAGCCGATACGCC
>NZ_BAABRX010000010.1:0-118669 GCF_040372265.1 Brucella sp. NBRC 113783 | reverse complement strand
TGGTGATGTTGAATGTCGCCGGAAGCGCGGATAGCTCTGCCGAGCGATAGAAAAACGGGTTGGTCGGGAACACATAAGACAGGTTCTGCGTCTCCGAATTGAAGAAGAACCTGTCAAATGCCGTGTTTGCCAGCGTCAGTGGATCATCCGTGTCATATTTCAGGCACTTCAGAACCGGGCCGACACCCGGTTTGTAGCCGATAAAAGTCTGGGTCATGTGAATATCCGCAGATCGGCCAAGTTGTCATAGCCGCGCATGATCAGCTTGCCGTTGTTGGACTGAAGCACGTCGAAATACAGGGTGCCCAGACGGGCGTTCTGAATGTAGACCTGTCCGTTCTGTACAACGAACGGATAGGTGAAGCTGCCATTGTTATTGGGATCGGCAATAGCGAACTGGTTGGACACAACGATAAACTGGCTGCCCGTCGGAGTGACATTGATAAACCAGCCTGCCTGTTTCCAAGTGTCGCCGGTGTTGATGCGAGCGTAAGCCGATATTCTGGCCGATGTGCCACCCCCGCCGACTGTTGACGTCATGCGCCAACCCGAGTTAGCCACCGTGCCATCGACAGAAGCATTTACGTCTGTGATTGCGTCCGCGACGGCTGTGTACTGGCCTTCAACATTATCCACTCGCGTAGACAGAAGCGTCACCACACTGGCATCCGCCTTGTCGTCAAGCTCGGCGTTCAACTGTGTCAGTTGCTGCACGATGGCGCTATTCGGCCCCGTCGCGACATAGATGTCTTCGGACCACGAAGCCTTTGCCTTGCCGTAGGTGCTGGCAAGTTCGCGGCGCAGCGACCGGCTATCTGCATAACCGGCCAGCATGCCGTCAGCGGTCTTGGTGGCGTTTTCCTGAGCCTGACGAAGCGCTTCACGCCGGTCATCCGTCATCCAGTTGATTAGGCCCTTCACGTCACCGTCGAGGCGCTCGTAATCGACTGGACTGTCATCACCTGCCGCCTTTAGTGTCGTGAATGGCGTTTCTGTCGACCAAGCGACCGACCGGCCATTGTCCACGCGCAAGCGTGTCCGGACAAACCAGTCAGTCAGGGAGGTCAGGCCTTCAACAATAGGAACGTTGATCACGTCCCAAGCCACGAACTTGGTAAACACCTGCGACGGGTCATTCGCTGGCCAATATTCGATATCGACGCCGACGACCGAGATATCATCAATCGGATCCCATATCAGCCGCACACCGGGCAGTTCGCCTTGTCCATCTGCAACGACTACAATTGGAATGGCGAAGAAATTCTGCACCTCGGCCAGATATTGCGGTGGTGGGATTACGATGATGTTCGGCGGGTTTGTTTCGTAGGCTGTCGGATCAAAAACGCCATTGCTGATCTGCTGCAACGACAGTGAGATATCGCGAGCGCCATCGGTATTGATCCCGCCAAGCTGGCGCGTCAGAACCTGAAACGTCCGATCACCATACTTGGCGCTATTCCATCGAACCCACCGGCCTTCCTTGATCGTGTCGAGGAATTTCGGATGAACGACGATTTCCGCTGATGCCTGATAGCGCGCCCCGCGGATTGCGATGTCTGCCAGCCTGTCCACCTGCCGCACGTCAGTGACGGCTGCATATGGTATGGCGCTGGCCAGCGTTTCGCGGTCTTCCGCCAATGCGCCGGCATCGATGCGAGTTGCCGCGTCCTTCGTTTCATAGAAGTCATCCGGCGAAACGTAAGAGGCCGCAACCGTGTTGATTAGCTCGGTGCGCTTGCGTTTCGCACTGAAGCGAAGCGGTGCACCACGCTTGATGTCGGCATCGGTGATGGTTGCAACGATGGCCTGTGGAGCGCCTGCAATCGGGAATTCGCCGTCAACACGCTCCACCCACGAGCCGCACATGGCTTCGAGGATCGGCGTCAGGTTGGCGTCGTGGTTCGCGCCGGGACCGTCCTTGGCAATCGCGTGCGCGCGATACCGCTTAGAACCGTCCGACATACCTTCGTCGCAGATATTCGCCGCCTGGGTGTATTCTGCCAATGGCAGGCGGCTAGCGCGAACCGCCTTGCCGACCATGCGCTGAGTGCCGTTGAAGAATCCGCGCTCCAGATTGTAAATCTGCACAACGGGATTGTCGGAATACTCCCAGGTGCTCTGGTCGTCCCAGCGATGTGCGCCCGATCCGCCCATCGTAGTGTCTTTGCGCCAGTCATAGAGCGGCGCGCCAACGACTTCGAACAACAGCTTTGCGGGCGAGGTCAGGCCATCGCCATTCTTGCGCAGCTCCGAAAACACGATGGCATAAGCAACCCCTGCGCCGCGATGGTTCGCGGTCCAACGTCCGGAAGGACGGGCATTGTTGATGAGCGTCGGCTCGGCCTGCTGATCCATCGTGCCATAGAAGAACTTGACGCGGACGTTATCGTGATCGTCGCCGCTCGTGCCCTCATTTGGCACAAACCAATAGCCATCGGCATCTTGCGCGATAAGCGTGCGCCACTCACCGTTGTATCGGACCCGCGGTACAGACGTGATGCGGAAGCTCGACAGAACAAACACATCCTGAATGAGACGCCCGCCACTGTCGTAGCTGTTTCGATAAATATGATGGCCTTCGGTCGCGCACGTGCCGATAATAACCGAACGAGGGATATTCGCTCCGTACTGGGTTTCCAGCTCCGACGCTCGGCTTTGCGTTTTCGGTGGAAACAGCGCGTTGACGGCATATTTAAGTGCAATGCCGAATGCGGTCTGAGCAATACCGGCGAGAATCGGACTGGCGGCAGCCCATGCGGCCACGCTCGACACGATGCCGCCGATAGCGGTGAAGATAGGCGCTAAAAATGGCATACGGCGGCCTCATGCAGGCGCAACAAAAAAGGCCCGCTGCTGGCGGACCTTCAAAGGCGCTGATTGTCGTGGTGGTTAGCTGCCGACCCTGTAGGCCTGCTCGATTTCGGTCACAGGAAAGAACGTAAGACCAGCAGGCTGTTTGACCGCGAACCCTGTGCCACAGATAAATCCGGCCACATATTCGTCATTGATGATCATCACGCCGACATCTCCCCGGCGGGCAGAAAGCCTATTGACGGGCTCAAGCTGGAGATAGGTTTCGAACACATCCTTGACGCTCTCGCAGCCATTGGCGCGCATCTTGCGAGCGGCGCCGGCTTCCGTCTTGTACTTGCCGCGGAACTTCACAAGCGGGTCATCTCCGGTTACGGCCTTGATCGCATCCGCCGCCGTCATCAGGCAGTCGGATATACCCCATTCAGGAGCGATAGAGACATGAGAAGTTGCCAAGTCTTCAAGCGCCCGATCCCAGCCGGGAACCCTAGCCGAATTTGATTTTGAAGAATTCATTCTTGATCCTCGCTGCATACTCGAAAAGCATGTCGCCTAACGAAACAAGCTGCTGATCCTCGTGCGAGGCATAACGATAGCCTTCGCGGAAATTGTCGACTGCACCGGTCTCGATATTGCCTTCCAGCCAAACATTGTCGCCTTCCTCGCGGTGGTCAATGGTATCGACATAGCCGTACCATGTCGGCTCGGCGTGAAGGAACGCGTTCGTATCCGGGTCGAAATAGAAGTCGTAGAACGTGACTGGACGGTTCTTGTAGTCTTCCTGCTCAATCAGCTTCAGCTTGTCGGGTGTGAGCCCAAAATCAGCAGCGGCAGGCAACCGCATCGTCACCGGCTGGGCAGCCGTGCCGAGCGCATACATAGGCTCATCGATGTCGATCAGCGTGTTTCCGTTGTACGTAAGGCCAGCATAACTCACGCTCCCCTTGCCAGAGAAAAAGCCATAGGTGCCGGTACCGAATTCGACTTTGACGGCCGAGGCTATCTTGCCCCTGCCCTCGTCGAGCAATTGCTGTAGACGTGCTGGGAAGGCCATTAGTTACCGCCAAATCATCGAAAGGGTGGATTGAACCGCGCCCAGCTGATATCTGGCCGGCATGATTAGAAGTGTTTGCATGTTGATTGTCGGTTTTGGTGCCTTGATCCAAGGTGTTCTTCGCCTTGGAAATCCAGCCCAAGCAGTAGAAAAAACGGGCTGGTTATATCAGCAGTTCGGAGACCAAGGCGTAGCTATCGGCATGATCGCCATGGGTGCCGTCGCATTGGTCATAGGCGCCATTATGTTCAACAACACCTGGGTTCGTGCTATTCGCGCTCGGCGCCAACGGTAGGCGCGTCTCGACTTCCGATTGCGACTCGGCTTTGATACTCGCGCGGAGGCACAACCATGTCAAAAGGCAAAAAACATCCTGGAAACAGACCTGAGAGACGTCGCTATCCATTAGTTGATATCAGCTTCGCTCACTTGCTAGGCGAGCTCGTGATGGCTTGGAACAACACCGAAAATTGTTGCAAGATGCTTTTGAGCCATTTGCTTGGCCAACC
Organism: Brucella sp. NBRC 113783; assembly: GCF_040372265.1. Classification (NCBI taxonomy): domain Bacteria; kingdom Pseudomonadati; phylum Pseudomonadota; class Alphaproteobacteria; order Hyphomicrobiales; family Brucellaceae; genus Brucella; species Brucella sp. NBRC 113783. Next base: position 114,295 of record NZ_BAABRX010000010.1, on the reverse strand, counting down.
AAAGGGAGTGCAATCTGTCACCAACGAACTAAATGGTCAGTCACTTTGGTTCGCGCTTCGAGCTTTATCGTCATCTTCGTCTCACCCGGAAATTGAGCCTCACATTAGAGAAATTTCAATTTCCATCGAACGATTGAATGAACATCGCAACTACTTCGTTCATGGTGCCAAGGAAGATCAAGGCAGCTTTCTGATCTTACGTACCGAGTACGCCAAGGGCGAAATCCGAGAGTACGAAGATAAAATAGACAAACAAGAAATGCATCAGTTGATCAGGGATTGCGAGGACATGGGAATGTGCGCCCTGAATATCATCGCATATCTAATTTTAAAGCGTCGGGGTCCACCAACTTCACTTCCTGAAATGCCATTTTTACCACCTCAATTAGACAAAACCCGTCGTAATTCGAAAGTTCGCGTTCCAAAACCTTTGTCATCTCAGGAGTAAAACCGAAAAAATCTCTTTCTTCCACTTCCTTCACTTCGGCACCTCAATCAACTGAAACGACGCATCGGGAAACTTGCCGTCGCCAATTTCCCACGTCTTCGGCATTAGCCGCATGTTCATCACCGGGCTCTTGAAGCGAACTGCCGCGCCGACGGTGATGTAGGACGGTAAGAATGGCTCGATCTTCACCTGCACGCTCGTGCTGGCTGCTGTGGCATCAGCAACGATGCGGGCGATGAAGTTGTAATCGCCGACCGTAAACCCGACCAAATCGCCTTCCTTCAGTTTCAATCCGACCACAGCGCCATTTAAGGTGAGCGAGTTGCCGTTGATCGCACCCAGCGTAGCGGTGCCGGTGATTGCCGGATTATTAGCGTCACCCCAATAAGCTTGCGGGATGCAAACGTGTTTTGGGGTGTAGTGCACCGTAACCTGACCGCCGCGGCATCGATCGATGAACGCCTCGAGCAAATTGCGCTTGGCATTCGTCAACGCTGTAATCTTGGCCGTCCAAGTCCAGAAAGGATCGCCGTTCTCAATCGCTGAAATCGCCCGATCCCCGTACTGAGACATGGAAACCGGGCGATTCAGGACCGGGAAAGTCGGCTGATATCGAAGGCCAGTCGGAAGAAGTTCAGCCATTACCTTGCCAGCCCCCTTGAATTGACTTGCCGTAGATCGCGTGCAGTTCGCATGGCGCCTGTTTTGTCAAAAGCAGTAAGCCCCTGTTTCACGTTCCGCTGCGATATGAGTTCGACCTCGGCCTGCCAGTTGCCGTCGCGATCCACAAAGACACGAACGTCGGCAATGCCGGATTGCGCTTGCTGCGTCGCGGCAGATGAGCGCAGGATCGGCATGGATGGCGCGCGCAAAGGTGAGCCGCCGTCCTTCAGTCCGATAACACGCCCGCTGTTGATGGCTTCCAGCAACGCACGATTGCGCTTTGTCGCTGCTGCATTGACGACGAACTCCTCGTCGCTCAGCATCGCCGGTATTTTATCGCCACGCGGCCCGCCAGGTCCGCGGACAATGCCACCACCTGCGCGTTTTACCGGTCCACCGTTCTTGCGGAAAATGCCTCCCAGAGCGCCGAATAGGTTGAAGCCGCCCTTGTCGGTATCGAAGATGTTCGCAAGGCCGATCTCGATAAACTTGTCTGCGATGCGTCCGAGAGAGTTGGCAAATATATCCGCTGCGTCAGCGCCGTTCAAAAGATCGCTGGCAATTCCTCCAACCCATTCTTTCTGGAATGCCGCCATGTCTTCGGCGTTTTCTCGAATACGGTTCTGCGCTTCGGCAAGCTTGTTAGCCTCTGCACTCGCAAGTGCCCACTGATCGGCGGTCTGGGCGATCTGCGCTCGCAGCTCAGGAGTGAGCGCAACGCCCGCCTTCTGGGCAGCATTGAGCAGTTCCTGCTCCGTACGCGCCTTTTCCATGGCAAAGCCATAGTCATTAATCAACGGGTTGATCTGACGCTGCGCTTCAGTCTCCGCGACAAGAGCCGATGTGCGGTCGGTGATACGTTGGATGTCACTGTCGAACCGCTCAGCGGGTGTCTTCTTCGTGCGGCCCTTCTTCTTGTCGTCTGGCGTAGTCGCGATACCGCCGCCGTAGCCAGAAGGCGTTGAGGCGAGGATACTCTCTGCCTTTTTCTTTTGCTTCTCGAGGTCAATCACGGATTGCTCGAGTTGCAAGGCATTAGTTTCAGCGGTTCGCGCCGCATATTCTAACGGCTCAAATTCAAGACCAGTCATCGCTCGAAATTTCGACGCTCGGTCAATTGCCGTGTAAGCATCGGCCGACGCCGTAACACTCTGCGACTTTGCCGTCTCAAGCTGCAAAGCAATCTGCTTCACAAGCTCTGCCTGATACGCTTTTGAAGCGTTCGCTGCATTTTTGAGCGCGATTTCGTTACTACCAATGGCATCCGTGAATTTCTTGGCCGCGCTGTCTCCGCTTCCTATACTTTTATAGAGCAAATAGACGGCACCTGCTGCAGCCCCGGCCAAGAGGCCGATTGGCCCAAGCGATGCACTGAAGGCGGCAACTACGCTCGTACCTGTACGAAGTGCTGTCAGGAATGAGCCCAATGCAACAACAGCTTGGCCCAGTCCGACGACCACCCCAGCAATCGCCCGCCCCGTGAACGCGGTAATCAGCACGGTCGCAAAGGCTGCAACAACGTCGGCTATCTCTTTGAAGTTATCAGCAACATACTGCAGCGCTTGAACCAGCTGCCTACTCGCGCCAGCTGACTTATCGGCATTGCCGATATAAGCGGTAAACTCGTTATTAATCTGCGTGAAGGCGTCGGCAATAGTCGCGTTGGTTGCCTTGAACTGAGCCTCAATGCCCTTTTTTGCATTCAGGATAGCCTTGAACACGCGATCAGACGTCAGCTTCCCATCAGCGCCAAGCTGCTTCAAGCCTGCGATCGTGGTCTTAAACTCGTCAGCAATTGCCTTTGCAATAACCGGCGCGTTTTCACGCAACGACCGGAGTTCATCGCCCTGCAACACGCCAGAACCCAAAGCTTGCCCGAGCTGGAGAATGCCGGCAGCTTGTTCCTGTGCGGACGCACCGCCAGCCTTAAAGGCTTTTGAGACAAGCGAAGTCGCCAGCGCAATCTCGTTTTCCGACTTGGCTACGGCGGAGGCAGATCTGATCAGCCGAGCATATAAGTCAGTATATGCTTCAAGACTTGTGCGTGCTTCGTTCGCACCGTCCTTCAACTCATTCAGCGAACGTGCGCCAACACCAGCTGCCGTCGCTGACGAACGAATGAGGTTTCCAGCCTGCGTCCAAGCATCCGCATACTGCATCAACTCGCGCGTGCCCAATGCGGCAGTAATGCCAGTTAGGGGAGCAGCGAGGTCTTGCATCGTGCCCTTGCCGATGTTGCCAAGCGCCGCATTTATGCGCTGCACGCTTGCGTTTGCTGACTTCTCCATCTGGCCCATCTGGCGCGTGAATTGCCCACGCTGCCGATTGATCGCGTTCTCCAAACGCTTGAAATCGGCTGAAAATTGAACGACAAGAGTCTCTAAGTCAGTGGCCATGGTGGGGCACCTATGAAAATAGAACAGAGATTTAATGGGGTGGGCTGGTTAGGAATTGCGTTCCTATTTGTCGGCCCTCTGGTGTCCGCGTATGGCTACTGGGATCTGCTCGCGGCCGTTGCGAAGAACGTCCAATTTGGCGGCTATTACAATCAAAGTATTTTGATGCCGTATGCGCTTCTGATCATGGGCGGCATCGCATCACTGGCATCTTTGCCGCTGATTATTATCGGTCGTGATTTCGAAGGATTTGCCACGGGAGTCGACGGCACCAAATCTGGATCTCGCGTGAAGGAACCGACGTTTTAGCGAAAGAATTTACGATGCACCCGGACTTAGAGTCTCTTTGCTCCGATGTAGATGAGATCGTAGCAATATTGCGTGCCCATAATGTGCATGGATGGGCGAGTGTGCTCGAAAAAGGTGCATCAGAAATCAGGCTTTCTGACTTTCACGGCGTGATACGGATCCTGCACTGCTATGGCGGCATGGGAACGCTCAATGACATCATCATATATGAGCAAGACAGTAGATTGTTCGATGCTCTTAGAACCCGAATCTATCAGAAAGCTGACGCGATCCGAGCGGAAGAAAACAACATTGCGCGTGCGGGTTTTAACCCATTAACTTAGAAAATTGTCCGAGGAGGGGGACACACATGAAAGCCATCGTCACTATTTGCACCATCATGCTGGCTATAGGCGGTTGCGCCAGCAATAAGGCATCTGACCCGGCGAACAAAGAACTGAGATGCCAGCAACTGCTTAGCCGGGCTAACATCCCAAGATTGCTGGAAGCGGAGCGCGCACAGGCGCAGGCCGAGGCAACGCAGTTGGGTTGCTATTAGCAACCCACCCTACCCCTCGCTCACCCACTCCCAAAGCTCGTCTTTTTCCGCCTGGCTCAAACCGCCATCGTCGGTCGAGTTAGCTTTGACGTAACCGTCAACGGCAGCCATGAACTGCCACATGGACATTCGTCTTACTTCTTGCGGCGTGAAGCCGAGCGCCGCACCATTGCCGTAGACCGCGGCAAATCTGACTTTTCCGTTGGGGAGACTGTCGAGTTGTTCTCCGTCTGATTTGCCGCCGCTGGCTCCCCCACCGGCTCCTCCGGCACGCCTTGAATACCTGCCTGCAAAATGATGGTGGCGAATACGATGTTCTCAGCAGGCGGGCGTTTTTCGATGTAGGTTCTCACCAGTTTCGTGGCCGCCGTGGCCTCCAAGCCTCCACCAATCAGTCCCTGCCGGATCACATGGGCGATATCGCCGACGCGGCATTGTTTGGTGAAAAGTCGCTCCAGAATGACCCAAGGGCCGGCGTCGCACGCTTCCTGCAGCGCTTCCAACTCGCCCCAACCGAGGCGGAAGGTATAAGTACCGTCCGCCCAGTCGAGCTCAACCTTAGCGTCTCTGCTCATTATGGAGTCGTCGGTGCCGAGACGCGGACCATTTCGCCGTCGGACTGCAGCGAAACGTTATTCGTCGCCCGCTCGCCGTTGTTGGCGCCAATATCGAGGTTCTCGACATGCATATTGCCGGTGTATGTGTAGGTCGTGGCAGGGAATACCAATTCAACCTGAACAGGAACGGAATCGATGCTTTCCCAAGCGTCGAGCCAAGCCTCGATAGATTCTGAAGCAAGTACGCCCTCGCCGCTAATACTCATCGAAAGCGAAGCGGCATCTCGGCCGATCCAGTCCACTTTGTCTGGATCTTCACAATCGGGAATCGAAACCTCATTGAGGTTTTTCGAGAGCGTAATTGACTTCTGTGTGAAGCCACAAGGCGCTGTATAAACAATCGGCGTTGCGTCATTGCCGAGCTTCACGCGGACCTTGCCGCCTTTGATCGTAGTAGCTTGAGCCAATGCGGCCTCCATACGAAAAAGGCCACCATAAGGGCGGCCATTAATAGTTTTCGGGGTGATCGGCGCGGTGGCCTTAAGGCTGCTCGATAATCGCCGTGTAACGGATCGACGCATGATTGATTGCGCCGTCCTTGATGTAGTCAGTTCGCCAATACTCGAATGTCACGAGGGCGTTTGCTGTCAAAACAGGTTCCCACCCTCGTGTTGCAAGACGCACTGCGTTTGCGACGTCGCGCATCTGCTTTTTGGCTGGCTCAATCGACCAGACATCCAGCTGGAAAATGATATCGTCAGCGAAAATACAGTCGGCATCTACCTGTTGAGCGCTCGATGCGCCGATACTGACGTATGGAAAGATTGAGGGCGAAACCTGCCCTTCGTCGTTAGTCGGCGGGTTATCGTAGCTGCGCTGACCAATCAGCGAGACAAGCGCAGGAAAGCTGCGCAAGCGCTGAATAATCGCGCCCTGAAGTTCTAAAACCGGGTCCATTTAGCGATCCGCTGCAATCTGTTTAGCTGCCTTGGTGATGGCACGAGACACCCTCGCCCGCGCGCTTCGCCGTTTGGCTCGGAAACTCACAAAGAAGAACGGCTGCGCCTTGGCCCCAGGGTTGATTGTTCCTGGATACATGCCGCCGTTCACATGTGGCGCGCTGCCAAATTCGACCAGATGGGCATAGCGCACATTAGAATTGCCAGCGTAAATCGTGATGGTCAGCTTGCCATCGTTAGACTTAACGCTGCCAATTCGCTGGCTGTATTTTGGAGTTTTACCCCACGTCCAGCCGATGCTTTCCATTAGCTCGCCATCATCGACGGGAACCAAGTTTTGCATCATGTTGACGATTTCCTGAGCGCCTTGCTCCATCGCCGCTCTGACAAGCTTTTCAGCAACTTCCGGAAATTTCGTTAGCTTGATCTGTAGGCGGTCCAGACCTTTAATCTTTACCGCCATCAAGTTTCCTCGCCTTCAATCGCTAGCATCTCGATGTACTGCCCACGCTCGTCGGGATTGACGACGGTCTTAATTCCGAAAACCCGGTTCGGCTTGTCCCCAGTCTTACCAGCCCGAGCGTCGTATGCCCGCCATGATGCCGTAATCTGTCTTGCCGCTGCGCTACCGCGAATGGTCAGATTGTAGGGCTGCATGGACTGCATTCGCGCCGCCATGATGCTCTCAGCATTGCTGCCGTATCGCGGTTCCAGCCTCCCGGGCACGGTAAACTGGTCAACCCACTCACCGCGTGTTCCGCCGAAACCATCATCCACGTCCTGCCGAACCTGAAACGTCAAACGGCAATTCAGGCTGCCGGCACCTGCGCGCTTCGCCATGCTTCAGCCTCGTCTCTGTTGGGAGTTGGAAGTCGCTCGGCCTTGCCAGCGGCAATAGCGCGGTTAGCGCAAGGCGTTGTGACCAAGCCGACGTAGCCTGCCGGATAGCGGATCGTCACTGCAGGCTTAGGGATGAAGTCGTAGGTGGCTGTGAAGTGGAGCCAGGGCATGAAGCCTCAATTTTGATTTGGCGTGGATTTCGCAAGCAGCGATGTAAGAATATCCAATTGCTCTTGCTGCTTTTCAATGAGCGCCTTGAGTTCGTTCGAACGCAACTGGTCAAACTTCTCATGTAGCGCCATTATTTCAATTTCAGCTTTGAGGTTCACTTCGTAATCATGTGCAGCATCCAGCCGGTCCCTTGCAGCTTGGCGGTTCTGACTCATCATAATTATCGGCGCTTGCACCGCGGCCAACATCGAAAGCACGAGATTGAGAAAGATGAACGGATAGGGATCGAAAGCGAATGCCGCCACAATTGAATTTGCAGCCACCCACGCGACGAGCACGAGAGCAAAAAGCATTATAAATGTCCATGAACCACCGAATTCGGCGACCTTATCTGCGAGCCGTTGACCATAGGTCAGCTTCTCGTCAAACGACCTGTTTACATCGCGTGCAATCGTTTGACGCTCAGACAATCGCGCTAGGACAGACTGTTCTCTTGCTGTCAGTGTATCCGCAGATCGCCCTAAGTACCTGAGCGACCGTTCTGCAACCTCGTGACGAAAGCCGGTATCATTCTTGTCTGTGCGGGCCATTGCGATCTCCAATCATTCAGAGGTCCATATGTTCCACAATTGCTAGAACGATAACAATCTCAAACCCTCAACAGCCGATATGGATCAAGCAGCCAGCGCGCCGACCTGTTTTCGAATAGTTCAACAGTCGACTGTCGCTCGCGGTTCTCGTGGAGGTCTCCCGCAATAAGCAGGATAGCCGCATCCAGCTCGGCTTCGGCGCCTGCGGGTACGGCGTCGCGGTTCATATAGCGCAACGCAGACCCTTGAGCGGCGGCTAAATAACCTTCAAGCTCCGTATCCTCATCATCGAATTCAATTCGAAGATGTCGCTTTAACCGATCAAGATCCACCGCCACGGTCGAAGCCCTTCTTTTTGGCAGGCTCATCTGCGACGCAACCCAGCGTTCGCGCAACCTCGGCCATGCGACCAGTCACAGTATCGCCAACCTCAAACTGGCGGGGATAAACCTCGCCTTCAGGCACCGCCTTGAATGCCTTCGCAACACGCACTTCCATCAGCGCCTCCTGTAGGAAGGGCGCCCGAAGGCGCCCTTGTATTGTTAAGCAGCTGCGATCTTGTGGTAACGCAGGGCCGTCGGATCGGTAACGCCGCCGCCAACGCGCTTCGTGGTGTAAAACTGCACGAAAGGCTTGTTGGTGTACGGATCGCGAAGGATGCGAATACCCGTGCGGTCAACCACGAGATAACCGCGCTGGAAATCACCGAAGACAACCGGGATGGCGTCAGCGGCAATGTCCGGCATTGCAGCAAGCTCGCTGACCGGGAATCCAAGGATCGTCGCAGGCTGGCCAGAAACCAGACCCGGCTGCCAGATGTAATTGCCCTGACCGTCCTTCAGTTTACGGATGGCGCCCTGCGTCTTGCGGTTCATAGTAAACCGCGCATTCGGAGTGCGCTCACTTGGCAGGTCGTAAACCAGATCAATGAGGCCATCGGTCGTAAGACCAGCTGCGTCACCGCTATTCACCGTCGGGATTGCGCCCCACGGATGCGAGGCCGCAGTCGTGTAGGTCAGCAAGCCTTTAGGCTTGTCGGTGCCATTGCCGGATACGAACGCGATGCCTTCCTGATATGCGAACTCAGTCTCGACTTCACCGGCAAGCCAGTTTTCGAGGTTGATTTCGGAATCATCCAGCAGGCGCTGCGTTGCCGCAGGATTCGCGTAGATTTCGCCGGTGTTGAACTTCACCTCGGCGAACTTTGCAGCCGGGGTTTCAGGACGGGCAGCGGATTCGCCTACCCAGCCAGACGCCGTAGCGCGGTCATTGTAGAGCTTGGAGAAGCCGTTACCAGAAATCTGAATGACCGAAGCGATACCGCGCATCGGAGAAACGATCTTCAGCTTGTCGGTAATGGTGCGGTCCCATTCGGTCGGAGCCGTATATCCGCCGTCTTCTGGAACGGCGACGCTCATCGCGGCCTGTGGATTGGCCTGAATAAATGCGTCAATGCTTGCCTCATCGCCCTTACGGAAGAAGCGGTCAAACGCCTTGGTATATTCGGCATTCTTGACGGCATCGCCAGGCTTGGACGCACCTGCCGTCTGGAGAGCTGCGAGCTTCTGCGCCTGCTCATCGAGAGCCGCCTGAAGGTCGCTTACAGTGGCATTGATGCGCTCGACCTTTTCAGTGCGAACGACATCTTCTGTTCCCTTCTTTACGTCATTAAGAGCTGCGCTGTGTTCTGCCTTGAACGCTTCAAATGCGCGGCCCTGCGCTTCAATGAGCGCCTTGATTTCATCGGGTTCCATTTGGTTATCCCTTGGAAAGTATATTGGTTGTGCTGACAAGAGCGGCCTTGATGCCGGTCATGTCTTTGGCTCTGGTCTTGCCAGCGTCGCGCGTGGCGTTCTCGGCGGCATCGCGCTCGCCTCGAATTTCATTGAGAAGTTGAGTACGCGAACGGCGCGTCTCGCCTGCTGCAGCCAATGCCCGGTCAATTCGGCGCATCGCTGCAATATGTGCAGGAAGTTCCGCTTTTGCGTCGGGCTTGGCAGTTCCGGCGGCCTTCTCGTCCGCAAAGCCCTTTTCGATGGCCTCATCGGCTGAAAGCCAAGTGCCGTCCGACGCCTTTGACGGGCCATCCAACAGAGAAAGCACTTCGTCTTGCGCCAGTCCTGTGCGGGCAGCGTAAATATCGGCCATCGAACTATCGAAGGACTGAAACAGCGTCGCAGCATCAGTGAAATCGTGCGTATTGCCGACAGCGAGCCCCCACGCTCGATGGATCATCATCATCGAGCCGGTCGACATGACCACTCTGTCACCGGCCATAGCGATGATTGATGCCGCAGACGCCGCATATCCCATCACGTTGACAGTGACTTCGCCGGGATGGCTTGCGAGTAGATTGTAAATCGCCAGCCCTTCGAACATGTCGCCGCCTGGCGAATTCACGTTCACGGTAACCGGATTTTTCCCGATGGATCGAAGCGCGGCGGCGGCTCGCTTGGCTGTAAACCCGCCACCGCTCCAATAATCCTCGCCGATCACGTCAAAGATCGAAATTGTGTTCGGATCGTCTGCTTCTGCCGCCTGTGGAGCCCTCTCCCACCGCTCTAAAGCGGAGAGAGGCACATCCCACTGATAAGACTTCGGTCGCGCAACGGCAGCAACCGGCGTTCTGTTAAGGCTCATTGCGTGTTCCTGAAGGAGTGAGGCCAGTTTCTGGCTGCGTCATTGGATTTTTGAGGCTGTCCGCGTCCGGATCGTCGCTCTGGCTCAAGCCCACATAATCGCGAGCTTCATTTTGGGACATCCACGGACGGGAACCGCCAGAACCCAGCGCTTTGGCGAGGAATTCGGCTTGGTCTTTGATCGAACCGCGCAGCAATTCGCGCTCATCGAAATCAGCCTGATAAGATCGACGCTCTTCGCGGGTCAGAAGGCATCGGGAAACCGCCTGCTCCCAAGCGATGAACCACGGCGCCAAGCCATAACGAACGAAAAACTGGCCAAGGGTTTCAATACCGCTGCCCCACGATGTGTCGTCCATCATCAAAAGCGGCCGCGGCACACCGAAAGCGCGCGCAACCTCCTCGATCTGATGATTTCTTGTCTCAATCTGCTGGCTGTCTCTTGCCGTCTGCGAGAACGGTTCGGCCTTCATGCCCTCTTCAAGGATTAGCCACTTATGTGCGTTCTCCGCACCGGAGAACTTATCCTTAAGGCTGGTGTCCAAGTTTTCGAACTCGTCATCACCAAGCTTGCCGGGGTGCGTAAGCGCGCCGCCGACCATCGTACCGTTCTTAAACAGCCGAGCCGCGGCTTTCTCTGTCTGCATCGCAAGGCCGATAGCTTCTTTCGCCTGCTGGACGCGAGAAAGACCGACGACGCCATCGTCTGTCATATCGCGGAGATGAAATACCTCCGACTGGGGCAGCTCGACATATCGACCGCCCTTCAATACGACCTTGTAGATGACGGTCAGATCGTCTTTCTGCTCGACGGTGACATTGGTCGGGTGCAAAGGCTGCAACGCAACCACGCGCCTACCGCTTCGAACAATACGGGCGTATGCATTGCCGTAGGTCAGTGCATGCGACTGCAGCTGTCGGCGGAATTCATACGCCGTCTGCCAGTTATTCGGCTGCGTAAGAAGAACATCAAACAGAGAATGATCATCAGCTGGGTGAAGTCGTCCCTTCCCGTCCTTGCGCATCAAGTAAAATGGCAGCATCCCGATACTGCCTGAGATGAGGTCGACACAGCGAAAAACCGTTGTGTTGAACAGAGCAGCCTTGGGTGTCACCGCCATGCCGCTCGCTGTTTCTGCGCCTCCGCCAAGAAAGGCGGCTAACCTTGGATCGTCCAAGCCGTCGAAATATTGCCAGTCAGCTCGCGGCGCTCGTTTCGGCGCGACCGAAGGCGCTGCCTCCGGTTTGGACCGGAACAGGTCAAGAATTCCCATAGATATTCCTTGTTCCGATTAGCCGGCCATTCGGATGCCGCGTTTCTTGTAGACGGACTCTTTCGGCGTAACCGCCCCGTCCATCGCCACACCAACCGCCATCGCCAGAGCGACGGCAGCGTCGATGCGCACCGATGCCTTCGTTTTGACGAACCACCGGTTGTCTTGCGGGTCATGATCGAATGTCGCGCCCATCAAGGCAGTCATAAGGACGGGATTGCGCCGCATGCGAATGCGGCCATCGATAATCATGTCCTCGAGAGCCAGAACAGAACCCGGCATCCACAAGCCTTGCGGCGGTGGCAGGTTTGCGGCTTTCGCCGCTTCTACCTTTGCAGGCTCAGGCCGAGCCCGAACCTTGCCCCCCTGCGGATGTGCGACATGTTCAATATCCAACCCGAGCGCTTCGACTTCCTCGCGGAACTTGTCGTAGGCGTAGCGGTCATAGGCGATGGCTTGAATATCGAAGGCTTGATCGAGTTGCTGGACGCGCGTGGCTACGAAGTCATATCGAATTCTTTTACCGGGCGGAGCATTCAACCAACCCTGTTTTACCCAAAGCGCATACGGTGCCTTGTCAGCCTGTTCTCGCGCCTCCAGCGTGTCAGCCGGCGTCCAAGCCTCCACCCACGCATCAAACGTCGGCAGATTGACCGTCGATCCATCTTCCCGATCCATTTCCTTGAAGCCGGTCGGGACAACGCATGCCAGAACGGTCATATCCTTGCTGCCGGACAGGTCGACTCCCATGAAAACCGGCTTGTCAGCGTGTTCGACTTCGGGATCGAAGTCATCCATTACGCTTTCGACGGTCTCGCGTGGCATCCAAGCCTTGTCGGCGTCGGTCCAGCAGCAGAAATGCAGCCGCAGAATGCCGTTCAGCTTGCCCGGCATTTGCTTTGCCTGAGCAACAACGCCAGCCAGATATTCCTGCGTCAGGATAACACCCAGAAGAGGGTTAGCCTTCTTCCAGCAGGTTTCGTCCTTGAGCGGATCGTCGCCCTTGTCCAGCGCGCAGACATAGGAAAACGTCGTGTCGTCGATCACCTCGCCGACATAGGCGAAATCCTCGTCCAGCGTTTGAGTGCCCGCAGCCACCTTGACGGCGTGTTCGTGCTCTTCCCAGCAAATGCTGTTTCGGTCACTGCCTGAGTTCGTAATCATCAACAACAGTGGCTGCCGACGAAACTTGAAGCCGCGCTCCAGCATTTCCATCGTCGAACGGTCGGGATGTTCGTGCACCTCGTCGCAAAGCGCAAAGTGCGGTCGCGGACCTGAGCCAGACTTGCCGGAATCCTTTGAAATCGGGCGAAAGAACGATTGCGATTTGTGATGCGCGATATTGAACTCTCGACCGATGCCGCCGCTGAATTTCAACCGCTCGACGAGTGCCGGGGCAGCGCGAACCATCTTCACGGCATCCTGAAAAAGAATTCCAGCCTGTTCTTTCTTGGCAGCCGCCGCATAGATCTGCGCGCCAGCTTCCTTGTCAGCGATCAGGCCGTACAGGCCGACACCGCCAGCAAATGGCGATTTACCGTTGCCCTTGCCTTCCTCGATGTAAGCGCGACGAAAGCGGCGCGAACCGTCGGCCCGTTTCCAGCCGAAGAGCGAACCCAACTTGAAAGCCTGCGAGGCATGCAGATTGAATGGATTGCCTTCAAACTGGCCTTCGGAAAGCTTGAGCCGCCCTTCAAAGAACCGAAACACGCGGTCGGCAGCATCGTCGTCCCAATACAGGCCGCGCTCGTGCCCGCGTTCGAGATCGTCGAAATGGCGGCGGCATGCATTACGAACGTGCGGGCCAGCAACTTCTCTGCCATCAATGACAGCTTGCGCATAAGCGCTCACACGCTCAAGCGCAGGCATATCAGTCAAGCAGATCGTCCTTTTCTTCGCCATCGTCGGGTGTCGCCACCTTGGAGGCATCAGCAGGCGTCGCGCCCATCTGGCCAAGCATCTGGCGAAGCAGGTTCATCGCCTGCACACCCACCTCCTGCCCGGCCATGATGCGGCCCTGAATAGTCGAGGCCATGCCGACCAACGTTCGGTGCGATTCATTCAGCCAAGGCAGCTCTTTCGCGAAAAGCTGCCAAGCCGACTTCGCCTTGATATCGGCGCTATCCTTCAACCAGGCGGGAGGAGTGCCAAGCGGGCCGTTTGCGGCTGGGTCTGCGCGGTTTTTGTACCGACCGGCATGCGTTTTGTCTCGCCCCTCGACTTTGGCCTTACCGAGGGGATTTCTCGGCTTTGCCATGGAATGAAATCCTTATGGGGTCATATTTTGAATTGGAGATGCGTGCGCTGTGGGACCCCGCCGCTCCTGCGTCTGCGGACTCGCGCGCTTTTTGATCCCCCCGGGGGCTCATCCTATTGGCCACCCGTCCGCAGAAAACCGCACGACAGTCTCTCCGCGCTCTTCACGCTGTTTGATCCGATCATGACACGACTTACAAAGGGACATGAGATTGTCAGCATCCCAGAAAAGATCTTCGTTTCCTTTATGAGGGGTGCGATGGTCGCAAATCGTGGCGGGTTCGACGTCGCCAGCCTTGAGGCAATAGACACAGAGTGGCGACTGCATAAGGTGACGCTCGCGCATCTTAAGCCAGCGTGATTTCTTATAAAGATGCTGCCAAGAGGCGCTTTCACCGCGCTGCTTGTGATTTGCCATGACAATCCTAGTTGGTTGCGGGCATCGGGATCGAACCGATCATATCCGGCTTATGAGACCGGCGAGCACACCAGCGCTCTAGCCCGCTGAATGGTTGTGCAGCCAATCCTAACGCGTAAAAGTGAGCACACGATTCGCTTGAAGGGGTGGCAACAGTGACAGCAGAAGAATTGAACGACGAACATCTTCCAGTTGGGGGATGGCTTATCGTAGTAGTTATCGGCATACTACTATCTGCAGCATATGCGGCGTATATGTCGTATTATTTTTTCTGGTTACTAAGATACACATTGCTAGACGTCAGCATGGCATCTTTTAATTTTCTGCTATCCGGTGCAAAGTATATAGCAATCATCATTCTGGCGGCCATATGTCTGTATTTGAATTATTTTTATCTCAAAGCGTTCAGATGGACGGTCACAGCGCTATACATCCTCCCTGCACTCGTAATCACCTATGAGTTACTGACGTTCAGAGCGAGTGACCCTAGTTCAACTGCCACTGCAATCTTTATGAGTTGGATCCCATCTTTGATTTGGGTGCCTTACGTTCTATTCGGTAGGCGATCCAAACGGACATACATCTACGAATTCAAAAACAATCCCTGGCTGAAGAAATCAAACCAATAGTTACCACGAGCATCCGAAACACAATCGGCGGGGAGCCTACCGCAATAGGCTCAACCCGCCGAACCAGCAGCCGGAGGAGAAACGGCGCTGGAATAGTTACCCTACCGGCAATGCCGACAGGGGCGGCTCTTGTAACCGCACTGAAATGAGAAAGGCCGCGCATGGCGGCTTTGATGTAGTCTTCCCCTCATTGGGGAGTTGGCGGGGATTGGGGTGCACTATGCAGGTTGCGCGATATTCCAAGCGTTTCGATACGCCAGTGGATGAAGATCAAGATCGTCCATAGCGCCCTGCACCGCAGCTAACCCGCGAAAAACAAGAGACCGTCCCGCTGCGGTTGCTTGCTTGTGCTTGAAGCCATCCTTCTCGCCTATTTCAGCCAGCGTCTGCCCACCTAGCACCGCGTCCTCGAACGGCTCGATGAGCGGCCCTAGCCTCGACCGCAAATAGGCAAGGATCGGTCTTGTGTCGATTTTCTCGAGCAGCAAATCGTCGGTGAACTTCAAACTGAGGCTCGGCGTCTTACCTGTCTTTGGAGTTGGTACCGTGCCATCGTCGTTCTCGAAGTAGGCATCGACTTTGACATTCACCTTTCGCATGGCAGGAAGGGCATACGCTCCCTTGCTTCTGCGAAGCTTGCCGGAATATTCGATATCTCCACCCTTCACTCCGCCTTCCCAGTTCCGCGCCGCGGCAGCCTCAACCTCTTCAGTGCCTTTCAAGCGTTTGCTTTCTTGAGCAGCGTGCAGGCCAGCATCATACCCATAGTCCTGACCTTTGAGGGGCTCCGCTTCGGCGATCGCGACCATCCGACGATATTGCATAACCTGTTCGATGTAGCCGTGCAGCTTGTCCCGGCGCAAAACCGCCAGCAGTGGGAAATCCTCGTTATCATTCGCAGGAACGGCAGGATCGCCAACCGACTGGCGCTGTTTGATGCGTCGCAACTGCGTAGCCATTGCCTTGGCTTCCTGTTTGGCCCGTGCGGCACGGTCGAGATAGATCACATTTCCCATCAAGCTGCCTCCTCATTCAGAAGATCCGACAGGTACACGCCGTCGACTGCATAGAACTCGAATTCTTCCCGGCGCTTAATTGCCGCCGTCTGCCAGCCTCTTAGTTCTAAATCCCGTGCATACGGGGACGATGAGTGCTGGTCTTCGTCGATCGGGCAGTTGTCATTTGCGGCGAAATATTTGTCTTTCAATTTCTGCTTTATGCTGCTTTCCTCTTCTCTTCTGCAAGCCACCCCAGAACCGCCGTAACGGCCCGCTCAGCGGCTTCTGTCGTCGTCGTGGCCCTGAGGACCAGAACAGTGTAGCCAAGCCGCTCAAGGGCCGCGTGGCGGTCTTTCTGGGCTGGCGACAGTCTTCCCTGCCCGACCTTGTTCTCGATCATCAGCAGACGCCCGTATTCGCCATAGATGCGGAGGTCAGGTTCGCCGCTGGTCATCCCCGTTGCTATTGCCTGGGCCCGGGCTCTTGGTCCGCGCTTACTGGCGTTCATGTCACCCGCCAGTAAGAATCGGCGCTGATACTGTGGCAGGCGACGCAGGCTGGCGACTTGTGCCGCCTGTAATTCCCATTCGAGCGGTAAGGCTGGTTTTGTAGTAACGCGGCCATTGCTGGTGGTGATCTTGACGCGGGCGCCGTTGATGCGTGTGATCTGAGTGGTGGTGGCGGTTGTAGACGAAGGCGCGCGCGTGCGGTTGCGTGCCATGTGAGCTCCTCGTGTTGATTGCGGTTTGCCGTTGGTAGCGGCAAGAGGAGTGTGGAATGCCTCAATAAATGTCGTGTTAATGGACAGGCAGAAAATGAGACGTTAGCCTGCCGCGGGCAAGGCGCTTTGCGGTCCTCCAGTTACACCATTCACCGGGGGCGTCTTGTCGCCAACCTCAATTCAGGTTGTATTCTGGAATCGGCCAAAATCTGAAAAAGTGCGCACTTCTCAAAACTCGAGAACTGCGCGCCGCGCGCTTTGTGCGTAAGTTTCTATATAAGAACTCTTACGCACCAAAAGCAGCGTGCATTTGCGAACTTCTTTTGGGGTTTTTCGAGAAGTGCGCACGAAGAAGTGCGCGTTACCTAGGGTTGTATTTTGATTGTGACAGGCGGTTGTAAAATAGGACTGGAAACTGCGCCTTTGGCGCGCAATCAACTTGCCTCGGCGCGAGACTCGGTTTCAAGTCCGAAAAAACAGAAGGAGCGTTACGCATGGATTCTGAGCGCGTTCACACTAAAGAGGAGTTTCTTCAGTTTATAGCTATTGCTCTCGATGAAGTCCGACATGGAGCCGAAGGTTGGGTAAATCCCACGTTGGAGAGTTTTCTAGAGGCGCTAATGGCTTACGCCGAAGACAGGCAAAACCCGCCAAGCAACAATCCGTGGAAGGATGCAGCCATGTTGATTCAAGCCGGTGCGTTTTACGAATAACACGACCTAAAACAATCGTCGGCATCTTCGTCTTATTGATTCCATGCTGTGAGGCTTCACCATGCAAAATCTTGCCACCGCCTTGGCCATCGCTGTTTGCCACATAGAAGACTTGGCGAGTGATGTAGACGCTGACTTGAAAGCCCTGGAAGCTATTGCTGAGGAGATTCAGCAGGGATCACTCGACGAGCGGCAAGCGGTTGCGGAAGCGTTTAATGCACTGGGCCGACCCGAGTTAATTGATGGCCTTGGCATTTCCTAAATATGAAAACCCCGCTCGATGGCGGGTCTACTTAACGCAGCGAAAGTGCGCGGTAAGTTTTTCGCGGGTTTCCACATTATTCCCCATAGGGCCGATTATGATTGCTGCCTATGTTTCATCTGCTGTCGTTGGCGCAGGCGTCTATTTCCTATTGAGGCCCAGAACTCGCAAAGCGCGTATCACCATTTCAGCTACAGTATTCCTAGTCCTGTGCGCAATTTTCAGCGTTTGGTTTATTAATACGGGAGGAACTTACGGCATCATGGGTACGAATGGCATCACTCCCGATTGGTCACAGTAATAAAAAAGCGGAGCCGAAGCCCCGCTTTCCCGATTGAGTATACTGGTTGCTATCACGTGGAATTAGACAATCGTCCTTCCTCCTGCAGCTGCCAGAGAGGCGCGGTGAACTTTGCCTGGAAGCCTTCTGGCCTAAATTCGGAACTAACTTCCCCAGCTCCAAGAAGCCCCATCCTTATAAGCTTGGAGCCAAAACCTGTCTTTGTAGGTTGGGCGACCGGCGGTCCTCCGATTTCGGTCCAATTCATCGAGAAAACCGGCTCAACCTGCCTTTTGGATATGGCGACGGTCAGTTGCACATGCCCTGTAGGATTAGAAAGTGCGCCGTACTTAATCGCGTTTGTTGTCAATTCGTGAACCAACAGCGAAATGGTCGACGCTCCTTTTGGGCCTACCGATAAATCGGGTCCCGCCATGTGCACGCGATCGTCTACTGCTAGCGCGGTTGTTACTCCAGATACGATTTGACGCAACGACCCTTTCGAGCTCTTACCGAGACGAAGAACATCATGAGCATTCCCCAGAGCAAAAAGTCGCTTTGTAAATGTGTTGATGACTTCTTCATCGGCGTTGTTATTGAAAGTCTGGCTCGCAATTGCAGATACTACGCTAAACGTGTTCTTGATGCGATGTGCGAGCTCCGCATTGAGAATCCGGGCATGTTTTTCGGATTCTACCTTTTCTGTGGTCTCGATGACCGTATCGATCATACCGCCAACACGCCCTTGTGCATCAAAAATCGGGCTGTAGCAGAACGTGAAATAGCATTGTTCATCATAACCGCGTCGATCAATCACGAGCGGAAAGTCTTCGATAAAAGTCGCTTCGCCAGCGTAAGCTTTCTGAACCATGGGAAGCAATTCATCCCACGCTTCCGACCAGATATCGCGGAACGAAGCTCCCATGCAGTTTTCTTTTTCTCCGAGAATTGGCCTGAAAGCGTCGTTATAAATCGTCGTAAACTCCGGCCCCCAAATGATAGCTTTGGGAAAATGCGAAGCCAACATCATCTGAACTGCAGTGACCAATGGCGCCGGCCAACTTTCTGGCACTCCGATAGGGTTTCGGCTCCAATCCAACAGCCGAATTTCATCAGCCGACTGACCACGCGCATGCAGGAAGGGCACCGCACTGTCCATAGTGTATTCCAATTTGATCGAGGAAGATTCGTAGGCGGCACTACTCTATTTTATTAGATTCGGCTCACAGGGGCGAGTGACATTCGGTCTTCAAACTGTGCTATCCCTATTGAATCAAACCGCCCTCACAAACGATGTCGTTTTCCGCTGCACTGGATCGCGCTCCTCGACCTTCGCCAGGAAGCCTTCCTTGAAGAGTGCCTTGGTAATGAGGCTGGTCCGCTTCTTCTGCACTTCGTCGTCGATATCCAGCCCGAGCGCATAGGCCACGGCGTGCCCAACCCAGTCCTTGGCCTGCGGCGCTTGTTTGTACATGCCGCCATTCACAGCGCCACGGATTGCGTCTTTCTGCTCGACGGTAAGCCCTTCAGCCACTTCCTCGCTGGATGGCCAATGCCATTCGGTTACCACCGGCGCATGGTCCTGCGGCTGTGTCAGGCCTCGCCCGTTGCCCAACGCCACGCTTTCTATGTGCCGCCAGTCCAACCTGTGTGAGAGCGGCGTAAGGTTCGACTTGCCATATGTGATCGAGAAATAACCAAACCGATCCATGCCGGGAATGCCTGCCTCATTGGCCTGCGCTTCCGACATGCGATTAAGCACCCGCACTGAACGCGCCGCTCCGATCAGGGCCACGGCACCGCGCGCGTCTTCAACGGTTGCCTCGCGATCGCTGACCTTGCGCAGGTGGTGCACGATGTCGATCGAGCAATTCGTATAGTCCGCGATCTGCGCCCAGAGCTTTGCGACTTTGTCGATAGCGCCGTTGTCGTTTTCGTTGACCTGATGCGTCGACACGAACGGATCGACGATCATCACATCGATGCCATTGGCAAGGATGGTTTCAGCAACCGCCTCGACGATCGGCTCCTGGATTTTGACGCCCTTCTTGTCGTCAATCGCCACGACAAGCTCCTGCTCACGGCCACTGTCGAGGAACAGATGCCCATCAATGTCTTCCGGCTTGAGGTTGAAGTGGATACACGCGGCCATGATGCGCCGTTCGAGCTCGTCGCGCGGATCTTCGACGTTAAACAGCCAGACCTTAAGGCGGCGCGGGGGCTTAACACCGTTTAGCGCCTTGCCAGACGCCATCGCCAGCGCTTCCACGATACTGTTGGCAGTCTTGCCAAGCCCGCCCGGAGCAACGGTCACAGAGACGTACTTGCGGATGAAGTGCCGACCGAAAGCAAACTCGCGCCGCGGCAGCGTCGACGGGTCTTTCCACTGGAACGGCGTAGCTGCGAGGATGGGTTGCTCGGCGGGCTCGTCTTCGGTGGGCGGAAACTTCTCAGGATCGATGCGAACTGTTGTCACTAGTTCTTCGGGGTTGGCCTCTCCGCCCTCCACCTTCGCCCGCGCGTTGTCGAGCATGCGCGTGATGTCCACGAGCTTGGTATTGTCATTCACGGCTTCTGGTGCCTGACGCGGATGCATCTTGCCAGCCTTTAGCCCGTTGTCGATTGTCTTGCAGCAACGCGGGAAATCCCTACCCCAGCCACGCGCCACATCCTGCAACAAGGCCCGTGCTTCGGATTCCGACAAGGCCCCAGCGCCGACGAAGGTCCCCAGTCGGAACGCTGCGTCGTTCAGGCGGTTGTTGCGGTTACCCATCGGTTCCATGGCGAGGTCGTCTAATTCAGACTGAACCGCGCGCTCGACGTATCGATCGTTGATCGTGCCCGAGACCGACGGTGCTTGGTAGATGGTCGTGCTGTCATATGAGCGCGGCAGTACGAGCTCTAGAAGCCAGTCCGGTGCGTCGACCGGTTCCATATCGACCAACCATCGGTAAGGCTGGCCAACAGCAGGCACACTGCCAGCCGCAATGACGTAGCCACCGTCGCCGCGAACATCGATGCCCGCGCCCAATGCTCCGCGATTGCGGACGCCAGCCTTGTGTTTGAAGAAGTAATGTCGGCCGCCGCTCGTTGTTTCGGCCGTCAGCGTGGCGGGCAATGCGCCATACTCGCCTTCCAAAGCCGCGAGCGTATCCGGCCCGCCATGCTTCGGGTCGATATCCAGCACCCAAGCACCGATAGGCGCACCAGTCGGCACGCCGATCATGGCACCGGGATTGCGGCGCCAGAGTTCACGCACAATGCGCTCATTCAGTGTCGCACCGCGGAACCCGTTTGAGGTCAGCGGAGTTTTAGTCGCGAGGATTTCGATAAGGCCGTCCTCGTCGACGAATTCCTCATCGGCGGCACGGCATGGAAATACAGGCCAGTTGCGCGCTGTGTAGGATAGCGCAACGTCGAGCATGGGGTCTTCACCCGAACACGCTTGGATGTTATTTTCCATCAATCTTCCTTATTGGAGCCTGGAGATGTCCAAAGGACGGTATGAAATGAAGAGAATGAGCAACGGCAAATGGTCGGTCGTCGATACCGAAACCGACCACGTGGCCAAGCTGCAAGATTCTTATTTAAGAGACCTCGATATCGATGAGGCCGAGGCGGCGACGGCACTAATGAACCGAATTCATGCCGCAGGTCTAAACGTCACGCCGCAGTGATTGTCCATCATGGAGTCGGTATTGAGTTCCTGCAAAATATGCATAAAGTCTCCCTCAGAAATGGGGTGGGTTTATGTTCTGGAAAAAGCCGAAGCGATCGTACGAGCTGGGTCGTGGTTTCAAGGCACTAAGCGGGTTCGAAAAGTGGTGCAAAAAGCACCACCCAGGATTTGCACTGCCTACAATTGACGTCGTTGAATGGCGGGAACACTCGGGCTACCCCCAACTCCCAAAGATGAAGAAGGCGGTCTACTCCTTCCATCTCCGCGATAAGGCCAAAGTGCTGAAAGTTGGCCAAGCTGGGGGCGCCAGCCCGGCACGTTATTCTCACCAACACTATCGGGTCGATCCGCAGAGCAGCACGCTCGCCAATAGCCTTGTTTCTTCCCCTCACGTTTCAGGACAGGTATTAAATGCGGAAACTGTGGGGCAGTGGATTAGAGACAACACGGTACGGGTCGATTTCTTGATCCCGTCTGACGCATCGATCGAGCTCATGAATTATCTCGAACGATTCCTGTTTGTCGAATGGTCCCCGGTATTCGAAGGAAAATCGTCTCCCAAGCCGTAATCAAAACGGCGCCTCCTTCAACGCTTCCCGCATCCCTCGCCCGCACCCTTCCCACGCGGCTTTTACCAGTTGCCTGGCTTCCAGTTCGTCCATGTCCTTAAGGTCGGTTTTGCCAAGCTCTTGAAGGTATGAACCAACCGCCTCGACGCCGGTATCAAGGGCGCGCAGCTCGTAAGGATCCAACCGACGCCGATGCCGGATATGCTCGGCAATGTCGGCGCACTCCTTGCACAGCCAGCGGATCGGCTCGCGGTCTGCCTGCACGCCGAGGCCAACGGCGTGGCGGGCGCAGACATGGCAGATGTCTTCCTGTGGAGATGGCTTATGCGGCATGACTGTCCCCCTCGACACTCGACCAAGTCCGGTGCAATTTCAACTGATGCGGTGGTGCGTTGTTTTGATTCTTTGCGCGAGTGCGCTTGTGTTTTCGCTGGCGTATGGCTGCAGCGACTTGACGGTATTTAGCCCGCTTCAAGACATTCGAGTTTGCCGCCGCAACTGGGTGATTTGGCAGATCATTTATGATTACCAAGGTTTGATCGCAGGCTTGTTGGCTATTTTGGCTGCGTGGATTGGTGCTGTTGAACTCAGAAGACAGACTCTTGATCAACGAAAATCGCAAAAGTTGGCTGCACTTCGTCTTTACCGTGCCACTGTAGGGATGGCTCATAACGATTTGCTGCGTTCCGGTTCTACACCCTAAGAACAAGTACAGAACGTTCACAGCGCTGCGGTTGGACTTAACTACACCGACAACAACTTGGTTCTTCTCGGACTTATTATTTGGCGTTACATTTTCGAAGCAACAAAGAATAGTGCTACACCGCAATACATACATAAGGCCGGCGTAATGGCGTCCGTTATGCAAGAATTGATTGATCAGACAATTGACTGCATTGAGGCTGACCCCAATTTTACGCTCTCCGAGAAAGCATTTGACGGCCAACCAATTGTGAACGCACTCAAGAATTACCAGTTGGACTGGAAAGAGATTGGGGAGTTCCATAGTTTCTTCAGATGGCCACACGAACTTTAAGCCAGTCTCAAGAAATGAGGCTGATCTGTCCGCAAGGACGCAGACGAAAGGCCCGCTCGGTAGCGGTTCATTCATCTTCATCTCCTCGTGTTTCGTGGTGGTAACCCGCCAATTGGTGGCTGGCTGGGTGTTGATCGTGGCCCGAATATCTGCCAATCAATGCTTCAAAGGGTGGTGGCAGATGAAAATTCTCGCATGGGCGGCTGGAGTTCTGTTTGCGATTTGGTTGACCGCATTCACATTGATTAAGTGGTCAGATCTTGGCTGCTCACAAGATTGGACGATTTGTGCTCATGAAACTGGCATCTGGTTTCGTAAGTTGGTTTTGCTCGAATGGGCATCGAAGTGGCAGCCTCTTCTAGCCGGGGTTTGTGCGGTTTTGGGCGGAGCTTTTGTCCTGGTCGGCGCCCGAGAACAGGTGCGCGGTTCAGTCGATTTGGAGAACAAACGGCGCAAAGATTCAAACGTTGTTGCTTGCGCAATTGTTTCTAAAGCATTCACCGATTTGATTACCGATATTGATACGCATTCACATCGACAAAGTCTTGGAATATACAACAGATCGTCCCCTTCCAATATTGTTCTCAGACCAAGTTCAGCTGAAATTTTGAGTACCGTTGATTCGACACTTAGCGAGAGAGCTTATGATCGCTTTAAAAAGTGCCAATCTATTATTTCTTCGGAGAGTGCCTCTAATCTAGATATTCTCAGTGCTAAGGCACACTGTTTCATTTGGTCATATTTATTAAATTACATTTCGAAAAATCTTTCCGAAGACGGTGCGTTTAAGTTTTCTCTTGTCGAAACGATACCCTCAGAAGATTTATACAGAAACGCCACACAATCAGGTATTGTATTGAGGCTAGCGATTGGAGACTACGCGTTTATACAACGCCCTATCACGCCGCCCTCACGGTAATTGTCTCACCGCCAACTCGCAGCTCCGCACCCGGTACATGTTCGCCAGCATCCAGCACCGCCTTAATCGCAGTCTTGTCCGGCTCGCGCTTCAATTTAACAACGTTATCTGGCAGCAGCGCTTCATCCACAATCTCAACGCCGGCGCGGCCCTTGCCGATGCTCACAGTCGCTTCCGGCAGGCTCACTTTTGTGAGGTCAGCAGCCTTCAACAGGCGCAGCAACAAGGCCCGCATTGCGTCCTTGCGTCTCGTGTATCGATCCTTTCGCGCTGCCAAGTCCTTGGCGCGCTCTCCAATTGCCAACAACATGGTGTTGGCATCGCGCTCAATTGCTACGATCTTGCCCAGCACGCGGTAGGCGTCCGTCTCGCCTTCGATTGTGTCGGCGCGCAGTTCCTCGTCTTCGGCCAGTTCTGGGTATGCCGCGATCAAGTCGGCGAATTCCCGTTCCAGCACGGTGACATCATAAGCCAGGTAATTCTGGGCTTTCGCATTGTCAGCTTTGTTTTGCATAATTGCTCCTCGTGTCGGTGGTTGGTATTGCTGCGATAAGCAGCGGTAGGTAAGTTAACACGCCTCGCGGCGTATCCCGTTAACGGGTTGTCAAAATGGAATCTCGTCGTCCAATACGTCAGCCAGCCCGGCAGATACTCGACCGTAGTTTGATGTCGGCGCATTGTCGTTGCTCGCCTCCGGCACGTTGTCGTTCGCTGCGCCCGCGATAGCGTCGACCACTTCCCAGTATTTGCCGTTCGGTTTGACCACGATTTCGGCGGTCGGCAGCAGCTCGTTCTGGCGCTCCATGAATTCCAGCACGGTTTTCGGGAACGGTGCCTGACCGCCATGCTTTCGCCACCACCTGTCAGACTTCGACTTAAAGAAGCCGGCATGGGCTGGGCCGAGCCATTCGTTGATTGGCGACATGCCAACCCAGTAAGACACCTTCACGCTGTCCTGCTTACCGCCCTTTCCTTCGTGGTATGCGAAGGTGCGCCGTTCCACCTGACGTGTGCTGGCGTTGTCCTTCGACAACATCGGCACGTCTTCGGCCTGCGCAGATATCTTCGGCGTTTCATCGACCGGGAATTCATATCCGCAGTCCGGGCAAGTATGCAGCGATGCGTGGATCAATGATCCGCAGCCGACTAGACCACGATCGTCAGGCTCTTGCGGACATTGCTTGACAGGCGCTTCGCCGTCGCCCTTCTTCATACCCGGAGGCGTGACCGCGTCTATAGGACCGTGCTTACGAACGACGCCAGCGAAGTCCAGAAACAGACAGTCCTCTTTGCCGGGATAAAGGCGCAGGCCACGACCCGCCATTTGGACAAAAAGGCCCGCTGATAAAGTGGGGCGACAAAATGCGACCAGATCGATGATAGGCAGGTTCGTGCCGGTCGTGAGCACGGAATTATTCGTCAGTGCGCGGATCTTGCCAGCCTTGAAGTCAGCTAGAATCCGGTCGCGTTCACCGGTCGGTGTGTCTCCAGTCACTGTCTCACAGCTAAAGCCTCTACTGCGAATTTCATCCCGCATATGTCGCGCATGTTCAACGCCGCTGCAAAAGCAAAGCCAGGCTTTACGCTCAGCGCCCGATGCGGTGCCGTATGTGACTATCTCGTCGACCACGGAAGCGGTGATATCGTCCTTGTCGATGGCCGCCTGTAGCGCGTTCTGCTTATAGTCGCCTCCCTGTTTGCCGACGCCTGACAAGTCGAACGCTGTCGCCATACCCTTCGAAATTGGACGGCGGAGATAGCCTTCCTCGATCATTTCGCCGATTGGCTTTTCAAAGCAGATGTCGTCGAAAAGTGCGCCGTCACCTTCCGTCAAAAGCCCTTCGCCCAAGCGATAAGGAGTGGCCGTGAGACCGACCAGCTTCAGCTCAGAGTTGATGGCACGCAGGCCTTCAATCAGTTTGCCGTATTGCGTTTCCGAGTTTCTGGGCATCAGGTGGGCTTCATCGACCAGAACGACGTCGATGTGGCCGATCTGTTCCGCCTTGTTTGCGATGGTCTGCACACCGCCGAAAACGATCTGCGCCTTCGCATCCCGTCGACCTACACCGGCCGAAAAGATACCAGCAGGCGCGAAAGGCCAGATGTTCAGGAGCTCCTGGTAATTCGATAGGATCAGCTCGCGAACATGCGTCACGACAAGCACACGCATGTCGGGCCAGCCTTCAATCAGTTCCTTGCAGATCGTACCCAGCACGAGGCTCTTGCCGCCGCCCGTTGGAAGCACGATAAGAGGCGAGCCGGGTTGTTCGCGCCAATAGTCATATAGGCCGTCAACCGCGGCGCGTTGATAGTCGCGTAAGGTTAGCATTTGGGGGGCGTTACCTTGAAAAAGTATGGGTTTGGAGGCGAAAGCTCGACGTACGTCTTCGTCGCGGCTGTTGCGATTTTCAGCGCTATTCTTGGGTTCAGTTTTGGCGCCACTTGGCGCGGTTCAGTTTCTGAGAGCGCTCCATTTGGCTGGGCTGAGTTCTGGCTGAACCGATATCAAACAGGCTTAACGATCATCGTGGCCGTGCTGATAGCGAAACAACAGCTGGATTTAGCCCGTAAACAGCATATCGCCCAAGTTAAGCGGTCGTTTAAAGGCCAACTTGATGCAATTCGAGCAGTTCGAAAGGCAATGTCATCCCTTACAGAACAAACGTTTGATGAGATCGTGGAAAACAGCAAACGGGAATCGGTCTTCTTTTGGCTACTGGACAAATCCGAAATTGAGTTAATCGAACGAGAACTACCCGGAGGGATTTCAGTACACTCCATCGGCTGCGCAGAGCACCTTGCCAAATTCATCGATGAATTTTACGGCAATAAGAAAGACCAACACTCGCTTCGAACTTCGTACAATCTTCTTCAAAAGCGGGCGATGTACACTCTGCAATTAGCCGAGAGATCATACGACGAACTTTCGGAATACTGGTCCTAACTACCCATCTCTCCCCTCACCCCATCCACCCAAATCTCACCCGTCGCCAGTCTGTATGTAACTGTCTCCGCAACCTCGTCCGCATCGATCTGCTCGCCATTTATCAGCCCCGGCAGATAGAGGTGTGCCGGGCAGCCGTCGCGTTGTTCGTCGATCGACAAAGGCTTGTTCCAACGCGCGCATGACATATGGCAATCGCCACCATGCTCTGGTTGAACATGAAGGCAGGTGCGGCAGTTTACGCGCGGCTGCACGCCTTCGTGGCAAACGCCACGATGTTTGCAGAACATGCAGCCGAAGAACTCGGGATCTTCGGTAATCCGGCTGGGCGGTTCGTCTGAAAACACGATGCGTTCGCAGCGTGCCAGCAGACGCAGGCAGAATTCCACATCATATTCGATGCGCTCGGCATAGAGCGTGTCGGTGTTCTTGCACGACGCCAGATACAAACAGCGTGTCAGGCCGAAATCATGCATTCCAAGTTGGCACTGGGCAAAATGCAAGGGCTTAGCGTTCTGGCAGCCGTGCTTTTGCAGTTCCTTGATGCCCTTCTCGTTGCTCGACTTGAATTCCAACAGGTGCTCAGTCTTCGGCGCTTCGGGCACGCCCATTGCCTTGCCGTCGCACTTGCCGCGCACGAAACCCGACACCAACCTGATTTTGTCCTGTTGCCCGTAGACGTCTACGCCGATGCGTTCTAGGTCGGCGACTAAGCGGTCTTCCTCAATATTGCCGGTAGCGAACAAGCGGAGCTGGCGGCCAGAATGAACCTCGTGCGCCGACACCCATCGGAAGCCGTACCAAAGAGCGCGGTCGCATTCGGTGCCCGCCTCGCCCACGCTGATTCCCCACGAGTCCCAGGACTTAGCCTGGGCCTCGTAAGATGCATAAATGGCTCGGACCGTGCTGGATTCAGCTTTTGGGAGGGGTGCCATCCCCTACACCCTCATCGGCATAAGTACGCCCGTCCAATCGCCCTCGCCCTTCACGACAGCAGGCGAGCCTGCATCACCGAGCGCAAAGCGCACGCTCGGTTCATCCAGAGCGCCAAGCATGTCGTTGACGTACCGGGCGTTAAAGCCGATTTCCAAAGGCTCGCCTTCGAACGTGGCCTCAACTTCGTCGCTGGCCTTGTCTGCCAGTGACAGGCGCAGCACATCGCCGACGGCGAATTTCACGGCACGCGGCCTGTCATCAGCAACCGCGGCGACACGCTCCACAGATTTCATGAGGGCTTGCCGATCGACGGTAAGTACATTGCCGTTGCCGGTGGGAATCACGCGCACATAGTCGGGAAATGTGCCGTCGATCAGCTTGCTCGTGATAACCGTTGAGCCAGTCGTAACGCGCACCTTGTTCTGTGACAGTTCAAGCGTGACAACGCCCTTTGGCAGTAATCCTACGAGCTTGCGCGGCAGGATGACGCCGCCCTCCAACGAGGAAGGCAGGGTACCGGCAGGACCGATGTTGCGCATAAGCCGGTGGCCGTCCGTTGCGACAGCAACCAAGCGGCCTTCGACAGCATGCAGATATACGCCAGCCAGATAATAACGGGTCTCTTCGGTCGAGATGCAGTGCACACACGGCGCGACAAGCGTAGCCAGATCCAGCGCAAGCGTCGTGTCGAACTTCCCTGCACTGAAGGACGGAAAATCTTCAGCAGGCAAAACGTCGAGCTTGTAACGGCTGCGACCCGACGCGACGGTAAGGCGGCCTTCATCTAAGGCAAGGGTGATGTCTCCCGTCGCGCGCTTTGCGATGTCCGCAAGCATCTTACCGGGGACGGTCACACTACCGGGCTGGCAGTCGAGCACCGGCAGGCTGGTCGTTATCTCCACGTCGAGATCGGTTCCGGTCAGGCGCAACTGGCCGTCCTCGACAGCCAAGAGCACGTTGGCGAGAATAGGAATGGAATTGCGGCTTTCGATGGCACGGTTGACGGTCGCCAAGGCGTGCGCGAGCTGTGAGCGGTCAATGCTGACTCTCATCAAAGTCTCCTCGGTGAAGGATGGTTAGTGGCGGTTCTTGGTGAGTTCGCCAGCGTCGCCGCGAAAATCCACGTCGGGCAAGATCGACTGCGGCTTGAAGATAACGCGATAGTGGTAGGCGCTCACGTCGGCACTTTCCAACTGCTCGACAAACGCGCTCGTGTTGTCGGACAGCACGAGCGTATGGCGCTTATACGCGCTCGGGCCGGTTTTGCAGATCACATTGAATGCCGTGCCGCCAGAATTCAGGTCCATGGAGCAGCGGCCCTCTATCGTCAGCATGTAGCTGTCGGTGATACCGTTATAGAAAACCACACGACGGCTGATTTCGAAGTTATCAGCGGCTCGTTTGATGTTCTCATTCGCCACATTGGCGTCGCTGTTGCAGCCGGCCAGTAGGGCAAGGGCGAGTGCGCCCGCAAGCATCTTCAGCTTGTTCATAAGAGTCTCCTCGTGTTCGGTACGGTACGGTGGTTGCTACCGGCGCTTTCGCGCCAGTAGCGGGTTGGTGTGGCTTAACCCCAAGGGCGCTTCTTGCCTGCCGCAGCAGCCGCCGGTGCTGGCTTGTTGCTGTTAGCTGCCGCGGGTCGGTTGTCATTGGCCGGACGGGCCTGTGCTACAGGCTGGTTTGCGTCGATCGAAGGCTGGGGGACGTTGCCTTCGTCGGGGAAGTAGTACTTCTTGATTTCCGCACGAGCCGGATATTGTCCGTCCTTCGAAGGCTTGCCGAGGCCGATCTTTGCCGTAAACGCCTTGAAGTGCAGTTCTTCGGAATCCTCGACTTCCGAGACGCCGATCGCTCGGCAAAGGCTGGCGAACTGCCTCTGGCCGATCTCTTGGGCCTGAGCGTTCTTGTGCTCCAGATTGTAGAAATTGAAGACCTTGCGGCCCTGGTATTCCTCGGGGCGAAGAACCGTCATCGTTGTCTTGAGGCCGGTACCGTTTGCGCCTTCCTTGACCTCCGACGCCTCGATTTCCAGCTCATAGTCACCGTTCGGCAGCTCCGAGTAATCGGACTGTGTCGTGTCGTGTTTGGTCGCATCAAAGGTTGAGCCAAGTCTGGCCATCTATAAATTCCTCGTGTTGTTGGTGGTGTGGTAGCGGCGAGGCCTACGCCTTCGCCCGATGGATAGCCGGGCGGAAGAACCCGCCGATGAAACCGAGCGAAGCGCCGATCTGCCACATCGCAAGGCCAGCCGCGTTGATGCCAACGGCGGCAAGGAAGGCGTGGATTGTTTCTGCGAAAAACAGGCCCACAACCCAGCCGACGAACGCGCCACCGAGAACGCCGATGAGCGGTGCGAAAAAGAGAATGGCTGCGATCGCTACGAGGCCAGCTAGAGCTTCTTCCATTAAGCGGCGTCCCTCTGTCCATTGTCGTTCGCAGCATCGAGGTATTTTGAAAGCTCCTCAAATCCATGCCCTTGCCGATAAGGAATGGTGGCCGGTGCACCTTTCAACCGGTTCTTCGCCAAGAACCCGGCCCGCTCATCCGTATGGATGACGCGTTCTGCGCCAGACATACCCTCTGGCTTATTCTTCTTTTCGCCGCCGAAGCCTTCCTTCACTTGCTTTACGGATGTGCGGCGGTTGAGGAATAGCAGCGCCTTACAGTTTTCGATGACGAGATCGAGAGCCCTCTTCTGCAATTTCGGGCGATATCGATCATACGAATCCACGAGTGGATCGTTGAACGACTTAGCTTCGCTGTGCAGGATCTGAATTACAAACAGTCCTGCCCGGTTCAGTGCAGCGATAGCCTCATGGTATTCTTTCCACTCGACGTCGGCGGCGAGGTAACCCTTGCCAAAAGCTGTCGGGGAGCCCTTGTCGTTGCTATCGATGGAATCCCATCCGTTTCGCGCGCAGGTCGCAGCCCAAACCATCGGCTCGATCTTATCGACCGAATCCAGAATGACAGTCTGAAATTCGTGTTCTTCGGTCAGAATTTCTCCGAAAGTATCCAGAAGGTCGCTGAACGAAGTGATTTCAGCACTTGGTAGGTCGATGCCGTCTGGCGGCTCCTCGCCTTCAACATAAAGATAGATCGGCTTTGGAAACTCAGCAGCAAGACTGGTTTTTCCGACACCGGGCGTGCCGTAAATGGCAATCGACGGTGGCGTCTTGCGTTTACTGGACTTCAATCTGTCAAAAACAGACATGTGGTCTCCTCGTGTTCAGTAGGTGTGGTGGGTAATGGCGATTGCGGCGATGACGGCCGCAAGTATGAGCCAGCCGACAAGCCATGCAGGTGGGCTTGTGAGCAGCCATGCGCGTGGGGCGGTCATTTAAAGGCCGCCATTCTTGCGAAATGGGCCGCGGCCAAGGCCATATCGAACGTGGCCAAGTCAATGCGATCCACCCCAAGATGAATCGCTGAGAGTGCCATCACAGCGATACCGAATATTTTCTCGAAGATCTTCATGCCGAACCCCACAGATAAAGCAGCCCGTAGAACGGCAGCAGCAGGTTCCAGAACAGGAAGGCTGCAATTGTCGTGGCGATTGCCAGCGCGAAAGCTGCAAGCGCCAAGGACTGCCCGATGCGTCCGACGCCGGGCTTTCGCCCGGGGTCGATGTGCGGCATGTCAGTCGCGGCTTTTGTGGTGAAGGAAATCATGCCAGCACCCATGCGTAGAGTCCGACCGCCAAGGCGAGCACGGCAACAACTGCCAAGCCCCAGAGAAAGCGGTCACCAAAGCCGAGCGTGGTTTCCGGCTCATACAACGTGTCGCCGTCCGCGTAGTCTTTGGGCGCATAGTTGCGCGTGTGGCTGTACGTGGTGGAGGTCATGCTGCCACCGTTACTGCGTCTGCACGCATTACGATTGGTGCTTTCTGCCCAATTTCGACCCAGACATAATCGCCGAACCGGGCGAGCTCGTAGCCGTAATATCCCTTGTTAAGGCGGACTAGCGGTCCTTTTGCCACGTGCAGTTGTGAAGGGCCGGCCTTGGACGCGTCGATAAATACGGTTCCCGCCTGTTGCTCCGCGACCGGTTGGTTGTCATTGCTGGCTGGATCGTCGACCCATTCAGCGATGAGGTCGTTCGTGGACTCAAGATACAAGGCGCGACCGTCTTCGTCGTAATAACAATCATTACTTTCCCAAACCAACTCTTTGAAGCCCGTTCGTGTGATTGGCCCAACCTTGCGCCCATCGTGGGTGCGATAGAACTTGCCCTCCCTGATAGTGAAAGCAGGCTCAAGGCTGTCAGGAGACTCCGTGCTTCTGCCATAAGATGGTGTGTCCACCTGTACTCCCCAGTTTGTTACTGCGACAACAACCGTCTCGCAGCCAGCAACTGACGTTGGGTAGCTCTTTTTGAAGCGCACCCGATCACCAACTTTAAACTTCGCCATCACGCTACTCCCCTCGTCTTGGTGTTTTTCGTAAGCTTCACTTTCTTGGTGAAATCGACCGGGATGATGTTGTCCTCTTCTGGCCTGTCAGCCTCGACACCGCAGCCGTCCTCTTCAAAATCGGGCTCAACTTCGAAGCGCGAGACCTCAAGCTGCACAAGGCCCGTGCCGGGAACCATGAAACGCACCGTCAGCCAGCGAAAGCTGTCGCGCTCCTCGATGATGATGCCCTTCCATTTCCAAAGCTTGTGGACGACTATCTCGCCCGGAAGATCCCAGCACTCACCGCAATCGCACGTCATGCGGCACCTCTTTTCGGTGCGCGGTGGTAAGTGACCGGCGCGCTGGAAACATGCGTCCCATTCCGAAGCTCTGCTTTCGCACGTGCTTCTGCTTTTTGCGCAGCCGTCCGGTAAGGCTTGCGGTTTGTCATGTCCCGCTCGCCCGTTCGTGTGTATTTCGTTTTCAAGATGTCCTCCTCGTCGGGAGGTTAGTCGTCTGCCCCGTCATCCTCGCGGTCGGCCTGCCTCGTAAGGCTAGTGGACTGTGCCCGTAAATGGACCGTCCAGAATGGTTATGCGGGGCAACGAGACATAAATGTCCATGCACCCTCCCGAATAACCGCCGTTAAAAGTTGTGCGCCGCACAACGGTGCTTGCGGTGGGCTCTGGCGCCGGTAACGTGGGCGTTCTTTCCGAAAGCAGCGACCATGCGTGGCCTCTGGTAATGCCCATCACTTCCGCGATCTTCCCAAACGACGCGCCTCTTTTACGGTGCGCGGCGGCAGTCGCCTGCAGTTTGTGTCTTGATGAATGCTGCATGTCTCCTCGTGTCTGTTGGTGATGGTTGACAAGCGCCGCGTCTAACGGCATCTGTCTGGTCGCGCGGGGTGGTACCTGCGAAGGAAATCGCGGAGTAGAAGCGGCTTCGGCCCTCCTCGTGTTAACCGCGACGTACGGGCAGGCTGGGGTAACGGGTGGTGCCGACCCATAACAGCCTGCTTTTTAGTTGGCCGTCTTATACTGCGACCAGATAATCGCGGCGAATTCCTGCCGATCAGCTTCGTCCAGCGCGGCCCATGCATCCCAGAACGCCTGACGCTTTCTGTCTTTGTTTGATGTCACTGCTTTTGTGGTGCTCTCGGCAATAATCTCTAGCGCCTTATCGGCGGTTATTGGCTTGGGCTCCGGCGCTGGGCGTGCGCTGACCTTTTCGCCCCGCTCTGCTCGGCTGATAAGGTTTTCGCGTTGCTCGGTGGGCAGTTTTGCTAGGGCGTCCATTTCGACGCCTTTATCAAGGCTGGTGCCAACAATGCGGTTGATGTCGGAGCCGAGATCGCGGGCACGGGCGATTTTGACATTGATCTGCGTCTTGCTGTCGCCAGTTAACTCAGACAATTCTGACGCGAACTCTTTTGGACGGTGCCCACGTCCATCTTCCCTTTTACTTTCAATCGAACGGTTTCCGTCCGATTGAAGTTTTTTCCATATCTCCTGTCTACGGCCGATATGTGCCGCCTCCTCGGCAGGCGACAGTTCTGCGCGTGCAAGATTTTCGTCGATCTCCATAAGCTCGGCGCGAAGATCGTCGACCTCGTAAACTTCACATTCAATCACTTCGCGTCCGAGTGACTGCATGGCCAGCAAACGGTGCCGACCATATATGAGGACGGGGACAGCCCCCCACTCCTCACCGTCAATCATCATTGAATCAACAATGCGTACCGCAGGTGCGTTCATCAGGCCGATTTCTGAAATACTTTTGGCAATTTCTGCGACCTTTTCCATGTTGGCGCCACGAAGGCGCTTGTCATCGACATAGATGTCCTGAATCTCGAACGGCCTGCGGTTCATGATTATGCTGCCTTCTGAATGTCTTGATCGAGCACAACGGCCTTGAGTTTGCCGCCGGCATTCCAGACCACAAAGTGATGGACAAACGCCCGCAGCCAGTTTTCGCGCGACAGTTTGATCTTGTGCTCGGAGTTGAACAGCGCGCGGTGCAGAAGCAGAGCTGGGTTGCCGCGTTTCATGTCTTCGCCATTTCGCACCTTGCGGAAGAACTCGTTGATGTCGTCCGCGCCGTAGCCGACGGCCATAAGATGGAGAGCCGCAACGCCGCAAACAGAAGGGCCCGCGCCCTTTACCGGAGTGCCTGCCGCGGCGGCTGCCTGCTCGATCTTCTCGCGGTTGTCATGGAAGTAATCATCGACTTCAGACGGCGTAGGAGCTCGACCGTTATAGGTCTCAAAGGCAAATGCCGCTATGGCTGAAAGACGGACATAATCGGCGATCCCGGCCACAGCCAGGCGATCCTTTGCCTGACGCTTATCGCCGATATCTACTGTGCGCATTGAGCGCTTTGTTACGCCATAAGAAACGACAGTTTCGATCGTCTTCCCGGTCAGGAGGACCCCGAATGAACGATGTTGACCGTCATTCATCGATCCATCCTTGCATACGATGATCGATTCTCCATTAACCTCAAACCGGCCATCAGCGATGTCGCGCATGATCTTGGCGAGGTTGGCGGACCGCACTCGGCGGTTACCTTCATTGTTCAGCAGAAGGATCTGAGCCCGCTCAGGCGTGATGATATGTACATTGGCGTGGGGATCGCCATCTATAATCATTCGGCGATGCCAAGCTTTTGCCTTGTCGAATTCTTGCGTGTTGCCGAATACAAAAAAACCGTCATCATTATCAGCATTGATCAGGCGCGCGGCAATACGAGCAGCGTTTTCAAACTGCCGCTCCTGCACGAGGCGGAATACTCGTTCGTGTTCGGTTTCATTCGGCGATGCTGGCTTGACTGCTATCGCTCGAGTGGCGAGGCCAGCGGTCGCCACCTTCGGCTGGTCCTCAAGAATACGCGGCTTCGCAATGATGGCCGGCTTATTAAACAGCGCTTCGGCACGAGCGCGCTCTGGCGTGTATCTCTTGCTGCGGGTTGTCACCGGTATTTCCCGGCCTCTAGCTTGTACAATCTGCATGTCATTCTCCTCATGGTTGTGTTTCAATTTTCGGCATGCTTATGTGTAGACGTCGGTGGGGAGCAAATAGCCACTCTGCAGCTTCGGCTGTTCTCATGTAGGCGAAGCGGCGCATCACTGCGTTCGCTGAGAGGCGGCTTTAACCGTCAGAGCGTGGAGGTATTGGCTTATGCTGAAACCTAAGTTGATCGCAGTTCGTGCTTACGTGCGTCTGCGATTTGGCCGACTTGAGCATGTGTGTGCTCATTGGCGGTCATGGCCGGGACAACTGGCCTTCGATTTCTAGGCTGGCGTTACAAACCAGCTAGTCCCCACCGACGCCTGCTAATAAGCATGCGTCGCGCGCCACTAGCCATCTCAGGCTAGCAGCGTCCTTATTGTCCTACGGTGGGCGGTTGTCATTGTCTGCTGGTCTGGTGTCCATCGTCATTCTCCTCGTGTTTTCTGGTCGGTCAGTCCTGGGTTGGTACTATCTGTCCGGTCGCGGAAGCTCCGGCTTCTCTTTGTGCAACTCATTCTCCTTTTTTGTGACCCGGCCTTCTTTGGGCCGGTTGATGGTTGGAATATATTGGGATTTATCCCATCTGTCAATGTGATTTTTCCCATTTTTGCAAATAGGTACAAAAAATGCCGCAAACGCGGCATTGTGATTTATCACTATAGAAGTGTCAGATCCGTATCCGTCGAGCCTGTCGAGGCGGCACGATAGATTCAATGTCAGCAGCCCAAATGACCTCTTGATCGCGCATGGTTGGGCCATTCAGTGATTCCAGATCATAAAGACCTGGTCGAGACCCGCGCGTCAGCCGCTTCAACAGCGCTCGACCATCGCTTAGCCCCACGACGACCATATCGCCAAGCATTTCGTCGGACGGGGCCAGCTTCTGATCACTATAAAAAATCAACGCCCCGTCTACAAAAGTCCCCATGGAGTAACCCTGCACTTCGACGGCTACCGACTCTGGCCCTGCGCCGGGCGGGATAATGACATCCCCGAATCCACCGTCGCCAGTTCCATAGATTATTTCACCGCTCGTATCAGCCCCGACCCGTCCTACCACTGAAGTTACTCCCGGTTCTTCCCCGATAAGATACCCGACAGTGGTATTCAGAATGTTAGCGACCGACTTCAGAGAGTCGATTTTGGGAACGGCACCGCGATCCAAGATGTCGCGTACGAAAGTCTCGCCCATGCCGGCCTCCAGCGACAGGGCCTTCATACTCCAGCCGCCTTTTTTCATCGCGGCCCGAAATCGATCTTTGTCTATAGTGACCTGCTTCATAAATGGGTTTTACCCCATCTCGTATTTATCGTCACTTGGGAAATTTCCCATTGACTAATGTGATTTATCCCATTATATTTTGCACAACAGCACGAAGACAGCCTCACCAGCTTGATCTGCTGACCACCGACCAAAACACGAGGAGCAACCCACATGACCGCAACAGCACCGAGAAGAAGAAGCTCGAAGCCTCGCCTGAATGAAATCATCGGCGGCGGATTCTTTGTATTCCGCCGCGGCAAGAAGACTGGCCGCGTTGGCGTCTTCACCACCATGCCATACGAACACGGCTCGTTTGAGCAGGCCTTGGCAGAAGCGACGCGTCTCGCTGCCCTGTGCCCCGGCGAGACGTTCGAAGTTTTCCAGACGAGCGGCGCCGTAGCCTGTTGCTCGCCAGTAGAGATGGCGGAGGCTGCGTGAAATGGAGCGCAACCCAGCCACGGAACTTGAAGCCGCGCCCCTCCCGCGCGGACAGAAGAATATCGTCGATGCGCTGACAGCTATTTATCCGCGTCGCATCTACATCGACGATCTAGTCGACAACGTCTACGCCTTTGACCCAAACGGCGGTCCTGATGGCGCGCAAAACGTTGTGCGAGTGCAAATCAGTCGCCTGCGCAAGATGCTGCCACCCCACGGATGGACAATTCCAAAACAAAGCTGCGGACGCGGCAATCAGGGCTTTTACTACCTTGAGCCTATCGCTAACGACAACGTTCCAGCAGCGGATCGGGCGGCACCAGACCGGAGGGCTGCAGCATGAATCGCGCTTTGCTTGAGCTGCTCGCCGACGACGAGTTCGAAACGGAAACCGACGCGCCGAAGGCCTACAATGCCGAGCCTATGCGCCGCCCTGACTACAAGGCCCGCAAGCATGGCCGACCACAGCCGTGGCTGCGCTATGCGGCACGCGAAGCGGTCGAGATGACCGTTGTTGTAGCCTTTTGCGTTGCCGCGTGCGGCGTTGGGTTGGGGCTTGTAGCATGAGGCGCGAAAGATAGCGACGGGGCGCTTAGGCCCCCGAACCTCAAAGAATGACAGCCTTGCGCGTTTTTGCGCCACGGTTTTTTGCACCCACCAAAACACGAGGAGACCCTATGTCCAGATGCATCACACACGCCGCTATGGCACCCATCCTGACCGCCGCCGAATTCCAGCAGCAAGGCACGAACGCCGCGCAAGTCCTATCGATTTCAAAAGCCGTCCGAGCGCTCGGTTATCATTCCGAGGCTGAGAGGCTGCGCGACACCGCTTTCGAACTGGCGCGCATTACCGGCGTTCGGTTCCGCTATGGCGCTCCCCGCCAGCGTCGCAGCCCGGCCAACGACAACCGCCGCCGGGCGCGGAGGCAGTAAGAGCTCGAAGCACCTAAGCTGCGATATCTCTATCAAGGTTCATTAGGTATTCAACGAGCTCTTCCGCATCTCTCTTCCGGAGAGAACAGCACAATTGGCCATGAAGGGAGACAGGTTGGTTCGTTACTGTTTCTTGTACTGACCAAAGACCATCTGGTTGTTGAGAAATGTAATAAAAATGAGTTGTCATTTCCAACCCTCGCCACCGTGCATTTGACATCTTATCTCTCCAGCTATTCGATTATTAGGACAAGTAACCCATCAACCAGAGCACCAGAATTACAGGGAGGGGTAATCCAATGAGCCAAAGCAATCCGCCCTTCAGCATGTGCAAAATTCTCCATCATTTCATTCCGCGCTCTAACGCTGGAGGACCCTCGATGGTTCCGCTAAAGCTCATGAATTGGGAAGATTTAATCAGCCATTTCGTAGGAGTAGCTATGGCTCTCCCCGACCGCTTATCGCATACCGAAGCAGGCCGCGCCGCACTGCGGGAAAGGGAGTGAGGATGTCAGCGCGAGACTACAAGCGAGTATTTATCGTCATCGCGGCGCTCGTAGCCATATTCCTCGCCTACCAGCAGATTCCGCAAATTTACATCGGAGAGCGCGCCCAAGGCAGCTACGAGGGCGGAAGCGCGTCCAACGAGGACGTTTCGAAAGCCATACGGGAAGCGCAAGAGGCGGCAGAAAAAGCAGGGCATGTCGCATCGCAGGAAGGTGAGTAAGGATGACGGCTTACACCTTTGCTGACACCGAACGATGGTTGGACGCCATAGCCGGTGTAATTGCCTGCTTCCCAGAAACGGAACACAATCTATTGCCACTTTACGAGCGTGTGGAAGGCATGCAGCGCAATCTCACTGCGAACGATAATATTCGCGACCGCATCAAATCACGGCTGCGTCGAACGGCAGCGTGAATTTTTCCATCTGTTCTTTCCGCCATTCCAAGGAACCGCCCGTGCCATATCGCGGGCGATCAACTGTATGGCCCATCAACATCCGGCGCAACTCATCGTCTAAGCCAGCCTCTTTCATGCGATCCTCGAATGAGTGGCGAAGCGAATAGACGGTATAGCCAGCACCCTTCGGAAACAGCTCGTTGTCCTTGAAATATTTATTCAGCGTCGCTGATAGTGTGTCTTCCTTGTTTTTGTAACGAGGGAAGCCATTCCTATGCTTCTTAAAAACCTCATGCGCTATACCGACTAAAGGCAGCTTGCGAACAGACGAAGCAGTTTTAATCTCGCGCGGATCTGCAGCGTCTTTTCGGGGCGCAATCAGGATATGCGGAACCTTGTCGGCCAGGAATATGTGCTCGGCCGTAATGTTGCAAAGTTCGCTTGGTCGACAGCCCGTCTCGATCATGGCCAGGACTATACCACGAGCCTCTTCGTTTAAGCTGACGAGGGGCCCATAGGTCAGGAACTTCCCTTTGATGATATCCGTCGGGATCGGTGGGCGTGACTTTTCGACCTTCTCTGCAAAGCTCAAATCGCGGAAAGGGTTTGGCCGATCCCTATCGCCCATGTGCTTGAAATACTCAGCAAAGAGAACGCGCATCCCGCCCATCATGCGGTTGCCCATGCTGGCCGATATCGGCTGCTTCCCTTTGGCTGGCTTCGTTATCATTTGCAGCCAAACCTTATAGAATTTCTGGGCGTCCTCGCGCGTTATGTCCGCGATAGCCTTATCTGAAACAATCTTCACAAAATGATCGATCGCCCGCTGCTTATGCGCACGCCAACGCTTTTTCTGAATTTCGCTCTTACCCGTCAATTCGTCGGGAGTTATCTCATCAAAATAGATTTTCAGGGCTTGCGTCACGGACACCGACGGGGTGCTTGCCGCGCCCACCATCGCCGCATCTTCAACCGGATTGCCAGTTACGTGGTTTAGTCGGGCCGCTAGCGCGTCATCCGTAAACGAAAGCAGCCTGTCGGCTGGCACATATGAAATTCCGATGGCTTCTGCGCGCTTAATGGCGGCATCATAAAGTGCCCTTGCCTTATCGCCATCAGCCCCAGCCTTCAGCATCGCCCATAACGCGTCGTCAGCAGATTCGTATTCGTTGCGCTTCGTCATAGCCCGAGCGAGATCGTTTGTTTTCAGGCTTATGCGGATGATGGGAGCGCGACTATCCTTGTCTGCAACAGACGTGGGAACGCGGCGAACATACTGATAAACGCCGTCGCGGTTTTTCAGATATCGGTGTGGATCAGTTTTGATACGATAGCCAGCCATATAGGCATGATAACATGGTGTGACACACATTGTAGCGCATTTTGTAGCACAGTTTGTATCACAAAACGGTACGTTTAAGATCGAACCAACAATAAAAAATCCGCCTAAGCGGTTGATATTGTTACACAATTTTTGTTGAATGGCTGAAAGTAATGGTACGGTCGGTTGGAGTTGAACCAACGACCTCAGGAGCCACAATCCTGCGCTCTAACCAACTGAGCTACGACCGCGTACCTTTGCCGGGATAAGCGCCTCAGCGCCGCCGACAGGGGGTCACATACGGAGAATCGATCCATATTGCAAGCGATTATAGCGCTCTTTTTTCAGAAATTCCCAATTGTCGGATTCAATGTCCAATGCCACCGATAATCTAGACAGACTGGTAACCATCGCGGCTGGCTGGCTGTGAACAACCGGATTATTGACCGCAACCTGTAAAATTGCCTTTCCGGCATTAACTAATGAAACAGAAAATCGGGCTCATACCGTATGGAAATATGGACCCGCGGCCTCAGTGAGCTTATTAACAGGCGGTTAATGGCTACGACGGGGCGGTCGAAAGAACAGATAAGGACCGGTATGTCTGGATCATACCCATTCATCGATATTGCCGCGCTGGATACTATCCGCGAGGGCTTTGCCAAGGGCGATGCGCAGATCGTGCTGACGCGCGACCTGTCGGCTGTGCTTTGGGTGAACGGTGCCGGAGCCCGGCTGTTCGGCTTTGACCGTATCGAGGATATGATCGGCAGCGCCATTGATCTGCCCGTCTCAACACGCCGGCAGATTGCAGCCGCCAGCGACGATAACAGCGCTGAACCCCGCTCCGTGTCCGTGCGTCTTGGCGGTGGCCTGCGTTCGGAACTGACGCGTCTCTGGATATCCCATATTGTCCTGCCCGATGGCGTGGCCGGTCTTGCGATGACCACCAGCGGCACATCGAGCGACGCGGAAGACATCATTGCCGGTCTGAGCGATGACGACACCCATGTCGCGCTGATCGA
Source organism: Brucella sp. NBRC 113783 (assembly GCF_040372265.1). NCBI lineage: Bacteria > Pseudomonadati > Pseudomonadota > Alphaproteobacteria > Hyphomicrobiales > Brucellaceae > Brucella > Brucella sp. NBRC 113783. Next base: position 73,259 of record NZ_BAABRX010000010.1, on the reverse strand, counting down.
TGCCGACTGCAAGGTCATTGCCGCAAGCCCGCGCTTCGCCGCGCTCGATATTTCCGCCGGAACGCTTGAAGATCTGGTCGTGGAAGTCGCCGATGCGGCTGACCGCATCGTCAAGCGCCGCATCCGCGCTGGCCGCCAGTCGGTTCCGGGCGCCATTGCCCGGCTGATCGACGCACCCGCTCTGCATCTTCTGTGCATCGTTGCTGAAGCCCCGGCGCAGGCCGTGGCGAAGCCAGCTGCCCAGCAGCCTGAAGGCGCGGAAGAAATTCTTGAAGAGATGCTCCCTGAACAGGAAACAACCCTTCGGGAAGAGCCGGTCGCCGAACCCGCAGTCGAAACGCCAAAGCCACAGGGCTTCCAGTTCGACCGGGATGCGCCGCCTGCCCGCTTCATCTGGAAAACCAGCGCCGACGCTGTGTTCAGCGAAATTTCGCCGGAGTTCGGCATAACCGTCGGCCCCAACGCGGCTGATGTCACCGGACGCCGTTTCAGCGATGTCGCCAATGTGTTCGGCTTCGATCATGATGGCAGCATTGCTTCGCTGCTCAACAAACGCGACACCTGGTCGGGCAAGCGGCTGATGTGGCCGGTCGAAGGCACCAATCTGCGCGTGCCGGTGGAACTGGCCGCTTTACCGGTCTATTCCCGTGATCGCGTGTTCATCGGTTTTCGCGGTTTTGGTCTCGTGCGGCCTGACGAAGCGGTGGAAGACCCGGAAGAAATCGGCCTCGCTCTGGCCGGAGGCATTCCGCAAAAGCGCAAACCGGAAATTCAGGATGCCATCAACGCCGATGCTCCCGATGACGACGTGCTGGCGCTGACCGAAGAAATCGCCAATGACGATCATCCCGGTGATATTCTGCCGAAGCCGCCGCTCAATATTGCGCCGACAGCCGGTCGTCGCGATTCCGACAAGGTGATCAACCTTCTGAATGCGGCTGCACAGGAAAAGGTGGCCGCCGATCAGGCGAAGCTCCTGAAAGTCAGGGAACGCGAACAGCGTCCCGAAGGCGGGCTGACCAAGACCGAGCGCAATGCGTTCCGCGAAATCGCCGATCGCCTGCGCAAACAGGGACTTTCCAGCACACAGAGCGAGGCGCCTGCCGTTGAGACGCAAGACGTGGCGGCGGAAACGACGCCGGTTCCACCGGTTGCAGATATCCCCCTTGCACAGGTCGAAGAGCCGCAGGCGGATCATGCCGCGCATGAACCGGCTGCCATCGACGAGACAGCCCTTTTGGCCAATCTGCCGGTTCCGGTCATCATTCATTCCGGCGATGAAGTGCATTACGTCAATCAGGCCCTGCTGGACCTGACCGGCTATGACGCCATTGAAGACATTCGCCATGCGGGCGGCGTGGAAGCGCTGTTCAACAGCGAGAGCGACGACAATGCGCCCCGCCAGGGCATGGTGTTGCGTCGTGCCGATGGCAGCGAGCAGCCGGTCGATGCGCATCTCAATGCGATTGCTTGGCAGGACGGTCGCGCCCTGTTGCTGAGCCTCATGCCGGTTGCAGAAACCCCAGCCGCGCCAGCACCTGTCGAGGCAACCGTGCCGCAATCCGTCACGGACGACGAAGAAAAGCAGGCGCTGGAAGCCCATGTGGATGAGTTGAAAACCATCCTCGACACGGCAACCGACGGCGTGGTGCTGATCGACCCGGAAGGGCGCATCCGGTCGATGAACCATTCGGCATCCGCACTTTTCGGCTATGACCGCGACGAGACGGAAGGCAAGTTCTTCTCTATGCTGTTCGCCATTGAAAGCCAGCGCGCCGCGATGGATTATCTGAGCGGACTTTCGGGCAATGGCGTGCTGAGCGTGCTCAATGACGGACGCGAAGTGATCGGTCGTGAAGCCAAAGGCGGCTTCATCCCGCTCTTCATGACCATTGGCAAGCTGCCGCAGAAGCGTGGTTTCTGCGCCGTGCTGCGCGATATCACGCAGTGGAAGCGCACCGAGGAAGAACTGACCAATGCGCGCAAGGAGGCCGAACGCGCCTCCAACCAGAAGACCGATTTTCTGGCGCGCATCAGCCATGAAATCCGCACGCCGCTCAACGCCATTATCGGTTTTTCCGAACTGATGGCCGACGAGAAATTCGGCCCCATCGGCAATGACCGCTATCGCGATTACCTGCGGGATATCAACCGCTCGGGCAATCATGTGCTGGCGCTCGTCAACGACCTGCTGGATATTTCCAAGATCGAAGCCGGTGCGCTGGAAATGCAGTTTGAAGCGGTGTCGCTCAACGATGCGATTGCCGAGGCGATTGCGCTGATGCAGCCGCAGGCGAACCGCGAGCGCATCATCATCCGCTCCAGTTTCCAGTCCAATCTACCCGACATCGTCGCCGATGCGCGTTCGATCAAGCAGGTGGCGCTCAATCTCCTGTCCAATGCGGTGCGGTTTACCGCGCCCGGTGGTCAGGTGATCGTTTCGACCAGCTATGAGATGAATGGCGACGTGGCCATGCGGGTGCGCGACACCGGTATCGGCATGACCAAGTCTGAAGTCGAACAGGCATTGAAGCCGTTCCGTCAGGTGAACGCTTCGCAGCGCCGCCAAAGCGAGCAGTCGCGCGACTGGCGCAATGAGGGCACCGGCCTTGGCCTGCCGCTCACCAAGGCGATGGTCGAAGCCAACCGCGCCCAGTTCGCTATCGACTCGACGCCTGGACGCGGCACTGTTGTGGAAATCCTTTTCCCGCCAACAAGGGTTCTGGCTGACTAATCAGTCTCAGCATAACCAGACCAAAAAAAAGCGCCGGATAAAACCGGCGCTACGAGAAACTCAGAGACAAAGACACAATAGCAACTTGCAAGAGGATGCCGGAAACGGCGGCTCGATCATCACCCGTTGTGTTAATGCTTTTTCACACGATGCCAGTTAATGCGGTCTTAATTTCATCGTTCCAAATTTACGCATTGGTAGCCACTGTAAAATCAGGGTTAAATTTCCGCACACAATTGATTAACCATAGCGCGTTGTCAGCAAAATTGTGACACGCTTTTGCGTCAGGAACTGCGCGAAAACAATTTGAGCGATTCCCTTGAAGGAAGAACCGTTCTAAACCGAATCTGCGAAGGCGGCTTTGCTTTGTGATTTCGCTCGTTTAAACGATAGTAAGGGGAATTAGGGATCGGATGGTTGATGCGCTGGCCTAAATTCGCACGCCTTGTCATCGCGCTCGTCATTCTTTGTGCCGCGGCAGCAGCGACCTTGCTGGCCGTGGTGCCTTTCATCGTCTCGACCGACGCAATCCGCGTGCGTGTGGCGCAGGAAATAAGCGCCTGGACCGGCTATAGTGTCGAATTGCGCGAAGCCCCGCGCCTCAAAGTGTTCCCCATGCTGCGCGCTTCGCTGAACGGCGTCACCTTGAGCAAGATGACGGATCAGGGCCAGAAACCCTTCATGAGCGCTGCCCGCATCGATGTGGAACTGTCGCCGCTCGATGCGATCATGGGGCATATCTCCTTTTCGGAAACGCAGATCGTGCGCCCGCATGTCAATCTTGATGGGCCGGTTTCCAATTTCCCTGCCTTGCTCGATGCCATTGCCAATTCCAACGGTCGGCTTGGCACGGCCATCCGCGCCCAGCGCGCCTTGCAACAGCGCGGCACGAACAACGACACGCAGGCCACCGAACAGGCATCGCAGCCTTTTGGCCGTGTGGTGGTGCGCGATGGCACGGTTTCGTTTCCGCGTGCCGAAAACGGCGCAGACACCGCGAAAGACGAACAGCTGACCAATGTGAACATGACGCTGGAATGGCCCCAGACGTCGAGCGCAGCGACCTTGCGCGGCAGCGGCAAATGGCGCAACGAAGAATCGCAATTCAGCATCACGGCAGCGCAGGCTTTGCCGCTTCTGGCAGGCGGCACGTCCGACGTAACGGCGAGCCTCACGGCCAATCCGCTGAGCCTGACCTTTCAGGGCAAGGCCAATATTTCGGAAGACCGCTTCTTCGAAGGGGACCTCAGCGCCAAGACGCCGTCCTTGAGCGGCGCGGTGCGGTGGCTGAGCCTGCCGCCGATTGCCGGCAGCTCGGAAGTCGGGGCTTTCTCGCTGGAATCCACCATCACCGCCACGCCAAAGCGCTGGAAATTTGCCGATGTGAACATGACCGCCGGTGACAGCCTCGCCAAAGGCGTGATCGAGATCGGCCTCGAACAGGAACAGCCCGCCGTCACGGGCACACTCGCCTTCGACAAGCTGGACCTGCGCAGCCTTTTTGCCGCTTTCGTGCCCTTGCCGGATACAACCGCGCGCGCGCCGAATGATCGCGGCAATGTCGACACCATCAATACCAGCTTCTTCGACCGCTCCGAATTCGACCTGCGCCTTTCCGCCCAGAATGCTACGGCAGGCCCTGTGGCGCTGACGGGTGTTGCGGCGGCGATCCAGATTCGCGGTGGCCGCGCAATTTTCGACATTGGCGACGCCAAAGCGTTCAATGGCACCTTGCAGACGAATGTGCAGATCGTGCGCGATCTCAAGAGCGCCACGGGCGAATTGCGGTTCAACGCCAGCGATATTGAAAGCACACAGTTTCTCACCGCGCTTGGTTTCGAAAAGCCGTTCATCAGCGGCAAGGGCAATGTTTCGCTGTTCATGAAGGGGCCGGTCAATCGCTGGTCCAGCCTGCTTTCCGGCGCGCAGGGCAATGTATCCGTGCAGTTGAACAACGGTCAGATGCAGGGATTTGCCGTTCAGGATTTTCTGACCAAGGCTGAGAGCGAGCGCTTCTTCGCGCTGGAACGGAAAGATAATGTTGCGCTGGCCTTCAACCGGCTCGACCTCAAGGCCAATCTTTCCGAAGGCGTGGCATCGCTGGAAAGCGCGCGCCTCGACACATCGGATGGCACGCTCAATCTGGCGGGCATCGTGCCTTTCGTGGATCGCAGTCTTGCGCTGAGCGGCGAAGTCATCTTCCCCAACAGCCAGCCGGAAACGCCGCAACAGCAACCGCAGGCAGGAACGGAAGGCCAGCCAGCGCCCGCGCCAGCTGAAAACGCCACGCCCGCCAAGCCGCCGCTGCATTTCTTTGTCGGCGGTTCCTGGGACCGGCCTTTCATTTCCCCGTCCTCAATGGGATCGGCGGGATCGGGCGGATCGGGGCAATAAAGCCCCTTCCCCCCTGTTTAAGACATACGGAATGCCGCCTGCTCATCGCGGCGGCGCTGCACTTCGCGGCGCTTGTTGACGATGGATGCGACGATGACACCTGTGGTCACCAGCCCAATCAGGATGGTGCAGATCGCGTTGATTTCCGGGGTCACGCCAAGGCGCACCTGGCTGTAAATCTTCATCGGCAGGGTGGTTGCGCCCGGCCCTGACGTGAAGCTCGCGATCACCAGATCGTCGAGCGACAGGGTGAAAGCCAGCATCCAGCCGGACACCACGGCAGGCAGGATCACCGGCAGGGTGACCTTCATGAAGGTTGTAACTGGCGGCGCACCAAGATCCATCGCCGCTTCCTCCAGCGAACGGTCAAAGCTCACCAGACGCGACTGCACCACGACGGCGACGAAACACATGGCAAATGTGATATGCGCCAGCGTGACCGTCCAGAAACCGCGGTCGAAATTCATCGCCACGAAAAGCAGCAGAAGCGACAGACCAGTGATGACATCTGGCATGACCAGCGGCGCATAGACCATGCCGGAAAACAGGATGCGACCGCGAAAGCGGGTATAGCGCGTCAGCGCCAGTGCCGCGAGCGTGCCCAGCACGGTTGCAATCGTTGCCGACAGGAAGGCGACGCGGATCGTCACCCATGCCGCATCCATCAGCGCCTGATTGCGGAACAGTTCCCCATACCACTTGGTCGAGAAGCCTGCCCAGACGGTCACCAGCCGGGATTCGTTGAAGGAATAGATGACCAGCAGCACGATGGGCAGATAGAGGAAGGCGAAGCCGACAACCACCGATGCGATATTGAAACGGGACCAGTTGTTGTTCATCGCTTATTTCCCCTTTTCCTGCTGGCGCGCCTGCACCTGCTGGAAGATCACAATCGGCACGATCAGCAGGATCAACAATACCACCGCCACAGCGGACGACACTGGCCAGTCGCGATTGGAGAAGAACTCGCTCCAGATCGTCTTGCCGATCATCAAGGTCTGCGATCCGCCCAGAAGATCGGGGATCACGAACTCGCCGACAGCCGGGATGAAGACAAGGAAGCAGCCCGCCAGAACACCGGCCAGCGACAGCGGAAAAGTGATTTTCCAGAAGGCGGCAAACGGCGTGCAGCCCAGGTCCTGCGCCGCTTCGATCAGCGAATAATCCATCTTTTCGAGTGACGAATAGATCGGCAGCACCATGAAGGGCAGATAGGAATAGACGATGCCGATAAAGACCGCCGTATCTGTGTTCAAAATGTTGAGCGGCGTATCGATCACGTTGAGCCACATCAGGAACTGGTTCAGCAAACCTTCCGGCTTCAGAATCCCGATCCACGCATAGACGCGGATCAGGAACGAGGTCCAGAACGGCAGGATCACCAGCATCAGCAACGTCGGGCGGATCGTCGTCGGCGCGCGCGCAATGCCATAGGCCATCGGATAGGCCAAAAGCAGCGTGAGGAAGGTCGAAATGGCTGCGATGCGGACGCTCGACAGATAGGCCTTGTAGTAAAGCGGATCGTCGAGCAGCCAGAAATAGTTATCGAAGGAGAGTTGCTTGATCTTCTCCCAGTTCGCCGCAAAGCCCTGCGTCAGATCGAAAGTCGGCATATAGGCCGGGATCGCCATCGCGACTTCCGACAGGGAAATCTTAAAGACGATGAAGAACGGGACGAGAAAGAAAACCAGCAGCCAGAAATAGGGCACCGTGATGACGAGGCGGCTGGCAATGGAAGCGATCAGCTTCTGCATGGTCTTGCCCTCCTCAGGCGGTCAGCACCAGACCGGCATCGGTATCGAAAGAGACCCAGACGCGCTCGTCATAGGTCAGCGGATTTTCCGTCTTGCGGACCGCGTTGAGGCTCGCGGCCTTGATGGTGCGGCCATTGTCGAGGCGGACGTGGAAAACCGTCATGTCGCCGAAATAGGCGATATCCCAAAGCTCGCCCTCGACGGCGTTGACCGCAGCCTCTTCCGGCTTGCTGCGCGAGATGCGGGTCTTTTCCGGGCGCACCGCATACCAGACCTTCTGGCCGGGATTGAGCTCCTCGCGGGTTTCGGTCTGGATATGGAAGCCGAATTTTTCGGTGGCGATTTCCGCCTCGCCATTGGCGGCCTTCACGACTTCACCTTCGATGATATTCACATTGCCGATGAAGTCGGCCACGAATTTGGAACGCGGCGCTTCATAGACTTCCGCTGGCGTCGCCACCTGCTTGATGCGGCCCTTGTCCATGACCGCGATACGGTCGGACATGGTCATGGCTTCTTCCTGATCGTGGGTCACGACCATGAAGGTCATGCCGAGCTTGACCTGCAAATCCATCAGTTCGAACTGGGTTTCCTCGCGCAGCTTCTTGTCGAGCGCGCCAAGCGGCTCGTCGAGCAGCAGCACCTTGGGGCGCTTGGCGACGGAGCGGGCGAGCGCGACGCGCTGGCGCTGGCCGCCCGACAGTTGATGCGGCTTGCGCTTGCCATATTGCTCCAGCTTCACCAGCTTGAGCATTTCGGCAACGCGCGCATCGATTTCAGATTTCGCCATGCCGTCCTGCTTGAGGCCGAAGGCGATATTGTTCTCCACCGTCATATGCGGAAACAGCGCATAGGACTGGAACATCATGTTGACCGGGCGTTTATAAGGCGGAATGCCGCGCATGTCCTGACCGTCCAGCGTGATGCGACCCGATGTCGGCTCCTCAAAGCCTGCCAGCATGCGCATCAGCGTGGTCTTGCCGCAGCCGGAAGCACCCAACAGCGCAAAGAATTCGCGATTGAAAACATTCAGCGACAGATCATCGACGGCAGTGAAATCGCCGAAGATTTTTGTCACATTCTCGAAAGAAATATAGGGCTTGGCCGCCGGATCGTTCCAGGGTGCAAATTTGCGGCGAAAGCTGCCAAAAGATTCCATTCCGTTCCCCTATCGATCTAGCCGTGCCCGATGTTTCGTCAGGTTTTACAAGACGTAGAGCGGCTCTCTGTCCAACAGTGAGCCGCTCTTCACAATGTCATGCCCAAGGGCATTCCGGGATCACACCCCGACTTAGAGCGGCTCCGGTTAAAACGGAATCGGGCAACCGCTCTATCTATTTATTTTTACGCATTATCCTACGCAAAACCGCTACGCACTTTTGCTGGAAATGCTCTAGCGTTCGATTATTACTGGCCTGTGACGATCTTGGTCCAGGCACGGGTAACGACGCGCTGGGTCTTGGTGTCGTAAGGCGTCGGCACGAACAGCTTCTTCATGACGTCGTCCGTCGGATAAATCGCCGGATCTTCAAGGATTTCCTTGTCGATGAATTCCTGCGACGCCTTGTTGCCGTTGGCGTAAAACACATAGTTCGAAGCCTTGGCCGCCACTTCCGGACGCATGATGTAATTCATGAATTCCAGCGCTTCCGGCACGTGCTTGGCGTCAGCCGGGATCGCCATCTGGTCGAACCACATCAAAGCGCCTTCCTTCGGGATCGAGTAACCGATCTCGACGCCCTGATTGGCCTTCTCGGCGCGGTCACGCGCCTGGAAAATATCGCCCGAATAGCCAATCGCCATGCAGATATCGCCATTGGCCAGCGCATTGATATATTCCGACGAATGGAACTTGCGGATATTCGGACGGATCTTCAGATAAAGGTCCTGCGCCTTCTGCAGATCGTCCGGCGACGGCGAATTCGGATCGAGACCGAGATAATTCAGGGCCGGACGCAGCATTTCGCTGGCGGAATCCAGCAGATAAATGCCGCAATCCTTCAGCTTGGCCGACTTTTCGGGGTCAAACAGCACATCCCAAGAATCGATGGTATCCGTGCCGAGCGCTTCCTTGATCTTGGCCTTGTTGTAGCCGATGCCGGTCGTGCCCCACATATAATTGACCGAGTATTCGTTGCCCGGATCGTAGGTGGCAGCGCGGGTGGAGATTTCATCCCACATGTTCTTGAGGTTCGGCAGCTTGTCCTTGTCGAGCTTCAGGAACACGCCAGCTGGAATCTGACGACCCAGGAATTCGCCCGACGGGACAACGAGATCGTAACCGCTGCCACCAGCCAGAAGCTTGGTTTCGAGGATTTCGTTGGAATCATAGACGTCGTAGACGACCTTGATTCCGGTTTCCTTGGTGAAATCCTTCAGGATGGAATCGTCGATATAATCCGACCAGTTATAGATATTGACCACCCGCTCCTGCGCGCTGGCGGAGAATGTGGCGGCGGCGACAACGCTCGTCACGACGGTTGTGGCCAGAAGGAAGGATTTGATCCCCATTTTTTGCTCCATTCTACACGCTCATTTCCGGTGCAGGTACAGGTTTGGATATACTATTCCTTGATTGCACTTTTTTAGATTGCACCGGTTTCGTCAACCGCCTGCGGCCATCACGAACATAAAAAATGCACTCGTGTTTTTATGGTCACTGAAAGTCGAATGCCGAAAGCCCCGCCACCATCTCGTCCAGCCCCAGCGGACGCGTCAGCGGCGGCTCGGCGCGGGTCACGCAGCCTTGCCGCTCGCACAAACGGCAGGCGGGGCCGATCCCTGTATTGCCAGCCTTGGCGATAGCTCCGCCGTAAACGGTTTCCTCCCCCGCATCGAGCGCGCAGCCAAGCAGGATCGCGGTGCGGCGCGGGCGCTCATTAAATGCGCCTTGCGGCCCTTCGAGCGTACGGGCAATGGTCAGGAATGCCGTCCCGTCTGGCAGTTCCGCCGGTTCGACCAGCACCTGCCCCGCCTGCGCAAAAGCCGCATAGACCGGCAGTTTGGGGCACTGGCCGCCAAACCGCGCCGGAAACCCCTCGGCGCCTGCAACGCGCAGCCGATTGCCGGCATGGTCGATTTCCATCACGAAGAAGGGCAGCGCGCTCGCCCCCTGCCGCTGCAAGGTCGTCAGCCGGCTCGCCGCCTGCTGGAACGAAACGCCAAATCGCGAGCGCAGCGCATCGACATCATAGCGCATCCGCACGCTAGCATCGCGAAACTGGCGATAGGGCATCATCAGCGCCTGCGCGGCATAGCGCGCCAGCTCGAACCGGGCGATGCGCTTTGCTTCACCGGAAGACAGTTTCAGCCCTTCGGTCTCTGCGCCGATCACCACCTGCATACGGATCAGCGCCGCCTCCATGGCGATTTCCTGCAACTGATCGAAAGGCGACAGACGCTCCGAAATGAACAGGCGTTGCGAATGGCGGTCATAGCGCCTGCGCCAATTGGGCATGGTAGCGACAGGCAATGTGCGCACCGTGATGCCATGCTCACGCCGCAGCCAATCCTTCAAAGCTGCCGACAGATCGCCATCCGGCTTCAACAACGCGAAAAAACTTTCCGCCTCTTCCTCGATACGCGGATAATGATTGGGCCGTCGCGCCATCACATCGCGCACTTCATCCAGCGGCAGGCGCGTGGCGGAAAGCTGCGCAGCGCTCCCCTCATGCGACAGCAATTGCGAGAGATCGGACAGGCGCTGCTGCTGTTCGCGATAGGCGCGATAAAGCTTCATTATACCCACAGCTGCGTTGGGGGCCGCCTCGCCAATCTCCACCAGTTCCTGATCGCCCGGCAATTCGCCGGTCAAAAGCGGATCGGAAAACACTTCCTTCAGTCCGGTGATCGTCGCGCCGCTTTCTGCCTGCAAACTATCGAGATCGAGCTTGTAAACACTGGCGAGCTTCAACAACAGCTGCACCGTCAAGGGCCGCTGGTTGCGCTCGATCAGGTTGAGATAGGACGGTGAAATGCCGAGCGCTTCGGCCATAGCCGTCTGCGTCAGGGACCGCTCGTTGCGAATACGCCTGATGCGCGGTCCGGCAAAAATCTTGCGTTCGCTCAACTCCGTCCTCCCAAACCCGCAACGGCGACTTTTACAATTCATGACAAAATAGCCGTAAATTCTACTTTTGACAATCTTTACAAATTTACAGAGCCAGTCCGTCAAAGTTCCGACAGCTTAACTTCAATTATCAGGCGTATTTGCTGCTTTTTCTAGCGTCCCACCGACTGCGAATGTAAATTCAGTCACAGAAAGAGCAGCGACCAACCGCTCTTGAAAAACCAGTGATAAGTGTGAGGAGACACCGAAATGACAGATTTTTACAGCCTTATTCCTTCGGCGCCCAAGGGTCGTTTCGACGGTATCGAACGTGCGCATACGGCCGAAGATGTAAAAAGGCTGCGCGGTTCGGTGGAGATCAAGTATTCGCTGGCTGAAATGGGCGCGAACCGCCTCTGGAAGCTGATCCATGAGGAAGATTTCGTCAACGCGCTGGGCGCGCTTTCCGGCAATCAGGCAATGCAGATGGTTCGCGCCGGACTGAAGGCGATCTACCTCTCCGGCTGGCAGGTTGCGGCGGATGCCAACACGGCCTCGGCCATGTATCCGGACCAGTCTCTCTACCCGGCCAATGCGGCCCCGGAACTGGCCAAGCGCATCAACAAGACCTTGCAGCGCGCCGACCAGATCGAAACCGCCGAAGGCAAGGGACTTTCGGTCGACACCTGGTTTGCCCCGATCGTCGCCGATGCCGAAGCAGGCTTTGGCGGACCACTGAACGCTTTTGAAATCATGAAAGCTTTCATCGAGGCCGGCGCAGCAGGCGTGCATTATGAAGACCAGCTCGCTTCGGAAAAGAAGTGCGGCCATCTTGGCGGCAAGGTTTTGATCCCGACGGCAGCGCATATCCGTAACCTCAACGCGGCGCGCCTTGCGGCAGATGTGATGGGCACGGCCACGCTGGTCATCGCCCGCACGGATGCGGAAGCTGCCAAGCTTCTGACCTCGGACATCGACGAGCGCGACAAGCCTTTTGTCGATTACGATGCGGGCCGCACGGCGGAAGGCTTCTATCAGGTGAAGAACGGCATCGAGCCATGTATCGCCCGTGCGATTGCCTATGCGCCTTATTGCGATCTGATCTGGATGGAAACATCCAAGCCGGATCTCGAACAGGCTCGCCGCTTCGCGGAAGCCGTGCACAAGGTGCATCCGGGCAAGAAGCTCGCCTATAACTGCTCGCCGTCGTTCAACTGGAAGAAGAACCTCGACGACGCCACGATTGCCAAGTTCCAGCGCGAGCTGGGCGCGATGGGCTACAAGTTCCAGTTCATCACGCTGGCCGGTTTCCACCAGCTCAACTTCGGCATGTTCGAACTGGCACGCGGCTACAAGGACCGGCAGATGGCAGCCTATTCCGAACTGCAACAGGCGGAATTCGCAGCCGAAGCCAACGGCTACACCGCGACCAAGCATCAGCGCGAAGTCGGCACCGGCTATTTCGATGCCGTGTCGCTTGCAATCACCGGCGGCCAGTCTTCGACCACCGCCATGAAGGAATCAACTGAAACAGCACAGTTCAGACCGGCTGCTGAGTAACACCGGCCATAAAACAGGAGGAACAGTTCCATGAATTCGCCAGCACGCGTCAAGGAAAGAGCAGAAGAACAATCGTCAAGCATGACCACGGATCAGCAGACCGTTATCCGCATGCTCGCCAACGATCTGCATCGCCTCAACTACACCGTCATGAAGGCGGTCGAGGCAGGCGTCTCGGTGGAACTGGTCCGCTCCGCCCGGCATCATGGTGGCGACGGTAACTGGGGTGATCTCTTGATCCCCGTCATCGTCACCCACGAAAAATGATGACGATCCTGACAATCGCCGTCGCCACCATGTTCTTTTATTTTGTGTGCCTTCGGCAACACGGGAATGGCGGCGGTAACTGGGGCGATCTCTTGATCCCCGTCATCGTCACTCACGAAAAATGATGACGATCCTGACAATCGCCGTCGCCACCATAACTATTCTTCATGCCGGTGGCGGCGGCAGCAATCCCACCCCGGCCAACGCCTTCAAAAGGCTTTGACCGGCTCTCTGCCCCATGCCTTCCTTGCCTGAACTCCACCCCGGCTGCCCCCTCCAGCCGGGGATTTTTTGCACCGGAAAAGAAAAACAGGCAGCCGACAGACGCTATTTCAATAAATACAGCATTTATCGAAATTTGAATAATTGTGAATATAAATTTAATTCTATATTGGATATCGAAGTAAAATAAATTATGTGTTTTCAATAAAATCGCAATATAGCGAAAAGGAGAAAAATATGCGTAAGTATATCTTCATTCTTTCAATTGTTTCAAGCGCTTTAATTGCCGAAACAAACTATTCCGCCGCCGCTGCAATGACTGCAGATATGCGCCCGGATCAAGCGGTGCGCGGCCTTATCAACGATTTGTTTTGCTTCTACGAGAAGGGATTTCTCCATCTCGAATGCTGGTATTCATAAACGCAAGTGGCACCCAATAAGCATAAGGATATTCCTATGAATTCACTTCTCATATTTCTGGCGACGGCGCTTATAGCACTGGCATTCGGGCAAAAATATTCGTTTGTTAAAGATGCGAATGCTAACGCGTTAAAAGCGCAGCAAGTATCGAACCCAAATTCCGCAGATCTCAAGCTTCCCATATGCGTTGATAGCCGAGAGTTATGCTCGCCCCGCAAATCGGGACTATAAAGAGGTCGATTGTCTGCGGGTAGCGCATGAACGTCCTCCGCCAACGCCTCCCGCAGATTTTTCTTTATTCTATCCCATATCAGTCAGACGACATGCTGACGCTCGCGAAGGGAAGAACACCGGGCGTTCCAGACAGCGCCACAGATTTACGCAGAAATTTCAGGCCGCACTCAATCGTTATTGACGCCGTGCTTTTTTGACAAAGCATGCCAATAAGATCAATTTCAAACGAATATGAAATATCTTGCAAAAAAATAATTCATTATTGGAATGTATAAATCGAAAAACATTGTGCTTAACTCTAGATGCATTAATTAACATTTAATTTTAAAATTAACATTAGGATCTATATTATGAAGAAATATTTTGTATACACGACACTTGCACTTGCAACCATGGCTGCTACTGCTGGGCAATCTTATGCAAGCCCTCTTCAGGATTCTCAGAGCCAGCTTTCCGCGGACGGCCAGGCCAAGAGCATTATTTGCATCGTAACACCTTTCGGCAAGTGGTGCCCATTTAAGTAAGAACTCACAGATGGAGCTTGGGCATCAGCCCAAGCTTCTCGCGTCAGCAGGTAATTGCCAGGATGCGGAAGGTCCGGCGGATTACCTGTTCCCAAGGCTCCACGCAGCTTGGTCTCAATGGTAACGGCAATCGCATCAGCCCCTCATCACCCGGGCGTCAAGGACAGAACAGTTGCGGTCCGGTGCTCCTGCATGCTCCTGTCTTTTCTGACCGTAGAAAGCCGCAACGATCCTGATCATTCTGGGCATTCAACACCGCCCGGATCACGCAGGATAAAATGTCCGTCCAGTCCATCATCGATAGCGTCGCATTGAAGACCGGCATCGACTCTGCGGTCGCCGAACGCGTTGCGGGGATCATGTTCTCCGTCGTGCAACATGAGAGGCCAGACCTTGCGGCGCGCCTGTTCGACAAAATCCCGGGCGCGGCGGAATTGGCAAACGCCAATGATGTCATGGCACGAAGCACCGAAGGCGGATTGCTCAGCTGGGTCGCCAACGCAGCCGGCAGTGTTGCGGGCGAGAGAATCGGCGCATTGCTGAAGGGGCTCGCCGCGCTGAAAGCAATCGGTCTGACCATGGAGCAGATCAGGCAGGTCGGCTTGCATGCCCTCAGTCACATTCGGGAACTGGACGACCTCCTCGCGGACGAGATCAAAGAGCATTTTCGGAAATTGAAGGCGCGGTTCGGCCTTTAAGACCACCACAACCCTGCCAGCCAGACCCGTTTTCCGGCTCCCAAAAAAGCCTGCTGGCCCCATTTGTCAACCACAGCCGACGCAGCTATCATGCACCCATCGAAATCATTTTCTGGTGATGGATGTCTGCTGATACGACGGAAAAGAAGGTTACGCGTGCGCCGCGTCGCCGTACGCCTGCCTATGTCAAATCCCTGCGTGGGGTGAAGAACTGGAAGCAGGCAACCGAATGGCTGGCCTGGCGGGATATCGAAGACATCGAATGCATCACCCCCGATCAGGCGGGGGTTGCGCGCGGCAAGATGATGCCGTCCAAGAAGTTCACGTCCAACACATCGCTGGCCCTGCCGTCCGCCGTTTTCATGACGACGATTTCCGGCGATTACCCGGAAGACGGCTACGGCTTCCACTATCCCGAAGACGATGGCGATCTCAGACTGTTGCCCGACCTCTCCACCCTGTCGGCGGTTCCGTGGGAATCTGACCCGACGGCGCAGGTAATCTGCGATCTGGTCTATCAGGACGGACGCTTGGTCGAATTCACCCCGCGCAACGTGCTGCGCAATGTCGTCGCCGCATACAACAAGCGCGGGTTGAAGCCGGTTGTTGCGCCGGAAATCGAATTCTATCTGGTGCGCAAAAACCCCGACCCGGATTATCCGCTGACCCCGCCGGTCGGTCGCTCGGGCCGCGCCATTGGCGGCGGACAGGGCTATTCGATTGCGGGCGTCAACGAGTTCGACGAACTGATCGACGATATCTACCATTTCTCCGAGGGTCAGGGTCTGGAGATCGACACGCTGATCCACGAAGAAGGCGCCGGTCAGCTGGAAATCAACCTGCGCCATGGCGATCCTGTCGAACTGGCCGATCAGGTTTTCATGTTCAAGCGCACGATCCGCGAGGCGGCGCTCAAGCACGACATGTATGCCACCTTCATGGCCAAGCCCATTCAGGGCCAGCCGGGCTCGGCGATGCATATCCACCAGTCGATCGTCGACAAGAAAACAGGCCGCAACATTTTCACCAACGAAGACGGTAGCGAAAGCGAAGCCTTCCGCCACTTCATCGGCGGCATGCAGCGCCATGTGCCGAATGCTCTGGTGATGTTCGCGCCCTATGTAAATTCCTATCGCCGCCTGACGCCGGACGCTTCCGCGCCGGTCAACGTTAAATGGGGCTATGACAACCGCACCACGGCCTTCCGCGTGCCGCGCTCAGACCCCAATGCGCGCCGCGTGGAAAACCGCATCCCCTCCTCCGACGCCAATCCCTATCTTGCGCTGGCAGCTTCGCTTGCCTGCGGCCTGATCGGTCTCGTCAACAAGATCGAGGCGGAACAGCCCGCCACCACCAGCGTCAACACCAAGGAAGTGGAACTGCCGCGCGGCCTGATCGACGCCGTGGAACTATTCGAAAAGGACGACGAATTGCGCAATCTGATCGGCAGTTCCTTCGTCACGACCTATGCCGCCATCAAGCGCGCCGAGTTCGAAACCTTCATGGAAGTCATCAGCCCGTGGGAACGCGAGTTCCTGTTGCTTAATGTGTAGGTTAGGGGAGTAGGGGAGTAGGGGAGTAGGGGAGTAGGGGAGTAGGGGAGTAGGGGAGTAGGGGAGTAGAAAATATGCGGGGGCATAGATATGGCAATCAATTCTTATCGCGATATTCTTGCGTGGCAGCAGGCAATGGAGCTGGTAACGGCAATCTATAAATCGACGGAGATGTGGCCAAAAGAAGAGGTCTATGGGCTGACAAGTCAGGTGCGTCGCGCAGCAGTATCAATTCCGGCGAATATAGCGGAAGGTTACGGGCGGGATACACGTGGCGCCTACCAGAACTTTTTGCGTATCGCGCAAGGTTCGTTGAAAGAAGTGGAAACCCATATACTGATTGCTGAGAGATTGGGATTCATCAAACAAGACACTATCGATCCGATCATGGCGAAGAGTGAGAGTATTGGAAAATTACTTAGGCTTCTCATTCGCAAGCTATCGGACGGCTAACACACTCCCTTATTCCCTTATTCCCTTACTCCCCTATTCCCCTACTTCCTTAAAGCGCGGAATCGCCGATGCCCCACCAGTCCCCAATCTCCCCCGGCCTTTCGTGGTACGAAGCGAGCGTGCCCGAGCGGCCAGAATATCCGGAACTTGACGGTTCGCGGCAGGCCGATGTTGTTATCATCGGCGGCGGCTATACGGGGCTTTCGGCTGCTTATCATCTGGCGAAACAGGGCGCAGATGTGGTTCTGATCGAGGCCGAACGCTTCGGCGATGGCGCGTCGGGGCGCAATGGCGGCCAGTTCGGCACCGGTCAGCGCACATGGGCCGAAGATCTTGAAGCCGAATATGGCTTCGAGCGCGCCAAGGCCCTGTTCGATGTGGCCGAAGAAGCGAAAGCCTATCTGCTCGCCTTTGCGAGCGAACATCAGATCGACATGGACTATGTCCCCGGACAGATCTCCGTCGTGCACAAGCCGCGCTATCTCAAGCAATATGAGCGCCATGCGGAACTGATGCAGAGCCGCTTCAGCTATCCGCATTTGCGTTTTGTCACCCGCGATGAAACCGCCTCACTGTTAGGGTCGAGCCGCTATCACGGGGGCGTTTATGATGCGGGCACCGGCCACATCCATCCGCTGAAGCTGCTCATCGGCACGGCCAAGGCGGCGAAAGCGGCGGGTGCGCAGCTTTATGAAAACACCAGGGCAACGGGGATAAGCACGTCCAGCGGGCGTGTGGAAGTCGCGACCACAAAGGGCACAATTGTTGCGAAACATGCCTTCATCGCGGTCAATGCCTATGGCGGGACGCTGGAACCGACCAGCGCATCGCATGTCATGCCGATCCGCTCCTTCATCGGCGCGACGGTGCCGCTGGGCGACGACAGCCCGGTGATACCGGGCGGCGAGTCCGTCGACGATTCCCGCTTTGTGGTCCGCTATTTCCGCCGCTCGAAAGATGGGCGACTGTTGTTCGGCGGTCGCGAAGCCTATACGGCGGATAATCCGCGTGAGATCAGCACGCATATCCGCCGCCAGATCGCTGAAATCTATCCCGCACTCGGCAATGTCGAGATCACCCATGCCTGGGGCGGCTCGGTCGGCATAACCATGCCGCGCCAGCCTTTTGTCCGCGAAGTGATGCCCGGCGTCATATCGGCAGGCGGTTATTCCGGCCATGGGGTGATGCTGGCGAATTTCATGGGCAAGCTTTATGCCGACACCATTTCCGGCAAGCGCGACAAACTGAGACTGTTCGAAGAACTGCGCATTCCCGCCTTCCCCGGCGGGCGCACATTCCGCGCGCCGCTGCTCTTCCTTGCGCTGTCATGGTATGCGCTGATGGATCGGATATGAAATGAAGGCGAGGCGCCATTTGGCGCCTCGCCTTTCTTCGACCTGCATTTTTGCAGACCGCTCCCCTTACACTATTTGCTCCCCGGCCCTCAAAGCCAGACGCTGATAGGTTTCCTCCACCACGTCACGCATCGGCAGAACACCGCTCAGGCACAACAAAGCGCGCATATGCTCGCGTCCGCCCTCATAGCCCATGATCGGCGCGAAGGGCTGCATCACGATGTTCGGCTCGTCGGTATAAAGCTCCTGATATTCCGCAAAGTTCATGAAGCTCTTATAGCTGTCGCCCAGCAGCAGATAGGTCTCCACCGCAGCCCCTTCGGCGAATATCGCTTCATGGCTGTCGAGCAGAATATTGTAGTAGTCGATTGCTTGCTCCATCGGGACACGCGTGATGGAACGCCCGTTGACGAGATCCTTGGCGCGGATCAAAACGCCGTCGATGAAAAGCGCATGGTTGGGCGACAGATAAAGATCGCGTCGCGGCGTCATGCGGTCGAGCGCGTGACGTGCAATGCGGATCGGCATCACGTCCTCGCCCCATTCCGCACCGCCCTTCCTATAGCGCTGCCAGCCGACCCATTTCACCGGCACCACCTTGCAATTGGCGGTCACGACAAGATCGCCAACGGCCAGTTTTTCAACGGCAACGGGTCCGCTCATTGTTTCAACCAGCGTGCCTTTCAAAAGGCAGTTGGTGCCACCGCCGCCGTCACCGCCGCCATCCTCCCACCATTTCGTCCCCAAGGCGCGGGCTGGCGTTGTGAGAGACGACGCCAAAGCGCCAAGCGCAGCGGCCTTTGCGGCAGCAGCGCCCGCCACTCCTAAAAAATGGCGTCGCGCACGATTGCGTGGTGAATGCCTGTTTTGTTGTTCTGTCGACATAAATCCCTCCGCTCCGTCTGTCTGTTTCGACGCATCGCCAGCATCAAGCGCCGCGCGCTTTTGCCGGAAATGCAGTTGAACATCGGCCAGAAAACCAGTGCGGAGTTTTGCAAAGCACGATGCGCAGATTGAAAACCCGAAACGCCGCTCGCCATTACGTGGAAATTCGTCGTTTCGAACGCTTTGCCCCAAGACTACGTTTCTGATCTTAGCCGATCATGCCCCGCTGAATATTCCGGCAAAACGGACGAAACCCTCCATAAACAGGCGTAAAACCTACCTCCAAAGGTGCAGGTTTTTGGCATTTTCCCGTCCGTCTCAAAGCAGTGCGAACTGATCGAGATTAATTCCCATCATCTGAAACATCCGATTCCACTTCTTGTCGAAACGTCAAAAATAATATACCCCCCTATTTTATAGGAGGCCGCGATATGGGCACGCATCATCCGTATGAACGTCAGCTGGAAGCGCGGCACGACCATGTGTTTCTGGGTGACAACCACCGGCGCAACGAGCGGCGCACGTGGATCGTCATCGCCATTACCGCCGCAATGATGGTGATCGAGATCGTTGCCGGGAACCTTTATGGTTCCATGGCGCTGGTTGCCGATGGCTGGCACATGTCCACCCATGCAGCAGCGATGCTCATCGCAGCACTCGCCTATCTCTATGCCCGCAAGCACGCCAACAATCCGCGCTTTACCTTCGGCACCGGCAAGCTCGGCGATCTGGCGGGCTTTGCCAGCGCCATCGTTCTAGCACTGATTGCGCTGCTGATCGGCTGGGAAAGTTTCCTGCGTTTCAGCGCCCCGGTCGCCATCAACTTCCATGAAGCCATTCTGATTGCCTGCCTCGGCCTCGCGGTCAATCTCGTCTGCGCCTGGCTGTTGAAAGACGATCACGCGCATCACCACCACGGACATGACCACGCCCATCACCACGAAAGCGGTCACGACCAGAACTTGCGCGCCGCCTATATTCATGTGCTGGCCGACGCGCTGACTTCGGTGCTGGCGATTGCCGCCCTTCTTCTCGGCAGTCTTTACGGGTGGCTCTGGCTCGATCCGGCCATTGGCATTGTCGGTGCCTTGGTGATTGCGCGCTGGTCCTGGGGCCTTATTCGCGATGCGGGCGCGACGCTTCTCGATTACATCCCTGAAGGCGAGGACCTCCCCGAAGAGATCAGTGAAATCATTGAGAAGGAAGGCGGCGAAATCGCCGATCTGCATGTCTGGCAGCTTGGGCCGGGCCATCACGGCGCCATCGTGTCGATTGTCACGGCCACGCCAAAGGCGCCGTCCTATTACCGCAAGAAGCTTGCAGCGATCCACGATTTGTCGCATGTGACGGTGGAGGTGGAAGTCCGCCTCGCCTGACATATCGCAAAATCAGGAGTCCCCATGACCCATACCCTCCGCGAAAAGCAGAAGCTTATCAACCGCGTGCGCCGCATTCGCGGGCAGCTTGAAGGTGTGGAGCGGATGCTTGAGGAGGAAAAGGGCTGCTCTGAAGTCATGCAGGTGATTGCCGGTGTGCGCGGCGCGGTGAACGGGCTGATGGCCGAGGTGATCGAGGATCATATTCTCATGCATGTCGCCGATGGTGATCTGCCGCAGAAGGAGCGCGACGAAGGCGCTGGCGAACTTGTGGACGTGGTTCGCGCCTATCTCAAATAATGTGAGCACAGCGCTCATATTTCATCAACCCGTGCTATCAGAGACATAATCCTTCGACAGATTCGGATTTTCTGCATGGCGACAGGTTCAGCCTCCACCGACAAGACGCACGCAATCCCCTCAACCGTGTGGGTTCTGGGCGTTGTCAGCCTGTTGATGGATATCTCATCCGAAATGGTGCAGACGCTGCTGCCGCTTTATCTGGTGGCGGGATTGGGCGCATCCGCGATGACGATCGGCTTTATCGAAGGCCTGTCGGTTGCCATCGCCACGGTGACCAAGCTCTTTTCCGGCGTGATATCCGACTGGACTGGCCGCAGAAAGCCGCTCGCGGTGGCAGGCTATGGTCTCGCCGCCCTCTCCAAGCTGATCTTTCCGCTTGCCACCACGGCTGGCGGCATCGTCACCGCCAAAGCCATCGACCGCGTTGGCAAGGGCATACGTGGCACACCACGCGACGCCCTGATTGCCGATGTGACGCCGCCGGAAATTCGCGGCGCGGCCTTTGGCCTGCGCAAGTCACTCGATACGGTTGGCGGCTTTGTCGGTCCGCTTGTCGCTATCGGCCTGATGGTGGCGACAGGCGGCAATATTGTCGCGATCTTCTGGATTGCCGTTATCCCGGCCTTCCTTGCGGTTGCGCTTTTGATCGTCGGTATTCGCGAGCCGGAAACACCCCCTGCCCGCTCTAAAGGCTTGCCCCGTTTTGCCGATACGGGAAAACTGAACACCGCCGTCTGGATCGTCATCGCCGTCGCGTCGGTCCTGACGCTTGCCCGGTTCAGCGAAGCATTTCTGCTGCTCAAGGCGCAGGAAGCCGGTTTTACCGCCGCTTGGGTGCCAATCACCATGGTCGTCATGCATGCCGTCTATGGGCTGACCGCCTATCCCGTCGGCAGCCTGTCGGACCGGATGGGCCGCAAGGGCCTGCTCGCCGCAAGCCTCGGCTTTCTCGTTGCCGCCGATCTGGTGATCGCTCATTCAACGACGATCTATCCGTTTCTGGCGGGTATTGTCCTGTGGGGCCTGCATATGGGCTTTTCACAAGGCATTCTGGCGACGCTTATCGCCGATACCGCACCCCCGCATCTCAAAGGCACCGCCTTCGGCATCTTCAATGTGATCACCGGCTTTGTCATGCTGGCGGGCAATGTCGGCGCTGGCTGGCTATGGGAAGCCTATGGCTCGTCCTCGACCTTCCTCGCCGGAGCGATCCTTTCGGCCATAGCGCTTGTGAGCCTGCTCGCGCTTCCCGGAACGCCTAAAGCGGCATCGCCGAAGTCTGCTTGACCGTCTGGCTCGGAACGTCGGTCTTCAGGTTCTGCACGCCTTTGATGCGGCTTAGATATTCCGACTGGAAACGCCGATATTCCTCGATATCCGCCGCGACCACGCGGATCATCGCGTCGTAATCGCCCAGCATGAAATAACATTCCAGCACTTGCGGCAGCTTCAATATTTCGCGTGCAAACTCCTGAAGCGTTTCCTCATCCTGCCTGTCCAGCCGGATGCGGGTGAAGAAGGTCAGCCCCTTGCCGATCTTGGCCGGATTAAGCACCGCAACATAGCGGTCGATCACGCCCGCCTCTTCCAGAAGCTTGACCCGCCGCAGACACGGCGACGGCGACAGCCCGACCTCGCGCGCCAGATCATTATTGGCGATGCGCCCGTCGCGTTGCAGCACACGCAATATCCGCTTGTCGATCTCGTCCAGCTTCATTGGCCACCGATTTCATTTACACCCAAACTATTGGCATTTTCTGCCAAATATTAATGCCATACACTAGCTCCCACAAGGCAATTGCTCAAGATACTGATTACATTAGCGAATACTTCCAGACCAGCGCACCGCATGCGCGAATTTCCGGCAAAGGTTATGAAGCGGCCAGTTTGCCGCGCAAAGCCAGAAAGAGATCAAGTGGTTCCAGCAGCTGTGTCTGGACTGGGAACCACGCGGATAAGGGGCAGCCGCGAGGCCAGCCAACGGGATTTTTATGGATATTCCACCGTTCTATGCATCTCAAGAAAGCACATTTAGCAGCCATCAAATTAGAAGGTCAGAATTCCGCCGCGGAGCCATTGCCGTGCTTCCGGTTCTGCTGGGTGCTTTTCCCTATGCCATGGTTATGGGCGCGCAGGCTGTACACAAAGGCCTCAGCCTGTTGTCCGTCATGTTGATGGCCGGCATGAACTTCGCGGGCGGTTCGGAGTTTTCGGCAATCCGGCTCTGGACGTCGCCACCGCATGTCCTGCTCATCGCGGCGATTACCTTTCTGGTCAACAGCCGCCATCTGCTGATGGGTGCCGCCCTTGCGCCCTTCATCAGCCATTTGCCGAAGCGCACGGCCTTCATCAGCCTGTTCCTGATGTGCGATGAAAGCTGGGCGCTTGGTCTAGCCGATGCGAAGCACCGCCAGTCTAAGGACGTCAACCCGGCGCTGAGCCTGAAATTTTATATGGGCGTTGCCATCCCATTCTACGTGGCATGGCTGTCCGCCGCCACGTTGGGCGCTGTCCTCGGACCGATGGTGGGGGATCTCCGCCCCTATGGCTTCGACATGGCGTTTCCGGCGGTCTTTCTGGTGCTGCTCGCAGGCATGTGGAAAGGCCTTAACGCAGCGCGTCCGTGGTTCGTCAGCCTCGCCGTCGCCGCAGTCACCTACCTCACCATTCCAGGCGCATGGTATGTCGCCGCTGGCGCAGTTTCCGGCCTCGTTGCAGCCTATCTTCTGGCAGATGCAGAATGATTGACCCCTTAGTCCTGCTCACCATCATCGCGATGGCCAGCGTCACCTATCTGACCCGCATCGGCGGCTATGTACTGCTGCGCAATCGCACACTCAGCAAACGGTCGATGGCGGTGATGGAGGCCGCGCCCGGCTGCGTACTGATTTCAGTCATCGCACCGGATTTCGTCTCCGACAGGCCCGCCGATCTTCTGGCGCTGGCGATTACCGTTCTCGCCGCCACGCGCTTTTCCATGCTGCCGACCGTGCTGATCGGCATCGGCACTGCCGGTCTTTGCCGCCACTTTATCGGATAGCTTCTATATCGCCCCGCGCTTCATTGGCCACGAATTCCATTTATGCCGATATTGTTGGCATTCACTGCCAAATATTGCTGCAATCGGCCAATCTTTGCAACCCGATTGCTCAAGACATTGGCTATATTGCCGTTCGCTCTCAAGCAAAGATGCTGGGGTAATAGACAAGGGGCAGCCGCGAGGCCAGCCAACGGCGGTTTTATGGATATTTCACAGGCCTATGTGCCACAGCAAAGTAAACCGGCGTCGGAATTCCGTCGGGGTGCCACCGCCGGACTACCGGTTTTGCTAGGCATTATTCCCTATGCTCTGGTGCTGGGCGCGCAGGCTGCACAAAAGGGCCTAAGCGTCCTCGAAGTGCCGTTGATGACGGGCCTGAATTTCGCGGGCGGCTCTGAATTTGCCGCGATCCAGCTCTGGACCTCGCCGCCGCATGTTTTGCTCATTGCCGCGATCACGCTTCTGGTCAACAGCCGCCATCTTTTGATGGGTGCCGCCCTTGCGCCTTTCATCCGCCATCTGCCAAAGCGCAAGGCTTTCGCCAGCCTGTTTCTGATGTGCGATGAAAGCTGGGCGCTCGGCCTCGCCGATGCGAAGCGCCGTCAGGCGAAGGGCGTCAATCCGGCGCTGAGCCTCAAATTCTATGCCGGTGTCGCCATCCCGTTCTACATTGCATGGGTGCTTTTCACCACGCTGGGCGCGGCCTTTGGCCCGATGATGGGCGACTTGCGGCCCTATGGTTTCGACATGGCGTTTCCGGCGGTGTTTCTGGTGCTGCTGGCAGGCATGTGGAAGGGCTTTGCCGCAGCGCGCCCGTGGCTGGTCAGCCTTGTTGTCGCCGCCGTTACCTATCTCACCATTCCCGGCGCTTGGTATGTCGCCGCCGGTGCACTCTCCGGCCTCGTTGCCGCCTATCTTCTGGCAGGTGAAGAATGATCGATCCGTTAGCCGTTCTCACCATCGTTTTGATGGCCAGCGTCACTTATCTGACCCGCATCGGCGGATATGTACTGCTGCGCAATCGCACACTCAGCAAACGCGCGACCGCCGTTATGGAAGCCGCGCCCGGTTGTGTGCTGATATCGGTGATCGCACCGGATTTCGTCTCCGACAAGCCCGCCGATCTTCTGGCTCTGGCGATCACCATTTTCGCCGCCACGCGCTTTTCCATGCTGCCGACCGTGATCATCGGCATCGGTGCTGCCGGTCTCTGCCGCTACCTGATCGGATAGCGGCAGCACAGGTCAGTGCAGGTGCTGCAACTTGTCGGGATTGCGGACGACATAGATCGCCGCAATCTTTCCGTCTTCGATATCGAGCGCCGTGGTCTGGATCTGACCATCCGATTCCAGCGAGATGAAGCCCGGCAGACCATTGATGAAGGTGGTGCGCACCAGCGTTGAACCATTGGCCCTGAAATAGCCGGCAAGCTTCTCGTGAATTTCCATAACATCGGTAAAGCCGAAAATCGGCTTCGGGAAGGCCGGGCGTTTTCCGCCGCCATCCGCATGCATATGCACGTCGGCGGCCAACATGGTGCCCAGCGCATTCATGTCGCCGCTACGCGATGCCGTGAAGAAAGCCTGCGCCAGCTCAATCCCGCGCTCTCTATCGACCTGAAAACGCGGTCGTTCTTCGCGAACATGCTTGCGCGCGCGGGTCGCGAGTTGTCGGCAGGCCGCCGCATCGCGCTGAATTGTTTTCGCTATTTCGTCGAAGTCGAGACCGAAGACATCGTGCAGCAGAAAGGCCGCGCGTTCCAGCGGTGAAAGACGCTCCAGCGCCAGCATCAACGGCAGGGTCACATCGTCGTCTTCCTCTTCCTCCTCGACCACCGGATCTGGAATCCACGGGCCGAAATAAGTTTCGCGCTGCCGCTGGCCGGATTTAAGCCGGTCGAGACAAAGCCGCGTCACCGTGCGCCGCAGGAAGGCTTCCGGCTCGCGCACCGCGCTGCGGTCGGCGTTCATCCAGCGGATGAACGCCTCCTGCACCATATCTTCCGCATCGGCGACGGAGCCGAGCATGCGATAGGCGACACGGATCAGTTTCGAACGCAGCGGATCGAAAATCTCCGCTGCATCGTCATGCGCCGCCCCCCCTGCCATCAGGCGACCGCCTCAGCAGTCTTTTGGGCCGGAGCCTTTGCCGCCGCTGGTTCAAACCAGAGGCCGAAGCCAACGGCCATGCGGTTCCAGCCGTTGATAATATTGATCATCAGCGTGAGATTCACCTGTTCCTCCTCCGTAAACTGCGCCTGCAGGGCCTTGCGCGCTTCGACAAGATCATGCCCCTGCGAGAGACGCGTCAGCGCATCCACCCAGCCAAGAGCCGCCCGTTCCCGCTCAGAATAGCATGGCGCTTCCTGCCAGGCCGAGAGCAAATAAATGCGCTGTTCGGTTTCGCCCAGCGCGCGGGCTTCAATCGTGTGCATGTTGATGCAGTTTGCACAGGCATTGATCTGCGACGAGCGGATTTTGACCAATTCGATCAGGCTCCCTTCCAGACTGGCAGCAACGGCTTGCGAGGTGGTCATCCAGGATTTCATCAGGGCAGGAGCAGCATTGAATGGGTTCAGCGTGGCAGTCATGGTCTCGTTCCTTTCGGGTTTGATTTGATGGTTCGAAAGACATGACGAGCGAGCATCGCTGAATGTGACATGTGGGCAAAAAAATTTTTGCCGATAGGCGTTATTTTCCAAGTTCTCCCATAATCCATGCCCGAAAAGCCCGGATTTTCGGCACGTTACGGCGGGATTCGGGATAGACCAACCAATAGGAACGGCCATCATCGCAGAGGAGGTCGAAAGGCTGGATCAACAGACCCGCCGCAACTTCCGCCGTGTGAAAGGCAGGGGTGAGGATACCCATACCGAGGCCTGCCGTGGCCGCCCGCCCTTCCAGATGCTGCGCGCCCAGTCGGTTCTGCGTGTTGCCCCGCAGTTGCGGATCAGGAACACCAGCGGCTTCGAACCACAGCCGCCACCAAGGATCGCTGGCATCGATGGCGGGCAGGCGCAACAGATCAGCCGGCTCGCGCACCCCGCCAATGCTTGCCGCAAGTTTCGGGCTCAGCATGGGCGTGAACTGCGCCTTGATCAGCTCATGACTGACCAGCCCCGGCCAGTGGCCGGTGCCGGTGCGGATGGCGAGATCGACCTCGCTCTGGGTGAAATCGATCAGCTGGTCATTGGTATCGAGCCGCACCGCCAGAAGCGGGTGCTCCATCTGGAACGAACCAAGGCGCTGAACCAGCCAGTTGGCGGCGAAAGTGGCGACCGAGCTGATCGTGAGCACGCCTTCCGCATCCTCCCGCAACGTGGCGAAAGCCGTGCGCATCGTTTCAAAAGCCTCTGTAATGGACGGCGCCAGTCGCTCACCAAGCTCGGTCAGTTTCACTTGTCGCGGCATGCGCAGAAACAAGGGCGCGCCGACCCGCTCCTCCAGCATCTTGATCTGATAGCTGACGGCGGCCTGCGTCATGCCAAGCTCTTCCGCAGCCTTGGTAAAGCTTGCATGACGGGACGCGGATTCAAAGACGCGAATGGCGGATAAAGGGGGTAGCGACGACACCATGATACATAAGCCCTCCTTATGTATGGTAATCGACGTTCAATTGGAAAACAACAGCTTTTCCGGCCATATCTATAGGCAGAATTTAACTGAGCTGTCTCCCACAGTTCACAAAAGCAAAGCCGGAACCATGCAAAATATCGAGATCAATGCACCAGCCCATGCAGGCGCTTGCGCTGCGTCTGGCCCTGCCGGCAAAGCCACCACAGGCTGGTATCGTCTTTTCACCCGCTTGTTTCAGCGCAAGCCAGCGCCCTATGTCGTCAGCGAACACTCGCCCGACTATCTGCTGCGCGACCTTGGCCTCATGGAAGGGCGCACCTCCCGCCTCCCGCGCGGCGGACACAGACTGCCGGATTGGCGCTAACTCAAGCGCTGATAACGGCAAATCCCCGCGCCTTCAGGCCGCGACGATCCTCGTGCAAACTGCTGACGAGACGGTCGCGGCTGCCGCCCAGATGCGCGCTCAACAGCTTCGCCGCCTCGTCGGCGTCGCCTTCGCGCACCGCATCAAGGATCGCGTGATGCTCACGCCATGCGCGGGCAAGGGCCGCTTCGTCGCGCACTTCCAGCCAGCGCGCTCGTGACAGGCGCTGCATCGCATCACGCACGCCACGGCTCAAAAACTCATTACCCGACAGTCGCGC
The DNA here is from genome assembly GCF_040372265.1 of Brucella sp. NBRC 113783. NCBI lineage: Bacteria > Pseudomonadati > Pseudomonadota > Alphaproteobacteria > Hyphomicrobiales > Brucellaceae > Brucella > Brucella sp. NBRC 113783. Next base: position 45,220 of record NZ_BAABRX010000010.1, on the reverse strand, counting down.
CAGTTCGATGTGGAAATCCATGCCGACCCGATGCCATTCCTCCCGCGAGGTTTCGGCGTCGCAACTGTCCAGCATCGCGCCAATCGGCTCGACGCCGCTGCGCTCATCAAGCGTCGCAGTCAGCCGGATCGCCGCCACTTCCAGCGCCTCACGATAAACGCCGATCTGATCGATTTCAGCAAGATTGATCGGCGAAACCGTCCAGCCGCGCCCTTCCCGACAGACCAGCCCTTCGGCTTCCAACCGCAACAGCGCGGCGCGGATCGGCGTGCGCGAGGCGGCGAACTGCGTCTCCACCCAGCGCTCGGTCAGGCGTTCGCCCGGCCCAAGCTCAAGCCCCAGGATCATGTCGCGGAGTTGCGTTTCCACTTGCCTCATCTGTGACATTGCCGACCGGTCTCCTGGAGCGGTTCCGGTTAAAACGGAATCGTGGAACCGCTCTATCTAGTTGTTTCACGCATTATCCCACGCAAAACCGCTACGCACTGTTGCTGGAAATGCTCTCGTTCACCACACCGTGAATGCTTGTTCCTGACGGGAGTTGACAAGACGAAGCAACAGGCGCATGCATGTATTCCGCTTTGGTATCCCAAAATGGAATACAATACAATCCCATTCCCGCATCCGCATTCATTCGCAGGACATGACATGAGTACGACCCAAGCTGCCGCCAGGGACGCCGCCGCGTTAGACGGCACCACTGGCCCTTTGGCTGGCCCGAAACAGGCTGAGGAAAACCACGAGCGCTACTGGAAACAGAACCTCCTCATTTGCCTCATCGGTTCGTTCACCACGCTTGTGGCCATGTCGCTTCTGCTTCCTTTCCTGCCGCTTTATGTGGAGCAGCTTGGCGTGTCCGACCATGCGGCCATCGTGCAATGGTCCGGCATCGCCTATGGCGCAACCTTTCTCGCCGCCGCCTTCGTCGCGCCGCTCTGGGGCAAGCTTGGCGACCGCTATGGTCGCAAGCTGATGCTGATCCGCGCCAGTCTCGGCATGGCCATCGCCATGTCGCTGATCGGCATGGTAACGAGCGTCTGGCAGCTGGTCGCGCTACGCCTGTTCGTCGGCATTGCGGGCGGTTATTCCTCCGGCTCAATGATCCTCGTCGCGACGCAGACCCCGAAAGACAAAACCGGCTGGGCGCTGGGTGCGCTTTCGGCGGGCATCATGGCGGGCAATCTGGCCGGGCCGCTGCTCGGCGGCGCTTTGCCGCCGTTGATCGGCATCCGCGCCACTTTCTGGCTGGCGGGCGGTGTGATCTTCCTGACTTTCCTCGCCACAACTTTCCTGATCCGCGAAGAGCGCAAGCCGCCGAAACCGACCAAGGAACAGAGGGCGGAATCCATCTGGGCTGCGATCCCCGACAGAAAGCCTGTTCTGGCCATGCTGGTGACGGGCATGCTGCTGCTGTTCGCCAATATGTCGATCGAACCGATCATCACTGTCTATGTCATACAACTGATGGACGACCAGACCAAGGTTACGCTGATTTCCGGCGTCGTGATGGCGGCGGCAGCCTTGGGCAGCATCCTGTCCTCATCGCGCCTCGGACGACTGGCCGACCGCATCGGGCACAGATATGTCATCATCGGTGCGCTGGCGATTTCCGCATTGTTGCTGATCCCGCAGGCATTCGTCACACAAGCCTGGCAACTGATCGGCTTGCGCTTTCTGATGGGACTGGCGCTGGGCGGCCTCCTGCCCTGCATCACCAGCGTCATCCGGCACAATGTGCCGGACCGGGTTGCTGGCGGCATACTCGGCTATTCGGTCTCGGCGCAATATGTCGGACAGGTCGCAGGCCCGGTGGCAGGTGGCTTTGTCGGCGGCCATTTCGGGATGCGCGCCGTCTTTCTCGGCACCTGCCTGATGATGGCGTTTGGCGCGTTTTATAACTGGATCGTGCTGCGCCGCGCTTCACAGAACTGACGCAACCAAGGGATACTGGCTGTCATTCCATCGATTCCATGATTCTGGGACATTGAATGACAGACCATATCTTCGCGCCCTTCGAAGCGCTTGCAGCTGAACTTCTGCCGCATGCGCTGGAACATGGTGAGGACGGATCGCACGACCTGTCCCACCTCGCCCGCGTCTGGAAAAATGCCTCAGCCATTCAAAGCGTGGAAGGCGGCGACGCCGAAATTCTTTGCACAGCGGCAATTCTGCACGATTGCGTGAGTGTGGAGAAAAATTCCCCCGACCGGCACAAGGCTTCGCGCCTTGCAGCCGACAAGGCCTCCGCACTGCTGCGCAGCCTCGGCTGGGACGATGAGCGCATTGACCGCGTCGCCCATGCGGTTGAAGCGCACAGTTTTTCAGCCAATATCGAGCCTGTGACCATCGAGGCACAGACCTTGCAAGATGCCGACAGGCTCGACGCCATTGGCGTGATCGGCGCAGCACGCTGTTTTTATATAGCAGGCCGTATGGGAAGCGCCCTTTATGATTGGCGCGACCCGCGCGCGGAAGACCGCGCGTTCGACGATAAAACTTTTGCGCTCGACCATTTCCGCACCAAGCTGTTCAAGCTTGCCTCCGGTTTCAGAACGGAAACCGGACGGCGCATGGCCGCCGAACGCCATAAGCGGCTGGAAGCCATCTATGATGATTTTCTCGCGGAAGCAGGTGCATGAGATGGATTGTGGTTATGGTCAGCCGAAAATGGTGGAGTTTGAGAACCGGAGCGGAGTGTACTTAAAGGTACATGAGCACCGGAAGCGCAAAACAACGCCATTTGCAGGCGGCCAGAGCCGCAATCTCAGATAGAATAGCCGCCGTCGACACTCAGCGCCGTCCCCGTGACCATCGCGGCGGAGTCGGATGCGAGCCAAAGGGCAGCTTCGGCAACATCTTCCGGCGTCGAAAAGCGATCGAGCGGGATGGTTGCTTTCAAGGCTTCACGCGCTTGCGGCGTATCGTCTTCCAAAAACAGCTTCAGCGCTTCACTGTCGCTTTCCGCCGGGCAGATGCAATTGACGCGAATATTCTTGTTGGCCAGTTCCAGCGCCATCGCCTTGGTGGCGCTGATGATCCAGCCCTTGGACGCGCTATACCAGACCAGCCCCTTGCGCGGGCGCAGCGCGGTCGCCGAAGCAGTGTTGATGATGACGCCGCCACCCTGATGCTCCATGATCGGCACGACGATCTGCGTCGAATAATAGAGCGCCTTCATGTTGACGGCATGGATGAGATCGAAATTGTGCTCATCCACCTCGGTCAATGGCATGTTGCGATGCGTGAAACCGGCATTGTTGACCATGATGTCGATGCGCCCGAAGGCCTCGAAGGCCGCACGCGCCACGCGCTCCACATCGTCCTTGCGCGACACATCCGCCTGCACGGACAAGGCATTCTTGCCGATATGCGCCAGCTCGTCTTCTACGCGCTTCACATTGACGTCAGCCAGCACGACTTTCGCGCCTTCGGCTGCAAATCGGTGCGCCATGCCTGAACCGAAACCCGATCCGGCACCGGTGATGATTGCGACCTTATCCTGCAGCCTCTTCATGTCATTCTCCTTTGACAAAGCCGTTTCAGACTTTGTGTGCAAATCACTTGAAACACGATTGTTTGTTCCAATATGGCTTTAAGATGAACATGTCATGTGTGCATAAGCGGTTAACCCGACAAAACCGACAGGCTGCCTCCATGCGCGGTCATATCCCGATATCTGGCCCACATTTGACGCCCAGTTCAAATTCACGAGAATGCGGCAATCGGACGGTTGAATTTAAATCGATTAAATTATAAAGATGGGCCGCGCATATGGCACCGTTGTCATAGTAGGCTATGACTGACAGACTGATTTGCGCGAACGAAAGAAGAGAGCGACAGATGACCAGCCAGACTATTCCGGTAGAGCCTTTCGACTGCATCGTTTTTGGCGGCTCGGGCGACCTAGCCGAACGCAAACTGATCCCGGCATTGTATCAGCGGCAGCGTGCAGGCCAGCTCTCCGACCCGACGCGCATTATCGGCGCTTCGCGCAGCCCCATGACCGATGAGGAATATCGGAAGTTTGCGCGCGATGCCATTCATGAGCACGTCAAGCCTGCCGAAATCGATGAAAAGCAGATCGAAGAATTTCTGACCCGTCTCAGCTATGTCGCTGTCGACGCCAAGTCCGAAGAGGGCTGGGATGCCCTCAAGACCCTGATCGGCAAGAAGCCGGAAAAGATTCGCGCCTTTTACCTCGCAGTCAGCCCGACCCTGTTCGGCGATATCGCCACGCGCCTGAAGAGCCATGGCCTCATCACCCGCGACACCCGCATCATCGTTGAAAAGCCGATTGGCCGTGATCTGGATTCGGCAATGGCGCTCAACGACACGCTGGGCAGCGTGTTCCGCGAAGACCAGATTTTCCGTATCGACCACTATCTGGGCAAGGAAACGGTGCAGAACCTGATGGCGCTGCGCTTTGCCAATGCGCTTTATGAGCCGCTTTGGAACTCAGCCCATATCGACCATGTGCAGATCACCGTTGCCGAAGCCGTCGGCCTTGAAGGTCGCGCCGGTTATTACAACACGGCCGGCGCGCTGCGCGACATGGTGCAGAACCATATTCTCCAGCTGCTCTGCCTTGTGGCCATGGAACCGCCTTCGTCGATTGAAGCGGACGCGGTGCATGACGAAAAGGTCAAGGTGCTGCGCTCGCTCAAGCCCATCACCAATGCCAATGTCGAGGATGTGACCGTGCGTGGCCAGTATCGCGCGGGCGCTTCGGCGGGCGGAGCGGTACGCGGATATCTCGAAGACCTCGAAAGCGACACCAGCAACACGGAAACCTTCGTGGCGTTGAAGGCCGAAATCGCCAACTGGCGTTGGGCGGGCGTGCCGTTCTATCTGCGCACAGGCAAGCGTCTGGCGACCCGCGTTTCGGAAATCGTCGTGACCTTCAAGCCAATTCCGCATTCGATCTTCGGTGAAAGTGCTGGCAAGGTCATTGCCAATCAGCTCGTCATCCGCCTGCAGCCCGATGAAGGCGTCAAGCAGTGGCTGATGATCAAAGATCCGGGCCCGGGCGGCATGCGCCTGCGTCACGTTCCGCTCGATATGAGCTTTGCCGAATCCTTCAACGAGCGCAATCCGGACGCCTATGAACGGCTGATCATGGATGTGGTTCGCGGCAATCAGACCCTGTTCATGCGTCGCGACGAAGTCGAGGCCGCATGGCGCTGGGTCGATCCGATCCTTCAGGGATGGGAGTTGAACAGTCAGCCGGTCCAGGGTTACACCGCAGGAACGTGGGGGCCATCGTCGTCCATCGCATTGATTGAACGCGACGGTCGCACCTGGCACGAAACGTTATAAAGGACCCTGAAAGGAACAGCATGACCATCGAACGGCACGATTTCACCAGCGGAACGGAACTGGCGCAAGCGCTCTCGGAGGCAATTGCAATCAAGCTGGCTGCCGCAATCGCTGAGCGGGGACAGGCGACGCTCGCCGTCTCCGGCGGCACCACGCCGCTGAGGCTGTTCGAAGTGCTGTCGCGCAAGATGATCGACTGGAACCTCGTCACGATCACCCTCGTTGACGAGCGTTTCGTGGCCACAGACAGCGATCGTTCCAACGAAAAGCTGGTCCGCGACCATCTTTTGCGCGATCATGCGGGCGTGGCCAAATTCGTCGGCCTCTATAATCCGGCGGCGACGGCCGAAACGGCGGCGCTGGCCGCGGCCAGCCGCATCGACGCATTGCGCCGTCCCTTCGACGTGGTGGTGCTTGGCATGGGTAATGACGGTCATACCGCTTCATTCTTCCCCAATGCCGACCGGCTCGATCAGGCGATCGACCCGGCAACACGGGCGCTCGTTCTGCCAATCCATGCCGAAGGTGCTGGTGAAAAGCGCCTGACGCTGACCCTGCCACTGGTTGCAGAGGCCGACATGCTGGTGCTGCACATCGAAGGCGCGGCCAAGCAGGCGACGCTGGAAAAGGCGCTGTCCGGCGACGACGAACATGAAATGCCGGTACGGGCGGTTTTCCACCATGCCCGCACCCCCATCCAGCTTTACTGGACCAGTTAATTCTATTCAGGCCAGATTGGCACAGGTGATACCCATGCCCATGCAATCCGCTCACAAACGCATTCAGGAAATCACCGCGCGCATTCGCGAACGCTCCAAACCGACCCGCGAGGCCTATATTGGCCGCGTGCGCGAGGCGGCGTTGAAAAAACCGAACCGAACGGTTCTGGCCTGCGCCAATCTGGCTCATGGTTTTGCGGCCTGCGGGCCGCATGACAAGGCGGCGTTGACTGGCGACGAAGTGCTCAATCTGGGTATCATCACCGCCTATAACGACATGCTCTCGGCGCATCAGCCGTTCGAAACCTTCCCGCAGCTGATCAAGCAGGCGGCCCGCGATGCGGGCGGCGTGGCGCAGGTGGCGGGCGGCGTACCTGCCATGTGCGATGGTGTCACCCAAGGTTTCGCGGGGATGGAACTGTCGCTTTTCTCGCGTGAAGTCATTGCCATGGCAGCAGCTGTCGGCCTGTCGCACGACATGTTCGATGCCGCCGTTTATCTTGGCGTCTGCGACAAGATCGTGCCGGGCCTCATCATTGGCGCGCTGACTTTCGGGCACCTGCCTGCGGTCTTCGTTCCTGCCGGTCCGATGACCAGCGGCCTGCCGAATGACGAGAAGGCCAAGACCCGCCAGCTTTATGCCGAAGGCAAGGTCGGGCGCGCGGAACTGCTGGAATCGGAATCGAAGTCCTATCACGGTCCTGGCACCTGCACCTTCTACGGCACGGCTAATTCCAACCAGATGCTGATGGAAATCATGGGCCTGCATCTGCCGGGCGCGTCCTTCATCAACCCGGGCACGCCGCTGCGCGATGCGCTGACGCGCGAAGCCGCCAAGCGCGCGCTCGCCATCACGGCCTGCGGCAATGAATATACGCCTGTCGGCGAAATGCTGGACGAACGTTCTTTCGTCAATGGCATCATCGGCCTCAATGCCACCGGCGGTTCGACCAACCATACGATCCATCTGATCGCCATGGCTGCGGCAGCGGGCATCAAGCTGACCTGGCACGACATTTCCGAGATTTCGGACGTGGTGCCGCTGCTCGCCCGCGTCTATCCGAACGGTCTTGCCGATGTGAACCATTTCCATGCCGCAGGCGGCATGGGCTTCCTCATCCGCGAGCTTCTGGACGGCGGCATCCTTCATGAAGATGTGCGCACCGTTTGGGGCGAGGGTTTGCGTCCTTACGCCATTGAGCCGAAGCTCGGTGCCGATGGCACGGTTCTGCGCGAACCCGTCCCCGAAAAGAGCGGCGACGACAAGGTACTGGCGAAAATCCATGCGCCGTTCCAGCCAACCGGCGGCATCAAGGTTCTGACCGGCAATATCGGCAATGCCATCATCAAGGTTTCCGCTGTGAAGCCCGAGCGCCATGTGATCGAAGCGCCCGCAAAGGTGTTCAACGATCAGGCCGAGTTGCAGGCTGCCTTCAAGGCGGGCGACCTGACCGGCGATTTCATCGCGGTGGTTCGCTATCAGGGACCGAAGGCCAATGGCATGCCGGAACTGCACAAGCTGATGACCGTTCTCGGCATCTTGCAGGATCGCGGCCAGCGCGTGGCGCTTGTCACCGATGGTCGCTTGTCAGGTGCATCGGGCAAGGTGCCGTCCGCAATCCACGTCACGCCGGAAGCACTCGATGGCGGCGCAATCGGCAAAATCCGCAACGGCGATGTTGTCCGCCTGGATGCCGTCAATGGTACGCTGGAAGTTTTGATCAATCACGCGACATTCGACGCCCGACTGGAGGAACGCCCCGACCTTTCCGCCAACGAACATGGCATGGGGCGTGAATTGTTCCGCGCCTTCCGGCAGATTGCCGGGCGGGCCGATGAAGGCGCTTCGGTGTTCTGAAGCAATTAAGGCAAAGCGGGTTTTGCACCGCTTTGCCTTTCAAATCGCATCAAATTGCGGGAACGAGGCGCGAAAACGCCTCTCAATTATGTCAAAAAACGGGCTTTTTTACGCCAGCACTGCGGCAGGCCGCCGTCAGCGTATTGGCCATCAGCATGGCGATGGTCATTGGGCCGACACCGCCCGGAACCGGCGTGATTGCGCCTGCAACTTTTTCTGCATCCGTAAAATCGACATCGCCGACAAGACGGGTTTTGCCCTCGCCTCTTTCCGGTGCCGGGATGCGGTTGATACCGACATCGATCACCGTCGCGCCGGACTTGACCCAATCGCCCTTGACCATCTGCGGACGGCCAACGGCTGCAACCAGAATATCCGCCGTGCGTGCAATCGCCGGCAGGTCCTTGGTGCGGCTATGAGCAACCGTGACCGTTGCATTGGCGGCGAGCAGCAGATTGAACATAGGCTTGCCGACAATATTGGAGCGACCGATCACCACGGCATTGAGGCCGGAAAGATCGCGTCCGTGAACGCGCTCGATCATGATCATCGCACCGGCTGGCGTGCAGGGCACGAACGCCGTATCGACCTCGCCAGTGCCGAGCTTGCCGACATTGATGAAGTGGAAGCCATCCACGTCCTTGTCAGGCGAAATGGTCTGGATGACGCGGCCTGAATCAATGTGTTTCGGCAGCGGCAGCTGCACCAGAATGCCGTGAATCGCCGGATCGTTATTGAGGCTTTCGATCAGGTCGAGAAGCTCCTGCTCAGAGGCGGTGTCCGGCAGATCGTGCTGGATGGAATGGAAGCCGCATTCCTTGGCCTTGCGGCCCTTGGAGGCGACATAGACTTGGCTCGCCGGGTCTTCACCCACGATCACCACGGCAATACCGGGAACCACGCCGGTCGCTGCAACGAGCTTTTCGGTTTCGGTCTTCACCGTGGAAACCACATCCTCGGCGAGCTTCTTGCCATCGATCAACTGGGCCATAGCGAGCGCTTCTTTCTTTTCGAAATATCGGCTTTGCGAAATAACGGAGCGGAATGTCTGGGAGATACATCACATCCGTCGGGCATACATGCCAATAAGCGTCATGACGCCCGATGACAATTACCGAATACGCAACAAAGGCGAAAATCAGGGCAGGATTTCAGAAGTTTCAGAACCGGACGCCGCGGTTTGCGCGCACGTCGTCGATGGTGCGCTGCAATTCATCCGCTTCTGCGGCTGTATGGGCGCGATTGTTTTCGACTTCCCAGCGCTCGTTCGCTTCCCGAATGACGGCGGCAAGCCGCGTTTCGCCATAGGTCTCAAGCACGTCGTCGACTTCCGGCTCCTCCCGCTCCCGCTTTTCTGCAACGGGCGCGTGCTTGTTTCCGAACAGGCACGAAAACAGACCAAGCCAGAGGCCGCCGAGCAGTCCGGCCAGAACCGAAGTCTGCAAGGACACGCCGCGCCAGCCGTATGAATCCTTGGCTGGCGGAACAAGGCGCACCGTGGCACCCGTCGCCGACAGGGTGCTCATGTCGCCTTGCGCCGCGCGCATTTGCGCATCTTCATAAAGCGCCTGCCGCGCCGCCAGATCGCGCTGCATCGCTTGCAGACGATTGCGGTCTTCATCGCTAGCTGGAGGCGCATTCAGCCCGGTCATGGCCGATGCCGCCTTCTGCTCGTTTTCAACGGCTTTGCGCAAATCTGCCTGAATCAGACTGCGCTGATTGGCGATTTCCGTATCGATTTCAGTGGCAAGGCTTTTGGCCGCTTCGCTTTGCCCGGCTGCGCGATATTGTTCGACCAGCCGGCCCAACGCGCCGGAACGCATATCTTCCGGCAGGCCATCCCGCAACAGGCTTTCCGCCGTCATGCTGCTCAAGCGGCCAGCCTCGGCGACAATCCGCGCCGTTTCGGCCTTGGCCTCGGCAAAGGCCTTTTCAAGCGCCGCCTGGTCGCCGTCGCCGAAATTCCGGCTGGCGCGGAACGCTTCAACCGCCGCCTTAACCGCAGTCGCATCAGCTTCCAGAGCCTGCAATCGCTCGGGCAGACCGGCATCCGGCGCGCCCGTGCTGCCCGTCAGCTGGTCACGGAAGGCCTGTGTCACCGCATTGGCAACCGCCACTGCTGTTTCCGGCTTCGCGGCCTTCACCTCGACCGTGACGATGCCGCTATCGAGCGCCTGCGAAAATTCCAGATGCGGGCGCAGAATGGCCGCACCCGTTTGCGCGGCCTGTGCTGCGGGCGCAGCCTCGCCTTCGGCTGTGGTGAACCGGGCAAGGGCTTGCCGCAGTTGATCGAGAAGCGGCGGCGGCCCGAAATCTCGTGGCGACTGGATATGCGCCAGTTGCGCGGCGCGGTTCAGCACCGCTTCGGATGCAATCTCGCTGCGACGTTCGGAAGGAAACACCTGCATGGATGTCGATACGCGATAATGTTGTGGCTCCAGCATGGCATAACCAAGCCCAAGCAAACCGCCCAGCACGGTAAAACCCACGATGCGACCCCAGCGCAAGCGCCAACGCCTGCGCGGTTTGGCGGACGGTGTATCACCGGTCGGAGCGACAGCGGCGGGCGCTGTTGGCTCCGGCGCTGGCATCGGCAGCTTTGGCGCTTCCTCCGGTTCAAGCCGGGACTGCAATTCGGCCCTGATCGCGCTCATGCGCTGGCGCATATCGGCGGCAGGATCATGGACCGCCGAAGGGGCAGCCGGTTCGCCGTCCAGCATTTCCTGCTTGCGGCGCAAAAGTTCCTCACGCCGCCTTCGATGCTCGCGCTCGGTCAGCAATTCCTCGGCCAGTTCGGCAGTGGTCTTGGTCGGCCCTACATCCGGTGTCCTGACCAGAAACTCGGGAGCATAAGCCAATAAGGGGCGCGCGGCAGCAGCTTGTCCCTTGTTCTTTTGCTCAACCATCGCTTTTTCCCGATGCCTATCCAAGCCCATTGACTGGCCCCTTTGCCCGGACCATCCACCCATGATCTGCCCATATCACAGACCATGAGAATTATGGCATCCATCATGGCAAACAAACCGTTAAAATTGTAGTTTTCCATAATGATTCATATCGATGCGCAACTTGAGGAACCCTCGATGCAAACCAAAATGGAACATCCGGTCGATATGAAACGCCTTGAGGGCATCATTGAGTTCATTCAGGCAGCCGAACGCCTGAAAAGCACATTGCGTTCCGGCCATACTGCCGAGGGCCGCCCGGAAAGCACTGCCGAACACAGCTGGCGGCTCAGTCTGCTGGTCACGCTTTTCGACAAGGAACTTGGCGATTGCGACCGGCTGCGCCTTCTGAAAATGTGCCTCGTACATGATCTGGGCGAAGCGATTTCCGGCGATGTTCCGGCCATTCACCAAAGCGCCGATGATGGCCGCGCCGAACGGGAAAAGGCTGATCTCATCGAGCTATGCGCGCCTTTGCCCGATGATCTGCGGGCGGAAATTCTCGACCTTTGGACCGACTATAATCGCGGTGTCTCCCCGGAGGCGATCTTCGCCAAGGGGTTCGACAAGATCGAGACCATGCTGCAACACAATATCGGGCTGAACCCGCCCGATTTCGATTATGCGTTCAATCTTGGCTACGGCCTCAAGCAGACCGAACGCCACCCGCTCCTGCGCCAGTTTCGCGCCGTGGTGGATGCGCAAACCGCGCGCAATGCGGAGCGGCAGAAGTGATCAGTTCAGCGTCGCGAAATGCCGCAGCGTGAAGATGATCTGATAGAGCAAGGCGAATGTGACGAATATCCCATGATAGCGGCGGCTATCCGTATACATGGCGATGATGCTGAACAGGATGAAGCAGACCGTCTGGATCGGATATTCGATCCCGTAGAGTTGATAGTGATCCACGCCTTTCAGCAATGTGTCGAGCACATCCACCACATGGATCAGCGCCAGAATGCCGAAAAACCATTTGCGCCGCGACATGAAATAATCGCGATAGCCAGTATATTCCTCCATGCTGTCGGGAAACAGCAGCGTGCATTGCAGGAAATAAAGCCCGGCATAAAAGATCACGAAAAGATATTTTTCGAACGTCCATAGCGGAATGGTTCTGAGGCCGAACTCGAACCACCAGAAATGCGCCACCGACAACAGCACGAAGGCGACCCAGGCCAGATGTACCGGATAGATTATCTGTTTGCCGGGATGCTGGATGAAGCGCGCAAAGCCGGTGAGCAGGCGCGATACGCACAGGCCCAGAATGATACCGATGATGATGCGAACGTGACCGAATGCCTCCGCTGGCGGAATACCTGTAGTCAAAGACGGATCCATTGGCCCCTCATTCCAACAGCAGCGCGGATAAGCAAATTATCCGCTCTTTCATGCAATTTCGTCGGGACATACTGGTCGATAATTTATGAGGCATCAATAATTTACGGGCAATAAAGCTATAATTTCCGCAGTTTTATGTTTTGTCCGCGCGCAACGATCAAATTTGGCCGCGCCGCCTTGCAGATTGCAAAGGCGCAAGGCTATACCGGCTTTGATCAATCCTGGCGCAACGGCGCCGACACATTCAGACAGGCGGAACAATCAATATGCAGGACACGGTAATTCTCGTCGGTTGCGGCAATATGGGCTTTGCCATGCTCAAAGGCTGGCTCGACAATGGCATTCTGAAAGCAGGCGATGTTCACGTCGTCGAGCCGACGGATGCGCTGCGCGAACGTGCAGCTGGCGCCGGCGTTCACGCCTATGCCAGCGCGGATGCGCTGCCTGCTGACCTTAAGCCGCGCATGATCCTGGTTGCCGTCAAGCCGCAGGTGATGAACGCCGTCCTGCCTGCCTATAAGCGCTTTGCGCCTGCCGCCACCTTTGTCAGCGTTGCAGCTGGCATTCCGGTTGCGCTGTTTGAAAATCATCTGGGCAACGACGCCGCCATCCTCCGCTGCATGCCCAACACGCCTGCCGCCATCGGCAAGGGCATGATGGTGACCTTCAAGAACGCCAATGTGACCGCCGACAACGAGGCGTTCGTCGCACGCCTGCTCGCAACGTCGGGCAAGGTCGCCAGCGTCGATGACGAAACGCTGATGGATGCCGTCACGGCGGTTTCGGGTTCAGGCCCGGCCTATGTGTTCCACTTCATCGAAGCCTTGACCGATGCTGGTGTTACGGCCGGTCTGCCACGCGAAACGGCGGCACTTCTTGCCATGCAGACCGTGATGGGGGCGGGCGCGCTTGCCGACGCCAGCACCGACACCCCGTCGCAACTGCGCGAGCAGGTGACGAGCCCGAACGGCACCACGGCGGCGGCGCTTGACGTGCTGATGGGTGGCGACCGTCTCAAAACGCTGGTTGCCGAGGCCGTTGAAGCAGCGCGCAAGCGTTCGGTGGAACTCGGCAAGGCCTAATCAGCAAGTCTCGGCACCGCATCAATCAGCGCTCTGGTGACAGGCGCTTGCGGTTTCAGGATCAGCTCCCGCGTCGGGCGGTTTTCAACAATCCGCCCGCGCTCCATCACCGCAATGCGATCCGCCACTTGTGCAGCAACCGCGAGATCATGGGTGATGAAGAGATAAGCCGTCTGCTCGGCCTTTTGTATCTCCTGCAACAAGTCGAGAATTGCGCCGCGCACGGTCACGTCGAGCGCGGAAACCGCTTCATCCAGCACGATCAGCGACGGGGATGTCGCAAGCGCACGGGCAATTGCCACCCGCTGCCGCTGGCCGCCGGAAATTTCATGCACACCGCGCCGAGCAAGCGCTGGATCAAGCCCGACCGTTTGCAACAGGTCTGCGATATCGCGGTCGATGCCATGAATGCGCAGCGGTTCGTGCAGAAGATCGCCCACGCTGGCGCGAGGGTTGAAAGCCGATAGCGGGTCCTGAAACACCATCTGCATCCTTGCGCGACGCCTGCGCAGCGCCGCACCTTGCCATGCCAGCCAATCCTCACCCTCAAAGCGGATTGTCCCGCTCTTCAGCGGCTGCAAGCGCAGCAAGGCACGCGCGAGCGTAGACTTGCCGCTGCCCGACGGGCCGACCAGCGCCAGTGTCTCGCCCCTGTTGACCGCAAGGCCGACATGATCGAGCGCCAATGCAGCGCCATAGTGCACCACCAGCCCGTCCGCCTGCAACAAAGCCTCAGTCATGGGACGCCAACTCCAGTGCAGGCACGGCGGCAATCAGTGCGCGCGTATACTCCGTCTGCGGTGTGCCGATGATTGCGCGCACATCGCCGCTTTCCACCAGCGCGCCCCGGCGGAAGACCGCGATGCGATCCGCCAGCCCGGAAGCGAGTGCGATATCATGCGTGATGAAGATCAGCGTCATGCCGTCTTCACGCACCAGCTTGCGCAGCAGCGCCACGATTTCCCGTTGGACAATCGTATCGAGCGCGCTTGTCGGCTCGTCGGCGATCAGCACACGCGGATTGGCGGCGATGGCGAGCGCTATCGCGATACGCTGTTTTTGCCCGCCAGAGAACTGATGCGGGTAGCGGTGAAAACTATCCTCCGCATCGGGGATATGCACGCGCTCAAGCAGTGCGAGCGCCCGCATCCTCGCGGTGTGGCAATCCAGCTTTTCATGCGCGCGAATGGTTTCGACCAATTGCGCGCCGATGCTCATCAGCGGATCGAAGCTTGATGCCGGGTCCTGAAAGACAAAGCCGATATCGCGTCCCGGCTTCATCGGCCCATCGGCCCAGTCGATCCGCCCTGATACTCGCGCATTGGCAGGCAGAAGGCCTGCAAGCGCCAGCGCCAGGGTGCTTTTTCCGGAGCCGCTTTCGCCGATAATGGCAAGCGTTTTGCCCGCCTCTATATCGAGCTGAACGTTGCCCAGCGCCGTTTCGCGCCCATAGGTGACCGAGAGGTTATCCAGTTTCACGAGCAGGCTCACGATTGCACCTCGCGCCGTGCCGCGGCGGCAGTCACGCCCTCGCCCGCCAGATAGACGCCAACGACGGTCAACGCCAATGCCAGTCCCGGCACAATGGAAAGCCACGGTGCAGAGCGCAGAACCGTGCGGCCTTCCGCAATCATGCCGCCCCATGTGACACGGTTCGGATCGCCAAGGCCGAGAAAGGACAGTGCGGCCTCGATCAATATAGCCGAAGCGACGATCACCGGCACCAGCGCCAGAACCGGCGGCAGGGCGTTGGGCAATATCTGGCGAAAGGCGATCTCCAGCGGATGCATGCCTATGACCCGCGCCGAGGCCACATAGTCGCGCTCGCGGATGGACAGCACCTGCCCGCGCGTCAGCCGTGCAGCCTGCGTCCAGCTTGAGAGTACGATTGCGGCGACCAGAACCGGCAATGACGGCCCGGCAAGACTAACCAGCGCCAGCGCCAGCAAAAAGCCCGGCACAGTCTGGAACGCCTCTGTAACCCGCATCAGGACTTCATCGACGATCCCGCCTGCAAAACCCGCCAGCACGCCGACCGTGCTGCCGACGAGGATGGAGGCCACAGCCGCCGCAAGCCCGACAACCAGCGAGGTGCGCCCGCCGTGGAAAAGTTCGGCCAGCACATCGCGCCCAAGCCGGTCCGTGCCAAGCGGAAAGGCGCTGTTTTCGAACGGTGCCAGCAAGGGAGACGCGACAATCCGCAGCGGATCACCAGGAAAGAGCAGCGGCGCGAAAAGTGCTGCTGCGACGAGGATCGTCAGGATAAGCGAACCTGCCAGACCCTCGCCCGTCTTGAGACTGCGCAGAAAAACCGTCATGCGCTGGCCTTTCCTGTCGGCCTTTGGGCAATACGCGGATCGAGCCAGACATAGAGAAGATCGACAAGCAAATTGACCATGATCACCATGATCGCGCTTGTGAGAATGACGCCCAGAAGCAAGGGCGTATCGCGGCTTGCAACGGCCTCCTGCGCCAGTCGTCCGAGACCGGGAACCGCAAAGACGCTTTCGATCACCACGCTGCCGCCCAACATGCTGGCCGCTTGCAATCCGAGCAGGGTAACGAGCGGCAACAACGCGTTGCGCGCCACATGGCGCAACACAATGCGTGGTCGCGAAATGCCGCGCGCCCGCAAGGCTCGCACAAAATCCATCCGCCATATGTCGGCCATCGCGGCGCGCATGACCCGCAGATAAAGCGCCAGATAAATCAGCGCCAGCGACATGACCGGCAGCACCAGATGGCGCGCTATGTCGCCTGCCCGCGCCAGTCCTTGCTTGCCGGATGCAATGGTTTCGATGCCACTCGACGGTAACCAGCGCAGCCGGATCGAAAACAGGATGACCAGCACCAGCGCCAGCCAGAAACCCGGAATGGCGTAGAGCACCAGAGAGGTAACCGACAGAAACCGGTCGCGCAAACTGCCCGGCCTTGATCCGGCGACAAGCCCAAGCAGTGTACCGATGGCAAAGGACAGTGCCGTCGCCGCACCCATAAGCAGCAGCGTATTGGGCAGCCGTTCCAGAATGACGCCGAGGATAGGGCGGTTGAAACTGACCGACCAGCCAAGATTGCCCTGCAAGAGAGAGGCAAGATAGGCGGCAAGCCGATACCAGACCGACTGGTCCAGCCCCCAGCGGGCACGCATTTCCGCAATCTGCGCCGCATCACCGCCGAAGCTGACGGCATAGGCGTCCACCGCATCGCCCGGCGCCAGTTCCAGCATCAGAAAGCAGCCGACAACGACAATCAGCAGCACAAGGATGCTGCCGATCAGACGTTTCCGGAGAAGGGTTAGAATCTGCGCCACGTCGCGACGATACAATCAACACGAAGCTTCGTCACCGTCTATCGCGGTTCCGGTTAAAACGGAATCGTGGAACCGCTCTAGCTATTTGTTTTAAGCATTATCCCGCGCATCGAAGCAGGATCAGAAATCAGTCCAGTGGACTGATTTCCCTGCGTAGACGCTACGCACTTTTGCTGGAAATGCTCTATCGCGGTTCAACCCAGGTATCGGCCCAGTTGGAAACCGCCCAGCGCGGATTGTTGGAAATATTCTTCACCCGCTCATTGGCAACCGTGATGAAACCCCATTCGGCAACATTGATCAGCGGCAGATCCGCTTCCACTTTTTGCTGGAACTCGTGATAAAGCGCCGTGCGTTTCGTCTCATCGATCTCGCGTGCTGCGGCGGCGATCAGGGCGTCCAGTTCGGCATTGGTATAGCCGCCCTGATTGGAGAACGGCACACCCGCCGGAATGCCACTTTCCACCAGAATGGTGGTGGAGATGGCCGGATCGCCGCGATAGACGGTCGGCGCAATGGCAAGGTCAAAATCGTGATCGGTATAGACCGCCTTTTGATGCGCCGCCGCGTCATTGTTGACGATGCGCGCATCGATACCAATCGCAGCCAGAGCCTGACGCAGATAATCGCCAAACTGTCTGGTCTCGTTGAAATAGGGCGCGGGCAGAAGCTTCAGCGCAAAGCGCGTTCCGCCCCCGCCGCGCTTGTAACCCGCTTCGTCCAGAAGCTCATTCGCCTTGGCCACATCGAACGGATAGGACGGCACATCACGCGTATAAAACTGGTTGTCATAGCGCGGCACGGGGCCGGTCGAGGTTTTGGCGTAGCCAAGGAAGATGGTCTTGACCACGAAATCGCGGTCGATCGCATGGGCAATCGCCTGACGAACCTTCAGGTCCGCCAGTTCCTTGCGACGATGATTGATTTCCACGACAAGCTGATAGGTCAGCGCCTCATAGCCCTTGGAAATAACCGCTAGCCCCGGCACTTTCGAAATGCGGTCGAGGTCGGCCAGCGGCACGGCGGAGAAAGCCGCCAGATCAATCTCTTCCGCTTCAAGCGCTCCGGCTGCGGCAGCCCGGTCCGGCAGAACACGATAGATGATCTCATCGAGATGAGGTTCGCCCTCGCCCCAATAGGCGTCGTTCCGGACCAGTCGATAATATTCGCCGGTCTTGTGCTCGGCATATTTGAACGGTCCGGTGCCAATGAGCTTTTCATTGGCCGGATTGGCCGCAATATCGGTGCCCGCGAAAACATGTTTCGGCAGAACCGCGGTCAGCGCTGGCAGAGCGTTGCGCACGAGCTGAAACGGCGTCGGCTCCGAGAAATGAAAGACGGCGGTATGATCGTCCGGTGTTTCCACCTTATCCAGCGCCTTGAACACGACGCGGCCAAGATTTTGCAGCGGCTTCCAGACTTCCAGTGCGGAGAAGGCCACGTCCGCCGCCGTAAACGGCGTACCGTCATGCCACGTGACGCCTTCACGCAGGCGGAACGTCACAGTCAGCCCGTCAGCCGAGCCTTCCCAGGCCGTGGCCAGTCGCGGGCTCAAGCCGTTTTCGCCGTCGAAAGAGGCTTCGGCCAAGGGCTCGACGATCTTGCTTGCAACGAAAAACACGCCATTGGAGGCGACGATAGCCGGGTTGAGATTACGCGGTTCGGAATCCGCCGCCACTACAAGTCGTCCGCCCTTTTCTGCACTGTCCTGCGCCTGCGCCCATTTCGGCCACGCCACCGATGCGGCCAGAAAGGTCGAGCCGACCAGAAAACCTCTTCGCGACGCAATGAACCGAGACATAACCCCACCTGCCCTGCATTTTTATTCCCATCGGCTTATTTCTATCGCAGCCACGGCCGAATGACAGGGTCAAAACCTGTTACCACGACAATAAATATTGAAAATCATTTCCTTTTTGGGAAATTTTGACCAACAGATAAACGTAGTATAATCCAATAATATGCTCACTGATTGTTCAGTATTTTGCAGAATACTGCTGAATTAATTTTTTACAAAATTGCCATCTTAAGAAATTCTCCCCTTGCCAAAGGGGCGCCTTTGCATAGATCATGGTTAATTATGTGTTGTCGTATTTCGTGAAGAGAGAACCGAATATGGCCAGCACATGACCACAGGAGTTTACCCCCGCTCCTGTTTCGCCCACTTGCAGGCCCGATAGATAAATCCGGCTGCAAGTTTTGAAGCTGAACCACATTGGAAGAGAGGAAACAGAAATGTCTAGTTTGCTGCCCCCGCTTCATGACGGTCACGCACCGATCTATCTACATCACGCATTTCAAGATGCGGTCGATGCTTATGAAGATTGGACACTGGAAACGGCAGAGCCGGTTGTTCAGGTCAATGGCAAGATTACACGTATCAGCGTTGTCTTCCGTCGCCTGTGGAACTGCACCGACATGGTGCCGCGCCACACGCTGGAAGCATTGAAGGATATCGTTCCGTCGACACTGGTTCATGCGGAACGCTGGAAAGAAAACGCAACTTTCTCAGAAGCCGCCCATGTGATGCGCGCGGCTTTGGAACGACGCAAGGCGCGACGGCTTCCGGTCGTGTGCTGATAGCGTGAAACCGGACAGGCGGGCGGGTTTTCCCCGCCCGCTTTTTTGTGCATGACAGGTCGGCCGCCGCTTTTCACTTTTGCTGGAAATGCTTTATGAACCGGACCTGATGAAATCATCCTCCCCAGGTCGCATACCAATTATCTCAGGAGTTCCGATGCGTAAGCTGCTAACCGCCGCCCTTATTCTCGCCGTCTGCACAGCCGGATCGGCGATGGCAAAAACCATACGCGTCGGCGTCACGCCCGGCCCGCATGCCCAGATCATGGAAAAGGTGAAGGAAGTCGCTGCCACCAAGGGTCTGGAAATCGATATTCAGGAATTTTCCGATTACGTCATTCCAAATATGGCGCTGGCCGATGGCGCGCTGGAAGCCAATTCATTCCAGCACCAGCCCTATCTCGATAATCAGGTTGCCGACCGCAAATTCGATATTGTCAGCGTGGCACAGTCCGTCAACTTCCCGATGGGCATGTATTCGAAGAAGCTGAAGAACATCTCCGAACTTGCCGATGGCGCGACGGTGGCGATCCCCAACGACCCGACCAATGGCGCGCGTGCGCTTCTGGTGCTGGCCGATAACGGTCTCATCAAGATCGATCCGGCCAAGGGCTTACGCGCCAGCGTCATCGACGTGACCGAAAACCCCAAGAACCTGAAATTCGTCGAGCTTGATGCCGCACAGCTGCCGCGCTCGCTGGAAGATGTCGAGGCGGCTGTCATCAACACGAACTATGCCATGGAGGCCGGTCTTAACCCGGCCAAGGACCCGCTGATCCGCGAAGGCGAAAAGGCGCCCTACTTCAACGTCATTGCCGTGCGCACCGCCGACAAGGACGCCGACTGGGTCAAGGAACTGATCACCTCCTATCACAGCCCGGAAGTGAAGACCTTCATCGAAGAAACCTTCAAGGGTTCGGTTCAGCCTGCCTGGTAAGCCTATCCCGCAAAAAGAAAGCGCCGGTCCAATTGTTTCGGACCGGCGTTTTTATTGCGTGACGCAAACTATTCAGAGCTTGCGGAAACGCACCCGTGCGCTGCGCTCGATGGCGGCAACCGTCAGCTCGTCCAGCGTCCAGCGGTCGCGCAGCATCTGGAGGAATTCCAGCTCTTCCTGCTCGACATGGAGATCGGCAGCCGCCACTTCCACCGCCAGCGCATAGGCCGTGTCATAAAGCTTTTCAGGCAGCGCTTCATGCGCAAGGTCGAGGATCTTTTCCAGACCGTCTTCATAGGCCAGCAGCGCGTAGCATTCATTGGCAAGACGCGGCAGTTCCGCCGTATCGAAGCCACGGAACACCGGAAGGCGCGTCACCACATTGCCGATGGACTCCAGTTCCGCGTCGGTCATCGTCGTGTCGGCAGCCGACGTCGTGATCATGATGTAGACGAGTGCATCCTGCGGCGAGATTTTCTTCATCGGGTACTCCTCAGCGACACCATGATCGGAATCAGCTTTTCCGGTTACAATTTGCCGGAAAGTTAGGAAGCCTCCCGCGGTTAGGCAAGGAAATTCCGCACCAGCCGTTGACGGCACGGGGTTGTCGCGCCATAGAGCATAGGCACGGATGCGTGCACCGTTTTTCAAGAATAACGCCCTTCACAGGATATCAGGACAAAACCATGACTTCGCATCGTCTGCCCGAAATTACGCTGACCCCGGAACTGACCGCGGCGGCTGCGGACGCGAAAGCCTGGCCCTTTGAAGAAGCGAAGAAAATCCTCAAGCGCTATGCCAAGACCGGCCTGCCGGACACAGTGATTTTCGAAACCGGCTATGGCCCGTCGGGTCTGCCGCATATCGGCACATTCGGCGAAGTGGCGCGCACCTCGATGGTGCGCCATGCCTTCCGTATTCTGACCGAAGACAAGGTGAAGACGCGCCTGATCTGCTTCTCCGACGATCTCGACGGCATGCGCAAGATTCCAGACAATGTGCCGGACAAGGCAGCACTTGAGCCTTATCTGCAAATGCCGCTTTCGTCGGTGCCGAACCCGTTCGGCGGCGAATATAAGAGCTTTGCCGAGCATAACAATGCTATGCTCTGCCGCTTCCTCGACACTTTCGGCTTCGACTACGAATTCGCCAGCGCGACAGATTACTACAAGTCCGGCAAGTTTGATGCGGTGCTGCTCAACGCCGTCGAACGCTATGACGACATTATGAAAGTCATGCTGCCGACGCTCGGCGAAGAGCGTCAGGCGACCTATAGCCCGTTCCTGCCGATCTCGCCCAAGTCGGGCCGCGTGCTTTACGTGCCGATGAAGAGCGTGGACGCCAAGGCTGGCACGATCACATTCGACGATGAAGACGGCGTCGAAACCACGCTTTCCGTCACCGGCGGCAAGGTAAAGCTGCAGTGGAAGCCGGATTTTGGTATGCGCTGGGCGGCACTCGGCGTCGATTTCGAAATGTTCGGCAAGGATCACCAGACCAATGCGGGCGTATACGACCGCATTTGCGAAATTCTCGGCGGACGCGCGCCGGAACATTTCGTTTACGAGTTGTTCCTCGACCAACTTGGCCAGAAGATTTCCAAGTCCAAGGGCAACGGCATCTCGATTGACGAATGGCTGGCCTATGCGCCGACCGAAAGCCTTGCGCTTTACAATTTCCAGAAGCCGAAGACCGCAAAGCGCCTTTACTTCGATGTCATCCCGAAGGCGGTGGACGAATATTTCACCTATCTGTCGGCCTATAACCGTCAAGAGTGGAAGGACCGGCTGAACAATCCGGTCTGGCATATTCATTATGGCAACCCGCCAAAGGTTGACCTGCCGGTGACCTTCGCGCTGATGCTCAATCTGGTCAGCGCATCAAATGCGGAAAGCCCGTCGGTTCTGTGGGGCTTCATCTCGCGCCACGCGCCGGGCGTCACGCCGGAAAACAATCCGGAACTGGATGCGCTGGTTGGTTACGCGATCCGTTACTTCAACGATTTCGTCAAGCCGACCAAGCAGTTCCGTGCGCCGGACGACGTGGAACGCGGCGCACTGGAAGCGCTGGACGCCAAGCTTGCGACCCTGCCTGCCGGGACCGATGGCAACGATATCCAGAACGCCATTCTGGACGTCGCCCGCGCCATCGAACGCTATCAGGATCACACCAAGAAGAGCCCGGAAGGCGGCCCCGGCGTGTCGGTTTCCTTCTTCCAGATGCTCTATGAAGTGCTGATCGGACAGGAGCGTGGCCCACGCTTCGGCTCCTTCGTCGCGCTTTACGGCATCGAGGAAACCCGCGCCCTGATCAAAAAGGCGCTGGCTGGCGAACTGGTCTGAGCCGCTCAATAGCCGAACAAAACGACAAGCCCCGCAGCCACCCGGCGCGGGGCTTTTTTGCGCCCGAAACGCTGGCACATTTGCTCCGATTGACTCTGCATCTCGTAGTAGGTAGAACGGTATACCTATCACAAGGATTACTGCGATGAAGTCCGTTCAAACACCATTTCCGGCTTCCACGGAAAGCGCGCGCGAAAAGCTTTTGAATGCTGCTGCCGTGCTGTTTTACGATCAAGGCATCGGCGGCACCGGCATTGACGCCATCGTTGAAAAAGCGGGCGTCGCCAAGAAGAGCCTCTATAATAATTTTGCGTCCAAAGCCGATCTGGTGAACCAGTATCTGGAAGTGCGCCATGCCGAATGGCTGGGCCTCTATGATGCGCGGCTGCAAAAAGCTGTCACACCGCTGGAAAAGGTTCTCGCGGTTTTCGACGCCTATCAGGACCATGCTGAATTTGCCTATGAGCACGGCTTTCGCGGCTGCGGGCTGCTGAATGCTGCTGCCGAATTGATGGTCGGCGATATTGGGCGCCAGGCAGTGAAACACCACAAGCGCGAGGTCGAAGCGCTGCTGGCGGGCCATCTGGCGGAACTGCTGCCCGACGCGCCTGAGAGAGCGGCTGCATTGGCGCGGCAACTGTCTTTTCTGCTGGAAGGGGCAATGTCGCGCGCCGGACTTGAGGGGAACAGCGCCTGCATTCAGGAGGCGCGGGCTATGGCATCGGACATGTTGGGGGCATTGTGAACACATCATCGCGCAATTATGCGATTGGCGTCGCCGCCATTTTGTTTTCCTCTGCCGTCTGGGGGACGACTGGCACAGCCGCAACATTTGCCCCGGAGGTGGGTTCTGCGGCAATCGGCGCTGCGGCCATGGGCGTCGGCGGGCTGATGCAGGCGCTTCTCGCCGGACCCGGCATCATCCGTGCACGGCCGCAACTGGCCAGAAACTGGCGCAACCTCGTTCTCGGCGGACTGGCCGTCGCCATCTATCCCCTCGCCTTCTACGCCTCGATGCGTATGGCTGGGGTCACCATCGGGACCGTCGTCACACTCGGGTCCGCGCCGCTGCTTTCCGCCCTGATCGAATATGTATTCGATGGTTCCCGATTGTCCCGACAATGGCTGTGGGGTGCCCTGATCGGACTGCTCGGCATGATCCTCATATCCATAGCCGAGGGATCGGCGCATAGTGGTGTGCAGACGGGCAACTCTGTGCTGATCGGCATTGGACTTGGCCTGATTGGAGGCTTCACCTATGCGCTCTATTCATGGACTGCGCGCGGCCTGATCCTGCGCGGCATCCATTCATCGGTCGCGATGGGCGCGACATTCGGCATTGGCGGCCTGTTGCTGATGCCGGTGCTGCTGATGACCGGCGCGCCCTTCCTCGCCTCTTGGAACAATGCCGCCGTCGGCATCTATATGGCGGCGGTGCCGATGTTCCTCGGTTATGTCTGCTTTGGCATCGGCCTTGCGCGGGTTCCTGTCAGCATGGCGACGACGATCACACTCGTCGAGCCTGTCGTCGCCGCGCTGCTGGCCGTAGTTATTGTGGGAGAACGTCTCCCAGCCATGGGCTGGCTCGGCGTCGTACTGGTGATCGCTTGCCTCGTGGTGATCACCGTTCCGCTGAAATCAGTATCAGGCAGAAGCCCGAAGGCAGCAGCCGAAGCCTAGTTTGCAGGTGTTGGTGCTGGCGCAACAGGCGCTGGCGGAAATTCACCCTGCTGCGGAGACGGCGCAGAGGGTTGCGGCTCTGGCTCAGGTGCCAGCGGCGATGGATTGCTGAGACTGTTGCCCGGATCAGGCTCCAGACTTTGCAAGGACGCATCCGGCTTGTCTCCGAAAATGCCAAGGCGCGCTTCTTCCGCCTTGCGTCCCGCATCAGCATAGGAACCGTCTGGCGTCGCCCTGGCCCAGCCATTCGTCACCAGCCACTCAGCGGCATCGTCATTGCCAAGCTTGCACCCGGTCGCAATGGCGGCACCGCTATCGTTCTGCGGCAGGCGGCACATGATGGCGCGCGAGCGCAGCCACTGGCGGAAGGCCGTCCGCGCCTGCATACCGCATGGCCAGTTCTGGCCGGATGTGGTCTGGCAGGTCTGCTCGACCGGCAAAACCTCGATGCCCTGCAAATCGATCATGCGTCCCTGACTTTCGAGCCGCCCGGCGGCAACCGCGACTGGCCGCTGCAACAGCTGCATGTCCTCGCCCTCCCCGACAGGCACGGCAGGGGTTGGCGCAACCGGCTCAGCCGGAGCGACCGGCTCCGGCGGCTTTGGTGTCGCCGCAAGACCGAGATCGCTGAGCGGCGGTCGCGGCGCTTCGCGCTGAAGCCCGTTTGCCTCATCGCTGGAATTGCCCGGCTGCGGCGTGGTCTCAGGAGCGGATTGCGCGTTCTGCTGACCATCCGTTTTGGTACCCGGCTCGTCATAATCGAATTGTTCGACGACGATGCCGTTGCCCGAACTGCCGGTCGGCGCGGTCGTGCCGCTATCCGCAGCGATCACCGGCACGGGCCCATCCAGAGCGCCATAAAACGGAGCGATGAAAGCAGCGGCCAACAGCGCGCCGGTCAAACCGGCGAGACTGCCATAGACCATGCGCGAATGGCTTCTCGTATGCGACTGCGCCATTACTGGCTGGCCCATAGAATTCTGGCGATCCATTCCACATCCTTGGTCTCAAAGCTGCGGTTTGAATGCTCTGGATTAAGCGAATGCAATTCGATTGTCCGTGGTGTCTGGCGATAGAGTATCTTGGCCATGACTTCTCCGTCCTTGGTTCGCACCACCACGCGGTCGCCGCGACGCACCGGCGCATTGGGCGCGACAATCAACGTATCGCCGTCACGGTAAAGGGGCAACATGCTGTCGCCCGAAACTTCCAGCGCATACACACCTTCGCTGGCACCCACTGGAAATTCTACAATGTCCCAGCCCTGCCCCGCCGGGAAACCCGCATCGTCGAAATAGCCGCCCGTGCCAGCCTCCGCCATGCCGAGAAGCGGGATCGGTTGCGCGTCCTGCGTATATTCGCCGAAACCCTGGTTCGTATTAACGCCGCCGCCGATCAGGCGGGTGAGTTCTTCAAAGCTTGCCCCGGTGGCTTCCATCACCTTGGCCAGCGATTCCGTCGAGGGCCAGCGCGCGCGCCCGTCGGCGGCGTAACGCTTCGACTTGTTGAAGGTCGTGGGATCAAGACCAGCGCGGCGGGCAAGGCCCGACGCACTCAGGGAATGGCGTTCTGCCAGTGCGTCTATCGCCGCCCAGACGCTGTCGTGAGAAAACATGTGTTATCCGCCAATTTCAGGCAGGCATCGTCCCATGGCGAACTCGGGCCGTGAGAATGCGCCGCGTAGGATTTTAAACCTAATACCCTTACCAACTTTTGTCAGAACCTACCGAAAATTGGTGTTTTACGCAAGACGCATGAAATAACAGGGAAAATTTCCTAACGAGATCGAAAGGGACGCCGGAAAATTAAAAGGCGCGATGTTTTCACACCGCGCCTTCCAGACTTTAAGAGATTACGGATCAAGCCGCTTTTTTGGTTTCGCTCTTGTAGGGATTGAAACGCTGATAGAAACTTTCGCCATTCTCGGCCAGGTCGAGCAGAAGCTTCGGCGCCTTGAACTGCTGGCCGTATTTCTTCTGCAAGTCCTTGGCAAGCTTGACGAATTTCTTCGCACCCATGCCATCGATATAGGACAGCGTACCGCCCGTATAAGGCGCGAAACCGAAGGCGAGGATCGAGCCGACATCGGCTTCGCGCGGATCGGTGACAATGCCTTCTTCCATCACGCGGGCAGCTTCGAGAGCGATGGTGACGAGGAAGCGTTGCTTCAGCTCGTTCACGTCGATCTTGTCGGGGTTCTGCTGCGGATAGAGATCCTTGAGACCAGCCCAAAGATGCTTCTTGGCGGGCTTGGCCGGGTATTCGTAGAATCCCTTGCCATTCTTGCGGCCCTTGCGGTCGAACTCGTTGACGAGCCTGTCCACCAGCTCGACATGGCGCGGATCAACGGCCTTGTCGCCCAGATCGGCAAGCGTGGCTTTCAGGATCTTCTGCGACAGGTCGATGGCGGTTTCGTCGTTGAGCGCCAGCGGGCCGACCGGCATACCGGCCATGCGGGCGGCATTTTCGATCATGGCCGCCGGAACGCCTTCAACCAGCATGTTGTAGGCTTCCGACATATAGCGCAGCACGCAGCGATTGACGTAGAAGCCGCGCGTGTCGTTGACGACAATCGGCGTCTTCTTGATCGCGCGGACATAATCGAGCGCGACGGCCAGAGCCTTGTCCGAGGTCTTCTTGCCGAGGATCACTTCCACCAGCATCATCTTGTCGACCGGCGAGAAGAAGTGGATGCCGATGAAATTCTTCGGACGCTTCGATACCTTGGCAAGACCGCTGATCGGCAGGGTCGAAGTGTTGGACGCGAAGATCGCCGAAGACTTCAGCACTTCCTCGGCCTTCTCGGTCGCGACACGCTTGACTTCACGGTCCTCGAACACGGCTTCGATCACCAGATCGGCACCGTCGAGTTCGGCATAGTCCGGCGTCGCGGTGATGAGCGACAGAAGCTTTTCCTTGTCGGCCTCAGTAGCGCGGCCCTTCTGCATTTCCTTGGTGACGAGATCGGCGGTATGCGCCTTACCCTTGTCGGCGGCTTCCTGATCGCGGTCGATCAGCACCACCGGAATGCCCGCCTTGGCGGTCACATAAGCAATGCCCGCCCCCATGAAACCAGCGCCAATGACGCCGATTTTCTTGAGCTTGGTCGGCTTTTCATCCGCAGGGCGGCGTGCGCCCTTGTTCAGTTCCTGCAACGACACGAACAGCGAACGGATCATCATGCCCGCTTCGGTTGTTTGGAGGATTTCGGTGAAATAGCGCTGCTCTATCTTGAGGCCGGTATCGAACGGCACCAGAAGGCCCTCATAAACCGACTTCAGAATAGCCAGCGCCGCCGGATAATTGCCCGATGTTTCGCGGCGCAGAATGGCGGTTGCGGCGGGCCAGAGATTGGCACCGGCAGCCGAATAGATCGCGCCGCCCGGCAGCTTGAAGCCCTTTTCATCCCAAGGCTGAACCGGCTTGAGGCCGCCCTTGATGAGCTTCTTGGCGGTTTCGACCAGCTTCTTCGCCGGGGCGACTTCCGTGACGAGGCCCATCGCCTTGGCGCGCTGCGCCGTCAGGCTGGAGCCGGTCGTCATCATCTGAAGCGCGTCCTGCTGGTTGGCTAGGCGCGGAACGCGCTGCGTTCCACCAGCGCCCGGGAACAGGCCGACCTTCACTTCAGGCAGCGCAAGCTTCACGCCCGGAGCATCCGACACAACCCGCGCATGGCAGGCGAGCGACATTTCAAACGCGCCGCCCATGCAGGTGCCGTTGATGGCCGAAACCCAAGGCTTGCCGCAGGTTTCAAGCTTGCGGAACAGGCCGCTCATCTTGCCGACATTGTCGAACAGGGACTGAACCGCGCCCTGCGGGTCCTTGGCCTTCTGCTTCTGGAACGCCTTGAACATGCCTTCCAGCATGGTCAGGTCGGCGCCACCGGAGAAGCTTTCCTTGCCGGACGTGATGACCACGCCCTTGATCTTGTCATCGGCAACCACCGCATCGATGATGGCGTTCAGTTCCTGCATCGCCTCGACGGTGAAAACATTCATCGACTTTTCAGGCATGTCCCAGGTGACGAGGGCAATGCCGTCGGCGTCGGTCTCAACTTTGAAATTCGTGTAAGCCATTCGTAAAAACCTCCCTCGCCCTTATACGCGCTCGATGATCGTCGCCGTGCCCATGCCAGCACCGATGCACAAGGTCACCAGCGCGGTGTTGAGATCGCGGCGTTCCAGCTCATCCAGCACCGTACCGAGGATCATCGCGCCGGTTGCGCCGAGCGGATGGCCCATGGCAATCGCGCCGCCATTGACGTTGATCTTGTCGTGCGGAATGTCGAAGGCCTGCATATAGCGCAGCACCACAGCGGCGAAGGCTTCGTTGAGTTCGAACAGGTCGATATCCGAAATCTTCAGCTTTGCCTGCTTGAGCAGTTTTTCCGTCACGTCGACCGGGCCGGTCAGCATCAGCGCCGGGTCGGAGCCGATATTGGCGAAAGCGCGGATACGGGCGCGCGGCTTGATGTCGAACGCCTTGCCAGCCTTCTTGGAGCCAACCAGAACGCCCGCTGCGCCATCGACGATACCCGACGAATTACCGGCATGATGAACGTGATTGACCGTTTCGATTTCCGGATGCGCCTGAATGCCGACAGCATTGAAGCCGCCCATTTCGCCCGGCATCACGAAGGACGGGTTCAACTGGCCCAGCGCCTGCATGTCGGTCGTCGGGCGCATATGCTCGTCATGGTCGAGAATGGTCAGGCCGTTCTGATCCTTGACCGAAATGACCGAATTCTTGAAATAACCCTTTTCCCACGACTTGCCTGCGCGCTTCTGGCTTTCGACAGCATAGGCATCGACGTCGTCGCGGCTGAAACCGTATTTCGTGGCGATCAGATCGGCGGAAACGCCCTGCGGCATGAAATAGCCCGGGAAGCCAACCGATGGATCCATGTACCAGGCGCCGCCCGACATGCCCATACCCACGCGCGACATGCTTTCAACGCCGCCCGCTATCACCAGATCATCGGCGCCGAAGGCAACCTTGGCAGCCGCCAGATTAATGGCATCGAGACCCGAAGCGCAGAAGCGCGAAATCTGGATGCCCGGGGCCTTGAAGTCGTATCCGGCTTCAAAAGCGGCAGAGCGCGGAATGACGGCACCGGCTTCGCCAACCGGATCGACACAGCCAAAAATAATGTCATCGACCTTGGCGGTATCGATGTTGTTGCGGTCGCGCAGGGATTCCAGAACCTTTGCGCCCAGACGCACAGCAGGCACTTCATGCAAGGACCCGTCCTTCTTGCCGCGCCCGCGCGGCGTCCGCACGTGATCGTAAATATAAGCCTCAGCCATTTTTTCTCCTTCCCGCCGGGTCCGAAGAACCCGGCCTAACCTTTAAAATATCGGCAGAAAATCAGAACGCATCCGCAGGCAGCGCCATCATGCTATCCGCACCCGACTGGATGCGCGCCAGATGGGCGGCACTTTCCGGCATGATACGCTCGAAATAGTACCGGGCAGTGACAAGCTTGGCTTCAAGGTAAGCCTTGTTGCCTTCACCTGCCGCCAGCTTTTCCTCGGCGACCTTGGCCATGCGGCCCCACATCAGGCCCAGAGCAACCAGACCGAAAAGGTGCATATAGTCATTGGAGGCTGCACCGGCATTGTCGGGCTTCGCCATGGCGTTCTGCATCAGCCACATGGTGGCGGCCTGAAGGTCGTTGAGCCCCTTCTTCAGATGCTTGGTGAAGAAGGACAGCTTCTCGTTGTCGCGATTGGCTTCGCAGAACTCGCCCGCTTCCTTGAAGAAGGTCGTGACCGCACGACCGCCATTCAGCGCCAGCTTGCGACCGACCAGATCGAGCGCCTGAATGCCGTTCGCACCCTCATAGATCATCGCAATGCGCGCATCGCGCACATACTGGCTCATGCCGTGTTCTTCGATATAGCCGTGACCGCCGAACACCTGCTGCGCCATGACGGCATGTTCAAAACCCTTGTCGGTCAGAACGCCTTTCAGCACCGGCGTCAACAGGCCGACCAGATCATCGGCGGCCTGACGCTCACCCTCATCACCGGAACGGTGCGCGATGTCGGAATTCAGCGCCGTCCACAGGATGAGCGCGCGGCCTGCTTCGTTGAAAGCGCGGATCGTCATCAGGTTGCGACGGATATCCGGATGCACGATAATCGGGTCAGCCTTCTTTTCCGGCTCTTTCGCGCCAGAAAGGGCGCGGCCCTGATTACGCTCGCGGGCATAGATCGCGGCATTCTGATAGGCGGTTTCGGCAATCGAAAGCCCCTGCAGCGCCACGCCGAGACGCGCTTCGTTCATCATGGTGAACATGGCGCGCAGGCCCTTATGCGCCTCGCCGATCAGATAGCCGGTCGCATCGTCATAGTTCATGACGCAGGTGGCGTTGCCGTGAATGCCCATCTTCTCTTCGATAGACCCACAGGAAACGCCGTTGCGCGCACCCGGGTTGCCGTTTTCATCGAGAATGAACTTCGGCACGATGAACAGCGAAATGCCCTTCACACCTTCCGGCGCGCCGTCGATACGGGCCAGCACCAGATGGATGATGTTTTCCGACATGTCATGTTCGCCAGCCGAGATGAAAATCTTCTGGCCGGAAATCTTGTAGGAGCCGTCGCCCTGCGGCGCCGCGCTGGTGCGCAGGAGACCCAAATCCGTGCCGCAATGCGGTTCGGTCAGGTTCATCGTGCCGGTCCAGGTGCCTTCCACCATCTTCGGCAGATAGGTGTCCTTCTGCTCATCGGTGCCATGGGCAAGGATCGCGGCAATCGCGCCCTGCGTCAGACCGGGATACATGGTGAGCGCCATATTGGCCGAGGACATATATTCGCCGACGGCGGTGTGCAGCAGATAAGGCAGACCCTGGCCGCCATATTGCTCCGGCACGGCGAGACCGAGCCAGCCGCCTTCGCGGTAAAGATCGAAGGCCTCCTTGAAACCCTTCGGCGCGGTGACGCTGCCATCGGCAGCGCGCTTGCAGCCTTCGCGGTCGCCGCTGTGATTGACAGGGAACAGGGTGCCTTCAGCGAGCTTTGCACCTTCCGACAGGATTGCCTCGACCACGTCGGGCGACGCGTCGGCAAAGCCCGGCAGATTGTTGTAACGCTGATAGTTCAGAACGTCGTTGAGCACGAAATTCGTATCTTCAACGGGCGCGCGATAGCTCGGCATCAAAATCCTCCAAATTCATCACCTGAGCCAGCCCGTAACGGACGGATACCAGCTCCAAACCGCGTTTCATGCATGCTGTCTGCTTAACTGGCAAAACGCCGTGACAACCTGCATGCTGCAACAAAAAGGACCGTTCTCACTCGAAAACCTGCCATTTTTGCAGCATTCTGGCCAGCCTTAACCCGTTCTCGGGTCGCAGCCGACCAGTTCGGACTCAAAACTAGCGCAGTTTGACGTTTCCGTAAACGTCAAAATTTCGCGAGCAGGCGTGTGGTGTAAAATGGGATTGGGAAGAAGGCCATGGTAGGCTTTGTCGGCGGGACTGGCGCAGTATGGCAGAATCCTTTCGCCGAACCAAAAACTCGCCCGCAAGAATCAACACTATAAAAAGCAATCTCTGATATAAAATTGCCAGCGCTCCTTTGCTATTTCGCGAAATAATAAATGACTTCAATAATAAGCTACCTTCATAAAAAGGCACATTTTAAAAATTGGGAGAAGTTCAATGCATAATCCAAACAACACCGTAAGCAAGCAATCAATTGCAGTTGAAGATGTATTGAAGGGACTCTCTTCAACACTCAGATGTATTGATTTTCTTTATGTTTATGACTGCAACAATAAGAAGAAATAATATTATCTCTGCTAAGAACGCCCGTTACTAACTTCTGGATGGAGATTAGGGGGTAGTTCACTCCCTAATTTTCCCGCTGGAAAGATAACTCTCATGACGAAACACTTTGAAACTCCGGTTATCTTTTCGCTGCCTCACCAGGCCGCAAGCGACTTTTGTGAGCACTATCTCACCAAGAGCGGCATCATGATTTCGCTCGCGGATTTGCGTGACAAGGAACTCGCGGCGGATCTGGCCGACCAGGCCGCACATGTCTTCGCAAACTTGCTCAAAGATTTGCAGTATCAGTTGGATTGCCCGGAAATCGGGATCGTCGCGGTCGATATACCGTCCATCCTTGACGATGCGACATTGGATGCCATTGCGGGTGCGCTGCTGGCCGTTTCGCTGACCCAGGCGCTTATGCCGACGTTAACCGACGGGAGAAACCAGACGCCGTTTTCCGTCTTCACCACTTCCGCAGACAGTCTCGAAAGACTTGAACGCGCCGGATTACAGGATCTAACGCCAACGAACCGATTGGAGTTTCATTCCGACAGTGCACTTACCGGCACAGAGGTGGCCGTTCCCGACTACATATCAGTCTATAACATTGCCATTAATTTCGAGGAACGCGGCTATTTTCATTGGGTTCCGACCTGCAAACTCGATGGTCTGGCAGCGCTTGTGGACAGAATAGGCTTATCGGATGCGTATTATTTCAAGCTCAATCCGACTGTCTATGAAGACGGGCAAAATGACGTGATGGTCATAGAACATCGCGTCAAGGCAACCATTTTCAGCCATGACCAGAACGGCTCGATTACAACTTATATGAGCGGCCAGTTCGACGGGAAGGTGGGCGAGGAGCATACCCAATCCCATGACGTCGTCACTGACATGGTGAATGCCATATCAGAAAACAAATTTCGCTATTCCATCCCGCAGGAAAGCCGCAGGTTGCTTATAATGAATAACGCAAACGGCTTTCACGCCCGCGACGCTCTTGAAAAGCCCCTGCCCGGCGTTGCCGTGAACCGGGTCTATCTTCGCTGCACGTCTGTAGCGGGCAAAGTTGTCGGCGAAATTGTGGGAGAATAGGCCCGATCCGACGCAGACGGGTGGTTCATTGGCTCAACAAAGCCTGCATCCGGTCCTGATTGCGCAGCCCGACTTCCCGAACGATCTCGGCGATCTGCGAGAGTTGCGACGACAGCGGGTTGCTTTTGCGCCAAACCAGACCGATGGTCCGCGACGGGCGCGGTTCGGCAAGGCGGAACATGCAGACATTCGCGGCGAGTGTTTCCGTATAGACCGCCATCTCCGGCACAAGCGTAATGCCGATGCCAGCACCCACCATCTGCACAAGCGTGGACAGTGAACTGCCTTCCATCAATTCACGCGGCGGCGCATTCGCAATATTGCAGAAGGATAGCGCCTGATCGCGGAAACAATGCCCTTCTTCCAGAAGAAGAAGCCGCATTTCATGCAGTTTTTCGGCGCTGGGAACCGGCTTGCCCGCATCTTCCAGCGGGCGCATCAGCACGAATTCCTCTTCAAAGAGGGGCACTTCCTGCAAGGCAGGCTCGGAAATCGGCAAGGCGACAATCGCCGCGTCCAGTCTGGCTTCCAAAAGGTCTTCGATCAGTTTCTGGGTGATGGCCTCACGCGGGCGTGGTTCCAGCCCCGGATAACGCTGGGTGAGCGTCTTGATCACTTCCGGCAGAAGATAGGGCGCAACCGTCGGGATCACGCCGAGACGCAGGCGCCCCGTGAACGGGCCATGCGCTGCCCGCGCCAGCTCTTCCAGTTCGTCGACCGAACGCAGAATGCCGCGCACCCTCTCCGCGAATTCCTCACCGAGCCCGGTCAGGCGGATTTGTCTGCCACCACGCTCCACCAGAGGCGCGCCGATCAGGTCTTCCAGTTCCTTGATCTGCAAGGATAAGGCGGGTTGAGAGATGGAGCAGGCCGCTGCCGCGCGCCCGAAATGGCTCAATCGCGCCAGCGAGTCGAAATAGCGAAGGTGTTTCATGGAGAGGCCAATCATAAGCTGAGCATATCGCAGCCTTTAGAATATACAATTGGAATTTATCGGAAGCATTGATTACCGTACCAAAACTGACTGTGGCCCGGAGTGTCCGCCTTCATAAAGCGGACGCTTTGGCATGCCAGTGTCAGCCGCTCGTTCAATTTAGCGAAAGCCATCTTTGGGAAAGCCATCGGAGAGCAATCATGGACGTTAAGACGAAATCGGCCGGAAAATGTCCGGTCATGCATGGCGGCAATACCGCGCTTGGCAGTTCTGTCATGGAATGGTGGCCCAATGCGCTGAACCTCGACATTCTGCACCAGCACGACAGCAAGACCAATCCGCTGGGCAAGGACTTCAACTATAAAGAAGAGCTGAAAAAGCTCGACGTGGAAGCCCTCAAGGCCGATCTGCGCGCGCTCATGACCGATAGTCAGGAGTGGTGGCCTGCCGACTGGGGCAGCTATGTCGGCATGATGGCTCGCGTGACTTGGCACGCCGCCGGTTCCTACCGCACCTCCGATGGTCGCGGTGGCGCCAGCACCGGTAACCAGCGTTTTGCGCCGCTCAATTCCTGGCCGGATAACGTCAACACCGATAAGGGTCGCCGTTTGCTGTGGCCGATCAAGAAGAAGTACGGCAACCGGCTCTCCTGGGCCGACCTGATCGCGCTCGCCGGTACGATTGCCTATGATGTCGCCGGTCTTAAGACCTTTGGTTTCGCCTTTGGCCGTGAAGATATCTGGGCGCCCGAAAAAGACACCTATTGGGGCAATGAAAAGGAATGGCTGGCGCCAAGCGATGGCCGTTACGGTGACGTGACCAAGCCGAGCACGCTGGACAACCCGCTGGCGGCGGTCCAAATGGGCCTCATCTACGTCAACCCGGAAGGCGTGAACGGTAAGTCCGATCCGCTGGCAACGGCAGCGCAGATGCGCGAAACCTTTGCCCGCATGGGTATGGACGACGAGGAAACCGTGGCGCTGACAGCTGGCGGCCATACGATCGGCAAGACCCATGGCAATGGCGATCCGGCTAACCTCAGTCCCGATCCGGAAGATGCAGGGCCTGAATATCAGGGGCTGGGCTGGATGAATACCAAGGGTCGCGGCATCGGTCGTGATACCGTGGTTTCGGGCCTCGAAGGCGCATGGACCACGGAACCCACCAAGTGGGACAACGGTTTCTTCGAAATGCTGTTCAAGCATGAATGGCATCTGGTCAAGAGCCCGGCTGGCGCATCGCAATGGGAGCCCATTTCGATTGCCGAGCAGGACAAGCCGGTTGACGTGGAAGACCCGTCAATCCGACTGAACCCGATGATGACCGATGCTGATATGGCGCTGAAGGTAGACCCGATCTATCGCGCGATTTCCGAGCGTTTCATGAACGACTTCGACGCGTTCTCGGATGCCTTTGCCCGCGCATGGTTCAAGCTGACCCATCGCGACATGGGCCCGAAGACCCGTTACATCGGGCCTGACGCGCCGACGGAAGACCTGATCTGGCAGGACCCGGTTCCTGCTGGCCGCACGGATTACGACGTGAAGGACCTCAAGGCCAAGATCGCCGTTTCCGGCCTTTCCGTGTCCGATCTGGTTTCCACCGCCTGGGACAGCGCCCGCACCTATCGCGGTTCGGATTTCCGTGGCGGCGCAAACGGCGCGCGTATCCGTCTGGCTCCGCAGAAGGATTGGGCAGGCAACGAGCCGGAACGTCTGGCCCGTGTTCTCTCGGTTCTGGAACCGATTGCAGCGGCGTCTGGCGCAAGTCTGGCCGATGTCATCGTGCTGGCTGGCAATTACGGTGTGGAACAGGCAGCCAAGGCCGCCGGTTTCGACATTGAAGTGCCTTTCGCACCGGGACGTGGCGATGCGACAGCCGAGCAGACCGATGCCGAAAGCTTTGCTCCGCTCGAGCCGCTGGCAGACGGTTTCCGCAACTGGCAGAAGCAGGACTATGTGGTCAGCGCCGAGGAACTGCTCCTCGACCGTGCCCAGCTCATGGGCCTCACCGCCCCTGAAATGACGGTCCTTGTCGGCGGCATGCGCGCCATCGGCACCAACCATGGCGGCACGGCGCATGGCGTCTTCACCGACAAGGTCGGCGCGTTGACGACGGATTTCTTCGCCACGCTCACCGACATGCGCTACACGTGGGTTCCGACCGGCGAAGGCCTGTATGAAATCCGCGACCGCAAGACCGGCACGCCGAAGTTCACCGCAACGCGCGTCGATCTCGTTTTCGGTTCGAATTCGATCCTTCGCGCCTATGCCGAAGTCTATGCTCAGGACGACAGCAAGGAGAAGTTCGTGAAGGACTTCGTTGCCGCCTGGACCAAGGTGATGAACGCCGACCGTTTCGATCTGGCATAAAAGCCGATCTAGAGCATTTCCAGCAAAAGTGCGAAGCGGTTTTGCGTAGGACAATGCGTGAAAACAAATGGATAGAGCGGCTCCAGCGATTCCAATTTAACTGGAACCGCTCTAACGAAAAAGCCTCCCCCGAAGGTTTCGGTGGAGGCTTTTTTATTTATTTCGCCATGTCGATGGCGGAGCTGAGCTCTTCAACCGCCTGATCAGCCGTCAGCTGGCCATTGAACTGACGGGTGATGACATCGAACATCGCATTCTTGATCGCGGTTGGCTGTGCATGCGACTGCGAGAAGGAACCAAGCAGCGATCCGCTCTTGTCGGCGGCGGCCAGATCCTTGATCGCCTTTTGTCCGCATTCGTCAAATGCCGTGGTCGGCACATCCGTGCGCGCCGGTGCCGAGCCCTTCACCACATTGAAGGCCGACTGGAAATTGACGTCTTCCACAGCGGCTGCGAGTGCAAGTTGCGCCTTGCGCTTGTCCTCACCCACTTCGAAGACAGCGAACTGATCGGCATTGAAAGCCACGGAACCTTCCGTTCCCGGAAAACGACCGCAAAC
This sequence comes from Brucella sp. NBRC 113783, assembly GCF_040372265.1. Taxonomy (NCBI): domain Bacteria; kingdom Pseudomonadati; phylum Pseudomonadota; class Alphaproteobacteria; order Hyphomicrobiales; family Brucellaceae; genus Brucella; species Brucella sp. NBRC 113783. The sequence goes on along the minus strand of NZ_BAABRX010000010.1, from coordinate 8,373 downwards.
GAAATCCGCGCCCGGCTTTTTTCCGGCCTTGGTGAACTCGCCCTTGGCCCAGTCGCCCATGAACTGCACGCCCGCCTTGTCGTCGATGACCATTGATGAGGCAAGATTCCAGTCACGTCCGGAGAAGTTGTCGTCCACATAGGTGCGCAGCTTCGCCATCCGCTCGAAGACCTGCTTCATGGTATCGCTCTTCAGCGCTTCCGGATCGAGATCGATCAGCGCCTTCTTGTAGAAATCCGGCCCGAACGACATCACGACACTTGTGAAGATAAGCGCTTCCTGCCAGGGCTGGCCGCCATGGGCAATCGGCGTGATCCCCTGTTCCTTGAACTTGTCGAGCAGCGCGACAAGCTCGTCCCAGTTCTGCGGCACTTTTCCGCCTGCCTTGTCGAGCGCGGCCTTGTTGTACCACGCCCAGTTGGTGGAATGCACATTGACCGGCGCGGCGATCCAGTGGCCGTCATATTTCGAGAAGCGCTGGATTGCAGGCGGGATGACCTTGTCCCAGCCTTCCTTGTCGGCGACTTCATCCAGATTGCCGAGCACGCCCTGCTCCGCCCAATCCAGAATGTCGAAACCCTGCATCTGCACGGCGGCAGGCGCATTGCCCGCCGTCACACGGGCGCGCAAGGTCGTCATGGCAGCCTCGCCCGCACCGCCGGCGACCGGCATATCGACCCAGCCAATACCCTGTTTCTGAAGATTTTCCTTCAAGAGATTAAGCGCTGCCGCCTCACCGCCCGAGGTCCAGTAATGGAGAACTTCCACGCTTTCCTCGGCTTGCGCCAGGTTCGCCCCACCCAAAATACTGACACCCGCCAGCAGCATTCCCATCATCAAGCGCATTCTCATATCTCCTCGTTAAGAGCGCATCCCGAAAAGTGTGAAACGGTTATCGGAGAAGATGCGCGTTATAACAGAAAAATTAGAGCGCGGTTCGATCTGATTCAATCAGATCGAACCGCGCTCTAAGAATGGCGCACACAACCATGTGTCCAGCGAAACGAAATTCACTATCGCGTTGGCGTAAACATGCCGTGGGCGACACGCCTACACTTCATTTTTCAGCGTTTCTTTCTGCGTAATCAGACGCGCTGAGTGCTGCCCCGAAATGAAGACCCAGAGCCAGCTGAGCGCCACCGCCAGACGGCTGCGCGTGCCAATGAGAAAATAGATATGGGCGAGGCCCCATATCCACCATGCAATCCAGCCTTTGAGCCGCAGCGACCCGAAATCGATGACGGCTGCACTTGGACCGATGGTGGCAAGGTTGCCAAGATGCTTGTAACGGAAGGAACCGGGCGCGGCATGATTGGCAAACCGCGCCTTGATCACCTTCGCCACATATTTGCCCTGCTGCTTGGCGGCAGGCGCAATGCCCGGCACTGGCTTTCCATCAGCGGTTTTGACCAGAGCCGTATCCCCGACGATAAAGATTTCGGGATGGCCCTTCACTGTCAGGTCCGGCTCGACCACGGCGCGCCCGGCGCGATCCTGTTCGGCGCCCACCCATTCAGCCGCTTTCGAAGCCTGCACACCCGCCGCCCAGATGACGGTGCGGCTCGCGACCTGTTCGTCACCGATGGAAATGCCCCTGGCATCGCAGGCAGTGACGGGCGTTCCGGTTCTGACCTCCACGCCCATTTTCGTCAGCGACTTCTCCGCATATTCCGAAAGCGACGGCGGGAAAACCGGCAGAATGCGCGGCCCGGCTTCAATGAGTATGATGCGGGCTGTGGATGTATCGATATTGCGGAATTCCTTGACCAAGGTGCGGTGGGCCAGTTCCGCAATGATCCCCGCCAGTTCCACGCCGGTCGGCCCCGCGCCGATGATGCTGAATGTCAACAGCGCTTTGCGAACTTCGGGATCGGCCTCCAGCTCGGCCTGTTCGAAAGCCAGCAGGAGACGGCGGCGAATAGTCGTCGCATCTTCCAGCGCCTTCAGGCCCGGTGCATAAGGCTCCCATTCGTCGCGTCCGAAATAAGCGTGCCGCGCACCGGTCGCAAGCACAAGCGTGTCATAATCAACGGCGTGCCCATCGCGGAGATGCACCTTGCGCGCCTGCGTGTCCACGCCCGTCACTTCAGCCAGCAGGGTGGAAACCTCTTCGCGATTGCGAAAGACGGAGCGGATCGGCCAGGCGATTTCCGATGTTGCAAGAACAGTCGTCGCGACCTGATAGAGCAAGGGCTGGAAAAGATGATGGTTTCTGCGATCGATGATCGTGATCGATGTATCCGGACTTTGCAGATCTTTCGCCAGCTGCAAACCCGCAAAACCGCCGCCGACAATCACTACGCGATGCTGAGCCAATTCGCTTTTCCTTTCGCCGCCTGCATCCTGTCGAGGACTCACCATACACGCGAGCGCTTGCTCTGCCTTTCAAAAACCATCGCAAGCGTGGGGGATGTCCGCTCCATGTAATAAGTAGCGCCGCGCGGAAAAAAGTCAGCCCGCAACCGATGCTCGGATGCGGGCTTTTAAAAGGGCGCGCGGGCTGGCTTCAGCGCAGCAGATAGGCAGGTATTTTGGGATCGAAGCCGACAATGCGCTGCCCTTCGGCAAAGGCTGCGCGCAGCGTCTCGCGAAGCGACAGGCGCGCCTGCATGGCCGCCGCTGGATCTGTCGCAAGCAGCTGGTCGATATCGCCGGGAAATTCGACGCGACGAATATCGGCGGGAAATTCAGGCGCCTGCCCTTTGGAACGGGCTTCGACACGCGGATCGTCCAAGTGCCAGTCGGCTACGATGCGATCCGACGGAAGGCCCGCATTGATGCCGACCATCGGACCATAATAGTCGATGTGATAGGTGGACGACGTGGCGCCAAGGCTTGCAATATTCAACCCGGCATTGACCGCGCGAATGGGATCATAGGTCCAGCGCACATGGGTCACGCCGCGCGCAAGGCACCAGTCACGCTGGAACCACTTCATGCGCGCACCAAGCTTCAGGCCCCGCGCTTCCGGCAAAACCGCCAGACGATGCGAATGCTGGATGCCCGGTGTCGCAGTCGGGAAACCGAAGATGAAACCCAGCATCTTCTCACCATCGAAGGCACCGGCGACAAGCCCGCCTTCATGCTGGATAGCAAGCAACAGATCGGAGGCATCGACAGGATCGTCGTCGCCCCAGACAAGCCGCTGCACAGTTTCCGAATCCTTCATCTCGGCCAGCGATGCGAGTTCGCGGATGACTATTTCGCTCATGCTGCGAATTCCTCGCGATGGTTCGTCACCGTATCGAGGAAGGCGCGGTCGAGCGTCACACCAATACCCGGGCCGTTTTTCGGCACAGCCATGCGGCCGTTTTCGGCTTCCAGCGGCTCATTGACAATGTCGCGCGGGAAATAGCGACTGGCGGACGAGGTATCCCCCGGCTTGGTGAAATTCACCAGCGTCGAAAGATGGATATTGTGCGCACGTCCAATGCCTGCCTCCAGCATGCCGCCGCACCATACAGGTACATCGAAAGCCGCGCAGACATCATGAATGGCCCGCGATGCGCTGTGGCCACCGACGCGCCCGACCTTGATGTTGATGACCCGGCAGGCACGCGCGACGAGCGCCTTGCGCGCATCGACCGAAGAGCGAATGCTTTCATCGAGACAAATGGCCGTCAGCAGTTTTTCCTGCACATGCACATGGTCGGTAATGTCGTCAAACGCCAACGGCTGCTCGATGTAATCGAGCGCGAATGCGTCCATGGCTTTCAAAAGCGGCAGGTCCGACAGGCGATAATCCGTATTGGCGTCAACGGTCAGCTTGGCGTCCGGGAAGCGGTCGCGCACGGCTTGCAGCATCGCCAGATCATGGCCGCGCTTGATCTTGAGCTTCACGCGCTTGTAACCGGCGTCGAGCGAAGCCGCGACGCGGTCAATCGTCGTTGGAATATCGGCGATGCCAAGGCTGACACCAACATCGATGGCATCGCGAACGCCACCAAGCGCAACGCTCAATGGCAGGTTCAGCGCTTTCGCCCACAAGTCCCACACGGCCATTTCGACCATGGCCTTGCTCATCCTGTGCCCGCGCCACGGATCGAGAATGGCGGCAAGATCAGCCGGACCGTTGAAACGCTTTCCAACAATCTGCGGCAGCAGCACATCGCGCAGGAATGAGAGCGAGCCGGAGATGGTTTCTTCGAGATAATCCGGCAAGGGGTCCATCACGCCTTCGGCATAGCCTTCAAGACCTTCCGCCTTCAGGGTGAGGATCGGTATCACCTTTTCAGTCATCGTGCCGGTGGAGATCACGAAAGGCACGAGCAGCGGCAACCGGATAACCCGTATTTCAGCCGCCTCGATTTTTAATCCGGCGAAAATTGGCGCTGTCTGCATCGGATACTCCATCCGTGGGTATGATTGATTACGTCAGATCGAAACGGTTCTAGAGCGGTTCCGATTAAAACGGAATCGTGGATCCGCTCAATCTATTTGTTTTACGCACTATCCTACGCATCGAAGCGGGATTAGAAATCAGTCCAGTGGACTGATTTCCCAGCGTAGGCGCTACGCACTTTTGCTGGAAATGCTCTAAATTCCCTGTTCGCTGGCAAAAGTCCAACAGATTCAGTTGGGACTTTCACTGATGTACTCACGAGAGTGTATCCAGTGGGAAAACCGGACGCCGCAGGCGCGAATAAGTGCGTCTCGAAAGATCCGGCGAACTCAACCCACCAGCATCGGTCACGATGATCTGCGCCGCAATCGGGCCGAAAGCCCCCTTGAAATGCTGCATCGACTTGACCGCAACAATTGCCTTTTCCTTCGGCTCGATACCGACAATCCGGAAGATGTTCTGATCGAGCATCTGCATCCGTTCGGAAACGATCATGATGTCGATCCCCTCCACGCGCAGGCACACGGATTTTCCGGTCGTTCCGGGCAGACCCGTAAACATCGGCCCTTCGAAAACGAAGCTGCCTTCGCTGATCGCCATGACACGGCCCGTCACCGTCAGCGGGCCACCGCCGACCGTTGGATCAGACTTGCCGCCAATCGTCACCGTGAGGGTCTCGCCCACTGCCTTGGCTGCAATCTCGGCCACCGCTTCGGGGTCCAGCAGCGCGCCAGCGGCGGCATCGGTCACACCGGCGTCCAGCATCGCCGCAATCAGCGCGGTGCAATCGCTATAAGCGCCCGAGCCGGGATTATCCGAGAAGTCCGCAACAACAATCGTGCCCTTGGCGCCGCGCGCCTCTTTCAATCGCGCGATGCACGCATCAAGAGGCATCGGCTGCGTCCACTGATCCTTATAGGACCAGATTTCATCACACATCTTGCCTGCAACATCGAAAGCGGCCTGCCGTTCAACACTTTTCGCATCGAAGGTGACAATAACACTTGGTCCCGCCGCCCAAACATCGGCATCGGTGAAACCGGCATTGATCGCCACATTGAGGATGCCCGGCTGCTGCATTTCGCGGTCCGCGCTTTCGAGCAGACGGCACATCGGGCCATTATCCGTCGTGCGACCGTCATCGCAACCGAGCAGCATTGGCGGGCGGGCGATGGCGAGAGCAGGTTCGATCTCGCCCTTCATCGCCCGATCCAGCAGCGAACAAGCCTCAACCCCAACCTCATTCATATCGACATGCGGATAGGTTCGGAATGAAACCGCGATCTGCGCCAGATCGGCCAGTTCGTCGAAAATATTCGCATGAAGATCGAGCGTGATGGCAATCGGTACATCATACCCAACCACCGAGCGGATTTCGCGCAGGAACTGGCTGTCGCCATCCTGATCCGTTTCCGTCACCATGGCACCATGCAGAGCGACGAAGATACCGTTGAACGGTCCGCATTCCTTCAACCGCCGCAGGCATTCGCCTGTGATTTCCAGACGTGCGCTTTCCAGCACCGCGCCATTCGGCTCCGCATGGGCGGCAGTAATATAAACAGGTGTCCATCCCTTTTCATCCGCGACCTTTATCGCGCCGCCGACCTCCGAGCCGGTGCCGCGGAAATTGGCCGGAATCTCATCACCCTTGAAATAGTGGGACGCACGGAAATCGCCAATACTCGTGCGATTTTTCGTGAAGGTATTACTTTCATTGATGAGTTCGATGATCGCAACGCGATAGGACACGGGATCGACCTTTCTTAGAGCGGTTCCGGTGAAAACGGAATCGTGGAACCGCTCTATCTATTTGTTTTTACGCATTATCCTACGCAAAACCGCTACGCACTTTTGCTGGAAATGCTCTATGTCGGCGAAGACCAGTCTGGATTGGTCGAGAATGTAACGGCTGAAGCATGATCGCGCCGCCGCAACCTTGCGCATGGCACAAGGCGGGCACCCGATCTGATGTGGTGCTTCAGATCAGGGCCCTTTCGGAACGAACTATTTTGCGAAGATTTCGCTGGCGAATTTCGGCTTTTCCCGAATGTCGAAGTCAAAATACTTGGCGCGGATCTTGTCGTAGGTGCCGTCCTGGATGATCTCTTCCAGCGCCTTGTTGACGCGCGCGCGCAGCTCCTCATCATCCTTGCGGAAGGCCATGCCAGCGCCCAATGTGCCATCGAGCAGGAACTCGTTACCGACAAACTCGCAGCAGCTCGCTCCCTTAGAAATCCAGTTGCTGAGCGCGAACTTGGATTCAAGCACGAGGTCCACGCGACCGTTTTCAATGTCGAGGAAAGCTTCTTCCAGCGTCGGATAGAGCTTCACCTCATTATCAGGGAAAAAGCGCTGCAAAACATCGACCGCGATAGAGCCGGTCTGGGTGCCTATGACCTTCCCCTTGGCGCTTTCCGGCGTCACGTCCTTCAGGCCAAGTTCCTTCAACGCAACAAACCGCATGGTATTGTAGTAGTAGGGATTGGAAAAATTGACCTGCTGCATGCGCGATTCCGTGATAGCCATCGACGACGCCATCACATCAAATTTCTTCGCCTGAAGAGCAGGAATAATCCCGCTCCATTCATTGGCGCTCCACACGCAATCCGCTTTCAGTTTCTCGCAGATCGCATCGCCGACGTCGATATCGAAGCCCTGCAGCTTCCCATTGGGATCGAGGTAATTGAACGGCGCATAAGCGCCCTCGGCTCCCATGCGGATTTCCTCGGCATAGGATGGGAAAGCACCGAACACGGCGACAACCGCTGCAATAATTCCCATTTTGGCGTGCTTATGCATGTTCCGATCTCCTGTTATTCGCCCTTGCCCGGCAATGTCTGATCCCAGAAAATCAGCGTCACCTGAGATCATCAGCCGGTGGGAATGCTCCCTTGGGCAGCTTTTATTGATTGACGATTATGCTTGTGCCCGCAGCCGATCAATGCAAAAGAACTATTCAATGTTATTAGAAAATTTAATGGGACTATGAATTCACGAGCCGGGCGGAGAAGACTTCCAAGCTTGAAAGCGTTGCGGGCTTTTGAAGCCGTGGCGCACTGCCAGAGCTTTACCGCTGCGGCGGAAGAGCTTGCGGTCAGCCAAGGCGCGGTCAGTCATCAGATCAAACTTCTCGAACAGGCCTTGGGCTGCCAGTTGCTTATTCGCGGGCCTCGTGGCGTGACCGTTACCGCAGAGGGCGCATTGCTGGCCGAAGTTTGTGGGCGTGCCCTTGACGAAATCGGTGCTGTGACGGCCCTTATCGGTCAGGACAACAGGGCGCAAATTCTCCGCGTCCGCGCCGGGCCTTTCTTCTCTATGGAAGTCATTGCCAGCCGCATTGCTGGATTCCTCAAACAGAACCCGGGTATACAGCTGCATCTGAACAATCTCGAGATCGATTCCATTGCGCATGACAGAGAAGACGCGCAGATCAAATATTGCCTGAACGCCCCTGCCGGTGCCTACAGCATCGACCTGTTGACCGAAAAGCTCGTTCCCGTCTGTAGCCCTTCTCTTCTCGAAGGCGTGGCAAACCCGGAAGACCTTCTCACAAACCCCGACATTCCGCGCCTACACTACCGCGACATGAGCGATTGGAAGCGATGGATATCGCACCACGGCATTGGTGATATAGCCGCAAACTCAAATCTGTTTTTCGACGACCAGCACACGCTTCTGGCGGCGGCGCGGTCGGGACAAGGCATTGGCTTTTCTCATCGACCGCTTCTCGAAAGCGACGTGCAGCGCGGCAGTCTCGGCATCGTATCGGAGAAATTCTTCCAGCCCAAGGAATCTTACAAGTTCATTTGCAGCCATGAGACCATTGCCTCAAACCATGCATTACAGCTCTTCCGCGACTGGCTGATGGCTGAGGTTTCGACGATCTGCTAGGCGGCACGACTTTTAAAGCATGTCGCTGTTAACCGGATTCGGGATTCCCGTTTGGCTTGATCTGTGATTCACTTGTCTCATGGAAGGAGATGCACCATGGGCAAGCCGCATCCGATTGAGTTGCGTGAGCGTGTCGTTGC
>NZ_BAABRX010000009.1:0-128250 GCF_040372265.1 Brucella sp. NBRC 113783 | reverse complement strand
GAGCGTTGCAACGGTTCGTCTCCATGCACTCAGCGACCCGCAATTGTTTCTCTGTTCCATCTCGTCGCCGAGCCGCACACACAATTCGCTACCATCGCCTCGAAGCTTTCGATGCATGGAAAATTGCCGCCTGTTTCGCCTGAATATCTACGAGCCCCTGGCCTTTCCGGCCAGAGAAACTTAACGTGACCACACCTCTCAAATCATTCGACGACGGACACTTTGCCTCATTAGCTAGCAGTATTCCATCAAGATGGTGACGCCAGGGACCGAGCTTTGGCTGCGGTTGACGGGAGCGCTCGTATTTGAACTCAGTCTCTTCACTGCGCAGAACCTTCCGCACAACCTTGCGCGAAACGCCCAGTTCCCGACAGATCGCTTTGATCGTTTTGCCCTGCACATGAGCAAGACGTCGTATCTTCGAAATAGTCTCCACAATAAGCATCCAATAGAAAACCTCCGATTGAAATCGAAGGTCATGTTACCCTTTAAATAAGGGGTCCCGTTTGGATGCCGATAACCCCTCAAACGGGGTCCTTATTCCATGCTTAATCACAGCAGGGCTAGCATCAGCTTGTCCGCTTGGCTTAGAGATTAGCTGATGCAATCCTCTAAACGCGGTTCTCAGAAAAGAGTTCCTGAACGCTTTTCGAAGATGGACTGCGGATGCCCAACTCCTCTCTCACTCGGTTCTTTTGGTGAGCTAACCTTGCAGCCAGTTCCATCAATTGCGACCGCTCTCGCAAACCGCACTGATATAGTTTGATAACACAAGCCGCGAGTTCGCTGGGTGAATAAGGACGGCCGCTTTCTTCGAGAATAATGGCGGCTGTCGTAAAACAGCTGCGCAAGAAATCTACCTCGTTAGGAGTATAAATGCAGCTCGCTTCGTTAAAAAACGCCATTTCAACCTCCTGTTGTTGGATAGAGAATGCTACTTCAAATTTGCTAATATAAAAGCCAGAGTTTTTCACAAAATATAACGACAACCATGAATCTAGAAAATGTGCCTCATCAGCGATGAAGCGGACGAGGCATGCGCCTGCTAAAGCGAGCCCTACCAAAACAGGCGCATGTTTGTCTAAAATCGGTCAGTTGTTGGTTAGGGCATGCAGCTCATCGTCGTTCAAGAGACGATATTTTCCCCTATCCACCTTAACAAAAAAGGCTTCTGTTGATTTGCCGAGGGTATGATCTGAAAGGAATGTGTTATACTGTCCATAACGCCACCCGTGCGCATAAATGCGAATGTCCCTTGCGCCGAACGGTTCTTTCAAACTTTTTTCAATTAATACGGCGTGACGAATTCGCGTAATTACCGTTAGCGCATTATCTTTGCGCAGCTTCTGCGGTAATTCCCCTCTTTTATTCCAATGCATGCTCCCCTCCCCCGAGAAAAATTCATCAGCTTTTTTAACGCATGTCCCCTTAAAGTGACTTGCTCGCCCCGAGCGACAGATCGCCCGGGGCTTACAAATACGATTAGTCTTGATGATCAGGCATTTCTTCAAGCTGGGCTTTATTCCAACTTGTAACTGCATGCACGTCGCCGTTTTCGTCTCGCATAAATTCAAGGTCGCTGATTGGAACGGCAACCGGTTTCGCCCCAATTCCGAGAAATCCGCCAACGTCAACAATTACGGTGCTTCCAAGCCCCGCACCATGAACGTGATCAACGGTGCCAACTTTCTCATCGTCGACACCGTACACTGTCGCCCCGTCAATATTATCAGCAATAAGTTCTTCATTTGTCAAGCGGACATGATTGGTGTGATCCATCTTCTTTCCTCCTTGTAAGGAAAACGAAACATCTGCGGAGGGGCATTTGTTCCGTGAGTAAATGTGACGAGTTTAAATATGCTGATCTGCGGCTCTGCGGTGGAACAATTGACCTGGCTGATGGTTGGGATGCTGAGGACAATAGTGATGAAAAATAATTCACCAAAGAAAAGCGCTGGCGCTCGTATAAGTGGATCTGTCCAAAAAGGCGAGACCGGGGATAAAGCTGCTGGTTTTGATCCGGCAGCGGCGCCGATGGAAACCGACGCAGAAGCTGGAGGATCCTCATTTCCGGATAACGATGCAATACCGCGATCAGACGGAGATCCAACAAAAGCCACTGAAAGTAACGCCTCCAGTCACGCCTCCGGCCTCCGGGAATGGAATTCCGATGAATCTACTCGTTCCTCCGAGCGAACCGGAGACGAGGTCTGCTCCATCTCAATACAACCCTAGTAAATAACAGACGAGCCGCCACTATATTTCGAGACACCTTTGCAGTAAGTTGCCGGGTCATAGCGCGGTAAAGATTGCGCGTTTGCGGATGTCGTAGTACTTGCGAGCAACGTAATTCCGATTTCGGTATAAAATTTCATGATTCCAACTCCAAGCCCTCGTTGGACATTATTGGTGTGAGCATAAAATTCAACTCCGACAACGTATGCTTACCATCGGTAACTCATAGCTTCAGGACTTTTCCCTTATTCTAAAAACGCAAAAAAGAGGGCCGTAGCCCTCTTTCAGTCAGTATCGGTAAAAAAGATCAGAAGCTAACCTTCAAAGAGGCATTGAAGCCATTTCGTTGTGCTCCGGAACCAAACTGGCCGCTATAGGACACGCCAAGTGTGGCATCTTTCGAAAGTTCGAAATCCAACCCGGCTTCGATGATGGCGGTATCCTTTGTTATCGGAGCGCCTGTAACGGTGAAAGCGTTCGAGCCAACAAAGCTGGCCGTTGAAACGGGGTTCACGTCTCCTGCAGCATGTCTCCAGCCAATATCGGCGCGGGCGGTTGTTGGGATGCTTCCAAGATCGAAGCCAGTCGATGCTCGAAAGCCAAGCGTGCTGAACGTTGTGCTTGTGGTATCGGATTCCGTGGATAACGCCGCTGCGGTTTGGCCGTCCTCATCGAAACCATCAGTTTTCAAACGGACATAAGACAAATTGACATACGGTTCGATCACAGCCTTCGGGAGTTGGATCTTGTATCCGAGTTCACCAAATATCTGGAACGTTCCTGCGTCGTAATCGGCATTCAAGCTATCGCCGAATCCACGGAAGGCAACAGATCGGTTGATGTCCAACTGATGCCAGGTGTAGGCAACGCCTGAGTTGAAGGCCAATGCGTTGCCGTTTGGCATCTGCCATTCAGTACCCGTGTAAGCACCAATGGTGTAGTTATCGCTGCTGCCGGATGATGCTCTGCTATCGACATCGAAGGAGGTATGACTATAGCCAGCCAGGAGGCCGAGTCGCCAGTTTTCGTATACAAGCCTGTCGATACCGGTGACGAACCCGCCAACTGAAGATTTCAGCCGACCCGTGTTGCCATTCGGATCCTGTTCACTCCAGGCTCCGTAAGCGTATCCCCATCCCGTATAAAGATTTTCAGAACTCGCTTTTGGCGTCACAGTCTCGAAGGCTTCAGTCTTATTGGGTTCAGAAGCATAGTTCATCGTGGCCACTGGCGCTGTAGGTGTCGAGCCGTTGGCTTGTTGCAGCCGATTGGTGATTGCGCTGTTGATGAACTGCGACTGATTGATCAGTGCACCTTTCGCGGATGCGTAAGCTTCACCTGACAGACCATTAAAGGCCGACCGGGCTTCTTCAGCCGACTGCATCAAGAGCGTGTTGTAAAGTGCCAGTGAACTTCCTGCCTGAGCGAGGGAATCCAGAGCCTGAGCCGTTGCGAACTCGTTTCTCGTTTCTGTGACAGTCGTGAACAAAGGCGTTGGTTTCGGATTTTCTCCTTGCCCGGGGTTGCTACCTGGATCTGGATTGTTCGGTTCGGGTTCGGTTGCAATAGGCTTCAGCGCGACGTTGAAGGCATTTGAACTCTGATCTGGATCGAGTGTGAAGGTTAGGAACGCTGAGTTCGATGTCACATCCGCAAATTGTCCGTTAACGAGATTAGCTGCAGACAGAATGTTGTAATTCTGGCCTGCTTGGTAGCTGATTTCGGGATCAAGTGCCGTGATAACGAGATGCGAACCGCTGATGTTTGCCCGACCTGTTACATTGACGAGATCGGCACTGCCGTCGCCAGCCAGCTCAGCCATAAGGTAGGAGCCAGCCTGCAGGGTTAGGTCACCATTGATCGTCAACGTTCCAATCGAATTGCCTGGCGACAGAATACCACCGGATTGAATGCTTATGAGTGAACCTGGGCCTGAACCCAGCGTGCCGTATCCGCCGAGTGTTGCTCCGTCGAAAACAGTCACATTGCCGCCAAGCTTACCGTTCCCCAGATTGTTCCCAACGATCAACTTGCCGCTCTTAACCGTGGTCGAGCCTGCATATCCAGAACTGTCACCTGTCAAAGTAAGGGTATTGGTACCTTCTTTGATTATGTCGCCATTGCCAGCATAGATACCTTTCCAGGAAACGGCATTCGAACGATCATAGATTAAGGTGCCAAGGTTGGTAATCGTGCCAGTGAAATTGGTGCCGCCGATAAGTCCCGTTGTACCGCCATTGCCCAACTGAAGTGTGCTGTTAGGGCCAATCAGAACATCTCCTCTCGAACTATTGGTGGTAGTAAGAGTGAGCTTTCCGCTGCCGACGTGGGCGAAAAGACCATTGCCAGTAATTTCTCCGTTGTAGAGGACGTCATCTGAGCGATTGAAAACAACCGCGCCATAATTGGTTATGCTGCCAGCGACTGATCCTTCAGTCCCGCCATTTCCTAACTCCAGGACCGCACCAGCCATGATGCCTGTCCCGCCTGTATAGCTATTGGTACCAGTGAAAACTTGTTGTCCACTACCGATATTTACGCCGCCATCCCCGGAGATCACACCGCTAAACGTTCCAGCGGCGTTATTGATTTGCAGGTAATTGCTGCCAAGCGCGATATTTCCATGGCCTGAAAGGTTGTTAATCTGTGCGGAACTGGCATTGGAAACGTCGAACGTTCCATCAACTTGAACGCCGCTAGATTGGTTTACTCGTCCTTGACCGGATAGAGATAATGTCGCTCCGTTGGCAATCGTAGTTGCGCCAGTATAATAATTCATTCCCTCCAAGGTCAGCGTGCCATTTGGGGAATTGCTGCTATCCTTGACCGTCAGGCCACCACTTCCTGAGATTGCCCTTCTGACAGTGCTATCGTTCCCTGCCATGTCGATGGTGCCACCACCTGCCGACAGATTGATTGCCCGCGACGTCGACAAATCAAAGGCTGAGCCAAATTTGAGTTCGCCCCCATCGAAGGTTAGTCCTCCGTTGACGTCACCGAGATTGCTATCAGAGGAAACAGAAAGCGTACCCTGGTTGAGAATCGTGCCGCCTGCATAAGTGTTGTTTCCCGAAAGTGTAAGCGTACCCACACCGTTCTTAATAAGCCGCGCCGCCGAACCACCGCCTGAATTCGCCTGAATTTTGCCCGTCAGAGATATCTGATGTCCAGCCGTATCTACCGCGAGATCGGTATCGGCGTTTAGACTGAAATTGTTGGCTAATGTTACGTCTTTGTTGGCAGAGAGAGTGCCCGTAGCAAAAGTTGTCGTAATTCGCGCTGTTGAAAGGGCAGTGTTATCGCCCGCTACGATAGTGCCGTTGCTAAGAAGGATGGACCCTGAGCCGCCGCCAAATGTGTTGGCATTGTTAAGGACGAGCGTCCCGCGCACTGAGATACCCGTGCCGACGCCACTGATCTGACCATCGATTACAAGTGTTCCAGAGCCAGTTTTATCGATGAGGCTGGATCCGCCAACTATATTTCCGGTAACCAGCCCCGTGCCTAACGTAGAGAACGTCAACATATTATTATTTGTGACGATATTCCCAGTTAGTGTTGCATTGCCACCGCTGTTTATTTGAACCGTCCCTGACGTTAACAAATCAAAATCATCCGAGACGGTTTGTTCACCGGAGATAATAAGCGTACCACCTGAAAATACACTCTGAGCTAGCGCTGATGAAATGAATGTTGTCGAAGACAACACAAGTATGGACGCCGCGATAACGCAGCGCGAAGTATTTCGCGATACTGACATGTTTTCTACCCCAAGACGCTTTCCGACCGCTGCGTCTATGTGCCCCAAGTTTGATCTTCGCATTCGAATGGACGAGGCGAAGATATTGCCCATTTTTATATTCTCAAATTTATGAAGTATTTTTATAAGGAAATCTACGAAAAAACAGCGGGTAGTTTGAAAAATTCCCGTAAATTTTTAGAGAGTTTACATGACTATACTTGAGAAGCTTACGCAAAAAAAGCCGCCCAACCATGATGGCTGGGCGGCAAGTGAAGGACCCAGGAGCAACCCAAAGTCCTATCCATGGAAATCGCTATGCTTGTTCTGTGCGAGGGGGCGTTGCGATTTCCAAACTGGTTTAGAACTTCACATTCAGGGTGGCGTTAAAGCCATTCTGTGTTGTGTCGTTACCGAACTGACCCACATAGCTCACCCCAAACGTCGATGCTTCAGTGATCGCTAAATCAAATCCGGCTTCGACGAGTGCTGCATCCTTTGCGATTGCCACACCCTCGACGGTAAAGGCATTGCTTCCTGCGAAGTACTGCGTGGATTCCGGCGTGATGTCACCATAAGCGTGACGCCAGCCGAGAGTTCCCTTCAGATTGGCTGTGGTGGGACCAAGCTGGAGGGGAGCCGATGCCCTCAGACCAAGGGTCGTGAAGGTGGTGCTGGTCGTTTCACCGTTAACAGACAAAGCTGCCGCATCGCCCTTTTCAGTGAAACCGTCGGTGTGCAAACGAACATGCGACAGGTTGGCAAACGGTTCAAACGATGCCGCTGCCATATCGATGCGATAACCAAGTTCACCAAATGCCTGGAATGTACGGGCATCATAATCAGCATCGAGACTGTCGCTGAAACCTGTGTAAGCAACCGAGCGTGAAGAGTCGATGCTATGCCAAGTGTGCACGAGGCCAGCGCGCAGACCAATCGGTCCCCACTGGTTGCCACCATAGACACCCAGATGCCAGTTATCACTCGTAGCTGAAGCAAAACGACCCTTGGCATCAAGATCGGTCTGGCTGTAACCACCGACGACGCCGAGACGCCATCCGGAAGCAAAGCCAACATCCACACCGGACAGGAATCCGCCCGTCGTTGACTTGAGCCCGCCCGTACTAGCGTTTCCATCGTGTTCCACCCACGAACCGAAACCAGAGGCCCATACACCGTAATCATAAGAAGCTGGTGCAACGGCGTCGAACGGCTGAGGCGCGCTGCCCTTTGGCGATTGGGCGAATGACAGAACAGGAGCGTCCTTGGCTGCCACACCCTCAAAAGCTGAACGAAGGCGATTGTTAATGGCATCAGCAGTCAGATTTGCGGTGTCAATAAGACCTGTTTTAACCGATGCATGTGTGTCACCCGAAAGCTGGTTGAATGCATCACGGGCTTCTTCCTCGCTCGCAAGGAACAGCACCGAGTTGTATAGCTCAAGCGACGAACCGCTTTGTTCCAAGCTATCCAGCGCACGAGCGGTAGCTATCTGATTGTTTGTCTGTGCTACCTTCTCGAAGACGACGGGAGGGTTCTCCGGATCAACAGGATCTGCTACCAAGCCAACCTTCAGATCAACCTGATTTGAGAGATGCTCAAGTTCAGCTGTCAGGAAGACTGATTTCGATGCGGCTTCAGAGAACTCACCGTCAACACCACCACCCGCAGTCAGAATTGTATACGTCTGTCCGTCCTGATAGCTAACCTTGTTGTCGAGCGCATAGACATCTACACGACCGCCTTGCAGGGTTGCCTTTCCGGTTACATCGATACGATCACTCGTGCCGTCGCCAGCGATTTCAACTGCATAAACGGAATCCGCACCGAAAGTCGCATCGCCCCCAACCTTGACGACACCGATGGAATTACCGGGCGTGATCATTCCATTCGCGGAAAGATTGCCAGCAATATCCCAATTGCCGCCTAAGATGGACGTCGGATCAACGAGGACACTGCCGCCCACGATAATTGGACTGTTGATGCTACCGCCGTGTGTGGAAGAACCGTCATTCAATGCAACATCGCCCCCGATATTCGCACCCGTGGGGTCAAATGTGAATGTGCTGGAAGTACCCGTCAGGTTTCCTGCTATCTCCGTTCCAGCTTCAAAGGTCAGATCAGTACCGGATTCGGCATCCAGATCAGTGATGCCTTCGATTCTGCCGTTGTAAGTGGCACCCTGTTCCACTTTTACGTTTGTGACACCCGTTGTTTTTGTGATGTCCGTGTCGACAATATCACCGCTTGATGTCGAACCTGCGCGCAAATTGAGATTGACTATGCCGTCCCCACCTGCCTCAGAACGATTCACCTTCAACAAGGTCCCGTCATTCTGAGTGGCGACTGTTCCGTTGCCCAAGCTTACATTCTGAGTCTGGCCAGATTTGGAGAATGTGGACTCGAACGTTTCCTTGCCGGAGATGATTGAAGTGTTGTTAAGCGTTACATCAGCGCTGTCGGTCAGTCCGATACCGATGCCGCGTTCAGATTTCAGCGTTGAATCCGAAACCGTAAGAGTGCTGCCGTATTGAACCTGGCCAATATAAGCGTTCTCACCGGACGCGGTGATCGTCGTGTTTTTTAGTTTGATCGTACCCGACGTTTCGTCAGCGCCAACAACCGCGCCAGCTCGGAAACCGTAGCTGTCGGCACCAGTCGTGTTGATAACCAGGTTTTCTGCATTAATGATGCCGCCGTCAGTCGTTGCCGTGCCACCAACAGCGATAAGACCGTTGGCATTTTCATGCGGCGAATTCGAGTTCTGCTCTCCCAGAACGTTGTATGTGCCGCCTTTCAGATTAAGAATTCCGCCCGCATAGGCCCAAGCAGCATCGCCAACGTCACCAGACGTCGTGATGTTGACGTTCTCAGCATTCAGCACAGATCCCGCACCGGATGCATACACACCGTAGGCCATGAAGCCCTCGGTGGTGATCGAAACATTCTTCAGATCAACATCGCCGCCATTCAGCGCATAAGCGCCATAGGCGCGCTGTCCAAGTGTGTGAATCGCCGTTCCTTCGGCACTGACAAGGGATCCATTACCCTGAGAGAAAAGGGCGTAGCCGCGCGAACCGTCACCATCTTGCGTTCCTTTGCCTTTTTCATTGGCGGTTGTGATCGAGCCACCCGTCAAACTGATCTGGCCGCCATTGTCAGCAAACGCACCGTAGGAATGAACGCCATTCGTCGTTATGACGGTATCTACGGCAGTGATTTTGCCACCAACCGTGTTTTTGTCATTGTTGGCGTGAAGACCGTAAGCAGTGTCGCCCCTTGTGGTAATGGCCGAGTTGTTCAGCGCAATGGTTGAATCGCTTTCAGCAAACGCGCCGTGACCATTCACGCCATTGGTCGTGATTGTCGTGTTGCCCTGGATTGTGCCGCCTTGAACAGCGTGCAGACCGACTGAGAAAACCCCATCAGTTGTAACGCTTCCGCCAGTCAGAATAACCCGCCCGCCAGGATTGTTTGCATCCTCCCCTGCCTGGATGCCGTGAGTCTTATCGAAAGTGGTTTTGATATCGGCGCTAGAACTAACTATACCGCCATTGCTGGCGAGAATTCCATAAGCGCGTTCGCCCGTGGTGGTGATCGAGCCGCCGTTCAGCGTAATTTCGCCGCCATTTTTGGCATAAGCACCGAATGTCCAGCTGGAAGAGGTGTCGATATCAACATCCGTCGCGGTTATTTTGCCGCCGACAGTATTCATATCGTTGTTCGCTAGCAGGCCATAGGCAAGGCTGCCACTCGTGGTGATCGAGCCGCCAGTCAGATCGATTGTCGAGAAAGATTCCGCAAACGCACCATACGCTCTCGCACCAGTCGTACCGACAGTCGCTGTGCCAGAGATGTTGCCGCCATCAATAGCATGAAGACCATAAGAATCATTTCCGCCCGTCGTGACATTCACGCCGTTGCCAAGATTGATTGTTGAATGATCTGCACCGTCTGCGTTGCCACCTTTGGCACCGACCTGAATTCCGTGAGCCTTCGCTCCAGACGTGATAACTGTTGTATCGGAAACGTTCGCAATTGAGCCGTTATATACGAGCATGCCCCATGCCCGCTTTGTCGGCCCACTCGTGGCAGCTTCAAAAGTGTTACCACTCGTCGTATCCGTGCCGCCAGCAGAATACCGATATGCGGCTCCATCCATCGTAACTGCGGGCTCAGCTTTCGCAACTGCGCCTGTTAGAACCAGTGCAATGGCGGTGGACCCCAGTACACGCGCCAGATCTCTGGAAATTAATGACATGTCTTACCCTCAGAATTAGCCCGGAACACAGGCTCGTTTGAATGCAGAAATACTGGTCGAGACAGATGGTATCCCTGGGCATGGGTAGCCCCGGCCATCACTGCATCGATCAGGTGAGTATTGGTTTCGACGCCCTCAACGATGACAGTCGGAGCTGCGCATTTCGCCAGTCCGATCATGAATTGAAGGCTGTTGCCCCGAGGATGGGATTCCTTGATGTCACGAACGAATGCGGCATCGATCTTGACGATATCGACCTCCAGCCGTAGCAACTGCCAGGGTGTAACTTGACCGCTGCCGAAATCATCGACGGCAACTAGACATCCGAGCTTACGCGCCGCCGCCAGAGATCTGTTGGCGGTCACAATGTCGCCGAGCGGCCGTGTTTCGGTAATTTCAAGAACCAGGCGGTGAGCCAAATGAGCACGTTCGACCAACTGACGATAAATCAATGACCATTCGGCGTCTGTGAGGCTGTCAGTAGAGATGTTGCAGCCCAAAACAGCACGTGGATCTCCGTCCAGCTCGTCAAGGACAAGCTTTATCATGTGCTGATCAAGGAGTGGTGTTTTGCCCCAGATATCCAGGATGGGAATGAATTCGCCAGCGCTTGTAATTGTACCATCGCGATTCAGAAGTCGTGCAAGGCACTCGCCGTAAAGCAGACGGTCAGCATTGGTGATGCAATGTATGCCCTGAACCGCCACTTCAATACGGTTCTCCAGAATGGCATCCGTTATTTCAGAGATCCAGCCTGGATCAGTAATGTCGAGGTGATCCATCAATTGATTCACCTTAACTTTGTTCGGTAACAGACAAAGAAGCTCGGAACGAAAGGGAACCCTTATGGTAAGTCCATGTCAAAACTCATTCGCATTGGATTAAAACACAGATTCGTCAGCAAAAACGGCCTGTCGGCCAATTCCGGGGGGAACTTTCATTGCGAAAAATGTTTACAAATATAAGCGGAGGAAAGGGTTCCCTTTATGTCAATCGCCAAGGGGGTTCGCGAGAACAAGAATGGCGTTAAGATAAATGGCAAAGCTCAGAATATTTACTATGCGCCCACGAATAGAAAAGAAGAACGAAGATCTAGTAAAACCAAAAAAAGAAATAGCTCGCATTGGTTATGCGAGGGTTTCCACTGACGATCAGCACCTTGATTTGCAGCTAAATGCGCTTCGCTTAGCAGGATGTAGTACAATATATACAGATCAAGGCGTTTCTGGGAATGTATCTAATCGACCGGGGCTGCAGGAAGCGCTGGATCATCTTTCCGATGGAGATACGTTGGTGGTTTGGCGACTTGACCGGCTCGGTAGGTCTCTCGTTAATCTCGTTGAACTTGTTAATAACCTTGGAATGCAAGGAGTCGAATTTCAGTCATTGACGGAGAGTATCGATACGACATCTTCTGGTGGACGGCTAATATTTCACATTATGGCCGCGTTAGCTGAGTTTGAACGTTCTCTTATTAGCGAACGAACCAGGGCTGGGATGGAAGCAGCACGATTGAAAGGAAAGCATATAGGACGGCCGCGAAAAGTGAAAAGCAACGAGCGAAAGGAAATAAAAAGCGCGTTTATGAGAAAAACTTCCATCTCTGAAATTGCCAAGAAATATAAGATTTCAGCCCGTGCCGTTCGCGCTATAGTTAATAGTTCGAGTGAAACGGCTTAATTTAGAGGGAGTGAGGCATGTGCGGTCGATTTACACTGTACCACCACCTACCTTGGTCAGAGGTTCAACGGCTGTATCTGTCCGACGCATGATGTCCTGTTCGTTAGTCACGCCAACGACGAGATTTCATTGCGAGAGGGCAGGCGCTGCCAAATCCCAGCTGATGGATTTTACAAGTGGACGAAGAATGCCGATGACGGCGGTCGCGCCCCTTGGCATATGGATCTACCTGAACATTCACAGTTCTCCTTCACTGAACTATGCACGACTGAAGCACCCCAGCCGTGGACCACCGACGCTTCGGTATACAAAAAATGAGCCAGTGGACGAACAGCAGTTACGGTGGGGGGCCAAGCTGACGAATTGATTGCCAGTCAATAGATCCATTCCACTACGGACGTATCCCCGTGCTCTGCTCCCTTAAAACTGGACCGTTTATAATGAGAGTTTTCCGCGCTATTTTCCTGGCTGGAAGAAGGAGTGGAAGGCATGAAAGCATCGAAGTTTTCGGACGCTCAGAAGGTGTTTATTCTCAAGCAGGGAGATGACGGCGTTCCGGTCGCGGAAATCTGTCGCAAGAGCGGGATCAGCCAGGCAACTTATTTCAACTGGAAGAAAAAGTATGCAGGTCTGCTGCCTGATGAGATACGGCGGCTGCGCGCCTTGGAAGAGGAAAATACGCGGCTGAAGAGGATTGTTGCAGACCTCACGCTTGATCGGGAGATGTTGCAGGATGTGATCCGCCGAAAACTTTAAGGCCTGCGCGGAAACGTGATCTGGTGGCGGGAATGCTTGTTGATTGGGGAATATCGATCCGACGGGCTTGTGCAGCACTAAGCTTCGAAAGATCGACTATCAATTACAAGTCCCGCCGCACCGTGCAGGCCGCTGTTGAGAAGCGGATCAAAGAGATTTGTGAGACCCGTGTGCGATACGGTTACCGTCGCGTACACGTCCTGCTTCGTCGCGAAGGCTGGACCATCAACATGAAGAAAACACGTCGAATATACAATGAGTTAGGACTTCAGCTCAGGAATAAACATCCGAAACGTCGTGTCAAGGCCAAGCTGCGTGAGGATCGTCAACAAGCGATCGGGCCGAATGATGTTTGGGCGATGGACTTTGTGCATGATCAGCTGGCAACAGGAAAGAAACTCCGGATTCTGACTATTGTCGATACGCATTCACGCTACTCGCCGGCAACCGATCCGCGCTTCAGTTATCGTGGTGAGGATGTCGTTCAGACACTTGAGAAAGTGTGTCGTCGTGCTGGTTATCCGAAGACAATAAGGGTTGATAATGGAAGTGAGTTTGTTTCGCGTGACCTCGATCTGTGGGCCTATGCCAACAAGGTCACACTGGACTTCTCCCGACCCGGAAAGCCGACGGATAACGGGTTCATCGAAGCCTTCAACAGTAAGCTTCGGGCCGAGTGCCTGAACGCACACTGGTTCTTAACGCTTGAAGATGCGCGCGAAAAGTTGGAGAATTGGCGTCGACACTATAATGAGGATCGTCCTCACTCGGCAATCGGATATAACGTGCCGATTGCCTTGCATAATCCCGATGGCGTCATCAGCCCGCCATTGGCATAAGAGCCGGAAAATTCTAATTCCCGGCGGTCCAATCTTGGGGCTCAGTGCAAGAGCCGGAAAATTCTAATTCCCGGCGGTCCAATCTTGGGGCTCAGTGCACCCGCACACATATGGCGCATGAATTGAGCAAGGCTTATGAATGCAACAATAATTTGAATACTCTACTCTGCTGATTGGCAAAATGACGTCGTCTTCTTAATCAGATGGGAGCGAACGGTTGCAGATTTCTAATGGGTGCGCCATCGATATGAATCACGAGATTACTTCATTGGAAACCGAAAACCTTAGACGTCGCGATCATCCACGTGCGCAAAGAAGCCCAATTAGCTCAATGACTCTGGTTGCCGACAGCGGCAAACTGCAGCGAACTTCCCAATAGTTCGTTTTCCACCCCAACACTGAAACGTGTAGTTTTGCCGCTATAAACATATCTGGAGCACCGCATGCGTGCTCTTTCGCTCTCGCCGATGAAACGTCCCCTATAGCAAAAATTCCTGCCCTTCTTTAACTCATGGTCCAGACTATCGAAGCGGCATCTATAACACTCGCCCGAACATCGCGTGGCAACAACGCGTCCCCGATGCACATCGATTCAATACCCTGGCAAAGGAGTTGATGCTGAAGCGAATTATCACTCACCATTCCGGTGATTGATACCACCGCATCAATGTCTTCTATCGGAGGTCTACATTCCCCGAATACACCGCTCAGTACGGCCTTCCGGTTCAGCAGTTTTCTCACATAAGCCCTGTCGATAATTTCGACACCTTTCTGCGCTAGAGTTCTTAACAGCGGATAAGCCGTCGTAAGCCCTTCACCTTCGCCTGGGTTCAGCGCGGATGTAACCAGAGTTACTTTATTCCAGGTTTCAGCAAGTCGCTCGGCTGTTAGCATCGCAGCCAGTTTTCCGATTTCATCTCGAACAAGCACATGCCCCCCAGAGAGCGGAACATCGTATACGCCAAACTGGTGAATGCTGGCATCGATGGTTTCAATCTTGGCCGCAACAGGCCTTGAACCCGTCGCAATTACGACCAAATCCGGCGACGATTTCCTAATCGCTTCAACTGTCGCTTCTCGCCCCACTTCGAGTGTAATACCGAGTCGGATAAGTTCACTATGCCACCATGCAATGATCTTTTGAAACTCGATACGTGACGGTGTTGCAGACCAGAGTAACAACTGCCCGCCAATATCCGCAGAACGCTCGATAATTTTTGTATTGAACCCGGCGAGTGTCAAACGCCGCGCCGCTTCCAAGCCAGCTGGACCTGCGCCAACAACGACCGCCCGTCCAAAGGTAGTTATCCTCTTATCAATCACATTTTTCGAAATCCCAATGTCAGGGTTGACCATACAGCGCAATGCCTTGTGATCAAGCAGAGCGTTGATGCAGACATTGGCGCCCACACATGGACGAACCCAATCTTGCCGTCCGCGCAAAGACTTCGGCAATATCTGTGGATCAGCCACGTTCGCACGAACCATGCCGACCAGATCGGCATCGCCAGAAGCGATAATCTCTTCGGCCAGTTCAATGGTCGTTACTCGACCGACAGTTGCTACCGGAATGTTTACCGCTTGCTTGATTGCCCTCGACAGATGGCGGAATGCTCCGAATGGCGCTGGTGTCGGAGGCCAATGGTCGGCGCGTGCTAGCTTTTTCGTGTTATTGCCAGCGGTAACGCTGATATAATCGATCAGTCCGGTTTCAGCCAAAATGACAGCAATGGGAACGGCATCGTCAATCCGCATCCCACCATCGACGAGCTCGTCCCCAGGCATGCGAATTCCAAGAATCCTGTCTTGTCCCAACGCCTCTCGGACCGCTTCCAAAACCATAATCGGAAAGCGCGTCTTTCCCTCAACGTCACCGCCAAATCGATCATCGCGTCGGTTCATCAAAGGCGACAAGAAGCTTGCCAGCAACATACCATGCGCCATACTGACTTCAACACCATCGAGACCGCCGTCACGGCAGCGTGCGGCTGAGGCTGCAAAAAGCTTTACGAGCCTTTCGATTTCTTCTTCCGTGATTTCCCTGGAGACCTGCTGCGTGAGCTCTGAATGTCCCCAGGATGCCGAAACAATGTGGTCTCCAGATGTTTCCATTGCTCCCACATGGGCAAGTTGTGCGAGCATCAGCCCACCTTCGCCTTGTACAGCCTGCGCCAAGCTTTTATATCCGGGGACAATGCGATCATCGACATTGATCAACGAAATTCCGTTGGCCCAGACCTCGGAATACAACACCGGTGTCGCGCCCGTGATTTGCATTCCCAAACCAGCTTCGGCTCGCTGGCGCTGGTATTCGATGTAACGATCTCCCGGCATACCACCATCTGCCAGCCCTGGCTGGTGGGCGGGTTGATATACGCGATTTCGCAGTATCTTTCCCCTGATGACAAGCGGTGTCGTTACATGAGGAAAAAGATCAGCTTGAATGTCACTCATGAGGATACCTGAGCATTGCACTTCTTCGAGTGTCTCCCCCTATGAAGGCGACCGCGAGAAAGTTAGACGGAACGGAGATAAAGGTTGAAAAGTCGTTCGGAGGCCGCACCGAAACCAGATGCCAATCCGTCATGGACAGCACTGGAAGCAATGCGGCCCTCGCTATTACTGCTCTTGAATATAGATCACATGCGTTTCGGTAAACTCGTAAAGTCCGTGCTTACCGTCTGCCCCTCCGATACCCGACTTTTTACGGCCAGCATGGAACCCCTGCATGGCTTCAAAATTCTCGCGATTGATGTAGGTTTCGCCGAACTTCAATTCACGCGACGCACGCAGCGCTGCGTTGATATTATTGGTGTAGATGGACGATGTAAGGCCATACTCGGTATCGTTCGCCAGGGCTATCGCGTCATCAAGATTCTTGACCGCCTGAACCGGCAAAACGGGACCGAATGTCTCTTTCCGCATAATATCCATTGCCGCCGTTGCACCTGTCAAAATTGTCGGTTCATAATGGTTGCCAGTTGGCAGCGAGGAAATTTTGCCGCCCGTAACGACCTGTACTCCATCAGAAACAGCCTTCTTGACGGCCGCGTCAACTTTCTCGAGCGCTGCGCGATTGATCAGCGGTCCCATATCAAGCTTGTCATCTTCCGACGGATCACCCCACCGCGTTGCTTCAAACAACGAGGCCAGTTTTGCGACGAATTCATCATGAACCGCCTCTTCAACATAAAGCCGCTCAGCGCAATTGCAGACCTGTCCCGTATTGATGACTCGTGACGCATGAATCGCTCTGGCAGCAAGGTCGAGATCGGCATCGGCGAGTACGATTGCCGGAGCCTTGCCACCCAGTTCAAGATTGACCCGCGTCAGATTTTCGGCCGCGATCTTCATGATGTTGCTACCGGTGGAGACACTCCCCGTGAAGGTAACGAGATCGACGTCGGGATGTTTAACCAATGCCGAACCACTCGTGGCGCCTTTCCCGCCGACGAGATTAAAGACACCAGCTGGGAGGGCAGTTTCAGCAACAAGTTCGGCAAAGATAAAGGCATTGATCGGCGTTTCTTCGCTGGGCTTGATGACAATCGTGTTGCCGGTCACAAGCGCAGGTGCCAGTTTGCGCGCAATCAGGAAGAACGGGAAATTCCAAGGCAGAATACCGGCAACGACACCAATTGGCTTACGCAGCAGCAACATCGTTTCCTTTGGCCGGTCGCTCGTCAGCACTTCCCCTTCGAGGCGCCGCGCCCATTCGGCCATGTAGTCGATGTAATCCGCGGTAAAATCAACTTCCACCTGGGCTAACCCGCGAACCTTGCCCTGCTCCCGGACGATAATATCGGCAAGCTCGATGCGATGTTGTCGGATTTTGGCCGAAATCGCTCTCAAATGGTTGGCCCGCTCAATAGCCGGGAGCTGTTCCCATGCCGGTTGCGCCGCTTTGGCGGCTTTCACCGCCGCATCTACCTCTGCAGCGCTGCTTTCAGGGATATGTCCCAGAACCTGGCCAGTCGCTGGATTGATCACCTCGATTTGGGAAGCGGACGCATCATCAAAACGCCCGTTGACAAAATTTCGATAGGCTTTTGGCTCCGTCGAAAACGTATTGGATACGAGCCGTTGAATTGTTTTAGACATGCTTTCCTCCTGAAGATGTACCAAATGGTTCAGCTTAATAGCGACCGGTTCCCGTAGAGACTGGTCTGACGAACACGGCAGTCCGCCTGTGCGCCTATTCTTTACCGGTGATCCTGTTGTAGAGCGCGAGCGTGGCAAACAGGTCCAGATGTGCTCCACCTATATTCTTGAAGACAGTGATCTGATCGTCAGACTGGCGACCGGAATGCTGCGCTCGCGCCAGTTCAAAGTGATCTGCCTGAATGTCTCCATACTGGATTATGCCCGCTTGTAAGGGTTGAATGATATCACCAGTACAATCGTATCCCTCACGCGTGTCCATGCAGATCACCGCCGCACGGCGCATAGTTTCATCGTCCGCTTCTCGCATCTCGGCCATATAGGAACCGACCAGGTCAACATGAGCCCCGGGCTTCAACCACGCGCCTTTGATCAAGGGCTCCGTGGCCATGGTGACCGAAGAGATAATATCTGCTTGTGGAATAGCATCATCGAGAGAAAGCGCCACATGCACCTTGATACCCTCATTCGCCAACTCCACAGCTACCCGTTCAGCCTTCTCCGGATTACGATTCCAAATCAGTATGTTATCAATTGTCGGTCGCACGGTCAGATGTGCCCTTATCATGTGCGGAGCAAGCCCACCAGCGCCCAGGACGAGGAGCGTCCGCGCATCTTTGCGCGCCAAATAATCTGCACCCAGCGCAGAATCGGCCGCCGTTTTGCGATTTGTGATTTCGGCACCATCACACGTCATCATTGGGCGTCCAGTAGAGCCATCGAGCAAAACCACAATCCCTTGTATGGACGGTTCGGGCTCTGGTCGATTGACATTGGCCGGGAACACACCGACGAGTTTGACGGCAATAGCACGGCCCGCGGCCCAAGCTGTCAGATTTACTAATCGGTCCACATTCGACGCAGTTATCCGCCGATCAAGCAGCGGCATATCGAAGTCAGCATGTGTCTGCCGCAATGAAGCGATCAGATAAGGATAATTCAATGTCTGACTGATACGATCTGCATCCACATGAAACAGAGTATTTGTGGTCATGCTACAGCCCCCTCATCAGTCGCGCTGCATCATACATAGCGGCGTGGATATTCCGGCTATAGACAGCATCGCCGATCCGATAGAGCTGATAGCTACCGGCCTGATTGTTGATGATTGTCTGCGGCTTGAGATCGATAAATGCCTGCTGGTCAGTTTCACCCATGTTGAGAGATTCCGGGCGAAGCTGGTGGTAAAGTTCGTCGGACGGCAAAACGCCATTTTCCGAAATAATCTGCGTGACTTCGCGCTCCTGATCTCTATCGCTATATGCCTCACGTAAAACAGCAATAAGCGCATTGCCTTCGACATAGACTGAACGAAGATAATATCCCGGCGTCATAATGACATCGCGCTCGTGGAGGCGTTTCATGAAGTTGATCCGCCCTGTACCGCCCATATGCGCGCCAATCATCTGATCAGGCGCAACAATCTCCACAAGCGAACCACGCTCCGAAAGATAGTCTGCGACTGTCAGTCCTTGGGTATCACCTGTCACATCGTAAATCAGGACGTTATCGCCCGGTTTTGTCGCCCCGGACAAAATATCCCAACCTGAAGTAATATATTCACGCCCGGAAATTTCTGGAATTGCTGGCGTTCCTCCGGTAGCGACGATCACCACATCCGGATTCTCACTTTGGATCAGTTCTGCTGTGGCGTAGGTCGACATGCGTATTTCCACGCCCAATTTGCGAACCTGTAATTCCAGCCAACGGCTGATACCGCTCATGTTTTCGCGCCAGCTCACAGCTTTTGCCAGCCGTAGCTGGCCGCCCAGCTGTGTTTCCTTCTCAAGTAAAACGACTTTATGACCGCGAAGTGCCGCCACACGTGCTGCCTCCAGACCGCCGGGTCCACCGCCGATGATAACAACTTTCTTTTGTGCGTTCGATAGGTTTACTTCGTGTGGAATTTGTCCTTCGCGGCCCGTCGAAACATTTTGAATACAGCTCGCCGGATGGCCGTCAGAAACGCGGTCGATGCAGTAGTTGGCACCCACGCACTGGCGAACATCGTCCTCGCGCCCTTCCATCATTTTCCGTACCAAATGCGGATCAGCAATATGCGCACGCGTCATGGCGATCATATCGACATGCCCCTCCGCAACGGCACGCGCAGCTGTAGCCAAGTCGCGGATGGCTGACGAGTGGAAAACCGGGATATCCACCTCCGACTTTACAGCCGAAGCTAGATAGAGAAAGGCCCCGGAATCATAAGACATATCCGGCAACATGCTTTGCAACCCACGAACCGTATCTCCATGTCCCTGATGCACGTTAATGTAATCGAGCATCCCGCTTGCGGCCAGCGCCTGTGTTATGCGCAGACACTCAATGGCATCCATACCGCCTTCCTGCAGTTCGTTGGCAACGAACTTCATTCCCAGAATGAAATCCTTCCCCACGACATTGCGGATTTCCTCGATGACTTCGATAACGAAGCGCAACCGGTTCTCACGCGATCCGCCATATTTGTCTGTGCGCTTGTTCACCACCGGCGAAAGAAACGCGTCCAGCAAGTGGTGTGCCGTGGCAATCAGTTCGCATCCGTCAAGACCGCCCCGTTGGACACGGCCCGCAGCTTCGGCAAAATGTCGCTTTACCCGACGGAAGTCAAAATCCTCCATCTCTTTGGCATAAGCGCCATGCATCTCTTCACGATTGGTACTCGGACCGATCAACGGAAGCCAATCCCGCGTATCCCACGCGCCGCGCCGCCCCAAATGCGTAATCTGGCACATGACGGCAGCGCCGTGTGCATGCACCCGCTCGGCAAACT
The DNA here is from genome assembly GCF_040372265.1 of Brucella sp. NBRC 113783. Lineage (NCBI taxonomy): Bacteria > Pseudomonadati > Pseudomonadota > Alphaproteobacteria > Hyphomicrobiales > Brucellaceae > Brucella > Brucella sp. NBRC 113783. The sequence continues at coordinate 107,806 of NZ_BAABRX010000009.1, read as the reverse complement.
GCTCAAAATATGGAATGACGCGGTCATCGCTCACATCGATCTGATTGAAGGGAAGTGGCGAATCCTTTGATACCGATGAAGATCCACCAAAGCTGGTGAGAGCAATACCGCCTTTCGCCTTTTCAGCATGGTAAAGCTGGTACTTGTCCTTCGGCATTCCATCTTCTGCATATCCGGGAGCATGCGATGTGGACATGATCCGGTTACGGAGTGTCAGATGTTTCAGCTTGAAAGGCTTGAGAAGAGCTAGAGTATCGGTCATGGTCTATCCGTCCAGCGATTTGGGTCACGCGGGTTGAAGTCTGAAATCGTTGTCTGAATAAACTCGGTCAAATTGGCACTGCGTTGAACTTCAGACCAGCCCAGCAAACGTGCAGCAATAAACGAAGCCTCTTCGACTTGCGCCAGACCGAGGTCCTCGCTCCAGCCCACCGCCAAACGGCGTCTCAGAATATCCTCGAGGGTTCGGGCCTGTTCATTTTCAATCGCCCACTTCACTGAAAGCTCGGAAACTTGATCCCCCTGAGGAATTAGTCTGGCGGAACTATCGAGTTTCTTTCTGGGACCAGACGGCTTTACTCGCTTCGAAACCGCTTTCGTGAGCCTGCGGCCTGCATCACGATGCGTCATCAACAAGCCACCGGTAAACACAAAGAAATTCCTGATGCCCTGATCGGTGAGGTCATGTTCCATAACCTCCATAGATCCCATCGCCTCGCCCTTTCGGGCGGTTCGCGGGCGCACGCCAGCCCAGCTATAGAGCACATCGTTCCGATCGAGAGGAATGCCTGGATAAACCTGGTTCATGATTTTAAGAATGGATTCAATCTCATGGTCTTTTGCGCGATAGCCAGCATGATCAGCTTCAGATGGCGTGTCCCACGGCCCGGCATAGTGGAGATCGCCCCAAGGTATGAGATAAAATGGCGCGCCTTCCGGCGTAATGGTCTCCATGCCTATACCGCGCATTCTGGCGGGCAATCTTACGACCACATTGGTGCCCTTGGCTCCAGCGTTCAACCGAGGAGCCGAGTTCGAACAAAGGCCTGTTATGTCGTCCACCCACGCGCCAGCAGCATTGACGATGGCCTTGGACTGAAATGTCTCGTTATCACCACTGGAACAACGAGCGGTCACGTTCCATTCGCCGTTCTTCAAACGATCAATCGAAACCACTTCCATATAATTACGGGCATCCAGTCCGATGTCGCGCCCTTTCATGACGGTATCGACCACGATGCGCTCGGGCCAGGCATATTGATATTCCGTGAAGGACAGCGCGCCGCGAACGTCTTCCAGATCGGCCATTCCCTCCAGGGCTGGATGGTTGCGCGCTTCTTGCGCCGTCATAACCTTCAGATCGAGCGGTACACCCCTGTCGAAGAGTGACATGACGCCAAATGCGAGCTTTGCCCTCGGGCCGGAAATAGCGCTACGCGCATTGAACGGCACCACAAAATCAAGTTTGCGGACACGTTCGGGAGACGTTTTGACAAACTCGCCGCGCTCGCGCATAGCGCGTTTGGCCAATTCTAGACACTCGGCAACATAGAATGGACGTCGAATAAAATTCCACAGCGAATGGTTCGCTGCCGAGAAATATGTCAGCCCGCAGTGCTGAAGGCGCGACGTACGGCTGCTGGTGGCGCCGCCATAATCGCCGCGTTCCAAAAGGAGCGTATTAAAGCCTTCAGCCGTCAGGTGTTGACCAGCACTGGCTCCAATAATCCCTCCACCAATAATGATGACATCATATTTCCGCGCATTCATTGCTTTTTACCTTCTATGACGCCGATTTCCTTCAGAAAGCTCACTATTTGCATCGCAGCCTCCTTTGGTGTCAGACCGACGAGCGCTTCGCTGCCGCCACGCGACTGGCCTGGCGTAATTTTTTTTGGCCGACGCCTTGCTGGCGACCGAGTCCATTGTGCTGATTCATCGTCTCTTTTTGCTTCAACGGGTATTTGTTCAAGTTTTCCAACCCTTGCTCGAGCAAATGCACGCATTCGGGGCAACGGAGCCAACTCGCTCACAGACAAAAGCACTGGGGTTTTTACCGCCAGCTTTCGTCGAGGGACGCCCTTATACCCTTGCACAACAATAATTTCGTCGCCTTCCAATGCTTCTATGGAGCAAACGCCAGCTATGTGTTTCATTTTAAGTTGCTGAGCGATCTGATAGGGAACCATACCGCTGGCTTCGCCTTTTTCAGTGCGGGAACCGGTGAGCACTATGTCAGGGGCAAGTTCCGACAATCTCTGGACCAGAGGAGGCACGATATCGTCGTGCGACTGTAAAGGGCCGAGTACCTCGATCTTGTCCACCCCAAGCCCAAGATAATCGCGTAGCGCGACATTCGAAATATCACCCGCATGAATGGCGGAATAAGTCAGTCCCAATCGCAAAGCCATTTCTGCCGCGCGTGCATCTTCCGGCGCCATGCGTGGTTTGCCGGACACTGGATGCATACCCGTAGACAGAAGGACCGCTATCTCCATATCAGCCATGACACTTTTCTCCGACCAGAAGTGCCAGCGCAGGCATCACGGCTTGCGCATCGGCGATTATGGCAAGATCAGCACGCTTGATCATCGCCGCATGTAAATCGGTGTTCACCGCAACCACATGACGGCAGCGCTGAACACCTTGCAGGTGCTGTGGGGCACCTGATATGCCGAAAGCCAGATAACAACGCGCCTCCACAATTGTGCCTGAAGCACCGACCTGGCGATGACGTGGGAGATGACCGGCATCACAGACCTGACGGCTGCCGGCTATCGTTCCACCAAGAGCAATCGCAACATCATGAAACCCGTGCCAATCCGTAACACCGTCACCAGCACTGACGAGGAATCTGGCCTCGCTTAGCGGAGCATCGAGCTGTGAAGTGGCGACCGATCCAAGATCGCGGATTGTTTCAACCTCCTCTTTCAGTTCCATTTCAATGACCCGAGCTTCTCGTAAGGGAACGTCTCCAACCGGATCAAACCGATCCGCCGAAAGCGTCAGGATTTTAGGCAGTGATCGCTTGACCTCAATTTGGTTACCCGCCTCCAGCATGATCGCGTCATCGCGCGTTAAAACCTGAAGCGCTGTCGCTGGGCGATCGCCCAGTAGAACGGCCAGACGCCGCGCAAGATCCGCATCATGGCCTGCCTCAGCGAAAACAATGTGAGCAGCGGCGAAAAGCGAAACAACGGATAGAAGTCGGCTGGCAACAACATCACAGTCGGCTGATATCGGTAGTTCAATGAGCCGATCAACACCTAGTGTCGCTGCATCTTGTGTCGTGTTATGCTCACCTATCCGGACGAGCAACACTCCGCCAGATAACTCGTCCGCCAGCCGACGCGCTGCGCCCAGAACCTGAAGCCCTGCATCCGCCCATGGCTCTTCTGAGAGGCTCACCGCGAGAACCCATGGTACGTCATTGGCCACCGAAATCGGACGGCGTTGAGGTAACGGCCCTTGCTCCCCTGAAACTAGCGTCCGAGACTGTCGCAACTCTCTACGTAACCGCTGACCCTTTTCTTTATGGGGATATCTTCGCAGTGAAGCGGCGGTAACACGCGCATCATCGGGAATATTATCGAATTCTCTGGGATCTATTCGACGTATAAGACCCGCAGGCAGCGCTGGCCGCTTCATTCTATGAATTCGGATCATGCCCGCACCTCCCCTGTCGACTGAAGCAACAGTTCGGCAATATCGATGATCTCAGCCCTTGGTTGCGAGACCCCCTCAAGCATTTGTGTGCAGTAGGGACATGCCGTGATGACTTTAGCCGCTTGAACTGCCTGGACATCCTCCATACGCATATCTGGGATGCGCCTATCACCAGCGATATCGGTCACTGGCGCCCCCCCACCGCCACCGCAGCACCGTGAACGCATTCCTGACCGCTCCATCTCAACAAAGTTGTTGGAAATAGCTGACAATAAAGACCGCGGCGCGTCTGTCTCACCGTTATAACGCGCCAGATAGCAAGGATCGTGATAGGTCACGCGACCCGTATCCATCTGAACAGGCGCTATTTTTCCGGCCGCCACCAACTCGTTCAACACCTGAGTATGGTGTTGAACCGGCAATGACAGCCCGAACCCGCAATACTCATTGCGTAGCGAATGAACAACGTGGGGATCGATCGTAACGATACGGTTGAAACTCAGCTTTTTGAGGATTTCTATATTTGCCAAAGCCAGTCTTTGGAAACCGGCCTCATCGCCAAGGCGGCGCGCAAGATCGCCGCAGTCAAGTTCCGTCTCAAGCACCGCGAAATCAACACCCGCCTGCCGCAACAATTTAACAAGCGCACGCAAAGTCCGCTGATTGCGGCGGTCAAAGGCAGTTTCCCCAAGCCAGAGGAGAACATCGACGGGCTTTTCCTCAACAACAACCGGCATTGAAAGGTCAACGGCCCAGTCCAACCTCTCGGACAGCGGCCTGCCGCTGACAGTGTCGGTCTTATCCAAGTTGTCCAGAATTTCGGCGCCTTTGCCAGGAACCGCTCCTTCTACAAGCGTCTGATGGCGCCGAATATCGATCACCGCATCAACATGCTCGATCATCATCGGACATTCTTGAACGCAAGCGCGGCAAGTCGTGCAAGCCCAGAGCGTATCCGGTGAGATTTCAGAGAAACCGACGCCGTTCTGGCCAATCAATGACGTCAAAGGACCGCCAGATAGAGATGGTAACTCAATATGTGGATGCGGACTGCCCGAGTAGGACAGAATACTTTGAGCCGGAGCCAGATTACTGGAGATATCCTGAATAAACCGCTTCGGATTGAGCGGCAAACCGGCAGCGAAGGCGGGGCATGCGGTTTCGCAACGACCACATTGTACGCAGGCGTCAAAACTCGCCAGGCTAGTCCACGTAAAGTCGCCGACTGTGCTTACACCAAGCCTGGATTCATCAAGATTGATCTTGCGTAGGCCTGCATCTGGACGGTTAGTACCAAACCGTGCCGGACGGGCATGAAACATCAAATGCACAACCCCGGCTACCGCGTGTCGCATCGGACCATCCGTGACTGTCCAGGCGAGCCAACCTGTACTAGCGATGCCTACGGCAGCGATCACGACGATAAAGGCGTCATATGAGGATGTAGCGATGCCCGATAGAACGCCAACCGCTAGCAAGAAAAACGAAAGAATGAGTCCCGCAAAAGTGAGGGTAAGCCGACCCCACTTACCACCCGAGAGATGAGAAGGGCGTTTCGACATCCGCCGCTTTGATTGCAGCCACACACCGTAGGTTGCAACTGCGCAGGACATCACCAAAAGCCAACCGGAAACAATACCTCCGATGGGGGTAATCAATACCAGGGCAAGCATCAACATCGAAAGCACGCCACCTGCAAGCGCGGCATGCATCCTCGCGTTTTCGGGGCGCCGTTCAACAACACTATGAACGTCTCGAAGATAACGGGCAGGAAGACTAAGGATACCCTCGACAATCCGAATCTCGGCTTGTCTGCCGACCCGCCACCGCCGAGCGAGCATGACAACCCTTATAAGGGCGATCAGTGTCCCTGACGCAAGTATGGAGATTATCGCGGTCTTCGGCTCGATCACTTTATTTCAAAGTCCTGCGGTTTTTGGGCACGCGCTTGTTAACGCGTGCCCGAGGCACGTTGCAGACAAGATAGTATTGCTAGGTCAGTCGAGACTATTCGATCAAACGGGCCGCGCCGGTATCTCCAGCAGATGCCTCAAGACCGTGCTTGACGAGGATTTCAGCAATCTTCCCGTTCTTGTGAAGCACCGCAATATTTTCATCGATAGCAGCACCTAGAGCCTTGTTCTTCTTGCTCATCGGGAATGCGCCCTGACCGGCTTCTTTGGAAGCTCTGATACGATCATCAGGCTCGATAACTTTCACCTGAATACCCGTCAAAGAACCAGACTTGAGAGCCGAGATGCCCGTGGAATATCCATCAAAGGCAGCATCCAGACGACCCGCCATCAGGTCCTGATGCATGGCAACGGCTGTGGGATAAAGCTTGAGATTCGATCCAAAAACCTTTTGCAGATCCGATACCCACAAGTTGCCTTGAACAGACCCCACCTGCTTGCCTTCCAGTTCAGGCAGCTTTGTTGTACCCGCCTTCGAGAACACAGCCATCTGGTCCAGATAGAGCGGGGCAGAGAGATCGACGACGCGGGTACGCTCCTTGGTACGATACCAAGCACCCGAGCTGACATCTGCACGCCCCGATACAATCGTCTGAATTCCAGCAGCGGCTTCAGTCGGGAGCGTCTTGAGCTTCAAGCACTCCATCTTGGCGATTTCAGTAAGAATATCGGCATCAATTCCCTGCACATTTCCATCCTTGTCTATGATAGAGAAAGGAGCAAAAGGAACAGCCCCCACTGTGATGAAGCCAGGCTCCACCGTGGTAACCTCATGTTTGGGCTTGCAATCCTCGGCGTGGGCCACGGCAATCGTCAGTGCCGAGGTTGCCAAAAAGATCGATGCAGTCAGTTTGTTCATTTTCATTGCTGTTTCTCCTCTGAAGATTATCGTTGCGAATAGACGCCTGCCCTTCGTTCCACCCACGAGACGAGGAAGGACGCTGGCATGCAGACAGCCACATAGAAAAGGCCCGCAACACCCAGAGCAGGAAAGTAAAAGAACTGCATGGAGCCTATATCGTAGGCTCGGCTGATCAACTCGGGCACCGCAATGGCAAAGCACAACGATGTGCCTTGAAAAACGATGATCGCAAATCCCATTAGCGCGGGTATTGCAACGCGAATACCCTGGGGCACAATGATGTAGCGCAGGCCATCGGCCGGGGTCATTCCCAACGCTATTACAGCCTCTTTCTGACCCGCTGGCACCGACTCCAGGCCCGCCCGGATAATCTCGCTGGTATATGCACCTGTATTCCAGCTCAACGCGATTGCTGCAGCCGCCATGGCTCCGACAGAGATGCCCGTGTTGGGCAGGCCGTAATAAACAAACTGTAGGAGGACAAGAGCCGGCGCGCCGCGACCGATTTCCACAAGCGCCAAACACAAATATCGGACGAGCTTGCTCTTTGCCTGAACTCCTAGTGCGAAAGCGAAGCCGAGCGGGATACCCAACCCCAGCGAAACTACGGTAATCTGAATGCTAATCAGAAAACCAGACCAGAAGGAGGGAAGCCAGCCAGCGACGTCTTCCCACGTCACTCCCATTAGCAATGCATCCATCAGCGTGAAACCTTTGCGCGAAGACGTCGCTCAGCTTCGCGAGACAATGCCGCGACCGGGAGACTAATGACGATGTACAGAAGACCGACGAAGGCGAAAATTGTCAGACCGCGATAAGTTTGCAGTGAAATCTGGTTTCCACGAAAAGCCAGATCCGCCACACCGATTGTAGAGGCGATGGCAGAATCTTTCATCAAACCGATCGCGTAAGTCGCAGCAGCGGGAATACAGACACGCACCATTTGGGGAATGATGACATCCGTATAAAGACGAAACCTGCTGAAGTTCAGGGCAGTCGCAGCTTCATACTGACCATGATGGATGGCAACTATTCCACCGCGATAGATTTCAGCCATATTGACCGCAGCTATCATGCTGAATGTTACAACTGCCGCCGCAAACGTGGTCAGCGTTAAAACGCCGGACCCAAGTCCGAAGAAAATCAAAAAGAGCCAGAGTATAGGCGGAACAGACCGCACCAAACTCACCAGTGCAACACTCATGTGGCGAAGTAGGAAGAACTTCGACTGGCTTGCCAGCATCAAGGGAAACCCGAAAATAGCTCCGAACAGCATGGCTAATCCTGTCAGAGCAATCGTCATCGGCAATCCGGCGAGAATATAGAGAGCGGATTCGAGCGTCATCTGTCGTTCACCGCACGGAGAAACCGCTTTGCACGTTCCGTCTGCGGCGCACGGATAACTTCGCGGCTTGGTCCGTATTCAACGATGTCACCATCGGCCATAATCATCACATGATCCGATACGTTTTCGGCAAAGCCCATTTCATGGGTGACCACGATCATTGTCATGCCGCTTTCAGCCAGCTGTCGCATAACGGCCAGCACCTCTAGCCCGAGTTCGGGATCAAGCGCCGAGGTTGGCTCATCAAAAAGCATCACTTTGGGATCAAGCGCCAGTGCGCGTGCGATCGCAATCCGTTGCTGTTGACCACCCGAACAGCGAATAGGGTACTGCTTCGCCTTATCAGCCAGACCGACGCGCTCAAGCAGTTGCATCGAAACCTCGTCCGCCTCCGCACGACTGCGCTTTAACACCCGCTCCTGTGGCAGACTAACGTTGCGCAGCACGCTAAGATGCGGAAACAGATTGAAAGATTGAAAAACCATTCCCAGATTACGTCGCAACTGGAAGAGCTGTTTATTGTCTGGCTCAATCCCACCGGTAAGTGTAAGCCCTCGTACCAACAAGGTACCGCTATCTGGCGCCTCAAGATAATTGATACATCTCAGCAACGTCGACTTTCCAGATCCGCTAGGACCGATTATTGCCAACACGTCGCCCGCAGGGACTTCCAGATTGATGTCTTTCAACACCGTGTGCTCGCCATAGCTCTTGCTTAGGCCGGTAATCTTAATCTCTGCAGATGTACTCATTCTGTCCTCCATGGAAATAATGGATGATCTTTTGGATCTACTACGCAGATTTTCTCCCGCGATGGTTGACACCCTCGAGATACATTTTATCGCCAAAGGTAAGACGAATGATTTCCATTGAATTAGGGCAGCCAAATTCTGACTGTTTGAGTGTGAACATTTTTCTTCCCCTGCGACGTTCTGCCGTCGCTTCTTTTTAATACTCAATATCTACCGATGAGTTTCGATTACCGTCAACGCTAATTCGAAACCGCTTGACATAACCTGTCGTTATGGGAGACTGGCCGCATAAGGGGAAAAAATGACAAAATTTCGCACCAGACTCCCTCCTTTTGCTGCGTTGGTGGCATTCGAGGCAGCAGCCAGGCTAAAAAGCTTTACCGATGCTGCTGACGAATTGGGCGTGAGCCAGCCAGCGGTAACACGACAAATTCGTGACTTTGAGAATGTGATTGGAGCGCCCCTTTTCGAGCGTCTCCATCGTTCCGTCGAACTGACGGAGCGAGGTAAGGATCTCGCGGAAACACTATCTAGAACATTGTCTGAGATTGCAGACTCTGTCGAAAGATTGCGGGTTAACCGCGCTCCTGTTGAGCTGAAAATTACATCCTACGTCTCGTTCTCCAGTCTTTGGCTCGTCCCAAGAATCACACGATTTGGAGCGCGATATCCCGAAGTTGGCATACAGGCCGTCAGTCAGCACCGTGGCGACGAATTGAAGATGGGATCCGCAGATATTGCCTTGCGGTATGGTATGGGAAACTGGAAAGATGGCGAAGTCCACTATCTTTTCCACGACCAGCTTTTTCCCGTTTGCAGCCCTGACTACCTTCAGGCCAACGGTGGTTCAATCCAACTGGAAGACCTATGGCAACACAAGATCATCGATTGTGACAACCATGGGGAATGGCCCGATTGGCCTGAATTCATGAATCATCATGGGATACACGGGAATCGATTGAAAGTCGCTCACCACTATACCTATTATACAGATGCTTTGATGGCTACCATTGCCGGCCAGGGAATACTCATGGGATGGCAGTCGCACATTTACGATTATCTGGCGAATGGTCAGCTCGTGCGTTTCTTACCTAACACGATGCAAAGCCCAAATGGGCACTACCTTGTCGTTAAAAACGAAAGGAAAGATATTGCTATTGTCTGCTCTTTGATCAGTTGGCTGAAAGAAGAAGCTGACAGAACTATGAAAAGTGGATCTTCTTCATGGCAAAAATTATAAGCAAAGATCAACTATAGGCTCACGTTTCAAGGGCTATAAAAGTTGTTACGTGCGGGATGTGGTTCTACGCGCTGAGGTCGTGCATTATCGGCGCGGATGCTGGGTGACACCGGACGGTAAAACAATCCTTGCGCCGCTACCTGCCGGAATTGTCGGTGGCTATGGCCCGAGCCTCAGACGGTTATGCCTGATGCTGCATGCACAAGGACAAGTCACGACGGAACGATTGTCGGCATTGCTCAATGACATTGGCATGGACATCTCCAAGCGCCAGGTCGTGCCCCTGATCTTCAAAGGGCTTGATGGGTTTGTCGCTGAGGATGCTGCCGTCCTGCATGCTGGCCTGGTGTCGGCTGCTTATGTAACGGTTGACGACACTGGTGCCCGTCATGCGCGTGATAATTCCTACACTACTCATATTGGCGGCCCGAACTTCACCGTTTTCCGCACCACGCCATCGAAGTCACGCCTCAACTTTCTGAGCCTGCTGCGCGGCAATTATCAGGACTACGTGCTGAACGACGCGGCCTTCGATTATCTGGATCAGCGATATGGCACCGACCCCACCATCGTGGCCGGGCTGCGAACTCGAACACCGCAGCACTTCTGCAATGAGGTCCCGTTCCTTCACTATTTGGCTAACAAGGGTATCGACATCTTCGACACGGAGAATATCCGCCCGCTCGCCGCAGCGGGCATCTGGGGTGCGATCCGCCATCATGGCCTGATCGGCAACGCGATCATCGTTTCCGACGATGCCGGCCAGTTCCGCGTCGGCACTCATGCGCTATGTTGGGTTCATTCCGAACGATTGCTGCAGAAATTGATGCCGACGACGCCTGGACAGAAAACAGGTCGAGACCATCCGGGACCTGATCTGGCGTTTCTATAAAGCGCTGAAGGCCTATCGGCAAAAGCCGGATGCGCGGCTCGCTGCCGGTCTCGAAGCGAGATTCGACCGCATTTTTGCGATCCGCACTGGCTATGACGATCTCGACAAGCTCCTGTTGCGGTTGTCGCGCCGCAAGGCCGAGCTGTTGCGGGTGCTGGACCGCCGGAAATCCCGCTCAACACCAACGCTTCGGAAAACGATCTGCGCAGCTTCGTCATCAAGCGGAAGATCTCTGGCGGCACAATGAGCCGTGACGGCCGCATTGCCCGCGATACGCTGCTTGGCCTGATGAAGACGTGCCAGAAGCTGGGTCTATCGTTCTGGCACTATCTGGGCGACCGGCTGGAGATCGGCAGTCCGGAGCCGATCCCGCCGCTCGCGACATTGATCGCGGCGCGGGCCTGAACACTTCCCTCCCCTTTCGAACCAGGAACGCTGACCGCTCGCAAGATCAGTACAGCAGCGCGCATCGGGTCTGCCGAGATTGCCTACGCGTTCGACACTGCCACGGAATTTGCCCCGCTTACCCCAAATTTCACGCTGAATATCACCCGCGCTTCATGGACTAACATATTCAATATACAGGATAAATAAGACAATACGAAACCGAAACTAGCTCTTGCTTTCGTTACCGTGACATGAACCATACGGGCTTATAACCTCCGATAAGTATCGCTTATCGAAGCTTATTGATTTAAAGCCGCAAATCAGCGAAAGTCAGGGCCAAAGCCGCGCCGCAGAAAGCCGCTTTCAGGCCAATCAAGGAGTTTGCCCGTGCCATCAGCGCCCGTTTCCGCCGTCGAACGGCGCGCCGAAACACTCGACACGATAGCTGCTGTCTTGCCGATGAACAGACGCGACATGCTGGCAGGCATTTTGACGGATGAGGATGTCGAGACGCTCCGCCATCTGGTCAATGAAGGCATGGGCGAAAACACCCTGCGCGCGCTAACCTCGGATCTGGCCTATCTTGAAGCCTGGTCAATGGCCGCAACCGGCAGCCCCCTCCCCTTTCCGGCGCCGGAAGCCCTGCTCCTGAAATTCGTCGCCCATCACTTATGGCGGCCGCAGCAACGTGAGATCGAACCTGATCACGGCATGCCAGCCGACGTGGAAGGGGAATTGCGCCGACAAGGCTTTCTGCGCGTGTCGGGACCGCATGCGCCAGCAACGGTGCGCCGGCGTCTCGCCAACTGGTCAACGCTGACCCGCTGGCGGGGGCTGGAAGGATCGTTTTCATCGCCTTCCGTCAAATCGGCTATCCGGCTTGCGGTGCGCGCTCTGAACAGGCCGCGCAGCCGCAAGAGTACCAATGCGATTACCGGCGATATTCTGGGCAAGCTGCTGGCAACCTGTTCCGGCGAGGATCTAACCGCTATCCGGGATCGGGCCATCCTGATGGTGGCCTTCGCCTCGGGCGGGCGCAGGCGCAGCGAAGTCGCCGGCTTGCGTGTAGAACAGCTCATCAAACACCCCCCGGTCACCGATGAGGACGGCTCTCCCCTCCCCTCGCTCGGCATTCATCTTGGTCGCACCAAAACCAGTGGTGCCGATCACGATGAAATCGTCTATCTGACCGGCCGACCCGTCGAAGCCCTCACCCGCTGGCTGGAAGCAGCCAGGATCGACAAGGGCAGCGTGTTTCGAAAAGTCGATCGCTGGGGCAATGTGTCCACGCGAGCGCTCGAACCCAGCGCCGTCAACCAGATTGTCAAACAGCGCGCGCAAATGGCAGGTCTCAATGCAAAAGAATTCTCAGCCCACGGCCTGCGCTCTGGCTATCTCACCGAAGCAGCCAATCGCGGCATTCCGCTCCCCGAAGCCATGGAACAATCGCGCCATCGCTCCGTGCAGCAGGCGTCCGACTATTACAACAATGCCAAACGGCGTAGCGGACGGGCGTCAAGGCTGCTATGATACTATTCACGGAGGGACCTCCAACTCTTCGACCGCACTAAGCATGAACTGGATCGCGCTTACTTATAAACTGCCACATGCAGCTTGTTAACAGCGGTCGTTCATCGTGATGACCGCTCGAGAACGTGCCTGATCAGCTACGCTGGCTTGAAAACAACAGCGTGGGGTTTAGTTCTTCAGTGCCGATATATGGATTGGCATGGATCGCAAGAATCCACAGGCTGATCGAAGCCGTTGCCGAATAAAGTAGCAAGGCATGCCTCCCAGCCCGCACCCGATCCGCATGGGTCGAGGCAATAGTGGCGATAGTCAGGAATGTCAGCGCCAGTACAAGATACCATTTATATTGGTCGATGGACGTATTAGCGATAGCGATGCGATCATTGCGCGCATTCTGAAGCTCGTTAAAATCATGAATGAGCTGGGATACGATCGGAGAGGGCGTGCCGTCGCTGGCCACCGTCTGGACAACGGAACGAATGGCAAGAAGCGACTTCTCCACCTTGGGCGAAGGCACGATATTGTCATCGGCTCCCCATTCATCTGACACCACCAGATTCCGATAGGTTTCCACTGCGTTCTTAAGTCTCTCATTGTTCAGGACCGTGGGATGAGCAGTCCCCAACATTCGAAATATCGCAGACCGTTCGTTGCTGGTCGCGAGATCCGCTCGAGAATTGAGTGTCCATGCATCTGCCGCGACGAAGCCGAGAGACAAAGCCCATGCGGTGGATATCGTGCCGACAAAGGCTCCAATGGGCACCGAAGTCGGATCTTTCAACGCCCGCAGGCCCCGCAGCTTCAGAAGGAGCCAGCCGCAGGCATATAAAAGCGCCCCGAAAAAGCAAAATGCCAAGAATGATACGTAAATCGACATCCCCAGTAATGTTGCCATGAACGCCCCCCCAAAAAATACGTTGGCGCAACTCATTATATAGAGGGCGTAAATAAACCGTGTTCTCTGGAAGGGAATTGGATATAGGTCCTCTGGTTTATCGCGGCGTTTATTCGAAGTTACACAGAGTGTGACGACCGATCTGAATGAAATAGATCAATGTTTTAAAATCTCTTTTCAGCACAAGTCTTCTCCGGAAACCGTTTTACCCTTTTCGGGGAGGCCTCTATGTAGAATTTTTGCAATTTCGGCTTTACTAATTGATTACGAAGAGCGGTGTATTGGACAATGGGGTATCATCGATTCTATTCTTTTGGGTTGGGGCAAAGAATTGAGACTGGAAGCAGAAGTCGACAGCGTTGAAACACAACGCTCAAGTGAAAAAAGTTCGCTCCTTTCCCTTGCCATCATAATTGCGACAGCGTCAATTTTCGGGCTCACTTACAGCCTGACGGCTCCGCTGGTGGCGCATATGCTTATCAAAAGCGGGCTGACGGAAACGCTTGTCGGTGCCAATGCCGCCATGCATGCGCTCGGCGTCCTGTGCATAGCCCCCTTCCTTTCGGGACTGGCTATCCGCTACAAGCCCAAATATCTCATCATGGCCGCGCTACTTTCATCAGCGTTGCTTCTGATCCTGTTTCCAATGGTGCCTAGTTTCTGGTTCTGGTTTCCGTTGCGTTTCCTGCTGGGAATTTCTGCCGAAATTCTGTTCGTATTGACGGAAACCTGGGCCAGCGAGCTGAGCGACAATAAAAATCGCGGACGCATCATGGCGACCTATACGGCGTCGCTCTCGCTGGGTTTTGCCGGCGGCCCGCTGATCCTGTCGTTTACGGGGTTTGAAGGGCTGGTGCCATTTGCAATCGGGGCGGTCGTCGCCCTCCTCGCCTTTGTCATCATAAGTCTGCCGGGACTTCGACAGATTGAAATGGCCCAGCAAAAACACTCAAATTTCTTGCGTATGATGCGACTGTCGCCCATTGCCATGGGAACAACGGCAATCAATTCGGCAGTTGAAACAGCCGGACTGTCTTTCCTTGCCATTTATGCCATGCGGCTCGGCTGGAACGAAACCGAAGGTGCACAACTGATCACGGTTCTCATGGTCGGTGCCATTGCGCTGCAGCTTCCCATCGGCTGGCTATCAGACAAGATGAACCGGGTTACACTGATGATCGCCCTAACGGCGGTTTCCGCAATAACGGCATTTCTCTGGCCCCTGCTTCTATCGGTGAGCTGGCTGGCCTACCCGGCATTGTTCATCTGGGGCGGAATTTTCGTTGGCATTTATACGACAATGCTCGCGATAATCGGCTCGCAGTTCCGTGGGGCGGACCTTATCAGCGTCTATGCGGCGATGGGGCTGTTCTGGGGCGGTGGCGCCTTGGTGGGACCGATGCTGGCAGGCGGTTTTCTGGACGTGATGCAGCACGGCCTACCGACCTTTGTGGGAATGGTCTGCGTCGTTTTCATGGTGTTCGCCCTGATCGTAAAGCGCACGCTTAAACCCAGTGGAGACCCCCAGGCATGATACGCATCGTTCTTATTCTCCTTGGTCGCGAAATTATCCAGCGGCACTGGAAAATATTGCTCATTACCGGCGGCGTCTGGCTTCTCCTCGGCACATTCATCGCTATAGATGCGCTGGACGGAAAGACGATCATTCCGTCGCGCTTTTTTGGCTATTTCCTGCTGCCGGAGGCGGCTGTCGGCCTCCTGGCTGCCGCGTTCAGTCAGGGAACGGCGAGACGAATGCGTGTCGTGCAGGGTATCGCGTTGTTCGCGGTCGCCTTGCTGATCCTCAGCGCCACCCCCGCCAGCCACTTCACGCTTGCGATGGTGCTGGGGTTCTGCTTCCTTGTGGATGGCAGTGTGCGCATTGGCAGTGCATGGGTTGTCCGCTATCCCCGCTGGCGGCTGGGGTTGATGGGCGGCATTGCGGAAGTTTGCATCGCCATTGCAACGCTTCAGCCATGGCCAACATGGTACGCCGGAACAGTTGCCTTCAATGTCGGCGCCGTCATGATCCTTACCAGCCTTGGCATATTGAACATTGCGACACGGGTGCGACGGCTGGAAGAAGGCGCATCGATCAGCAGTATCTTCAACAGAAATCCTTTATGGAACAAGCCGGATTCCAGCTCCCTCGCCCATTCTGCCAATCGCAGCGAGCTGATCGTCCATGTCTGGACTCCCACAGGTCAGGTCATGACCCCGCTTCATCAAAGGGCCATCAATCGATATATCGCAGCCGTCGATACAAACGGCGTCATTTCCACAGGCCATGCGGCTCTGGAAATGGCCCCACACGTCTATATCAGCCATTATCCGGCAGTCGAGATCGACCGATCGCCGGACGAATTCACCCGGACATTACGCGCCACCGCAGACAACAATGTGCCCGGACGTTTCCTGCCAAGCTATCAGGAAGAATCCGCCGAATGGTGCCAATCGACGGTGCAGGTGGTGATCAAGAATATCGACGCATCGCGATTGAATGCATTCTGGCAACATTACAGCGCAGACAACACCTATAATCTCACAAACCGCAATTGCTCAAGTGCAGTCGCTGATGCTCTGGATGCAGCGCTGGAAGGTGTTTATCGTGACCACAACTGGCCAATAATGACAGCGTTGCGCGCGATCATTTATCCTGAGCTATGGGCAGCGGGACTGATGCGCAAACGCGCAGAATCCATGGCGTGGACGCCCGGTCTGGTGCTGGATTATGCGCGCGCATTGTCGGCTCTGGTCGATCCGCCAAAATCGTTCTTGACGTTTCCCAAACTTCGCCTGCTAAAAAAATACGCAAACACGAAGCAGGACATAAACTAGGACACGTCTCGCATATATCCGGCCTAGCTAGAGCGGTTCCGGTTAATACGGAATCATCAGAACCGCTCTAACTATTTGTTTTACCGCATTGTCCTACGCAAAACCGCTTCGCACTTTTGCTGGAAATGCTCTAAGTACCGGCAGGCTGCCGGATGACCGTAGAAAACTGTTCGCGCTCCATTGAGCGAACCGGCGTCAGCAAGGCGCGCTGCTGGATTTCACTGAACGGCAGGTCGCTGTTCATGAGCAGCTCATTGTCATAGAGAAACTCCGGCAGATAGCCGGAGAGCAAAACCCTGTAATCAAATGGAAAACCTGGCTCCAGCAGGCGAACAAGGTCGAAAACGACCGTCGTGCAATTGGACGTAAGTGTATTGTAGAAGGCCGGGTTTCTGGCAAGATCGTTGGCCTTTTCGATATATTTGAGCAACATCGCCTGCATAAGCTCTTGATCAACATCGACCGGATATCGATAGACGCGCTCGTCGCGGGCATTGGTTCTCAAATAAACAATGTCCCGTTCTTCCGCCGCTATCATCGCCAATTCGAAACTTCTGAAA
Organism: Brucella sp. NBRC 113783; assembly: GCF_040372265.1. Lineage (NCBI taxonomy): Bacteria > Pseudomonadati > Pseudomonadota > Alphaproteobacteria > Hyphomicrobiales > Brucellaceae > Brucella > Brucella sp. NBRC 113783. Next base: position 90,866 of record NZ_BAABRX010000009.1, on the reverse strand, counting down.
AAGCCACCCAGCGAAGAAAATTCCTGACCTTTTTTCTTGCGGATTTCGGCTGAGAACACCAGATGGCGACCATCTGCAAAGCCGAATGAAATCAATGTATGTGCAATGGCCGGATGCGTCCAGTAAGACAAGATGACATCCACCGAATTGAGTTCGCTCAACCTGTACGTCCCGGATTTCCACCTCGGCACAAATATCCGGCTGTCATTCCATGTGAAGTCACGAATGTTGTGAAATGTCACCTCGTCGCCCTGAACATCCGCTGTCACCGTGTGCTGGACATCTGCCGCCCAATCCCGCGTGAGCGAGGGCTTCATCGAAAACCAGGAGACCAGAAAGAGGGAACCGAGGCAGATGAATGCGACGTTACTGAAGCTTATCAACTGGCTGCTCGAACGCGGTGAAAACAGGACCGAGATATAAGCTGCAAGAACAAGCGCGGTCAGGGCCATGACACAGATTTTGATCGTCTGCCCCACCTGCAAATGAAACCAGAGCGCCATTGCCGCCCATAACACAATCATCGAGCATAGCGATGCCCAGGCAAACATAAAAAGCAGTTTGATCATGGTATATTCTGTGGCCTCGGATCGGCAGTCATAAATGGTAATATTGAGAGAACCGGGTTGGTGCTGGCGCTACAATGGCCCCGACGCCAGTGTTTCAGACGATGATAGATTTTGTTGGAGCATATTCGGGCTAACCGTTTTTTTGACGCCTGCATCGGACTGGACTTCGCGAATGGCGTTCTGGAGGACGGCGTTTCTTTTAAACGCCACGCGACCAGCGGCAATCACCTGATCCACCTGTTCTGTCGGAAGCACGAAGCGGGTTGGCACTTCATTGAAACTTGCAGCCATGCCAGCGGGAAGATCTTGTATCGACAGGCGTTGTACATGAAACCGGACATCGCGGCAGTTCCATCCTTTCAACGAGCCGCGATAGCGCGCTACCGTGGCTGCAGACAGGCCGCACCGATATGCAATGAGTTCGTCGCGCCATTGCGTTGTCGCCAGCTTCAGCGCATCGAACCCTTCCCTGACCGACGAGGAAATGGCAGTATCCGTAACCGCACCGAGGATTTCAGAAATCCCTGGCCCTTGCAGCTCCTTTACCCATGGATATTCCATCTCACGGCCAGCATCCACGACAATGTAAAGAAAAGTCTTCAGCTTCACTGCATCGGCAAGCGACAATGGCCCATAGGGCGTTTGCGCCGAGGCTCTGGCCATCGCAAATGGCGTAAGCCCCAGATTATCCGTCAGCGCGCCATCGAGCAATTTTATGAAATTCACATTGTTCGACCGGTAAGTGTGCAGTGCGCGCCCATAGGCCTTCAACCTATACGACGCCTCGGGATCGGCCATGACTCGGCTTAGCCAATCGGGCTGGCGATAGGTGCAGGCACCATGGTTGGATGCAACCGAAATGGGCTTGAAAACGACCGGAACCGCCGCGGACGCCGCGACTGCGTCAGCAATCCGCACATCCTTCAGATTGCTGCACAGTGCTGCAAAGGTTTCTACGCTGAAGTGAAATGGAACCCGGTTGTAGATATCCGATGCAGAGATCCAGATCGATGGCGCATTGGACCAGTCAAACTTTGAATAGGTCGCACCATGGAAAATATTGTCGTCGAGCCAACGGGCAAGCGAGGATCGGTCATTTGCGCCGCCATTCAGGACGCCAATGGCGACTGCTGGCGACAATGCATTGGTGCGCACGCGTTCTTCAGCGTTCCTGACCAGAAACGTTTCACGGAAATCCCGATAATCATCGCGCCCTTTCATGCCGAAATAGGCTGCAAGAACCGCGCCTCCAGACACGCCAGATATGATCCTGATATTATCGACCAGGCTTCGCTCATAGGGATATTCGTCCACGATCGTATCATCGAGCGCCCGCATGACTCCATAACCAAAAGCTGCCGCCCGCGTGCCGCCGCCAGAAAATGCCAGGCCAATGATCATTGCGCCATCATCCCCGTGATCCGGAACGAAATGATTGTTAAACGCGAATAATTGAGACGTTGAACGATTGATCGGCCCGACATCGGATACCGCGCAGCCCGTAACAAGAACGCTGACAACAAACCCTGTTATCAAGAAAAGAAACGATCGATTCTGTATCATGCCCCCACCCCAATTGAACGACAATTAACACTGCCATTGAAGCAAAAGCAAATGGCAGATCAAGGAACGTATCTCCCGCCACAATCTAAGGATTTAAAGTATCGTCGAGTTGACATTTTCTCCAATCGGTCGCACCCATTTTAGGAAAACAGTTCTTTTGAAGCCCTTCTCACGGCACTGTTCTCCGCAAGGGACGCCAAGTGTTCTTACCTTTCATTTTTTCGCCAAGGACGAGCTATCATACTACGGATTGCTCGGTGTCTACCGAGGCTCTCGGCTTATCTCTTTTCGCCGCCTACCGTGATCATTCCAGCTTATCCATCCCTCTCCCTGTTTATAGATTTGGACCTTTTAACTTAGGTAGGCCGCTGGCGCGCAACGGTTGTTTTGATGACGGTTTCCTCGTCTACCCATTAAGATCGCTTCTGATGGCGGTTTAATTGCATAGTAAAACTCGCTTGCAACTAACCATTTTCTCATGCATGCCTTATTTGAACAAAGCCGCTTCAAGCGCGGGAGAAACAGCCATGTCAAAACGTCAGGCCACCAGTGCGTTGCCCCGTCCCGCTCGCCTCATCGGTTACGCACGCGTCTCGACCGACGATCCGGTCCATGATGCACAGATGGACGAGTTGCGGGCAGCTGGCTGTGATCGCATCTTTCAGGAGCAGGGTTCCGGGACTTCACGCGCCCGCCCGGTCCTGACCCGGCTGCTTTCGGAACTCGTTGCCGGTGACGTTCTCGTCGTGGTCCGGCTGGACCGCCTCGCCCGCTCGGTCAGTCACCTTCTGCAGGTTATCGAAGATCTCGAACAACGCGGCATCCACTTTCGATCTATCCGTGATCCCATCGACACATCCACGCCGCAAGGCATGTTTTCTCTGCAGGTGCTGGACGCCGTTGCACAGCTCGAACGCGCGCTGATTGCAGAACGGACCAAAGCGGGGATCAAAGCTGCAAAGGCGCGCGGCAAGCTTCCGGGAAATCCCGGCTTGAGAGAGCGCAAGCCGGAAGCGATCCGGGCGGTATCTCAAGCGCGCAACAAACGCTATCTCGATGAACTGATCACCTCGGCACAGACCTGGTTGCCTCTGGTGCAACAAATGCGCCCGGTCCACAGCTGGGAGAATATCGTACAGGTGCTCAATAGGCGCGGACATGACTGGACGGTCGAGCGTCTGCGCCGCGCCGTGCATCGTCTCGTCCGCGAAAAAATCGCCGACAAGAAGCTTGTTGCCCGATCCCCTCGCCGCATCCCTTCTGATCACCTGATGAAACTGGTCGCCGCAATTGCGATTGCCGATCCCGGATTGTCGCTTCGCGATATCGCGGCCCAGCTCGATCAGATGGGAGAGCGGCCGACGCGCGGTGGGAGGAAATGGCAGCCTTCCTCCGTTCGTCACCTTTTAGATGAAGCCCACCGTTTTGGTCTCATTCGTCGCTAAGCGCCTGACCGGTCATTCGGCCGAGAGGCCGTCTTTCAATCAATGTGACAGACAATCCTCCGTCATTGGAACTTTCGATAATGCAACACAATATGCGTTACATGTGCCGCCCAACATCCATACGCCCGTGCAAAATACGCACAACAAGCAGCGTGTTCTCGTGCTCCCGGAAATAGATCACATGGGATCCGACGGCATATTTGAGATAACCTGGTCGGATGTCCGTCAACCGACCACGCTTGCTCCCTTCCGTTAACCCTTCAAAAGCATCCATGACGTCAGTGATATAGCTGTTTGCTTGCTCCAATGACCATTCGCGTAAGGTGTAAACCCAGATATCTTCGAGATCGGCCTCGGCAAGCGGTGTAAGCTGATACCCATCAAAGCGCATGCTTCGTCTTCATTCTCTGCAGGAAGCCCTCACGATCCAAGGGCTTCGACTGACCAGACTCTTCGCCCGCAATCAGCGCCTCCTGCAAGGACCTAACGCGCGTTTCATGTTCTTCTAAAAGGCGCAATCCTGCACGCACAACATCACTGGCAGAGCCATAGCGCCCTCCCCTCACCTGTGAATCGACGAAATTGGCGAAGTGATCACCGAGGGTAACTGATGTGTTTCGTGACATATATTCACTCCTTTACGCGATTGTACCAATAATTGGTACCAACGCAAGAGCGATTGCCCAGTTCGTATACGGCGCCAAACAAAACGGGTTCAACGCCAAGCTCAGTGAGCTTCTAGCTTCCGCTGAGCTACACTGAGGTACTGCAATTGGCAGTTATGAGGCCCAAAGCGAACGCTCGACCGACGACACCTAGTTGCTGTAGGGTCGAAAAGAAACACCCGGTGGAGGCAATGAATGCCCTATGGAGTCAGCTTGAAAAGCTGCAACGCTACCGCAGTTGAAATCCTGAAGCTTTGGGATGAGGCGAGCGTATTTGAACCGAAAGGCTCGATGCTGGAATTAGGATATCCGCCCCATCTGACACTTGCGGTGTTCGAGCAATGGCCAGGCGACGTTAGCGCAATCATGGCAGAGGTCTTTTCAGCACAGGGAAAACTTTTAATTACCTTCTACACAGTAAAATATTTTGACAATGAGACTATGATCCTCTGGACAGAGCCGCGTTCGAACCACGCTCTATCTGGCCTACACAGCAGATTACACGGCCACTTCGATCCCCTGAGCTGTCACGAACATTACCGCGTTGGTCGCTGGGTTCCTCACTGCTCCTTGGCAACTAACGTACCGCAGTCAGCCAGAGCGGCAGCTATCGGCTGGGCAGAAACCAGAAGACTCGCGTTCGCCGTCGAATTCGACTCGGCAGATTTCGTTCAATTCCCGCCGGTCGTGATACATGAAGAACTGCGATTACGCTGAATGACCGGTTTGGGCGCAGCGGTCTATTCTTCAGTTCGTTACCGCACCAACGATAGGAACGATTATTATGGCCACTTTCATTCTGATAGCCGGAGGCTGGCAGGGCGGTTGGGTCTACCAGAAAGTAGCGGATATCCTCGCAGGGCACGGGCACATAGTTGTGCCAATCACACTTTCGGGGCTCGGTGATACACCTGCCCCATCGGCCAATCTTGAAACTCATGTAAGCGAGGTCGTTGATGTCGTGAAGTCGCATAGTGACGACTTGATCCTTGTCGGGCAATCCTACGGAGGAATGATCGTGAGCGGCGTAGCGGACGCCGTTCCGTCGCGCATCCGTTCACTGGTCTATGTTGACGCTTATGTCCCAGAAACCGGCGACTCGGTCTGGTCGCTGACAACACCGCGCTTTCGAGACATGTTCATCGCAGGTGCAAAAGGTGACGGGCTGAATTGTGCCCCGCCTTCCAATCTGGACCCACGATGCCGCCCACAACCGATCGCGACATTTCTCCAGTCAATCACTTTAACCGGACGCTGGCGTGAAATACCTCGTAAGGTCTTCGTTGGCGCACATGGATGGGATGGAAGTCCATTCCTCGACCTTTACCAACGCTTGAGCGAGGAAACGGATTGGTCAACCTTTTCTCTCGATTGTGGCCACAACGTAGCTCGACTGGAACCAGAGGCATTGGCCCGAATAATGCTGACCCAGGCCCGACCAACCAGAGAAGCCTTCCCGTAGATGCATAATTATTGCTGCCGTCACTAGCGCCTACGTTCCACAACCGGCGTAAATGGGCATCTTCTCACAGACTACCCAATTTCAAACAAGGACTTCAACGTCAGCTCACCATTCATTTTAACACGACAACTGAATGGTTGTTCCATTTGCGCTGTCGGTAGAAATCGCGCTCGTGGTATTTCAGACCTCACGGATAACCGGTGCTGTCGTTCTCCTGGCAGCCACCATCTGGTATCTCGCATGCTTGACACGGTGGTCCACCAACGATGGCGTTTCCAGCACACCGAAGGCGTTCGCAAGGGCACTCGGCACCCTCGTCTTTGGGGCGCTAGGCTTTATGACGATAGTCGTTGTGGTCCCACTGGCGATCGTCCAACGTTGCGTACAGTACAGCTCGCCTAAAGCGCCGTTCGATCGCACAAGAAGTCGTTTTCCTTGTGAAGCACTTGGCCCGTTCACCGAATTCAATGACCTCGATCTACTTCACCAACTGGTTGCCTAACTCATTCCCACAGCGCAAGCGCGGGGATCGTCCGTGCTTTCACAGAACTTCTTCGCTGCGAAGCACCACGGGCCGAACTCCATTTGCTTCACGAGACTGGTGACGCTACGGTCCATATCCATTTACGCGACTGGGTCGCAAAATGTTGCCAAGTTTATCATGGTCATCTCTTTGCACGATATTCCCATTGGATCGCTATTGCGGGGATCAGGAAAAGGACGACGTTCAGACTCTTCCAGAACCCGATGATATTGGCCATGTACATGTGGGTTTGATCGACGCTAAAGCCAAAAAAGACGGACATCATACTCGTTGTAATGCCGCTGAGCGACATCAACCACGCAAAGATGATAAATAGCAGATTGATCAGGAAAGCTTTTAGCAGAACGTTTCTAACTCTAAGCGGCGTTTCCATCGAAATGCTCCCTTGTTAGTAATGCGCCTAGTCTACTTTGCTCAGCACAAACCTTCTCATTGTAACCCATCCGGCGCGATTTTCCGCGGTCTTTTCCGACAATTCCACAAACGCGACAATCACCCTTGTCAGTTATCGTCCTGATCACAATCTCTGATTATGAGGTTGAGCACGCACCTGAAAGCCACTTTCGCCTGTTGTTAAAGCTTATGGATCATCACCATCATCGTAGTCCTACCGATGTGATCACTTATCTTGTTCACTCTAGGAGAGCTTGACGTTGATCTCGGGCGGAGGCATCCACAAGACAGTCTCGGCAAATGAGTGCCACTCGCGACCCCGTCTCGGCGACGACTAGCCGTTCTTGACTATTCGACGAGAGCACAGGGTTGAAACAACAGGCCAAGGCAACTTCGGACCAGATTTTACCAGCATGTGAACAAGGCGACATACCAGCGATTACATTGATGTTGGCCATGGCCAACTTTTCTACGTTCGCTCGAAAGTCAGAGTTGGCCATGGCCAACTCTGGGTCTTTTTCTTCGTAAGCGATTGAAAATCATACGATTTGCCATGGTTTACGAATCGTGTAATTTTAGATACGGATTTTTCACATTTTCTGCTTATAAAGCGCATCGACAGGAGTTATTCGATGCTACAAGACAAAAGCGCTTTTGCGCAACTTTCGTCAGATGCGCGTATTCAGCGGCATGCCAAACAGCTTTCTAAGCAGCTACAATTGCTGCGGGAAAGATTGTTCCCGCCGACAGCAGAAAAGCTACTCAGGACTTTCACATCCGGAGAAGCAGCGCAGCTTGTCGGCGTATCAGATGGCTTTCTTCGCACATTATCAAATGAAGGACGAGGGCCAGCTCCTAACCAATCTGCTTCTGGACGCAGATCATACACGCTCGCGCAGGTAAATGAATTACGTGAGTATATGGCGAATGCCAAACCGAAGGACGCTTTGAATTATCTTCCTCGGCGACGACCGGGCGAGAAATTGCAAACGATAGCGGTTTCAAACTTCAAAGGCGGCAGCGCCAAGACCACAACTACCATTTACCTAGCACAGTATTTGGCTTTGCAGGGGTATCGCGTCTTGGCAGTCGATCTTGATCCTCAGGCTTCCCTCTCGACTATGCTCGGCATTCAGCCAGAATTTGATCTTGGGGAGGGTGATACACTTTATGGAGCGATCCGCTATGATGATCAAAAGCGTGCCATGAAGGATATCGTACGGAGAACGTATTTTACTGGCCTTGATCTAGTTCCAGGCAATCTTGAGCTTATGGAGTTTGAACACGAAACGCCGACTGCACTCCTTGAGCGAAAGACATCAAATGCAGATATCTTCTTCAAGCGCGTGGGTAACGCACTCAGCGAAGTGGAGGCAGATTACGACATCGTCGTTATCGATTGCCCCCCGCAACTTGGGTACCTAACCCTCGGAGCCGTTTGTGCCGCGACCAGCATCCTGATCACGGTGCATCCTCAAATGGTGGACGTGGCTTCCATGTCGCAGTTTCTATTAATGACTTCTGATCTGTTGTCGGTTGTACATAAGGCAGGTGGAGAACTGCAGCATGACATGATCAAATACGTTATTACGCGCCATGAACCGCATGATGGTCCCCAAGCACAAATCGTAGGTTTGTTAAGAAGCCTGTTTGGCGAAGAAGTCCTCGCAGCAACCGTTCTAAAATCGACGGCCATTTCAGACGCAGGTCTCAGCAAGCAGACGCTATACGAGATCGAGAAGGGCCAAGTTCGACGACAAACATATGACCGCGCTATCGAATCTTTGGACGCGGTGAATGGGGAAATTCTAGCCGGAATCAACAAAGCATGGGGGAGACCATGAGCCGCAAGAATATGCTCGCTGATATGATTGCCGCCACAGCACAAGAGGCATCTCAGGATGAAAGCGGAGACGAGTTGGCCATGGCCAACTCAGGCAACGCCCCCCAAACTGAAAAGCGCGTACTAGCAGGATCGGTTAGAACGATGGGGCTCGCCTTAGATCGTATAGAGAATGAGAGTAAGGCACTCCATGAAGCCTTGGCGTCCGGTGAAATCGTTATAGAGCTCGATCCTAATTTCATTGAAGGTTCGTTTATTCGAGATCGCTTAGACAACGAACTTAATGAGAATGACGAACTAGTGCAATCCATCCTGGCAAACGGGCAGGAAGTTCCTATTCTGGTTCGCCAACATCCTAATAAGCCTGACCGCTTCCAAGTTGCCTATGGCCATCGACGACTGGCCGCTCTTCGACTACTCAATAAGAAGGTGCGGGCGGTTGTTCGACCACTAAGTGATGAGCAGTTAGTAGTAGCACAAGGTGTCGAGAACACAGCGCGCAAAGATTTGAGTTACATCGAGAAGGCACTATTCGCATACGGCTTAGAGAACAAAGGATTTACGCGCGATATCATTGGCCAATCAGTTTCGTTGGATAAGGGAGAGCTTTCAAAGCTAATTTCGGTCGCCAAACGCGTCCCTGACGATTTGATTAGAACGATAGGGGCCGCTCCTGCCGCTGGCCGACGTCGTTGGCAAGACCTAGCCGACCTACTCGAAGATGCTCAAAAACTCAAAACGGCTTACGATGTGAGCTCCAATCAGCAGTTTCATCACCTTAACACAGATGACCGGTTCACCACTCTCCTCAGAGCATTAACGGCCCACCCTGAAAAGGAACCCATCCCTTCAAGATCGTGGAACTCTCAGGATAGAAAGGCGACATTCAACGTCACCCATAAGGCGAAGAAGGTTTCCATAGAGCTATCAAACCCGAGCGGAGTTGTGTTCGGAGAATGGTTGTCGGATCGTTTGGATTCTCTTTATGAGGAGTTCCAACACTCTAAAAGACTGAACAACGGAGATTAATACCAAAAGAAAAAGGCCCCCAAAACGTTGCCGTCGTGGAAGCCCCTCTCAGATTAGACACCTAGAGAATCGCATTTCCATGAATCAGTGTCAAGAGTCGTGAGCGTCTTTTTGGCGGGCGGATTTCTTTTGCCTTTTGAAAGGTGAGAGGGAATGCAAATTCTGAAGACCGACACGTCCGCATTGCGTGGGCGAATGAAGGCGTTTGCCCAAAATACAGACCGGCAAGAGAAGCCGAAGCAGGGGAGGGGTGTAAACAGATGGGCGCTCTACAAACAACTCTGCGTCGCTAAGGCAGAATTCGATCTAAACGATCGTTGCCTTGCCGTGCTGAGCTCGCTTCTGTCATTTCTGCCTGATGACGAATTGGCTGCGAAAAGCGGTCTTGTCGTTTTCCCATCCAACCGACAGCTTTCGCTGCGCGCCCATGGCATGCCGGAGTCTACGCTGCGCCGACATCTGGCCTCCCTGATTGAAGCCGGGATCATTGCGCGCAAAGATAGTCCAACGCGTAAGCGCTATGCTCATAAGGACAGGGAAGGCGGCGTCGAGCTTGCTTTCGGCTTTTCCTTTGCACCCTTGCTCGATCGCGCCTCTGAAATTGCTGCTATCGCGGATAAGATTCTCGCCGATCAGAAAGCGCTGAAGCGTCTTCGCGACGAAGTTTCCGTCATGCGCCGAGATATGGCGGCAGCTTTTGCGGATAGGGCCGAAGAAACAGGTGAGCTCAGTGAGTGTCTCGAAGCACTGTTCGTTCGCTTCCGCGCCATTGTCGACGCTATTCCTCGTCGTGCATCTCTTGATGAACTGTCCGCGATCAGCTTCAATTTAGAAACCATTCGTGGTGAATTGGCTATCGCTCTGAAAACAATAGAGATTGTTCCGGGAATGAGCGGCAGCGACGCCCAGTATGAGCGGCAGCATAATGAATCCCTGCCAGAATCCCTTTTTGAATCTCAAAATGGCAAAAAGATTGTTTTGAACGCATCTTCTGCGGAAACACCAGTTTCTGTGAAGCCTGAAGAAGGAACTTCTGGCGAGTTAACGCCATCCATTTCTCTCGACCAGGTGCTTCGATCCTGTCCAGATATTCGCGAATATGGTGCGAACGGAATTGGCACATGGCGTCAGCTTCTCGATGCTTCGCGTATCGTCTCAGGCTTTCTCGGCATCAGCCAATCAGCCTATCAGGAAGCGATCCGTTTCATGGGGCCAGAAACCGCTTCGACGGCCATTGCATGGATTCTGCAGAAACTATCGGCCATTAATTCGCCTGGCGGATATCTACGATCTCTGACACAGAAAGCGAGGGGAGGGACCTTTTCAATCCGCCAGCTTCTGTTTTCAGGAATGAAGGCAAGTGGGCATCTCGTCTCAATATGAGACTGCGTTGACCCGTTTGTTAAGGCACAGCCATGAGTTGGAAACGTCTATCGCGAATAAGCCAAATTCTGGGCTCCGGCCTGATCGCGGGATTGCTTTGTTGGCTGGTCTGGGCTGGTGCACGGGGCCTCGTTGACATCATACAAAACGGTAGGATCGTCAATCGACGAGGGCCGGACGTTTATGTGAGCGATAACCCCATCATATTTTGGGCTTTAACTGGATTTTTCGCGCTCGGTGTCATTCTCATGGCTGGTCTGGCGTTGATCTGCTTATCGCACTGGTTTTCCCTTTTTCGACGTTCGAACCGTTAGGCGAGCGGTTTTTGTATGGGTAAACGGTTCGCCGACGGCAACCAAAAAAGATGGGCGTCTCGGGTCCGGTTACCAGCAATGCGCGCATCGAATACCGCTGATTAAGGGAGATCGGAAATATAAGCGTAGGCCGCTCGTACGAAGACCATCGCCGCCAGATTGCAGCGATGGACCTGGCGACAAGTCTGCAGAATGCCGATTCAGATCGGTAGAACGTTTTCCGCTTTGGCTTTTCCTGTCTTTCGATCCTGACCGATTTCGTAGCTGACTTTCTGGCCCTCTCGGAGTGATCCGCCTGCTTGTAACAAGCCGGAGACATGCACAAAAACATCAACACCGCCATCTTCCGGCGTGATGAAGCCAAAACCTTTGTCAGAATTGAAAAATTTTACCGTGCCCGTTGCCATATGGATCCTCTTAAATGGAACGACGTTTGCTTTGCCGATGAGACTATTGAATGCGCAGTGGACGCGCAACCGCCGCGTATCGCGGCCACCCGATCGATTGATCATTGAACCAAGTTCCCGCTGGCCATATGACCAGTAGGAATTCTTGTGAGGAGGCGCAGACTTGAGTGTACTATTCCTGAACGGGTCAGGCAGTTTGATTTGTGACGGCGTTGATGCCGGCCAGATCGAATTTAGTATTGCGGATCCTTCGAACAGTCCGGATACGACCAGGCGTGGAAAACTCTGGGGGAATAAGCAGGCTATTGCTGCCGCGATGGATGCCCAGAAAGTGCAACTGAAACCTTCTGATGTTTATAATCTCTTATCCCTGGATGTCGAGGAGATTGACCGGCAGGGTGGCGTATCGTTCAGTGTCCTGTAGCAGGCCAAGCGAAGTGGCCTTTTTGGATCAGTCAAGCATTCCATTCGACGACACGTCTTCCGAAAGGAAGGCACGGTCAGTTGTACTTGATGCGAGGAGGATGTACGCGAGCGTCGTTACCACGACGAAAGCTATCAACATGACAATCACCGCCACCAGCAACCGGGCGTGTTGTCGGCGTTTGAAAGTTGATTGGCCAGTCCAATCGATCATTGAGGAAGGATAATTGTCGTTCATAAGTCGATATTGCGCATAAAAATGTAAACAAGACTCTGATTGAAAGCTGTGCTTACAAAATTTAACCGTGCTGTAGCGGCTGAAAACGCATGAACGCTCTCTACACTGCCATGGGCGATGATCTTTCGAAGAGGGTTGACGCTCTTTGGTGGCGTCAGCGGGCTTTAAGCGCTCAATCGCTTTTTAGCGCCAAACGCGGAGTTGGCCGAAGGAATTAAACCCCGGTGCTCTTCCCAAAGACACCGGGGCCGTTCAACGCAATCTGGTCACGTCTCCATCCGCTTTGAACGCCGAAAATCTAATCGCCTTGAATCCAGATTCCAACCCGCCGCTTATCTGAAAACATCGAAGACCCTTCAGTAGAATGCTGATCTCGGGTTAATCCGTTTTGGATCTTCAAACAATTTTAGTGTGCCATTTGCGGTGAGAGCGTAGCGAACGCCGCCGGCCGGAGGCACCCGCGCTCTCATATCGCGCTGTAGGGTTGCCGGAGGCCCATTAAGAGAGGCGAGATGGCTTTGGTTAATAGAACGGGTGAGTTTAATCCATGTTACTGAAAAGGTAATATTTGATTACCGGCTGGATGACTTATAAGGGAAATTATGGTCCTCAACTCCAAAGAAAATGGCATATACGGCGGACTTTTCAGGCAGAACGTCTGTTTATGGGTTGTCGGAATGAACCAAATCGGTAACATTCGTTGCCGTCGAATACCAAACTTTGAGGAGAATGTGACCGGGTAAAAAAGAAAAACCGCTCCCGAAAAAATCCGGAAGCGGGGTGCAAATTTCAAATATTCCGTAAAAATAAAGTCGCACTCCCAACTTCCAAAGTCAATACAAAACGCTTTTCGGCGAACGGGAAAGCTTTGCCTGGTCCCTAAGAGGAGACGAGGAGTATGGTGGAAGCCCTACAGCCTGTGCGGCGGGTCGGCCGCAAACAGACATCACAACGAACCGAGTTTCGGCGGCTGGCTCAGACTGCGGAAATTGGAACGGTGACACGCGGCCAACTGATCGGACTTGCGCAGTCACTCCCTTGCCTTGGCCTCATCAATGGCACAGAGGCGCACTTGCTTGTTGTACTGATCAATACGGCTCCAGCAGAGAGCTATGACAAAGGTGGCCGACCGATCGTGTTCAAATCCAACGCTGCGCTTGCGTTCGAAATCGGGCGATCCGAGGGACGTGTCAGCCGTGTGTTGTCCCGGCTGTTTGATGCCGGTGTTATTACCATGCAGGATAGCGGCAACTATAAACGCTATCCGGTGCGTGATGGGGACGACAGTATTGCCGACGCTTGCGGTATCGATCTGCGCATTCTCATTGCCCGCTTCGTGGAACTCAGTGGAATGGTACGGCAGGCAAAGGCCGAAAAGAAAGCACTCAATGCGAACCTGCGCCGCTATCGCGGTGCTGTTCGCAATCTGCGTTATGCGCTCGTCTCTTTGGAGGAACTGCCCGCGCGGCTGCGCGCCATGATCGAGCAGCGTTTCGCGCGTGTTCTTGATGCCGTAGGCATCGCGACCAAGGCATCCAGCAGCGTTCTCAGCCGCGCAACAGGCTTAATTGAATGGATCATCGAGAGGGTAATGCAGCTGCCTCACGGTGAGCAGCCTTCCGCGAGAAACGAAGATTCGACACGCCCATATGTCGAAAACGACATGCACAAACAGATTACAAACCCCTATTCCCTTGAATATTGTAAAGATGAAATGCGTTCGGCATACGCTGAACAACTCAGTTTCTCTAAAACCGGCTTCGCCGGTAGGAAAGCTCTCGAGAAAAGCCTGGGGCGCGATACGAGCCAAGTCAAACAACCGCACCACCCGCCACAAACGTTAGTTGCCCTGCAGGATCTTTTACGGGCACTACCGGCACTGACGACTTACGGAGTATCGCGCCCCCGCACCTGGGCTGAATTGGCCCGGCTCGCTCCGCAAATTTGCCGCATGGCGGGCATTTCCGAAGATGCACGCCGCCGCGCTGTCGATCAGATGGGAGAACAGGCCGCCGCTATTGCCATCGCGATCACGCTGCAGAAGTTCGACGAGAGGCAAGTGAAATCGCCGGGCGGCTATTTGCGCGCTATGACAGCGCGCGCGGCCGCCGGCGAACTGCATCTTGCGCGATCGGTTTTTGGGCTTGCTGCCCGTCATAGAATGGAAGGAATGCAATGATCTTTCGCTACGCTTTCGCCGCAGCGGTTGCCTTATGGCCGCAATCGACGCTTGCGAAAGGGAGGAGAGCGGCTTTTTGAGCGGAAAGACGTGGTCATGCAGCCTGGTTGCGCGCTGATCAGGCTGAAGCGATGTTGCGCTACTTGCCGGGAAACCACGGCATCAACATTGCCGAATACGGGTATGCCGAGAATGTGGCACGCGCGCGGTTGTTTCTAATCTGGGCGGAGGACGTAGAGAGCCCGCATCTCTATCGACGGGCCCATGCCTCCAGCTAAGTCCGCCCGTGCATAGCCATATTGGCATTGTATGATGATCAGCGTAGAGAACCGATACGGTTATCAAAAATTGCCAAGAATACATGAATCCTGTTGAAATTGTGCTGTATCCGGCTATCATGCGTGGCAATTTCGGTACTGTGTCAACGGTCCGTGCCGACGAGACGAATTGCCATATTGGCGCATAGAGCACGCCTCTAATTCGGTTGCTTTTGACGCTCGTTCGCACGTCGACGCGGTTGCCGCAAAGCGGGAAGCCTGAAAAATTTCCCCGCCTGCGGCTCCTCGCGCGACAAATTTTTCGGCCCTCGGCTTCCTCCGCTGCGCTCCGGCTCAAGGATGCAACACCGCTTACCGCCGTGCCCGTGAACGATCATCGCAACCACATAGAGGAGTGAATACCATGACCAACGAAATCACCAACTTCATCCAGTTCGATAGCGAAGACCTCGACACCGCTCCCGGCAAAGGCCGCATCTCGACCCTGACCGACGACATCGACATTGAGGTCGTGCCTTTCAATTCGGAAAACCCGGACGCTCCTACGCACCGCGTTTTCGCGAAATCCCCACGTGGCTTCAATATCGAGGTTGGCGGGATCTGGAAAAAAGAAAAGGCCGATGGCGAAGGCTTCAAACGCAATCTCTCGATCCGCCGCCTGAATTACAATGCCAACCTCGGGCGCTTCGGCGGACAGGACGACCCAAGCCTTCAGGCCGTTCTCGAATGGGAACCGCGCAATTGATAGCCCAACAGCGCCCGGCCAAGTGCCGGGCGCAACGCATTGAAAGTCGCGAAAATCCCTTTGTTTTCTGGATTTTGGTCGCCTTTTGTGCTAGTGTTAACTGCAACAGGAGTTTTGAAGATGAACGTTCATGCCCCCCGTCCGGATCGATCTCCAGAAGCTGTTGCCAGGCGCAAAAAAGCTACGGATCAGGCGCGCGCCGCAAATATGCGACAGGGCTATATCCACGATCCACTGTTGGAAGAGGCAACAGCGGCCTATGTCGCCGGCGATATCACGCGCGACGAATACAGAGATCGCGTCGTCCGCAAACCGCAGTAGTTCAACCTCAATATTTTTAGTTTGACGCCGCCTGCCTTGAGCAGGCGGCTTTTCATTGGTTTTCGCCATGGCTGAAACGGAATCCAACGGTTCCTATACATATCCGAACATATCGGGCGATCCGGACCGCAGGGATGTGCTGCGCAACAAACTTGGGATCCAGTCGCATAAGGAACTACGCGTCGAAGAATATCGCGCGGCAGCTTTCCGGATGACTGAAATTGCCGAAGGAGACGGCCCGAAAGGGATTTTCGACGCGCAACATCTGAAGGC
This sequence comes from Brucella sp. NBRC 113783, assembly GCF_040372265.1. NCBI lineage: Bacteria > Pseudomonadati > Pseudomonadota > Alphaproteobacteria > Hyphomicrobiales > Brucellaceae > Brucella > Brucella sp. NBRC 113783. The sequence goes on along the minus strand of NZ_BAABRX010000009.1, from coordinate 74,792 downwards.
CATTCATGGTCATATTTTCCAAGACATTTATGAATGGGCCGGTCATACCCGCGATGAAAGCCCGGTCGTTGACGGCCAGAGAGTGGAGCTGATTGGTAATCTGTCGAAAGGGGGAACCTCGTTCCTGCACGGTTCACGTATCGAGATGGGCTTGGACGAAGCCTTTAGACCCATCAGGAATCCCGAGATATTGCGTGGATCGTCGGGCGAACAGTTCGCCGAAATCGCTGGAAAAGTCTTGGCAGAGTTGAACTATGTGCACCCGTTTCGAGAAGGAAACGGACGGGCCCAGGAGGCACTGCTAGCATCCATCGGTCGCGAATATGGTCATGAGGTTGACTTCACGGTCATCACCAAACCGCGCATGATCGAAGCATCGATCGCGACGACCAACGAGCCCTCCAGTCCGGCGATGAAACATATCTTTGAAGACGCGATCGATCCTAACCGGCAGGAAGCCATAAAAGCTGCATTCGTCGATTTGGAAATGCGCGGTGAGAATGCTTTCGAGCACAACGTGCGCACCGCCAGGCCGGGCGAACAGATTTCAGGTCAGGTTCTCGGGCACGATATCCGTGTTGCCAGCCTTGTTACCGACCACGGGATTATCGCCGTCGATCGCGCCGACCTTCCAGAGCGGTTGCCCGATGACGATACCGAAATCACATTTACGGCTCGTTCTGACTTCTCCCGCTTGTCCCACCCGGATCAGGTCAGAAATGCAGATAATCCCGCCGTCGAGCGAGTGTCACCAGAGCAGAAAATAGCCGCGGACCCGTCCCGGCTTGCGGAGCTGTCGGCGCAAAAGCAGCCCGAGCGGAATTCCGACGACCGCGAACGATAAGAGGTACAATCCTCCGCGCCGAGAGCCGGTCCGTTCGCTTCGGTGAGTGACATTTAGGCCGCCACACTCGTTGGCTGATTGGCGGACAAGCTGCGATAGCCACTCGCCCATGCAACCGCTTCGCGGTCCTCCACACCTGTTGCGGCCCAAAGGGTGCATGGTCTCGTCTCGGCTATCCCCGTTTCTTGCCGTCAACCAACGAATGGAGACGGCCATGAACAACGTCAGCGACACCTATCAACGCATCACAGACCTCATCATCGAGCAACTGGAAGCCGGCACCAAGCCCTGGCTGCGGCCTTGGCGCGGAAATACCCGCCCGACCTCCGTCATCCCGCGCCGATCCAGCGGCGAAGCTTATCGCGGCATCAATGTTCTCATGCTCTGGATCGCATCGCAGATGAACGGCTACGAGGAGACCACCTGGATGACCTATCGACAGGCGAAGGATCTCGGCGGTCAAGTCCGGAAGGGCGAACGTGGATCGCTCGTCGTCAAATACGGCACATTTACGCCCAAGGATCAGGACGCCGATGACGACTGTTCGATCCCTTATCTCAAGAGCTACACGGTATTCAACGTCGAGCAGATCGAGAACCTGCCTATCGAATATTACAGCCCGGCCGAACCAATGCCGACGACGCCCGTGCCGCACAATGAAACCGTCGATAACTTTGTCCGCCAGACGGGTGCTGTCATTCACTACGGCAGCACGAAGGCTTGCTATCGTCCTGGACCTGACGACATTCTCATGCCCGATCGCGAGCGTTTTTTAAGCGACGTCCACCTTTACTCGTCGCTTCTGCACGAAATAGGTCATTGGTCAGGCGCAAAACATCGCCTTGATCGCGACCTGTCTGGCCGCTTCGGTACCGACGCTTACGCGGTCGAAGAGCTCGTCGCAGAACTGTCTGCAGCATTTCTCTGCGCTGACTTAGGCGTGTCCCATGATCCTCACGAAAACACAGCCGCCTACATCGAAAATTGGCTGGCCGTCCTGAAGGCTGATAAACGCGTCATTATCACCGCTGCAGCCAAAGCTCAGGCGGTTGCCGATTATCTGCATGGGCTCACATCGATACACAGACCGGAGGTCGCGTAAGCGACCTCGATGTCAAACAGGTCTTTTCTGCCGCATCGGATCTGACAGAAATGACAAGATTATGAGATACTACTGTGTTCTGGAGCGAGCGGTATTATAAACGTCGCCACGCTCACGTTTTCCAACGGCCACAACCAACACCGTCACAGTGTCGTCGTTGACGGAATAAACCAGCCGATAGCCCATTTGGCGAAGCTTGATCTTATAATGATCGGGCATACCATGAAGTGAAGCACTCACGACGCGGGGCGTTTCCAATCGTTCGCGTAGTTTCCTCTTCAATTGCTGCTGGATCGTCGCGCCGAGTTTATTCCATTCTTTGAGAGCCGATGGCAAGAATTCAAGCTTATAAGGCATCGATATCGACCGAAATTCCTTTTTCGTCGGCTCGTTTCCGGATAATCTCAGTGAGGCGAATATCGTCCAGCTGTTCGAGCATGGCTTCATAGACGCTAGCGGGAACCATATAAGCCATAATTCGATTATGATTAAGAACGGCCACAGCCTCGCCGTTAGCCTCGTCCATTACTGCGGACGGACTTTTTTTTAGGTCAGAAACGCTGACCGCTATATTTGCTTCCACACGTTGCATAACAAGTCCATATCAAATTAGGTATGATATTTAGTACCATATTAAGTAGGGAGGCACAATAGCCAACCCGATCCTCCACTCGGTGATTGGTTCTTAGATCGCGCATTTCGAGCAATTGTCGGCCATTCGCAATAGCCATTGCTGGCTACGACTATATAATTCACTCCGCGCTTTGCGGTTTGGCGTCGACTTGGCTTTGTAGGTCAGCCATTTTTTTAACCAACGATAGCAAGTCACGCGTAGTGCTGTGCGGGAGATCAGCCACCAATTTCGCAAGTTCGACGCGATCCTTGGCTTCCTCCTCACTTTTGCCCCACAAATGAGGTGCTGCCTCGTAAAGCATTTCGATGGGCATAATGTTCAGAACTTCACAAATATGCACCATGCGAGTGACATGCAGCTTTGAAAACGCGCGTTCATAGCGACCATAAACTGGCGTTGACAGTCCCATCAGTGGCGCGAAATCGGCTTGTTTCAAGCCAGCCTTATCGCGTGCTTCACGCAGGTATTTCGCAAGCCGTTGATCGATTTCTTCAAAGGTACTTATTCCGTCGAAGCCCGGACGCCTAAAGACTGGCTTATCGATCTCCGGATCATTGGTTTTTTCCAAAGAATGTTCATTAGCGAAATCCAATGCCTCACGATTCACGCGGAAACCCCTTTTGCCTGCCGTGCCACAACAGCGATCATTATCACATTTTCTGAAAATAGCAGCACTCCAGAGGTGGTGTTCGCTTGTTTCAACGCGCGTTTATATCAAAATGAAGCAGGAGAGCGATTTCGGCGTCTTGTGTTTGGGACTTCCAATGCCGACGTTGTCAGCATCGGTTATCTGGATTTCACCGCCACAAGGCGCCAATCATTGGCCGCCCTCTCGAAGACTGCTTCGATAAGTTTGGTCTCGTTCAGCCAGCTTAGCGATGTTGACAATTCGCATGCAGCGGTCTGCTCTTTGATTAGAATACAACGTCGCACTGACACTTTGGAAGAATGGCCGTATCCGGCGTAATTCCAGTTCGATAATCGAAATAGCTCTGTCTTGGCTGTTTCGTCATCAGGCCAGATGGTATCGTAGCTTTGCTTTGCCACGCTGGCGATTGTCGGTTCGTCATTGTGAAGATCTGGCTTGGTGTGTAGGGATGGAGCAATATAGATCCCAATGGCAATTCCGAGCGCTATCCCGACGAGAAAGCTTCGGCCATGCATGATCAGTATCCGTTATCTTTGAGATATTGATCAATTGCGTCGCGGAGTATGACGGTCATTTTGAGACCGTTGTCGTGTGCTGCTTTCTCAAGACGACGTTTCGTTTCATAATCAAGCGATACGTTGACGAAATGTTTGCTTTCACGTTCACGGGCTTTGCGAAGCTCGCGCAGTCGGTTACGGGAGTCTTCCCGACGGTTCGCATTTTCAATTGCACTTGCGCGGTGTTGTTCCGGCGTTGTCTCGAGGGGTTTATCCTGCTTTTTCTGACTTGCTGTCGCGGACGCCGATTCATTTCCAACTCTTGTCGCACCTTCGTCGTGCGCACGATAAATCGGCGGGGAAGAAGCAGTGGCCTTATCCAGATCGTCAGACCGTTTTCGACGTTCCGCGACAGGGAAATCAGAAAGAGAGATTTTTGCCTTAGCCATTGATACTCCCCGCTTCATTCGTCTTTTTAAGTTGCTCCAACTCCTCGACGAATGCATTCACCTCCGCTCTGGCCTTGAGAACCGGTTCACTCGGTTCCAGCATTTGTAGTGTGCCAAGACCGCTGCGGATTTCTCGATAGCAATTTCGTTCGATCAATTCCGTCTCGAGAAGTACGGAATTGTATCCGTGTTCGTTCAAATTTTGGACGAAAGGGCGAATGATCCGGTATTCTTCGAGGTGCCGATTGACGATGGTGATGCGCGTTCGCAGAACTGCTTGAGGGATACTACGGTCAAGAACGTCCGTTCGCGTCGCAATTGCCTCCGCCGCTTCACCAACTGCTTTAATCTCGTCTTGGGCGGGCTGAATGGGCGTGATGACGATATCTGAATGGTCGATTATCGTATCCATCACAACACTATCGACGCCAGGCGCGTCGATCAAAATGGCGTCATAGTTGTCCTCCTGTGACGCCATTAACTTCTCTATATTGTTTTGACGAAGTGCCGTCGCCAGTGAAATCGACGCCGGTACATTGTTCTTTGCCTCGCACCGCTTCCACCACTCGGCTAAGTTCTGTCGTGGATCGGCATCAATTAGCAATACTCGTCGATTTTTGAGTGCGAGTTCACCTGCAGTCAAAATGACTGCGGTCGTCTTCCCCGCTCCACCTTTACCGCTTACCGAAGATATTCGAAGTGTCACGCTGGCCCTCCAGTACCTAGATAATGCTGGTTATCCTTGTGTCGATTTATTGCCCGAAGCGTCGGCAAATGCTGCCCATACGGCGCAAGAATAGATGTCAAGATAAGGTAATTTCACACGATGTGACAAGACTCATTGAAGCATGTGACACACCATGTGTTCACATCAAATAATCACATCACTCAATGACTAGAGTTTGGGAACATGTTTCTCCCAATCGAGTGTGAACCCCGGAGCCGCGCAAGAGCCGTCTGTGCCGCTCGCACGCAGTCCGGCAAGGGCGAAGAGCGTAGCGTCCCTTGCTGGCGAGTACGAGGGGTACATAAAGGCGATTAAGGCGGTCTGGAGGTGAACCCTGGTGAGCGTAGTTCCTTTGAAACGCCGGGGCGTAGCCTCGGCGTAAGGGGCGAGCGGAGCGAGGCCATGTTAGACGAATATTAAACGGTTCTGCTCGTAATTGGATAGGCAGGATACGGAAAAATGTGCTACACTTTTCCTAATCAGTCGCGAAACACGTCCGCGATCATCGATTGCTGCGCTGAATTGGAGCTAACAACGCCTATGAATGAAGCAACTTCAGAGGCTATGAAGGTCGCAAAACCCAAGCCGCAAACCATTCATAGCCGTGTTTCGGCGGACGAATATGACGCGATCGACGACGCCGCGAAGGCAATTGACATGACGACGAGCGCATTTTTCAAGGCCGTTTTGCTGCAAGGGGCGGGGAAAAAGCCGATCTTCAACGACGACGACAGGGCCCTTTTGTCTCTCATGCTTGAGGATATGCGCATGATTGGCATCAATCTCAATCAGGTCGCTCGAGCGCTGAATGGCGGCAAGTCTGTTTCAGATAGCGAGGTCCGCATGGTGGTGGGTGACGTGCAAAAGATGCAGGTTGCGGTTCTCAGTGAACTGAGACGCGTCACCAAGCGGTCAGGTTACAGGTACCGCAGCAAGGACTAGCGACCATGGAATTCTTTCTCGGGGCCTTTGAGAGCGAATGGGAGCAGCGCCGTGCGGCGTTGCTGCATGAACTTTCACTTGGTTCGAGGGCAGCAAGTAGCGCCGAGGAAGAAATGCGCCGGAGGTTGCGCGAATTACAGATCGCAGGTGGTGCCGCTGCAGCAAGTGGCGGCTCAGTGCCAAAAATGCGCAGGCGATCCTCGAGAGCGCTGACAAGCGCAGGTAGTGCGTCAAACAAACAGGTTGCTATCGCCAGGCCGATGGAAACACGTTTGGCCGCAGTGGCAGCAGGTAGTCAACCGGCTGTAGTCAAGATGGCGTCGTATGGTGGCGGTGCGCGGTTCGGCGCGATGGTCAATTACGTTTCGCGCAGCGGGGAAATACGCGTCGAAAAGGAAAACGGTGAGCGCCTTCAAAGCCGCGGGGAACTGGCCCGGTTACGCGGAGAATGGGAGCCATTGTTTCAAAATCGGGCCGAGAGCAGGGATATTGGAACTTTCCGGGTGACGATCGAAGCTACCGGTTTCGCAACAGAAGAAGCGTTGCACCAGCTCGTACGCGATAGCCTGGCGAGCGCATTCGGTAATCGCAGCTTCGCTTATGCTGTTTCGCAGCCATCACATGGCGTCTTAGACGTTGATGGTGTGGTGGTGTTGCGCAACATGGAAGGGGAGCGGTTGACCGGCGACCCGAAGGCGGCGGACATTATTCAGAGGCGTTACAACGAAAGCACAGCGTCCGAGCAGGCGAGGGCGCGGTTCCGTTTTACCGGGTACGGAAATGGCGTTGAATATGGCGCCGCCAAGCTGAGAAATCTGGTCGAGGATTATAAGGGCGACGCTCGCGATGATAAGGGGCGTGTCGTCTCTGATGCGCGTTCCGCCGGCGACCTGGTGCAAAAGCAGTGGCGTCGGGAGTTGCATAGCCGTAAGGGCAGGGATGTGATGCATGTCATCATGTCTGCCAAAGCTGGAACCAATGTTCAGGCTTTCGAAGGCGCTGTTCGGGATTTTCTGGCCGCGCAGTTTGAAGGACACCGCTACATATTTGCGATGCATGATCCATTCAGCGACCCGAAGGAGATGGGGCAGGGCGGAAAGCGACCGCATATCCATGCCCATGCCATTATCGCTATGCGTTCGGATGCCGGTGATCGGGTAGAAACCTCGCCACAGGTTTTTCGCCAGTGGCGCGAGCTTATGGCTGAAAAGGCGCGTGAGCACGGTATCGCCATGGAAATGACGGACAGGCGCGAGTTTGCAAATGCTCCAGCCTACACGCGCAATCAGGTGCGGCCGGTTAATCGCGAGGGACGAACGGAACATGAGGGGACGAGTGCGGCAGCTCAATCGCGCTATGATGCCAAGCGATCGGGTCGGCGTAGCGTGGCGCGAAGTGAGCGCAGCTGTCAATATACTGTAAAGGTAACGCAGAGTTGGGAGAAAATCGCAATGGCAAGCGGCGATCGTCAGATTGCCTCATACGCCATGCAGCAAAGAGACATTGTTGTATCAACCAGTTCGCTTCAATCGGAAGATAAAACTTCTAACATCGTTCATGCAGATTTCGGGTCACATTATCGCACCAATTTGGTAAAGTTGAAGAACATCATTTTGGAGGGTGAAAAAGTGCGCGAAATGTCGAGAAGCGATTTTGAGGCTTATGAGAAAGAAGTTGAAACAGCCTTGTTCCGGCTTGGCCGCAATCTCGGACCTGAAGATAAAGCCGATCTGGATCAGGTAGCGCAGTATACGCGTGAGCACGTCAATCTAATGCGCGAGCATATGGAATTGACGGAACAGCGTGGAATGACCGCTGAAGCGCCGTCTCGTGAAAGCGAGCAGGATAGCCCGTCGATGCAGATAGCTCGCGAACCCGATTCAGAAATTGCAAAGCCAGCGCATGTTGTCGTGGAAGCCGAGCAGGTTTGGTCATCGGCTGATAATGTGAACGATCCTCATTCCAGTATTGATGACGAGGAGAAAGCGGCGGCAGAATCCTACCGGGCCGAAATGGATCGTACATTCCCGGATGGAATCACGAGCCGATACTACATACGGGAGGATCACGGCGGGACGCAGCGTGTATTTGCCGATTCAAAGGGTGAGCGCGAAGTTTTCCAGGACAATGGAGAGAAGCTACGCGCTAAATCGTTCGATGCTCAGGGCGTCCGGTTGATGATCGAAACAGCAGCGCATCGCGGCTGGACGAGCATCGAGATAACGGGGAGCAAGGAGTTCCGCCGTGAAACTTGGCTGGAGGGCCAGGCGCACGGAATTTCGGTCAAGGGCTATCAGCCGACCGAACTGGATTGGCAAGATCTGGCTCGCCGCGAGCAGTCCTATTTGCGTAATGAAATTGTTCCGATCGAGGGCAGGGCGCTGGATGCGGCTCACCGGGATCAGGAGCAATCTGCAGGTTCGGATCGGTCGAGCAAGGTCGATAGAGAGCCACAGAATGCAGATAATTCCGGAACGCCGCACACCAAAACCGTCGACTATAAGGAGGGCGTTCAGGGTATCCTCATCGAGACAGGCGAGAAGCCCTATCAGGATAATGAAAAGAACGAGCCATCGCCGTTCGTTGTCATTGAAACTGCCAATGGCAATCGCACGGTATGGGGTGTCGGATTATCGGATGCGTTGCATCGCGCGGGCGCTGATATTGGCGATGATATTCATTTGCGGTCCACTGGTACGGAGCGCGTCCTGAAAACCGTCATACAAGAGATCGACGGCCAGAAGCATCGCGTCGAACAAATGGTCGATCGCCGGGCATGGGAGGCGAACGTGCTTGAAGAGCGGGATCGGACAGATGAAAAAGTTGAAGGTTCCAAACAACTCGATAATCGGGTTAATATGGAAACAAAGGCGGTCGTGCGGGATGGAGAGACAGCCCGTACAGATCCTCCGCAACAACAGGTTCCGCGATTGCAGGAACTCGAGCAACAGCAGCAACAAAAGAAGGAACGCGACGAACACGAGCGTTAGAGGACGATGCGACACGATTATATCTATAATTCACCTCCCGATCCGAAGGTCGACGACGCTTTGGCAAAATTCTTTGCAATTTTGTTCTGGCTCGTCCTTGGTTTGGTTGCGATCGTGTACGTTGCTACTGTCGTGAGAGCCTGGTTCAACGCAGCAGTCGCGTGGGCAACGCATATAACCGCTTACGTTGCGAGCTTTTTGCCGTTTTGAAAGCAATACAAATTACATATCAGCTGGGCTCTTTTGCTACCCGGCTTTTTTGTGGTTAAAATTAGGTTTGTGCGGGGTTGCACAATTGTAGTTTTTAAACTACATAAATCCAATGATTGAGTTGAAGCAGACGGCCACCTTCGTTAAATGGGAAACCCGTTTGCGCGACAAACGAGCCAGGACCATTATCGCGGCGCGGTTGATGCGGCTCGCTGAGGGGTTGCCTGGAGACGTTGAGCCAGTGGGCGATGGCATCAGTGAACTGCGTATTCATTATGGCCCCGGCTATCGGATCTATTTTCAAAAGCGCGGGAATCTTCTGATTGTATTGCTATGCGGCGGTGACAAGGGCTCACAGAGCCGTGATATTGCTGCTGCCAAGAAGCTCGCTATTGAATGGAGTGAACAAGATGACTGAAAAACTGACCTCCTATGATCCAGCGGCTGCTCTGGTCGATGATGAGGAAATCGCAGCTTTTATGGCGGATGCTTTTGAAACGGGAGATGCGGCCTATGTAGCCAAGGCGCTTGGTGTTGTCGCCCGCGCCAAAGGCATGACTGAGATTTCACGCCAAACCGGACTATCCCGGGAACAGCTTTACCGCTCGTTCAGCGGACGCGGGAATCCAACTCTGAAGACAACATTGGCGGTTATGCGTGCGCTCGGCGTTGACATGACAGCGAAGGCTCATACTTCACAGTAAGGGCAATCGTTACTGAATAGTCTCCCTTGTGAGCGGCAGCCCGTTAAGGCTGTGATCAGTCTCTGAATTCGTGGATGACAACGAACTCCCCTCCTGTTGGACTGGCGTCCCCCAATTTGCCGTTCACGCTGTATGCCACGGACGGCCGACTCGGGGTCGATGGCCGACTGTCCACTGCTAGGACATCCAACACCGAAAGCGGACGTCACAGTTTTTGCCGCCAAGGTCTGGGATCGGCCCGAAGCGGACATGACAACATTGGTGTTATGTTCTCCCCCAATACCACTATCAACGAGCGGACTTCACAAAACACCTTATAGTTGAATAAACTCAAATCATAAGCTAATGGTCTCCTCCACCCGGGGGAAAGAAATGCGAATATCATCGATTGAAATCAGCAATTTTAAAGCAATTGCGACCGCTAAATTGGAGCTATCTGACTTCAACGTCATAGTGGGCGCGAACGGCTCCGGTAAGAGTTCCGTACTTCAGTCAATGCATTGGATGTTCCAGTCTGGACGTCATCCCATTGTATATGCCCGGTCTAAGTCCACCGACGGAGTGACGCTATCTGAGAAGAACGCAAACTATATGCCGTCCCCTGATTATAAAAATGCTGGAAATGCGGCTGAGTACGGAAATAAGACTGGCTCTCCCCAGCTAGACATGGTCGTCGCGGCGAAAATGGACGATGATAGCGATGTAAGGGCAGAGCTATGGATAAAGTCGGCGCGTAACGAGGGCTTGCTGGTACATATACCAAGCAACAACAGTTTTGTTGCCCGATTGCGCGACCAAAGCAGAGAGTTTAGCGCTTACATCCCTGGGCTCGCAGGAATTCCGCTCAGCGAGGAAAAGCGGAGCCAAGCGATTGTGCATCGCCTCGCCGCAGGCGGTGATGCCAACACAGTCCTTAGGAACGTCCTCCTGCTTCTCAAGAGCCGTGAGATTAATGGTAAAAATGGCCTCAACCTTTTAGAAGACTACGTTGAGAAGGTAATCGGAAAAATTTCACTGGATGTGTCTTTTCACGACGAATATGACTCGACGATTACGGCACGCTTCCAAACTGCTGACATGCTAGCGGGTGAGAAGCGCTGGAAAGCTCTTGAACTTGCTGGGATAGGTTATCTGCAGGTCATTCAGATATTTGCCTACCTTATCTATTTTCGGCCAGCGATGCTGTTTGTAGATGAGCCGGACGCTCACCTCCATCCGACGACGCAGGAGCGCCTCGTCCCAGTGCTCGTGGCCGCATCGAAGGATACAGACACTCAAGTTGTCTTGACCACTCATAGCCCATCAGTTGTTCGAGCTTTACCCGGTAATGCGAACGTAATCTGGATGAAGGACGGCAAAGTCCAGAAAAACGGAAACTCCGAAGGCCGCCAGATGATGGGTTGGGGTTTGCTCGATAGAAAAATCCTAATGTTGACGGAAGACAAGGATTCCGGAATGATCCGGTCTCTTCTTGCGCAATGGCCTCATCTGGACCGAGCTGTCGCAGTTTGGCCGTTACGAGGATCAGGAAAGTTACCGGAACCTGAGGTTATTAGAGACTTTATTGACCTAACTGCGGGCAGCATGAAGGTCGTGATACATAGGGACCGCGATTTTCTTATGCCGCAGGAAGTATCGCTTCTTTCAGAGCCTTACGAAAAGTTGGGACACGTATTTTGGGTTACTAAACATTCGGACATGGAAGCTTATTGGGCGAATCCAAAGGCTATAGCGGGCCATTTCGGGATTTCTGAAGAGAATGGGGCGCAGGTTCTGGCAGAAGCGCTTGCCTCCGCATCCGCAGAAAACGCGGCGCTTATGACGCGACGTCGCAAGCGGAATGACGCCGCAAATAAGTTCAATAAGAAGGGAAACTTGCCAAATTTCAGCGATGCAGAGGTCGAGAGGGAAGCCGCCATCCATGGCGAACAGTATGCAGTTTTGGGAAAAGACCTTCGAGGTGCAATTAGAGCTGCCGCGCAGCGGCACAAATTGGCGGGCAGTGCAAGTTTCTCGGATATAGTGCCGCAGGAACTCGCGGGACAAATGGCCGATGAACTTCGCAACCTCCTTGATGATCTGCTCAGGGCGTAAAGTATAACTTTAATAGGTTCCAGTAAATCTATGACGTCCGCTTCTGGCGCAATCCGGTCGCCCAGCCGTGCTTCTGGCGACGTCTGCTTTCGCGCAGCGGCCAAGCTGGTCTGTACGGCCGACATTACGCGCAAAGCTGCCGAAATTCGAGGGCAAATTCAGTGGCAGCTTTTTCATCTCGAGCGGTCAGAAGCGTCGAGGCGAGTGCCCCAGTTTTGCCCCTGAGCTCGGCGCGATTGCTGAGTTTCACTCAACTTCTCGCCTACACGCTGCGGTTACTTTCACAACGTGACATTGGTCATCAGTTCGAGATCTTCGGGATCTGGCACTGTAGCGTTGAATATGTCGAGATAACTTTTCCGCTTTCGAGGCGATGCACCAGAGGCTTCGACTTTCTCGTTAACGGCCTTCAATAATCGCTCTGCACTCGGTTTTAGATGCGCTTCGACCTCCTCAATCCGGTCATTGATCTCGTCTGGTGAAATTGCAGTCTTCGTGTCTTTGCCTGTTGATGGCAATTTGACGCTCAGATTGACCGTTCTGTTATTTGCTTGCTGCGTGACACCAGCTGCAGGAATCGATGGGGAGTTAGTTTCAACTGCTTGATGCGGAGCTTCCTCATGCTTTTGAGATCGAGAGGGCAGGGGCGTAATTGTCTGCTCAATGGCCGCCTGTTGCCCGTCACTCGCGTATTCGCTTGTCAGTGCTGGAACTGGCCTATGAGGTAGATATTCAATCGTCGGCACATCAGGAACGTGCGATTGCGAATAAGCTTCAGCGGATTTAAAGGGTTGGGTGTTGAAAAATCGCAGCTTGTCGCCATAGATCGGTCGTTGTCCTTCAACGAGCAAGATCATCTTGCTTTCTGGCATTTGCCGCACTTCTTGCGGCATCATCAAATCGCGTTCTCGGATTTGCTCAACTTTTGTGCGCCGAGGTAAACCAAGAATCTCGATGGTGCGGGATTCCGACTTGTAGCGGATGGTTCTTTTTCCGAGTGCACGGGATGCATATTCCGCCGTGGCCTGATCGTTGGCACCTAGCACCAGCTGATAACCACAGTTGCCGAGAAGGGAGTGACGGGAAGTCTCGCCATAAATCTCGTCGAGATTCTTGAGATCCTGAATAATGATAGCTAGCTTGATATTATAACCAGCCACATACGGAAGCTTCGTCATAATCTCATCCATCTTTTTAAGCTGTCGAAATTCATCCAGCAAAAAATAGACGGGAAGGGAATTGGGATCGTGTTCCAGAGTCAGAATGTTCATGACCTGCTGCACGAACAATGTGAGAAGTGGGCGCAGGATCGTAATATCGGTGATATTGGGTGCGAGATAAATCGAGATAGGCCGTCGTTTCATGGCGGCGATATCCATGTCGGTTACTTCTGTCGCGGCTACAATACGTTCATTTCGGAATGGTCTAAGCGCGTTCTGGATATCGAGGAGTGCGGATGCTGCCGCCCGCTCTGACAATGCAAGAAATGCGTTAAAGCTTTCGACCGTATATTTTGAAAGGTTCGGCTCTTTTTCCTTGATGAACTTGATCTGCGCCTGAAGATCAACACCACTGTTCACGAAAGAAACGACTTCGCCCAGGTTACGCCGTCCGTGATAATAGGGGCTCTCCAGAACATAGCTGATAATTCCGGCTACGACTTGTTGTGCCAAGCCCTGCCAAACTGAGTTTTCAGAGCCTAGATTCTCAGGGACGAGAATGCTGGCGATGTTCTGAATATCCGTAGTGCGATTGCCGCGCTCGGGGCGCACAAAATCGAGAGGATTATATCGATTTGTCCTCTCAGAGCCGGGGGCGAAGAGGAAGACCTGGCTACCGTTCTTCTTGCGATACCCTGCTGTCGCTTTGAAAATTTCGCCCTTCAAGTCGGATACGATCATTGACCCTTCATGCATGAGAGCGTTTGGAATGACATAACCCGCTCCCTTTCCCGATCGTGTAGGGCCGATTATCAGATGATGGCGACTGTCGGCTGCTCGCAGCACATTTCGGCCGAACCGACCGAATATGTGCCCTTTCTTGCGGAACCACTTGCCGCGACGAAGGCCCATGACGTCCTGGAAAGCTGCATCGCCCAAGGGGTTTTCGTAGCTTCTGAGACCAAGATAGCCCGCAAAGACCGCGGCTGCGATGGCAGGCAATAGGGCCCCGATGGCAACGCGCTGCAGAGTTGAGTTGGACGCATAGGCCCAGACTTGCTGAAGCGGAGCAAAAGGATTCTCGGTGATGGTAATATTCAAAATTCGGCTGTCTTTATAAATGACTCCGAGTACGACTCCATAAGCCAAGGTCCAGACCAAAAATGCGATGCCAGCACAGAATATTAGATAAACCGCTTTGTATCCCTTGCTCATGGCTCCTCGTTTCGTGCAAAAAATATCTCCGATACGCCTCGTTTTCCGCCGTCTCGGCGTAACTGGATGACAATGGGGATGACCATTCGAATATATGACATGAGGTCATGCTTCGAATATCCGCCCGATAGCCCGGCTTGTTGCATCATCATGGCGAGCTGTTCATAGGCCCCTTGCGGAGTATCTGCATGAACAGTCGACATAGAACCTGGATGACCGGTGTTAATGGCACGAAGAAATGAAAACGCTTCGGCGCCGCGGATCTCACCAACGAACAGACGGTCAGGACGCATACGAAGGGACGATTCAAGCAAGTGCTGAATTGTAACGTCAGCCGTGCCCTGTCCGCCTTTCGAGGCTAACAGATGAACGCGGTTCTCCTGGGGCGGTAACAGTTCGCGGGTGTCTTCCAGCGTGATTATCCGTTCCTTTGGATGGACAGAATTCAGGCAGGCATTCAGAAAGGTTGTCTTTCCCGATGATGTACCGCCGCTAATCAGGATCGAAACACGTTGCGTGATTGCTGTGTTGAGAAAATCGAAAATTCTGTTTTGCTTCAGATGCTCGATCAGCAGTCGGTCAATATCACTAAGCCCACCAACAGCCACGGAAACCTTGTCCAGCGAACCGCTATCCCTGTATTCTTCCAAGCTGAAATTGCTAACGACCTGCTTGCGGATCGATATCGAGCCGCCATCCGGTGCAGCAGGTGGAAGAACCACCTGAATGCGCTCGCCAGTCGGAAGCGCTGCGCTCAGGATTGGCGCGGATTTACTGATAAACTGATCAGTCGCACCCGCAACGCGCTCACCGATATTCTGAATCTCCGCCGATGAAAGCGCATGAACCTCGTGGAACTCCATGTGATCGGCACCAAGTCGCTCGATATAGACGTGACCTGGTTTGTTGACGGCTATTTCCACGACCTTTGGATCGTTGAGAAATGGCCGCAGTGGCTCAAGTGCTCGATCTAAAAAGTAATATCTGCTTTGTGTGGCTGCTGCCGCACTATTTGCCCCTGCGTTCACGTTGAATTTCCTTCATCGCTTCTGTTACGGGATCGTCGTACATGGCCGAAAAATCGAGGTCCTGACGCACGAATATGAAGATACGTTCGCCTTGATGGACGCTGATTGTTGGTTTGATACGCAAGTTCTCGCTCAGAGCGGTATTAGCCATTTGAGAGAATGTTTCGGCGATTGTTTCGCGGGCTAGTTCTTCACCCCGTTTCGCATCATCGTTGTTACGACCGAAGGCTTCACCGCTGCCAAAACCTGTCAGATAGCTTGCGCCGGCACCGACCACGGATAACATGATGGAAGCCCCGAACCGTTCACGCCATTTTTTATCGACGATACCGGTCAAACCGGAACGGCCGAGGCTGTCAGTTCCTACGGAATTCAGGCGCACGCTTACACCATCATCTCGGAGCAATCGTGTCCAGACTACGAAAACGCGGGTCTGGCCTGTCATGACGTCACTTTGATATTCACCAATGAGGCGGGTGCCGGTCGGAATCAGAATGCGACGACCATCAAAACTGTAGACGTCTTCTGACGTGATGGCGCGAACCTGGCCTGGCAGATCGCTTACAATCGAGGTTTCGAGAATACCGGGTATCATCGTTCCTTCCGGCACAACCGCGTCGATGCGCTTGATTTTCGTAGCCTTGGCATTACGGTCGGCCATTGCCGAGGCCGTCGCCAGAAACTTGCTGTTTCTGTTTTCGCCAGCAACAATCGGTGTTCCTTCGCCACTATCGCCACCAAGACCGCCATTTGCTCCGCCTGATCGCGCTTTATCCATCTGAATCAGCTTCGATTTGAACCTGTCTGGAAACTCTTCAACGATCTCCGGCGTGGGTGCCTGATCGGGTTCCTTCACCGCTACTGTCGGCGGAGGCGGGGGAGGGACGTTAAATGTCGTGGTGTCGACTTTCTCCGGCTCCGGTGGCGGTGGAGGCGGCGGGATATTGATGATGTTGGGCTCGATTGCTGTAGGAGGCTGATCCTGGTCGCGCACGAAAGACGGCGGTCTGAACGATGTGGTGCTGAACTCCTCGTCACCGCGCACGAGATCGCGCGGTTTCTCCGAAGGTTGTTTGAGGACAAAATAAGCCATAGCTACACCTGCAAGCAGAAATACCGCCATCGCAGCCGTCTGATTCCGCTTTGCATTCTTGTTGCTGACTCCGGTGTCATCGGCAGACGCCAGTGCTTCCAGTTCGGGAGACTGATTCATCAGTTGCCGCTCCTTCTCCGCTTGGTTGCCACTTGATCAGGCGCAGGACCCATGATGTCGGGATCGGGTGCGCCAAAATCCGGCTTTCTAAGGTTGAAGATGCAGATCCACTGATCACCGTCGCGCAGCGTGTATTGAGTTGCCGTTCCATCCACGACCAGATATTCGCCTTCCTTGCGGAAGTTACGTAATGTTTCGGAAAAATCGCTGTTTACTGCAAAGATTGCTGGCGTCCGACCAGTGAATTTGAAGAAGGTTTTCTTGCCATCATCGAAAACCATTGACGGCTTCAGTTTTGTATCTCCCGTAAACGAATAGTCGATATTGACGTTAGCCTTGTCGATTTTAGAGATATTCGGGTTGGCAGCGCGATATTCAGCCTCTTTGCGCATCGCTGCATTCAAATCCTTCTCGGGGTAAATGAAACGGACGCCAAAGACTTGTCTGCCCGCATCGGGCGCATAATCGTGCAGTTCCAAGAAATAGATACGCTTGGTCGTGACAACGTTCATGTTTGTAACGACGTTCTTAGCCGTCGGCTTCACAAACAGAATGTTGCCTTTTTCGGTTGGAGCAACCTGCCAGCTCTCTGTATCGCCGAGTGAAATCGTCTCAAACTTTTCATCTTCATCGAAGATGATCATTGTCGATATGCCATACGTCGCGGAGATTTTAACGACATTGTTAGGCTGGTAGACGACACTGGTCACACGTGAATCGAGCGATCCAGCCCTTGGCGTTTGTGCTGCGTGGGCGTGCGAAAGGATGGCGGCGGAGAACGCCGCCGCTAAAGGCAAGCGGTTTCTCATCCCTTGCTCCCTTCCGTGACGGTTTCCTGATCCCGCCTGTAATTGTAAACCTGGAAGCCGAGGGGATTTTCAAAACGCCATTCGTTTGTGGCGGGTTCGTCCGTGTAGCGATAGCGCACGACAGCTATATAGTGTCTGGTGATGGCATCGGTATCGGACTTTTCAGTGGTTGAGAAACGAACAAGAGCGGTTGAATCGTTGGGGAAGGTGACAGACTTCACATCGACAAGCACACGCTTGTTTTTCCCGTAGACCTTCGCCGGATTGTTCGGATTCGCAGCGCTATATTGCTCTTGCAATTCGCGAGCGGCATCACCTGTCGACAATAGTGCCGCCGTGCCAAAGTTTGTATCGATCGCGTAAGGATCATAGCCTTCGCGCGTCCTGATATACCGAACGACGTTGGCTTGCGTGATTGCGCGTGAATCGGTCAGATTTTGCGCTTTTGTCAGTCCGCTTTTGGTTTCGATGTAGCCGGTAGCCTTGTCTACGACGACAATCACAGGCTCGAAAGATTTTAGCGGAACCAGCATAACGAGCGCGAGCAATGCGAAAAGCGCGACCAGCCCGAATATGATGGTTACGAACCATGCCACAGCCTTTGAACGTTTTGCTTTCCGGACGATTTCGTTCTCCCAACGATCACCGTCCTGAAAATAACTTCTCAATGCAGCTTCTCTGGAATCCGTCATGATCTGGCCTTTACCTCTTATGAACCTGCAGCATCAGCGAGGCAGGCTGTTGCTGCTTATTCGGTTTTGCATTGCTTCTTTTGCGCCCTGGCTTGTCGGGGAAATCGAGCCCCCGCCGCCGCCAAAACGATTGTAAAGTGAACGTCCGCCTCGGTAGCTCGCACCGATCCCCTTGAAGCCAGCTCGCGCAATCTGCATTGGGGCGGTGACACCGGTCATGCGAGCAATCCGTGTGGCGGCAGCGCCAATTCCAACGGCCAAGCCTCCTGCAATGCCCTGAGCAAGGACCTGGATGTTCAACAGGACGAAAGCGCCTGCGAAACAGAGCAGGAGGAACGCTGAAATATCACTCAGCGTAAGGCGTCGCTCCGCGGCGGCAGCAGATACCTTCGTCAGTTCAGGATCCATTGCGGCAATAAGGAAGGCGGCTACGACAAACACGAATAGCGGGATCAGTGCATATAGAAGAACTTGTTGGAACCACGCCTGCCCAAGACTGCGCGATTGTTCAAACAACATGCAGGCGATGAAGATAGGTGCGGCTCCGATCAGCACCCACAACATCACCTTGGCAAGCACAAGAATTGCGAGAGCAACGGCGATAAAGATTGCCACACAGGCCATAATAAGAAAGCCGACCATAGAGGGCAAAACTGAAAAATAGCCCGATTGCTCAGCAAACGCGGAAGCCGCCTCATTCGCGGTTTTCCAGATCATGGAAAGACCATTTGTCGGTTCGGTAATTCCCGTCCCAGTGGCGGTCAGGATGGCGCGACCTACATCTTCAGGGGTATTGTTCAGCCACTTATAGAAAAAATCGTTGAAGTATCCCCAATTGCTGATCAATGCCAGAATGAAGACCATGCGGAATACGCGTGTAACAATTTCAGCCACGCTAATCCGCGAAGTCCCCATTATTACCTGGATACCGTAATATCCAACATAGGCGATGAACATCACCTTGAGCAGCGGCGTGATTTCAGAGCCAATAATATTGTAAGCCTGCGATGAAAAATTCTCGCCGGAACTATCAATTCTCTCCAAAAGATCGCTCAAGAAATCATGCATAGCGACCCCCGATTATTCCGTTGCTATCGAATTGATCGCAGCAATGGCGGTCGCTGGATCGCCATTAACAAAGGCCATAGGTCCACAGTCTTGCCGAATGTCTTCGGCAAATGACGTGAGATTTGCGGGACGTTTGCAAGGAGCAGTCTTTTCCTTGACCGTTCCGCAGCCGGCAACGCCGGCTCCGATGGCGGCAAAGATAAAACACTTCAGGAAGTTGTTAGCGATGTTAGTTTGCACTGTACGTCAACACCTTCTTGGAATTGGAAATGTCGGTGAGGCGGCGCTGATTATCGGCCTGCAATGACGACACGGCACCGTTCATCACGCCGATCAGTTCATTGATGGTCAGACCTGCTTGGACTTGCAGCTGCGTGTTTTGGTCGATGGAACCTTTAATGTCCTTTGCCTGACCGATACTTTGCCCGGCCTGTTCAAAAGCACTTCGGCGCGTCGTTACCGCCTGTTGCGAACCATTTACGAGTGCGGCGACACCAAGCACAGTGCTGACCATCTGTTCATAGGACTTGTCTCCGCTGAAGCTGCTATTTGCTTGCCCCGACAAGTTCTTAACGAGCTGAAGCCCGTTGATGAAAGTGGACGCCACCTTGGCGATGTCACCGCCCATGCTGCCAAAATTTGGCACTCCGCCGGACATAAGGCTGTCGAAAGAGGGCATTGATGATACGCTAAAGCCATTCCCGACGGCCAGGTTTTGCATCTGGTTCGCATCGCCGCCGCGATCACCGGTAACGGCCTTCAATGTCTCCTCGACCGTCGTCAGGATTTCCTTGTTTGTCCCGAGGATCTTGTCGGTCGTAACCGAGGTTTGCTTGGCCACTTCATAATTGGCAGCGTCGATGACAGGGACGCCACCTGCATAAGCCGCCATGGGAGCGAACGATGCTAGAGCCACGGCAATCGCAGACGCCGAAATGATCAGTCGTTTCATTGTTAGTCTCCCTTATTGAGGAACAAGGTTGAGTTTGATGTTCGCCTCGCGTTCACGCTGTTGAACGCAAGCCTTTTCTTCCGGATTCCATTCGAGGCCGGTACGGGGATCGCAGACGCCGGTCATTTCTCGCGGCTTGTCGTCTTTCTTCTTGAACGAAGCCGATTGAGATGCGCCCGAAATGCCACTGGCTGAAACTGCATTGCGGCTGTTGAGCAAGTTGGCCATTGAATTGCCGAGGACAATCACCTGGTTGACCATTTCGAGGTTCGCATTTCGAGCGCCGGCGTTGTGATCCCAACTGTCCTGAATAGTGCCAGACTGCATACCGCCGAGCTGCGTGAGCCATGAGGCGACGTTGGCGGTACTTTCCTGTGTTGCTTGCGTCGTTGCCATCGAAATGATGGTCGAATCCCGCATACCGGAATATGCGGTGTCACCGCCGCCGTAGTTCATGGGCAGGTCTTTTGAACCGCCGAACGCCGGCGTCCATCGTTGTGTGATGTTTTTGACGTAACCCTGCGTTTCTTTGAAGGGTGGAATGCCGCCGTATTTATTCACGTTGCCCGCACCAGCATTGTAGGCGGCAAGGGCTAGGTTGGCGTTACCGTTGAAACGCTTGAGCTGCTGTTTCAGATAACGAGCACCACCGCGTAGGTTCTGTTCGATGTTGTGAGGATTTACGCCCAGCTCCTTTGCAGTGTCTGGCATCAACTGCGCCAAGCCGATGGCGCCGACGCTAGATTTCGAACACGGGTTGAATTGGCTTTCCTGATAGACGAGCCCAAGAAAAAGGTTCTCATCGACGCCTTCCTCACGAGCGACCCGCTTCACCAGTCCTGCGATCTCCGGATTAGCTTTGGCGGCTGCGACCGGATCATCCTTCCGACCTGGTCGATAGACAGCACATGTTACGCTCTTGTTGAGGGAAAACCGGTCTTTATCCGTTTTCTCGATTTCGGAAGTTTTTTGATCCCGAACTGTTCGTTCGGACAAATTAGATCCGTCAATGACAGGAACGCCACCAGCCCACGCCGACAATGGCATGGTTGCAGACGCCAAAAACATGCATAGACCAGCATTCTTATGCATCATTCCTCTCCCATCCGCAGAATTCAGCCAACCAGTTTTCAGGCTCATCGCCATATCGTTCGCGCAGGGCTGCGCATTCCTCGACGGTCTCTTTTCGACCAGACAGCACTTTGACGAGATCCGGCATGTTTGAGAGATCGAGACGGGCAATGACCGAGTCATTCCCATGCTTGACCAGGAAGGCTCGCTTTTCTGGCGGGGTGTTTTTGATGAAATTGAATTCTTTAACGGTCAGGCCAAAGCGCTTGATGTAGCTCTCTTCATCAGCACGGGGGTTCGGGAAATGAATATTCGTGGCCGACTGTTCGATAAGCGTGTGAGACGCCTTGGCCTTGGCAATATCGGCTGCTGACTGCGTTCCGAAGCCAACAATGCCGTTGAGCTTACGAATGGTTTTCATCTTATCGATGATGAAATGACTGAATGTTTCGTCCATAAGCAGCTGCCAGCCCTCATCCATGAAGAACATGACTGGATCGCCGTTCAGGAGCTCATCGAGACGGTGATAGAGGTACATCAGCGCGGGCGTCCGAATATCCTCGTTGCCGAGGATGCTGGTCATATCGAAGCCGAAAACACTGCGTCCCGAAAACGACAACACATCATGCTGCGCGTTGAAGAGCCAAGCTTTTTCGCCGTCGATCCAAGGACGTAGCCTTGACGCCAAGTCGTTCGCATCCGCACGCGAACGTCCCACCAGCAAGCCCGACAGGTTTGGCAAGTTGCGCTGCGCTGCAGGCTCTTCCATGATACGGGCGATCGCCCGTTCCAGCGTATCTGCGTCCTCCTGGCTGAAGTCGCGGTGATCGCTTGATCGCAACATCGATTTCAAAAGGCGCAGCAGGAAATCACGATTAGGGCCGGAGTTTTCCAGCTGAAGCGGGTTGAAACCACTAGGTGTTCCCGGTGAGAGGACTTCGTAAGCTCCTCCCATCGCACGCACGAAGATCTCGGCACCTCTATCTTTGTCAAAAAAGACAGCTTTCGGCGTTGGACTGACACGCATTGCCTGAGCCAGCAAGAATGTCAGAGCGACGGTCTTGCCGGAGCCTGTTGGCCCGGTGACCAAAAAATGGCCGATATCGCGACGGTGAAAATTGAACCAGTATGGTGTTTGCGAGGTGGTCTCGAGTATCGTTATCGGCGAGCCCCAATGAAGATTGTCAGATTGCCCGGTCGCGAAATTATGCATCGATGACAGGCCGGAGAAATTAGCCGATGACAGCATGGCCTTACGCGCACGATAGCTGTGGTTGCCTGGCAATTGCGCCCAGAAGGACGCTTCAAGATTCATATCCTCCCGCAGCCAGTTGATGTTCATATCTGTCAGGCAGCTACCGAGCTCGGAAACTGCCTTGCTCAAACCGTCAAGGTCGCGAGACAGGCAAAGCAAAGAGAAATGGTGAATGCCAAAAACAGCCTCCTGGTTCATAAGACTGTTCAGAGCAAAGTCGATATCGCTTTCGACCGCGCTACCGGATTCATCCGACGCGGCAATCTGGCGCTGAAGCCGGGTAATGCGCTCTTGCGCAATCGGCTTGTCCGAGATTGTGAAGCTTTGCGTCAGTATAAACTCGTGATTTACCTGTAGCAGACCGTCCAGCATTCCCGGACCGGTGTACGGCGGATATTCCTTTATGGAGAGCATTGCGCCAAAGCGATTGGCTTCATCGACAGCGGCTTGTGTTTGCATTGCTCGCTTGCCGAAATGCAGGCGTGATGTTCCGACGTAATTTCGAATCCCCATCCGCGGCAGTCGCATTTTGCGCGGTACACCGCAGGCAAGGATTGTGTTGATGAATTCGCACGGTTCAGAATATGGCTCCCCATCGCGATAGGTGATACCAAGCTCGCGTGCGCCATACTTTTGCAGCTCACGGGTCATATTGGCGACAAGTTCTTCTAGCTCGGTCACTATTTCCCGGGTTTGCTGATCTCGAACCTCAGCCCCGCCGGATCGCGTGAAAGCGCGGCTTACCACGTCGCTGAGGCCGAGGGCGCCGCGCATATTGGTTCGTACGATGGAGAGGTATATTTCGTTGGCGAACATGCGTTTATGGCGCAACTGGCTCATATACCGGCTGTTTAATTGATCGCAAAACGGGTCATCGAAAGCGCCACCAATTTCGGAATCGACCTGTCGGCGAATTACGGTCGACCAGACAGAGAAACGGCTCGATCCAAGCGCTCGAATGATCGTATTCTGAACATTCGAGCGCATGTTGAGTTCGGCTTGGTCTTCCGTTTGGAAAAAGAGGCCATCAAGCTTAATGACCGACATCAGAGCGCCGTTTTCCAAGCCAATCACAGTATCGGACAGATGCCGCAGATACGGGATATGTGTTGCCATAGGTTGCTCATTGTGAGCGACCTTGCCAAATCCGAGTTCTTCCCTGACGACTTTCAACATTTGCTATGGTCCGTACGAATTAGTTCCCCAGAAGGACTTGTTGCGTGTGCGGGGCGTTTTGCGTGCGGTGACTTCGAGAACATCGAGGATTTTGTTGTCCCAGGCGCAAAGGGAGAACAGGACCACATAGCTGATCGGGGCCAGGAGCAGCGTCCAGAAGGACTTGCTGACCAGCCATGCTATGATTGTGATCCCGATAACAACGACGACCGCCATATACGGAATGCCCCACATGGTAGGAGATCGGGTAAGTCCGATCACCAACGGGGTCAGTTGCGGCTTTACTTCCTCGTATTCGGCCATCGCTAGTTTCCGACCGTGCTGATCAGCTCGTCGACGATTGACGGAGCGCCGAAAACCAGTCCGATGCCGAGGATGACACCGCCTGCAAGAAACCAAGACAGTCGGCCCGCAAAGGCGAGGAAACCAAGCGCCATGACGGCGATGATTGCAAACAGCCGTCCGATAGGGCCGCTAATGAAGTCAACGATAGCTTGGAACACGGTCTGAACCGGCGCGAAGGCACCGCCAACGCCACCTGATTGTGCCATCGCCAAATTTGCCCCGGCAATTTGCGCCGCAGCCAGCAAGCCAAGGCAAAGAGCCAGCTTTGAAGCACTGATATGCCAAACCTTATTTTGTTCGTTGATCATCCTTCTCTCCTTTAAAAATGCATCACGCCACCAACGAAGGTGCCGGTTTTCTTGACTGCTATGACTCCGGATTCAGTGTCGCTCGCTATGACCGGCGAGGATCTCCGACCGCCGCCAACGAGCTTCTTCTTCGGCGCTGGCATAGCCACGCCGAGTTGGTAATTGACGACCTTGGCCACGTAGCCAACTGTTTCTTTGAAGGGTGGGACGCCGCCATACTCATAGATGCGGCTTTCGCCTGCGTTATAAGCGGCGGCAACAAGCAGCGGATTTTGGAACTCGTTCAAAAGAACACGTAGGTACTTAACGCCGCCGTCAATATTCGATGCCGGATCGCAGACGTCGCGGACGCCGAAGCGCTCAGCGGTCTTCGGCATGAGCTGCATCGGACCGCGAGCGCCCTTGTCTGAATTGCGAGAACGGTCGAATTGGCTTTCCGCCCAAGTGATTGCCGTCGCAAACAGAGCGTCAACATGATGTCGACGAGCAGCCTGTTCGACGAGTGATTTGATTTCGTCAGGTGTTAGGGGGGAGGGGCCGCATTCCGGTACGGAAATTGCAGCCTGTTTATCCAGAGCTAAATTACCGAATCGGGACAGTTCACTCGGATTAGAAATATCCGTATTGGTAATATAAGATGGAGAGGTAACGGACACATAGGCGCTCGACATATAACCAATATGGTTACTCGTTGTAGGCTCGTTTCCGCTTTTATCCTCGATGGCGGCGACGCCATTGGCGCCCATAACAAATTCTTTGCTTTCGCTTGGCCAGCGGCGATTGAAAACCGTCAAAAAAGATGGCGAGCCGGCTGCATTCTGAGCTGACGGCTTGACGCCATTATCTTGCACAAATGGCGCAATTACACCGGTTTCTTCTGCGCAAGCGGCGGTAATCCCGAGCGGAGCGTACAGTGCGGCGCTTAGTAGTAGCGCTTTGATTGATAGCCCTTCCATTCTAGCCCTTGTAGCTCTTGTCGCCGACCTCACACGCGCTGTTGAGATTGCGGCGAAAACCGATTAAGTTCATAATATCATGATACCGAATTGGCTAAGTGATACATGCTTTTTTGCAAATCATAAACCCCCTATGAGCAGGGAAAACGAATAAGCAAGACGGTAAGGGCTAGAAAATGAAGAGAACCATCGCAGTGGCAATGAGCAGTTGTATGTTGGCAACAGCCGCAATCGCCGCGCCAGCAATCAACAAGGATTACATCAGGTCGCTGGCATCGCCTGGTAAGACCGTGCTTGTCATTGAATATTATGACGGAGACGGAAAGGTTACAGCTCGAAAGGGGTTTGCATCCGCTTCGGGCTATAAGGCGACCTCACCGACCGAATTTCGGGTTGATGATAAGACCCTTCTAAATCTGTACGGGCTAGAAGCCTGCAAAGGCGAAATGGTTAACCGCAAGGATGATTTTGCTGGTTCTTGCACTGACTACGCCAAGCAGCAGCTGCAGATCATGTTGCAGTCGCCGAAGGTTCTCTTTTGTCGAGCATTTGTAAGTGAAGAGCGCGCACCCAAACAAAATGTGACGTGCTACGGCTATTACAATTACCCCGGAAGCCTGGACACCGTTGATATGCTCGAAGAGCAACTGCTCTCTCTCGGAGCGCTCCGCATTGCGACATCGAAGGACGGGAAGCTAGAGCGTCCCGATCTGGAGAAGGCGCAGAAGATTGGAGAAGACAGCTCCTATGGAATGTGGGCCGATCCGCGGGTGAAGGCCCAATGAAGCTAGCCTTATTATCGCTATGTATGATCCTTTTCTCGCCAACGGCTTTTGCCGCGCCGGAGGGATATTTCGACCTCCAGCCGGGCGTTACTTTGGAATCTGGCGATACGTGGGTCTCTGAAGGTCAGCGCTATCGGCTCTACGGTGTTCAGTCATGCCTTCGGGGAACTGTTTTCACTGATACGACCGGAAGAAAGAAGGACTGCGGCGAGGCATCGCTTGCCGTATTCGCCGCATATATCAAAGACACCACGCCGGTGTGCGCTCCGGTAGCGCAAACTGCCGATACTTCCTATGTCATTTGCTACGCCACAATCGGCGGAAATCGTCTCGATCTAGCGACGGTGTTGATAACGAGCGGTTATGCCTTTGCCGCGCTGAAGGCGGACGGTCTTCCCTATTATCCAGCATACGCAGTGGCCGAACAAGAAGCTCGTGAGAAGCGGGCAGGCCTCTGGCAATTCGAAGACGTTCAGCATCCTGCCATCCTGTTGAGCAAATCGGCAAACGAACGGACGAGGAATGCTCAATAATGAAATATTTGATTGTAGCAATATCATTTGCCCTCGCATCGACACCAGCATTCGCAGCTGATGCTATTAAACGCGCGCCCGCTGCCAACTTACCGGTGCACCCTAGCCAGCCGGTACCGCTTCCAATCTTCAAAGGTCGTGTCGCGGTTATTGATGGTCGAACTCTATGGTTTCCCACTTATGCCCAACGAGTTCGGCTCGCGGATATTGACGCGTGCGAATTGCCTCAATGGGCGTTTGATCCGAAATGGACGAACAGGGACGTTACGAAAGCACCTCCGCCTGTACCTTGTGGCCCCTTTGCAAAAGCTTGGCTCAAAAGAACGATCGGGGCGTCCGCCGTCACATGCGCTGTTGTT
The DNA here is from genome assembly GCF_040372265.1 of Brucella sp. NBRC 113783. NCBI lineage: Bacteria > Pseudomonadati > Pseudomonadota > Alphaproteobacteria > Hyphomicrobiales > Brucellaceae > Brucella > Brucella sp. NBRC 113783. The sequence goes on along the minus strand of NZ_BAABRX010000009.1, from coordinate 48,025 downwards.
GGCTATGATGCTGAAGGCATGGCACGAGCGAGATGCGTATCACGAGGACTCGACATAGCACTCGAAATGCTTCGCGTGGGTTGGGCGAGGGTGGATTCACCATACCTCAGCCATACTCAATATATGGGCTATCAGCGGGCCGCTATGTCGGCACGATATGGCATGTGGGGAGCTTACGTTCTGGATATGAACGAGTGGCGGCGAAAGGCCGTCGACAATACGCTCGATCGTCAGCCAATCGCGGATTTCAACCTACTCGTAGAGCGCAAAAGCGAGATATCTCCCCCGTTCGCCGACGCGCACACAAAACCAAAAAGGACAGACCGATAGTTGTCAGAGATCGCTTATATTGCGCTCAATTTCTCGCGTGATCCCATGGCCTGCTTGTTGCTGGCCATCCTGCTATCGTTTTTGCTCATCATACCGTCGTCGAAAATCTGGTGGGTCCACGGGACAATCGCGGCCCTTTTCCTCACCGTATCGCTGTTTTTCCACGAACAACGGCAAATGTCGTTCGATGCGTTCTTGATCGGCGTCTTTGCCTATCCAGCGGTATGCCGCGATATTCCAAATCAGCTCTTGGTCTATCGCGTTGGTATTTACTGGTTTTCTGCGTTCACACTTATCGCCCTATGCAGCTACGCGGCCGGAGATCTCGTCACACGGTCCCCCTTACACGCCCGAGAGGTGTTGCCTATCGAGTTGATTTCAACAGCTACAATATGAGGATGACCTGAAATGAAGCAGTTTCTGTTTGCACTCGCTGGCCTTGGCACTATCGCCTTGATGCCATCCGCTGCAAAATCGCAGGAAACGGGAGGGACGCCATCTTGGGGTTGCCAGGTCCTTTTGTGCGCAGCATCATCAAACCCTTCGTGGCATGGTGTCCCTTATTGCGTCCCGCCAATGACCAAGTTGATCAAGGCCATGGCAAAGCCGGGCTTCTCATGGCCAATTTGCCATGAAGCTAAGTCTGACAAACCCGGATATCAGCCTTACGAGGATTGCCCGTCTGGTTTCAAGGAAGCCAGCAATATGAGTGATCGCGGCGCAATGCTGTCCAACCGCTGCGAAAAGACAATCAACGCCTGCACCAACAAGATCAGGGAACAGAACAAAGAACTTCAGCAGTACAAGGATGTTCAATATCGAGACATTGGCAACTCGGATCGCGGAAATAGTTGTCGAAAGGTCGTCTCCATTGCTCGTCCAATGCGAAAAGACCCTTACTTTTTCGACATTCCCGATTATCAAGGTCTGAAGGGGCGCTATTGGTTCAACTTGAAACTTTAAGGAGCTCCAATGAATCAGAACGCACTTCTCGCATTGGCAGCAAGCGCCGGCATCGCTGTCGGCGCGGGCGGTACTTGGTTCGTAGTCTCCAACGCTTCGAGCAACGCAACAGCCATTGCAAAAGCCGATATCGTTGCAGCGATCAATGCCGACCCTACACTTTGTCCCGTTCCCGATGAGCCAGCGGCGAGCGCCAAACTCGATGTGCCAACTCAAGCTGAAGCACTGCTTGCCGTGAGGAAACTGGAAGAAAAAAATCCGCTCTTGTGGGACGGAAGTGAACTCGAAAACCTCTCAGTCTCGTTGGCGAATTGTTGGCCAGTCGACGGTGCGACCGGCACGGTCGAGTGCGTTACCAACGTCAAAAAAAATCCGTCAGCGCAAGCTATTGCGAGGACGGTTGGATTTGCCAAGGATCAATCCTCTGGCGAATGGATTGCGACAGATCGCAAATAATGAGGCCCGGAGCGGGCTTCCATAACAGTTAGATATTATCGACACTCTTCAAAACTGTGGCCACTTCGTTTTTCGCGAGGGTTAGCCGTCCTGAGATAATAGAGGCTGCGAGATAGACCAGTTTGCCGATTGCGTCATCAACATCTTGTGGCTCATAATCAACGATCCGGCGAGGATCGTCAGCTAGGGACGATAGTTCCAGCAGTCGCTTTGTCGGGCCAGCATTACATTCGTGAACGCCGCCGCTTTCGTTCTCCCAACTTATCGCATTCCCAATTGCATCCATAATTGCCTCCGAAAGTCATTTTCAGAAGATGGGTGAAGCTCATAAGTGCAATTCTCAAAACTGACGCGTAGGTTGATAACGGCAAGAAGCACACTCACTGGAAGATCGAATGCTTCTTACTGTTCGATGCTCAGTTTCTTACCTCCATGCACCAATTTCTGACGAAACAGCCATCCCAAAATTAAATGATAAAAACGTTGATTAAGGTATCTTGCACGCTAGGATACGAAACGAAGTGAAACGCAACGAAATTTGAGCCGGTAAGAGATTGATAAAAAACGGAAAGTTTTTTTTCGTTCCACCGAACGATGGGAGCGATTTCAAGGAATTGTTCAAGCGCATCGCCGCTGAGGGCGCTGGCCGCCCTCTCGGTAGTGAAGGCGCTCGCAGGGGTCCATGGACGCCCGAGCTACTCGCGGAGGCCATCACGCTTGTCGATCCCAAGCGCGTCGGCGTTGATCTCCGGACTGTACAGCTCTGGTTTCAGGAGAATGAGAAAGGGATAAGCACTACCAACATCGGTTTGCTGGCGAGAGTTTTAAGCTGCGGTGACGCGGCTGCCAGAAGCGAATGGATTATGGAGCTTAGCGCGGCTCAGTCCCGGTTGGTGGCCAAAAGACGCGAGATGAAAAGGGCTGAAAGTGTCGCGCCATCGGAGCCAGGCCGTGGTGCAGATCAAATAGCAATCTCGGAATCCGTTAGAGATGAAGACGGTAAGCGATGGAACCTTGCCAGACACTCTGAGAAGCTTTTCAGCGAAGGTTCTCCCCTGAATCTGTCTGCTTCTGTTTTTGCGGGAATGTCCGCCCTTGGATTCCTTTCGTTCATCATAGGTATTCACAACGTTACATTCACCAGATTCGATGGCGTCATCAAGCAAGTCGGCTTCCTTTGGGCGGCGAACTGGACATTAGTGTTCATGGTTTTCCTTCCGCTGTTCCTAGCCTTTGTTTTTGAACTGGTGAATTCGTGGAAGCACGAAAAACGGAGGGGGCTTGTCAATGGCGCAATCGAGGACAGCGACAGCGCGTGGAAGCGAATTATTGACGCGTCATCCGGTTCATTCTGGGCAGTGTTCCTAATATGCTTGTTATTTGCGGGTGTTTTTCAGTGGATTGGCGTCTGTTTGATGCCTCTCATCAAAGGCGGAGGTAATTACGCCACCGATTGGGGCACAGTCGCGATAGTCCGGCCTGAAATCGTAACGATACCTGTTGCGATCTTTTTCACGGGGCTCGCCTACCTCTATATGTGCCTATCGTTTTATCTTTTTTTCGCCGGTCTTATTCTGCTCTATTCGGTCATCAATGACTTTTGGAAAATCCGCGACGCGGCAAAATCACGGACCCTCTTGGACGCCGGCGATCTAAGCGATACCGGGTTTTGGGTTATGCTGTGGGTTTTCCGCTGCACACTCTTAGGTATGCTGATCGCTACCGTTATGAAGCTGCAAAGCTCTTATCTGGCATCAAACGGCCCGAGCATCGTTGCATGGGTGATTAGCGACCTTACATCGATCCTATTCGAACGTGCAGATGTGCACAGTCGCATTAGCTATCGGATGCCGACACACTACAGCAGCCTGCTTATCGCAATATCGACCAGTTTTGTCTTTTTATATGGAGTGATCCGCGCAGGATCTGGAAGTCGTTTTAAAGTGGCTCTTTGGAAAATGACCGCAGTTGTGGCGCTGCTTTTCGCAAGCTATTTGTCTATCGACGCGTTTTCCGGCTTTACGGTCTTGATGTTTGCCGGGCTCCTAATCGCTATTTACGGTTTATTTGATCCGGCCTTCGGGCGCGGGCGTGCGAGTGAGGTTGGCAATCAAAGTGTTTCATAGTTGGCTTGATCAATGGGATGAGAAACGGGCACGACGCGGAGAAGACGATAAAAAGGCAACGATCGTCAGTCTAGATACAGAACGCGCGTTTCCGGGCGCTGCGAATGTTTCCAATATCGAGGAATTCTGCAAGCTCGGGGTAAAGGCAGCTGCCACGCCATCGTACTTCAGAGCGCCACTCGGCAACGATAATGATTATGAGCGGGCAGGGGATTTCCTCAAATTTCCATCTGACATTTTGACAGACGTTGAGGAAAATAACGTGGTCTGGTCGAAGATCACCGATAGCGGCTCGCGGGACAAGGCACTGGTGATCTTTCATCATTGGAACGCACGATCTCGCAACCGACAGATAGCAGGTTACTTGTCCAAAAGGGGCATCACAGTCGTTGAGATTGCTATGCCTTATCATTTCGAACGCAGCCGTCCGGGGTCCCACTACGCTGATTATATGCTTAGCGCGAATCTCGGTCGAACGATCCAGGCAGTGCGGCAGGCCGTGTGGGATGGACAGAAGCTCATTCGTTGGCTGAAAAGCGAAGGGTATCGAGAAATCTCCGTACTCGGAATGAGCCTCGGTTCATGGGTCGCAGGATTGGTCGCTGCCCATGATACCAATGTTGAGAAAGCCTCGCTGTTTCTCACAGGCGGCAGTCTGGCCGAAATGGTCTGGACCGGGCGAGCAACGCGAGCCATACGCGAGAGCCTTGAACCCACGATAGACCTTTCTCATCTGCACAGGGCTTGGGCACCGCTTGATCTGGGAAATTACGTCTACAGTCTCGCTCGTCCTGATCTGGATATTCAGATTGTTTTGGCAAAAAGAGACAAGGTTGTATTGCCGGAACTGTCAATTGCACTGTTGGAAAGTCTGAATAATGCTGGCGCGGAGCCCGATGTTCTGCAATTAAACTGTGGTCACTATTCACTGGCAATTCCGCCGTACATTATCGTCGCCGGATTGAATCTAAAGCGGTTTTTGTCGCAATCTGACAGTTCAGATCGTCAGATGTGACCTACCAATTGTGAATATTCATCATCAAGGGCAGGGGGCTTGCCCCAATCAAGGGGATCAATTTCACCATTTTCGGAGAGGAATTAATGGTCAAACTGCCTTTGAAGGCCCTGCTTTGTACGAGCTGCGTTGTATTAGGAACGGCAGGTCACGGTTCTGCCGGCGGTCTGGAACGCGGCGGCTATAACATAGATCTTCTGTTCAATCCGGACCGGTTCGCCACGGAGGCGAACTCCACCTATGTCATGCCAAACAGGAAGCTCAACAACGTCAGAGATAGCAGTCCATGGGACGGGCCGGTCGGAGGGGGACGAACCGACGGTGTTAAAGAATCTGAGGCTTACCAATATGTTGTAATGCTGAATTCTGACGAGTTCGAGAAGCTTCAATTCGGCCAGGACTTCAATGTAGAGGATCATGTTCTGCCCACCATCCTCCGGGACACGGAGGATGGTGGACTGTTCGGCTTCCGGTTCAAGTGATCACTTTCGGCCTCACTTCGTGCGTGATGCCACTATGTAGGTCGATCCGTGTCCATTGCGGACGAGGGGTATCGATAGGCGACCAAGCGCCTTCGCCTGAATGGACAACGGCGCTCCAAAATCATGCCGCATGCTTCCACCACTTGCCGTGGTCCGCCATGCCCCGAAGCCTTGGTCGAAAACCAGCGTCACCTTGATGCCGCCTTCGAACGTGATATCCATGTACCTTGCGTGCGGGATCTGTTCGAACTTAACCTTCAGACTCAGGCCTTTCTCCTGCGCATAGGCGAGAATCGTCTGCTCCGCCTCCGTTCCATCACGCCAATCATCGAAGACCCTATATTGCATGTTGTTACGAGGAGCTGGAGGCGAGGTGAGGAGTTCGACAGCGTGAGGTGATCCTTTCATCAGATCAGCCACCGTATCGATGAACAGTTTGGCCACGAGCGGCGACCGGACGTATTGATCACTATACCGGATCGATGTCGCCTTCAGACCTTTTGTGACACCGATCACGGCAACGAGACTCCGGATCCTATTTGCCATCGCAGCACCAAACAGCGTTGCAGGGCGATCGAGTTCGGTCGTGATGGTCTCATACTTCGACCCCGGCGACGGAAGAAGTGCAGTTTCGTTTAGAGGACTAGCGTCACGAGATGTGTTGACCGAGCCTCTGACGATGGGCCGAGCCACTGGGATTCCCCACATTTCGCCTGGAAGCCATGGACTTTCGTCCATACACGCCCAAACCAAGTTTTTGCCGCCGGTATCCACAGCAATGCCGACCATGCTTCCGCTGCCAACGACAGGAGTTTCCCCGACTAGAATGGGGAACGGCGCAGTATTCGTGGAAAACCTCTTGCCCAAGTCATACAAAGCGAGCCGCCCCGCCGTGTCGCTCGCCCTCAAGAACTCCTGAGACACCACAAATTCAATTGTGTGGCCATGTAGCCGCCACCTATCGAGCACGGAAATAAGGGGCCAAGCGGCAAGTTCGCCGGCATCTGTCTGTGCAGGCAGGTAAATCTGCAAGTTCGGCTTCAAGCCTTCCCGCAGCACTCGCTCGACTTCATCTAGAAGGGATGTTGAGATCGCCGAGTCCTTCGATATTCGATCCTCCTGGTTCAATTCCAAGTCAAACGAGAGGTGCTGCCGTACATAACGTAGGGCTCCGGTCCGATCGAGCGAACCTAGCTCGAATGGAGCATCGCGAACTAGGACGCAGGCCGCGCAGCCGCTCGTGCAGCCAGGATTTGAGCAATCAAGTATCTCCGTGGCTTCGAATAGAACCTTTGAGAGATGCCCAGGGATCGAGGCTGCAAAACCAGCACCTCCTGCCGCCCTGTCGAACACGAGCAATGAGGCTGCACGGCCGCCTAGAAATCCTTCCGATGTCTTGGTGGCGAAACCCATCTCGTCCGCTTCGATCCCAAGGACTCGAGCAGTACCTTCGCGGATCGCAATTGCCAGCGCCGTGGCACTCGCCTTGCTCAGAGAAGCCGATGGCTGGATCTCGAATACATCAGTCGTTATCTCGTAGCCAAGTTCCATGTTCCGCCGGACTGACCACGCGTTACTGTTACCTTCGCAAATGAGGGCGTTTTCGTCCTTTTTCCATCGAAGTGGTGCGTGACCTGATAGAGGCGATGGCGTGGCTTGATCTATCTCTCCCGTGTCAAGAACCGGGTGATCCGGCGCGGCTCTACCGCAATGAAGGCAGAGAGCATAGCCATTCTTCATCGAACCGCGATTGCTGTAATAGACAGCACCCTCGCGGGTGCTTCGCAGACGACCGAGTTCGGGAATGGGAAGCGAAACCCAGGGAGCTGCGCGAACGGAAACGCTTGGCTCCTCTGGTGCCACGTAAGAAATCATATCCGTTTCGGCATGAACCTTGTCTCGAACATCGACGGAGAAACCTGCCGGCCGCAGATATTGCGTGCTGGTGACAGGCCCGGCGCATGCTGGGCACGCGGTGAGCTTGGTCCGTCCGGAATCGCTCGTTCCGCAACGTTTGCAATTCCAGTGAAACTTTAGGCTTTGTACATCTCGGATGTTCTCCTCCGTCGCAGGCCGCTTCCAGTTTAGCAGGACACCGGCGGACTTGTGCACCAATCCATCGAGAACGATCTCTGATCCTGGCGCATAGTCCCCGATCGCCAGATCAAGCGACCTCTGAGGGCCGGACAATCTAGTTGCACGTCGACCATCCGTCGGATGATCCGATTTTGAGCGATGGGGAAGAAACGTCACTACCCCGGTAGGGAAGCCGTGGCCAGGAAGGAACCCACGGTCAGCCAGTGCACTGAGCAGAAATTCGTCGCAGAGCCTCTGAAGTTCCATTCCCATTCTGCTGCGACCAGCACCCTTCACGCCCTCATCCTTGGCAAGAGCCTGGAGGCCGTCCCATTCACTCTGGAACAGCTCCTCAAGATCCGTGACCGCCTGAAGGCAGGAGTCGATCATCACTTTCTCGCCTTCAAGCACCGAATGCTTGACCAGACGTTTCAGTTCGATCTCGATGGCCGTTGCCGTCGTAGGTGCCCGCAGCCATTCCTTGAAATGCTCGACCGGACGCTGCTCCAGCAGTAGGCGTCGTTCGCCCACGGCAGCCGGCGCACCAAGAAATGCGCCGATCGTCATCCGGATCGGGTCTCCGCCGCGCCCCACCATGAACCGCCGCAGCAGGAAAGCATTCACATGTCGTTGTACAATGGGACGGCTGCTCAGGGCGACCCGAGGCGCGGCGATCGATCGATTCAGGTAACTGATCGGAGAAACGAATGCCTCCCTGTCCAAGGGACGATCACGGCAGAAGGTGAAGGCCAATGAGAAAGCCTGACCACGTCGACCGGCACGACCGACCCGTTGCTTATAGCTAGCTACGGAAGGTGGCACGTTGGTCATCATGACCGTGGACACAGAACCAATATCGACGCCCATCTCCATGGTCGTGGAGCAGTTCAGGATGTTGACCTCGCCATCCTTGAACTTCTGTTCGTACGTGCGCAGAAGGGCGCTGTCCTGTTGAGCTGAGTGTTCGGCGGATCGTGCATATTCCGCGAAGAGCGCGACACGGTCCGAGATATTGTTCCATGCTCCGGATGCTCGAAGGCCCGTAACAGCTTCCGCCTCTTCGAGCCAATGCCCAATTTCTACCCGGGCGACCGCAAGATCCGTCTCGCCGAGAAGGGGTTTAGGGTGCCGCGGTAATTGGACAGGTTCAGCGAGACTGGGTTTCGACCGCTGTGTGCCCTGTGCGAAAGGACTGGTGCCAAACGGCGCGAAATCGAGAATCCTGCGTGTTGTGTGGCATAGGAATCCGTCAGTAACAGGAGCGACAAAGGATTTCCGCAGGTCCAGCGCTCGTTTATCCGGGTCATCGCTGAACAAAGGCAGGAGGTTGTGCCAAGCCCTGTCGAAGCATTCTTCGATATCAGCCCGGTGATCGGCAAGCGTGATATCAAGCTCAAGACCGTTCAGCAACAACGCTTGCGGCGTTGAGGGCATGGCCAGATTTCGTGGCACACCTGGCCATGCCAGCTTTCGGCGATCACCAAGCGTTTTCGCACCGGGACTCAGGATTCCCTTGGTCTTGGCGCGGGGCGTGATCCAATGCATCAGATCACCATGAACCGAAACTGCCGCGTTACCTCGCATGAAGAATGCGGTGATCGCGTAGAGGAATGCCCGCCAGTCATGGATGGTTTTCCCTCGCCGTGCGAATGGCGTGGGCAGCACTTGCTGGCTATCTATCACCGGGAAACGTAGGCGCGCCATTCCAAGCGTCTCAAGAGATAGGGCTTTTCGCGGACGTCTGGCGAGTTCGCGAAGAAGAAGAAATTCCGCGAGTTCCACGCTGCCACTGAATAGACGAGGATCTCTAGGTACCCACACTTCCTTCAGCCACCGATCAACCTCGCTTCTTTCGCTGAGGCGGCTGACCATCTCGTTCCACGCAATTCCCTCCAGACGCTCGGCACCAGCATCGGCAAGCTCACGCCGCTTGGATTCGAGAATGTTCTGTACCGCGACGATCGGCGTGGCAGCCAGAACCGCTTCCAACCCTGCGATCTCCTCCTTGAGCGCCGTAGTATCAATCTGGGGCACGATAGATATCGAGTGCTGAACCGTATGGTATACAAATGATCTGACGAAGTTTCGCTCGGCTTCTGCCTGCATCTTTGCCGACATCCGCGCAGTACCTTGACGACTATCAGTGAAGGATAGAAGTCGACGCCCCTGTGATGGGACCGAAATATCTACCCGACCAGGATCCACCCCCTCCAGAAGGATCGGAGCCGCGTTGGCAATCATGAACGGCGCACCGAAGCGGGCAGGCCTGAGCAGGCTATCAACACCTCGGGTAGAAGTCTTTCCGCAGCAGGGGCAGAAGTCAGCCTTCTCTTCATACGACACCGTCACGGTGTCAGTGTCTTTGTCCGGCCTGGTCTGCCATCCGTCGGTCGAGAGATGGAGAGGTCGAAATCCCGTTGCCCCCTCAGGCCGCAGAAGGATTGTTCTTCGGACCTCAGGATAGGCTTCGTCGACCGTCTCCTCGTTTTGAGTTTCGTCATCTGTTTCTGGGTCATCCTGATCACGAAGAGCTTCGAACTCGAATTCATCAGAGTCGACGCCGCGACGCGTCGACTGAATCCTATCGTTCGCCGCATCGTCGTGTGCTTCAAGGACTACCTCGCCACATTCCTGGCAACTTATGATTTCAAGCACGGGCGCGGAGCATGTCGGGCACGCGTCTCTCGGGTCGATGAAAACTTCTCCGAATCCCCAGCCTGCCGGTGCGCTCCTGCAGTTGGGATTGACGCAGCTCCATATACCGGGAACGGCACGCTCGAATCCATGAATCCTCATCGGTGCAAGGTTTTCAGACTCGCCAGTTTCCGGGTTGGCCCGTTTTGCATCCGCCAGGAAGCTCATAAAGCGTTCAGCATCGAGTCCCACCCGCCTCGCGACGTTTTCCATTTCCGCCAATGTTTGAGGGCGAACAAACAGCTTGTTCGCAACGAAATCCCACGCCGTGTCATCCGATGCGAGTGCATTGAACAGCTCACCACCGGTCATTGCCTCAAGTTTATCAGAGCTCGGTAGTTTCGCCCGAGAGGCAGGTCTAACTGGAAGCTGCCTTTCGCCCTCGACCACATGCACATTCGCGTCCGCGATCCCGGCGACATCCGCGAGGAATCGTTTCAACTGGTTCTTGATGTCGTCCCCGGATCCGATGGTCGCGGACGTAGCGACGAAATGCACCTGCTCAGGCTTGCAGTCGAATGCCAGAAGGACTCGACGAAGCAGCAAGGCTATCTCCGCCGCTGCGGCACCTACCAGTGAATGCGCTTCGTCTAGGACAATCCACTTTAGCTTACCCTTGGATCTTTCGATGATCGGCTGATCTTCGGCCCTCGCGAGCATGTACTCGAGCATCGTCACGTTCGTCACAAGGATAGGTGGCGGGGTTGATCGGAGCTGCTCTCGATCGATCTGCTGTTCCGGAGTGACGCGCTTCAAGCTTTCGGGCTGCGAGTTCGGCAGGTCACCATTGTAGAGGCAATATCGAATGCTTCCACCGAATGGACGAGTCCATGCCGACAACCGTTCGCGCTGGCTCTCGATCAGAGCGTTGAGGGGGTACAGCATTATCGCCTGCACCCCCTCGATCGTTCCTTTGCCGCCGATTGCCTGCGATACAAGGTCACTTAGGATTGGGAAAAGGAAGCATTCCGTCTTTCCTGAGCCTGTGCCAGACGTGACAAGAACCGACTGCGGGTGGCCTTGCTTCGAGAGATGCTCCCAAGCTTCCAACTGGTGTCTGAACGGGCGTCTGGTCTTCGGAAACCGATAGTCGCTGCCTTCAGCCAGTCCATCTATGGCTTCGACGAAACGAGGATGCAGAACATTCGAAGGAACGCGAGCCATGTTCACCGCGGCCGGAACGAATGGGTGTGCGCCCTCGACTATTGGCTGTTGAAGCAACCCGCCGGCGGCAGCGGTCTCAGCATTGAAAACTTGCCGCAGATGATTGACGAGATGCGTGTCTCGAATGCCGGACTGGGAGATGATTGCTTCGGCGGAGCGACGACGAATCTCGGAGAGAGTGGCAAACGGCTTCAATGTGTAACCTCGAAATGGCGCATGATGTGCGCGTATGCAAATGAAACGTACCTGCCGTGCTCGCGAAGAGCCTTTCGCAGTAGGATGTCGCTGGATAGGGTGATCTTCAGCATTCCTCGAGATGCGGCAGCCAATGCGACAGGCGCTACCACTCCGTCGAAGTCACCGACACTGAAGTTATGGAATATGGTCGGCAGCCTTATTCCTGCGGTCACGACCTGCTCGAGAACTGGATCCCTCCGCTTGGCTGATATCGCAGTGTCGTCGTCAAACATCCTCTGTTCCCGCACGAAATTCTGAAGGACATCCTCAAGCGTAGGCATCGCCGTTTCCGGAAAGCCGAATTTCACGAACACTCGATCCAATCCCGGTTCGAGTGCAAGAACGCTGGCACGCATCGATTTGAGTTGGTCGATAAGCAGGGTCTGTCGCATTCCTTCGGGGAGTATCGAAAGAGCAGATTCGAGCGCATCACGGGTGGTGATGAAAGCTTCTTCCCATGCGCTGGAAGGAATGGTCAGCCAAAGAAACGGCAGTTGTTCCTGCAGATTCCATATAGCCTGGCGTTCACCGTCCGTCGCCGCAGACAATAGCAAACGGAGCAGGGCACGAGGTTGGAGAGCGATCTGTTTCAGCACCTCGAATGCCGATGCCGGAAGCCCGTTCAGTGAGCATACGAGTTCGACTAGGAATCTGACGTCTTCGGTGGGGAGTTGTCCTTTTATCAAGAGATCTACAGCCACCTGCAGTTCGGACACAAGCCTCGGGAACTCCTGCTGTGCAAGAGCGGACTGCAATGGTGTTCTCGGAGCCTGGTCCAGTTGCAAGTGAACAAGCAATGGACGGGATACGACATCTGGACCGTCACGCAAGTATACAAGACAAGGCCCCCTACACCAGTCCGGGATCTCGTACGCGCCGTCTGCCGTGGCCCTTAGGAGATGCTCTCGTTCAGGATTCATGATCATTCGCGCAACGGGCTGTTCGGTGAATTCGGAGGAGAACACCACAGCACCATCGAGCTTACTCGGCCGCCGGTAACGGTATTGCTTCAGGCAGATCGGCTTACGAGAGTCACCAAGGAAATCGAGTTCCAACACTGCATCCTGATCCCCGATTTGTGCAATGAACTCCTCCATCACGCGCTTCAGAGCCGACAAAGGAAATTCGTCGGCAAACTTGAACTGGAGTGAATTTGATTTCGAGACACGAGGAGCGACTGTCAGCGTCGTCGTGTGTGGCGACACCGCAATCGCACCGCGTAGTGCGGTGATATCGATCTCTTGCCCGGCCGCGGCAACTTTCCCATCGCTGAGGATGATAGATGCCTCACGGCCTCTGAGGGTAACGGTGGCCGACAAGGATTGGCCGCCGGATGTTCGCAAAATGACTGCGACTTTGTAGCGGGGCTTTCCAACGAAAGAGAATTTCAATCCCTCGGCGGATTGTTCGGTCAGGTTCATGTCGCCGGAAAGCTCGACGTTCCAGTTGGGCAGGGATTCAAACGTGATCACACCCTCGGTGGCGCTCGTCATCCGACCTTGAATCTTGGCTCCAGCGGGCAGGATTGCAATGCGTCGTCGTTCCAGTTGTATGTCCGCAACCGGATCTCGCCAGGAAACATCGAAAAGCCCGTGCTCTGACAGTCTCCCATCAGGAACTGGCTTCCACACGTCTCCAAGTCGTCGATACTGGAGTTCGCCGCGCCTTGGCTGACGTGATCCGACTGGTAAAGCAATCTTGAAGCTGACCGATCCTTCGCAGAGTTCGAATTCGTCGTCCGTGTGGATCGCAGTCGACGCCGACGACAATATTTCCAGGCTCTCTTGCCGCTCGTCTTTTCCGGCCTCGACGCGGTAGTGCTCTCCGGTCGCAGCGCCGGGTCTGGCGAAGTATACGGTGCCGGATACGGCGTGAAGTGTGTGGCCGTTGTCGACGGACCAAGTCTGCCCAAGAGCCGTCCCTTCGGCTGCCGTCGCGTTCCAGTCAGTTGGCACTAGAACGTAAACGAGAGGAGGGGGCAGACTGGCGGATCCCGTCTTTGCAAGCCTCATCTTCCTGGGTTGTGCCGGATCCGATCCCTCGTCCGGAATGAATGTTGCAATCTGCGACGTGACAGGCGCGCCTTTGGGCCAGACAACGGATATTGCCTCCGATCCACAGGTAAGATTGGCCATTACGCTTTCGTTCAATGGAAAGCCAACAATGAGCTTCCCTAGCGATACCAGCGGACGCACCCGCCACGCATGACTACCCTCAACTGGAGGCTCAAACAGCGCGATCTGGCTTGGAAGGAAGTTCGCAAGGGATCCGGAAGGACTGGCTTTCCACCTGCCATTCAGCGGGATTGCCGCCATCCGGCTAGCTGGCACTTCACCTTCAGCGTTCAAAAGCAGTGCCGGTTGCCATTTTTCCCCATCGAAGCAGAGGTATCGGTCAGCGCCGATCCCCGAACCGGAGATCGCGCCAACCTTCTCGTTGAGAAGGCCACCTAACAGCTTCCGAGCGATCTCATCGTGCTCGGCAGACATGTAGATCGGAAGACTTTCCTTCCAGTCCGGGCTATGCGCATCAAGATATCGTACGGGATCGATGTTCGATGGCGCTTGATCAAGTGCTTTGCGCCACTTGACCAGTTCGACGATGAGTTCGCAGCAGAGGTCGACGAATCCTTCCTGCCGATATGAAATAGGCACCTTCCATGACATATCATGAGCAAATCCACGGATGTGCTCGCGATCGATCCCTGTTAGGGCAAATCGCATGATTGTTCGCAGGTAGTCGGCAAGCCACGTCGATCCCCCATCTGCTAGAAGGTGTGCAGATATCCCTCCTTCTAACGCAAGCGTAAGAAGGAATTCACGACTGGTTTCCGATCGTATCAGACGCCGCTTCCAGTATCCGATGCCAATCCTTGTGAGGTTCCTTTTCGTACGGTCCGGAACGTCGCGGAGAATTTCAATGGCAACAGAGTCCCACTTCAGGAATAATGTCATCGCCTCGCGTCGAAACCACTCCGCGCAGAAGGCGACGAACATACTCGCCGCCGCCCCATCCTCCTGCAGCAACCGTCGGGTGGACACGCGGAGGCTCTCCCTGAGCTCGGCGTATTCCTGATCGGTCATCCGGTACTGGTGGAGTGGCCTTCCATCCGGAGTGTGCAGACCGCGCTTCAATAGGAACGTTGCATTCCAATGTCTTTTCGGGGCCGGTGGAGTTGAGGAGCTGGATGCCTTCCTCAGTCTCCTTAGCAGGCTGAGGACTTCCATGTGGAGTTCGATGGCATCGTCGGAACTTCGAGGTTTCAGCGCACCGCTGATTTCCTCAAGACGAACCATGTCATCGCGGCTGCGATCAAACTCGGCGCGTAGATCGTGATCGGATAGTTCTTTCAGACGCAACTTTCCCCCTCCGTTGCATCAGCCCTGACACAGCAATGGTTACCTTAAGTTGAAAAGGTTCCGCAAGCTGAATTGCGACACTTCTCAACATATTGATCTTGCGAGTAGATACCGCCGGCCGATACCCGAGCGGGCGCGCTTGGGGATGAAGACGGTTTTCCGGCCACGGCGAGATGACGACGGCATTGCTCGATCGTTTGACCCATCGCTGCCATATCCTGGAAACAGGTAATGACAGCTTCCGCTTCAAGGCCAGTTCGGCAGCCGCAGCAAACAAGAAAGGAGAAAAAGCCAATCCCTTGATCAAAACCCAATCATAAAACCATAGTCAGAGGTGGCTCACTTCTCGGTGGAAAAAAACCGGCTCAGTTCCGCATGGAAACCAACACAGAGCCATAGAACCAGAAAGTATCTGAGTTTTTTTGCCAAAAAAGATCATGGTGTGAATTCAGGCTGAAGCGCGACTTTTCGGTATGAGTTTATTCATAGCGATGTCTGTTTGCGACAAGTTTTTGACGGAAGATCTCTGCCGGTGTTTTGTAACCCAGACATTTGCGCGGCGTATTGTTGAGGCGACTGCAAATGAATGTCAGATCCCGGTCAGTTATTGCCAGCGGGTCGATGTCTCTTGGAAGCCAGCGTCTGGTGCGTCTGTTGGTGTTTTCGACAGTGCCTTTTTGCCAGGGTGATTGTGGGTCGCAAAACCATGTTTGCGATCCGATACCGGCCTGCAGATAAGCCCATTGCGTGAACTCGGTGCCTCGATCAAAGGTGATCGACCGGCGTGCAATATGGGGAAGGGGTTGCAGCACGGTAATCAGTCCATTCATGACAGCACGGGACTGACGATCATTGTTGCGCAACAGGACGGTAAAGCGGCTGACCCGTTCGACCAGAGACGTTACATTGGCCTTGCCGAACTTCTTGCGAAACTGGATCAAATCACATTCCCAATGCCCAAACTGTTTGCGTTTGGCCACTACGTCTGGACGGTGCAGGATGCTCAGTTCCGGCGAAAAACGGCGTCCATGACGTCGTCTTGCATGTCGTGGCCGTCGTTTGGTACGGCGCTCGGGCAGATACTTCCAAAGCCCATCTTTCCGACCCTCGGCAGAATAGACAAACTGATAGATCGTTTCATGGCTGACAGAAATGGGGTGACGTTCCAACCGCATTCTGCCGGCAATCTGTTGTGGTGACCACCCATGGCTTATGCGGTCGACAACCGATTGACGCAAATGAGCAAAACGAATGAGCTTGCGTTGCCGCGATCGCCGCTCACGCGCTTTCTGATCCGCAACCGTGCAGTAATAACCGGTCAGATCCTTGATCTCATCATCGTTAAACTGATTGCGCTTGAGCTCACGGAAAATGGTTGAACGGTGACGGCCAAGTTTCTCGGCGATAGTTTCGACAGAAATATTTGCCATACGCCAGCGCGCGATCTTGCGCCGCTCATCCAAGTCAATATGCGAGTAGCTGCGTTGCATGACGGGTTCCTTGCTTGGGATAACTCATTGTTATCGTTCGCAAGTCGCACTTCAAGCTAGAACCCACCCTGTTATAAACAGGAATTGCATAATATTAATTATGGAACTAGAGTCGCGATCGCACTAGTCTGGGCCGAGCCCCAACTCAAGAACTGAAAGATTTGGGAAGCTCACGCCGCTTCGCCCAATTGGCTCTCTGTGGAACCGCGTCTGCGCCCGATGCTAGCTGCGGCTAGGATCGCTATGCATGCCAACCCGAACACTGGCAGAAACGCAATTCTGAGCCCGAAATGCTCGCCCAGGAGGCCAAGCGACGGCGGCCCAACCAAAAACGCAAGGTATCCGATTGTCGCCACCAAGCTGACACGGACCGCACTATTTCTTCCGGAGCTGGCTCCCGCCGAGATAGCAAGCGGAAAGCCAAGGGCAGCTCCAAGCCCCCAAAATGCAACCGCAGCTGCCGCAATTAAAGGATGGGGTGCGATGATGACTAGCAGCAAGCCCACCGCTGCCGATGCTGCGCTCATACGCGCGACGACCTTCTCACCAAATCGATCCACTGCGAAGCCACCGGCAAAGCGTCCAATTGTCATCGAGCATGCGAAAATGACGAATACTGCCGATTCAATCGGCTGCCTGACTCCATAGTCGTCGACCATCAGCAACGGGAGCCAATCATTGGCCGATCCCTCGGCAAGAGCCAAGCCAAGAACGAAGAGGCCGATGAGCATCAACCTCAGGTCTTTGAGTTCCTTGACAATCACCGCGCCGAAAGAGGATTGTTTGCTGGCATGATCTGGCGATGATTTATGAACAGGCACAAAGCGAACGAAATATAGCGTGATGCACAGGGTTACTGCTGCAATCCCGGAAACGTGAGCAACTACTGAGACCGCCAGGTGCGACATCCCCATCCCGATCATGGCGCCCACAAAAGTCCCCAGACTGAAGCAACCATGCAAAGCTGGCATGATCGACTTTCCTGAAATCTCCTCAAGGAGCGCCCCCTCGACGTTGATGGCGACTTCCATCCAGCCCACACCGATTCCGAATAGGAAGAGACCAGCAAAGGCAAGAGCGGCGAGTTCGCCTTCGGCACTCAATGCCGTCAGAGCGAGCCCTGCGGAGAGCGTGAGAAGACCAAGGCGGATGACGTTTCTCGTTCCAAATCGCGTAGTCAGCGCTCCAGATGCCAGGATGCCTGACAGTGACCCAATGGAAGGGCCAAAGAGAATGAAACCCATTTGCTCGGTCGAGGCAGTTAGCGCATCACGGAGCGCTGGGGTCCGAGTTGCCCAACTGGCGTGACCAAGCCCGGGAAGAAAGAACAAAACGAAGAGCGCGAAACGCCGACTATTAAAATTTAGGGGCATATCGACCTCCTTCCTAGATCCAAAAACAGAGGCCAGCTTTGTCCCCGCGTGGATCAAAGCTGGCCATGAAGATGGCAAATGTCTTAAGACTGCTTCAGGAAATGACGCAGGACGTTGGTTGAGAGCGCCGCGACATTGTTCTTGTACTCATTGAAGGCCAGCGATCCTGCCCAGCAAATCGATCCGACCGAGAAGAGTTTACCGCCACCACCCGTATCGATGTACACGACGTCTGCTCGGACATTTGGATTGTGTGTACCGCTGACATTCGGCTCGACCTGCGTAACCGACTCCAGGAATGGGTAGTAGGTGTCGTTGTGCCGCGAGCTGAGAATGATGCGAGCATTGCTCGGCGTGCCGTTTTCAAAGTCGGCACTGTCCAGCTCATCGCCCGCTGCACCGTCCAGGACGTAGCCGAAGTCGCCGATAAGCTTCTCTTCGATGCCATCGAAGAGGAAGGCAATATCCTCGCTGTAGGAGTCGTCGGTCCGGGTGTAGCCCGAGGCGGTGCCCCATCCTACACCAGCAGACGCCACACCAAAGAACAGCCTGCTGCCCTGACCACGGTGCGTATACAGACCGCCGATCTCCCCAGTGGTGCTATGCATCAGCTCGGCAGGATGAGACGTCCAGTTTCGCTCGCCCGAGTATCCGCGACGGCATTCCAGGGTCCGAGTGTCTGCGTTGCCGAAGCTCGTGACCCAGTACCAGCCGTTTCCACCGAGATACATTATCTTCCCGCCCTTAGCCACGAAGGACTTCAGACTGCGCATCTCGCTGGACGTCGGATATTCCGGGTGAGAGCCAGAGACGACTACGTCATATCGGCTCAGCAAACTCTCGCCGAGATTATGGAGGTCCTCGTCCGTAGCAACGTCAAACCCCTGCCCCAAACTCTCCAGCCAGCCCAGGATGAAGAAATCAGCAGCGAAGTGGCGTCGAGAAGCGTTCAGCCAAGTGATGTAGTTGGGCTGAAAGTTCACGACCGGCCGGTTCCAGGATGAGTGCATTACACCACTACTGTCAGCATGCCGGTCGTAGATCGAGAGGCCAAGTTCAGGATGCGTATGGATGAAGGTATCCGTGGCATTCAACTGGATCTTGTCACGCATGCGCTTCTCGTGCGCTTCCCCGCGCTCGCCGAACCCAAGGTGTTCGTTGGCGTAGGCGAGGTAAGTGTTTGTTGGCGCAAGGAACAGAACCTTGTTGCCCGACGAGGCGCCGCCCCGAATATAAAACGGGAGATACTCCGTCGTCCCGTCCTGCTCGACTTTCGCAGCGTAGACGCCACTGTGAGTTCCGTCAGGAATTCGCAACGTGAAGTCTGTCTTCCAATTCGCATCGTTCAGGTCGTCTTCGTGAAAATGGATGGCAGCCCACTCAGAGGGGCTCTCCTGGTACCTGACATGTTCGCCGCTCCAGCTATGGCTTCTAATACCTCTGGCCGGACGGTTGAATAGAACGCCGTTGAGGCCATTGCCGCTGACGTCTGAAATATCAAGGGAGTCTATACCGACGCTGAAGTCCCATTGAGCTATGGCCCGCTGCCCTGAGCCAATTTCTGCAGGCGGCAAGCTGAATATTGCCGGATTTTCGATCCGACCGTTGAAACAGTCGGTTGGGTATCCGGAATTATCGAGACGCGCTCCAATGACAATCCGACGAACCTCGAAGACCTCGACCGCGCCAACAAGATCGACCTCATTGGCCGCAGAAGCTCTTTGCGAAGGCCATTGCCCATCGACTTCGATCTGTAGCGAAGCTTTCGACTGGCCGACACCGCCGGAAACCTTAATCCAAGCACCGGTATGATTTTCAACCGGCACTTTGACGGTGGACTGCCCTGCTCCCAACCGCAGCTCGAAGCCCTCCACTGTAGTGACGACCGACCAAGAACCTCTCGGATCGCTGCCTTCGACGCTGAGCAGGGTCTGACATTCCCGATCCGCGAGCGTCGGAAACACCCAGAGCTGAAATCCGTAGGATGATAGCGAAACAGGCTGCTCCGGCGTCACAAGTCCGTAAGAACCAGGTCGAAGCGGCTGATTGCGTCCCTGAAATATTCCGCCCAAAGCCCCAATCAACTGCTCTTCGCGTACCGGCCTGCCCTCTGCGGTAGTGTCAACTCCACGGAGCCGCACGAACTCGACATTATAGGGCTTTTCGGCTGCGCTAACCTTGAACTCGACCTGGTCGCCCGCTTCGACGCTCAGTTTGTTGGTGTAACCCAGTATCTTCATAATTTTTCCCGTAACCGCAGCGTGGGGCATTTCCCCACGCCGTATGGTCCTCATTTCATCTTCGACTTACTTGCTGCGCTGGTCCCGAGCCAAAAGGCCGTCGGCAGTCACCGCGAGCACAAGCACCGCACCTTGGACGAGATACTTGATCTCGGTCGGAGCATTGACGAGAGCGAGCCCGTTGGTGATCGATCCGATAAGGAGCGCCCCCAGAAGAGCCGCCCAAACGGACCCCTTCCCACCGAACAAGCTGGCTCCGCCGATTACAGCAGCAGCCACAGCCTCCAACAGCAAGGTGCCACTTCCCGACTGTGCGGACACGCCGAGCGTTCGAGACGCAGCGATGATGCCCGCGACACCCGAGAGAGCCCCTGCGGTCATGAACGTGTAAATGCGGATACGAGAAATGTTGATTGCGGCGCGTCGGCTCGCTTCAACACTGCCGCCAAGCGCGTAGAGATACGTCCCAAAGCGGGTCTGCGTGGTGATATAGCCCAGGATCGATAGCAGCACGATCAAGATAGCGACGGGGGTCGGAACGCCGCGATCAAGGTTCAGAACCCACACAACAGCGTTTCCTGCTACCGCAAGGGCAATAACAGGTGCCCAGGTAGCGAGCGCAGAGGCATTGTACGTGCCGAGTTTCTTCTTGTGGCTCGTCGATTGAGCAACAAGAATAGCGGACGCGATGACACCTGCAGCGACCAGGCTATAACCTGCGAGCGGCGGAAGGAAGCTGTTCGCGATCCACTGAACGTCGGTTCCCGAGAGTGGGATCGAGCCGCTTCTCGGCAGAAGCATGAGCAGAATGCCCTGCATCGCGAGTGAGGTACCGAGCGTGACGATAAATGCTGGTGCTCGGAACTTTGTGATGACGATGGACTGCACGAGACCAACGAGAGAGCCTGAAGCGATAGCAGCAAGGAGGCTCCAGTACGCCGGAATTCCGAGCGTCACCATCATGTAGCCCATGATCCCGGCAGACATCGCGCTCAGCGACGCGACGGAGAGATCGATTTCCTTAATGATCAAAACCAGCACCAGCCCCAGAGCGAGCATTGACGTAACGACGATCTGAACCGACAGATTTGTCAGATTTCTCGGGGTGAGGAAGCGGTCGTTCATAGCGTAGAAGAGAACCCAGACCAGCGCGATTGCCAACAGGACCGGCACAAACCGGTACTTTCCGCTGAATCCGTCCAAAATCTGGCGCTTGAGTTCTTTCGAGGAGCTATCGTTTGCTGGGACCAGCTTCTGGTTCGACATGGACATGTTCTTGACCTTTGTCATGAGAGGGTCCTCTAGGCTGCAGAGGCCGTCAGGCCGGTGATTGCGGAAACGAGGTCATCGCGACTGAAGGAGCCTTTCGAGAACTCCGTAACCTTCCGGCCAAGCCGCAGAACGGTAACCTTGTCGGCCATCTCCTGGACGTCCGCCAGATCGTGCGAAATGACGATCACAGCGTGATTGGTGGCCCTGAGCCGGAGGATCAACGACATCACCTCCTTGCGCTGAGCAACACCCAACGCGGCCGTCGGCTCATCAAGCAGCACGACCTTGGGCTCCCAAAGTACAGACCTGCAGATCGCAACCGACTGCCTTTGGCCGCCAGACAGACTGCCAACAGGAGCGGAAAGATCGCGTAGCGTTCGGACGCCGAGTTCGCTCAGCACCTTCTTCGCGTGGTTCTCCATGTCTGCCCGGCGGAGGCGGCGTCCGCTAAGAAGCCCTCCATGCAGTTCACGCCCAAGGAATAAGTTCTGGACGGTATCGAGATTGTCGCAGAGGGCGAGGTCCTGGTAGACCGTCTGGATGCCATAGCCCATGGAGTCTTGCGGACCAGAAATCTTGGCGACTTTTCCCTCGACCCAGATTTCTCCCGTGTCGGGAATATTGATGCCCGCAATGGTCTTGATGAGAGTGGATTTTCCCGCGCCATTGTCACCGACCAGGGCGAGTACCTCGCCTGGCCGGACCGAAATGGAGACATTTTCGAGAGCGACGATACCACCAAACCTTTTGGTGATACCGCGAAGCTCAAGAGCGGGCGTCGAGTTGTTCAACGGTGTCTGGGACATTACGAACTCCACTTATTTTTTGCAGAGTGCGGCTTCTGTCGCGGGGCCCGCGCAGATGTCGGACAGCGACAGGATACCCTTATCGACAAGCTCAGTCTTCACGTTGTCGCGGGTGATGAATACGTTCTCGTTGAAGATCGCAGGGACCTTCTTGAAACCGTTGTCGTATTCGCCGTTGACCATGGACTTCTCTTCCCCGCTCTTCGTCAGAAGGGCGACGGCGAGCTTAATGGCTGTGTCAGCCATCTTCTCGTACGGCGGCACCATGTCGTTCTCGATATTGCCAGCCAGCAGGTGCTGGATCGTACCGGCTTGGCTGTCGTAACCGCCAAATACCTTGATCTTGCCGAGAAGGTTTTGAGCGGAAAGAGCCGCGATCACGCCGTTCGCTGACGAGTCGTTGTGCACGAGGATCGCATCAAGATCCCCTGCCGACTGCTCGATGCATCCTTCGGTGGCCACGCGTGCGTTCTCTTCAGAGAGCTGGAGGTTGTCGGTCTTGCAGACGACCTCCACGGCACCCGAGTCGATAGAAGGCTTCAGGACCTTGTCCGTGCCAGAGACAATTTCGCGGTCGAAGAAGTAGGATGGGTCGCCGGTGATCAGACCGATCCGGAGCGGCTTCTTGTTGAGCGGAGCAAGCTGATCCAACGCGTATTTCGCAACCTGTTCGCCGATTGGCTCGAAGGGAACGGTAACGTAGTAGTCGATGTCGCTGTTGTCCGAATTGAACGCGTAGCCGATCACGGGAATCTTCGCATCGTGGGCGACCTGCACAATGCCCTGGCTCTGGTTCGGGACAGCTGGAGCGAGGATGATGGCCTTCGCACCGTCTGTGATCGCGGCATTTGCCTGCTCAAGCTGGCGTGCGGGGTCGTTGTCAGCGCTCTGAATCACCAGTTCGAGGTTGGGCGCGTACTTCTTGAGCGCCTCCCGCATGCCAGGACCATCATATGCGTCGAAACGGGTGATTTGGGCGTTCGGGGTGAGAAGATAAATCTTCCCAGACAGATCTTTCGCGTCCTGAGCCAACACAACAGATGTGCAGAGCAGGACCCCGGCAGCTGTAGTCAGTGCCGAGTTGAGGTATTTGAGGCAGGTCGTCATCATGATCGCGTTCCCCTTGGTTGTTAGGCGATATAAAGAATATTGGATACAATAAGGGCGAGTGTCAACGTATTTGCTAATGTTTCAATCGATTGATTTTAAGATTTTCAGCCACCCAAGATTGAGGGTGCGGCAAAACGCTCACGCCAGCGTTAAGGTGGCGAGTCGAGGTCCTAAGCAACGGTAATTGTTCAACTAAGCAGCCGAGGAAATCGGCCCTGTCGTCGCTCCAACAATTAGATCTGGACGCAACTTCATGGATGGAGTTCTGGCTTCTGGGTCACGGACTCGTGACATGAGAAGATCGGCCAGCTCTGCCGAGAATTTTTGTTCACTCCAACACAGTCGGGTCGCTAAAGCATCTCGTCGTCAGCGCCAAGTCCGAATTCATTGGCCTGTTGCCCAATTATGGAGACGTCCCTGCCAACCACTAAACCGCGCTTAAGCGCGGCATCGCGAGCAGCCTTGAAAATCGCCATATTCGAGCAGACCAATGCTGTCGGCCACGCGCCACCCTCCAGAGCGTAGGGTCTGCTATTTCCCGCCTGAAGGTCACAGAGAATTCCCACAGAGTAGCTTGCGCCCCGGTGCCCGAATGCGTCCAGCGCCTGCTCCATTCCTTCCGAAATCATAGCATTGCGACCGGGTTCACGCGGATCAACTATAAGCCGAACGTGCCTATGGCCGAGTTGTAAGAGGAACTTGCCCGCTGCTGCCGCCGCATTTGCATGGTCTATGGTCATACCGGCGAAATCTGCGGGAATGTTCCCATCGAGATCCACGATCACCGTCGAGATTAAAGACCGTTCAGTGCGTATGAGCATCTGCGTTTCTTTATTGGGCTGTGCCCAAACCATGCCTTCGATGTCGAGATTCAGGGCATGCCTGTAGAAATTCGCTATGTTTTTATCTCTGAGTGGCGGCAGAAGGACGATCCGATAGCCGTGCAGCGCGAAGCGATCCGAAAGCGATGGAAGGATTTCCACCAAGCTTCCAAATGCCGCCTTCTCTACGGGAAGGACTAGTCCAAGAAGCCGAGGCGCTCCAAGCGCGAGCCTGCGGGCAGCCTGGTTTGCCTTGTAACCCGTCGCCTTAACGGCCTCCAAAACTCTCGCGCGGGTGTCTTCAGAGACTTCAGGGTAGCCATTAATTGCGCGGCTGACAGTTGTCGGTGACAACCCGAGCATCTCGGAGAGTTCTTTCAGCTTTACGGCCATCGCTCGCAACCGCTCAGCTAGATGACCACTCGGTTACCGCTCTCTGCGGACAGCCTGATTGCATCCAAGATCCGCATCCCCGCCACCGCGTTCGCGATGGGCCATGGTTGGTCAGCATCCCCTCGTACTGCACGAGCAAACGCGCGAACCTCATGCTCATACTGGTTGGTCGGATCGAAGCGGATTACTTCAACATCCTGGTCGAATAGGTCGTCCCGTCCTCTGACACGGATGATCGTCTCCTGACTGGCAGACGGCCATACCGCTATCGGGATCTCCATCCAACCTTCGGTACCAGTCACCATGATCCAGTGTGACCAGGCCTGCCTCAGCGCCCCACTAAACAGAAGATTTCTGTAATTTGGAAACTCAAGCATGCCGGACACGGCGATATCGACACCATCCGGCTCGGACTTCTCGAAGACCGCTGTAGCTGCCACAGGCTCTGCCTCGAACAGGAAACGCGCCGCTGTAATAGGATACAAACCGACATCGCCCAGAGCCCCTCCCGCCAAATCCTTTCGGAAGCGGATATCGCCCGGGTTCGAGTTCATCACGCTGTAGGTTGCGTGAACCTGCTTTACCTCGCCCAACCTGCCGCTGCGGATAATCTCTCGCGCCGCAAGCCATCTTGGGTGATAGCGAACCATGATCGCCTCGGAGACTTGGAGTCCCGTGCGGCGCTGTGCTTCTTCAAGGCGCCCAGCGTCGGCAGTATCGATGCCCAGGGGCTTTTCGCAGAGAACATGCTTTCCTGCGTTCAGCGCTTCAATCGCCTCATCGACGTGGCAGCTATTGGGCGTCGGGATATAAACCGCATCGACAGATGGGTCCGATAACAGGTCGCCCAAAGAGGCATAGTGGGAAGGAATATCGAATTCCTCCGCCACAGACGCGGCCCTTTCTGCGTCGCGGGAGCAGACCGCTACCACCTCGCACTCATCAACCGCCTTCATGGCGGGGATGACCCAATCACGAGCAATCTTTGCTGTTGAAACGATTCCAAAGCGCAGCGGCTTCATATAAGTCATCCCCTCCCCTGAATTGACGATTAGAAGCGAAGTCGAGCGAACGTGGACTTCGTTTGCATGAATTCGAGCAGACCTTCGGAGCCATTTTCACGGCCAAGTCCACTTGCCTTCATCCCGCCGAACGGCAGTTGAGGTACAGTCTCCAAGTAGCAGTTGATGTAGACGAAGCCGCTCTTCAGCGAGCGAGACACGGCCATTGCGCGATCCAGGTTGGTCGTCCAGAGACCATTTGCCAGGCCATAGGCCGTAGAATTCGCCAGGCTAATCGCCTCGGCGTCGCTGGAGAACGTGGTTACGCCCAGAACCGGTCCGAATACCTCTTCGTTGAAAATGGTCATCTCAGGCGTGATGCCGGTGAAGATCGTCGGCTCGACATACAAGCCGTCCTTGAGCCGCTCGTCGCCCGGCCGGCCACCGCCCGTCACGAGAGTTGCGCCTTCGTCCTTGGTCTTCTCAATGTAGCCCAACACCTTTTCCTGGTGCTGCTCATGGATCATCGGACCGATGTCCGCGCCTTCGTCAGAAGCCCCGCCAAGCTTGAGAGCCTTCGCTTTGGCAGCGAGTCTCTCGACAAACTCAGATGCGATCTTCTCATCGATGATGAGACGAGCACCTGCGCAGCACTCCTCACCCTGATTGATGGTGAACGCCGCCAATGCGCCGTCGACGGCAGCGTCCAGGTCAGCGTCTGCAAACACGATGTTTGCGCCCTTGCCGCCAAGTTCGAGCGCGACCTTTTTCAGATTCTGGCCACAGACACTGGCGATTCTCCGACCAACTGTCGTCGACCCCGTGAAAGAAATCATGTCGACGTCGGGATGCCCGCAAAGCGTCTCTCCAACATCGTCACCATTGCCCGGGATCACAGAGATCACACCATCGGGAATCCCTGCTTCCTTAGCGATCCTCGCATATTCCAAGGTTGTTCCCGGCGTGAACGTGGACGGCTTGATAACGACCGAGCAGCCCGCAACCAATGCATAGGGAAGTTTCTGGAAGAGCGTGACGGTTGGAAAATTCCAGGGAAGGATCATACCAACCACCGGCAAAGCTTCGTACGTCACCAAGCCAAGCTTGTCCGCGCCCTCGTGGTTGACAACGCGTCCTGGAATGTTCCAGGCCAGCGTGGCAGCAAAGCGAGCCAACTCGATAGACCATTCGATCTCGCCACGGGCGGCGGCAAGCGTCTTGCCCGCCTCATCCGCCTCAATTTGGCTGAGCTTATCGATCTCCGACGCAATCAGATCGGCAAAGCGCTGAATGATCTTCCCTCGTTCGATTGCAGCCATTTGTGACCACGCGCCGTGATCGAATGCCGACTTTGCAGAAGCCACCGCCCTTTGCACATCGCTGACCGACGCCAGGCATACGGACGCAACGACGGCTCCTGACGCAGGGGAACGACGGTCAAATGTCTCATTTGCCTCAGGACGTTCTCTCTTTCCGTCGAGCCAAAGGCCATGGGTTCTAACGGTCATGTCGCACCTTTCATCGATTCTGATAGCTAAAAGCCATCACACCAAAAATTGTCTTATTGTTATATTGCATCCAATCTCCAATCGCGCAAGAACATATTCGGATGCAGTTGAATTCGAGCTGGCTCCATTCGGGGCGCACGACTCCCAAAGGAACATGCGTCTCCATAGCGTTCAGACCAATTGCACCGCGCAAAATTAGTTAAAGTTCCGTTGCGACCAAGTGCGCATTGGGCCGAACGCTATTGACAAGTTCGTCATTTTGTATCCAATATCCTTTATATAAACACCGAAAGGGGAATGCAAATGACAAATCATCGGTATCTCGGAACCCCATCATTCGAAGTCAGTCGTCGCGCTCTACTAACCGCTACGGCAGCGGTTGGTGTCCAAGTCGCTTTTGCGCGGGTTTTTGCCACTCCTGCTCTCGCCGCGTCGGGCGGAGACCTCCAAATCATGGCATGGGAAGGCTATGACCTGACCAAGGAACTCAAGGATTGGCGTGACAAGAACGGCGTCACGGTCGAGACCACGTCCATCGCTTCGCAGGACGATGTTCACACCAAGTTTATTGCCGGAAATCCGCCGCCAATCGACCTCGCTGAGTACAATCAGGCCTACAGCAAGCTGTACGTCGACGATCTCAAGATCGTCACGCCGCTGGATATCTCGAAGATCCCGAACTACAACGCGGACAACCTCTTCCCCGAGTTCTTCGACAAGCCGACGTGGTTCCGCGACGGCAAGCATTGGGGCTCGCCGTATATCTGGGGCTTCAACTCGCTTCTGTACAATTCTGCAGAAATGCAGGAGCCGACGTCCTACAATGACCTGCTGAAGCCCGAGCTGAAGGGCAAGATCGCGATCATGGATGACGCCACCGGCAACTGGCCGCTCATCGCGCGTCTCGCTGGGTTTGGTGACAAGTATCCCCTGCTCAGCAAGGATGAGCTCAAGACCGCTTTCGAGAAATTCGTGCCATTCCGCGAACAGGCTCGCTTGATCGCAGTCAATCAGGGTGATGTCGCAAACTTCGTGGCTTCGAAGGAAGTGCTGGCCGTTCTGGTCGCCGACCCTCAGATCATCCAGCAGGTTACCGCGCAGGGTGTCCCGTTGAAGCTGGCGTTGCCGAAAGAAGGACCGGTTCTCTGGGTCGACGCTTGGTTCATCCCGGTCTCTGCCGACAACATTGAGACAGCCCACGCGTTCATCAATCAGTCGCTCGATCCTCAGGTCCAGGCGAATGTCGCAATGGCGATCAATCAGGCGCCGGTCTCCAAGAAGGCCGTCGAGCTTTTGGATGAGGCCGCACACAAGCGGATCGACTACTCCAAGGTCGACTCCCTCTTTGCCGCCGGTCTTCCTGGCATCCCCCCGGTCGAAGGCGATGGTAACGTGGCGACTTACGACGACTGGATCCAGGCCTGGCAGCAGTTCAAAGCCGGTATGTAATCTTATAGTGCCGGGCCGGTGGCCCGGCCAGCTTCAATTGCCCGGAGGTTGTTCGGTGGTTAGCTCACAAAAGGCTGGCGGTTATTTGGCCGCGCCAGCGGTCGTTTACATGGCCATTTTCTTCGTCGCGCCAAGCCTGCTTTTGTTTTGGTACAGCTTTTGGACTGCGAGTTCGTTTCGGATTGTGCCGGATTTCGTTCTGACGAACTACCTGACGGCCATCCAGTCGCAGCTATTTCTGACCGTAACGATCAACGCCATTGTGATCGGGCTGGTGACAGCTGCTGTCACGGTCGTTCTATCCATTCCGGTGGCCTATTACCTAACCTATGTCACCAAGTCGAAGGTGATATTCTACCTGGTGCTGATCACCTGGTTCTCCAGCTACCTCGTCCGAATTTATGCCTGGCGAACGCTTCTGGGTACCAACGGCCTGTTGAACACGGCACTGCTCCAGCTCGGAATAATCTCCAAGCCCATTGAGGCGTTCCTGTTCAGCCCGTTTGCGGTCGGTGTGACCCTCGTCCACATCTACCTCCCCTTCGCAATCCTGATGGTTGTCTCCGCCATGAGCGAGATCAAGAAGGAGCTGATTGAGGCGTCCCGCGATCTCGGCACCGGCCCGGTCGGAGCATTCATAAGGGTCGTTGCGCCAAATGCCGCCCAGGGCCTGATCGGTGCGTTCATGCTCACCTTCATTTTGGCCGCAAGTGACTATGTGACACCGCAAATGGTCGGCGGCTCATCGGGCCAGACGACAGGTCTCCTCATCGCTGATCAGTTCAGAAAGACGGGCAATTGGCCCATGGGTGCCGCTCAGGCATTCCTCATGTTCCTGATCTCAATCCTGATCTACGTCATCATCAGCGCGATTGCCCGAGCCACAGGGCTCACGCGGTCCCATCGCGCTTCAAAGGAGGCAAAGTGATGTTGCTGCGGTTCATCGTCTATCTCATCGTCGCCTTCCTTCTGATCCCCCTCGCGCTGATCGTTTTGTTCAGCTTCAACGCTGATCAGTCGTTCACCTTTCCGATCAACGGCTACAGCTTCCGTTGGTACGAGCAGATCTTCACTGATCCGCAGCTCACCCGAGCACTGTGGAAGAGCCTGATGATCGCAACGCTCACCGCAATTGTGACCCTCGTTCTAGGTGCGGCCGCCTCCCTTGCTTGGCTCCGTTTCGGCAAGACTGGACGCGGCATCTTGGAAGTTCTGTGCATCACGCCTATTGCCCTTCCCGGCCTTTTCCTTGGCGTATCCTTGCTCGTTCTGGCGTCGCAAGTTGGTGTACAGCTCTCGATGGTCACGATTGTCGTTTCGCACGTTGTCTTGGCCCTCCCGATGTTGATGATCGCCATGCGTGCTCGATTGGCGTTGTTCGATCCGAGTCTGGAGGAAGCGTCGCGTGACCTGGGAGCCTCGCAAATTCTTACGTTCCGACGCGTGACGCTTCCGTTGATCGCGCCAACCTTGATCTCCTGCGCGGTGTTGAGCTTTGCCTTGTCCTTCGACGAGTTCGTG
Source organism: Brucella sp. NBRC 113783 (assembly GCF_040372265.1). Lineage (NCBI taxonomy): Bacteria > Pseudomonadati > Pseudomonadota > Alphaproteobacteria > Hyphomicrobiales > Brucellaceae > Brucella > Brucella sp. NBRC 113783. The sequence goes on along the minus strand of NZ_BAABRX010000009.1, from coordinate 18,139 downwards.
GTCACCGCCTTCGTCTCTGGCACGGAGACAACGCTGCCGATGTACATTTGGTCGATGATGCGAAGGACCGTCACCCCGCTGATCAATGCCATCTCCACGCTCGCAATGATCTTCACCATTGCAATTATCACCATCGCGCTGGTCATTTCCGCAATGAAGCGAGCAGCCAATCTGTCGGGCCGCGAAGCCGCGTAAAGGGAGCAAGACCATGACCAATCCTACTCCGATCATCGAGATCACGAACGGTAAGAAGGTGTTCGGCAAGTTCACCGCTCTGGACGATATCAATATCAGCATCGCAAAAGGCGAGATCGTGACCCTTCTTGGGCCGAGCGGTTGCGGTAAGACAACCCTGATGCGTATCATCGCGGGCTTCGAGAGCCTGACCTCCGGCTCGCTGAAGATCGACGCCAAGGACGTCGCTACGCTCGCGCCTGAAAAGCGCCCGGTCAACATGGTGTTCCAGCGCTATGCCCTTTTCCCGCATTTGGACGTCTTCGAAAATGTAGCTTACGGCCTGAAGGTCAAAGCCATTGGAAAGGATGAGCGCCGCGAGCGTGTCCAGCGCATGCTGAAAATTGTGCAGATGGAACACCTGCAGCATCGCTACATCACGGAACTCAGCGGTGGCCAGTGCCAGCGCGTCGCTCTTGCCCGAGCGCTTGTGAACGAGCCAAAGGTATTGCTCCTGGATGAGCCCTTGGCGGCACTGGATCTGAAAATTCGCCAGCATATGCTCACCGAGATGAAGCGCATCCATGCTGAGACGGGCGCGACCTTCATCTACGTCACCCACGATCAGGATGAGGCAATGATCCTCTCGGACCGTGTAGTGCTGATTGATCGTGGCAGGATTGTACAGATCGATACGCCACAGCGCATGTACAACAATCCTAACTGCCTGTTCTCTGCAAAGTTCTTGGGCGAGACCAATATCCTCCACGGAACTATTGTAGAGGACAACGCCGGACGATCTGCCTTCAAAGCTGCCGACGGCAATTTCTCCTTCCGGTCAGAAACTGCTCTGGCCCGAAATAGCTCCGCGATCATGTCGGTTCGACCTGAAGCAATCTCTCTGTGTTCTGACAAGCCCGCAAACGACAACGCCATTGCTGCGACGGTCACGGATATGCTGTTCACCGGCAGCAGGTCATTCTACAGCCTGCTGAGCGACAACGGCGAGATCATTCGCGCACAGATCCAGAACGCTCCAGGCATCAGTCGTCCTGCAGTCGGTGACCGCGTGCATGTCGCCTGGCCCCACGACGGAGCGGTTGTTCTTCCCGCTCCTCCCCAAAATGAAGCGCGGGCAGCAAAATGAGCGCATCCACGACGGTCATCAAACGACATACCGTTACGGCGACTGTGCTTGAGCTGATCCGAGATCGGATCATCTCCGGCGCCTATCCTGGCGGTCAACAAATCCGGCAGGAGGCGATTGCCGAGGAGTTTGGAGTTTCGCGGATTCCTATCCGCGAGGCTCTGGTTCAGCTTGAGGCGGAAGGCTTCGTTCAAATCCACACCCACAAGGGCGCCATCGTCGCGCAGCTCACCGTCGACGATGCTATCGACATCTTTGATGCTCGCCTCGTCTTGGAACCAAGCATTCTTCGTCAGGCCATTGCGAAGGCATCAGAAGAAGATGTTCACCGGGTGAACGAGGCTCTGTTGAACTACGAGCGAGGGGTCGCGGCCGAGTTCTCTCCTGCACAGCTCAGTGATTTGAACTGGGCGTTCCACAAGGCACTTTCGGCATCGTCGGGGCGGTGGCGCTCGCTGTCTGTCCTGTCCTCACTTTACAAGTCGGCGGACAGATACCTGAGACTGCAGATCGATAGCCGAGAAGCGCGTCAGAATGCTTTGCACGACCATCGCGCAATCGCGGCGGCATTCGAGGTGGGCGATGGCGTTCTCGCCCAGAAGCTCCTTTCGAAGCACATCTCAAACGCACGCGACGACGTCACGAAAAACTTGAAAGCCGCAGAAGTCTAAGGCTCAAATCGGCAGATGCAATTAGGCGACAGTGCTGAACCGTCGTCGAAGACAGAGGGAATTGGAATGCAACTGGATAAAGTCATCACCGTTGTCGGCGCCCATGCCGAGGGTGAGGTTGGCCGAGTGATCACCGGCGGTGTGCTGCCCCCCAAGGGCAAGAACATGTTTGAGCGAATGGAAAATCTTGAGAAAGATAGCGCCTGGCTCCGCAACATGCTCCTGTTCGATCCGCGCGGCAGCGTCAATGCCGCAGTCAACCTCATCACCCCTCCGTGCCGCGAAGATGCAGACATTGGCATGATCGTGATGGAGTCGGACTACTTCGTCCCGATGTCTGGCTCGAACCTTATCTGCACAGTCACCGTTGCGCTTGAAGCAGGCATGATCCCGATGAAGGAGCCGGTGACCATTGTTCGCGTGGACACGCCTGCGGGATTGGTCGAGGTTGAGGCAGAGTGCCGCAATGGCAAGTGCAAACGCATAACCTTCCGCAACATTCCCTCTTTCGTAATGCATCGTGATGCGACCATTGAGGTTCCTGGCATCGGGAATCTTCGTGTCGATGTGGCCTACGGCGGCATGATCTATTGCATCGTGAACGCTGAAGACCTCAAGCTAACGCTCGACCGCAAGGAAGCGAGAATGCTCGTTGAGCTGGGTGAGCGGATCAAGGCTGCAGCCGCTGTGCAACTGCCATCCGTCCATCCTGAAAATCCTGGCATCCACACGATCAATCAGGTCGAGTTCGCCGGACCGCTTCAGGTCATCGATGGCCTCAAGACGTCGAAGAATGCCGTTGTGGTTTCTCCGGGGCGTCTTGACCGCTGCCCCTGCGGCACGGGAACGTCGGCCCGTATGGCATTGCTTCACGCAAAGGGCGATCTCGCGGTGGGTGAGCGCTTCAGACATCTGTCTATCCTCGATACTGCTTTCGAGTGTGAGATCCTGGAAACGGGCAATGCAGGTCCCATCCCTGCAATCACCCCTCAGGTGTCGGGTCGCGCTTGGCTGACAGGTGTTAGCCACTATGGCGTCGATCCCGAAGATCCCTTCCCCGAAGGCTATAGGCTCTCGGATACCTGGTTCAATTAATCGCCGACACGGAGGCAGCTCGATGAAAGCTTTCGACAAGGACTTCACATGGTTCAACGAGCCGCCGAACTCAGTCTTTGAAGGTGGTCACCTAGAGGTGACCACTGGAGAAAAGACGGACTTCTGGCGTGACACGTTCTACAATTTTTGGCGGGACGATGGCCATTTCCTCCACGAACAGGTCAGCGGAGACTTCACGGCAGAGGTCACCATCCAAGGCGATTACACGGTCCTTTATGATCAGGCTGGCCTGATGGTTCGACTCGGCGAGACCCATTGGGTCAAGGCCGGGATCGAATTTACAGATGGGAAGATGTACTTTTCCGTTGTCGTGACAAACGACACTTCGGATTGGTCACTCGTCCCCGTCCCCGTCGGCCCCGTCGGCGTCCGCATCCGCATTACCCGGCACCACGAGGCGATCCGGGTTCAATACCTGGACCACACTGACGGCAAGTGGATCCCAGTCCGCCTTGCATACTTGCCTCCGAGCACGAAGATCGATGTGGGCCTAATGTGCTGCTCGCCAGAGCGGGCCGGGTTCAAAGCAACCTTCACCGATTATATTCTCGGGCCGCCGATTGCGCGTGAGCTCCACGACTAAGCTGCCGATTTAAGCCACGTGGTGTGTCCAATTCGACACCATTAGCGGTTAAGTAGCATATCGAGCGTTTACAACAGTATGACCGCTGCGAAAGCATTGAGTAGATGCTTGCGCAACGGTCACTTTGTATTCAATATACGGTTTTCATCATGATGAGTCCGTAATGAAAGTTGCTCCTGCTATTAAGCGCCAAACTGTCACTTCCTCGGTCCTCGACCTCCTGCGCGATAGAATTATTTCCGGCTTCTATGAAGGCGGACATCAGATCCGCCAGGAGGCAATCGCTGACGAAGTTGGTGTAAGCCGCATCCCAGTCCGTGAAGCTCTGGTTCAGCTGGAAGCGGAGGGACTGGTTGTCATCCACACGCACAAAGGCGCTGTGGTCGCCAAGCTTACGGCCGATGACGCTATCGACATCTTCGAGGCTCGCCTTATGCTGGAGCCATTCATTCTCCAGAAGTCGATGGATCAGGCCAGGGATGAGGATGTGGCCCGAGTGTGGAACGCGTTCCACGACTACGAAAAGGCGCTCGTGGGTGATCAGGGCCCAGCTGCCTTGAGCCAACTCAACTGGGCTTTTCACACGGCCTTGTCTCTTCCGGCAAATCGCCCTCGCTCCTTGTCGGTGCTTTCAAGCCTCTATAATTCTGCAGACCGCTATCTTCGGCTGCAAATTGATGCAAAGGCGGCTCAAACGAAAGCGCTTGCGGAGCACAAGGAGCTTGCGGAATATTTCGCCGAGGCGAAGCATTCAGCCGCACAGAAACTGCTCAAGAAGCACATCACGGACGCTCGGGACGACGTAATTCGCGGTCTGGAGCATAGGAAGCTCGGAGCAGCCTGATACAAGCCCACGCAGAAAAGGCCCGCTTGGCTTCCACCATGCGGGCCTTTTCTGTGCCTGGGAGGTACTAGGCGTATTGCTTCTGGTCGGCGTAAGGCTGCGGTTCACGCTTGAGGGCCGCCACTCCCTTGATACGATCCGAGATTTTCTCGGCAATCATCATCGTCGGCGCGTGCAGGTTTCCGTTTGAGATGCGCGGCATCACCGAGGCATCGACTACGCGCAGGCCCTGCATGCCATGTACACGCCCCTCTTCGTCGACGACCGCCATGTCATCGCTGCCCATGCGGCAGCTGGAGCACGGGTGGTATTGCGTACCCATGTTGTCCTGAAGCCAGGCGAAGATTTCCTCATCGCTTTTCTTCCGGAGGCCCGGAACGACGGCTTCCCCACGGACCTTGTCCCATCCACGCTGCTGAATGATCTCGTCGGTGTGTCTCACGCCATCAATCAGATTTCGGCGATCTTCCATGTCCGTCAGATAGTTCAGGACAATCGACGGGTGCTTGCGAGGGTCGCCGCTGTTCAAGGTTACGGCGCCTCGGCTATTCGGTCGCCCAAGGCAAACCTGGTACTGGAAGCCGTCTTCGATATTGACTTCACCGTGCATCAGTTCGCCCAACATCGGGAGGAATTCATGCTGGATGTTGGCATACTCGATGGAGTCGCTGCTCTTAAAGAACGAGCCGGTCTCCCACATGTTGGTGACACCGATGCCACGGCGCAGGAACATCCACTGAGCACCGATCATCGCCATCTTGAAGATGTTCATTTCGCCTACCGGTGAGACACCTTTTCGCGAACCGCGATACTTCACGGAAACGGCGACATGGTCCTGAAGCCCCTTCCCGACGCCAGGGAGGTCGTGCACCGACTTCACTCCATGGGCAGCGAGTTCGCTGGCAGGTCCGACGCCCGAGAGCAACAACAGCTGTGGAGAGTTGAAAGCGCCGCCGCACAGGATGACTTCGCGTTCGGCCTCAGCTTCAATCACCTTGCCTGCCTGCTCATACCGCACGCCGGTGGCTTTCTTGCCGCTGAACAGTACCTTGTGAACCAATGCATTGAGCTGCAGGTCGACGTTGCCACGCTTCACGGCCGGTCGAAGATAGGCCCGGCCGCCACTGGCGCGGATACCGTGGTCGATGTTGGCCTGGTAAGCGTGGACACCTTCTTGGCGATAAGCGTTGTAGTCCTTGTTGAGCGGATGACCGGCCTGCTGCCCGGCTTCAAGAAAGGCCTGGAAGATCTCGTGATCGGCCTTCAGCGTCGTGATCGCGATAGGGCCCTTTCCGCCACGGTACTCGTTTGCACCGCCATCGTAGGCTTCAAGTTTCTTGAAGTACGGCAGGCAGTCAGCATACGACCAGCTCTTCACGCCGTCTTCGGCCCACCGGTCGAAGTCACGCGGGTTTCCGCGCACATAGACCATACCATTGAGCGAACCGGAGCCCCCGAGCATCTTCCCACGGATATGCGGCACCATGCGATTGTGCAGCGCAGGCTCAGGGCCAGTATCGAATTCCCATGTCCTGGTCTTGTCCGTGAGTGGATAGGACATCGCAGCGGGCATGCGGACATAGATCGAATTATCATGCGGACCAGCTTCGAGCACGAGAACCCGTACATTGCGATCCTCGCCCAATCGGGCCGCCACAATCGAGCCCGCTGCTCCCGACCCGACAACGATGTAGTCGTATTTCCTATTCGGCATTTGATGTCCCCAATTGATGACTCCGAGCAGCCCAGCCACACTTGGCATGAAGCTTACCCCCGCGTTCTCGTTGACAACCAGACACTTGATGACCCGCAACTTCGTCTTAGGCACCCATCAAGGATCACGAGCATCTACAGGATTGACTCGACTAGACCGCCAACCACAGACGATCATTGTATCCAATCTATTATATTCGATATTCGCAGTCTAGTGTCTCCTCAAATTTTGTGGGGACTTTTTGGCGCGGGGTAAACAGAATGTTCGCTGCTATTGGGTGTTCACAGAAAGTCGATCCAAACCGCGCTTGATCTCAGGCGCGTTCATGAATAAGCGCCACAGGAGGCCGGATCGGAAGTTCTCAATCATTGCGACCACCGGTCCTTGGTTAATCGCCAGACGCCACTCGGAGACCCAATTTTGCGAGGGAGCAAACGAGTCCACGAAGCCAAACTCCGTCCAAAGCCGTCCGTTGCCGTACCTTAAAAACGAACGGAGTGCCATTTCAGACTCTTGCGGGACGAAGGGAAAACTAGACAGCGCCGCAGTGGGAGCCAGCACGCCGTGGTCGTTTACCGGGCAACTCACGAGGTAGCCTTTTGGCCCGTCGGACGCCGTAAGACCCCAGCCATAGGTGCCGTAGCCAAAGTGGCCATTGGGGTTCCTGCGGCAGTGCTCAAAATTGATGCGCGAGTGCGCGACCGCCTGGTCCCAATATTGAATGTCGTTATCACGTAACGAACGTGGGTCCAAAGCGCAGAACGAATACTGAGATAAGAAGAGCGGACCGCCAAACGGGACACCAGCAGGTAGCCGGTGGCCGTAGTAGTCAGTACCGTTGCGATGATTCCCCTCGTTCGCCCAGCCTACCCGAAATACCTCTCTATCAATTGGGAATGCCTCGGAGCCAGCTGCGAGGACGTAGGCAACCAAAGCCTCGTTCCACCCGGTTATTGGGGTGTTGAGCGTCCAAAAGTGTTTCGGGCTCCAGTGCCAGTATAGTGAGCGTCGTGCATCCGGCCGCACATAGTTCGCCCATTCGATCAGGCCAACGATGCGATTGACGCCCACTCGAACTCCGATCTCCTCCGGCTCATCGAAAGAGAAAAACTCTCGGGCGCAGATGAGGCCCTGAGCCAGAAGCGCAGTCTCGACAAGGTCGCCGCCATCGTCACACGGAACAAGTGGGACTACTGAGAAGTCTCGCCTGACAAAATGCGGGAAGGCACCCTTGAACCGGGGAACACGCTCCAGAGAGGCAATAGTACGGTCCACGCGTCGTGCCGCCTCGCTGCGAGGGAGCCAGCCACGGCTTGCCATTACGACAATAGCCAGCAGCCCAAAGCCAACACCACCGATAGAAATCAGATCGCTGGAAGCTCCGTCGCGAACGTGCAGCCTGTCGAAAGGCAGGCCGCTATCAGCGTCCGCGCCGGACCAAAAGTAGGAGCCATGGGACCATTGAACAGCGTCGAGCAGCTCAGGCAGCTCAGTTTTGTCAGTGGGACGGAAATTCGGGGGGATAGGATCGGCGGCGTTTGGACCGTCCGGCTCAATATTTAGAACTGACGCAAATGGCATGCTGAGGTTTTCTGTTAGGCCCTATGAAGATGGCGTTCAAGCAAGTTGAAATCCGTGACAAAGCGGGTCACGGTCATCCACGAAGATCGTATTGTTCCCGGTCACCTGCGCCCATCCAGCGACGCTGGGTCGGATCGCTGGCTTACCTGCGACGGTCGCAGCGGCCTCAACCCTGCAATCGAACATCGTTCCGATGATGCTTTCATGCATAAAGGACTGGCCGACCTGAAGATGGCCCCGAGCGACAAGCTGTGCCATCCTCGCCGAGGAACCGGTGCCGCAAGGAGAGCGATCAATCGCCTTCTCGCCATAGAAAACCGCGTTCCTCGCGTCGGCGCGGGCATTTTTGGGCTTGTCGCACCACATAACGTGGCTGACCCCAAAGATGTTCGGGTCTTCGGGATGAACAGGGCTCAGCTTACGCTCTGCCGCTTGACGAACCTTCGGGCTCAGCCTGACGATTTCGCTGACTGCCATCTGATCGAGACCAGGCCAGGCGGCCTGCGGCTCGACGATCACGTAGAAATTCCCGCCGTACGACAGATCCACGTTCAGTGTCCCTATGCCCTCGACGTCAATCTCCACATCCCGTGCATGTAGATAGCTTGGGACATTGAAGAGGCGGACCTGCTCGACGTAGCCTTCCTTCTGAACATACTCGATGTCGACGCGACCGGCAGGTGTCTCAATCGACAATCGACCCTCAGTCTTCGGACGCACCAAGCCGTTCTCTAGCGCTGCGGTCACCGTCCCGATAGTCCCATGCCCACACATGGGCAGGCACCCGCTCACCTCGATAAACAACACGCCGATATCGCAGTCGTCGCGCGAGGGGGGATACAGGATCGATCCTGACATGACGTCATGGCCGCGAGGCTCAAACATCAAGGCGCGACGAACCCAGTCGTGATCCCTGAGGAAGACCTTACGCCTCTCCGCCATCGAGACGTGCGGAAGAACGGGAGCGCCGCCAGCAACTACGCGAACTGGGTTGCCGCATGTGTGAGCGTCAATGCAGAAAAACGTCTGGCGTGTCATTGGGTCTCCGTCTTTCTTTGCTTGCAAACCGGCTGATTGAGAAGGGAGTGAGGTCAATAGTATGAGGTCGGTCAAACAGTAGGTCGCCGACCAGGCGGGCTGTCGTGGCGGCCTGCGTGAGCCCGAGATGACCATGACCAAATGCGTAGATTACACGCGAGCTTTTGGGCGAGGCCCCGATAACTGGGAGACTGTCCGGTGTCGTCGGGCGATGTCCGTTCCATGTCTCGCCGGAGGAGCCCTTCAGACCTGGCAGATAATGCGTCGCAAGTTTCAGCAGGGCGGCCGAGCGCTCTGGATTTGCCCGAGCCTCAAGTCCTCCGAACTCAGCAGCCCCACCTACTCTGAGTCCGCAAGTCAGCGGCGTGACGACAAACTTCTTGTCAGCAAAGATCACTTCTCGCTGGAGCGAGACCGGCGGCGAGGCGATGGTCGTGTTGTAGCCCCGCTCGCTCTCAAGGAGAACGTGATCACCAATTTGTTGGGATAGCCTGGACGACCAAACGCCTGCGGCGATCACGACCTTGTTGAAGACGTTGCTCTCGCCGTTGGCACCCGTCAGTGCAACCGCGCTCTGGCCGGGCGTAATCGCCCTCACATCATCAACCAGGAACGAGACGCCTTGGCGCGACAACCAGCCACGTAGACCTATGAGAATCCGTTTCGGATCTGTCACCTGCGACCACTGGGGCGTGAACACCCCTGCCTGCAAGCCATCACTCAGCTCCGGTTCCAAATCCTTGACCTCTGCAGCCGTCAATTCTTGGACTGTAATCCCGTGCTGGCGCTTTAGGTCCCATTCTCGGCGATCACGCTTAAGTCCATCGACAGACTCGTACACGGTAATCGAACCGGTACGGATGAGCTGACTAACAAGTCCAACCTTCGTTAGCAGCGGCACGAGATCGTCGTAGGTTCGCGAGTTTAAGGTGGCAAGTGCCGACGCAATACGCTGAGTTTCACTCGAACTTCCTGCGCGTGCGAACGCTGCAAGCCATGGCATCATTCGAGGCAAATGAGTAGGCCGCAACGCGAGCGGCCCCAACGGATCGAAGAGCCAGCCGGGAACCTTCCTCCACAGTCCAGGTACCGAAGCTGGCATCACTTCTGTGACGGCAATGCCACCTGCGTTCCCCTCGGAAGTCTTTTCGCCTGGCCGGTCTCGGTCAATCACAGTTAACGATGCGCCGTTGAACAGAGCCTCACAGGCTGCGGCCAACCCAATGATCCCTCCCCCAATGACTGCAATCCGTTGCTTTGAAGCGTGCCTCATTTGTCTGTCACCACGATCCAGGAACCAACATACGCCCTATAAGTTGGCGCCTTTATATTGTAGAATGGATACAATTAATACCCGGAAATGACGATTCTTCAATGCGTTCGAGCCGCTGCAATTTTTTCCCGCCCGGAGCTAGACATCCGCATTGTTTGATTGTAGATTGGATCCAATAGACTAAACGCCAACGAAATGGATGGATACTATGGCTACGTGGACTGGTGTATTTCCCGCAGTGACGACCAAGCTGACAAAGGAAGGCAAGGTTGATATTGAGGCGACCAAGGCGAGTATCGACCGCCTCGTGAAGTCGGGCGTCTCGGGCGTAATCGTTCTTCCGATGCTTGGCGAAAACGCTTCGATGAGCATCGAAGAGCGCGAAACCATTATCCGTGCCGCTGTTGAAGTGGTTGCCGGTCGCGTCCCGGTTCTCTCGGGCCTGGCAGAAATCACGCTCGAAAACGCCAAGAAGAATGCGAAGCTCTATGAATCATTTGGCGCTCAGGGCCTCATGGTTTTCCCGAGCCTGGGTTACAAGACCGACAACCGCGAAACGGTTGAGTGGTACAAGGGCATCGCAAGTGCATCGTCGCTTCCGATCATGATCTACAACAATCCGATTGCATACGGCGTCGATTGCACGGTCGAAGTTCTTCGTGAGCTGGTCGACGTTCCCGAGATCGTCTGCATTAAGGAAGAGACCGGCGATATCCGCCGCGTAACCGACATGTACGTCGACTTCGGCGACCGCTTCAGCATCTTCTGCGGCGTTGACGACCTGATCGTCGAAAGCTCCGCGCTCGGCGTAACCGGCTGGGTCTCCGGTATGACCAACGTTTGGCCGTCGGAATGCGTCGAACTCTTCAATCTCTGCGCTCAGAACCGTTACCCGGAAGCCCGCGATCTGTATCGCATCCTCACCCCGTCGTTCCATCTGGACACCCACGTCAAGCTCGTCCAGTACATCAAGCTGGCTGAGAACCTGGTCTACGGTGCTCCGGAATGGACCCGTGCCCCTCGCCTTCCGCTCGTAGGCGATGAGCGCGAGTTCGTGGTGTCGACTGTTCGCCAGGCAATCAACGATCTGGCAAGCCGCACGAAAGAGGCAGCCTAAACAACAGCCCTATATTCCTCGCCTTAGAAGCGAGGAAGGATCTAACGGGCGTGTCCAAAAGACACGCCCGAAATCGTTTGGAGGAAATATGACGATCACCGGGGACCTACTGATTGGTTTCGACAAGCGCCGTGGAAATAACGGCGAACTTTGGGGCATTGAAGCCTCTACCGGAGAAGGGCTCAAGCCCAGCTTTGGTGGGGCAGAGATGAGCGACCTCGATACAGCCTGCACGCTGGCCGACGCGGCGTTCGACCAGTTCCGGAACAAATCTCCAGACGAACGCGCTCGCTTCCTTGAGCGAATTGCGGACAACATCATCGCTATTGGTGACGAGCTTGTGGACAGGTGCGTGACCGAGACAGGCCTCCCGAAAGGCCGGATTGAAGGCGAGAGAGGGCGTACTGTAGGTCAGCTCCGCCTGTTCGCGTCAGTTCTCCGCGACGGTAGATACCTGGACATTCGCGTCGATAAAGCGCTTCCTGATCGCAAGCCACTCCCGCGACCGGACATCAGACGGCGTCACATAGGCCTTGGCCCCGTGGCCGTCTTTGGCGCTTCCAATTTTCCGCTGGCTTTTTCGGTTGCAGGTGGCGACACTGCATCGGCACTCGCGGCCGGTTGCCCCGTCGTGGTGAAAGCACATTCGGCACATCCGGGCACCTCCGAGCTGGTAGGACGGGCAGTCCAAGCTGCAGTTAGAGAGTGCAATATGCCAGAGGGCACTTTCTCTCTGCTGTTCGATTCCGGCAGAACAATCTCTCAGGCACTTGTCGCTGATCCGCGCATCAAGGCTGTCGGTTTCACCGGCTCGCGGACCGCTGGTACAGCGTTCATGCAAATCGCGGCCTCTCGCCCGGAACCGATCCCGGTATACGCGGAGATGAGTTCGATCAATCCGGTGCTTATTTTCAAGCAAGCACTCGCTCAGAAGGGTGCCAAGATTGGAAAGGATCTGATTGCGGCGTTGACGCTTGGAGCGGGTCAGTTCTGCACCAACCCAGGCCTGGTAGTGGTCCTTGAGGGCGACGGCTATTCCGACTTCATTGCTGCAGCGAAGGAAACAATCGCAGCAGTGCCATCGGCGACGATGCTGACACCAGGAATTTGCCGGAGCTACCGAGCAGGAGTAGACGCCCTTGAAGCTCATTCAGCAGTGACGACGGTAGCGAGAGGCAGCTTTGGCGGCTCTCTTCAGGGCCAGGCTGTGATTTTTGAAACAAGGTCGGCGGCCTTCTTGGAGAACAAGGATCTTCAGGAAGAGGTTTTTGGTGCCTCAACTCTCATCGTTCGGTGCAAGACCGAAGGGGAGCTGCGAGCAGTCCTTTCATCCCTCGAAGGCCAACTGACAATCGCGCTCCACGTTGAGCCTGAGGACTATCAGATTGCTCGATCTTTTGTCCCGCTTCTCGAAAAGAAGGCCGGGCGGCTCATTATCAATGGCTTTGGCACCGGCGTTGAAGTTTCCCACGGCATGGTCCACGGCGGCCCCTTCCCCGCGACTTCAGACAGCCGAACGACGTCCGTTGGTAGTCTGGCGATAGCAAGGTTCCTCCGCCCTGTCTCGTATCAGTCATTCCCCGAACAGCTACTGTCGATGGAACTCATGGATGAAAACCCATGGGACGTTCCACGCCGCGTTGATTAATAAATGTTCCCAGGCGCATAGCGCCCACTTGCCATCGTAGCAGCCTCCCTGGCTACGATGGCTCTTTATTTTCCAGCGCACCGCTGCGAAAATCTCTTTTCAGCAATGGAGGGGCAATGGCGGCACAGTCATTCGATCCAACGGAATTCGTCGTTTGGAGACCAGGCGTCGAGACACGGATGCGCACGTCAGCGGTGAACGGCGCCAAATCGCTTTGTGTTTTTGACCAGCGCGTTGCCCCGAGGTGCGGCGCTCCGCTCCATACCCATACTGTAGAAGAGGTCCTGCGCGTTCAGTCCGGCACTGCCAAGGTGACAATCGGCGACAAACGCATTTCCCTGTCACCTGATGAGGTTTTAGTCATTCCAGCAGGGCTGCCACACGGCTTTGAGAATGTGGGCGAGTCGGACCTCTTGATAACGGCTATCCTCGCTTCGGCTTCATTCGAAGCTGTCTTCGGAGACGCGCAATTCGTTCGCCGCTGGTCCACGGTAGAAGACGAAGGAACTACCAGCGTCGGCGCGGACTGAGGATACATCTGGCAATGCTCGAAGGCCGGTCTTTGACATAACCAGCCTTCCTCTCCTGCTCAAGCGCGGCGTCTGAAATCTGCGACATTGTAGCCACCACCTGGCTCATCGGCAGCGAGTTCAAATTGCGAGATGATCTCACGAAGCCTGGCAGCTTCCTGCGCAAGGCTCAGGCCTGCTGCGTTCGTCTCTTCGACCATTGCCGCATTATGCTGGGTCACCTGATCCATTTGGTTCACCGCACTATTGACCTCCACCAACGCGACTGACTGCTCCTGAGAGGAGATCGCTATTGCGTTCATCTGGGCGTTTATCCCAGCAATCTGTTCTTCGATGGTCTTCAATACCTTGCCGGTCTCGGTGACGAGTTCGACGCCAGTTCGCCGCCCTCGAGGAGCCACGTGATGAACACCACGTGATCACGATTACCGGCCCTGGCAATGCATCCGAGTTGGCGGAACGCTTTCTCTTTCATCTCTTCACACTGAATCGGGTGAAATAGGCCCAAAGCTAGGCTGTCGATGGTCCGGTGATCAGGCATTCCGGTCACATCATCCGAGGCAGACCACACTTCGGGGAGCCTTATGCTAGGCATCGCACATCCAAGATGGGGTAGGTTCAGGATACGTGTAAAAACCGGTCACAAGGCGTTTTTCTGGCCTAATCGGACGCGCTTTGTGATCTCCCCGACGCGGCCGCGGCTTACCCTTTGGCCGATTTTCTCATAAATTTTGCGAATGCTGAAATCGCTAGAGGCGGCAAGGGTTTCGATTTCGTGGATCAGCCAAGGTGCAAGCGGAGGGCGTCCGAGATGCTTGCCGCGCGCAGCTGCCGCTTTCATGCCGGCGGTGACGCGCTCGCTGATCAAAGAGGATTCCAGCTCGGCCATCGCGCCAATGATCGTGAACATTGCGCGCCCCATGGGACTTGCGGTATCGATCTGATCCTGAACGCTGATGAAGCGCACTCCGAGATGATCGAATTCCTCGAGTGCAGTCAGAAGGTGGCGGGTGGAACGGGCGAAACGATCAAATTTCCAAACCAGAACGCAATCGACCTCCCGGTTGCGAACGCTCGCCATCAGCGCGTTGAGCCTGGGACGTCCCTCGCGACGGCCTGAGACGGCGATGTCGCAGTAATCTCCGACGATTTGCAATCCTGCACGATCAGCATAACCGAGAAGGCCGTCATATTGCAGATCCGGCTTCTGATCGGGTGTCGAGACACGCAGATAGAGTGCCGCGCGGTTTTTGGGTTGCATGCGACGGCGGCTCCGTCCGGAAATGTCTTCCTTTTCGGACAACGAATCGCTATCTCCTAACGCCTTCATTTTACGCATGTTTCGCCACCCCTTCGGCGCACCCTTTTCTGGACACCTTATGACAGCTATTGACCGTACCGCCTACCCGCGCTCTGGAGAATGTCTCAGTCGGGAGGAACTGCAGCGCCGGTACTGACGCCCTTCTGTTTGTCAAGCGACGATCCTGGTTTGATTGATCTGCTTCTGGCGACGCATGATGATGCCGAAGACTTCCCGAGCGATGTAACGTTTCAATGCCCGGATTGCATCGAGCTTGGAGTGGCCCGCAGCCATACGGCGAGCGACATACTGCTTTGTCTTGTCATCGGTCCTGAGGCGGCCAATTGCAATGATATGGAGGGCGCTATTGGCAAGCCGGTCGCCGCCCCGGTTCAGACGATGTCTTGTGGTCTTTCCTGAGGATGCTGGCACAGGGCTGACGCCGCAGAGCGCCGCGAAACTTGCTTCTGACTTCAATCGCTCGGGATTGTCGCCGGCGGTGAGCAAAAGCTGCGCGGCGCTGTTGTGTCCAATTGAATTACGTTCGACAAGGTCCGGAGCCAGGTCTTCGACGATTGCAGCGATCATCATGTCGAGATCGGCAATCTCATCATGCAGTTCGAGGTATCTGCGACCAAGCGACTTCAGGGTAATCCGATACGCCGCTTCCACATCGCGATAGGCTGTCAAGTCCGGACGCCAGGCGGCAAGCAATCGAACCAGTTGCATGCGGGTCATGCGACGCAGCTGATCCCGCAACACGTCGGGCGCTGCGATGATCGTATTCTGGATTAATTGCAAGGCTATGCGCCGAGCGTTGACTGCCGTCTTTCGGCAAGCCTTTAAAACTCTGAGAGATTCCACCATGCCGTCCCGGCTTCGAGGTGTGACGGTTCGCCGTTTGGCAAAGGCGGCATGTGCCGCAGCCTGGGCATCGAGATCATCATTCTTACCCCGTCTTCGACGGTCGTGACGATCTGGTGTGGTAACTTCAAGGACCTCCACGCCCGCGGCCTGCATATATCGCAGCAGCCCAGCACCATAACTGCCTGTGCACTCGACACCAACGCGCTGCAACTCTCCGAATGTCCGCATCCAGGCAAGCATCAACCGATAGCCGTTACGGGTCGTCGGGAAACTGCGCGTCTCAAGAACGCGGTCGTAATCATCGACGACCGCTGCGACATGTAAATCCTTATGGGTATCGACGCCGCCGACAACATGACGCGCTGGCTTGTTCTTCTGTTCCATGCCGTAACCTCTGGAGTTTGACCGCTATCGCACGGCTCAACCACGGGTATATGCATGGACAGGACAGTCATGTGACCAACGCGGTCAGGCCCTTCTTGGGTCACAAGCAAACGCCGAGGCAAAGCCTCACCGCAAGGCGCTCCCGGGCGGCTGACAGGTCCAGGGAAAGACACGCTGGTCGATCGGAGTGTGGGTCAAGCCACACCTGGACGCCTTGCAGCGCCAGCCTACCAAGCGATCGATCGGTGTTTGAGACAAACCGCCCGGGAACTGGCTATCATCTTCTGACTATCTGTGTTGAAGATATCCGGCTTGCCATAGCGGGCCAGCGCTTCCTCAACCGCTTCGATGCAGAAGGCCGCTTCCATCGTGATCGACAGTCGCCACGATAAAACCTTGCGGCTGAACCAGTCCACGACGGCGCAGAGATAGACAAAACCACGCGCCATGGGGATATAGGTCAGATCCATTGCCCACACCTGGTTGGGCCGGGTGACCGCCAGCTTGCGCAGGAGATAGGGATAGATTTTGTGCCCTGGCGCTGGCTTCGAGGTGTTCGGGCGGCGATAGATTGCCTCAATGCCCATCTTTTTCATCAGCGTTGCGATATGAAGCCGCCCAGTTTCCAGCCCTTCTCCTCTCAAAAGCCCTTGCAACATCCGACTTCCGGCAAAAGGGTAGTCGAGATGCAGTTCGTCGATCCGCCGCATCAAAGCCAGATCGCTGTCCGACACTGATCGTGGAGAATAGTAGACGCTGCTACGGCTGAAGCCGAGAAGCCGGGCCTGCCTTGCAACCGACAGCTTGTGCGCGCGGTCAATCATTTTTTTCCGCCCAGCAATCCCGCCTTGCCGAGCGCACCGGACAAAAAATCGTTCTCCAGCGTCAGTTCGCCGATTTTGGCATGAAGCGTTTTGACATCAACGGTTGGCCCTGTCGGTTCCGCCTTGTTCTCATCACCGAAAACGCCGGTCGCCCCCTCAAGGAGCTGGTCTTTCCACTGCTTAATCTGGTTGGCATGCACGTCGAACTGCTGGGACAATTCCACCAGTGTCTGCTCGCCTCGAATGGCGGCAAGCGCCACCTTTGCCTTGAAAGCAGGGCTGTGGTTCCGGCGTGGTCGTCTCGTCATGGTATCTCCTGTTCTCGG
Organism: Brucella sp. NBRC 113783; assembly: GCF_040372265.1. Classification (NCBI taxonomy): domain Bacteria; kingdom Pseudomonadati; phylum Pseudomonadota; class Alphaproteobacteria; order Hyphomicrobiales; family Brucellaceae; genus Brucella; species Brucella sp. NBRC 113783. The sequence continues at coordinate 1,002 of NZ_BAABRX010000009.1, read as the reverse complement.
CATCTAAGCCGAAGTCAGGCAGAAATTCCACTTATCTCCGCTGTCCAGATTTCCCGAACCACCTCTATATGATGAATAGCATGAAACAACTTTCCGCGCCCAAGTGTGGATGCGCGTGCTTCACGTGCGGCTCGGCGTCCTTGCAAAAAAAGCCAGGGTTTAAATTCCAACCGAAGAAAATTATAGGTGTTGTCACGTTAACTGGGCTACAGTTGCCTGCCTGACGGTTTGGGCGTAAATTTTGGCGATGCAGACATCAGATATCATCTTCAAGCGTCACCGTTTTCCGCCACAGCTTATTGCTCATGCGGTGTGGCTTTATCTGCGGTTCAACCTTAGTCTGCGTGAAGTTGAGGAAATGCTGCTTGAGCGTGGAATCGACGTATTATACGAGACAGTTCGTCGTTGGATCGCCAAGTTCGGCCCCCAGATCACACGCAACTTGCGGCGGCGTCAGGCGCGCCCCGGCGATATTTGGTATTTGGACGAAGTGGTCGTCAAATGCGCTGGAGAAAAATTCTGGCTTTGGCGTGCGGTGGATCAACATGGCTCCGTTCTCGAAGAAATCTCGCAGAAGCGGCGTGATAAAAGGGCGGCAAAGCGATTGCTTGTGGCGTTAATGAAGCGCTATGGCTTTGCTCCCAAACGGATCATCACCGATAAGCTCCGCTCCTACGGTGCAGCAAAGGCAGAAGTGGCACCCGGCCTTGACCATTGGTCGCACAAGGGCCTCAATAATCGGGCCGAAAATAGCCATCTGCCGTTTAGGAAACGGGAGCGAACCATGCAAGGTCATCGGTCACCTGGAGCGTTGCAACGGTTCGTCTCCATGCACTCAGCGACCCGCAATTGTTTCTCTGTTCCATCTCGTCGCCGAGCCGCACACACAATTCGCTACCATCGCCTCGAAGCTTTCGATGCATGGAAAATTGCGGCCTGTTTCGCCTGAATATCTACGAGCCCCTGGCCTTTCCGGCCAGAGAAACTTAACGTGACAACACC
>NZ_BAABRX010000008.1:0-215125 GCF_040372265.1 Brucella sp. NBRC 113783 | reverse complement strand
TCATAACCTGAAGGCTGAGGAGGACAAGGAATTAATCCAGCGAATCAATTCCACGACGAACGGCGCTAGCCTGACTCCGCAACCAAATCATCACACCAAAAGCCCCGCATAAACAATGCGGGGCTTTCCGCGTTCTAAGGGCGAGAAAAAGGCGGAGGGCTCTTTTGGTGTCAAAAAGACCAAAGCCTGAGCCCCACCATGGTACTCAAAAGCGCCGGAGAACGCAGTGCGTGGCGTTTTATTAAGTGCATCTAAAGAGTTTGATGCCGAGATAGCTATACGATAACAAGGTCAGTCGCTAACGAGATTTCAGATTGTGCAATGCCGGACGCGGTGAGTGCCTCGCAGAGCTCTATAAGGCGCTCGTACTGACCTGAATCAGTACCTATCAACGTACATCAATGACTTGTTGACGAACCATAGTGTAATGACCTTTTTGATTTTTACTTAATAGGGGGCGCGCTCGGATGCGCGCGGTGCAATGCGATCGTTTCAGGGGATGTGCGCCTCTCTACGCTACGGCATGATCAGGGCCGGACTTGACGTAGCTGCTGTCCCCTTTGTTCGCTCGATCTTCCCAAATGCCGCCGGACGTGGCGTGATTTTTACCTTGCATCATGTTCGCCCTGCGGTCGCTGAACCATTTTCCCCTAATGCACATCTGTCGGTCACACCGGAATTTCTGGAAGAAGCGATCAGCGCGGCAATCGGTGAAGGGCTAACACCCGTTCATTTGCATGACCTGCCCGCTTTGCTTGCTGATAAGGGCGACAGGCGCAAATTTGTGGCGTTCACCCTTGATGATGGCTATCGCAACAACGCCACGTTCGCGGCGCCGATATTCGCAAAATTTTCTGTCCCCTACACAATCTTCATCAATCCCGGGTTTGTGGAACGGCAGCGCAGCGCATGGTGGGAAACTGCCGAAGCATTGACGCGTAAGGCGTCGTGCTTCGCGTTCGATTTTGGCAGAGGGATGGTCAATGTTCGCTGCGAGACACTCAGTGCAAAGCTAGCAGCTTTTGATCGGTTCACAGACTTTGTTCAGGCTATCGATGAAGATGAAGCTGTGCGCCGGATCGATGCGGCAGCGCAGCTCCATGGCGTGGCACCAATGGCGATTGTCGAAAATCTGGTGATGGATGAAGGCGAGTTACGCTTACTGGCGAAAGACCCGTTGGTTCATTTTGGCGCGCATACGATCAACCACGTCAATCTGCGTCGTGTGAAGGATGATAGGCTGCATCAGGAGATAGAGCAGTCTGCTGCTGCTATAGAACGCTATGTCGGGCAGCGCCCGCGCTCTTTCTCTTATCCCTATGGCTGGCCGACTGCCGTTGGTGAACGAGAGACGTCCGCAGTTGCAGATGCAGGGTTTTCCGTTGGGGTGACCACCCAGCCGGGCGTGTTGAGCTGTGACCGCGTTCAATCCCTTATGAGACTGCCGCGTGTGTCGCTGAACGGCTATTATCAGAAGAAGCGCTATGTGAAGGCGCTCATCTCCGGCGTTCCGTTTAAATTCCTGAAAAACAACTGAGACAGTGGTTGCGGTTCGAGGCGGACTCAGACCGCTTATAAGCAAAAATCCCGGACGAAGCCGGGATTTTGAAAGCTAGACTGATCAGAAAACTGGAGCGGGCGAAGGGATTCGAACCCTCGACCCCAACCTTGGCAAGGTTGTGCTCTACCCCTGAGCTACACCCGCTCGCGCCAGCCGATTCTATCAAGAACCGATTCTGTCAGGCCCGCGCTATATGAACCAAGCAAAGAGAGATTGCAACAGGTCGGCACTGCTAATTTTGCATTGTTTTCAACGCATCCGACTGATCATGCAGTTAACAGATTGCAGGCGAATTTACCGCACGCTGGATGCACTTCCCTCCATCACAGCCGGTGCATTGGGCGCCAGCACATTGCAGGACGGAGCTGCTTCAGCTGTCTGCGATGTCGAAGCGACAACGTTTTCCTGTTCATATTTGTCGACCTTCATCGACTTGTTTTCGCGCCAGTTGCCGCGAAGATAAAGAACGCCCGCCATCAGCATGGTGGATAGCATGGCGACCGGAAAACTGAGCCAAAGTGCATCGACACCGAGCCAATCGCGCAAGCCAACCGCAACGCCGAGCCGAACCGGATACATTGATACGAACAGAATGATAAGTGGCCAGATCACCTGTCCATTGGCGCGGACCGTTCCGAACAGGACCATGGAGACACCAAAGGCGATGAACCCCCAGGTCGCCATTTTGCCGATATGCTGGCCGATCGGGATCGCAGAACTGTCAGCGCCGAGAAATATCTCCATCGCCTGCCGGTCGGCCATGAGCAGGACAACCACGAGAACACCGGTCATCAGGATCGCATAGAGCACACCGGTGCGGGTGATGTTGCTGACACGGTCCCAGTTGCCGGCGCCGATATTCTGGGCGGCCATGGCGCTGACCGCCGCGCCAAGCGCCATGGCTGGCATCTGCACATAGGTCCATAGCTGCTGGGTTGCGCCGAAGGCAGCTGTCGTATCGACGCCTTCCTGATTGACCAGCCGCATCATAGTCAGCATAGCGCTCGAAACCACGATCATCTGGATTCCCATCGGCAGCCCCTTGCTGAAGATCAGTTTCAGCACTTTGAGGTCTGGTATGAGAAACCGCAGTTCCTCACCTTTCAAACGCAAGGGGAGATCCTTGCGATAGATGTAGAACAGCATGGCTGCGAGGCTGATGTAATTTGCAACCGCAGTGGCGAGCGCCGAGCCGGATATGCCCAAGGCCGGGATCGGACCGATCCCGAGGATGAGCAGGGGATTGAGGACGATATCCAGGATGACCGCCAGGCCCATGAAGATCAAAGGCGTGATGGAGTCGCCGCTGCCGCGCAGGGCCATCATCAGGATTGTCTGCATAAGGATGGCAGGCATGGCCACGAAGGTGACTTGCAGGAAGGCGCGGGCCAGAGGCGCGATTATGTCCGGCGTACCCAACAGCGTCAGGACATGCGGCGCCAGAAACCAGCCAGCAATGGAAACGAGTATGCTGATCGGCACGAAAGCGCCAAGCGTGGTGCCCGTGATGGCGCGCGCGGTTTCGAGGTCGCGGCGCCCGAAAGACTGCCCGATCAGAATGGTCGAGGCCATGCCGAAACCGAAGACAAAGGCCGTGAGCAGAAACATGACGAGATTGCCGTTGGTCGTGGCCGCCAGCGCATCCGTTCCGAGCAAATGGCCGATCCAGATCGTATCGATGGAACCGTTTGCCGATTGCAGGATCGACGATCCAAGCGTCGGTAAGGCGAAGAGCAACAGGGCTTGATTGATCGGCGCTGTCGTCAGATCCATCTGTGTCTTCATACGCCCTCAATAATATTATGAATTACGTTTTACGAAATGCAGCGTTTCCAAATTAAACCGAATTATCAAAACTGCTACAGCTTTATTGTTCCGCATTGTCGGGGCCACAAATCTGGCGGCTTTACGGCAAGATTTTATGTAAGTTTAGCTTTGACGAATACATCGTAACGGGTGCTTTTGCCCAAGATTTGATGTGAGGGCTTGCGCAAGCCCGCCATCGGTTCGGCACGCAACGGCCACTTCAGCACCACCCGATTGACCGCTGCTTCGAGCGCCACCTGCATCAGCTTTTCCGCATCGGGATCAGTGCCAACGATCTCGCGGATCTGTCGCATTTCCTTTTTGACGAGCGCCGTGTTGCCGCGTGGCGGGTGCATCGGATCGACCATCACCACCTGTGGCCGCAACGCTGGCAACAGCTCGCAGGAATCGCCGTGCAGCAAGGTCATCCGCGCCACGGTTTCAGCATATTGGCCGCCTTCTGCCGCGGCGCGCGCTAGACCCTCCGCCAGCAATGCATGCATTTTTTCCGAGCGCTCGATCAAGGTGACGCGAGCGCCAAGCGAAGCGAGCAAAAATGCGTCGCGTCCTAGACCCGCCGTCGCATCGACAATCTCGGGTGTGACGCTGCCGGTAAAGCCAACGGCTTTGGCAAGCGCCTGTCCGCGTCCTTCACCGGAGCGAAACCGGTGACCGACAGCACCGCCGACGAAATCGACAACCAGCTCCGATGTATCTATTTTCTGCGACATCTATGATCTCGACACAGGATCAGAACGGGCAAGGCGCGGTGAATGTCACGTCGCGCCCGTCGGGATGGCGGAAGGCTAGCTGTTCCGCATGCAGAAGCAAGCGGTCGGCTGCTGCCAGTGCCGCGCCGTCCGCATAAAACTCGTCGCCCAGAATGACATGACCGATTGCCAGCATATGGACGCGTAATTGATGCGTGCGGCCAGTCAGAGGAAAGAGACGCAAGCGCGTGCTGTTTTCACCGCGGCTCAAGACCTGCCAGCGTGTCTGGGCCGGTTTGCCATGCTCGTGGTCGACCCGATGGCGCGGCTTGTTGTCGGGATCGATAGCCAGCGGCAGATCGATGAAACCTTCGTCGCTGTCCATATGTCCCCAGACTTCGGCAATATAGGATTTTTCGGTGGTCCGGGCCTCGAACTGCGCGGCCACATAAGCATGGGCTTTTTTGTTCAGCGACATCAGGACCAGACCGGACGTGTCCTTGTCCAGACGGTTGATCATCAGCGCGCGGGGAAACTGCTTTTGCACCCGCGTGGCAAGGCTGTCGGAGAGGGTGGGATGCCGACCGGGGACAGACAAAAGCCCGCTTGGCTTGTCCAGCACCAGAAGATCCGCATCGCGATGAACTATGGAGATATAAGGCTCCAGCGGCGGATTATAAATGGGGGCAACGGATGACAACACACTCATGCTGCCTTCTAGCATGGTTCATTGGGCACAGAGAAGTATTGCTGCGATGCTAGGTTATGGATTTCGATGAAGAAAATGGCGGAGAGGGTGGGATTCGAACCCACGGTGGAGTTACCCCCACGCCGCATTTCGAGTGCGGTACTTTCGACCACTCAGCCACCTCTCCGCATTGTGCAATCCGGTAAAGCGATCTATATAATCGCACCGTCAAACAGCATCAAAAGCGAATGCTAAGTGTGTAGCGGCTCAATAGCGGGCTGATTGCAATTAGACAAGACCTAATTTGCATTCTCTCGTGAAAATTCTTGACTTTTCCCACGTTCCGAACCTATAAGCACCAGACCTTAGGCGTGGGGCAATCCGCGCCTATTGTTTTGATTGATGATTTCCGGGTTTTCCGGGGCGGCAATCAAGGGGCGCAAGCCCTTCACTTAACCGACTGATAAAAAGACGGCCCATCACTTCGGCGCTAATGTCGTGGAAATGAGAGCCGGACCGAACAACCGAAAGGACAACAAATGTTCGCAGTCATCAAGACCGGTGGCAAGCAGTACCGCGTTGCCGCAAACGATCTGATCAAGGTCGAAAAAGTTGCTGGCGAAGCCGGTGACATCGTAGAATTCGCAGAAGTTCTGATGGTCGGCTCGACCATTGGCGCACCAGTCGTCGCAGGCGCTCTCGTGACCGCCGAAGTCGTCGAACAGGGCCGTGCCCGCAAGGTCATCGCGTTCAAGAAGCGTCGCCGTCAGAATTCGAAGCGCACCCGCGGTCATCGTCAGGAACTGACGACGATCCGTATCTCGGAGATCCTCACCGACGGCGCAAAGCCTTCCAAGAAGGCCGCTGAGAAGAAGGCTCCGAAGGCAGAAGCCGCTGAAGGCGAAGCCGCAAAGCCGAAGAAGGCAGCGCCTAAGAAGGCTGCAGCCAAGGCCGAAACGGCTGAGTAAGTAGAGAGATTAAAGGAGAACACCAATGGCACACAAAAAAGCTGGCGGTTCCTCGCGTAACGGTCGCGATTCAGAATCCAAACGCCTTGGCGTGAAGAAGTTTGGCGGCGAAGCTGTGCTCGCTGGCAACATCATCGTGCGTCAACGCGGCACGAAGTGGCATCCGGGCGCCAATGTTGGCCTCGGCAAGGACCACACTATTTTTGCAACCACGAACGGTTCCGTATCTTTCCGTACGAAAGCCAACGGCCGCACGTACGTATCGGTAAACCCGATCGCGGAAGCAGCAGAGTAAGCCGGGCCTCTTAAAACCACCGGCGTCCCATCGGACCCGGTGTATATGGCAGCCTAGCCAAAAGATCGAAGGGAAGATGGGACCACCATCTTCCCTTTTTGCATCTGGAGGACAGAAAAATGGTTGTCGACGTTTTAGAAGAAGATTGTTACGCAGAAAGCTGTATGAGCCGGGATGAGGGTTTTGCCGATCTCTCCCCCGGTCTGGCGGCTGATCTGGAGCCTGAGTTGGCTCCCGTTTTAGATTGCCCCGTCTTGGTCACCGAAAGGCTGGTTCTGCGCCCGCCGCATGTCGAAGACGTAGATGCCATTTCCTATCTTGCCAACAATCTCCGTGTTTCGGGCATGCTCACTCGCATGCCGCATCCATATACGCGTGAGAATGCCGTCGATTTTGTTGATCGCGTGCGAAAAGGCGAGATGGGCAATTGCATCTACGCCATTACACAAGCTGAGACCGGCATCTTTATGGGTTGTTGCGGCATCCATGCGAATAAACATGGCGACGGGCTGGAGATCGGCTACTGGCTGGGCGAACCCTATTGGGGGCACGGCTTTGCAACTGAGGCCGCTCATTCGCTGATCGATCTGGTGTTCCGGGCAACGGCGGTCAACCGGCTGCATATTTCCTGCCGGGCGACCAACAACGGATCGCGCCGTGTGATTCACAAGTGCGGCTTCCAGTTCAGCAGCATGGGCATGTCGGATACGCTTGCCGCCGGAAACGTTCCGGTCGAACGCTATGTTCTCGACCGGCGCACCTGGATCGGCCTGAGAAGCTGGCAGTCATAAGATAATGAGGCCCTGCGGCCTTGTCCGCAGGGTCCGCAATTATCGGAGAGCGAAATGAATGATAAACATGGAAGCGCGCCAGAAAAGATCGTGCTGCGCGCCCTGGATAAGGGCGATCTGCATCGCTATCGCGCCATCAGACTGAGCGCACTGAGCCGCGCGCCACTGGCCTTTGGTTCGAGTTTTGAGGAAGAAAATGCCTATTCCGACAGCGTGTTTGCGCGCCGTCTGGAACAGGTGAATGGCAATATCATCTTCGGTGCTTTCGACGGTGAAAATCTGCTGGGAACGGCAGGCGTGTTTCGTCATGAACGCAAGTCCGAACGTCATCGCGGAACGCTCTGGGGCGTCTATGTGGCGCCGGAAGCGCGTGGACTGGAACTGGGCAAGGCTCTGGTTCAAAAAGTTATCGAACATGCTGCGGCGCATGTCATCGTTCTCGACGCCAAGGTGGTGGCGACGAACGAACCGGCAAAGCGGATTTATGAGGCGCTCGGCTTCAAGACCTATGGGACTGAGCCGAAGTCGCTTTTTGTGCAGGGGCAGTATCTGGATCAGGAACTGCTCTATATCGACTTCAGCGATGCGGTCTGGAAAGACAAAATCGGATGAAATCCGGCTACTGCAACTGTTTGCAGGAAACGGGTTTTGCTGTAATTGCAATTTGGCTCGCGCAATAGGTTGCGCGGGCCCGGGTTTAAGGCGTGAATGCGCCGCAAGAGGTAAGGTTCAATGAAATTTCTCGATCAGGCCAAGATCTATATCCGCTCCGGCGACGGCGGGGCAGGGGCCGTATCGTTTCGCCGCGAGAAATTTCTTGAATTCGGCGGTCCCGATGGCGGCGACGGCGGCCGGGGCGGTAATGTCTGGGTTGAAGGCGTGGATGGTCTCAACACGCTGATCGATTATCGCTATCAGCAGCATTTTCGGGCCAAGACCGGCATGCATGGCATGGGCCGCAACATGACCGGCGGCAAGGGTGACGATGTCGTTCTCAAAGTCCCGGTCGGAACGCAGGTTTTTGAAGAAGATGATGAAACGCTGATCTGCGATATCACCGAAGTCGGCCAGCGCTATCGTCTGGCCAAGGGCGGTAATGGCGGTTTCGGCAATCTGCATTTCACGACCTCGACCAATCGCGCGCCGCGCCGCGCCAATCCCGGACAGGAAGGCATCGAGCGCACCATCTGGCTGCGTCTGAAGCTGATCGCCGATGCCGGTCTGGTCGGTCTGCCCAATGCAGGCAAATCCACCTTCCTGGCCAGTGTGACAGCAGCCAAGCCGAAGATTGCGGACTATCCATTTACCACGCTTCACCCAAATCTTGGTGTTGCGCGCGTGGATGCACGTGAATTCGTGATCGCGGATATTCCGGGTCTGATCGAAGGCGCCAGCGAAGGCGTGGGCCTTGGCGACCGTTTCCTCGGCCATGTCGAGCGCACGCGGGTTCTGTTGCATCTGGTGTCGGCGCAGGAAGAAGACGTGGCGAAGGCCTATAAGGTCATTCGCGGCGAGCTTGAAGCCTATGAACATGGTCTCGCTGACAAGACGGAAATCGTCGCGCTGTCGCAGATCGATACGCTCGATTCCGATGCGCGCAAGGCCAAGGCCAAGGCGCTGAAGAAAGCCTGCGGGCGCGATCCGCTGCTGCTTTCCGCTGTCAGCCATGAAGGCATGAACGATGCGCTCCGCCAGCTTGGGGCTGTTATCGATGCAAGTCGCGCACAGGAAGCCGGAACGGCGCAAGTCGAAGAATAAGACTGAATGCGGCGAGAGGAATGAGAGCATGCTGAAGCAATTGAAAGACTATCGCCGCATTGTTGTAAAAATTGGTTCCGCCCTTCTGGTGGATCGCGCCAAGGGGCTGAAGCGCGACTGGCTGGAAAGCCTGGGACAGGACATTGCCGCCCTCCATCACGCAGGCGTCGAGGTGCTGGTGGTGTCGTCGGGCGCGATCGCGCTGGGGCGCACCGTGCTTGGTCTGCCGAAGAAAGCGCTGAAGCTTGAGGAAAGTCAGGCCGCAGCCGCTGCCGGTCAGATCGCGCTCGCCAAGGCCTATGCCGACGTGCTCGGCGGCCATGGCATCAAGTCGGGCCAGATTCTGGTGACGCTTTCCGATACTGAAGAGCGTCGCCGCTATCTCAATGCGCGCGCGACCATCGAGACGCTTTTGAAGCTGAAGGCCGTGCCGGTCATCAATGAGAACGACACGGTGGCGACGACAGAAATTCGCTATGGCGACAATGACCGTCTGGCCGCCCGCGTGGCGACCATGATGGGCGCTGATCTTCTGATCCTGCTTTCTGACATTGACGGGCTTTATACGGCGCCGCCGCACAAGAACCCGGATGCCGCGTTTTTGCCGCTGGTGGAAACCATCACGCCGCAGATCGAGGCGATGGCTGGTGCAGCTGCTTCCGAACTGTCGCGCGGCGGCATGAAGACCAAGCTTGACGCGGGCAAGATCGCCAATGCCGCTGGAACGGCGATGATCATCACCTCGGGTATCCGCATGGGGCCGCTTTCGGCGATTGATCGCGGTGAGCGTGCGACTTTGTTTGAAGCTGCCCGCGCGCCGGTCAACGCCTGGAAGACCTGGATTTCCGGCAATCTGGAACCGGCAGGCCGTCTGTCCGTGGATGCAGGTGCCGTGAAGGCGCTGAAATCGGGCAAGTCGCTTTTGCCAGCGGGTGTGAAGGAAGTGAGCGGCCAGTTCGAACGTGGTGACACGGTTGCCGTGCTAAACGAGGACGGTCGCGAGATTGCGCGTGGGCTGATTGCTTACGATGCCGATGATGCGCGCAAGATTGCCGGACATAAAAGCGATGAGATCAGCACCATTCTTGGCTATGATGCCCGGGCGGCTATGATCCATCGCAATGATCTCGTGGTGCGCGGCGCAGCCGTGGCTGCCGAGACCGAAAATGCCTGAACACTGAAAGGCGGGGAGAGGATGCTGAATAAAGTGGAAGCTGGAAGCGACATAGCCGCGATCATGGCCGAAGTGGGCCGCAAGGCGAAAGCCGCCGCAGCACCACTGGCGATTGCGGGTGCGGAACAGAAGAACAAGGCGCTTCTGGCCGCAGCCGACGCCATTCTCCAAAGCCGCGACGCCATTCTCGACGCCAACAAGCTTGATCTGGCCAATGCCGCCGAGAGTGGGATGGCCGCTTCCTTCGTGGATCGCCTGACGCTGGACGACAAGCGCATTGAGGCGATTGCAGAGGGCATCCGCGCCATTGCAGCATTGCCTGACCCGGTTGGCGCGGTTATCGCCGAATGGGATCGTCCCAACGGTCTGCATATCGAGCGCGTGCGCACACCGCTCGGCGTTATCGGCGTCATTTATGAAAGCCGCCCCAATGTGACGGCGGATGCGGGCGCGCTCTGCCTCAAGGCTGGCAATGCGGTGATCCTGCGCGGTGGTTCGGATTCGGCCCATTCGTCAGCGGCTATTCACAAAGCCCTGGTGGCGGGACTTGAAGCGGGCGGCCTGCCTGCCGATGCCATCCAGATCGTGCCGGTGACGGATCGCGCGGCGGTCGGTGAAATGCTGAAGGGCCTCGACGGCGCTATCGATGTGATCGTCCCACGCGGCGGCAAAAGCCTCGTCGCGCGCGTTCAGTCGGAAGCGCGGGTGCCGGTTTTTGCGCATCTGGAAGGCATCTGCCATCTTTATGTCGACAAAACCGCCCAACTCGACATGGCGCGCAAGATCGCGGTCAATGCCAAGATGCGGCGCACGGGCATTTGTGGATCAGCGGAAACGTTGCTGGTGGATCGCGCCGTCGCTTCGACGCATCTGGTGCCGATCCTTGAGGATCTGGCCGCCAAGGGCTGCGAAATTCGTGGCAGCGAAGAGGTGAGGGCGCTCTATTCGGCAGCGATAGTGGCGACGGAGGAAGACTGGGCCACCGAATATCTGGACGCGATCATTTCCGTGGCGCTTGTGGATGGTGTCGATGGCGCAATCCGGCATATCAACCGGTATTCCTCGCATCACACCGAAGCCATCGTCGCCGAGGATGCGGAAGCCGTTGCGCGTTTCTTCAACGAAATAGACTCCGCCATTTTGCTGCACAATGCCTCGACGCAATTTGCGGATGGCGGTGAGTTCGGCATGGGTGCGGAAATCGGCATCGCCACGGGCAAGATGCATGCGCGTGGCCCGGTGGGTGTCGAGCAGCTCACCTCGTTCAAATATCGCGTTCGCGGCAACGGGCAGATTCGAAGCTGATGCGCTTTGGCTTCGGTCTTTCCGCATTGAAGGAACAATATCCCGATGTGGGTGCGCATTATCTGCGCATGCCGCATGCCGAAAAAGGCATGGCGGTCGGCCTGTTTGGCGGTTCGTTCAATCCCCCGCATGGGGGTCACGCGCTGGTCGCGGAGATCGCCATCCGGCGGCTGAAGCTCGACCAGCTCTGGTGGATGGTAACGCCCGGTAATCCGTTGAAAGACCGTCGCGAATTGGCGCCATTGGCGGAAAGGTTGCGGTGGAGCGAGGAAATCGCCAGCGATCCGCGCATCAAGGTGACGGCGCTCGAAGCTGCCTTCAACGTGCGCTATACCGCCGATACGCTGGCCCTGATCCGCGACGCCAACCCGGGTGTGCATTTCGTCTGGGTGATGGGCGCCGATAATCTGGCTTCCTTCCATCGCTGGCAGCGCTGGCGCGAGATCGCCAATAATTTCCCGATTGCGGTGATCGACCGTCCCGGCTCGACGCTGGCTTACCTGTCGTCGCGCATGGCGCAGACTTTTTCGCATAGCCGTCTGGACGAGCAATATGCGCCGACGCTGGCGCGCCGCACACCACCGGCCTGGACCTTCATCCATGGGCCGCGTTCTTCGCTTTCATCAAGCGCCATTCGCAAGTCGGGTACACGATCTTGATGGTTTCGTGGCTGTCTCAACAAGATATGCGCAAAAAAGAACAAAATATTGAAAAAGTGAACGGCCCTGTAAGGTCCTGACTCTTGAAACAAAACAGGGACTCTGCCTATCTTAGCTATGTACGGTGCTTTTAACTGCCGTAGCAGCTTGTTCTTGTTAGAAAGGCAATACACTGAGAACAGCACTTGAGAAGAAGGCTCACCACGCGCCTTCACCGGTCAGGATGAACGAGACAGATCTCGTGTCCCAGACCTTCGACGCGGCCTTGGCCAGTCTCGAAAACTCCAAGGCAGAATCCATCATCCCCATCGACATTCGCGGAAGATCAACGATCGGCGATTATATGATCGTCGCGTCGGGCCGTTCGCACCGTCATGTGACGGCTGTGGCCGACCATCTTTTGCAGGCGCTGCATCAAGCGGGCTGCAAGAACCTGCGGGTCGAAGGGCTAGAAAGTGGCGATTGGGTCCTGATCGACACGGGCGATATCATCGTGCACATCTTCCGACCGGAAGTCCGTGACTTCTACAATATCGAGAAGATATGGCTCGATGACGATTTCGACGACGAACGCGCGTTGGGAACCGTCCATTGACCTGTCGTCTGCTGCGACCCGGCAGGCTTTAACTCCTGCCATATTGAGGGCGCGATGCGTGTGAGTGTTTATGCCGTGGGCCGGATGAAAGCCGGCCCCGAACGGGAGTTGGTCGAGCGCTATTTCGACCGTTTTTCCAAAGCTGGCCCGCCTTTGGGGCTGGAATTCGCCGGTGTGAGCGAAATCCCGGAAAGTCGTGGCCAGACCGTTGATTTGCGCAAGGCCGAGGAAGCGCAACGCATCCATGAAGCGCTGGATAATGGCGCGGCTCTTATTCTTCTCGACGAACGCGGCAAGGCGCTGGGTTCCGAAGCCTTTGCCGAGCGCATCGGGCGCATGCGTGATGATGGCAAGCGGCAGCTGATCGTCGCCATCGGCGGTCCAGATGGGCACGACCCGGCATTACGGTCGCGCGCCGATCTGGTTCTGGCGCTGGGCGAATTGACCTGGCCGCACCAGATTGCCCGCATTCTGATTGCCGAACAGCTTTATCGCGCTGCAACCATTCTGGCTGGCCATCCTTATCATCGGTCGTGAAAATCTTTGTTTCTTTGCTAAAGCGTTTCTTCTTGGGATTGCACTCTGCAAACAGAAGCGTTTAATGGTCTTACTCTATTGTTTTTATTAGAATATTCTGAAATGCACGAGGAAATGAGTAAGCCTACCGTCATCACGCTCTCGACCATTCCGCCCCGGTTTCACCTTTTAAAGCCAACGCTGCTGTCGCTTCTGTCACAAAGGCTGAAGGCGGCTGAAGTTCGGCTTTATATACCGCACACATACAGGCGCTTTCCCGATTGGGATGGGCGGTTGCCGGAAGTGCCTGCGGGCATAACGATCGTCCGCTGTGACGAAGATTTCGGCCCTGCGACCAAGGTTTTACCGGCTGCCCGTGATCTCAAGGGGCGGGACGTGGATATTCTGTTCTGCGACGACGACAAGATTTACGATGCCGACTGGCACCGGCGCTTCAAGACGGAAGCTGAGCGCAAGCCGGGTCATTGCATTGTTGAAGTCGGTGAAACATTTCCCGATATTGCCGATGCAGGCAGGCCTGCCGACCGGCTTCCGCGCAGTCGCTGGAGGGTCAAGGACGGCAAATACAGAATGAAGCGCATTGCTTCGCTGTTTTTGCACAAGCCGGACCTGAGCACGCCGGGCTATGTCGATCAGATTTCCGGCTTCGCTGGCGTTCTCGTTCATCCCGATTGGTTCGATGAATTGTTCTACGATATTCCCGACATCATGTGGACCGTGGATGATCCCTGGATTTCCGGCCATCTGGAAAGACGCGGCATTCCCATCTGGATGATCGGTGAAAACAGCCGCCGCGCCGAGGGTAAGGGAAGCGGCGTGAGCGCGCTGCTGAACCATGTCGAAGACGGACAGGATCGCGTGGATGCGGACCTGCTGGTGATCGATTATTTCCGGCAGCAATACGGCATCTGGCAAAAAACCGAAATGGTTGACGAAAAGGCGAGCCATCGCACGGCTTCCATGCGCGAAATGATGCGGCGCAGAAAAGTCGAGCTGGGATTGATGGCTGCTTGATGTCGTTCTGGAAACGAACTCTTTTTTGGTAATCAGGGTTTGCGATCATCGGGCTTATGGTTGATGTTTCGTTAACGGTATCGGGATAGGTTGGTCCCGATACCGTTTTCGGCTCTGAATTTGGCCTTGTTTCGTCCCGATAGAACACGCATGAGTCCTGTACTTCTTCCCAGCAAGCTCCGGCTGCTCGCTCTAACGCGGGTGGGCTTGTTTACGACCTTCACTGTTATTGGCATGATTGGGTATCCTCTGTCCGGCATTGCGCAGGATGCCTTGCAGCAGCAGCGCGATCAGGCGGCAGGCGAATATGAGCAGCTGACCAGTGAACTGACTGTGACCGGAGACAAGCTCAAGCAGCTGGAAAGCGAGGTTGCGAGCCTCAAGAAGGATCAGGACACGATCACCGCCGCCCTGATCCAGTCGGCCAAGACCGACAAGAAATTACAGCAGGACATTGCCGATATTGCCGAAAAGCTGGTCTCCCTGCACGAGCAGGAGGCCGGTATTCGCACATCGTTGCGGGCGCGGCGCGGGGTGCTGGCCGAAGTGCTGGCAGCCTTGCAGCGTATGGGGCTCAATCCGCCGCCTGCCATTCTCGTCCGGCCCGACGATGCGCTTGCATCGGTGCGCAGCGCCGTGCTGCTTGGCGCGGTCGTGCCGGAAATGCGCGGGCAGGTGGAAGAGCTGACCGGCGATTTGAAGGATATGCAGACGGTCACCGCTTCCATCACGCAGGAGCGCGAAAAGCTGCAACAGACCCGCACCACGCAGGCCGAGGAGCAGAAGCGCCAGTCGCTTTTGCTTGAAGAAAAGAAAAAGCTGCAGGCGCAGTCGGAACAGGAAATGGAAGCGCAGCGCAAGCGCTCGGCAGAACTGGCGGCGAAGGCGGGCAGCCTCAAGGAACTGATCGATACGCTTGACAAGCAGATGGCGGGCGTGCGTGACGCCGCCGATGCGGCGCGCAAGGCGGAAGCCGAGCGTCTGGCGTCGGCGCGGGAGCGCGCAGGCGAGGCAACGCCCGATGACAATCATCTGCGTGCGCAGACGAATTTCGCTTCCCTACAGGGAAAACTGGTACTCCCGGCGGCGGGCAAAACTGCACGCCGCTTCGGCGACAAGGACGGTGCTGGCGGCGCGATGATGGGGCAGGTGCTGGAAACCTTGCCTTCTGCCACGATTACGTCACCTTCCGATGGCGTTGTACTTTATGCGGGACCGTTCAGATCTTACGGGCAACTCTTGATCCTCGATGCTGGCAATGGATATCATATCGTGATGGCAGGCATGGGGCGAATCGATGTGGCGCAAGGCCAGTTTGTACTGGCGGGCGAGCCGGTCGCGGCGATGGGCGATAAACTTCTCGCGAGTGTTGCGCCGATAGAGGTGGGCAATGGTGCGCCGTTGCTTTACATTGAGTTTCGAAAAGATGGAAAACCCGTCGATCCGGCCCCATGGTGGACCGAGCGGCTTTCTGGAAGGACGTAAAAATGATACGTAAACTGTCGCTGCTGTTCGCCGGAGCCCTGATGGGAGCTTCCGCCATGGTGATGGTGCAGGGCGCTCCAGCTTCGACGGCTTTCGCAGCCGCCAAGGATGCTGACGTCTACAAAGACCTGGCGCTCTTCGGCGATATTTTCGAACGTGTGCGCGCGCAATATGTGACGCCGCCAGATGACAAGAAGCTGACGGAAAGCGCCATCAACGGCATGCTGACCTCGCTCGATCCGCATTCGTCCTATCTCAATCCGGAAGCCGCGCAGGATATGCGCGTGCAGACCAAGGGTGAATTCGGCGGCCTCGGCATTGAAGTCACCATGGACAATGATCTGGTGAAGGTGATTGCGCCGATCGACGATACGCCCGCCTCGAAGGCCGGTGTTCTCGCGGGCGATCTCATCACCAAGATCGATGGTCAGGAAGTGCGGGGCCTCAGCCTCAGCGATGCGGTCGACAAGATGCGCGGTGAAATCGGGTCCTCGATTGAGCTGACGCTCATGCGTCAGGGCGTCGACAAGCCGATCACGCTCAAGATTGCGCGCGCCGTCATCAAGGTGAAGGCCGTTCGTTACCGTGTCGAAAACGATGTCGGTTATGTGCGCGTGATTTCGTTCACCGAACAGACCGCTGAAGATCTCGGCAAGGCGATCAAGGATATCCAGAGCAAGATCCCGGGCGACAAGCTGAAGGGCTTCGTGCTTGATCTGCGCCTCAATCCGGGTGGTCTGCTCGATCAGGCCGTGGCTGTTTCCGACGCTTTCCTCGACAAGGGCGAAGTGGTTTCGACTCGTGGCCGCGATCCGCAGGACGTGACGCGCTTTGACGCCCGCAAGGGTGATCTGACCGACGGCAAGCCAGTGATCGTGCTGATCAATGGCGGTTCGGCCAGCGCTTCGGAAATCGTTGCGGGCGCTCTTCAGGACCACCGCCGCGCGACGGTGCTTGGCACACAGTCCTTCGGCAAAGGCTCGGTGCAGACCATCATCCCGCTTGGCGAAAACGGATCGCTGCGTCTGACCACGGCGCTTTATTACACGCCATCGGGCAAGTCGATCCAGGGCAAGGGCATCACGCCGGACATCAAGGTGGAACAGCCATTGCCGCCGGAACTAAAGGGTGAGGACGTCGTTCGCGGCGAATCCGAACTCAAGGGCCACATCAAGGGTAATGCCGAAGATGACAATGGCTCCGGTTCGTCGGCCTATGTTCCTGCCGATCCGAAGGATGACATCCAGCTCAACGAAGCTCTGAAGCTTCTGCGTGGTGAAGTGGCGAATGCCGCATTCCCGCCGGATCCGAAGAAGGGCGTGCTGAACTGATCGTTCCATGCTGGATCTGAACAGCCCGCTCGGACTGGACAAGAAACCGCGAAAGCGCGGGGGCGAACGCTCCCGCGCTTTTCGTTGGTCTTTGCTTGGCTTGGGCGCGGCAGTCGTACTGGGTATCGCGGGCGGTATGATGTTCACCGTCTGGCAGACCAACCGCGATGCTTTTCGCAAACCTGAAAAGGCGGCAATTGCCGAGGCGCAAACGCCGCCCGACGCCGCGGTCAAAACTGGGCAGCAGGCATCGACTGCGACCGGTAACACACCCGCGCCGGGCACCGCGCTGCGCGGAACCGGGGGGCAGCAAACCGGCCCGGCAATCATCAAGGTCACGCCTGATATGCCCAATGTCACTGCCGGGACGGCAGATGGCAATGTCGTCGTTGTTCAGAACCAGCACAAGGCAGGGCAGGACCAGCGGGTCGCGCATCTGCCGGAAAAGGCGCTGGTCGAGAAAAGCCCGACCGGACCATTGCCGGTGCGCGGGGCAGATGGTTTGCGCCCGATGGATGCCTATGCGGTGGGCTGGTCGGGTGCGCGGGGCGCAAGGATTGCGCTGGTTATTGGCGGGCTTGGCCTGTCACAGACCGGTAGCATGGAAGCTGTAGACAAGCTGCCATCGGAAGTGACGCTGGCCTTTGCGCCGCAGGGCAACAGTCTGCAGCGGTGGATGCAGGCGGCGCGCCAGAACGGCCACGAGCTGTTGCTGCAATTGCCGATGGAGCCATTCGATTACCCGCGCATCAACCCGGGGCGCAATACGCTGACGGTGGATGACGGGGTCGCCAAAAACCAGACGTCGCTTTTGTGGGCCTTGTCGCGCATGACCAATTATGCCGGGGTGATGAACTATATGGGCGCGCGCTTTACCGGCGAGGCGGAAGCATTCGCGCCGGTGCTGGGCGAGATCGGCAGGCGCGGGCTTTATTATCTGGATGACGGCACGTCAGCGCGTAGTCAGGCCGACCGGATCGCACAAAAGGACGCCGTACCATTTGCTGCTGCCGATGTGCTGATCGACGCGTCACAGGACCGCTCGGCGGTGCTTGACCGTCTCGAAGAGCTGGAACGCATTGCACGCGCCAATGGCAGCGCGATTGGCACCGGCTCCGCTTTTGGCGTGACCGTCGATGCGGTGCGGGATTGGGCCAACGAGGTCAAGAAACGCGGCATCGAAATCGTTCCGGTTTCGGCGCTGGTCCGTGACCCGGAACGTCAGTAAAACTTACATATCACGGAGAATGTCATGTCGAAGCATAAAGGTCCGGTCGATCCTGAAAGCTTGCCATATCGCCCCTGTGTCGGGCTGATGGTGTTGAACAAGGCCGGTCTGGTCTGGGCAGGTCATCGCATCGTCATTCCGGGCGATGAGATGGATGGCGCGACGCAGCTCTGGCAGATGCCGCAGGGCGGGATCGACAAGGGCGAGGACCCGGTCGAAGCCGCATTGCGCGAGCTTTATGAAGAAACCGGCATGAAGTCGGTCTCGCTGCTTGCCGAAGCGCCGGACTGGATCAATTATGATCTGCCACGGCATCTGGTCGGTCAGGCGCTTAAGGGCAAATATCGCGGCCAGACGCAGAAATGGTTCGCCTATCGTTTCGAGGGTGACGAGAGCGAGATCGCCATCAACCCGCCGCCCGGCGGTCATACGGCTGAGTTCGACCGCTGGGACTGGAAGCCGATGCAGCAACTGCCGGAGCTGATCGTGCCGTTCAAGCGGAAGGTCTACGAGGAAGTTGTCGCCGCTTTCCGGCATCTGGCGCCGTGATTTTTGGGCGCATTCTGTCGTAATTTCAGAGTGTGCTCAAATTTGCGCACCCCTCTTGTGCGTTGGACCAACATATTGTCAACTCACTCCAGTTGCGCCGGGTGACGGCGCTCCAACTGATTGTTTTGACGCACATCTCGCCCGAAAACCGTTTCACACTTTTCGGGATGTGCTCTGGAGGGAGAAAAGCGCATGGATGTTGGAAGTCTAATCGTATTTCTTTTTGTCGGCCTCGTCGCGGGCTGGCTGGCCGGTAAGGTTGTGCAGGGCGGCGGTTTCGGCATGATCGGCAATATCATTGTCGGCGTGATTGGCGCGTTCTTCGCGGGCTGGCTTTTGCCGCGCCTCGGCTTTTCGGTCGGCGGCGGTATCATTGCCTCGATCATCAATGCATTCATCGGCGCGGCGATACTTCTGATCATTCTGCGCATCGTCAAACGCGTCTAGAGTGTCAGCATGTTCTGCAAGGCCCGGCTTGTTGAAGCCGGGTCGTTCCATTCCCGAAGTCACGTGACATGACACCGAATTCCAAACTGTCGCTCGGTCTGGTTCTCACCGCATCGGCTGGTTTCGTTGATGCAATAGCCTTCCTGCAACTGGGCGGGTTCTTCGCTTCCTTCATGAGCGGCAACACCACGCAGCTCGGTGTCGCGCTTGCCGGTCAACCCGGCGTGCAGGGGACGGTGTTGGTCTGGTTTCCCGCCGTGCTGATCGTCCTGTTCTTCAGCGGCGCGTTTCTGGGCACGCTTGCCGTGCGAGCCTATGGTCGCTGGGGCAGCCTTTATGTCATGGCAAGCGTGGTAGTGATGCTCGTGCTGGTCAGTATCCTGCGGCGCGATGGGGCCATGCTCGTCCAGCCGGTGCTGCTGCTTGCCGCCGCCATGGGCGCGCAGAATGCCGCCGTGCAGCCGATCGGCGCGGCGCGTCTTGGCGTTACTTATGTCACGGGAACGCTATTCAATGCTGCCGCAGACCTCGCCGGTGCATTTCGCGGCGAAGTGCCGAAATGGCGCTGGGCGCAGCACGCCGCCGTGTGGCTGGCGCTGATGCTGGGCGCGGTGGGAGGCGGGTTGGGCCATTACTATATCGGCCTCGACGCCTTGTTCGTGCCGGTCGTGATGATTGTCGGTGTGATGGTTGCTTATGTCAAACTCAAGTGAATAGCGATTTTTCGCTTTCGACCAGTTCCGAGATCAAGGCCGATACCGCCGTCACACGGCGCAGCGTTCGGGCGGATTCATGATAGGCCAGCCAATAGGCGCGGCGGATGACCCGGTCCGGCAGAACCGGCACCAGATCGGGATCGGCGCGCGCGATGAAGGCATGCAATATGCCGATGCCCGCACCTGCGCGCACCGCTTCCACCTGGCCCAGCGCGCTCGACACTTCAAAAGCCGGTTTCCAGTCGCGACTGATTTCCGGCGCATAGGCGAGCGACGGGTTGATGACCAGATCTTCCACATAGCTGATCATGCGATGGTGGCTAAGGTCCTCGGCAGTTTCCGGCGTGCCATTGGCTTCCAGATAGCTGCGATGGGCATAGAGGCCGAGCGTATAATCGACCAGCCTGCGCGCGATAAGCCGCCCCTGATCCGGGCGTTCTACGGTGATGGCGATATCGGCCTCGCGCCGGGACAGCGAGAAGGACCGCGGCACCGGCACCAGCTGGATGGTGAGGTCTGGATATTGCTGTGTCAGGCGGGCAAGGCGTGGCGCCAGAAAGGTCACGCCGAAACCATCCGGCGCGCCGATGCGCACCGTGCCCGAAACCGCGACATCGGCATTGCCGACCTGCGCGCGGGCGGAGAGCATTTCCGCTTCCATGCGCTCGGCGGCGAGCAAAAACTCCTCGCCTGCTTGTGTTAGCGTCGAGCCATTGGTGCGCCGCGTCAAAAGTGTGGTGGAGAGCGCGGTTTCGAGCGCCGTCAGCCGTCGCGCCACGGTGGTGTGGTTCAGACCAAGCCGCTTGGCTGCGCCCAAAATCTGGCCCGAACGCGCCACCGCGAGGAATATTCGAATGTCATCCCAGTTCATGATGTAGGAGTACTATAAAAAATGCACAACGGATACGCTTTTCAGCGTCTTGCAATCACGAATTTGCAGAGTCAGGATAGGGATAACGATGGGGACGATGCGAGTCCTCATAAACGGTAATCAGGGAGGTTTCTCGATGCGCAATATCGGACATTTTATCGGCGGCAAGCATGTTGCCGGTAATAGCGGTCGCACCGCCGACGTTTTCCAGCCGCTCGACGGCACGGTTCAGGCCAAGGTGGCGCTTGCGACCAAGGATGAAGTGCGCGCTGCCGTTGAAAACGCCAAGGCTGCCCAGCCTGCATGGGCCGCGACGAACCCGCAGCGCCGCGTCCGCATCCTGCGCAAGTTCCTCGAACTCGTCGAAGCTGAATATGACAGCCTGGCCGAACTTCTGGCGCGCGAGCATGGCAAGACGATTGCCGATGCCAAGGGCGACATTCAGCGCGGTCTTGAAGTTGTGGAAGTCTGCCTCGGCTCTGCGCATATGCTGAAGGGCGAGTTCACCGACAATGCCGGTACGGGCATCGACACCTATTCCATGCGTCAGCCGCTCGGCGTTGTTGCCGGTATCACCCCGTTCAACTTCCCGGCCATGATCCCGCTCTGGAAGGCTGGTCCAGCGATTGCCTGCGGCAATGCCTTTGTTCTGAAGCCATCCGAACGCGATCCGGGCGTCCCGATGCGTCTGGCTGAACTGTTCATGGAAGCGGGTCTGCCTGCCGGCATCTTTAACGTCGTCAATGGCGACAAGGATGCCGTCGATGCGCTGCTCGACGATCCGGATGTGCAGGCCATCGGCTTCGTCGGCTCCACGCCGATTGCCCAGTACATCTACGGTCGCGGCTGCTCGAACGGCAAGCGCGTTCAGTGCTTCGGCGGCGCCAAGAACCACATGCTCATCATGCCCGATGCCGATATGGACCAGACCGTCGATGCGCTTATCGGCGCTGGTTACGGCTCGGCAGGCGAACGCTGCATGGCAATTTCGGTTGCTGTGCCAGTCGGTGAAGATACCGCCAACCGCCTGATGGAAAAGCTCATCCCGCGGGTTGAATCGCTTAAGATCGGCCCGTCCACCGACAATTCTGCCGATTACGGCCCGGTCGTCACGCAGGCTGCCCTTGACCGCATTCGCGGCTATGTCGATCTCGGTGTCGAAGAAGGCGCGAAGCTGGTTGTCGATGGCCGTAACTTCAAGATGCAGGGCTATGAAAATGGCTTCTACATGGGCGGCTGCCTGTTCGACAATGTGACGCGCGACATGCGCATCTACAAGGAAGAGATTTTCGGCCCGGTTCTCTCCGTTGTCCGCGCCAAGAATTACGAGGAAGCGCTCGCATTGCCGAACGATCATGAATATGGCAACGGCGTCGCCATCTTCACCCGCGACGGCGATGCGGCCCGCGATTTCGCAAGCCGCGTGCAGGTCGGAATGGTCGGTATCAATGTGCCGATCCCGGTTCCGATCGCTTACTACACCTTTGGTGGCTGGAAGGCTTCCGGTTTCGGCGATCTCAACCAGCACGGTCCGGATGCATTCCGCTTCTACACCAAGACCAAGACCGTCACCTCGCGCTGGCCGTCTGGCGTGAAGGACGGGGCAGAATTCGTCATCCCGACGATGAAGTAATTAGGCGCTACTCCTGCCTCATCCTGAGCTTGTCGAAGGATTTGGCAGGTGGCTGTGGGCACCTTGTCCCCCGTAAAACCCCACCCAAGCGGTGGGGTTTTTGTTTTCCAGTGTTTTGCGGTAGGATTCCTCGTCCGACTGTGCTACGGCGACGCTGTCCCCTTTCCTGAATGCAAAACGCTTCAGCAACGAAGAGACCGTTTCCTATGGCTGTCAGCTCCAAGCATATTCCCGCTCCCGATCTTCATCGGGTGCGCCGCGCCCTCCTTTCCGTTTCCGACAAAACCGGCCTGATTGAATTCGCCAAGGCGCTCCATGCGCATGGCGTCGAAATCCTCTCGACCGGCGGCACTGCCAAGTCCATTGCGGCGGAAGGCATTCCGGTGCGCGACGTTTCCGAAATCACCGGCTTTCCTGAAATCATGGACGGGCGCGTGAAGACGCTGCATCCGGCAGTCCATGGCGGCCTGCTCGCCGTGCGCAACGACCCGGAACACGTTGCCGCAATGGAAGAGCACAAGATCGGTGGTATCGATCTTGCCGTGATCAATCTCTATCCGTTCGAGGAAGTGCGCTTCCAGGGCGGCGATTACGACACGACCGTCGAAAACATCGACATCGGCGGCCCGGCCATGATCCGCGCTTCGGCCAAGAACCACGCCTATGTCGCCACCGTTGTCGATCCGGCCGATTATGCCGAAGTGGTCACCGAGCTTGAAAAGCATGCCGGTTCGCTGCCGCTCGCTTTCCGCAAGAAGCTGGCCGCCAAGGCTTTCTCGCGCACCGCAGCTTATGACGCGGCGATTTCCAACTGGTTCGCCGAAGCCATCGAAGAAGAAACGCCAATCTGGCGCTCGGTTGCGGGCAAGCTGCATTCGGTCATGCGCTATGGTGAAAACCCGCACCAGACTGCAGGCTTCTATCTCTCCGGCGAAAAGCGCCCGGGCGTTGCGACCGCAACCCAGCTTCAGGGCAAGCAGCTTTCCTACAACAACATCAACGACACCGATGCGGCTTTCGAGCTCGTCGCCGAGTTCGATCCGGCGCGCACGGCTGCCGTCGCCATCATCAAGCACGCCAATCCGTGCGGTGTGGCGGAAGGCGCATCGATCAAGCAAGCCTATCTGAAGGCGCTGGCGTGCGATCCGGTTTCGGCGTTCGGCGGCATTGTTGCGCTCAACAAGACGCTGGATGAAGAAGCCGCCGAGGAAATCGTCAAGATTTTCACGGAAGTCATCATCGCTCCCGATGCAACGCCGGGCGCGCAGGCCATCGTCGCCGCCAAGAAGAACCTGCGTCTTCTGGTGACGGGCGGTCTTCCTGACCCGCGCGCCAAAGGTATCGCTGCGAAAACGGTTGCCGGTGGCTTGCTGGTTCAGTCGCGCGACAATGGCGTCGTCGATGATCTCGACCTCAAAGTCGTGACCAAGCGTAGCCCGAGCGAAGCCGAGCTGAACGATATGAAGTTCGCCTTCCGCATTGCCAAGCACGTCAAGTCGAACGCCATCGTCTATGTGAAGGACGGCGCAACGGTTGGTATCGGAGCTGGCCAGATGAGCCGCGTCGACTCGGCGCGTATCGCTGCCCGCAAGGCGGAAGATGCAGCCGAAGCCGCCGGTCTGGCAGAGCCGCTGACCAAGGGTTGCGTGGTTGCCTCTGACGCATTCTTCCCGTTTGCGGACGGCCTGCTTTCTGCCGTTCAGGCAGGCGCTACGGCGGTTATTCAGCCGGGCGGCTCCATGCGTGACGAAGAAGTGATCGCTGCTGCCGACGAGCATGGCATTGCCATGGTCATGACCGGAATGCGCCATTTCCGTCATTAATTCATCGACTTAGAAATCTGAAAACGAGCCCCGAAACGAAAATTTTCGGGGCTTTTTGTTTTCATTGAGTTTCGAATTATTTCGTTTTAAATTCGTTTATGAGCGCTCACGTAAATACGGGAGCTGCTTTGCATCAGGGGGAGGACGCGGAGGCATAGCAAGCTTTTTCATACCTGATGTAAACTAAAAGCATTTTACACAAACATATTCGAACGGGAGGATACTGTGAGTACCAAGCAATTTATCGGCTCCATCGATCAGGGAACCACCAGCACGCGCTGCATCATTTTCGATCAACTGGGCGATGTCATCGCGATGGATCAGCGCGAGCATGAGCAGATTTACCCCAAGGCCGGCTGGGTGGAGCATAGCCCGCTTGAAATCTGGCGCAACACGCAGCACGTCGTCGCGGAAGCGTTGAAGAAGGCCAAACTGACGGCAGCGGATATCGCCGCGATCGGCATTACCAACCAGCGCGAGACGACGCTGCTCTGGGACAAGGCGACCGGCCAGCCGCTTTATAATGCGCTTGTCTGGATGGATACGCGCACCGCCGATCTGGTGGCGCAATATACGAAGAATGGCGGTGCGGATCGTCTTCGCGCCCGGACGGGGCTGCCGATCACCACCTATTTCGCCGGACTGAAGCTGCGCTGGATTCTCGACAATGTTCCGGGCGCGCGCCAAAAGGCCGAAGCAGGTGAGGCGCTATTTGGCACCATCGATACATGGCTGGCCTGGAACCTTACCGGCGGACCGGATGGCGGCATTCACATTACCGATGTCACCAATGCCTCGCGCACGCAGTTGATGGATATTGCAAGCCTGCAATGGGATGCGGAAATTCTGGACCTCTTCCATATTCCGCGCGCTTGTCTGCCGGAAATCCGCTCATCGAGCGAGGTTTATGGCGAGATTTCGGTTCGGTCCCTGCGCGGCGTCCAGTTTGCGGGAATTCTGGGTGACCAGCAGGCAGCTTTGTTCGGTCAGGCCTGTCTTGAGCCGGGCGCGGCCAAGAACACTTATGGCACGGGCTGCTTCATGCTGATGAATACGGGTGACAAGCTCGTTTCGTCCGATTACGGCCTGCTGACCACCGTTGCCTATAAGATCGGCGATGCCCCGCCGTCTTATGCGCTGGAAGGCTCCATCGCCATTACCGGCGCGCTGGTGCAATGGCTGCGCGACAATCTCGGTATCATCCGCAACAGCAGCGATATCGAAACGCTCGCCCGTACTGTCGATGATAATGGCGATGTCTATTTCGTCCCGGCATTTTCCGGTCTTTATGCGCCGCATTGGGAATCGTCTGCGCGCGGCGTCATTGCCGGGCTGACGCGCTTTGCCAATAAGGGTCATATTGCCCGCGCTGCACTGGAGGCAAGCTGCTATCAGGTGCGCGAGGTGCTGGAAGCCATGGTAAAGGATTCCGGCGTGGAGATCGGTGAACTGCGCGCCGATGGCGGCATGACTGTCAACGAATTCGTCATGCAGTTTCAGGCCGACATTCTGGATGTCCCGGTGGTCCGCCCCAAGATCGTGGAAACCACGGCGCTGGGGGCGGCTTACTCGGCTGGGCTTGCCGTCGGCTACTGGAAATCCATGGAAGATGTTGTCGAAAACTGGCAGGTCGGCCATCGCTGGCACCCGAAGATGCCGAAGAAGGAGCGTGAACGCCTGTTCGCCTCATGGGAAAAGGCGGTTCAGCGCTCCCTGAACTGGGTGGATTAAGGCCAATTCGGCGCTCTATAAGGCCGCCTTGTCGGCAGGATAGGGCGTCGCTTTCGTCAGACAGAGACCAGCGGCGAAGAAGATCACCAGCACCGCCATTCCAATGGCTGCCGACCCGCTGATGGCGGTGACGGTGGCGACAAGAAATGGCGCGAGGAAACTGGTGGCGCGGCCCGCCAGCGCGTAGATGCCGAAATAGCGTCCCGACTCTTCCGGCTCGATGCTGCGGGCAAACCATGAGCGCGACGAGGCCTGCACAGGGCCGAAGGCCGCGCCGATCATCAGGCCATAGATGAGATAGGCATGTTCGGCAGGCGTCGAAAAAAGCCCCTGCGCGGTGCTTTCCGCAAAGGGTAGCAGCCCGAAGAACGTATAATCGCGCCCTGTCGATACAATGCCGAGCGTGGCGAGCAGCAACAGGATCAGCGATGCGATGACCACGGCTTTTGAGCCGAAACGTGAATCGACGCGGCTGGCGACAAGGCAGCTGAAGATCGCCATCACATTAAGGATCATGCCGAACAGGCCGATCTCGGTAATCGACCAGTGAAACATGGCGGCAGCATAGCCGCCGCCCAGCGCCAGCAAAGCGTTGACGCCGTCCTGATAGACCATGCGGGCAATGAGAAAGCGCAATATGCCGGAGCGCTGGCGCACCTCGCGCAGCGTGGCTTTCAGCTCAGAAAGGCCATGGCGTAGCGCCTTGCGCAGAGGTTCGCCGCGCGCCGAATCCGGGGTGAACAGGAACATCGGCAGCACAAAGATCAGATACCAGAGCGCTGCAAGCGGGCCGGTGATGCGGGCGTCTTCACCGGTGGTCGGATCAAGGCCAAAAAGAGGATCAACGCCGATGATCGTTTTGCCGGTTTGCGGTGACCCGGCCAGAAACAGCACCACGAAGACCAGCACGATCATGCCGCCTAGATAACCAAGCCCCCATGCGATATTGGAAATGCGTCCGATATCTGCACGTGGCACAAGACGCGGCATCATGGAATCATTGAAGACGATGGAAAATTCAGCTGCCACCGAGGCGATCGCAAAGGCCAGCAGCACCCAGAACAGGCTTGCTCCCGGCGCCGCGAACCAGAGGAGCGACAGGCTGACGATCTTCAGAACGGCGAAGAAGCCGATCCACGGTTTGCGCGCGCCGGTGCGGTCGGAAACAGCGCCGAGCACAGGCGACAGAATGGCGATGATAAAGCCCGCCGCCGCGATGCCATAGCCCCATGCAACTTGCCCGGCTTCCGGGCTTGCCGCCATGCGGGAGATAAAATAGGGGCCGAAAACAAAGGTCGTGACGACGGTAAAAAACGGTTGCGCCGCCCAGTCGAACAACATCCAGCCCCATATGCCGCGCCGTGACGCATAGCTGCGTTCGCTGACTGTCAGATCGCTCAAATGCCACTCCCTTGCGAATGTGGCCGGAGCTTATAGGGCGAGCGACAACCTCACAAATGAAAAGGGCGGCCTTAAGCCGCCCTTTCATTTTTATTGCCGGGCGCGGATTACTGCGCCAGATCGGACATCAGGCCAGCGGCGACAGCCAGCCGCGAGACGGTGAGGTCGCCGCCTTCGGTGAGCGCGACCATGCGATTTCTGACCTGCTCGATCCGGACGCCGTCCGCATCGAGCCACGCCGCTGCCGGGTCTTTCTCCTTGGCGAAGCGCTTCAACGCCGCGATGGTGATCCCGCGTGCCGCCTGCGTGATGGTCTCGCTCGCACGCGACAGGGCCAGTCCGTCATAATAGTCGGTGACGGGGATGGACCGTGCCGCATCTTCGATGCGTCCGATGCGGAAGGCTTCCAACACGCCAAAATAGGCCTTGGCGGTTGCCACCAGATCGGCGTTCGCCAGATGCGCGATCAGCGCGATATCCGGCATGATGCCCGCAAGCTGGAGATTGGCGAGACGCTGGGCCAGCTTTTCCGGTGCGCCCTTTTCCACGAAGGCAGCCTTGTCGGCACGCACCGTGTTGCGCAGGAATTCAGGCATCAGGCCTTCGAAACGCGGTTCCAGTTCGGCACGCGCCTTGACGATGGTGCCGACCAGTTCGGTGAGGTTTGCGCGGGTCGTATCATTGCGCAGCACCCATGCCGTCGTCGCCTGCAACATTTCGCCGACGAGATGGTAGAACTGGTTCTGCACATCGCCCGGCACGCGATTGTCGAGCGCATCGATGGCGTCATAGACTGCGTCGATCTCGAAACCGTCACGCACCGCGATATAGGCGCGAACAATATCCGAAGGCGACTTGCCGGTCGTGTCGGCCAGACGGCTGATGAAGGTGATACCGCCGCGATTGATGACATCATTTGCCAGCAAGGTTGCAACGATTTCCCGCTTCAGGCGGTGGCCCGAGATTTCCTCTGCGTAAGTCTTGGCCATACGTTTCGGGAAATAGCCGAACAGCAGTGACTGGAAGTAAGGCTCGTCTGGAAGCGCACTTGCCACCAGATCGTCACTGAGCGACAGCTTGGCATAGGCCAGTAGGACCGCCAGTTCCGGGCGGGTCAGTGGATGGCCTGCCTTCTGGCGATCAGCCAGTACGGTGTCGGACGGCAGATACTCGACCTTGCGATCCAGCAGTTTGCGGTGTTCCAGTTCCGCCATGAAGCGGGCCTGGTAGGGGAGTTCGGCAAGTCCCTGACGTTCGCTCAGCGAAAGCGCCAGCGGCTGCAGATAGTTGTTGCGCAGCACGAGCTCCGAAACATCGTCGGTCATGCTGACCAGAAGCTTGTTGCGGGCAGGGCGCTTGAGCTTGCCCGAACGCATAGCAGCGGCCAATGCGATCTTGATATTGACCTCGACGTCCGAGCAGTTGACGCCAGCCGAATTGTCGATGGCGTCGGTGTTGCTGCGACCGCCTGCAAGCGCATATTCGATGCGCCCGCGCTGGGTCATGCCGAGATTGGCGCCTTCGCCGATCACACGGGCGCGAACATCCGAACCGGTGATGCGAATGGCGTCATTGGCGCGGTCGCCCACCTGCGCATCCGTTTCGCTGGACGCGCGGATATAGGTGCCGATGCCGCCGAACCATAAGAGATCAACCTGCGCTTTCAGGATGGTCGTCATGATTTCCTGCGGCGTCGCCGTGGTCTTGGCAAGGCCGATGGCAGCCGCTGCCTCGGCAGACAGGGTGATGGTCTTTTGGCTGCGGCTATAGACACCGCCGCCCGACGAAAGCTTCGAGCGATCATAGTCCTGCCAGCTTGAGCGCGGCAGTTCGAACAGGCGCTTGCGCTCGGCAAAGCCGTCCGCCGGAACCGGGTTCGGATCGATGAAGATATCGCGATGGTCGAAGGCGGCAATGAGCCTGATCTGCTCGGAAAGCAGCATGCCATTGCCGAACACATCGCCCGACATGTCGCCCACGCCGACAACCGTGAACGGCTCGGTCTGTATATCCATGTCGAATTCACGGAAATGCCGCTTCACGGCTTCCCAGCCGCCACGGGCGGTGATGCCCATGCCTTTGTGGTCGTAACCGGCAGAGCCGCCCGACGCGAAAGCATCGTCCAGCCAGAAATCATGCGCCTGACTGATGGCATTGGCCGTATCGGAGAAGGTGGCCGTGCCCTTGTCGGCGGCGACGACGAAATAAGGATCGTCATTGTCGTGGCGCACGACATTTTGCGGCGGCACCACAGCGCTGTCATGGATATTGTCGGTGACCGACAGAAGCGTCGAGATGAACACCTTATAGGCGTCGCGTCCCGCTTCGAAGACGGCATTGCGGTCGCCGCCCACCGGCAGGCGCTTCGGATAGAAGCCGCCCTTGGCGCCGACCGGCACGATCACCGCATTCTTGACCTGCTGCGCCTTGACGAGCCCCAGCACTTCGGTGCGGTAATCCTGCGCGCGGTCCGACCAGCGCAGACCGCCACGGGCGACCGCTCCGAAACGCAAATGCACGCCTTCGACTTCCGGGCCGTAGACGAAAATTTCGCGATACGGGCGCGGATCGGGCAGTCCATCGACCAGCCGCGGATTGAGCTTGAAGGCGAAGGTGACACGCGGCTTGCCTTCGGCATCCAGCGTATAGGCGTTGGTGCGCAGCGTCGCTTCGATCAGGTTGCGGAACCGGCGCAGGATCTGGTCGTCGTCGATGCTCGGCACACCGAGAAGGGCGGTTTCGATGGCGTCGATCAGCTTCTTTTCCGCTGCGTCACGGCGCTTGGCCGTTGGGTTGAAGCGCAAATCGAACAGCGAATAGAGATCGCTGGCGATTTCCGGATACCGGTTGAGGGCGGCGGCGATGAAGCCCTGCGAATAGGCGATACCCGCCTGCTGCAGATAACGGCCATAGGAGCGCAGAATCATGATCTGGCGTGCGGTGAGGCGGGCCGTCTGCACCAGCGCGTTATAGCCGTCATTGTCGGCAAAGCCGTCCCAGACAGTGCGGAACACGTCTTCCAGCATTTCGCCGTCATCGGAAAGATCAACCGGTGCGCCATAGGCGTTCACAAGCTGCATGTCGTGCACATAGACCGGCGCACCATCTTGACCGGCATGGGGCAGATCAATGGTCTGTTCGCTGACGACGCGGAAGCCCATATTTTCCAGAAGCGGAACGCGCTGCGACAGCACCACCGGCGCGCCGTGATGATAAAGTTTTAGCGAAACCGCATCCGGTCCATCGGTGCGATAACGGTAGAAATCCACGAAAAGCGGTGCTTCCGGGCTGAGACCCGCAATGCGCTCCGCATCGACCAGCGCTTCCGGTGCGGTGAAGATTTCGCGATAGGATGGCGGGAAGCTCGCGGCCAGCGCCACGACACCAGCATCGGCGTTTTCCACGCTTTCACGCACCGCATCTTCCCAGGTGCGGACGATGGAACGCACTTCCGCCTCCAGCGCTTCGCGATCCACATGCGGCGTGGAGCGTTCGTGACGGCGAATGACGAACTGAACGCGCGTCAGGCCGTTTTGAAGGAAGACCGGATGGAATTCAAAGCTGTCGCCGCCATAGACGTCGACGAGATAGCGACCGATCTTTTCACGTACGACCGAGTCGTAACGGTCGCGCGGTATATAGACCAGCACGGTCGCGAAACGGCCAAAACGGTCGAGGCGCGGAATGGCGCGCACACGCGGACGCTCGCCCAGCGCGAGGATGAGTTCGGCATTGGCCGTCAGGCTTTCCGTGTCGATCTGGAAAAGCTCGTCGCGCGGATATTCTTCCAGCACGTTGATCAGCGCCTTGCCAGAATGGTCTTCCCGGTTGAAGCCCAGGTGCTTGATCACCGCATCGGCCTTCGAGCGAATGAACGGAATGCTGGACACCGAGCTTATATAGGCGACCGAGGTGAACAGGCCGACGAGGCGCAGTTCGCCAATGGCTTCGCCCTTCGGTCCGAAAATCTTCACGCCGATATAGTCGAGATAGGAGCGGCGATGCACCAGTGACAGCGTATTCGCTTTGGTGACGATCAGCGGCTCGTTGCTGTCGAGGAATTCGGTAACCTCGCGCGGCGTGACGGTATCGTCGTCATCCTTGCGCAGCACGCGCACTTCATTGTCGCCAAGGACGCCCAGCGGCTCCTTGACGGCGACGAGGCTGCGCTTCTTGCCCGAACCTTCAAAAGCAAGCTCACGCATGCCGAGGAAGATGAAATGATCGTCGCGCAGCCATTCGAGGAAGGCGATGGCTTCCGGCATGGCGGCATTGCCGTTCAGCTCGTAAGCGCGCTGGTAATCTGCGATGGCGTCATCGAGACGCTTCAGCATCGGCTTCCAGTCGCCGACGGCAAAACGCACCTGTCCGAGAACGCGCTTGAGCCCGTCCGTCAGGTCGGCCTTGGCCTGCTTGCCGAGCGCTGGCAGATGAATCTGTACAAGGCTGACGCGCTCAACGCCCTTGGCAGGTGCGAGCTGCGATGCTTCGCCGAGAATAACCAGCCCATCCTTTTCCCGGGTAACATCGAGAACCGGGTGCACGACCATGAAAATCTGGCCGACGTGATTGTTCAGCTCGCCCAGAATGGAATCGAGCAGGAACGGCATATTGTCGTTGACGATGGTGATTACGCTCACCGGGCGACCATGGCGTTCGATACCGTTATCGACGCTGATGATGCTTTTGCCCTTGCGGTAGGATTCAAGAGCCGCATAGCCATGACGGGCTGAACTGTCGAGCGCTTCGGCGTCGTAAGCTGCCAGATCTTCTGGCGGTGCCCACTCGAAGAGAAGCTGCGAGAAGGCTGCCAGCGCCTTGGGCTTCCCCCCCTTTTTGTCCTCTTTGCTTGCCTTGGAATTCTTAACTTTGCTCGACCGATCCTGCTTTGCAGTCACGTCGGATACTCCTGTCATGATGGCAATGCGCGCCAAACTAGCAGATCAGACATTTCTTTCGATGACAAATTGCTGCGACTATCGAAAAAAATCCTGAAAAGTCAGAAAAATGGCATCTAATCCATTTAATTTGGAATAAAATATCGAAAACTTTGGGCGATTTTTCTAAAAATACCGGGGAAATTCCCGGCGCGCTAAAAATTGGCGTCAGCCGACGGCGGAATTGCCACAATTCAGACCAAAGTCGTAGATGATTCTGAGATGCTGGCGCTGTCAGAGCTCGATCAGATGATCGTCCAATTCGTTCATATTATCGGCGCCTGCGGGGAAGTGCTTTTCCAGCAACGTGCCAGCCTGATCAATCGCCGTGACGAAGCCCTCCGCCATTTGTGACCGCGATGCGTGATGGATCAGCGTCGCGACAATGGCGTTCCATTCGTCTTGCTCAACACGGGCATGGATGCCTGCATCGGCAATCACTTCGGCATAATGCTCGGCCATGGAAACAAACAGCAGAATGCCGGTGCGGTTTTCGGTGATGTGGACATTGCGCGCCAGAAACTGTTGCAGCGCATTGAGATGGGCGCGCTTGTAGCGGATGCGGCGAGGCACCAGCAACATGCGGATCGATGGTAGCAGCCAGAGAACCAGCATGGCCGAAATGAAAGCGGCGAGAATGGACAGGCCGAACATCGGCAGGCTGATATCAAACCAATACCAATGGGCGAGGCAGGCTGCGATCACCGAAGCAAGCAGGATGCCGCAGGTTGCGACAAAGCCAGCTGCAAAGAAATAGTCGTCGCTGCTGCGCGCCAGCACCGCATAGATTTCGCCACTGGTGCCTGCTTCCGCGTCCCGGATGGCGTCAGCGATGCGAGCATGGTCTTCGGCGCCGATCAGCGTATGGTGCTTCATCGCTACCTCTCCCTACCAGCTTCCAGAGGCGCCGCCGCCCCCCGATGAGCCGCCGCCCCCGCCAAAGCCGCCACCGCCGCCGCCGGATGACCAACCACCGCCACCACCCCAGCCGCCGCCGCGACCGCCGGAGCTGCCGCTTGAATTGGTGTTCAGCGTCATACCCAGCCATTCATAGCGTCCGGGGCCGAGCTTGCGTCCGAAGATCGGGGCAAGCACTGCGAAGCCGAACCCGCCGAAGAAAATCAGACACCAAAAGGTGATGAAGATGACCGCAACCCAGTCCACATCGTCACTACTGGTTTGCGCATTACGCTTGGCGCGCGCTTCCAGTTCGGCGGCGTCGCCGGAGAGAACGGAGAGAATGCCGTCCACGCCCTGCACGATGCCGCCACTATAGTCGCCGGTGCGGAAGGCTGGAATGATGGCGCCGTTGATGATGACGCTCGACAGCGCGTCGGTCATGGTGCCTTCAAGCCCGTAGCCGACCTCGATGCGGACTTTGCGGTCGTTCGGGGCGACAACGAGCAGTATGCCGTTATTTTCCTGCCTCTGGCCGAGAGCCCAGCTGCGGAAAAGGCGGTTTGAATAGGATTCGATGTCCTCGCCATTGAGGCTCGGCACCGTCACCACCACCACCTGATCGGAGGATTTAGCCTCGAAATCCGCCAGTTTCTGGGTCAGTTGCTGCCGTTCAGCCGGATCGATGATGCCTGCATTGTCCACCACACGGCCGGTCAGCGCCGGTGTGGCCTTCTGTGCCGTATCCTGCGCCCATGCAGCCGAGGTTGGTTGCAGGGTCAGGACAGCGGAAAACAGCAGAAGCAGGCATGCAAACAGGTATCGCGGCCAGTGAAGGCCGCGATGCCGATGCCGGAATGCTGCGCCCGTCGCCACGGAAGCGACCGTCAGTTAAACTTGACTTGCGGTGCTGCCTGGCTGCCGGCGTCGGCGCTGAAGGTCTGCATCGGTTGCGCGTCGCGATACCAGATCCACGTCCAGATCATGGTCGGCATGGTCCGCAGCGTGGTGTTGTAGACGCGAACCGCCTCTATATAGTCGCGGCGCGCCACGGCGATGCGGTTTTCCGTGCCTTCAAGCTGCGATTGCAGCGCAAGGAAATTCTGGTTGGCCTTGAGGTCCGGATAGCGCTCGACCACCACCATCAGGCGCGACAGGGCGCTGGTGAGGTTGGCCTGATTGTCCTGAAACTGCTTGAAAAGTTCAGGATTGTTGAGCGTTTCCGGCGTGATCTGCACCTGCGTCGCCTTGGCGCGCGCATCGATCACCGCTTGCAGCGTTTCCTTTTCGTGGGCGGCATAGCCCTTCACGGTCTCGACCAGATTGGGCACGAGATCGGCGCGGCGCTGGTACTGGTTCTGCACCTCGCTCCAGGCGGCCTTGGCCTTTTCCTCATTGGTCGGAATCGTGTTGAAACCGCATGCCGAAAGCAGCGGAACCAGAAGGGTGA
The DNA here is from genome assembly GCF_040372265.1 of Brucella sp. NBRC 113783. NCBI lineage: Bacteria > Pseudomonadati > Pseudomonadota > Alphaproteobacteria > Hyphomicrobiales > Brucellaceae > Brucella > Brucella sp. NBRC 113783. Next base: position 180,765 of record NZ_BAABRX010000008.1, on the reverse strand, counting down.
GACCAAGGGCGATGAGAATACGGCGGAAAGAGAAAGAAGAGGCAACCGTCGCAGCCGACATGGGTTTCTCCTGAAAAAAGACGCTTTGCCAAGCGCCCGAGTACGGATGTCGTGGCCCGAATATTCGCATTCACGAAAATGCGAGCCGTCAAATCAACAAGATAGCGTAATTTTGCGCAGCGTCCAGCCCGTTTGCAACACTGTTCCACCCCTGTCCGGGCGCAGAGGGCGGGTGGGCCAGAACCGGCTTCGCGCTTGCAATGGCGCAATTCTATGTTGACTCTATCAACATCTTCAATATTGATAGAGTCAACATAGGGGAGGCGCCGAACCACGGCGTATGCAGCAATGACGGAACCGACCAATCAGGCTGACATCGGCGCATTGCGCGCCTTCAATCGAGCCTATACGCGTCGTCTCGGCCTGTTGAACGCGCATCTCGACAAAAGCCCGTTCACCCTGACCGAAGCGCGCATTCTCTACGAGATAGCAAACCGCACCGCGCCGACGGCGGCGGACATCATGCGGGCGCTGGGGCTTGATCGCGGCCAGCTCAGCAGAACATTGAAGCGCTTCACCGAGCGCGGACTGATCGAGACGGAACAGCACCCGGATGGCGGGCGCAGCCGCCCCATTCTGCTGACCGAAGCTGGCCGCAAGACGTTCAACGCTCTGGAACGCAATACCTGTGATACAGTGGGCGAACTTCTGGATGGCTTACAGCCCGACCGCCGCCGCGATCTGCTGACGGCTGCCGGGGCAATCATGCGCGTTTTCGACGAGGGGCAAAACGGGCAGGTGCAATTGCGTGATCTCAAAGCCGGTGATCTCGGCTGGATCATCCATCGTCAGGCCATCCTCTATACCGGCGAATATGGCTGGAACAATGAGTATGAGGCGCTTGTCGCCCGCATTCTTGCTGATTTCACGGAAAATTTCGACCCTGCCCACGATGCCGGCTGGGTGGCGGAAATCGACGGTCGCGTGGTCGGTTCAGTCTTTTTGGTCAAGGGCGGTCAGCCCGGACTTGGCAAGCTGCGCCTGCTCTATGTCGAGCCGGATGCGCGGGGCGCAGGTGTGGGGGCGAAACTCGTCAACGCCTGCATCGAGCGCGCGCGGGCTGTCGGTGATGAGCATCTCACGCTCTGGACGAACAGTGTGCTGACCGCCGCTCGGCGTCTTTACGAGCGCGCCGGATTTAAGCTTGTCGAAGAAGCGCCACACCATTCCTTCGGTGTCGATCTGATCGGTCAGATATGGGAACTGGACCTTACGGCAAGTCTTCAAGGACAAATGAAGGCCAGCGCATAAAAGAAAAGCGGCGGATTGCTCCGCCGCTTTCTCAAAATGCAAACTGCGCGAAAGATTATTCGCTTGCAGCAGCTTCTTCAGCCGGAGCGGCTGCGGCTTCAGCGGCAGCAGCAGCAGCTTCTGCAGCCTTCGCAGCAGCTTCTTCTTCAGCCTGCTTGGCCAGAGCGATACGCTCCTGAGCCTTCTTGCCCGGCTCACCCTTGGTCGGGTTGCTGCGGGCCGGACGCTTGGCAATGCCAGCCTGGTCGAGGAAGCGCAGAACGCGGTCGGTCGGCTGTGCGCCCTGGGCGATCCAATGCTGGATGCGGTCGGCGTCGAGCTTTACGCGTTCAGCGTCCTTGGCCAGCATCGGGTTCCATGCGCCAACGGTTTCGATGAAACGGCCGTCACGCGGGCTGCGGACGTCGGCAACAACGACGTGGTAGTAAGGACGCTTCTTGGAGCCAGCGCGGGCGAGACGAATCTTGAGGGACATTTTTTCTTTCCTTTAGACAAATTGTTCGGCCCTGACGGGCTATCGGTTGTTCTGCCCATCTGGGCAATGGATCGAGCCGTTATCGGCTATTTATTTTCCGCTGTGGTTGGCAGCGGCATGCTCATGATGCCGAATGACTTCCTTCACGATGAAGTTCAGGAATTTTTCGGCGAAATCGGGGTCGAGATGGGCATCGACAGCCAAAGCGCGAAGACGCTCGACCTGACGCTTTTCGCGAGCCGGGTCAGCCGGGGCGAGGCCCCGTTCGGCCTTCAGCACGCCCACTGCCTTTGTGCAGCGGAAGCGTTCAGCCAGCATATGGATCAGCGCCGCATCGATATTGTCGATGGAGGCGCGCAGTGACAGAAGTTCGGCGGGTGCAGTGTTCTGTTCGTCGCTCATAATGCTCACTTTTTCTTCGGCAGACCCGGAAGGCCGCCACCGAGACCCGGAAGCTTGGGTCCGCCCAAACCGGGAAGACCGCCGCCCGAAAGCCCAGGCAAACCGCCGCCTTTCGTCAGACCGGCTGCTTCCGCCTGCTTGGCAAGCGCCTCAAGCTGCTTCGGGTCCATCTTCGACAGATCCGGCATGCCGCCGAGGCCGCCCATGCCGCCACCCAGACCGCCAAGGCCCATCTTGCTGGCAAGACCGCCCATCATCTGCTTCATCATTCCGCCTTTGCCCTTGCCCATGACTTTCATCATGTCGGCCATCTGGCGGTGCATCTTGAGAAGCTTGTTAATGTCGGCGGCGTTGGTGCCGGAACCCTTGGCGATGCGCTGCTTGCGGCTGTGCTTCAAGAGGTCCGGATTGGCGCGCTCAGCCTTGGTCATGGAACCGATAATGGCAAGCTGGCGGTCGAACACCTTGTCGTCGAGGCCGGCTGCAGCAACCTGATCCTTCATCTTGCCCATGCCGGGCATCATGCCCATGATGCCGCCCATGCCGCCGAGCTTCTTCATCTGGCCCAACTGGTCGGCGAGATCGTTGAGATCGAACTTGCCGGACTGCATTTTCTTGGCCATCGCAGCGGCTTTTTCCGCGTCGATGTTTTCAGCAGCTTTTTCGACGAGCGAAACAATGTCGCCCATACCCAGAATGCGGTCGGCGATGCGCTTCGGATAGAATTCCTCAAGCGCATCCATTTTTTCGCCGGTGGCGATCAGCTTGATCGGCTTGCCGGTGATGGCGCGCATCGAAAGCGCTGCGCCGCCACGGCCATCGCCGTCCATGCGGGTCAGAACGATACCGGTAATGCCGACGCGTTCATCGAAATTGCGCGCCAGATTCACGGCGTCCTGACCGGTCAGGCTGTCGGCGACAAGCAGAATTTCATGCGGATTGGCGGCCTTGCGGATATCCGCCATTTCCACCATCAGCGGCTCGTCGATATGCGTGCGGCCTGCGGTGTCGAGAATGACGACGTCATGGGCGCCGAGCTTTGCAGCCTGAACGGCGCGCCTGGCGATTTCAACCGGCGACTGACCGGCGATGATCGGCAGCGTGTCGACGCTGGTCTGGATGCCCAGCTGGCGAAGCTGCTCCTGCGCGGCGGGACGGCGCGTATCAAGCGACGCCATCAGCACCTTCTTGCGCTGGCGTTCGGTGAGGCGCTTGGCGATCTTGCCGGTGGTGGTCGTCTTACCCGAACCCTGCAAGCCGACCATCATGATGACGACCGGTGCCGGTGCGTTGAGATCGATGGAAACGCCTTCGGTGCCGAGCATCTCGATAAGCTCGTCATGGACGATCTTGACGACCATCTGACCGGGCTTGATGCTCTTCAGGATTTCAGCGCCGACGGCCTTCTCACGAACGCGGTCGGTGAAGGAGCGAACCACTTCCAGCGAAACGTCGGCTTCGATGAGCGCACGACGCACTTCGCGCAGCGCCGCCGTCACGTCGCTTTCGGAGAGAGCGCCGCGTCCGGTGAGGCCGTTCAGAATGGAGCCAAGACGCTCCTGAAGTGATTCAAACATCGCGTTTCCTTATATCCGGGAATAGGCGGGAGGCTTCATCCGGGATAGATCGTCCCGCGTGTCTGCCAGTTCAAGAAGCACCCAAAGCGATACAGCACCCGAGGGCGCATCGCGCTGTCGGATGTGGACCTCCGGGATCGTTTTATACCATAATGGGTCCCGGTCGGTGGCTCGCGTTCTGAAGATCGCGGATAGATTGAGGGGTGGATTAGGCGTCGAAGAGCCGAATGTCAAGCAAAACTCGGTCAAATTGCCGTTCTTTCACCCAATTTAGCGCATATCCGCCGATGACAATACAGTGTGGTAATGGCAAATTCCCGCATAAGGCGAATCAATTTCGCTAAACAGTTCACAGCTGATCACTTCACAAGGAGAGAAGAATGGCGTTGACTGCCAAGGGCCGGATTTGGGCGGCGACAGTTCTTGCAGCAGGCATGTTTGCGGGTGCAGGCGCGGCTGAAGCCGCACAATGCGGCAACAATGCTGCCGGCTACAATGCGTGGCTGCAGCAGACCCTGAAGGAAGCGCCGTCGCGCGGCGTTGGCAAGGCGGGCCTCAGCGCGCTGGCCAACACCAAATATGCGCAGGCCACCATCAATGCCGACCGCAACCAGAAGAGCTTCAAGCTCTCCTTTGAAGACTTCATGAAGAAGCGCGGCGCGGATACGATCATCAAGCGCGGCAAGGCCATGAAAGCGCAGAACGCGGCTCTCTTCGCCAATATCGAAAAGCGTTATGGCGTTCCTGCCGGTCCGTTGATCGCGATCTGGGGCATGGAAACCGGCTTCGGCAACTATCTTGGCAAGCAGCACACGATTTCAGCCGTTGCAACGCTGGCCTATGATTGCCGCCGCACCGAATATTTCACCGGTCAGCTTTATGCGGCTCTCAAGCTGGTCGATCAGGGCGATCTCAGCCCGCAGGCAGTTGGCGCCATGCATGGTGAAATCGGCCAGACGCAGTTCATGCCGGCAAACGTCCTGAAATACGGCGTCAGCGGTTCGGGCAGCGCCCATTTCGACCTGAAGAACAAGGCGGATGCTCTCCACTCGACTGCCAACTTCCTGGTCGGTCACGGTTGGAGCCGTGGTGCAGGCTATCAGCCGGGTGAGCCGAATTACGGCGCGATCCAGGGCTGGAACGCCGCGCAGGTTTACCAGCGCGCCATTGCCGTCATGGGCAAGGCCATCGACGGGAATTAACAGAAACCACGGAGCGCTGCCAAAGCGCTCCGCTCTGCCTGGAAACAAAAAAGCCCCGGTCGAACCGGGGCTTTTTATTGCCGTCTGGCAGGAATTACAGAATAGGCTCACCGGCTTCGGGGCGTTTGAAGTCGCCGCTCTGCTGATCCATGACCCAGAGCTCGCCGGTCGAAATATCGAACCATGCGCCGTGCAAGGTGAGCTTGCCCTTCTTCTCCAGAATATCGACGCAGGGGAAGGTGCGCAGATTATTGATAGAGTAGCGGATGGAAATGCGCTCCAGCGCTGTCTGACGCTCGGTCGGCGTCATCAGGCTGTTGCCGCTGACGGCTTCAGCCGCAGGTGCAATCAGGCTCATCCACTTGCCGATGAAATCACCGGGCGACAGGGGCGCGCTTTCCGTATCGAGCGCAGCCTTGATGCCGCCGCAGCGCCCATGGCCCATGACGACGATGTGCTTGACCTTGAGGCTTTGCACCGCAAATTCCAGCGCAGCCGATGCCGCATGAAACTCGCCGTCAGGCTCGTAAGGGGGAATGAGATTGGCAACATTGCGCAGGACAAACATTTCGCCCGGCGCAGAGTTGAAGATTGTTTCGGGAGCAGCGCGGGAATCGCAGCAGGCAATAACCAGAGTTTCCGGTGATTGTCCTTTTTCCGCCAGTTCGCGATAGCGCGCGGTTTCCCGTGCGAAATGCTCCGTCATGAAGGTTCTGTAACCTGAGAGGAGTGTGTCCGGAAGATCAGCCATAACGTTCCAATATCCCTAACGAAAACCGAGATCAATCAAAATGATCATGCCGCAGAAAGGTCGCTGAGGCGTCAGGCGCGCAATCCCTTGGTCGGGTGCACAAGACGGCGCGTCTGCACCATGGCCATCGGCGAGGCGAGGCTGGAGGCATCGGCTTCCAGCATCAGTTCGTCGGCGCCGCGTTTTGCCGACCGCGCCATGATTTCGAACACGGCAGCGGTGGTGCTTTGCAGAGTCTTTTCTTCCGACAATCCTGAAAGGCGGCGCGCAAGAAACACCGCCGATGTCAGGTCGCCGAGTCCGTTGGTGGGGCCGTCTACCTTGCGATGTTCTGCCATCAGCGCCATGGTCGGCGTCAGCAATATATTGCCGATGCTGCCCGCCATCAGCGGGAAGGCGGAGGTGACCAGCATGGTTGCCGGGCCAGCGTCCAGGGCAGCTTCCATCAGTGATTTGTTGTCTTCGAGCGGCACGCCGGTCAGCCAGGACAGTTCAAACCGGTTGGGGGTGGCGATATCCGCAAGCGGCATAAGTTTGTCGCGAATGCCGATGGCGGTTGCCTCGGGCACATAGAGGCCCTTTTCATCGCCGATGACCGGATCGCAGAGATAGACGGCGTTCGGGTTGCGCGCCTTGACGCCTTTGACCAGCTCAGCGACAGCTGCCGCCTGTTCCGGGTGACCCAGATAGCCGGTCAGGATTGCGCCGACTTCGCCCAGCCACGGGGCGCGCTGGAGATCCTGCATCAGGCGGGAAAACTCTTCGGGCGGTGGCACGATGCGTCCGGCAGGACCATGGCCGGGATGCCAGGGCAGGACAACCGTTGGCACAGCCCAGACCGGAAAGCCCAGCGTTTCCAATGCGAAGACGGCTGCCCGGTTACCCACCGAACCGCGCACGACATGGCTTGAAATGACAATAACGGTTGTCGCGTCCGAAGGCGCAGAAAGCGTCATGTTAGACCTAGCTTTGCATGAGATAAAAGACGAGCCAGACGATGATCGTCAGCGTGATGAGAAGGCCCAGCGTCCGCCCGATGCGGGTGGCCCAGAGTTCGATGCGGTCGTTTTCAGGTGTGTCCCCGGCGGCAAGGTGTGTGGCGGTGCGGGCAAAACCACGGCGGACGATACCTTCCGCGCCGGTTTGCTCGCGTTCCAGCCGCTCCAGAATACGGCGCGCTTCTTCCTGGCGCTCGCGTCCCGGACCGCCGGCGTCCTCGCCTATGCCAGCCTGCTGGCGTTCACCCATGATCTGCCTGCCTTGCCGAAGTGACTCACATCCGAAACCCGGCATAGCATCGTGCCCGAAATGATGTTCTGCAAGCGGAATAGTTGCATTCTATGTGAGCTTAACGACAAGCTTGCCAAAATTGCCGCCGTCGAGCATCGAAATGAAGGCCTTTGGCGCGTTTTCGAGCCCCTCCACAATGTCTTCTCGATAGCGGATTTGTCCGTCAGCGATCCATTTCGCCATATCGTGATAAAATGCGGGGCGTTGATCGCCAAAGTCGCGCTGGATGAAACCGCGAATGGTCAGGCTCTTGGACAGGATATCACGCATCACAAGCGGCAGGCGGTCGGGACCGTCGAATGGGCCGCTCTGGTTATACTGCGCGATAAGCCCGCAAACCGGCACACGGGCAAACTGGTTGAGAAGTGGGAAAACTGCTGCAAAGACCTTGCCACCGACATTTTCGAAATAGACGTCGATGCCGTCCGGGCAGGCCAGCGCCAATTCCTGTGCGAAATTCGGGCTGCGATGGTCAACCGCAACATCAAAACCGAATTCGTCAATCAGCGCCTTGCATTTATCTGCGCCGCCGGCAATGCCGATGGCCCGCGCGCCTTTCAGTTTGGCGATCTGACCGACCGCAGAACCGACAGGACCTGTCGCTGCCGCAACGACCACCGTTTCGCCTTCCTTGGGCTGGCCGATGGTCAAGAGGCCGGAATAGGCGGTGAAGCCCGGCATGCCGAGAACGCCAAGGGCGGTGGTGAGCGGTGCCTGTTCAGGGTCAAGTTTGCGCAAGGTGGAGGCATTGGCCACCGCATAGCTTTGCCAGCCGGAATGAGACAAGACGAAGTCACCGGGCGCGAAGCCCGCGCTGCGGCTTTCCACCACTTCGCCCACCGTGCCGCCTTCCATGACGGAACCGATTTCCACCGGGGCGGCATAGGATTTGGCAGCGCTCATGCGACCGCGCATATAGGGGTCGAGCGAAAGATAGCGCAGCTTCAGAAGCACTTCGCCTTCGCCAGCGCTCGGAACTGCCGCTTCTTCCAGCCGGAAGTTTTCCGCCGTGGGGCGTCCGTCTGGACGCGATGCAAGCACGATGCGCTGATTGATCTTTTCGCCCATGGGATAAACTCCTGTTGTTGAGGACCGCCTTAAACCGGAACGGCATGCGATGCATCCGGTTCCGCGACGGTTACTCACTTTTGAAGACGGCTTGGTGAAGAACTGCTATGGAATGATGTAACAGTGATTTGTAAATCCATTCGCTTTGAGGCCAAAGCAAAATGACCCAAGATACGTTGTTTCTTCTGACCCCGGGTTTCAAAGATCCGGCCTATCCCGGACAGGAATTCTATTGCTGGCACTGCGCGCTGATTGAGGGTGTTCTGGTGTCGTTTCCGTCGCTCGGTGGAGATCTGAAGATCGAGCGCGTCGCATTTTCCCGGCCACGTGAGAAGGTGATCCAGCTTGCGGGTGAGGAAAACCAGTCACTGCCATTGCTGATCTTGAAGGACGGCGACCGCTCGCCGCTGGAAACGGGCACCTATCTGGGGCGTTCGCTGATTGCCGATCCACACAAAATTCTGGCCGCGCTGACAGAGCGGCACGGTTTCCCAACGCCGCATCCGTGAACGTGTAAAAGCGTTAGACGTAGCTTCCGAGCGCCACGCGGCTGAACTGCCAGTTGACCTCCGGCAATTCGGAGGCCGGGAAGGACAGCACGATCTGCTTGGATGTGACAGGTCCGCGGAACCCAGCGAAGAAGATCGTGTCTTCCAGTTGCGGCGCGACTTCGAAACAGGAGAAAACCCAGGTGTCGTCCCGATCGGCAGACAGGACGATCAGGCCGTTCTCGTCATAGGAAATGTCGACCGACGGGTGCAGGTGGAACCGCACCGCAATATTGTCGCGTCCATTGGCTTTCAGCGGTCGTCCGTCGCCACGGTAAAAGCGATCTGCCCCCTGAATGACGCTGCCATTGTGCGACAGCACGAGACGGCGCTCGTGATAAATGCCGAACAGGCGCGCATAGCCGTCATGGCTCGCCACAAAACCTTGTCGCCCCATTTCTTCGATGCGGTCACGCTGTACGCGCGTCGGTCCGGCAATGATCGGCGTACCGATCATGTTGGAGAGGCCAGCATTGAGGCTGAACCGGCACGACGATGTGTCGTTGATAGTCGCTGTCGAATGGGCAGCCGTGGAGCGTCCCAATGGACGAAATTCCGGCGGGCCGAAACGGTCGATGCCGGAATTGACGATATAGCGCTGGCGTCCGGAGGACATTTCAAAGGCAAGGCAGCCCGCATGGGCATCCCGCGAGGCAGTGACCGGCGGCGGCAGGCCGGTATCGGCGATGATGGTCGTCGATCCCATGGAAAGACGTTCATAGCCGGAATAGGGCGCATGGGTCAGCGGTGAGCCGGCGGTTTCGTCATGACGCAGCACGGAAATGATCCATTCCAGCATTATCGGGCCCACGCCGTTGAACAGTGCAAGGCTGCCATCCTGATGGCGGAAGAAGCGCAATGCGGGCAGCATACGCTCAACCGCCTCGATCAGGGCCTTGGGTGGCGATTCCGTGCCATTGGCATAGGTCTGGCGCAGCGGCAGAAGATCGGCCAGCAGCTCCAGAACGGTTACCGGATTGCGCGAAATATGCCCGCCATCGGGCAAAATCTGGCGCTTCAGTTCATATTCGAGATTGCGTCGGGCGGCGCGGGCAGTCGGCGGTGAGACCGGCAATGCAAGGGCGGCGAAAGCGAGCGCGATACGCGCGCGCAGACGCTCTTCGCCGTCGTCCATCGCGCCCGCAACGGTGCGCAAGTAGCGGACCTGCATGGCGAGAGACCGCATGAATTTGCGATAGGCCGGCATTTCTGCGCCGGAGAGGATCAGGTTGGAATGCTGCAACCAGGCGATGATGCGCTGTGCTGTCACTTCTGGCGCCCATGCGAGACCGCCGATGCGCTTGCCGAACATGCGCATCCAGTCATCGACCAGCGCCCGCGCATTGGCGGTCGCCAGTTCGCTGTTGGCGCTTTTTAAATGGCGCAGCCAGCCGAAGCTCTGAAGCGCTGCTTCCCATTCGGGGGTCGGCGGCTCAACGGCAAATGGCGAAAGCCCGCCGGTTTCGACAAGGCGACCTGCCAGCGCGAAGCGCCCGTGATAGAATTCCTGCGCCAGCTGCGGGTCGGCGACGCGCAGATCGGGCGGTGCAATCAGGATACGGTCGGGCGTAAAGCCGGTGAAGCGCCAGCTGTAAAGCGGCCCCATACGCAGGCGGCGGCTGAACTTGCGCCACGCCTGTGCAACGGCCAGTCCCCAAAGGTGAGGGGTTTCGCTCAGCGCGACTGCCACCCGGTCTTTCTCCGTATCTTTTGTCATTGTGCCTACGCATTATCCAACGCAAAACCGCTTCGCACTTTTGCTGGAAATGCTCAAATCCTTTAGGCCGGATCAGAATTCCAGCCTTCTTTACAATTCTATAGAATGATGAATCGAGCGTTAACCATAACGGGTATCGCACCCCGTTATGACAATTTTTACGATTTAGTTTGGCTTACGCGCGCCGCTTGAAGCGTGCTGCGAAGAAACCGTCCATGCCCGCCCTATGCGGATCGCCGTTGAAACGCTCGGGCGGAAGATCGGCTGGCGTGGAACGAAGATAGCCTTCGCTGGTGATCAGACCTTCCAGACCGGCGCAATCGTCCACGGTGATCGGGAAAGGCTCCAGCAGCGGATTTTCTGCCGCCTTGCGGGCCATTTCCTCGCCCTCAAGCGGATGCAGCGAGCAGTTGGAAAAGACGATGACGCCGCCGGGCTTTACCAAGGTTGCAGCATGGGCCAGCAGCTTGCCCTGAAGATCGGCAAGCTTGGTGATATCCTGTGGCGTCTTGGTCCACGGAACGTCGGGATGACGGCGCACCGTACCGGTGGAAGAGCAGGGCGCATCGAGCAGAACCGCGTCGAAAAGCTCTTCCGGCGCAAAATCCATCAGATTGGTCGCAACGGTCTTCGCCTCGAAACCGAGACGCTCCAGATTGCCGCGCAGGCGCTTCAACCGGTTTTCCGACAGGTCGAGCGCGGTGACATCGGCACCCTGTTGCACGAGCTGGGCCGTCTTGCCGCCGGGCGCGGCGCAGAGATCGGCGACGCGTTTGCCCTTGATATCGCCCATCAGGCGTGCAGGCAGGCTTGCCGCCACGTCTTGCACCCACCAGTCCCCCTCGGCGAAGCCCGGAAGGTCGGTCAGCGCACCCTCCACCGTCTGCACACGGACAGAACCGTTCGGCAGCGCAATGCCGCCCAGTTTTTCGGCCCATAGCTCCGGGTCGCTCTTCACGGTGAAATCGATTGGCGGCTCATAGGCATGCATGGCGAAGATGGCCGCAGCCTTTTCCGCGCCGTAAGCATCGACGATGCTCTTGGCGAACCATTCGGGCACGTTGCCTTCCGGTAGCAACGTGTGTGCCAGCGCGCGTTCCTTGTTGCGCGACAGGCGACGCAGCAATGCGTTGACCAGACCGGCATATTTGCGATTGCGCGGATCGGCATTGGCGGCTTCCACCGCCAGATCCACCGCCGAATGGTCGGGAAGGTTGAGATAGAAAATCTGCGCCACGGCGACATGCAGCAAATGCTTCAGCGCAACGGCATTTTCCGGCAGCGGGCGGTCGAGACGTTTGGAAATGGCCCGTTCAATGGCGCCGCGATTGCGCAGGCTTGCACCCAGAATCGCACGTACCAGCGCGCGATCACGCGGCTCCAGCGCCAGATATTGCGGATGGCCATGGCTGTTGTCGGTGAGACCGTCCAGCGAGGTGTTCTTTTCGATCACCGCACCCAGCAGGCGCGCCGCACATTGACGCGCGCTCAAGCCGGGGCGTTCCACCGCGTTGTTCTGCACCGATGGCTTGTTGTTTCCGCGCTTTGGCGCGGGCTTCTTATCGTTCACGCTATTCTGCTTTTATGAGATGATTTTCAGGACCATGGCCCCCGATAACCGGAACCGCCACTGTTGTTATCGCCTGCATTACCACTTCTTTGGCCCCAGGGACCACTGTTTTGTGACGGGGCAGCAGCGCGGGGAGCCATTCCGGTTGAGCGAATGCCCATTTCTCCGGCCAATTGTTCAAGCGCCGCGATGCGATTGTCGGTGTCCGGATGGGTTGAGAAAAGATTGTCGGCACCCCGTCCGCTCAGCGGATTGATGATGAACATATGCGCCGTTGCCGGGTTGTGTTCGGCATTTTCATTGACGGTCGCCTTGGCGCTGCGGGCGATCTTGTTAAGCGCCGAAGACAGCCATAGCGGGTTGCCGCAGATTTCTGCGCCACGTTTGTCGGCGGCATATTCGCGGGTACGGCTCACGGCCATCTGAACGATCATCGCGGCAAAGGGCGCGACGATCATCGCCAGAATGGTGCCGATAACACCAATGACACCATTGCCGTTTTCGCGGTTGCCGCCGAGGAAAAAGGCGAAATTGCCGAGCATCGAAATGGCACCGGCCAGCGTCGCCACGATGGTCATGGTGAGCGTATCGCGGTTTTGCACATGCGCCAGCTCATGCGCCATCACGCCCGCGACTTCTTCCGGCGTTAAGCGCTGGAGAAGACCCGTGGTGGCGGCGACAGCCGCATTTTCGGGATTGCGCCCGGTGGCAAAGGCGTTGGGCTGGTCCTCGTGGATGATGAACACCTTTGGCATCGGCAAGCCGGCATTGGCGGCAAGTCCGCGCACCATGCGGTAATAATCCGGCGCCGTGCGCTCATCGACCTGCTGCGCATTGTACATCCGCAGCACCATCTTGTCGGAGTTCCAGTAACCGAACAGGTTCATGCCGACAGCAAACACCAGCGCGATCATCATGCCGCCGCCGCCGCCCAGCAAATAGCCGATGCTCATGAACATGACTGTCATGAGAGCAATCAGCATGGCAGTTTTCGTCATATTCATGCGTCGTGATCTCCAATTCAGCGAGAGTTTATCTCAAACAGGGTTTTGCGTCCCACCTATTCCTGCCTATATGATGGGTATCAAAAGCCTGCGCTTCAATAATAGGACTTCAGCGGATGACCGATAAACGCGACGAAACCGACATCGACGAGAACGCTGCGCCGCGCAAGTTTGACGATCTGCCTCCGGCTGCCCAGCGCGCCCTCAAGGAAGCGGAAGAACGCCGCGCTACCGAAACCAGTGCCAAGGCCCCGCGTGAAATCGGCGGGCGCGGTGGCAAGGACCCGGCGCGTTTCGGCGATTGGGAGATTAAGGGTAGGACAATCGACTTCTAAGCTTCGGATATTTCAGCTACCGCGGCCTGCGCGCGCCCCTCATCCTGAGCCGGTGCGTAGCACCGTGTCGAAGGACGAGGCTGTGCTTCCCTCCTGATCCTTCGAGACAGCGGCCTTCGACAAGCTCAGGACGCTTCCTCAGGATGAGGAGGGCGCATCCAAAAATGAAAAGGCCGGGAAAATCCCGGCCCTTCTGTTTTACTTCTTGTTTTGACGGTTTTCGATCAGGTCGTCCACCACGCCCGGATCGGCGAGGGTTGACGTGTCGCCCAGTGAACCGAAATCGTCTTCGGCGATCTTGCGCAGGATACGGCGCATGATCTTGCCCGAACGGGTTTTCGGCAGGCCGGGCGCGAACTGGATCTTGTCCGGTGTGGCGATGGGGCCGATTTCCTTGCGCACGTGCTGGGTCAGCTCCTTGCGCAGTTCGTCGGCGTCCTGTGTTTCTGCGCCGGTCATCAAGGTGACGTAGCAATAAATGCCCTGTCCCTTGATCCCGTGCGGATAACCAACAACGGCAGCTTCGGAAACCGAATGATGTGAGACAAGCGCCGATTCGATTTCCGCCGTGCCGAGGCGATGGCCGGAAATATTCAGCACGTCATCGACGCGACCGGTGATCCAGTAATAACCGTCTTCATCGCGGCGGCAGCCGTCACCGGTGAAATACTTGCCCTTGTAGGTGGAGAAGTAAGCCTCGATGAAGCGCTTGTGATCGCCGTAAAGCGTGCGCATCTGGCCGGGCCAGCTGTCGGTGATGCAGAGATTGCCATCGGTCGCACCATCGACCACATTGCCTTCATTATCCACGAGCTCCGGCTTGACGCCGAAGAACGGGCGCGTGGCGGAGCCGGGCTTGAGGTCGGTCGCGCCGGGCAGCGGCGTGATCAGAATGCCGCCGGTTTCCGTCTGCCACCAGGTATCGACGATGGGCGACTTTTCCTCGCCGACCACATGATAATACCATTCCCAGGCTTCCGGATTGATCGGCTCGCCGACCGAGCCAAGCAGGCGCAGCGATGAGCGGGAAGAACGCGTCACAAATTCATCGCCAGCGCCCATCAGCGCGCGGATCGCCGTTGGCGCGGTATAGAAGATGTTGACATGGTGCTTGTCGATGACTTCCCAGAACCGGCCCTGATCGGGGAAATTCGGCACGCCTTCAAACATGAGCGTCGTGGCGCCATTGGCCAGCGGTCCATAGACGATATAGGAATGGCCCGTGACCCAACCCACATCCGCCGTGCACCAGTAGGTGTCGCCGTCGTGATAGTCGAAGACATATTGGTGCGTCATCGAAGCATAGACGAGATAGCCGCCGGTGGTGTGCAGCACACCCTTCGGCTTGCCGGTGGAGCCGGACGTGTAGAGGATGAAGAGCGGATCTTCCGCATTCATCGGTTCCGGTTCGCAATGCGGCTCGACGCTGGCGACTTCCTGATGATACCACAGATCGCGGCCACGGCCCCAGCTGACCTTGCCGCCGGTGCGGCGCACGACCAGCACCTTGTTGACCATGACATATTGCTTGGCGGCAATATCGATGGCGGTGTCGGTGTTTTCCTTCAGCGGAACCGGCTTGCCGCCACGCACGCCTTCATCGGCGGTGATGACAAATGTGGATTCACAATCGACGATACGACCGGCCAGCGCTTCGGGTGAGAAGCCTGCGAAAACCACGGAATGCACCGCGCCGATGCGCGCGCAGGCGAGCATGGCATAGGCGGCTTCCGGAATCATCGGCAGATAGATCGTGACGCGGTCGCCCTTCTTGACGCCATGCTTCTTGAGCACATTCGCCATGCGGCAAACGTTCTCATAGAGCTCGCGATAGGTAATCTTCTTGTCGATATAGGGGTTGTCGCCTTCCCAGATGATGGCGACCTTGTCGCCACGGCTCTTCAGGTGGCGATCAATACAATTATAGGAAACGTTGGTGACGCCGTCTTCATACCACTTGATGGAGACGTCGCCGTTGAAATCGGTGTTCTTGACCTTGGTGAAAGGCTTGAACCAGTCGATGCGGCGACCGTGCTTGGCCCAGAAGCCATCCGGATCGCTCACGCTTTCCTTGTACCATTCGAGGTAGGTCTCATTGTCAATGAGCGTGTTCTTCTTTGCCTCCGGCAGCACGGGGTAAAGCTTTTCCGACATCATTTCCTCCAAGTTTCACCAACGTCCTCTCGTCGGTGCGTGGTTCGTAACCACTGTTGGGTCTTATCTAGCTTCCTAAGCGGTGAAGGTAAATTAGACGATAGGACCGTCTGCCGTCCACAATGACGCAGGTTAAATCTCTGCATTGGCAGCACTCATGCCTCTATGGTGTTAACATATTGTTTTTACACTTTAAAAACTATTTGGAGCGATTATCTCAAATACGGGAGCCAAATATATGGCTCTTCAAAAAAAGGGGAAATCGCCATGACGACGTCCGCTTTTCACGCGAGATCGGCCTTCGAACTGCAACTCGCCGGTTACGGTCTGACGACGGCAAAACTTTTCTATCACATGCCGGATCACCCGCATCTGCTGCAGCTGTTTGTCTGGCAGGAATATGATGTCGCGCCGGAATTTCCGGTGCTGCATCATTTCATCGAGTTCTGGAAACGGGAGATCGACGGGCCGCTGCATTCGGTGACATATACCCATTGCCGCTTGCTCGGCCCATCGGACTGGAAAAATGTGCAGGGGGAGATCGTTCTGCACTAACTTCCTGCACGACTGAAAAAAATCAGGCCGGAGACGTATAGGACCGACCGCCGAAAATCGCTGAGCCGACCCGAACCGAGGTCGCGCCGAAGCCGATAGCGGTCTCATAATCGCCTGACATGCCCATGGAGAGCTTCTCGACGCCAGCTTCGCGGGCGAGCTTTTCCAGCAGGGCAAAATGTGGTCCCGGGTTTTCATCGGCAGGCGGGATGCACATCAGCCCTTCGATGGCGAGGCCATGTTCATCACGACAGCGGGCGACAAAGGCGACGGCGTCCTTCGGTGCGATGCCGGCCTTTTGTTCTTCCAGACCCGTATTGACCTGCACATAAAGTTTCGGGCTCTTGCCCTGCTTGGCGATCTCGTCGGCAAGCGCGGCTGCGATCTTCTCGCGGTCCACCGTTTCGATGACGTCGAACAGGGCGACGGCATCGGCTGCCTTGTTGGATTGCAACGGGCCGATCAGATGCAGTTCGATGCCGGAATAATGGTCGCGCAGTTCAGGCCATTTGGCTTGTGCTTCCTGCACACGGTTTTCCCCGAAGACGCGCTGTCCGGCGTCGAGCGTCGGGCGGATCGCATCCGCATCGAAGGTTTTCGACACGGCGACGAGCGTGACCGAACCTTCGTTGCGATGCGCTTCCTTTTCGGCATTGGCGATTGCGGCCTTGACCGTGTTCAGGTTCGTGACGATATCTGACATGAAACTCTCGCTTTCAGGCTTTTCATCCGCAAAAGGTTGACGCTTTCGCCAATACGTGGTGAAGGTCGCCATTAAATATCGACTCTCCTTATTGCATCACCTTCGTACGAGTAAATACGGACATGGCAGCCGAACGTTATAATCCGCGCGTGGCGGAAGCTCACTGGCAGAAAGTCTGGGAAGAAAACCGGACTTTCGAAACGGACAACAGCGATCCGCGCGAGAAGTATTATGTGCTTGAGATGTTCCCCTATCCATCGGGGCGCATCCATATGGGCCATGTGCGCAACTATGCGATGGGCGATGTCGTTGCCCGCTACAAGCGTGCCAAGGGTTTCAATGTGCTCCACCCGATGGGTTGGGACGCGTTCGGCATGCCTGCGGAAAATGCCGCGATGCAGAACAAGGTGCATCCGAAGGAATGGACCTACCAGAACATCGAAACGATGAAGCGCCAGCTCAAGTCCATGGGCCTGTCGCTTGATTGGTCGCGTGAATTCGCGACCTGCGATGTGGAATATTACCATCGTCAGCAGATGCTGTTCATCGACCTGTTCGAAAAAGGTCTGGTGACGCGCAAAACCTCCAAGGTCAACTGGGACCCGGTGGACAACACCGTGCTCGCCAATGAGCAGGTGGTGGACGGTCGCGGCTGGCGCTCAGGCGCGCTGGTCGAACAGCGCGAACTGACGCAGTGGTTCTTCAAGATCACTGATTTCAGCGAGGAATTGCTGGCCGGTCTCGACACGCTCGACCAGTGGCCGGAAAAAGTTCGCCTGATGCAGCGCAACTGGATCGGCAAGTCGGAAGGCTTGCAGGTTCGTTTCGCGCTCGACGGCAAGACGGCACCGGAAGGCTTCTCGGAAATCGAGGTTTACACGACGCGTCCCGACACACTGTTCGGCGCGGCTTTTGTCGCGATTTCCGCCGATCATCCGCTGGCCAAAAAGCTTGCCGAAGGTAATGCTGCGCTGACCGGCTTCATCGAAGAATGCCACCAGCACGGCACCTCGCTTGCAGCGCTTGAAACCGCTGAAAAGAAGGGCTTTGATACCGGCGTCAAGGTCAAGCACCCGTTCGACGAGAACTGGGAGCTGCCGGTCTATGTCGCCAATTTCGTGCTGATGGAATATGGCACGGGCGCTGTTTTCGGCTGTCCGGCGCATGACCAGCGCGATCTGGATTTCGCCAATAAATATGCGCTGAAGGTAACGCCGGTCGTGCTGCCGAAGGGCGAGGACGCTGCCACTTTTGCCATCACCGACTCGGCCTATACCGATGACGGCGTGATGATCAATTCGCGTTTCCTCGATGGTCTGGCGCCGGAAGCAGCCTTCAACGAGGTTGCAAACCGTCTGGAACAGACCACGCTTGGCAATCGTCCGCAAGCGGCCCGCAAGGTGCAGTTCCGTCTGCGCGACTGGGGCATTTCGCGCCAGCGCTATTGGGGCTGCCCGATCCCGATGATCCATTGCGAGAGCTGTGGCGTCAATCCGGTGCCGCGCGCCGACCTGCCGGTCAAGCTGCCGGACGATGTGGATTTCGACCGTCCGGGCAATCCGCTGGATCGTCATGCCACGTGGCGTCATGTGAAGTGCCCGAAATGCGGTGGCGAAGCCCGGCGCGAGACCGACACGATGGATACGTTTGTCGATTCGTCCTGGTACTATGCGCGCTTCACGGCGCCGTGGGAAAACGAGCCGACCGATCGTGCGATTGCAGACCGCTGGCTGCCGGTCGACCAGTATATCGGTGGTGTCGAACACGCGATCCTGCATCTGCTCTATTCGCGCTTTTTCACCCGCGCCATGAAGGTTACGGGCCATGTCGGTCTGGATGAGCCCTTCAAGGGCCTGTTCACGCAGGGCATGGTTGTGCACGAAACCTACAAGGCCGATGGTCAGTGGGTTGCTCCTGCCGATATCCGCATTGAGGACATTGACGGCAAGCGCACCGCAACCATGCTGGACAGCGGTGCGCCGGTTGAAATCGGTTCCATCGAGAAGATGTCGAAGTCGAAGAAGAATGTCGTTGATCCTGACGATATCATCTCTTCTTATGGTGCAGATACTGCGCGCTGGTTCATGCTGTCCGATTCGCCGCCGGAACGTGACGTTATCTGGACGGAAGCAGGCGCCGAAGGCGCACATCGTTTCGTGCAGCGCGTCTGGCGTCTGGTGTCGGAAGCAGCCGAACATCTGAAGGATGTCGCGCCGAAGACCGGTTCGCAGGGCGAAGCGCTTGCCGTTTCCAAGGCCGTGCATAAGACGGTCAACGCTGTTGGCGACGATATCGAAAAGCTCGCTTTCAATCGCGGCGTTGCGCGACTTTATGAGCTGGTGAATGCGCTTGCAGCACCGTTGCAGCTTGTCGCTTCGGACAAGGCCGATGATGAGCTGAAGGGCGCTGTTCGTGACGCCACGGAAAAGCTTATCCAGATGCTCGCACCGATGATGCCGCATCTTGCTGAACAGTGCCTGACGGAACTGGGCGGCAAGATCGCCGGACAGCAAACGTTGGTCGCCCGCGCGCCATGGCCGCTCTTCGACGCCGCATTGGTGGTGGAAAACGAGATCGTGATGCCGGTGCAGATCAACGGCAAGAAGCGTGGGGATTTGACAATCGCCCGCGACGCTGATCAAGCTAGCATCCAGCAGGCGGTGCTCGAACTTGACTTCGTCAAGGCTGCGCTCAACGGGGGCTCGCCGAAGAAGATTATCGTGGTGCCGCAAAGGATCGTCAATGTCGTTGCCTGATCGTTTCCTCTCCGCAATCAAGACTTTCCGCGTCGCTTTTGTGGCTGTGGGAGCTGCGGTTCTCCTTGCTGGCTGCACGGTGCAGCCGCTTTATTCGTCGGGCGGCGGCGCCGGTGGTTCGATCGGCGGCAGTGTGACGCCGGATATGCGCACCAAGCTTGCTTCCGTGTCCATCGATCCGGCTGGCGATGTCTATGGCCAGCAGGTGCGCAATCGCCTGATCTTCCTGCTCGGCGGTGGCGCTGGCGAACCAGCCAACCCGATGTATCGTCTGAGCCTCGGCCTCAGCACGAGCACGATTTCCGCCGTGAGCGTGGATATCGGCGATCAGACCGACCGCACGGGCCGTCCATCGGCTGGTATCGTCAAGGCGACGTCGAATTTCGTGCTGCGTGACAAGGACGGCAAGCCGCTTGCCACGGGCACACGAACGACGGGCGCTTCCTTTGATCGTCCGCGTCAGGAATTCGCAAACCTTCGTGCAGAACGCGATGCGCGCAAGCGCGCCGCGGAAGAACTGGCCGAACAGGTTTTCCTCGCATTGGCGCAGAAGCTGTCGAAGCTCTGATCGTTCCTCTGATCTGAAATCACAAAAGCGGCGCTTCCGGGCGCCGTTTTTTTTGTTTCGCTAACCACAAAAAGGCTCAAGGAATTCAGCAAGGTAACATTGCTGTTCCCTGCAAACATTTTTATAACTCCTTGTTTTAAATGAACTAATTTACAATTTGCATATTGCCCGAGGCGTGACGCGAAAAATGGGAAGCGACTTCCCCATGCGTCATGCGTGAAAGCCGCGCGGTGTGTCCGTCGGTTCAATCATTATTTCAGGAGTATTCAGATGATGCGATTTTCAGACCTCATGAAAGGCATGGCCTTTGCGGCACTAGGCGTGGCGGGACTGGCCGTTGCGGGTCCGGCAGCGGCACAGGAAAAGGCAGCGCCGTTGCAGTGGCAGTTTTTCCAGGCCGATGAGAATGGCTTCAACCGGACGCCGGTTCTGTTGACGGGGGAAAAGGAAGCCATTCTGCTCGATGGCGGTTTTACCTTCTCCGATGGCAAGGCAGTTGCCGAAAAGATCAGGGAAACCGGCAAGAAGCTCACCACGGTCTATGTCAGCCAGAGCGACCCCGACTATTATTTCAACCTGCGCGAGATCAAGTCGGCTTTCCCGGATGTCAAAATCATCGCTGCTCCTGAAACCGTTGCCGCCATCAATGGCAATGTCGAGACGAAGCTTAAGGTCTGGGGACCGCAGCTGAAGGATAATGGCCCGCAGAACCTCTCCGATCTGGTCCTGCCGCAGGCCTCGGATGTGAAGACGCTCACGCTGGAAGGCAACGAGATTGAGATCGTCCCGGCTGAAGGCATGAAGAACCGCCGCTATCTTTGGGTGCCATCGCTGAAGGCGGTGTTCGGCGGCGTGTTGATTGGCGCAGGCGAGCATATCTGGCTGGCCGATACGGCTGACAAGGCGCAGCGCGAGGCATGGATCAAGAACCTCGATGCGATTGCGGCGCGCAATCCTGAAGTGGTTGTCCCGGCCCATATGATGGCCGGTTCTGCGACGGATGTTTCGGCGGTCAAATTCACCCGCGATTATATCGCTGCATTCGATGAGGAGGCCGACAAGGCCAAGGATAGTGCCACGCTTATCGCTGCGATGAAGAAGCGCTATCCGGATCTGGGCGGCGAAAGCAGCCTGGAACTGGGCGCCAAGGTCATCAAGGGCGAGATGAAATGGGAATAATGCGCGGCCAAGAGACAATCGCCGGTTCGAGCCTGTGACGGCCTTGGCCGGTTGATTGGAATTTGTGGTTCGCATCGAGACGGATATAAAGGGCGGCGCGGCATGTGCCGCCCTTGTTGTGTCAGCCTGTTGTGGAGATCATGCGCCTCGCTTCCTTTTCGGCCAAAGGCTATCGTTCGCTGCGTTCTGTCCGGTTCGATCTTGGACAGGTGACGGTGTTCGTCGGTGAAAACGGGGCGGGCAAATCCAATCTCTATCGGGCTTTGCAACTGATCAAGGCGGCTGCGGAAGGCAATTTCTCCACGGAGATCGTGCGGGAAGGCGGCATGCAGTCGGCCATGTGGAGCGGCGGTCGTCGCAAGCACGAATCGGCGCGGATCATTCTGGAAGCGGATTTCGAGGACGAAAGGCTGGCGTCGCGCCTTTCCTATCGGGTGGAGGCGGGTTTGCCGCCACCTGTTTCCGGGGCATTTCCTTTCGAGCCGCAGATCAAGGAAGAACAGCTTAATCTCGATACGGGTCGTCGCCCGGTCGATCTCATGGACCGGCGCGGTCCGGCGGTCTTTGCCCGCGATGGGGAAGGGCGGCGCATGGAGCATCCGACGCGGCTTCTGACATCGGAAAGCGGGCTGGCCGTGCTTGGTCAGTCGGGCCATTATCCCGAGATCGGCGACCTCGCGGCGCAACTGCGTGGCTGGCGATTTTATCACGGCTTCCGAAGCGACCGCGACGCTCCTGCACGCCAGCCTTCCATTGCGGCCACCGCAGCCATGCTGGACGAGGATGGCGGCAATCTTGCCTCAGTCTTTGCCACGCTTGCGCATATCCGTCAGGATACGGTCGATCTGGATCGCTTTATAGAAGAGGCGCTGGATGGTGCGAAACTGGTCGTTCCTTATCCGGAAGAAACCGCCAGTTTCGGCCTGAATTTTCCAGCTTTCCCGCCCCGCATCTTTCGACCCGGCGAATTGTCCGACGGACAGATTCGCCTATTGGCGCTGGCGGGCGCGCTTTTAGCCTACCGCCTGCCGCCATTGATCGCGCTGAACGAACCGGAAGCAAGCCTGCACCCGGACATGATCCCGTCACTTGCGAGAATGATCGCGCAGGCATCCGAGCGCAGCCAGATCTGGGTTGTAACCCATTCCAGCGCTCTTGCCAGCGCTATAGCCGAGCATTGCGGCAGCAGGCCGATTCGGGTCAGCAAGCAGGATGGTGAAACGGTTCTGGAATAAAAAAGCGGGCCGAAGCCCGCCTTTCATTTGTTTCGCAAAAATCGCTGATTAAGCGATCTTCTGACCGGTCTTCGCCCAATCGGCGAGGAAGGTTTCGAGGCCCTTGTCGGTCAGCGGATGCTTGACGAGCGCCTTGAGCGTTGCCGCAGGCGCGGTCACGACATCGGCACCGATCAGCGCTGCTTCCTTGACGTGATTGACGGTGCGAACCGAAGCGGCAAGAATTTCGGTGCGGAAATCGTAATTGTCATAGATCGTGCGGATTTCCGCAATCAGTTCCATGCCGTTGATAGCCATATCGTCGAGACGACCGATGAACGGCGAAATGAAGGTCGCGCCAGCCTTGGCTGCAAGAAGCGCCTGATTGGCCGAGAAGCAGAGCGTCATATTGACCTTGTGGCCATCGGAAGACAGAGCCTTACAGGCCTTCAGTCCGTCGAAGGTTACGGGCAGCTTGATGCAGATATTATCTGCATATTTGGCGATGTGGGCAGCTTCCTTCATCATCTGCTCATATTCGGTCGCGGCAACTTCGGCAGAAACCGGACCCTTGACGAAGGAGCAGATTTCCTTGGTAACTTCCTCGATATTGCGACCCGACTTCAGGATGAGGGATGGGTTGGTGGTCACGCCATCGACCAGTCCAAGGTCGTTCAGTTCGCGGATTTCCTTGACGTCCGCAGTGTCCACGAAAAACTTCATAACAGCGTTCCTCCATAGTGAGCGCGGGTGGTTTTGGGAGCTAAATCCGTTTAAGTCCCGGAAGGTGGCTTTTCTTTAGCGCAAAGCCGCGCCAAGGTCACGCGATCATGTCGAAAGATTCGCACGATATTGCTAACCCTGTTCTGGGCCTGTTTTCGGACGCGCTGCCGGGCTTCACGCCGCGCGTGGTTCCCGTGCTGGTGCCTATGCCAGCAGAACGGCCTTATTCTTATATGGTCCCGGAGGGCATGAACGTCCAGCCCGGGTCGATCGTGCGCGTCCCGCTCGGACCGCGTGAAGTCGCGGGCATCGTCTGTGAGGGCGAAACCGATGCGGTCGACGCCAAAAAGCTCAGAGCGATTTCCGAAGTGTTCGATTGTCCGCCGGTGGATGGCGAGATGCTCCGCTTCATGCGCTGGGCTGCGGATTACACGCTTTCGCCGCCCGGCATGGTGGCGCGTATGGTTTTGCGCGTGCCTGCCGCCTTCGACCCCGAGCCGTCTGTGCCGGGCCTGCGTTATTCCGGCGGTGAACCGGAGCGCATGACCGACGCGCGCGCCCGCGTGATGGAGCTTGCCCGCGACGGGC
The DNA here is from genome assembly GCF_040372265.1 of Brucella sp. NBRC 113783. Classification (NCBI taxonomy): domain Bacteria; kingdom Pseudomonadati; phylum Pseudomonadota; class Alphaproteobacteria; order Hyphomicrobiales; family Brucellaceae; genus Brucella; species Brucella sp. NBRC 113783. Next base: position 157,075 of record NZ_BAABRX010000008.1, on the reverse strand, counting down.
TTGCCTGGACCCGGTCGGGTCTCGCCCATGCGGCGGGCGTTTCGGCAACGGTCGTAGAGGGATTGAAGGCGCAGGGCGTCTTTGATGAAGTGATGCTGCCACCGCCCGCCGTAGTGGCGAAGCCCCACACGGATTATGCCCGCGCCACGCTCTCGGAAGACCAGCAGGCAGCTGCCGAAATGCTTTCTGATTCCGTCGCGGCGGATTGTTTTTCCGTTTCCCTCCTCGATGGCGTGACGGGATCAGGCAAGACCGAAGTTTATTTCGAAGCTGTCGCCAAGGCGCTCGATCAGGGCAAGCAGGTGCTGATTCTCCTGCCCGAAATCGCGCTGACACAGCAGTTTCTCGACCGCTTTCATGATCGTTTCGGTGCCAAGCCCGCCGAATGGCATTCAGACCTTGCGCCCCGCACCCGCGAGCGCGTCTGGCGTCAGGTCACGGAAGGCACGGTACGGGTGGTTGCGGGCGCCCGTTCGGCGCTGTTTCTGTCCTTCAAGGAACTGGGGCTGATCGTGGTCGATGAAGAACATGATCCGGCTTACAAACAGGAAGACCGGGTTTTCTACAATGCCCGCGATATGGCCGTCGTGCGCGGCCATATTGGCGGTTTCCCGGTGGTGCTGGCTTCGGCGACACCCTCCATTGAAAGTCAGGTCAATGCGGATCAGGGCCGCTACAAGCGAATCAAGCTTTACGGGCGCTATGCGGAAGCCGCACTCCCCGATCTTAAAACCATCGACATGCGGCGGTCACCGCCGCCGCCGGGACGCTTTCTGTCGCCCGCACTCACCGAAGCGGTCGGCAAGACCGTCGCGCGCGGCGAACAGGCCCTGCTGTTCCTCAACCGTCGCGGCTATGCGCCGCTGACATTGTGCCGGGTGTGCGGTCACCGCTTTCAGTGCCCGCAATGTTCAAGCTGGCTGGTCGAGCATCGCTTTCGCGGCCAGCTGATGTGCCATCAGTGCGGTTATCATGAGCCGACGCCGGAAGCCTGTCCCGAATGCGGCACGCTCGATCATCTGGTCGCCTGTGGCCCCGGCGTGGAACGGATCGCGGAGGAAGTTGCCGCGACGTTCAACGAAGCGCGAATCATAGTGCTTTCGTCTGATATGGCGGGCGGCGTGAAGCGGCTGCGTCTGGAACTCGACGCCATTGCGAAGGGCGAGGCGGATATCGTCATCGGCACGCAGCTCGTCGCGAAGGGGCACAATTTTCCCAATATGACGCTGGTAGGTGTGGTGGATGGCGATCTGGGGCTGGCCAATGGCGACCCGCGCGCCGCCGAACGCACGTTCCAGCTTCTCAATCAGGTGACGGGCCGTGCGGGCCGTACGGGTCGCAAGAGCCTCGGTTTGATCCAGACCTATCAGCCGGATCATCCGGTGATGCGCGCCATTGTCAGCGGCGATGCGGAAGCCTTTTATGCCCGCGAAATCGAGGAGCGGGAGCGCAGCGCTCTGCCACCATTCGGACGGCTTGCTGCGCTGATCATCTCGGCCGATAACCGCCCGGATGCGGAAAACCATGCGCGCGCGCTTCGCCGCGCCGCGCCGTCCTCTTCGGAGGTTTCCGTACTCGGTCCCGCTGAAGCGCCGCTGGCGCTGGTGCGCGGCAGGCACCGCTTCCGAATATTGATCCACGGGACAAAACGCGCGGATATTCAATCCTTTATCCGTGCTTTGCTGGCTGCATCACCCAAGGAGCGAGGCTCAATCCGGGTGCAGGTTGACATCGACCCGCAAAGCTTTTTGTAAGGTTGGGCAACTATCGACGTTCATGCAAGAAATAGGGGCTTGCTTCTCTAGTCGCTAGAGGATGCAGACTGGCTTTCAAGGTTCCAATGAGGCTTGAGACCAATGAAATATACCCCTTCCCAACCCGCGCAATCATCAGCGAAGAATGGTCCCGGATTCTGGCTGGTCGCCCTTTTTGGGCTGGTGGTCTGGACATTGTTAATGTGGTTTGCCTATTCCATCTCGGATGCTGTGATCGTCTGGATCAGCGGCAACGGAGCGGTTCTGGCCGAGACCGGAAAAAGCCTGATCGGCTCGGAAGTAACAGCGCTGCTGGATACGACCAAACTGGACCAGATAGCCGGTTCAGGTATTGAATTGCTGCAGAGTTTGCTTGCGCCCGCACTTGCGATCATCTGGGTGATCGGTGCCGTGGCCATCCTCTTCATCCGGTCGATTCTGGCGCGTATCATCGGGATGCGCGGTTCGCTGTCGCGCTGAGGACTGGCTCCATTGATGTGCGTTCATGCCGTGCGATCGGTTTTCGTTTGGGCAAAACTGGTTTATAGCCGTGCTGTTCAAATTGAGGGGTGATCGCGATGGAATTCTATCTTCCCACCACGACCGGCGAATGGCTCGCCTGGAGCTCGGCAGCCGTGACGGCCTTTGCGGGCATCGTCATGCTGTTTGCGCCCGGCATCACCATGAAGCTGTTGCGGTTGCAGCCGGTCAATGCGCGACCGGAAGCGTTCAGTTCCATCCGCGCCGTGCTGGCCGGTCCATATCTCGGTCTGGGGCTTGGCTGCCTCATTTTTGCACAACCCTTCTTGTGGGTTGTTCTGGGGGCGGCGTGGGGCTTCGCCCTGTTCGGGCGCTTCATCTCGATGATGTCCGATAATGTCGGACGCGGCGGCGGCACGATCTATAACTGGTTGGCAGGAATTGTAGAATTCCTTCTGGCCGCCGGGCCATTGCTCTACGCTTTTGGCTTCATCGGTTAACCCTGCGACTTTTTTGATCGGAAAACGCGACAAAACTTACACAAAAGTGCGGGATTCGCGTGTTGCGAGTCCGGTTCGTCTATGCTAGACGGCAATCACATTTCGGTGTTGACGTGCTCGCGCGTCAGTGGTTTTCCGGAAACATTCAATAAAATCATCGGCTTGGCGTCCTGAGCAACATTGGGCCCCAAAAGGATGGTTTCAACGTAGAGAGCAGGTTGTTCGTGGCTGAAACGTCTTCGCTCATTTCAGGTGTGGCACAGCGTTACGCCGGATCGCTTTTCGAGCTGGCGCTCGAAGCCAAGTCCGTTGCTGCTGTGGAGAAAGATCTTGTTCGTTTCGAGGCGCTTCTGAGCGGAAGCGAGGACCTCAAGCGTCTGATCTCCAGTCCGGTATTTTCTTCGGAAGACCAGCTCCATGCGATCGGCGCCATTGCCGACAAGGCGGGCATCAAGGGTCTGGTAGGAAATCTCCTGCGCGTCGTCGCAGCGAACCGCCGCCTTTTCGCCCTGCCGGGCATCATCGCCGCATTCCACAAGATTGCTGCTGAACATCGCGGAGAAGTTTCCGCCGATGTCACTTCCGCGCATGCGCTGACCGCTGCGCAGGAAAACGAATTGAAGGCAACGCTGAAGAGCGTGGCCGGCAAGGACGTGACGATTAACGTCACCGTCGATCCGTCGATCCTCGGCGGTCTTATCGTCAAGATGGGTTCGCGTCAGATCGACACGTCCCTTCGCACCAAACTATCTTCTCTCAAGCTTGCACTGAAAGAGGTCGGCTGATGGACATCCGCGCTGCGGAAATTTCCGCTATCCTGAAAGAGCAAATCAAGAACTTCGGCAAGGAGGCTGAGGTCTCCGAAGTCGGTCAGGTTCTGTCCGTCGGCGACGGTATTGCTCGCGTCTATGGTCTGGACAATGTTCAGGCTGGTGAAATGGTCGAATTCCCCGGCGGCATTCGCGGCATGGCGCTCAACCTTGAAAACGACAATGTTGGTGTCGTTATCTTCGGTGCCGACCGTGACATCAAGGAAGGCGACGTCGTCAAGCGTACCGGCGCCATCGTTGACGTGCCTGTTGGTCCGGGTCTGCTCGGCCGCGTTGTCGACGCTCTCGGCAATCCGATCGACGGCAAGGGCCCAATCGTTGCTACCGAGCGTCGCCGCGTCGACGTCAAGGCACCGGGCATCATCCCGCGCAAGTCGGTTCATGAGCCAATGTCGACCGGCCTCAAGGCTGTTGACGCTCTGATCCCGGTTGGTCGTGGTCAGCGCGAGCTGGTCATCGGTGACCGTCAGACCGGCAAGACCGCCATCATTCTCGACACCTTCCTGAACCAGAAGCCGATCCACGACAACGGCCCGGACAGCGAAAAGCTTTATTGCGTTTACGTTGCTATCGGCCAGAAGCGTTCGACTGTTGCTCAGTTCGTCAAGGTTCTCGAAGAGCGCGGCGCACTCGAATATTCGATCGTTATCGCTGCTACCGCTTCCGATCCGGCTCCGATGCAGTACCTCGCTCCGTTCGCAGGTTGCGCAATGGGCGAATACTTCCGTGACAACGGTCAGCACGCTCTCATCGGTTACGACGATCTGTCCAAGCAGGCCGTTGCTTACCGTCAGATGTCCCTTCTGCTTCGTCGTCCTCCGGGCCGTGAAGCTTATCCGGGCGACGTTTTCTATCTGCACTCCCGTCTTCTCGAACGCGCTGCAAAGCTCAACGACGAAAACGGCGCTGGCTCGCTGACGGCTCTGCCGGTCATCGAAACGCAGGGCAACGACGTTTCGGCCTTCATTCCGACCAACGTGATCTCCATCACCGACGGCCAGATCTTCCTCGAAACCAACCTGTTCTATCAGGGTATCCGTCCGGCTGTTAACGTCGGTCTGTCGGTTTCGCGCGTTGGTTCTTCGGCTCAGGTCAAGGCCATGAAGCAGGTTGCCGGTTCGATCAAGGGCGAGCTCGCCCAGTATCGTGAAATGGCCGCCTTCGCACAGTTCGGTTCGGATCTCGATGCCTCGACCCAGCGTTTGCTGAACCGTGGCGCGCGTCTGACCGAGCTTCTCAAGCAGCCGCAGTTCTCGCCGCTCAAGACGGAAGAACAGGTTGCTGTGATTTATGCCGGTGTGAATGGCTATCTCGACAAGATCGCCGTCAACCAGGTTGGCAAGTTCGAAGCAGGTCTTCTTTCTTCGTTGCGCACCGAGCACAAGGATGTGCTGGATGCGATCCGCGATCAGAAGGCACTCACCGACGACATCAAAGCAAAGCTCAAGGCAGCGGTCGACGCGTTCGCCAAGTCTTTCGCTTGAATTTTGTGACGGGATGAACGGATGCCTTCACTAAAGGATCTGAGAAACCGTATCGCCTCGGTCAAGGCGACGCAGAAAATCACCAAGGCGATGCAGATGGTCGCCGCGGCGAAGCTGCGCCGTGCCCAGGAAGCTGCGGAGGCCGCTCGGCCTTACTCGCAGCGCATGGGCGCCGTTCTCGCTAATATCGCGCAGAATGTCAGCGGCGAAGATGCACCGGCATTGATGGCCGGTACAGGTAAGGACGACGTGCATCTGCTCGTCGTCTGCACTGCAGAACGTGGCCTTTGCGGCGGTTTCAACAGCCAAATCGCACGCCTGGCGCGCGATCATACCCGCAAGCTCCTCGCTGAAGGCAAGACGGTCAAGATCATCACGGTCGGCAAGAAGGGCGCAGATATTCTGCGTCGTGAATTTGCCTCTCTGATCATCGACCACGTCAATTTGCGCGAAGTCAAGCAGCTCGCTTTTGTGCATGCCGACCAGATCGGCCACAAGGTGATCGAGCTGTTTGAACAAGGCGCATTTGATGTCTGCACCCTGTTCTATTCCGAATTCAAGTCGGTGATTGCACAGATCCCGACTGCGCAGCAGATCATTCCGGCTTCGGCTGGCGATGTTGCGCAGGCGGACGCTGCAGGCGATGCGATTTATGAGTACGAACCTGATCCTGCGGCGATCCTGAGCACGCTGATCCCACGCAACATTTCGGTCCAGATTTTCCGCGCACTGTTGGAAAATGTGGCGGGCGAAATGGGCGCGAAGATGAGCGCCATGGACAATGCGACGCGTAATGCCGGTGACATGATCAACAAATTGTCGATCACGTATAACCGTCAGCGTCAGGCTCAGATCACCAAGGAACTGATCGAAATCATTTCGGGCGCGGAAGCGCTCTAGGGTTTACCGCATGGTCTATCCGGGAAGTCTGCAACTTTTCGGGACCATGCTAACGGAAGGTAAGGATCGATGGCAAAAGCAGCGACCCCGAAAACTACCGCCGCGGCCGAAGCAAAGCCGGCAGCGGCGAAGAAGGCTCCAGCCAAGGCTACACCAGCTAAGGCGGCTGCCGCCAAGACGCCAGCAGCTCCCAAGGCTGCAGCGACCGGTGCAGTTGGCAAGATCACTCAGGTCATCGGCGCTGTTGTCGACGTACAGTTCGAAGACGGTCAGCTGCCGCTGATCCTCAACGCTCTGGAAACCGACAATCTGGGCAACCGCCTGGTTCTCGAAGTTGCGCAGCATCTGGGCGAAAACACCGTTCGCACCATCGCCATGGACTCGACCGAAGGTCTGGTTCGCGGTCACGAAGTGCGCGACACCGGCAACCCGATCATGGTTCCGGTTGGTGAAGAAACGCTTGGCCGCATCATGAACGTCATCGGCGAGCCGGTTGACGAAGCTGGTCCGATCAAGACCACTGCGCGCCGCGCGATTCACCAGGAGGCTCCTGAGTATATTGAACAGTCGACCGAAGCTGAAATCCTGGTAACGGGCATCAAGGTCGTCGACCTTCTCGCTCCTTACGCCAAGGGTGGTAAGATTGGTCTGTTCGGCGGCGCCGGCGTCGGCAAGACCGTTCTCATCATGGAATTGATCAACAACGTCGCCAAGGCGCACGGTGGTTACTCGGTATTCGCGGGCGTTGGTGAACGTACCCGTGAAGGTAACGATCTTTACCACGAAATGATCGAATCGGGCGTCAACAAGCTCGGTGGCGGTGAAGGCTCCAAGGCCGCACTCGTTTACGGTCAGATGAACGAGCCTCCGGGTGCGCGCGCTCGCGTTGCCCTTTCGGGTCTGACGGTTGCTGAAAACTTCCGTGACAAGGGCCAGGACGTTCTGTTCTTCGTGGACAACATCTTCCGCTTCACGCAGGCTGGTTCGGAACTTTCGGCTCTTCTCGGCCGTATTCCTTCCGCTGTGGGTTATCAGCCGACGCTGGCAACCGACATGGGCGCGATGCAGGAACGCATCACCACGACGACCAAGGGTTCGATTACCTCGGTTCAGGCAATTTACGTTCCTGCCGACGATTTGACCGATCCTGCACCGGCTACGTCGTTCGCTCACTTGGACGCGACCACCACGCTGAACCGTTCGATCGCTGAAAAGGGTATTTACCCGGCTGTGGATCCGCTGGAATCCACGTCGCGTATGCTCGACCCGATGATCGTTGGTGAAGAACACTACGCCGTTGCCCGTCAGGTGCAGGCGATTCTGCAGCGCTACAAGGCTCTTCAGGACATCATCGCCATCCTCGGCATGGACGAACTGTCGGAAGACGACAAGCTGACCGTTGCGCGCGCTCGTAAGATCGAACGCTTCCTGTCGCAGCCGTTCTTCGTTGCTGAAGTCTTCACCGGTTCGCCAGGCAAGCTTGTCGCGCTCGAAGACACCATCAAGGGCTTCAAGGGCCTTTGCGCAGGTGAATACGATCATCTTCCAGAACCGGCCTTCTACATGGTCGGCTCGATTGAAGAAGCGATCGAAAAGGCGAAGAAGCTGGCTGCTGAAGCCGCTTGATGAATTGAGTTTCCCGGTGGGCCGAAAGGCCCACCGAGACGACCTGTTCATTTGTTTGAGCACGATCTTTTCGCAAACCGGTTTCCAGTTTCGAGATCACGCTCAGGAAATTTAAGTGAGAACCATGGCTCAAGCTTTCCAATTCGAACTCGTGTCGCCTGAACGCCTCCTGCTTTCCGCGCAGGTGACGGAAGTCGTCATTCCGGGTAGCGAAGGCTATCTGACGGCTCTCGCCGGTCATTCGCCGCTGATGTCGACGATCATGCCGGGAGTCGTTTCGGTGAAGCTTGCCGACGGCAAGTCTGACTCTTATGTGGTTTTCGGCGGTTTTGCCGATATTACCCCGCAGAGCTGCACCGTGCTGGCCGAATCCGCAACGCATGTCGACGCCATTGAGCCGTCGGACATTACGCGCCGCATCGATGAAGCCCGTAAGGCGCTCGATGATGCGACTTCGCCGGAGCATCGCACCAAGGCCGAAATCTTCCTGCACCAGCTGATGACGCTGCAGGGCGCGGTTATACCGGGCTGATACGGTAGAAAATTCACATATATTTGGGAAAGCGGACTCTGGTCCGCTTTTCTTTTTGGTTTTATTGTTCGTGTATATTTTTCTTATTTAAAATTTATTCATACTACCCGTTACTTCGGTTCTTTAATTCAGTCGCTCGCGAAGATCTTATTCTCGCACAACCTACCTTCAGCGGGTTTAAACTTCACGCTTGCGTGAGTTTTGCGTGCGGCCATTGAAAATGAACCGTGGGCCATTTATCCAGAAACACAATCGTTAGTTTACTAATATATAAGGCATCGGATATGAGCACCGCAGATCTCAGAGCAGAAATGATTGATGCCATGGCGAAGGTCAACCGCAGGCTTCGCACCGTTTTTGACGCCAGGGTAAAAGAGCGGGGCCTGACACTGGCGCGCGCGCGCACGCTACTGGCATTGATCGAGCAGGAAGGTCTTTATCAAAAGGAGCTGGCCGAAACGCTGGAGATCGAGAATGCGACCATGGTTCGTCTTCTCGATGGCCTGGAACGCCAGTCATTCATCGAGCGCCAGACGGTCGAGGGTGATCGCCGCGCCAAGCGGGTGGTGATGACCGAAGAGGGCAAGATTCTGGCCGAGCAGGTCGAAAAGCTTGCCGGTGATGTGCGTGAAGACCTGCTTGAAGGCGTGACCGACGAGGAATTGAGCGTGGCGCTGAATGTGTTGCGCAAAATGTCGGAATCAATGAACAAGACACATTGAGCGTCGCTCTCTTCGCACGACAACCAGCCGGGGCTAGCGTTCCGGCTTTTTCGTTTGCTCACGGTTTTGTGTAAATCTGCCCTTAAGCTGGTCTACTTGTGCCATTTTTCGGTCGCCAGTGCAGCGTTCACTGCACCCACAATTTTCAGGTTGGCTGCCGGGAGCGCCGGAAATGCGTTATTCGACTCAGACCCTTGTGGGCCTCATGGCTATTCTTTCCATCGTTTCGGTGCAGGCCAAAGATATGCGCCACGGTACCCGCCATTCCTATGCGCTGGCGCTCAACGATGTGAATACGGATGACGGCATGGTTTTCGACACCAATGCATCGACTTCGTTCGACGTGGCGACCGAGCGCACGCGAAGAAATGTTGTTTTGCGTTGAGCCGCCAGAGCATTTCCAGCAAAAGTGCGTAGCGCCTACGCGGGGAAATCAGTCCACTGGACTGATTTCTGCTCCCGCTTCGATACGTAGGATAATGCTTAAAAACAAATAAATAGAGCGGTTCCACGATTCCGTCTCAAACGTCAAATTCGAAAAATCCACTAGATACATATACTTGCTAGTGGTCTTTTTGATTCCAACATTTGCTCAGCGCGTGAACCGAGGGATGCAAATGTTGGAATCAGACCACTAGGTCAGGGGGCAAGCGTGCGCAGATATTCCATCAGTTCACTTGCCGTATTGCTGGCGCGTTCCGGTTCGCGTGACACGATGGCCTCAATGAGCGCCGCATGGGCATTCGCTGAACCGGTGATGCTGGCCGAGGGCCGCAAACGGAACCAGAACCGGCGACTATGCGTCTGAAGCGGGGCCGCGAGACGGGTCGCATAAGGATTATTGGCCGCCGAGCCAAGCACGATGTCGAAAGCCTTGTCGGCATCAAGAAATGATTGCACATCTTCATTGGGAATTGCCTGCCGCATGGCGGCCGCTGCCGCTTCCAGCCGCTGATAGTCACGCGGGCTGCCGAAACGGGCGGCATCGCGCGCCAGCACACGCTCGACGCCTTCGCGGGCATCGAGAACCTTGGCGAAATCCTTGGGGTCGATGGGCGTGATCGCAATGCCGGAACGGGGGCGAACCTCCATCAGCCCTTCCCAGGCAAGCCGCTGAATGGCTTCACGCAGCGGCGTGCGGCCCATGCCCGTCAGCTCAATGAGCGTGCGTTCATTGACCACAGCTCCCGGCTCCAGCTCAAGCGTGACGACCATGCGTTCCAGCGTCTGATAGGCTTGCTCGGCAAGGCTTTCGCCGCCCAGGCTATCAATGGCGGGGATCGATTTGCCGGTGGCGCTCTTGATCGACCGTTCGCGGAGGCTCGTCTGTGTCATGTGGTCCAGTGTCTTCTATGATGGCAATTGACAGGAAACGATCCTACAAATATATCTCTGATATATCAATATCGACCAAGGTAATAGCCTTGCCGCACCCGTCCTCGCACTACCGGGTTTGAGCATAGTGTTATTCCGAAAATTTGTTGGACGGGGGATTTTCCCAATTTCAAAGTTAGCCTGATTTCGAACCAGCGTCGTGCCGGGCAGGGATCGATAGCGAATACGAAATCAGTTACCGGGAACCCGGTATTGACAAAGGCAGGGGCTCCATTCGTGATGACGCCTCGATCTGCATCGGTGGGGAGCCGCAAAAAGAATGAAATCTGATCCCAAAAATCAACAGAAAATGGGTCAGCAGGATATTGTTATCATCGGCGGCGGCATTGTCGGTTCTGCGACGGCAGCCTTGCTTGCCGAGGCCGGACGAAATGTCCTCGTCATCGATCGCACGGGCATCTGCGAGGAAACCAGTTCGGGCAACGCGGCGGCGCTTGCTTTTTCGGATATTCTGCCGATGGCGTCCAAGGGCGTCATGCGCAAGGTGCCGGGCTGGCTGATGGATCCGCTAGGGCCGTTTTCGATCCGCCCGTCCTATTTTCCGAAAATGGTGCCGTGGCTTTATCGTTTCTGGCGCGCCAGCAGCGCCGGGGCGCTGGAGAAAACCGCTGTCACACAGGCAAATATCATGCGGCTTGCGGAAAGCGAGATGCTGGCCCTGATCGACCGGGCCGGTCTGCGCGACCGCTTGCGGGAAGACGGCAATCTGGAGCTTTATGAATCCGAAGCGGAACTGACTGCCGCGTTGCCAAGCTGGGAAATTCGCGAGAAGGCTGGCATTGCGCACGAGCATGTCCACGGCGCGCGACTGGCCGAATTGCAGCCGGGCCTAAGCCCGCGCATTGTGGCGGGGACTTTCGTGCCCGGCTGGAAGAATGTCAGCGATCCGAAACTGTTCGGACAGGCCATCTGGGCCCATGCGGAGCGCCTCGGTGCGCGCTTCTCGAAAGCGAAGGTGACGAGCGCGCAACCGGCTGATGGCGGCGCGCGCGTGCGTCTTGAAGACGGCACGGAAATCAGCGCGAAGAACCTCATCGTGATGACGGGCGCCTTTTCGCGGGAATTCGCCAAGGGCTTTGGCGATGTCGTGCCGCTTGATACCGAGCGCGGTTACAACACCACGCTGCCGGTCGGTGCTTTCGATGTGAAGCGGCAGCTCACCTTCCCAAGCCATGGTTTTGTCATCACGCCGATGGCGACAGGCTTACGCGTCGGCGGCGCGGTTGAATTCGGCGGGCTTGATCTGCCGCCAAATTATGCGCGCTCCAAAGCTATGTTGACCAAGGCCTCCCGCTTCCTGCCGGGTCTCAAGACCGAAGGCGGACGCGAGTGGATGGGCTATCGTCCGTCCATTCCGGACTCTCTGCCGGTCATCGGACGGGCCTCATCTGGCGGCAATGTTTTCTACGGCTTCGGCCACGGCCATCTGGGGCTCACGCAATCTGCAGCGACGGCACGCCTCATCCGCGATCTGATCACCGGCGCGAAGCCTGCAATCGATATCGAACCATTCAAGCCTCAACGTTTTCGGAACTGACCATCATGGCAAGACATTCTTTTTTCTGCGTCGACGGACATACCTGCGGCAACCCAGTGCGCCTGGTGGCTGGCGGCGGCCCGAACCTCGAAGGTTCGACCATGATGGAGAAACGCGCGCATTTTCTGCGCGAGTTTGACTGGATCCGTACCGGCCTGATGTTCGAACCGCGCGGCCACGACATGATGTCTGGCTCGATCCTCTATCCGCCGACGCGCCCGGACTGCGATGTGGCGGTGCTGTTCATCGAGACCTCGGGTTGCCTGCCCATGTGCGGTCACGGCACCATCGGTACGGTGACCATGGCGATCGAGCAGGGCCTCGTGACACCGAAGACGCCTGGCAAGCTCAATCTCGACACGCCAGCGGGTCTCGTTGCCATCGAATATGAGCAGAACGGCCAGTATGTGGAGCGCGTGCGCCTCACCAATGTTCCGGCTTTCCTTTATGCGGAAGGCTTGGAAGTGGAATGCCCCGATCTTGGCACGCTCAAGGTCGATGTGGCCTATGGCGGCAATTTCTACGCTATCGTCGAGCCGCAGGACAATTACACCGACATGGCCGATTACAGCGCCTTGCAGCTGATCGCCTGGAGCCCTGTTCTGCGTCAGCGCCTGAATGAGAAATACAAGTTCCAGCACCCGCTGCTCGCCGATATCAATCGCCTGACGCATATTCTGTGGACCGGCAAGCCGACCAAGCCGGAAGCACATGCCGGCAATGCCGTGTTCTATGGCGACAAGGCCATCGACCGTTCGCCTTGCGGCACCGGCACATCGGCTCGCATGGCGCAGCTGGCCGCCAAGGGCAAGCTGAAGCCGGGCGACGAATTCGTGCATGAATCTATCATCGGTTCGCTGTTCCACGGTCGCGTGGAGCGGGCGGTGGAAGTCACGGGGCCTGAAACGGGCCAGGAAACCGTGTTGCCGGGTATTATTCCGTCAATTGCGGGCTGGGCACGCATGACCGGTTATAATACGATCTTCATCGATGACCGGGACCCTTTTGCTCACGGTTTCACAGTTGCATAAAAACGGGTACGGCTGGTCAAAAATGACCAGCCACCCTATTTCTTGCCTTTTGAGGCTTCGGGGAAAATATGGAATAACGCGCCCGTTTCGGTAGAAAAGGACGCATAAAGGGGCTTTTCATAGGGGACATAACCGGTTTGCGGAGAGATGAAGCAATTAGTCTTTTGTTTTAGACGAAAGGGCTTGCATTCCGTGATGCAGCCGTTAGGTGTAATCGACCGGGAAAAAAATGAGGGTGCACGAAATAATAATGCGCCAATAAGATTCCGGCTTGTAAAATGGGTGGCTTTTCGATGGAATATTTCCTCCAGCAGGTGATCAACGGGCTCGCGCTCGGTTCGATCTATGGCCTGATCGCCATCGGCTACACGATGGTCTATGGTATCATCGGCATGATCAACTTTGCTCATGGCGATGTCTTCATGCTCGGCGCCTTTATGGCGCTGATTGTTTTTCTCATCATCACAACTTTCATCGGGGCGCTGCCGATTGCGTTGCTGCTGCTTCTGATGATGGTGGTCGCTATGCTCATGACCGGCTTGTGGAGCTGGACGATTGAGCGCGTGGCCTACCGGCCGCTGCGCGGTTCGTTCCGCCTTGCGCCGCTGATCACGGCAATCGGCATGTCGATCGCATTGTCCAATTTCGTCCAGGTAACGCAGGGCCCGCGCAACAAGCCGGTTCCACAGCTTCTGAACGGCTCCTACAGCCTGTTCGGCACCGACGTCACGATTTCGCTGAAGCAGATCGTCGTGATCGTGGTCACCGCCGTGCTGCTGACGATCTTCTGGTACATCGTCAATCGCACGTCGCTTGGCCGCGCCCAGCGCGCCTGTGAGCAGGACCGCAAGATGGCCGCACTTCTCGGCATCAATGTCGACCGTGTGATTTCGCTGACCTTCGTGATGGGCGCCATGCTCGCAGCCGTCGCCGGTACGCTTTATCTGTCCTTCTACGGTGTGATTTCCTTCGCCGACGGGTTCATCCCCGGCGTTAAGGCGTTCACGGCCGCGGTTCTGGGCGGTATCGGTTCGCTTCCGGGCGCTGTTGTCGGCGGCCTGCTGATCGGTCTGATCGAAGCGCTCTGGTCGGCTTATTTCTCGATCGACTACAAGGATGTCGCGGCGTTTTCGATCCTGGCCATCGTGCTGATCTTCATGCCGTCGGGTATTCTTGGCCGTCCTGAAGTCGAAAAGGTGTAATCATGGCTGTACAGTCGAGTTCACGCCCGGATTCCCTTTTTGGCCGGGCCATTCGCGAGGGTATCGTCGCCGGTCTTCTGGCGCTGGGCCTCTTTATCCTGATCATCGGTTTCAAGACCGAGCAGAACATCAACAATGAACTGGTGCTGGTGCAGCGCTGGGGTGCACTGGCCGTCATGGTTGCGCTGGCGGCGGTGGGACGCTTCCTGTTCGTCGCCTTCCTGCAGCCGCAGCTGGAGGCGCGCAAGCTCGCCAAGAGCAGCCGGACGGTTGCCGCCACCGATGGCCAGTCATTCTTCCGCACCCATTTCTCCAAGCTCGGCGTTGCCTTCCTCTTTGCCTATCCGATCCTGATCGTTCTGGCGCTGGGCTGGCAGGGCTCGCTCAAATGGGTCGATAATTTCGGCGTCCAGATCCTCATCTATGTGATGCTGGCCTGGGGGCTCAACATCGTCGTCGGTCTCGCCGGTCTTCTTGATCTCGGCTATGTGGCTTTCTACGCGGTCGGCGCCTATTCCTATGCGATCCTGTCCAGCTATTTTGGCCTGTCCTTCTGGATGCTACTGCCCATGGCAGGCATTCTGGCCGCAACCTGGGGCATCATTCTAGGCTTCCCGGTCCTGCGATTGCGCGGTGATTATCTGGCCATCGTGACGCTCGCTTTCGGTGAAATCATCCGTCTGGTGCTAATCAACTGGACCGATCTCACCAAGGGCACCTTCGGTATTTCGGGTATCGCCAAGGCCACCTTCTTCGGTTTGCCTTTCAAGGCCGGCCCGGATGGTTTTGCCGCCCATATGGGAATTGCCTTCTCACCGGCGCATTACAAGTTCTTCCTCTATTACGTCATTCTGCTGCTGGCACTTCTGACCGCCTGGGTCACGATACGTCTGCGCCGCATGCCGGTTGGCCGTGCGTGGGAAGCGCTGCGTGAAGACGAAATCGCCTGTCGTTCGCTCGGCATCAACACCACGACCACCAAGCTCACGGCTTTTGCCACGGGCGCCATGTTCGGCGGTTTTGCAGGCTCGTTCTTCGCGGCGCGTCAGGGCTTCGTGAGCCCGGAATCCTTCGTGTTTCTCGAATCGGCGGTTATTCTCGCCATCGTGGTTCTTGGCGGCATGGGATCGCTCGTCGGTATCGCCATTGCTGCAATCGTCATGATCGGCGGCACGGAAATCCTGCGTGAAATGGGCTTCCTGAAGGCGATCTTCGGTCCCGATTTCACGCCTGAACTCTATCGTATGCTCATCTTCGGGCTCGCCATGGTGGTTGTCATGGTCTGGAAGCCGCGCGGTTTTGTCGGAAGCCGAGAACCAAGTGCGTTCCTGCATGAGAAGAAGATGGTGTCGGGTGCCTTTACCAAGGAAGGGCACGGCTGATGGCGGAGACAGCGAGAATGCCTGACAATGTTCAGAAAGACACTGTTCTTCAGGTTGAGCATCTGTCGATGCGCTTCGGTGGCCTTGTCGCCATCAACGATCTGAGCTTCGACGTGAAGCGTGGTGATATTACCGCGCTGATCGGCCCGAATGGTGCCGGTAAAACCACGGTCTTCAACTGCATCACCGGCTTCTACAAGCCGACTGGTGGCATGTTGACCATGCATCGCAATACGGGCGAGACTTTCCTTCTGGAGCGTCTTCCTGATTTCCAGATCACCAAGCAGGCCAAGGTGGCGCGCACCTTCCAGAATATTCGCCTGTTTTCGGGCCTGACCGTTCTGGAAAATCTACTGGTCGCGCAGCACAACACGCTCATGCGCTCGTCGGGTTACACGGTCCTTGGGCTTCTCGGCCTGCCGGGTTACAAGAAGGCCGCCAAGGAGGCTATCGAAAAGGCACGTTACTGGCTGGAAAAGATCAACCTCACCGCACGTGCGGATGATCCGGCTGGCGATCTGCCCTACGGCGATCAGCGCCGTCTGGAAATCGCCCGCGCCATGTGCACCGAGCCGGAAATCCTCTGCCTCGACGAACCGGCAGCAGGTCTCAATCCGCGCGAGTCGGCGGAGCTGAACAAGCTTTTGCTCGATATCCGCAAGGAAACGGGAACCTCGCTCCTGCTGATCGAGCACGATATGTCGGTGGTGATGGAAATTTCCGACCACGTGATCGTGCTGGAATATGGCACCAAGATTTCCGATGGATCGCCGGAAGAAGTCCGCAACGATCCGCGCGTCATCGCCGCTTATCTCGGCGTGGATGACGAGGAAATCGCCGAGCTGATCGATGAGGCCGACAAGCCCGGTACGGGCGATCCGGCGGATTTCATCGCGACCCAGCTTGCCGAAGAAGCGATCGAGCAGGAAAAATCGGCGGAAGTCGTGCAGTTCGCCGGTGGACTGGCCGCGCCACGCGATGGCAAGGCCGACAACCTGACGCTCGTCAAGGGCATCGGTGCGGTCAACGAGAAGAAGCTGAACGAGCACGGCATCTATCATTTCGATCAGATCGCCGCGTGGTCCGAGGCCGACATCAAGCAGGCCGAAACCTATCTGGAATTCGATGGCCGCATCGCCCGGGAAGACTGGGTGGGGCAGGCGGCGCAATTGGCCGCCGGTCAGGCGACCGAATTCTCGAGCCGCGTCGAAGCCGGTGATGTTCCGACGAGCCACAAGACCACTCCCGCAAAGGCGCCGCGCAGCCGCAAAGCTCCGGCCAAGCCGAAGAAGGGAGGCGAATGATGCAGGCTGAAACCATGCAGAAAAAGCAACCGCTTCTGGCTGTTGAAAAAGTCGAGACCTATTACGGTAACATCTGTGCGCTGAAGGGCATCGACCTGACGGTGGACGAAGGTGAAATCGTAGCCCTGATCGGCGCCAATGGTGCTGGCAAGTCCACGCTGATGATGACGATTTTCGGTTCGCCGAAAGCGCGCACCGGTCGCATTCTCTTCAACGGCAAGGACATTACGTCCATGCCGCCGCATGAGATTGCGAAGCTGCGTATCGCGCAGTCGCCGGAAGGGCGTCGCATCTTCCCGCGCATGACGGTTCTGGAAAATCTCCAGATGGGCGCGAGCCTCGACAATCAGCAATACTTCGAAGAAGACGTGAAGCTGATGTTTGACCTGTTCCCGCGTCTCAAGGAGCGTATCAGCCAGCGCGGCGGTACGCTGTCGGGTGGTGAGCAGCAGATGCTGGCCATTGCCCGTGCGCTGATGGCGCGTCCGAAGCTTCTGCTTCTCGACGAGCCGTCGCTTGGTCTCGCACCGCTGATCGTCAAGCAGATCTTCGAGGCAATCAAGGAACTGAACCGCACACAGGGCCTGACGGTGTTTCTCGTCGAGCAGAACGCATTCGGCGCGCTCAAGCTCGCCGACCGCGGTTATGTGATGGTCAACGGGTCGATCACGATGAGTGGTTCGGGCCGCGATCTTCTGGCTGATCCGGAAGTGCGCGCCGCCTATCTCGAAGGCGGAAGGCATTAAGGAGGAAATCATGCAGGGTATTCTCTACGAAGAACCGTCTTTCTGGCTGTTTTTCCTCATTACGTGTCTTCTCGGCGGCTGGGCTGCCTGGATGACAGGCCGCGCCTGCGCGCAGACCTGGCGCAGCCTGCCGCAGCTGCTGGTCTATCTGATCCCGCTGGGCGCTGCGGTGCGTTTCATCCACTTCGCGCTGTTTGAAGGCACGCTGCTCTCGCTGCACTATTATCTGGTGGACACGATCGTGCTGATGATCATCGGTGCGATCGGGTTCCAATATACGCGCACCAAACAAATGGTGCGGCAGTATGGCTGGCTTTATGAAAAAGCTTCGCCGCTGAGCTGGAAAGCAAAATAATTCGAAGCTTCGCCGTTCGCGGCGGAGCTTTTTTTACAAGATCACGTTGACAGTATCATGATTCAGCGTAGATATTGCTGAGTATTCAGCAAGATAATAATGCGATGCAAAACGTCGTATCGGGGTAAATACAAGGATGGGAGTTCCAAAAATGAAGAAGTATCTTTTTTCGGGCGTGGCTCTTGCTGCTGTGATGGCTTTTGGTGGCTCTGCATGGGCTGATGTACTTCTGGGCATCGGTGCGCCGCTGACCGGCCCGAATGCCGTTTACGGTGCGCAGATCCAGAAAGGCGCCGAAGCTGCTATCAAGGAGATCAACGATGCCGGCGGCATCAACGGCGAGAAGATCGCAATCACGCTCGGCGACGACGTTTCGGATCCGAAGCAGGGCATTTCGGTGGCTAACAAATTCGCTGCCGATGGCGTGAAATATGTTGTCGGTCACTTCAACTCGGGCGTTTCGATTCCGGCTTCGGAAGTTTATGCCGAAAACGGCATTCTCGAAATTTCGCCTGCTGCAACCAACCCGGTCTATACCGAGCGCCAACTGTGGAACACGTTCCGTACCTGCGGCCGTGACGACCAGCAGGGTATCGTTGCCGGTCAGTACATCTTCGACAACTTCAAGGATGCGAAGATCGCCGTCATTCACGACAAGACCCCCTATGGTCAGGGTCTTGCCGATGAAACCAAGAAGAAGCTCAATGAACTCGGCACCAAGGAAGCCCTTTATGAAGGCGTGAACGTCGGCGAAAAGGACTTCTCGGCGCTGATCGCCAAGCTCAAGCAGGCTGGCGTGACGGTTGTCTATTGGGGTGGCCTGCATCCGGAAGCTGGTCTGATCATCCGTCAGATGGCTGACCAGGGCCTCAAGGCCCAGTTCATCTCGGGCGACGGTATCGTGTCGAACGAACTGGCTTCGATTGCTGGCGACGCTGTTGCCGGTACGTTGAACACCTTCGGCCCGGATCCGCGCAACAACCCGGACAACGCCGACCTCGTCAAGAAGTTCCGCGACGCTGGTTTCGAGCCGGAAGCCTACACGCTTTATTCCTATGCAGCTGTTCAGTCGCTCGCTCAGGCCGCCAAGGCCGCGGGCAGCAACGACCCGCAGGAAGTTGCCAAGGCGCTGAAGGAAAAGGGCCCGTTCAAGACCGTGCTCGGCGATATTTCCTATGACGAAAAGGGCGATCCGAAGCTCCCGGGCTACGTCATGTACAAGTGGGAAAAGGGCGCTGACGGGAAATACACCTACATTCAGCAGAAGTAAAAACGCATTATTATTGCGTCAATGGAGAATGCCCGGTCATCGTGCCGGGCATTTTTCTTTTGTTTGCTAATATAAAATCTTAAAAAACAGAATGGTCTGATTGAGCGCGTTGATCTTGAGGGGGGCAATGCGCGCGCAATTTTCTGTAAAAAATGTATTTAAAAACAGTGTATTATAACATTTCCGATACTCGACCTATTGTTGAATGACCTCCGTCGCATGACCTCATGCGAAAAACGCCGAAAGTTGAGGATTTCTACGCTTTACTTTTACGTCTCTGCGATTTTACCTAGCAAGGTGATTTTGCGTAGTGTGATTCTCTACGTTTAATCTCGCCTTCTGGGGAGGAGGCCGGTCATGCGGGCGGAGGTGCTTCATTTTCCCCCAAACTGCACCCGAAACGGGAATGCGGAATAGCCGGTTTCTTTCGACATAAAGAGACAGGGCAGTGCCGGTTCAGTTGGCAATGCTCGAAGTGGGAGTAATCGAAATGAAGAAGTCTTTGTTCTGCGGCGTTTGCCTTTCGGCTCTGGTCGCTTTTGGCGGCGCAGCCTTTGCCGATGTCATGCTCGGTGTTGGCGCGCCTTTGACCGGCAGTCAGGCCGCATTTGGCGAGCAGATCAAGCGTGGTGTTGAAGCTGCTGTCGCGGAAGCCAATGCCAAGGGTGGCATGAATGGCGAAAAGATCAGCATCGTTTATGGTGATGATGCCGCCGATCCGAAGCAGGGCATTTCGGTTGCAAACAAGTTCGTTGGCGATGGCGTTCAGTTTGTCATCGGCCACTTCAATTCCGGCGTCAGCATTCCGACATCGGATATCTATGCCGAAAACGGCGTGCTGATGATCGCACCGGGCACCACCAACCCGACCTTTACCGAGCGTGAACTGTGGAACACCTTCCGCACCTGCCGTCGTGACGACCAGCAAGGCATCGTCGCCGGAAAATACATGGCCGACCATTACAAGGATGGCAAGGTTGCGATCCTGCACGACAAGACGCCTTACGGTCAGGGCCTTGCCGACGAGACCAAGAAGTCGCTCAACGAGAACGGCATGAAGGAAACGCTTTATGAAGGCGTGAATCAGGGCGACAAGGATTTCTCGGCGCTGATTTCCAAGATGAAGGCCGCAGGCATCACGGCTGTCTATTGGGGCGGCATGCACCCGGAAGCTGGTCTTCTGATCCGCCAGATGGCCGATCAGGGCCTCAAGGCGCAGTTCATTTCGGGTGACGGTATCGTTTCCAACGAACTGGCTTCGATTGCGGGCGATGCGGTGGCTGGCGTCATGAACACTTTTGGCCCGGACCCGCGCGACGACAAGGCGAATGCAGACCTGATCAAAGCTTTCCGCGACAAGGGTTTTGAGCCGGAAGCTTATACTTTCTATGCCTATGCCGGTGTGCAGTCGCTGGTCAGCGCCGCCAATGCAGCAGGCAGCAACGATCCGCAGGAAGTTGCAACGGCGATGAAGGACAAGGGGCCGTTCAAGACCGTGCTGGGTGAAATCTCCTTCGACAAGAAGGGTGATCCAAGCCTGTCGCCTTACGTCATGTTCGAATGGCGGAAGGGTGAAGACGGCAAGTATAATTACTTCCAGAAGTAATTCTGCCTGATATATTGGCATAAATTGCTATAAAATTAATCAGAATGCCCGGCTTTTAGCCGGGCATTTTGTTTTTAATTGGTGGTTGCACAGTTTGTTTGCGCTTGATCATATTGCAAGGTAAGCAATGGCGCCTTCGTCTTTGCAGTTAGGGAGATCTGCCTTGCCTATCAGGAAAATTCTGGTCGCCAATCGATCTGAAATCGCAATTCGCGTATTCCGCGCCGCCAATGAGCTGGGGCTCAAAACGGTGGCCATATGGGCCGAGGAGGACAAACTTTCCCTGCATCGCTTTAAAGCGGACGAGAGCTATCAGGTCGGTCGTGGACCGCATCTGGCGCGCGATCTGGGGCCGATCGAAAGCTACCTGTCGATCGACGAGATCATCCGCGTCGCCAAGCTTTCCGGTGCCGACGCCATTCATCCGGGCTACGGCCTGTTGTCGGAAAGCCCGGAATTCGCCGAGGCCTGTGCCGAAAACGGCATCATCTTCATCGGTCCGAAGCCGGAAACCATGCGCCGTCTCGGCAACAAGGTTGCAGCGCGCAATCTGGCCATCGAAATCGGCGTGCCGGTGGTGCCAGCCACCGATCCGCTGCCGGACGATATGGAAGAGGTGAAGAAGCTTGCGGCACAGGTAGGCTATCCCGTCATGCTGAAAGCCAGCTGGGGTGGCGGCGGTCGCGGCATGCGCGCCATTCGTTCCGAAGCCGATATCGCCCGCGAGGTCACGGAAGCCAAGCGTGAAGCCAAGGCAGCCTTCGGCAAGGACGAGGTCTATCTTGAAAAGCTCATCGAGCGCGCGCGCCATGTCGAAGTGCAGATTCTGGGCGATACCCATGGCAACGCGGTGCATCTGTTCGAGCGCGACTGCTCCATCCAGCGCCGCAACCAGAAGGTCGTGGAGCGGGCGCCTGCGCCTTATCTCAACGATGCGCAGCGTCAGGAACTAGCCAATTACGGCCTGAAGATCGCCCATGCCACCGATTATATCGGCGCGGGTACGGTCGAATTCCTGATGGATGCCGATAGCGGCAAGTTCTATTTCATCGAGGTCAATCCGCGCATTCAGGTTGAGCATACCGTCACAGAGCAGGTGACGGGCATCGATATCGTCAAGGCGCAGATTCATATTCTGGAAGGTGCCGCCATCGGTACGCCGGAATCGGGTGTGCCGCGCCAGCAAGACATTCGCCTCAACGGCCATGCGCTGCAGTGCCGTATCACGACGGAAGACCCGGAACAGAACTTCATCCCCGATTACGGGCGCATTCAGGCTTACCGTTCGGCCTCGGGCTTCGGCATTCGCCTTGATGGCGGCACGGCCTATTCGGGCGCATTCATCACCCGCTATTACGATCCGCTTTTGGTGAAGGTCACGGCTTCGGGCGCGACGCCGCTGGAAGCCATCCGCCGTATGGACCGCGCGCTGCGTGAATTCCGTATTCGCGGCGTGGCGACGAACCTCACCTTCCTCGAAGCGATCATCAATCATCCGAAATTCCAGTCGAACGACTATACGACGCGGTTTATCGACACCACGCCGGAACTGTTCGAGCAGGTGAAGCGGCAGGACCGTGCCACCAAGCTTCTGACCTATATTGCCGATGTGACGGTCAACGGCCATCCTGAAACCAAAGGTCGCGCTAAGCCGGCTAAGGATGCTGCAAAACCACGCGTGCCATGGTTCGGCGATACGCCGGTTGCGGACGGCACCAAGCAACTTCTGGACAGTCTCGGACCGAAGAAGTTTGCCGAATGGGTACGCAATGAAAAGCGCGTTCTGGTCACCGATACGACCATGCGCGACGGTCACCAGTCGCTGCTGGCCACCCGCGTGCGCACCTATGACATTGCGCGCATCGCCAATACCTATGCGCAGGCTTTGCCGAACCTTTTCTCGCTGGAATGCTGGGGCGGCGCGACCTTCGACGTTTCAATGCGCTTCCTGACGGAAGATCCGTGGGAACGTTTGGCGCAGGTGCGCGAGGGCGCGCCGAACCTTCTCCTGCAAATGCTGCTGCGCGGCGCCAATGGCGTTGGCTACAAGTCCTATCCCGACAATGTGGTGAAGTATTTCGTGCGCGAAGCCGCGCGCGGCGGCATCGATCTGTTCCGCGTGTTCGACAGCCTCAACTGGGTTGAGAACATGCGCGTTTCGATGGATGCGGTGCTGGAGGAAAACAAGCTCTGCGAAGCAGCCATCTGCTATACGGGCGATATTCTGAACCCGGACCGGGCCAAATACGACCTGAAATATTACGTCAATCTGGCGAAAGAGGTCGAAAAGGCAGGCGCGCATATCATCGCGGTCAAGGATATGGCCGGTCTTTTGAAGCCCGCCGCTGCACGCGTCCTGTTCAAGGCGCTGCGTGAGGAAACCGATCTGCCGATCCATTTCCACACCCATGACACGTCCGGCATTTCCGCCGCGACAGTGCTGGCTGCGGTGGACGCGGGCGTTGATGTGGTTGATGCGGCGATGGATGCCTTGTCCGGCAACACTTCGCAGCCTTGCCTCGGCTCCATCGTGGAGGCGCTGCATGGTGCCGAGCGCGATCCGGGGCTTGATCCTGAATCGATCCGCCGCATCTCGTTTTATTGGGAAGCGGTGCGCAATCAATATGCGGGCTTCGAAAGCGATCTCAAGGGGCCGGCTTCGGAAGTCTATCTGCACGAAATGCCGGGCGGGCAGTTCACCAATCTGAAAGAACAGGCGCGTTCGCTGGGCCTCGAAACCCGCTGGCATGAAGTGGCGCAGGCCTATGCCGATGTGAACCGGATGTTCGGTGATATCGTCAAGGTCACGCCGTCCTCCAAAGTGGTGGGCGATATGGCGTTGATGATGGTCAGCCAGGATCTGGACGTCAGCGATGTCGAGAACCCGTACAAGGATATCGCCTTCCCGGATTCGGTGGTTTCGATGATGCGCGGTGAACTGGGGCAGCCGCCTTCGGGCTGGCCGGCAGCACTTCAGAAGAAAGTACTGAAGGGCGAAAAACCGTTCACCGTGCGTCCCGGCTCGCTGCTGGCCGCTGCCGATCTCGATGCGGAGCGCAACGGGTTCGAAGAAACCGTGGGCCGCAAGATCACCGATCAGGAGTTCGCTTCGGCACTGATGTATCCGAAAGTGTTCACGGATTTCGCAGCCGCGCAGGAAACCTACGGCCCGACAAGTGTTCTGCCTACGCCGGTTTATTTCTACGGCCTCAAGCCGGAAGAAGAAGTTTTCGTCGATCTGGAGCGTGGCAAGACGCTGGTGATCGTGAATCAGGCGATGAGCGAAACCGACGAGAAGGGCATGGTCACCGTGTTCTTCGAACTGAACGGCCAGCCGCGCCGCATCAAGGTGCCGAACCGCGCCAAGGGTGCCTCCGGCGGTGTCCGTCGCAAGGTGGAAACCGGCAATGACAAACAGGTCGGCGCGCCAATGCCGGGTGTCATCTCGACGGTCGCCGTTACCAACGGTCAGAAGGTTTCGCAGGGTGATGTGCTGCTTTCCATCGAAGCGATGAAGATGGAAACGGCAATTCATGCCGAGCGCGATGGCGTCATTGCCGAAGTGCTGGTGCGCCCCGGCGAGCAGATCGATGCCAAGGATCTCCTGGTCGTCTATTCGGAGTAATTCTTGGTTCAACGGAAGCGGGGCGATTTGGGGTCGCAGTACCCGACGCCTCCGTTTCCCTCATCCTGAGGAGCCGTTGAAAACGGCGTCTCGAAGGGCGAGGGAAATGCACGGCGCCTGCCCTCGTCCTTCGACAGGCTCAGGATGAGGGGGAGGCGTAGCGCCCGTCAGACCGAACGGTCGCTTTCGCAGCAGTGAAACCATCGGAAATCCCATGCCGCGCCTGTCAAAAGGCGCGGCATTTGTTTGCGCTTGCAGTATGTGCAAATTCTGATATGCATGTTTGTGCCGGTTTATGCATGTTTATGCTTGTTGGGAGAATTAAGTGGCGACGGAGCTTTTGCTTCACGAAAGACAGGCGCGTATTCAGGACCTGTTGCAGCAGTCGGGTCGCGTGCTGGCGACGGAGTTGGCTGAGAGCTTTGGCGTGTCGGAAGACACGATACGCCGCGATCTGCGTGATATGGCGGCTGCCGGTCTCTGCAAGCGTGTTTACGGCGGCGCTCTGAAAGCTGCACCGTCATCGCTGTCGCTGGCCGAGCGCGACGGGGAACGCACGGCGGCCAAGGCGGCGCTGGCGGGTGTGCTGCTTGGTCTGATTGAGCCGGGCATGACGGTGTTTCTGGACGCGTCCTCGGTCAACACGGCATTGTCGCGGCTTCTGGTGGAACGCGGCGAGGCGCTCACAGTTGTTACCAATACGCCGTCGATTGCGGCTATTTTGCTTCAGTCGTCGAAAATAGAGGTGATCACGATCGGCGGGCCGATTGATCGCCGTGTCAGTGCGGCGGTGGGCGCGCGGGCCTTGCGCGATGCGGAAACAGTGCGTCCTGATCTGTGCGTGCTGGGTGCCTGCGGCGTTGCGGCGGAAATCGGCGTTACGGCTCTTTTTCTGGACGATGCCGAGTTCAAGCGCACCATTGCCAGCCGCAGCCGGTCTGTCGTACTGGCAATCACCAATGACAAGCTTGGCACTGTTGCAGCGCATGATGTCGTCTCGCTGGATGATATTGGTGTCATGGCTGTTGAACAGGATGCCGATGAGAAATTGCTCGCGCCTTTTGTGGCGGCGGGCGTGAATATATTACGCGCGGCAACAGGCCGTGGCTGAGGGACATATGGAACAGGTTTCCGGACGGGAAGATACCGCGCCGTCGCGCGCGCCGATGATCACCAAAGAGCGTGTCGCTGTCGCGCTGCTCTTTCTGGCTAACGGCTATATTTTTGGCGGCTGGGCTCCGAAAATTCCAGAATTCGCCGCACGCCTTGGGCTGGATAGCGCAGGCATGGGGCTGATGATCCTCGTCTTCGGCGTCGGCTCGCTGGCCATGATGCCGGTGGCAGGCGCCTTGTCGGCGCAGCGCGGTTCCGGCGCGGTGGTGCGTATTTTCGCACTGGCCTTTATTCCGGCGCTACTGATCATCGCTCTGGTGCCCAATGTGGTCACAGCGGTCATCGTGATGTTTTATTTCGGTGGCACCATGGCTGCGATGGATGTGGCGATGAATGCCAATGCGGTCGCCGTGGAAAAATCCATGCGCCGCGCCATCATGTCGTCCTGTCATGCATTCTGGAGCCTCGGCGGGCTTATCGGCGCAGCGACAGGCGGCTTTCTCATCACGCAGTTCGGCTCGACTGTTCATGCGCTGGTCGCGACCATCGCTGCAGCGATAATGATTGCTGTCGCGTGGCCATCGATCATTGCCGACAAGTTCCACCATCCAAGCGGCGAAAAGCAGAAGCTCACCCTGCCGCGCAATCCGCTGCCCTGGCTGGTGGGTGTGATGGCCCTGTTCTCGATGGTGCCGGAAGGCGCGATCATCGACTGGAGCGCTTATCACATGCGCCAGGATCTGGGCGCGTCGGTCACGCTCGCGGGTTTCGGCTTTGCGGCCTTCTCCTTTTCCATGGCGGTGATGCGCTTTGCGGGCGATCTGGTGCGCGACCGTTTCGGTGCGGTGCGGACGCTGCGCGCCTGCACGACAATTGCTATTATCGGCATGCTGATCGTCGGCTTTTCCACCGATCCCTATGTGTCGCTGGTCGGTTTCGCCATCTGCGGCATCGGCATTTCCAACATGGTGCCGATAGCCTTTTCGATGGCCGGCAACATGCCGGGCGTGAATCCGAGCGTCGGCCTGTCGATTGCCACCACGCTTGGCTATTCCGGCATGCTGGTGGCCCCGTCGCTGATCGGCTTTGTTGCCAAACATAGCGGTTTCGGCGTGGTGTTTATCGCGCTGCCAGTCCTGCTTCTTGTTGTGCTGGCCTTTTCCAGCCTCGCCCGCTACGCCGACCAGAAGCATTAGTCTCTATTTTTACGCATTATCCAGCGCAAAACCGCTTCGCACTTTTGCTGGAAATGCTTTTTATTCCGCGGTCCAGCCGCCTTCGACCGGCAGGGCCGCGCCATTGATCTGCGCAGCGGCATCGGTGGCGAGAAAGGCGGCAAGCGCGCCGATCTGCGCGGTGGTGACGAATTCCTTCGTCGGCTGTTTATCGAGCATCACTTCGCGGATCACCGTTTCACGATCCATGTTGTGCGCTTTCATCTGATCGGGAATCTGCGCCTCCACAAGCGGCGTCAGCACATAGCCGGGACAGATGGAATTGGCGGTGATCTTCGCGGTCGCCAGTTCCAGCGCCAGTGTCTTGGTAAAGCCGACAATGCCATGCTTGGCCGCAACATAGGCCGACTTGAACGGCGAGGCGACCAGCCCGTGGGCGGATGCAATATTGATGATGCGTCCCCAGCCGCTCGCGCGCATATGCGGAATGGCGGCGGCGGATGTATGGAAGGCGGAGGTCAGGTTGATCGCGATGATGCGGTCCCACTGCTCGGTCGGGAATTCTTCCACCGGGGCGACATGCTGGATGCCCGCATTGTTGACCAGAATATCGGCGCTGCCGAAAGCCTTGACGCTATCGGCGATCAGCTTGCGGCAGTCGTCGCCCTTCGACATATCGGCTGCGATATAGACCACGCTTGCGCCATGTTCCTCGCCCAGCATGCGGGCAAGCGCATGATCTTCGTCGCGGTCGGTGAAGGAATTGATCACAACGTTGTGTCCCGCAGCCGCCAATGCGTGGGCGATGCCAAGGCCGATCCCTGAATTGGAGCCGGTGACAATAGCGGTTTTGCGGGCAGTTGCGTCGGTCATGGTCTGGCATCCTCGTTTATGATGGCGCGCATAATGAGAGGGCGACAATGCGTCGGCAAGTGATTATATAGATCGAAATCCTCATAAGTGCAGACCCAGTTAAGAACAGAGCAAAATGTCTTCCGAGACCGTCAGCTATTTCTCGCATCCTTTCCCTCGTCGCCAATCGGTGGGCGTCAGTGTCGGCGGCGTTGTCGTCGGCGGCAGCGCGCCGGTTGTCGTGCAGTCGATGACCAATACGGATACGGCGGATGTGGACGCCACCGTCGCGCAGGTCGCAGCCTTGCATCGCGCGGGTTCCGAGATCGTGCGCATTACGGTGGATCGTGACGAATCTGCTGCCGCCGTGCCGAAAATCCGCGAAAGGCTGGA
The DNA here is from genome assembly GCF_040372265.1 of Brucella sp. NBRC 113783. Lineage (NCBI taxonomy): Bacteria > Pseudomonadati > Pseudomonadota > Alphaproteobacteria > Hyphomicrobiales > Brucellaceae > Brucella > Brucella sp. NBRC 113783. Next base: position 129,261 of record NZ_BAABRX010000008.1, on the reverse strand, counting down.
GCGTCTCGGCCATAATGTCCCGCTGGTCGGCGATTTCCATTATATCGGCCACAAGCTGCTTGCCGATCATCCGGCCTGTGCGGAAGCGCTGGCGAAATATCGCATCAATCCGGGCAATGTCGGTTTCAAGGACAAGAAGGACAAGCAGTTCGCCGATATCGTCGAAATGGCGATCCGCTACGACAAGCCGGTGCGTATCGGCGTCAACTGGGGTTCGCTTGATCAGGAATTGCTGACCACCTTGATGGATCGCAATCAGGATGCGGGCGCGCCGTTGAGCGCACAGGAAGTCATGCGCGAGGCCCTCGTGCAGTCGGCGCTGATTTCCGCCAATCTGGCCGAAGAGATCGGTCTCAGTCGCGACAAGATCATTCTGTCGGCCAAGGTCAGTCAGGTGCAGGACCTGATCGCCGTCTATACGATGCTGGCGCAGCGTTCCAATCATGCGCTGCATTTGGGGCTCACCGAGGCTGGCATGGGCACCAAGGGCATCGTCGCCTCGTCGGCTGCCATGGGCATCCTGTTGCAGCAGGGCATCGGCGACACGATCCGTATTTCGCTGACGCCGGAACCCGGCGGCGACCGCACCCGCGAAGTGCAGGTGTCGCAGGAGCTTCTGCAGACCATGGGCTTCCGCCAGTTCATCCCGATTGTCGCAGCCTGTCCCGGTTGCGGACGCACGACATCGACAGTGTTTCAGGAACTGGCGCAGACCATTCAGGACGATATCCGCCGCAACATGCCGGTCTGGCGTGAAAAATATCCAGGCGTGGAAGCGCTATCGGTCGCGGTGATGGGCTGTATCGTCAACGGCCCGGGCGAATCGAAACATGCCGATATCGGTATTTCTCTTCCCGGCACGGGCGAAACGCCGTCCGCGCCGGTGTTTGTCGATGGCAAGAAGGTCACCACTTTGCGCGGCCCTGCCATTGCCGAAGAGTTCCAGAAGATGGTTGCCGATTATATCGAGAACCGTTTCGGCCTTGGGCAGAAGATGGCTGCCGGACAGAATTAACACTACAGTTGCATTCTTCGTGATGCCGGTCTGCAACGCGCAATTTCCTGCGCTCCGGTGCTCACGTACATTGAAGTACGCTCCGCTCCGGTGCTCAAAAATCACTCGTTTCGCCACGGCCTGACGAATTTGCAACTGTAGTGCTAAGCCGAGCAGGTTACTGCGCGCGTCGCAGCTTCTGGTGTTGTTTTTAGTGTTGCCGCCCAGAAGACGAGCGTGGCAAGGCTGATGCCTGCGCCAAGCAGGCACACGCCATTCCAGCCCGCACGGGCATAGACCCAGGTTGAAACCGCTGAGCCACTCGCACTGCCGATGGAATAGAAAACCATATAGGCAGCGGTCAGCCGGTTCTGCGCATCCGGGCGCACGCGATAGATCATGGCCTGATTGGTCACATGGACCGCCTGCAGGCCGAAATCGATGATCAGCACACCCGCGACCAGCCACAGCAAAGACTGTCCGAGCAGGGCGATGGGCGCCCACGCCACCAGCATCAATGTGAGTGCTACGCCGGTCATGCGCTGTGCATGGCCGCGATCCGCAGCACTCCCGGCCCGTGAGGCGGCCAGCGCTCCGGCGGCGCCCGCAAGGCCAAAGAGGCCGATCTCCGCATGGCTCAATTCAAAGGGCGGTGCACTCAGCGGCATTACCAGCGGTGCGAGCAGGGTGGTGATATCGGCAAAGATCAGCATGGCGATGATAGCGCGGATGCGCAGCACGGGCTCCTCTTTGAAAAGGGTTGCGAGCGAGAGGATCAGCGCCGGATAGGAAACGCTTGCGGCTTGTCGGGTCTGGCGCGGCAGGCTGCACCAGAGCATGAGGCCGATCAGCAAGGTAATCACCGCTGAACTGAGATAGACGCTGCGCCAGCCGCCAAGGTCGGTTAGCGCGCCTGCAACCGCGCGGGCGAGCAAGATGCCAAGCACGATACCGCTGGTCACAATCCCCACGACATGGCCGCGCCGCGCCGGTTCGGCAAGGCTTGCGGCATAGGCGACGAGGGCCTGTGTCACCACGGCAAGAAGGCCGGTCGCTGCCATCGCGAGAAAGAGCAAGGATGGTTGTCCGGCAATGCCTACGGCGGCAAGTGTCAGCGAGGACAGGAGAAAATGCGCGACGATCAGTTTGCGCCGGTCGAAGAGATCGCCGAGCGGCACCAGAAAGATCAGGCCCAGCCCGTAGCCGATCTGGCTGGCACCGACGATCAGTCCTGCCGTGGAGCGGTCTAGCCCTATATCGTCCGCCATCACATCCAGAAGCGGATGCGCAAAATAGACATTGGCAACGGCAAGACCGCTCGCAATGGCAAATAGAAGAAGCGTTGGGGTGGATAGCGATGGGCGCGCGTCACTGTTCGCGGCAGTTTGCGCTGCCGCGTCGGGAGAGATCTGCATGATGAGCTCCAGCAATTTTGGTTTTATTATGAAACCATTTTGCTTGTAGCGAAATAAGTTTTATATTGCAACCAAATTGAATGGATGGAGTGAGATGGTTCGCAAGAAGAGCCTGAAGGGCGACTATTGCCCCAGTGCGCGGGCGCTGGATGTGATCGGCGACTGGTGGTCGCTGCTGATCGTGCGCGAGGCCTTTGACGATGTGACGCGCTTCAGTGCCTTTCAGAAGAATCTGGGCATTGCGCGCAATATTCTGGCCGAGCGTCTGCGCAAGCTGACGGGCGAGGGCATTCTGGAAAGCGTGCCTGATCCCAATGGCGGCGCGCATCAGGAATATCGGTTGACTGCGAAAGGGCGCGATCTTCTGCCAGTGGTCGTCGCGTTACGGCAATGGGGCGAGAAGCATCTGTTTACGCCGGAGGAGCCGCATTCACGGCTGGTGGACAGCGTGTCCGGTCACGACATCGCAAAGCTCGACGTGCGCGCACAGGATGGACGCGTACTTTCCGTCGATGATGTCGTTCTGATCAAGGTTCGAGAGGACGATCTCTGAGTATCAGCTCTGGCGTTCGGCGATGAAGCGCGCGGCCTGCTTGAGAATGTCGGCATCCTTGCCGAACGGCGCGAGCAGGCTTTCCGCCTGGGCGACGAGGCCGGACAATTGCTTGCGCGTCCAGTCGATGCCATGCAACGCCACAAGCGTGGCCTTGCCAGCAGCCGCATCCTTGCCCGTTGCCTTGCCCATTGCAGCGGCGTCTGCCGTCACGTCCAGAAGGTCGTCGGCAAGCTGGAAGGCGAGACCAATGGCCGAACCGAATTCCGCCATGCGTTCGCGATCTTCGCAGGAGGCGTCGGCGATGATGGCTCCTGCTTCGCAGGCAAAGCGGATCAGCGCGCCGGTCTTCATCGCCTGAAGCGTGATGATACCGGCTTCGTCTGGCTTTTTTGTCTCGGCCATCAGATCGAGGGCCTGCCCGCCCGCCATTCCGCCAAGGCCGGAAGCGCGGGCAAGGGCGGAAACCAGTTTTACGCGCACGGAGGAATCGAGATCGGTCTCGTCAGCGGCAATAATGTCGAAGGCGTAGGTGAGGAGGCTGTCGCCCGCGAGAATCGCAGCCGCTTCATCAAACGCCTTATGCACTGTCGGCTGGCCGCGGCGCAGATCATCGTCGTCCATGGCCGGAAGATCATCGTGGACAAGCGAATAGCAGTGGATGCATTCCAGTGCAGCCGCGACCCGCAAGACGGCATCGCCGCTCTTGCCGAACAAGGCCGCACTTTCCACAACGAGGAACGGACGCAGTCTTTTGCCGCCATTCAGCACACCGTGACGCATGGCCGCGATCAGCCGTTCCGGTCGGGCGATCTCGCCGGTGCGCAGGCGCTCGTCAAGAAGCCCGATCAGCGTCGTCTCTACTTCGTGGGCGCGACGGTTGAGGGCATCGGTGAATTCGACAGTCACATTTTCCATGATGATCGGCATGGACGAAAGCGCTAATTTGGTCAACTGGGCATATCGATCAGCACAGGCTTTTTCATCAGACGGTCATCAAACGTTGTGTTTCCAGCTTGTTTCCAACGCAGGATTATGGAATCGGGTTCTATATTATTAAAGAATGGTTTATGTCGCTGGGGGAGTACATCAGGCGGTGGACGTGGCCAAAATCATCATCAAGAGCAAAAACGGGCGCAATTACCTGGCTGATCCCGTGTGGGGGCGCCGGATTGTTCTCGCCTTCCGCTTTCTGGTGGTGCTGGCGGTGTTGCCCCTGTTTCTCCTGCTTGTCTATTCGGTTCCCTTCGTGCGCCCGGTCTCGATGCTGATGGTGAAGGACTATGTCCTGTTGCAGGATGTGGACCGGCGATGGGTGAGCATCGACGATATTTCCCCGCATTTGATCAATTCGGTCATGATGGCGGAAGACGGTCAGTTTTGCAGCCATGGCGGCGTGGACTGGCATCAACTGAGCATCGTGCTGGATGATGAGGGCGGCCCAAGCCGGGGTGCTTCCACCATCACCATGCAGACGGTGAAGAACCTCTTCCTGTGGAATGGACGCTCCTTCATTCGCAAGGGGCTGGAATTTCCGCTGGCGCTGGCCGCCGATGCAATCCTGTCGAAGCGGCGCATCATGGAGATTTACCTGAATATCGCCGAATGGGGACCGGGCATTTATGGCATCGAAGCCGCCGCCCAGCATTATTTCAAGCGACCGGCGGCAAAGCTCAATGCGCAGCAGGCAGCCCTTCTCGCGGTGACGCTGCCCAATCCGGCGCTGCGCAATCCGGCCAAGCCGACCCGCAACATGCAGCGCCTCGCACGGGTCGTTGCCGGTCGCGCGGTGCGCTCCGGCCCCTATGTGACCTGCGTACAATAAATGCCGGTCATGAAAAAAAGATCAGACTCCGGCTGGTCAAAGCCCGCAAGAGCGTGTATAGGCACCTGACTTTCCGGAATTTTGTCCGCTGTGACAGGCTCCACCGGGGCCGTGCCGGACGTTTATTGACCGATCAGTGGAGCTGGATCCATGGCAGTACCTAAAAGAAAAACGTCTCCGTCGAAGCGCGGCATGCGCCGTTCGGCTGACGCTCTGAAGGCCCCGACCTATGTCGAGGACAAGAACTCGGGCGAACTTCGTCGTCCGCATCATATCGATCTGAAGAGCGGTATGTATCGCGGCCGTCAGGTCCTCGAAGCTAAGGAATAGGTCTGACGCTGCGGTTACCGCGGCTAGCAGACAGGTTTCAAAAACGCCGTTTCCGGGAAACCGGGAGCGGCGTTTTCTTTTATGATTTTTTTGAAAAATTGTTGAGGTTCGTAATATAGTTAATATTTACTTTTACCTTTTGATAAAAAAACAAAATTAAGCCGCATTTACGGTCAATATTATCAATTGTATGTTGTTTATTTAATAAATTTATCGGTTATGAAAATGGAAGAATATTTCAAATCTGCAATTTTAAACTCTGGAATTTCATTCAGCTGCGTCGTTTCACTGTTCGATGTAATCGACAATGCGAGCTATAATGAATTTCATTCAACGAATATGTCAGATACACCCAGTTTGAATGGGCATTTGGACGAAGATGGCGCCACGGCCATTACGCATTTCGCGCTCAATAATCTGGGATAACTGATGCGATGTGAAGGCCGCGAGTATTTCGCGGCCTTTCTCATTTTGTGCTCAGCCTGCATCCGCAGCAAAGCCTGCCTTTTCTATACCCGCGATCGCGACAGCTTCGTCATTGTCGGACGTATCTCCTGAAACACCGACAGCGCCGATAATTTCTCCATCGCTATTCTTGATGATGACACCGCCCGGCACAGGCACGATTCTGCCGCCGGAGACGCCCGAAAGACCTTCCAGAAAATGCGGGCGGTCCTTGGCCTGATTGTGCAGCCAGCGCGAACCACTTCCGACCGCCAGAGCGCCGAAAGCCTTACCGGATGCGATTTCGAAGCGCAGGATCGACGTGCCGTCCTGACGCTGAAACGCCTTGAGATTGCCGCCAGCATCGAAAACCGAGACCGCCAGCGGCTTGAGCTTCAGTTCGGCGGCCTTGGCAAAGGCCGTCGCGATGATGGAATTGGCCTGATCGAGCGTGAGTTGGACCATGGGGAACTCTCCTGTTTCAATGCAGCTAGTTTAGCGCCTGTCGGATGATCCGCATCCGCTAAAGTACCTCCTTTTCGGAGAAACAGCTTTTCGCTTTGCTGAAGGTTTGATGTAGTCCTTGCCAAGGCGCGCTTTTTGGTTTTTCTCTGTCGCAACAGTTTGTCACGGAGGAATAGCATGACTGCCGCAACCGATCCGAAAGCTATCGTTATCGCCAGCGCCGCGCGTACGGCGGTGGGCTCCTTCAACGGTGCTTTCGCCACTGTTCCCGCCCATGAGCTGGGCGCAACGGTCATCAAGGCGGCTCTCGAACGGGCGGGCGTTGCTGCTGACGATGTCGATGAAGTCATTCTCGGACAGGTGTTGACGGCAGGCGAGGGGCAGAACCCGGCGCGTCAGGCTGCTATGGCGGCTGGCTGCCCGAAAGAAGCAACGGGCTTTGCGATCAACCAGCTTTGCGGCTCGGGCCTGCGCGCCGTTGCGCTCGGCATGCAGCAGATTCAGTCGGGCGATGCGAAAGTTATCGTCGCTGGCGGTCAGGAATCGATGTCCATGGCGCCGCATTGCGCGCATCTGCGCGGCGGCGTGAAGATGGGCGATTTCAAAATGATCGACACCATGATCAAGGACGGACTGACCGATGCGTTTCATGGCTATCACATGGGGATCACCGCAGAAAACATTGCGCGCCAGTGGCAACTGACCCGCGCCGATCAGGATGAATTCGCGCTCGCGTCCCAACAGAAGGCGGAAGCGGCGCAGAAGGCCGGAAAGTTCGAGGATGAAATCGTCCCGTTCACCGTCAAGACGCGCAAGGGCGATGTTGTCGTTTCATCCGACGAATATATTCGTCCGGGCGCGACCCTCGAAGCGCTGACCAAGCTGAAGCCAGCTTTCGACAAGGAAGGCACGGTGACGGCGGGCAATGCATCTGGCCTCAATGACGGCGCTGCGGCAGTCGTGCTGATGGAAGCCGAGGAGGCAAGCAAGCGTGGCGTCAAGCCGCTGGCGCGCATCGTTTCCTGGGCAACGGCTGGCGTCGATCCTTCGATCATGGGTACGGGTCCGATCCCAGCCACGCGCAAGGCGCTGGAAAAGGCTGGCTGGACGGTGGCCGATCTGGAACTGGTGGAAGCCAATGAAGCTTTCGCCGCGCAATCCTGCGCCGTGGTTCGTGATCTGGGTCTCAACCCGGAAATCGTCAACGTGAATGGCGGCGCAATTGCTATCGGTCATCCAATTGGCGCTTCCGGCGCGCGGGTGCTGACCACGCTGCTTTATGAAATGAAACGCCGCGATGCCAAGCGCGGTCTCGCGACACTCTGCATCGGTGGTGGCATGGGCGTTGCCATGTGTGTCGAGCGCGACTGATCAACTTACCGATCAGGCTTTATCTTAGGGGCAGGCTGTGGGTTTCTGCAGCCTGCCTTTTTATGTCCGCAAACACAGGTTTGATAGCGAATGAGGGATAGGGCTGTTTTGGATTACCCGCTCAAAGGTTAACGCCAAACGCCTTCTCTGTTCGTTTTAGGGTGTATCGTTGCGTCAGCTGATGTTTCAATATGGTGCGGTTTGGCAAAAGCCTACCAGATGTGGTGAGAACAAAGAGGGAAAATTGATCGATCACCGATTCGTCGCCGATTCGTTCCGGCTTTGGCCTGAAGGTTAATGAAAACGGCTTTGGCGGCTTGATTTTCGATAACCAACTATTAGGAATTGTTAAGTTTTCTTTAAGCTGCTCAAACTGTCATCGCTCACTCTTGACGCGCTTTGGTCAAAAGTTAACGGCGATGGTGTTTTGTTCTGTTTATGTCAGGACGTTGCGCATGGGAGACTCAGCATATGGTGCCTATCGACAATCCGGTTACCATATGTTGCCGTGAACAAAAGGCGAAGGAATCAGAGTCAGCGATTCGTAGCCGATTCGTTCCAGAGTCGTTCTATTCGTTAAATTGGACCCTTTGTTAAAATCGGGCGTTTGGTAAAACTGTCAGGCTGCCTCTGTAAAAACTCGGGCGGCTTAAACTTAACAGGAGCGCTTTCGGCCAAGGTCGTATAGTGCTATCGCAACACACGACAATCGGCACCCCAGTTGCATGTTGGGGTGCTTGTACCGGGAATCAATTATTGGCATGAACCAACGCCCTGCCCATGATTTGCCGCTGAGCTTGAGCGGTCGCGACGTGACTGCGGTGCTGGGGCCGACCAATACAGGCAAAACCCATCTCGCCATCGAGCGCATGCTGTCGCACGGCAGCGGCATGATTGGCCTGCCGCTGCGCCTTCTGGCGCGTGAGGTCTATAATCGTGTCGTGGAGCGGGTGGGCGTCGCCAATGTCGCGCTGGTCACGGGCGAGGAAAAGATCGTCCCGCCCACTGCGCGTTATTCCGTCTGCACCGTCGAAGCCATGCCGCGCCGCACCGATGTGGCATTCGTCGCCATCGACGAGGTGCAACTCGCGGGCGATCTGGAACGCGGGCATATTTTCACAGATCGCATTTTGCATCTGCGCGGACGGCAGGAAACACTCCTGCTCGGTGCCGCCACCATGCGCGCCATTCTGGAAAAGCTCCTGCGCGGCATCAATGTGGTGACGCGTCCGCGCCTGTCGCATCTGGCCTATGCCGGTTCCAAAAAGATCACGCGCTTGCCGAACCGTTCGGCCATCGTCGCTTTTTCCGCCGACGAGGTTTACGCCATTGCCGAGCTGATCCGTCGCCAGCGCGGCGGGGCTGCGGTGGTCATGGGGGCTTTGTCGCCGCGCACACGCAATGCGCAGGTCGAGCTTTATCAGTCCGGCGATGTGGACTTTCTGGTCGCGACCGATGCCATCGGCATGGGGCTCAATCTCGATGTCGATCATGTGGCCTTCGCGCAGAACCGCAAATTCGACGGCTATCAGTTCCGTGATCTGACGCCAGCCGAAGTGGGGCAGATTGCCGGTCGTGCCGGTCGTCATCTTCGCGATGGCACATTTGGCGTGACGGGGCAGGTGCAGCCCTTCGACGACGAGATGGTCGAACGGGTGGAAGCGCATAATTTCGATCCGGTGAAAGTGCTGCAATGGCGCACGGAGCGTTTCGACTTTTCGTCGATTGAAGCCTTGCGCCGATCACTGGAAACACCGGCACCAGTCGAGGGGCTGGCCAAGGCTTTGCCGGCTGTCGACCAGCAGGCGCTTGAAAATCTGTCGAAAGACGGAGAGATTGTGCGCCTCGCGACAACACCGGCGCGGATTGAACTTTTGTGGGATGCCTGTGCACTCCCGGATTATCGTAAGATCGCACCGGCACAACATGCCGATATCATTGCGTCTATCTATCAGGATCTAGTGCGCCGAGGGAGCGTCGATGAAGATTATATGAGCGAACAGGTGCGCCGCGCCGACAGTACAGAGGGGGAAATCGACACTCTGTCGCACCGCGTGGCGCAAATTCGAACCTGGACTTTTGTGTCGCACAGGCCCGGATGGCTTGCCGATCCGACACACTGGCAGGAAAAGACGCGCGAAATAGAGGACAGATTGTCCGACGCGCTTCATGAAAGGTTGACGAAACGCTTTGTAGACCGCAGGACAAGCGTGCTTATGAGGCGCCTGAGAGAGAATGCCATGCTTGAAGCAGAAATCAGCCCGGCCGGAGACGTGAGTGTCGAAGGCCACAATGTTGGGCAACTGGAAGGATTCCGTTTCACCGCCGACGTCCAGGCCGAGGGGCCAGACGCGAAGGCGGTGAAGACGGCTGCGCAAAAGGCGCTGGCCGCCGAGTTCGATCGCCGTGCGGAGCGCTTTGCGGCTGCTCCCAACGGAGACTTCGCACTTGGTTCGGACGGTGTGTTGCGCTGGGTCGGTGCAACCGTTGCAACTTTGGTCGCCGGTGACGACATTATGAAGCCGCGCACGGTGATCCTTGCCGACGAACAGCTCACCGGTCCGGCACGGGACAAGGTTGCTGCGCGCATCGATCGTTTCGTGGCTCACCACATCGAAACCGTTCTGAAGCCTCTGACCGATCTGGCCGGCGCCGATGCGCTGACCGGCATGACGCGCGGTCTCGCTTTCCAGATCGTTGAGAATCTCGGCATTCTCCAGCGCCGTGAGGTGGTGGAGGAAGTGCGCGGTCTCGATCAGGATTCGCGTGCGGCACTGCGTCGCCTCGGCGTGCGCTTCGGCGCCTATCACGTGTTCATGCCCATGCTGCTGAAGCCGGCTCCCGCCGGTCTCATCACGCTGCTCTGGGCCTTGAAGAACGATGGCCGCGAGCGTGCCGGTTACGGCGATGTGGTCAATGTTCTGGCCGCTGGTCGTACCTCAGTTGTGGTCGATCCGGCTTTCGATCCGATGTTCTATCGTCTGGCAGGCTATCGTGTGCTGGGCCGTCGTGCGGTTCGCATCGATATTCTGGAGCGTCTTGCCGATCTCATCCGTCCGGCTCTGGCCTGGCGTCCGGGTTCGGGTACGCGTCCGGATGGCGCTTATGACGGCGGACGTTTCATCGTCACGCCTGCCATGATGTCGATCCTCGGTGCGACCACCGAAGACATGGAAGAAATCCTGAAAAGCCTGGGCTATCGCCATGAGGCGATGGAAGCTGGCGATGTTGCCGCCAAGCTTGCGGAACTGGATGCGTTCGCTGCCGAAGCTGCCGCCAAGGATGCAGGCGCTGCCGTTTCTGCTGTTGCAGCGGAAGCGGAAAAGCCTGCCGTGCCTGCGGCGGAACCGGTGCCTGCGCCGGTTGTCGCTGTTGAAGTGAAGGCCGAAGAGACCGCACCTGTGGCGGAAGCGCCTGCTGCTGAAGCCGCTGCACCTGCCGGTGACGCGGTTGCGGAAGAGCCGAAGCCGGTTCTCCTGTGGCGTCAGGGCCGTTTCGAAGGTCGTAGCCGCAATCAGGACCAGAACAACCGTCAGCGTCATGGTGGCCAGCACAATCGCGGCCAGCAAAACGAGGCGCGCAAGTCCGAAGGCGGCGACGAGCAAAATGCGCGTGGCGGCAAGCGTTTCGACAAGAACAAGCGCCACAACCATGACGGCGAAGGTCAGGGCAAGCGCGAAGGCTTCAAGGGCAAGCCGCGTGACGGTGGCGGTCGTGATCGCCAGCCGAAGCGCGATCACGCTGCCCCCCATGGCGCGTCTAATGGCAACAAGCGTTTCGAACAGGAACGTCCGGCACGGATCGATCCCGACTCGCCGTTTGCCAAGCTGCTGGCTCTCAAGGAGCAGATGAAGAAGTAAGATGACCGGCGAACACAGCGGAAGACAGCGTATCGACAAGTGGCTGTTATTCGCGCGCGTGGTCAAATCAAGATCGCTGGCGGCGAAACTCGCCGTCGGCGGCAAGGTCCGGGTCAACCGGGATAAGATCGAGCAGGCCGCTCATCAGGTGAAAATCGGCGATGTGCTGACCATCACGCTTGATCGCCGCATCCTCGTTTACAAAGTGCTTCTGCCCGGCGAGCGGCGTGGTCCTGCTCCGGAAGCCCAGCTTCTCTATGAAGATTTGTCGCCAGCGCCAGCCTCTTCGTCCGAGATGACGGCGGCTGCCCTGCCGCAGCGCGAAAGCGGCGCGGGACGCCCCACCAAGAAAGAACGCCGCGATACGGACCGTCTGCGCGGGATTTGATCTGGACGCGTTGCCGCAGCGTTGAAGACAGCTGCGATGGAAATTGCGCCGTAAAGTGTTTTGACGAAAGTGTTTTCTACGCTTAGGGATTGAGACGAAAAGCCGTTTCTGCTGTGTGGCCTATGCTTACAATGCGGCGATTGCACCCTTGTCAGAGAGAGATAAAATCGCTACCTCACGCTGTGTCACGAAGAACATGGCGATGAAAAGGGTCGGATGATCCGGGATTGCTCCATGGGTCGTGATGTCGTGGCGAGATATTCCGTGACGCAGCCATTCCCATGGACCTGTCGAAATATCGGCGCAAATAAACAGGATAGACAAGCCTCCACTCGGGAAGAGGGGCGGTAACAGGAGTTCGACGATGACTTATGTCGTGACCGATAATTGCATTCGCTGCAAATATACGGACTGCGTCGAGGTCTGTCCGGTCGATTGCTTCTATGAAGGCGAGAACATGCTCGTCATCAATCCTGATGAATGCATCGACTGCGGCGTGTGCGAGCCTGAATGCCCTGCCGAAGCGATCAGCCCGGATACTGAGCCTGGCCTCGACAAGTGGCTGGAGCTGAATACGGAATATGCGGCGAAGTGGCCCAATATCACCGTCAAGAAAGATGCCATGCCGGAAGCCAAGGAAATGGACGGCGTCACGGGCAAGCTCGAAAACCATTTCTCCCCGGAGCCCGGCAGCGGCGACTAGGCCCAAAGGCCCGTCTATCGTCTTGTCATCGCATGTAGATTAGCTTTGCCTTTCACTTGCTTTTTCTACACGAAGGCGGCAAAAGACGAATAAAATCACGGGAAAGCACCGGCAAAACAGGTGTATTGAGTTGCCAGACGAGACATATCTGGCAATTTGTTGATTCTTTCGCGAAATTGTGTTAGCCTGCACCAATAATTTCGGTGACTGGACGTCAATTCGTGGCGCAAAAGCGTTTTTCTCAGAAAGGCTGATGTTTTTTACCGGGCTAAAATTGGCACCGGGGTGGATGATTGCGATCAAACGCAAGGTCCTGAAAAGTTGTTGGCTTCTCAGGGCGGTTTTATGCGCCGCAACACCATTCCGTTCCTGCTCCTTTTCTTGCCCGTTAGAGAAAATCTGCCGTTAGAGGCGTTTCCGGTTCATCGCATGTTGCAGTCAGATGAAAAGCATCTGACGCCGCATAAATGCGCCTAACAGCGGCTCAGAGTGCCGATCTGCTTATGAGATCGACTTGCTCTGGCGCCGACAACAGCTTCCGCGCTTCTCAGAAGTGCGGTCGGGTATCATGTGTCAACCGGCGGGTCGCGCCGGGCACAACAGGGAGTATTGAAGCGTATGTCATCCCAGCAGAAAAAATCCGCAATCCGTGGTGGTTTCAAGACCGGTGAGTCGATTGTGTATCCGGCTCATGGCGTTGGTCAGATCGTAGCGATCGAAGAGCAGGAAGTGGCTGGTCACAAGCTTGAACTTTTCGTGATCGATTTCGAAAAAGACAAGATGCGTCTGAAGGTTCCGGTCGCCAAGGCCGCAACCATCGGTATGCGCAAGCTGTCGGAAACGGATTATGTGGAGCGTGCTCTGAAGGTGGTGCAAGGTCGTGCTCGTGTGAAGCGTACCATGTGGTCGCGCCGCGCGCAGGAATATGATGCGAAGATCAATTCCGGCGATCTGATCTCGATTTCGGAAGTCGTGCGCGATCTTTTCCGTGCCGAAAACCAGCCGGAGCAGTCCTATTCGGAACGCCAGCTTTATGAAGCTGCGCTCGACCGCATGGCTCGCGAAATCGCAGCCGTCAACAAGCTGTCGGATACCGAAGCTGTCCGTCTGATCGAAGCCAATCTGGCCAAGGGTCCGAAGCGCGGCAAGGCCGATGCTGAAGCCGACCTTGAAGACGATGAAGTCGAAGCTGCATAAGTTTTGCTTTTCTTGATGTTTAAAAAGCCCGGCGAAAGCCGGGTTTTTTATTTGTGCTGTTCAAAGCGCCTCGTTTCACGCTGGTCTGATTATGTTGGGCGGTGGCGAATATTTGCTTCAAAGTGGAATTGTTTTCTCAAGCGATTGTTTACCCCAGCCGGCTTTTGTCAGCGTTGTCAGATATTTATACTTTTCGAAGGGAACCAGATCGCTTTTCGCGCGTTGTGAAAAGATACCAGTTCGTAATGGGTCTGTTTTGCGGCGTTTGAACGTGTGCCTCAAGACTGTTCCGAGAGGGCGTTCTGAACGACTTATGTAAGTGTTCAATTGTTCTTCGTGTAACTGGCATATCCTTCAGCCTGGCGTCCAGAAGGGTGCCAGTTCAGAACAGGAGAACCAGATGAAGCCGTCATCAATAAGCAGTTCTTCCGCAGTTCCCGCACCTCGCATGCTTCCGGCTGCGCGTAATCTCCCAACGCCAGCCTCATCCTCCCAATCCATGATCCGCAGCGCAATGTCGGCTCCTTATCTGGAGCGCGAAGAGGAGCGGGCTCTCGCCATTCGCTGGAAAGAATTGAAAGACCAGGATGCCCTGCATCGCATCACATCCGCGCATATGCGCCTTGTGATTTCCATGGCCGGGCGTTTTCGCAAGTTCAAGCTGCCGATGAATGATCTCATTCAGGAAGGCTACGTCGGTCTTCTGGAGGCCGCCGCCCGTTTCGACCCGGACCGGGAGGTGCGCTTCTCGACCTATGCTTCCTGGTGGATCCGCGCATCCATGCAGGACTATATTCTGCGCAACTGGTCCATCGTTCGCGGTGGCACGAGCTCGGCGCAGAAAGCCTTGTTCTTCAACCTTCGCCGTCTGCGCTCGAGACTTGCCCAAGCTGACGACAGCATGACCAAGGCCGAAATCTATCGCGAGATTTCGGATCAGCTTGGCGTTTCGGCCACCGATGTGGAGTTCATGGACAGTCGCCTGTCCGGGCCTGACAGCTCACTGTCCGCTCCGGTCAACAATGATGAGTCCGGGGCTTCGCGGCGCATGGACTTTCTGGTCGACGATCATCCGCTTCAGGATGAAGTTGCCGAAAGCTCCATCGATATGGAACGCCGGAACCAGTGGCTGCATGTGGCGCTGCACTCGCTCAATGAGCGCGAGCTGCACATCATCCGCGAGCGGCGTCTGGACGATGATGGCGTGACACTGGAGGCGCTGGGCGAAAAGCTCGGTATTTCAAAGGAACGTGTGCGCCAGATTGAAAGCCGCGCGCTGGAAAAGCTCAAGATTGCTCTGCTCAGCCAGCATGAACTGGCAGCCTATCAGGCTTGAGAAGCGGATAAATCAGGCAACGCAAGAAAAGGGGCGGTTCGACCGCCCTTTCTTTTGGGGTCAGGACTTGTCGCCTTCGAGGCGGTTTGTCCAATCTTCGACCTTGCGGTTTTCCAGACGGCGCACCGCATAGCGCTTCCAGCTATCAGCCAGATGCGGGATATTGGCCATGAGCGCCAGCTCGTCGTAATTCAGCATATCAACATAAAGCAGATGCCAGACGCGGTGCAGCGACCATTCCGGTGAAAGACGGTCGACCAGCACTATGCTGTCGCCAGTCTCCGCTTCCCCTTCTTCCAGCACGCGATAATACCAGCCGGTACGTCCGGTCTTCTGGACGCGGATTGCCATGTCCGGCGTTTCGAAACGCGCATTAAGCTTCCAGCAGGGCTGACGTCCTTGCGACACTTCGACTAGCGCGGTTCCGAAACGGAAACGGTCGCCGACAGCGACGTTGTGTTCGTCGAGGCCGGTGGTGGAAATATTCTCGCCAAAAGCGCCTGCTGCGCCGAGGCGGTGATTGTCGCCGATATCCTTGCGCCACAGGGCGTAATGATCGCGAGGATAATGATGCAGCGCCTTCTCCGGCCCGCCATGCACCTTGCGGTCGCCTTGCTTATCGCAATCCAGCCCGACCGATGTGACACGGACCTTGCCGGTGACGGGGCGCTTGTCGATGGCGCTTGGCGCGTTGCGGGGACCGAGCGGAGCGATCTGGCCTGCAAGCAGGGCGTCGATGCGGGTTTCCATGTTACTCACTGATGATTTTCACGCGGTCGCCGACCGAGACGGTGGCGCCGGCTGGCATGGCGTTGAGCAGGCGGAACAGTTCCAGCTTGCGCGTGGTGCCCTGAACCCGTGACGAAAGGCTCGCCATGGTGTCACCCGGTTTCACCGTCACAACGCGGATGCGCAGCGGCTTGATGGCGTTCTGCTCGGCAGGTGTCAGAAGACGGAAGGACTGCGTCACCGTCTGCGAGGCCGGAAGCAGCGCGGTGCTGCCCTTTGGCGCGGCGGTGAGGAAACGATAGACCTTGTCGTTTGCGCCAATCACCACGATGTCGAACTGCCAGCGGTCGGCAGCGGCACGTGCAGTTGCGGCTGGCAATCCATTGACGGTGGTTGACTGAATGGAGCTTTCATCCAGCCCCGTGACCCAGCCCGATTTGATATAATCGGTGAGGCTGGAACCGGATGGCAGGGATGCGCCGTCAAACCGGATCGCCACTTCGCCGGGACCGCTCGCCATGACCGCGGTGGCGGAATTGTCGATGGTGAAGCCGTCAGGCGCGCGGAACGTTACGCCGAGCTTCGGATGGATGAAGGTCTGTTCGCGAATATAACCCTCATTGGGCGAGTCGCCGTAAAGCAGCCCGTCAATGCCATTGAGGAACGAATCACGGTCGGTTGTGCCGACGCCCGGCGCGCCGATACGGCGGGCATGGCCGAGCGCCAGTTCGATGCGTTGCGGCGTTGCCGGATGGCTCGCGAGGAAGTCGAGGCTGGCATCGGTCGCGCCCGATACGGAACGGAAACCGGTATAGGCTTCCATCGACTGCAGGAAACGTGCCGAGGCGAATGGATCATACCCCGCTTCGCCGATCATCTTGATGCCGATGGCATCGGCTTGCAGTTCCTGATTGCGCGAGAACTGGGCAAGCCGCAGCTTGCCGCGAATGAGCGCTTCACGGCTGGCCGATTCATTATGCAGCACTTCGCTGGCCACGCGACCGGCGATCTCGGTTTCCGCTTCCTTTTCCTGCCGCAGAATGCCGTGATTGGCGACGACGTGGCCCATTTCATGGGCGATTACGGCTGCGACTTCCGAGGAATCATTGGCGAGCGCCAGCAGGCCGCGCGTCACATAAAGATAGCCGCCGGGCAGGGCAAAGGCGTTGATGTTGGGCGAATCGAGAATGGTGATGCGGTAGGTCTGCTCCGGCTTGTCGGAAACGGTCGTGAGCTTGCCCACGATCTTCGCGACCATGCGCTCCAGCCGCTGGTCCTTATATTCGCCGCCATAGGTGGCGAGGATGCGCGGATGCTGTTGCGCGCCGATCTGCGCCAGCTTGTCGTTGCGCGTCACATTATCGACCGTCACCGGATTGTCCGATGGCTGCAAGCCGAGATCCTTGCTGGAATTGATCGACTGGCAGCCGGAAATCAAGGCGACAGCAAACAAGCCAAAGCCAATGGCTGCTTTCCGCCAATTGCGCTGCGCCCGTTCTGGCAGGGAGACTGGAAGACACAGGGAGGCCCGGATACGGGTCTTGTGACGGAACAGTATTTTATCCTCGCGATTCATAGATCATCAGGTCGTCCGCAAATCTAGTCACAGACCAGCAGACGTACAAGCGGCCCAATAGAGTTGAATACGGTTCTTCCGGGCGGATTGCGAACAAAATATGTCCGCTACCGTAACTCTATTTGAGATTTACCCGCGCTTGTCACCGATATAGCGCCGCAGCGCTTCAGGTCCAGTCTCCGACAGGAGGTCGCGAGCGTGGCCTTGCGCCGCAACCGCACCATTTTCGATAAACAGCAATTGCGCATCGAGATAGAGCGCATCTTCCGGCGTGTGCGTAACCATCAACACAGTCATGCCGGTTTCGCGGCGCAATTCATTGACGAGATCGAGCATCTGATGGCGCAATGCTGGCCCAAGCGATGCAAAGGCTTCGTCCAGCAGCAGCACCGGGCGTTCGCGAACAAGTGCGCGGGCAATCGCCACACGCTGGCGTTCGCCACCGGACAGGGCTTCGGGCTTGCGCTGCTCCTTGTCCTTGAGGCCGACGCGGGTCAGCGCTTCGGCGATGGCTGCGCGGTCGCTATCCGTCAGTTTCAGGTTTGGTGCGCGACCAAGGCCGATATTTTGCGCGACGGTGAGATGGGCAAACAGGTTGTTTTCCTGAAACACCATCGAAACTGGCCGCTCCGGCGGCGGCAGTCGGGTCACATCGACACCCCCGATGGCAATGGTGCCGGATGAGGGCGTCTCAAAACCGGCAATGAGGTTCAGGAGCGTGGATTTTCCCGAGCCGCTTGGGCCCACAATGGCCGCAATGGCGCCGCCCGCGATCGTCAGGTCGAAGCGCATTGCGGTTTCGCCATAGCTGAAGCGCACGTCGGTAAGGCGGATGTCGGCGGATGCAGTCATGCGTTGAAATTCACTTTCCGGGATATGGCAGCACGGTCGGCAAGCATCATCAGACCAAGGCAGAGAAGCCCCAGAATGAGCGCCAGACCGGCGGCATCGAATGTGCGGTAACTGCCCATGCGCTGCAAGAGAAGATAGGGCAGGGTCATCAGCGCATCGCTGCCGAACAGTGCGATTGTGCCAAGATCGCCGATGGAAAGCGCCATGGCGAAAGCGAAGGCCATGCCGAAAGGCTTGCGGATCGACGGCCAGTCGATGAGCCGCAGCCGGTTGAAGCCCTGAATACCAAGCTGGGCGCAAAGCCGGTTGTGGCGCGCTGCTGCCGTATCCCAGGCCGGGCGCAGCAGGCGAACGGCAAAAGGCATGGCCATGGCCGCGTTGACCGTCACCACCATCACCGGCGCAATTGTGAAGGGATCGGTGATGTGGCGAAGCAAGATGAACCATCCTGCACCGATCACGATGGGCGGCATGACGAGAATGAGGCTCGCGCCGGTATCGAACAGGCTGGCTATCCGGTTGCTCCTGACCGCTTCCCGCGCTGAAACCAGCGCCAATGAAAGGATGACCGACAAAGTGGCGGCAGAAAAACCGAGCGCAAGGCTCGTGACGATGGCCCGCCAGACGGTCCTTTCGCTGAGCAGGCGGGCGAGGTCGGCAGCGAGGCCAGACACGACCACGCCGGCAATCGGCAAGGCGACATAAAGAAAGCCGATGAGAATGGCGACGATGTTGAACAGGCATTCGCCCCCGGAAGGCTTGCCGTAGCGGCGTGGTGTTGCCGTGTGGGTAAAGCCTTCTTCGGAAGGACGACCGGTCAGACGCAAGGCCAGCAGGATCAACAAGGTCAGGCCGAGCTGGGTGGCGGTGAGCGCAACCGCACGCGCCGGGTCGAAATCGAAATGCAGGCTTTGATAGATCGCCACTTCCAGCGTTGTGGCGCGCGGGCCACCGCCGAGCGTCAGCACGGTGGTAAAACTCGTCACGCAGAGCATGAAGATCAGCCCCGCCATGCCGGGCAGGCTGCGGCGGATAACCGGCCACTCGATCAGCCGGAAACGGGCGCGGTTGCCCATGCCAAGCTGGGCCGCGAGTTTCCAGTAATCGGCGGGTATCGATTCATAGGCGGCGAGGATGAGCCGCACTGCCAGCGGCATGTTGAAGAACACATGCGCGATCAAAATGCCGGTAATGCCATAGATATCCGGCTGGAAAGGGTATCCCACGGCGTCCGACATATGAGCGATGAGGCCGTTGCGGCCATAGATACTGGTCACACCCAGCACAGCGACGAGGGCAGGCAGTGCGAGCGGCAGAGCGAAAAGCCGCAGGATAAGGCCGCGTCCGGGAAAATGCGCTTCCGAATGGAGGGCGCGGGCAACGGGGATCGCGAAGGCGACCGAAAGCAGGCTGGATGCGATGGCTTGTGTGATGGTGAAACGGGCGGTTCGCCAGAGATAGGCATCGAAATTTGCGGCGGCATCGAAGCCGCCGCTGGCCTCAAAGGCAAGTGCGACGAGCGCACCACCGGCCAGCACGGCAAGGAAAGCCAACGCCAAAGCCCCCGCGATGGGTTTCATCGCGGGGGTGGGGTGCGTAGCTTTGCTTGCCGGAGCGTTTATCATTTGCTGGTGGCTGCCAGCCATTCATCGACCCAGGCCTTGCGGTTCTTCGCAACCTCGTCGGATGGAATGAGCAGGGTCTTTTCCGGCTTCGGCAAAGCGTCGAATGCGGCGGGCAACGGCGTCGAGGTCTTGCCTGCCGGGAACATCCAGTTGGTTTCGGGAATCACATCCTGAAAGCCGGGGCCGGTCATGAAGGAGAGGAATTTCTGCGCCAGCGGGTTCTTGGCGCCGGTCGTCGTCTGGGCGGCCAGTTCGATCTGCAGATAATTGCCTTCCGGAAAGGCCAACGCCTTGTAGCGATCCGTCTTCTCCGCGATGACATGATAGGCGGGCGAACTGGTATAAGAGAGCACCATCGGCGCTTCACCCTTGGTGAAGAGACCATAGGCTTCCGACCAGCCCGGCGTGACGGTGAGAATGCGCTTTTGCAGCTTCTGCCAGGCGTCGTCCGCCTGATCGCCATAGACGGACTTCATCCACAACAGCATGCCTAGGCCGGGCGTCGAGGTGCGCGGGTCCTGAAGCACGAGCTTCTGCGACGGGTCGCCTTCGACCAGTTCTTTCAGGCTCTTGGGCGGATTGGGCAACTTTTCCGAATCATAGACGATGGCGAAATAGCCATAGTCATAGGGTACGAAAATATCGTCCTTGAAGCCGCCCGGCACGCTGACATTGCCAAGATCGATGCCGCTTGGCGCAAAGTAGCCGCTGGCGCGCGCTTCCGTGGTCAGATTGGTGTCGAGACCCAGCACGATATCGGCCTTGGTGTTGCCGCCTTCGAGCTTCAGCCGGTTGAGCAGCGCCACGCCATCGGCGGAAGCAACCCAGTTGATCTCGCAGTCGCATTCCTTCTCGAAGCTTTCCTTCACCTTGGGACCGGGGCCCCATTCGGAAATGAAACTGTCATAGGTGTAGATGGTGAGCTTATCTTTCGCCTGCGCTGCGGGCGTAAGGCTTACCGCTGCCGCGAAAGAGAAGGCCAGCAAAGATAACAGCCGCATAACGGCACGTCCTTTCATCAAGTTAAAAGGATATAGCGCCGCTTGGGTTCAGGAACACAATCATCACCGAAAGGTTGGAACTTGAAGCTGCAACTTTTCGGGATCGTGCCGCAGAGCAGCATCTAATCCCTCCGCCGGTGCAAACCGGATCAGGTTCGGCGGGTTGGCTTTTTGAAAAGCCTCTCAGCCATCTGCTTGCGCCGATGGCACCCCGTTAGAGCGTTGCGACATTAATATGTCAGGCCGTGAAGGGCAAGAGAGGCAAAACCATCGACAAGTCGGGCACAACGGACTTCCGGCTGCGATTCGCCCATGATATGAGCGACTTATGAGCACATTCGTCATCCTTCTCGGCGGCGATCTCGTCGTAACCGAACGGCTGCGGCAGCAGATAGCTGGCGCGCGCATTCTTGCCGCCGACGGCGGCATTCGTCATGCGGCGGCATTGGGCGTCGAGCCAGAACTTTGGCTTGGCGATTTCGATTCGACGCCACAAGCGCTCGTTGAACAATATGCGCATGTGCCGCAAAAGACATTTCCCCGCGCCAAGGACATGACGGACGGTGAACTGGCTTTCGAGGAAGCGTTTGCCCGTGGCGCAACGCGCGCCATTTTGTGCGGCGCTTTCGGCGGACAGCGCACCGATCACACGCTTCTGCATCTCACCATGGCGACGGCGCAGGCGGAAAAGGGGCGGAACGTCTTTCTTTCCAGCGGTGCGGAAGAAGCCTGGCCGGTGACATCCGGCGAATTTGCCTATGATTTTCCAGATGGTACGCTGTTCAGCGTCATCAGTTTCTCGGCTTTGGACGGACTTTCAATCACAAATGCCGAGTGGCCGTTAGACAACGTGACCTTGCCTTTTGGTTCTTCGTGGACTGTTTCCAATATAGTGCGTGGAACACTTCGTATTACTGTGCGTTCTGGCTTAGCGATACTTGTCGCAAACTTAAGTTCTGAACACGCCAACAGTGTGCCGCTAACCTTACCGATTGAAAAGGCTTGACGCTCGATAGCGAAACGTATTTCAAATGCAGCAAGCGGGTAAATTCGCTAACGCCGAAATTGGGGACGCAAAATCGGCACCTGAAATGTCAACTTTGACAGGAGATTGTTTGATGAAATCACGTCTTTCCATGATTGCGGTTGCCGGGGTGCTCGCTTTGTCAACAGCAGCCTGCACGACCAACGAACAGCGTACGGCTGGTTACGGCGTTGGCGGTGCAGCAATCGGCGCTCTCGCCGGTGGTGCAATTGGCGGCAATGGCCGTGGCGCTCTCACGGGTGCAGCGATCGGCGCTGTCGCCGGTACGCTGGTGGGCGCTGCCCAGTCGCGCAATGGCGTGCAGTACTGCCGCTATCGTGACAATTACGGCCGCATCTACGAAGCGCGTTGCCAATAAGTTCGCGCTACTAAGCTCGGCAAGCTCGCAGAGCTTGAGCCAGCTTAGGCTTGAAAACCAATCACGGCAGGCCGGGGAAACCCGGCCTGTTTGTTTTTCATGCCTCTTTCCTATCGATCCATTTGACAGAACGGCTTTTGTCGCGGACAAGCAGGGCGGAATTTCAAAGCCCATCGCGCGAACCGCCCAGAAAGCCTCAGAAGAACCATGGCACCACCGCTCCTTCGTCTAGACCAGATCAAGCTCACCTTCGGCGGCACGCCGCTTCTGGAGGATG
The DNA here is from genome assembly GCF_040372265.1 of Brucella sp. NBRC 113783. NCBI lineage: Bacteria > Pseudomonadati > Pseudomonadota > Alphaproteobacteria > Hyphomicrobiales > Brucellaceae > Brucella > Brucella sp. NBRC 113783. Next base: position 106,917 of record NZ_BAABRX010000008.1, on the reverse strand, counting down.
CGAGCCTTTCGGTGAGCGAGGGCGACCGCATCGCGCTGGTCGGGCGCAATGGTTCTGGCAAATCCACGTTGTTGAAGATCGCCGCAGGCATGGTCGAGCCGACCTCGGGCGAAGTGTTCAAGCATCCGGGCGCGACGATTCGCTATCTGCCGCAGGTGCCGGACATGGACGGTTTTGCCAGCGTGCGCGCCTATGTCGAAGCGGGACTCGGACCGACCGACGATCCGCATCGCGTGACCTATCTTCTGGAGCATCTGGGCCTGACCGGCGAAGAAAATCCGGATCATCTTTCAGGTGGCGAAGCGCGCCGCGCAGCGCTGGCGCGTGTGATCGCGCCGCAGCCTGATGTGCTTTTGCTGGACGAGCCGACCAACCATCTCGATCTGACGACGATCGAATGGCTGGAAGGCGAGTTGCGCCAGATCCGTTCGGCTATCGTGCTGATCTCGCATGACCGTCGCTTTCTGGAAAATGTCAGCCGCGCGACCGTCTGGCTTGACCGTGGTATCACACGCCGTCTGGAGCAGGGATTCGGTCATTTCGAGGAATGGCGCGACAAGGTTCTGGAAGAGGAAGAGCGCGATCATCACAAGCTTGGCCGCCAGATTGCCCGTGAAGAGCACTGGCTGCGCTATGGCGTGACGGCGCGCCGCAAGCGCAATATGCGCCGCCTTGGCGAACTGCATTCCATGCGCGCCGATTTCCGCAACCACCGCAAGGCGCAAGGCACGGCGGTTCTGACCGCCAGCGATTCCAAGGAATCCGGCAAGCTGGTGATCGAAGCCAAGGGGCTGAACAAGGCCTATGGCGACCGCGTGCTGGTCAAGGATTTCTCGACCCGCGTACAGCGCGGCGACCGGATCGGTCTGGTTGGACCGAATGGTGCCGGAAAAACCACGCTGCTTTCGCTTCTGACTGACAAACTTGCGCCGGATTCCGGTACGCTTCGGCTGGGCGTCAATCTGGAAATGGCCGAGCTTGACCAGAAGCGTGACAGTCTCAATCTGGATGAGACGCTGTCGCATTATCTGACCGATGGGCGTGGGGAGAACCTCGTCATCAATGGCGAGCAGCGCCATGTCGTTTCCTACATGAAGGATTTTCTGTTCCAGCCGGAACAGGCGCGCACGCCGATCCGCGAACTTTCCGGTGGCGAAAGAGCGCGTCTGATGCTGGCCCGTGTGCTGGCCCGTCCGGCCAATCTGCTGATCCTCGACGAACCGACCAACGATCTCGACATGGAAACACTGGATCTGTTGCAGGAACTGGTGGCGGGTTTTCCGGGCACGGTCATTCTGGTCAGCCATGATCGCGATTTCCTCGACCGCACCGTGACATCGGTGATTGCGCCGGAAGGCGATGGCCGTTGGCTGGAATATGCGGGCGGCTATGCCGACATGATGGCGCAGCGCAAGGAACAGGCGCTGGAGCGTCGCAACGTGAAGACAGCGACTGCCCGCGATAAGAGCGACGACAGCGGTGACGAGGCTTCGCAGCCGAAGCGTGAGGAAAAGCGCAAGCTTTCCTACAAGCAGAAATTCGCGCTGGAAACGCTGCCGGGCAAGATGGACGCCTTGGGCAAGGAAATCACCGTGCTCGAAGGCAAGCTTGCCGATCCGCAGCTTTACGCCAAGGACCCGACGCTTTTCGCCAAGACCGCCGATCTTTTGGAAAAGAAGCGCAGTGAGAACGCGGCCATGGAAGAAGAGTGGCTGGAACTCGAAATGCTGCGCGAGGAGATTGAAGGTTAATCGAACCTGCCGATATGTCGACGAGGATGGTCTGCAAATGGCAATTTGCGACGCTTCCGGTGCTCACGTACATTGAGTACGCTGCGCTCCGGGTCTCGGAAATCACCATTTTCGCCTCATCCTGGCCGACATATATGCCAACTGGATAGGACTTTTAAGCGCTTGCCTTGTTGAGCAGGGCCAGATCGTTTTTGCTGAGCTTCAGCTCGGCGGCGCTGATCAGTTCTCCTAATTGGGTCAGGCGCGTGGCGCTGGCAATCGGCGCAGTGATCGACGGGTGAGCAACCAGCCAGGCGATGGCCACCTGCGCCTGCGTGGCGTCGACACTGCGGGCCACCTGGTCCAGCGCGGCGATGATCCGCGATCCGCGATCCGTCAGATATTTCTCAACCGACTTGCCGCGAGCGCTCTGGCCAAGATCGTCGGCAGAGCGGTATTTGCCGGTCAGAAAACCGGCGGCCAGCGCGTAATAGGGAATGACGCCAATTTCATTGTCGCGGCAGATGGCTTCCAGCCCATCCTCGAACCCCGACCGGTCATAAAGATTATAGAGCGGCTGCAAGGTTTCGTAGCGCGGCAGGTTGTGCTGTTTTGCAACGTCCAGCGCTTCCGTTAGCCGCTCCGGCGTCAGGTTGGACGCGCCGATGGCGCGCACTTTGCCCGCATCGATCAGCTCTTTATAAGTTCCGAGCGTATCCTCGAACGGTGTTTCAGGATCGTCCCAATGGGACTGGTAAAGATCGATATAGTCGGTCTGCAGCCGTTTTAGGGAGGCGTCCACGGCTTTGCGAATATAAGCGGGTGAAAGCCCCTTTTCGTCCGGCCCCATTTCCGAGCCGACCTTGGTGGCGATGACGACCCTGTCGCGCAAGCCGCGGGATTTCAGCCAGTTGCCGATGATGGTTTCGGATTCGCCGCCGACATTGCCATTTGCCCAGGCGGAATAGACGTCCGCCGTATCGATGAAATTCAGTCCTGCATCGACAAAACGGTCGAGCAGCGAAAACGACGTCGCTTCATCGACCGTCCATCCAAAGACATTGCCGCCGAAACAGAGCGGCGAAACTTTCAGTTCGGTACGTCCGAGCTTCTTATATTCCATGGACCCAATCCCCTTCCTCTGAATGCGAATCAGGCGTGATCCGCCGGGTTCCGATTTCAGGAAGAAGGGGTAAAAGCTCCGGGTAGAGCTTTGGGTCAGCCCATGCCAAGCGCGTCCATATAGAGCTGGAGCATCGCTTCTTCTTCCTGACGTTCATGGTCTTCTTTTTTACGCAGACGAATAATGGTCCTCACGACCTTGCTGTCAAACCCCGAACCCTTCAATTCCGCGTAAACTTCCTTGATATCGTCGGCGATGGTCTTTTTTTCTTCCTCGAGGCGCTCAATGCGCTCGATGAAGGCACGCAATTGGCCGACGGCAATGGTTTGGGCTTCGCTGGTAATGTCGTCGCTCACGCGGCTTCTCCAATTCTTGTCTTGATGGGTGCGAACAGCGCGGAGGCACGATTTCGCATGTCTGAAATTCTGCACCGGTTTTCCCGCGAGTCGCGGGCAAAATTAAGAGCCTTTTCGATGCCCGGCACGATTTATGGGGCCAAACCTTGTGGAAGAGTGTGGAACACTGTGGAAAAGCGGTGGTTCACGCCACCGTGCCGGTGCGCGAGCCGAAATGCCGGACCTCGTGCATGCCGTCGAGCGTGTTGATCTGCCGCAGCATCGGAGCAAGCCGTTCCGCCCATTCCACCGCTCCGGCCTCGTCTGCGATCAGATCCTGCCGCACCTCGATCAGCACATGGGCAAAGCCCTTGGCCGTGGCGTGGCGATACATGGCGTCGTTGCGCAATGCGCCGTCATAGGGCTCGTTGTCGCCGACCACCAGACCGGGCTCGGCGCGCAACAGCGACAGAAGCGGCGCGACGGCGCGGTTGTCCTTGTCCCACAGTAGGCCGATCTGCCAGGGGCGGGCCCTGTCTTTCCAGCGCGGTGTGAATGAATGGATGGATACGATGAAGGGCGCATGTCCGCTTTCGCGTTCCACGCGGGCACTCATTTCCGTCACAGCCTCATGATAGGGACGGTAAAAACGGGTCAGCCGATCTTCCCGCTCACCCGCCGACATCGGATAATTGCCGGAAATAACCGCGCCATCCGATAGCTGCATGATGAGCGTCGGGTCATCCTCGCCGCGATTGGGATCGATCAGCAGACGGGAAAAGCCGCCAAGCACTGCGGGCGCCTGAAGGCGGCCAGCCAATGCCCGCGTCAGGGCTTCGACACCGATGTCATAAGAGATATGACGGTCGAATTCGCTTTCTTCCAGACCCAAACTACCGTATTCGGCAGGCACGTCGCGCCGTGCGTGGTCGGCGGTCAGAAGCAGGCCGAGGCGAAAATCGCCTTCAATCCTGTAAACGGGCGAGAACGAAGTGGCTGACGGTTTTGCGAACGACACGGATTGAATTCCCAGGAACAATTCGGGATTGATTTTCATCGGGCGCGGGAAGCTGTTTCAGGTCTGTCATGAGAAAGCCGGGATTGCAACGATCATTCTTTCGTCATGTGCTTTCTTCTCGGCGGGACTGCGTTGACATCACCGGCGAAACTGCCGAAAAGAGAGCGACCGAAATGGGATTTCCAGACGTGAAACAAAAGCGATTGCGGGCTGAAGGGGTTCGGCGGATGCGACTTCCACACTTCCTGGCTGTATTTTCCGCCGTGTTGCTTGGTGCGCTCGGCATGACCTCTGTGGAGGCGCGGGCCGATTTCCGCGTCTGTAATTCGACGCAGAATCTTGTCGGCGTCTCCATCGGTTACCGGGCCAAGACCGGCTGGGTAACGGAAGGCTGGTGGCATATCGAAGGCTCGACCTGCAAAACGCTGATCGAAGGCCCGCTGACGTCGCGCTATTATTATCTCTATGCCGAGGATGCCCAAGGCGACGGCCGCTGGCAGGGCAATGTGAATATGTGCGTCGCGGAAAAGGAATTCCGCATCTCGGGCGTGCAGGATTGCTACGCGCGCGGCTTCCAGCGCAACGGCTTCCAGGAATATGATACCGGGGAACAGTCGAGCTGGATGGTTCAGCTTGCAGACGAAACACCGCCGGAAACCCCCACTGTTACAGGAACGAATAGTCAATGAAGCGCAACCGCAAGGTCAAGATTCTCGCAACGCTGGGTCCGGCGTCTGGCGAGGAAGCCGTCATCCGCAAGCTCTTTGAAGCCGGTGCCGATGTTTTCCGCATCAATATGAGCCATGCCGACCATGACCTGATGCGCACCCTCGTGAAGCGCATCCGCAATGTGGAAAAGGCCATTGGCCGCCCGATCGGCATTCTCGCCGACCTTCAGGGGCCAAAGCTGCGCGTCGGCAAATTCAAGGACGGAAAGGTCGATCTCGTTCCCGGCCAGACCTTCACGCTCGACAATAACGAAGCGCCCGGCGACGAAACCCGCGTCTTTCTCCCGCATCCAGAAATTCTGGAAGCGGTCGAGTCGGGCCACCGCCTGCTCATCGATGACGGCAAGCTGCATCTCGTGGCTGAAGCCACCGACGGCAAGTCCATCCGCTGTAAGGTCGTTTCCGGCACCCGCATCTCCGACCGTAAGGGCGTCAGCCTGCCGGACACCACGCTCGGTGTCGGCGCACTGACTGAAAAGGACCGCAAGGACCTTGATGCCGTGTTGAAGGAAGAAATCGACTGGGTTGCGCTGTCCTTCATCCAGCGCCCGGAAGATCTGGCCGAAGTGCGCAAGGTTTCGCGCGGCAAGGTCGGCATCATGTCGAAGATCGAAAAGCCGCAGGCGGTAACACGCCTTGACGAGATCATCGAGCTTTCCGATGCCCTGATGGTCGCCCGTGGCGATCTCGGTGTGGAAATGCCGCTTGAAAGCGTTCCGGGCATTCAAAAGCAGATCACCCGCCGCGCGCGCCGCGCCGGCAAGCCGGTTGTGGTGGCCACGCAGATGCTCGAATCCATGATCACCGCGCCGGTGCCAACGCGCGCCGAAGTGTCGGACGTTGCAACGGCTGTGTTCGAAGGTGCGGACGCCATCATGCTTTCGGCTGAATCGGCATCGGGCCAATACCCGGTCGAAGCGGTCGCCACGATGAACCGCATTGCCGAACAGGTTGAGCAGGAACAGACCTATTCGACCATCATCGATGCGCAGCGCGCAGCACCTGAACCAACCGGTGCCGATGCGATTTCGCTTGCGGCCCGCCAGATTGCCGAAACGCTGAAGCTCTCGGCCATCGTGACCTACACGGCTTCCGGCACCACCGGCCTGCGTGCCGCCCGTGAGCGTCCGCGCACACCGATCATCGCGCTGTCGCCGGTCGTCGACACCGCCCGCAAGCTGTCGCTCGTCTGGGGCCTGCATTGCGTCGTAACCGCCGATGCCCACGATCTGGAAGATATGGTCGATCACGCTTGCCAGATCGTCTTCGAAGAAGACTTCGGTAAAGCCGGTTCGCGCATCATCATCACCGCCGGTGTGCCTTTCGGTACGCCGGGTGCGACCAACATGCTCCGCATCGCCTATATAGGCGCCGACGGAAAGTCCGGCGTCTAAACTGGCGATATTCGGGCTCTGGTGGCCTGCAAATGGCACGTCTTTGAGCTTCCGGTGCTCACGTACTTTATGTACGCTCCGCTCCGGGTCTCAAAGCCCCATCATTTTCGGCACACCATCATCCCGAATCTCATCCAGTTTCGGTGCTCTTGCGTATAAGAAAAAAACGCGCTCCTTCCGGGGCGCGTTTTGTTTTATGGGATAGGTCTGTTTGCAGACCGGCATCACAAAGAATGCAACTGTAGTGTTAGGTGCGCGTGTCGGCCAGCTCATCGGCTAGATCGCTGAAATTTTTCTGGGCGTCCCGCATCATCGGATAAACAATCAGCGCCTGCTCATAAGCCTTCATGGCCTGCTCCTTGAGGCCACGGACGCGCAGAATGGCCGCCATGCCCGTCAGGGCGCCGTAATGGCGCGGCTCCAGCTCCAACGTACGATTGATGTCATACATGGCGTGAGCATAATCTTTTTGCAGGAAATAAACCGTCGCGCGGCGGTTCCATGCTTCCGCATAATCCGGATTGAGAGCGATGGCTTCGTTCAGGAAATCGAGCGCTGACGTATAGCGATGTTCCAGCATGGCGGCGTTCGCCCATTGGACCAGAAGGTCGATGGTGGCGCTGCCGGATTGCGACCAGAGCGTATTGATCTGTGATGCGATGCGTCGTGCCTTGGCTTCGTCCGTTGTTTTGCGAAGCTCGGCAAACAGCTTGTCGAGACGCTCTTCCGGCGTCTGGGGCGCTGCCGCTTTGGCGGGGGCTGTTTGCGAGGAGGAGGGCTTCTGCTCGCTGTCTGCGCCGATCTGTACAGGCGTGAGCGGAGCAGTCAGCTGGGCGTTCAACGGCGCCTTATCGGGTGCCATCTCGGCGCGTGCGCCGTGAATGGTCAAAGTCGCCGCGCTGAATGCGGCAACCGTCGCAAAAATCTTCAGACATGCAAAAACGTTCCGCATATGCATAGATTTCCCTATGCACGGCGGAACGTCAAATGCAAAATCAAAAATAAGATTAGCCCTGACGAGCCTTGTAGCGCGGAGCAGTCTTATTGATGATGTAAACGCGGCCCTTGCGGCGGACCAGCTGGCAGTCGCGATGACGGCCCTTAAGCGCTTTAAGCGAGTTCTTGATCTTCATGTCAATCACCGGTCTGGTTGGCCCATCGACATGAACACGCCGCCGGGCTTCATAAAAACAGCGCCCAAGGCGCCAATTGATTACAGACACGGTATATGTGCCTGAAGGGTTGGCCGAAATACACAAGGTTTCGGGTAAATGTCAACTCCTGCGCGGCAGATTCACGGGCGGGAGCCTGAAAATCTTGTCGCAGCGGGCGGAGTCATCGGGAATCGTCCAGATTCCCGACAAAGCCTAGCGCGCGCGGGGCTTGATATGGGTCACATGGCCCATTTTCCGGCCTTCGCGAGCTTCCTTTTTGCCATAGAGATGCAGCACGGCATTGGGTTCCGATAGAATCGCTGGCACGCGATCAATATCGTTGCCGATCAGGTTTTCCATCAGGCAATCGGAATGCCGGTCCGTATTGCCAAGCGACAGCCCGGCAACGGCGCGGATATGCTGTTCAAACTGCGAGATCGCGCAGGCGGCTTCCGTCCAGTGGCCGGAATTGTGCACACGTGGCGCAAATTCATTGGCGAGCAGCGAACCGTCCTTGAGGACGAAGAATTCGAGCCCCAGAACACCGACATAATCCAGCGCATGCAAAAGCTTCTCTGCCGCCTGCCGCGCAGCATCCGCCGTCTGTGCGGAAATGCGGGCAGGAACGGTCGATGTCGAGAGAATGCCGTCCTTATGGACGTTTTCGGCGATGTCGAAAATGGCAACATTGCCGCTGCGGTCGCGCGCGGCGATGACCGAGACTTCACGATCGAAATCGACAAACCCTTCGAGGATCGCCGGGGCCTTGTTGATGGCGGTCAGCGCGTCATGGGCAGCTGTTTCGTCCAGCGAAGTCAGGCGCACCTGTCCCTTGCCGTCATAGCCGAGGCGGCGGGTTTTCAGGATACCGCGTTCGCCAAGCGCACCAAGTGCTGCGATCAACGTTTCTTCGTCATCGACCAGACGCCAGGGGGCGGTTTCGATGCCGCTTTCATTGAGGAACTGCTTTTCGTTGAAGCGATCCTGCGAAATTTCCAGCGCCGCTGGCGGCGGCAGGACGATTGCGGTCTCGGCAAGCTTGTCTGCGGCGCTGACCGGCACGTTTTCGAATTCATAGGTAATGACGTCGGACGCTGCGGCCAGTTCGGCCAGCGCTTTCGGATCGTCATAGGCGGCGACGATCTGGCGGTTGGCAACCTGCGCCGCCGGGCAATCTGCCTGTGGCTCCAGAATGACCGTCTGGAAGCCGAGCCGCGCTGCGGCCATGGCCAGCATGCGGCCCAATTGTCCGCCGCCGATGATGCCGATCGTTGCGCCGGATGTGAGTGCGGATTTTTCCATATCAGACCTCATTGGTAGGACGTTCAGCCACGCTCTCGGTCTGGGCGCTCCGCCACTCATCGAGACGGGCAGCAAGAGCATCGTCGTGCAGCGCCAGAACGGCGGCAGCGAGCAGGGCGGCGTTGACAGCGCCGGCGCGTCCAATGGCCAGCGTGCCGACGGGAATGCCAGCCGGCATCTGCACGATGGACAGGAGCGAATCCTGGCCGGAAAGAGCTTTTGACTGAACCGGCACACCAAACACCGGCAGTGGGGTCATGGCGGCGGCCATGCCGGGAAGATGTGCGGCACCGCCTGCGCCAGCGATCACAACCTTGAAGCCGTCGGCCTTCGCACCCTTGGCAAAGGCGACCAGCCGGTCGGGCGTGCGGTGCGCGGAAACGATACGGGCGTCAAAGCCGATACCGAGCGCCTCCAGCGTATCTGCGGCATGGCGCATGGTTTCCCAATCAGACTGGCTGCCCATGATAATGGCGACGTCGGCGGTAACGCTCATTGGTCTTTCCTGCTCCGTTTCATGCTTTCGCGGATGAGATATTGTGTGGGTAAAAATGATAAAGCCGGGCGGACCCCGGCTTTGCTTTCGATATGAGGCGCGATCAGGCGATGATGTCAGGAATGACCTGATCTTCCATTTCCTGAAGCTTGTCCTTGATCGCGAGTTTTTTCTTCTTCATGCGCTGGACGCGCAACTGGTCGCAGCCGACGGCAATCATCGCATTAATTGCCGCATCGAAATCCGCGTGCTCCTGTTTCAGACGTGCGACGGCCAACCTGATCTCGGCCTGTTCCTGATCGGACATGCGAACCCCATTCTGTTGAATAGTTTTACGGGCTGCGCCGAACCTCGTTCAAGGCGCTGCGCAAGCCCGTTTCGGGCGAAGCCCTTATCACATTTTTCGCGATTGGAAAATGCTACCACGACAAATTCGACTTTGCACCAAACTCATGCCAAACTGTCATGGTTCTGTCATGGATGGCGGCTGTCGAAGGCGACAAATCAAAACCGCATGCATGGCAGCCGGGACTGCGTGTTGGCCCGGATAAACAGGAGGTGTGCCGGGCGTTCATGCAGTTAAGCAGATGGAACAACAGCACCTGCCGCAATGGTTGATCTGGGGTCGGTCTGGCTGTTCCGTTATCGTGTGGAAATCAACCAAAGGAGAACTGATGATGGCTATCGAGTCCCATCTTGCCACGCTTGAAAAGAAGCACGGCGCTCTGGAGCAGGAAATTTCCGATGCTTTGGCGTCACCGGCAATGGATGATCTTCACGTTGCGTCTCTCAAGCGCAAGAAGCTTATGCTGAAGGACCAGATAGAGAAGCTTAGATCTCAGGTAACGCGTCACTGACGCAAACCCAAGGGGCATGGACAGGGAAGCCGCAAAGGCGCTTCAAGCCATTTCATATCGGACGTGGAACAGACCGGCTTAAGCCGGGTGTTGCTGCAGCCTGATATAGCGATAAGCATCTCGGCCAGAACGGTCGATGGCGGCAGCGCCTTTGAGAGCGCATCTTGAAAACCGAAAAACGGTTTTCAGAAAAGATGTGCGTTGAAATAGACAGTTAGAGCGCCGATGTGATGAATCAGATCGAACCTCGCTCTCACGGCTGCACCTTGCCCGACCTGAGTTTAATATTGGCGGCTGTGCCACAGCCGCCGAACATTTTGATTCATGTTTTTTCTATCGGCGCGGTTTCAGCGCTATCCCGCTTCTTTCAATAGACGATCAGATCAGCTTTCCGTTTCGGCTCTCGGATCGAGGTTCATCGCTTCCGGTGTCGCACCACGTTCAGATGGCATGCTCTTGAACTGATCCTTCTCTTCCTTGGGCACAGCGGCGCGTTGGCGCGAGCGGAACAGCGCGTAGCCGGTAATCGAAATATGCGCCAGCATGGTTATGGCAAAGAGCCCGGACGGCCAGAATATATCCATGGCCGCAGCGGCCAGAAGCGGGCCGAGCATGGTGCCGAAACCGTAGAGCAACAGCAGGCCGCTGGAGACTTTCACAAAGCTTTCCGCCGTTGCATGGTCGTTGGCGTGCGCCACGGCGACCGGATAAAGCGCATACGCAAGTGCGCCGTAACAGCCTGTCATAACGATGATGACCGAGCCGTTCGACGGCCCGATGATGAATGCGACGAGGCCGACAAGCGCGGCCAGTGCGGCAACGCCCGCAAGTACAAAACGGCGATCCACCAGATCGGAAATGCGCCCGATAGGGATCTGCATCAATGCGCCTGCCGCAATGGTCACGCTGACCATGAGGGCGATTTCTGTGGTCGATATGCCGGATTTTGCGCCGAAGACAGCGCCAAGCGTGCCCCATGCGCCATTGGCGATGCCGATCAATATGCAGCCGACGAAGGCAGCGGGCGAGTTGCGGTAGAGCGCCTTTAGGTCGAGTTGCACTTCGGTCAGCGGTCTTGGGCTGACGGCTGTTGAAATGGCGGTCGGAATGAGCGCCAGACAGAAGAGAATGCCGCAAATCATGAACAGATGATCGGAGCGCACGTCGCCGCCCGCGACCAGCATCTGGCCGGTCATGGTCGCCCCGTAATTGACCATCATATAGAGGCCGAAAATCTTGCCGCGCGATTCGTTGGTGGCGCGCTCATTCAGCCAGCTTTCAATGACCATGAAGGCGCCGGCCATCGAAAAGCCGGTAAATGCGCGCAGGATCACCCATATGGTCGCATCGACGAATATGCCGGAGAGAAGTGCGATGACCGCCGCCGATGCGGCAAAGCAGCCGAAGGCGCGCACATGCCCGACACGGCGCACAAGGCGCGGAGCGAAAAGACAGCCCGCCACGAAACCGCCTGCCCAGGTGGTGCCCAGCATACCGAGCGAGGTGACCGAGAAACCTTCGGCACCGCCGCGCAGGGGCAAAAGCAACCCATGCAGACCCGATGCCATCAGGAGAAAGGCTGTTCCACAGAGAAGGGACAGGACCTGAATGTAAACGCGCACAACGACATTCCTATGTGATTGCCCCGCATTGATGCCGGGGATTTATGGAAGCCGCTGGCGTGGCTTCCACTGGCATTTTTAGCGAAACAAAGCTTCTGCCGCGGCGCGACTGTCGCCTTTCTTCAGTCTCTGGGTTTTCAGACGCTCGATTTCCGATTGCAACAAGACAATGCGCTGATCGATCTCCGCGACTGAAAGCAGCGACAATTCATCTTCGCTGAGCACAGCGCTGTCGCGTGGTTTTATCGCATCTTCTTCGAAACCGCTCATGGCCTTCCTCCGTGGTCAATGATGCCATAGTTACCGAGAAAAGATTTAACACCTTGAATCTTCGCATATACATTTGGGAAAATCGATTACGATTTCTCTAACGGAATTGCGTGTGGCCAGGATCGAACCCAGATCAGACCTTTTGTGAGGTATTTCTGCGACGGTGCGAAACTGTGTATGACGCATGCGCTTCCGGCTGCGTTGGAACAGGAGTTTTGATGATGATGGCCGATTTACCTTCACGGATGACTGCAATCGAGATTTCCGAACCGGGTGGCGCGCATATGCTGCGCCCCGTGCAGCGGTCCATGCCGGAGCCGGGGGAGGGACAGGTGCTGGTGCGTGTGCGGGCTGCGGGCGTCAATCGGCCCGACGTGCTGCAAAGGCAGGGAAATTATGCGCCGCCGACGGGTGCATCCGATATTCCGGGTTTGGAAATCGCAGGCGATATCGTGGCGGTTGGTGCGGGCGTGCAGCGCTTCAAGAAGGGCGATCAGGTCGTGGCGCTGCTGCCCGGCGGCGGCTATGCCGAATATGCTGTGGTGCATGAAACCAATGCGCTGCCGCTGCCCTCGGGCTATGGCTATATCGAGGCTGCGGCCATCCCTGAGACTTTTTTCACCGTCTGGCACAATGTTTTTCAACGTGGGGGCCTGAAGGAAGGCGAGACCCTGCTGATCCATGGCGGTTCGTCGGGCATCGGCACGACTGCTATCCAATTGGGCAAGGCGTTCGGAGCGACGGTGATCGTGACCGCCGGGTCCAAGGGTAAATGCGATGCCTGCGTGAAGCTCGGCGCCGATCACGCGATCAATTATCGTGACGAAGATTTCGTTACTGCCGTGAAGGAGCTGACTGGCGGGAAGGGTGCCGATGTCATTCTCGACATGGTGGGTGGCGATTATGTCGACCGCAATTATAAGGTTGCCGCCGAAGATGGCCGCATTGTGCAGATCGCGTTTTTGAACGGCGCCAAGGCGACCGCCAATTTCGCGCTGCTGATGACCAAGCGTCTGACCCATACCGGATCGACCCTGCGCGCCCGCCCGGTTGAATTCAAGGCAGAACTCGCACGCGAGCTGGAAGCAAAAGTCTGGCCGCTTCTGGCGGAGCGTCGTGTCGCGCCGGTCATGGATATGATCTTTTCCCTGAAGGATGCCTGGCGTGCCCATGAGCGCATGGAAGAGGGGCGGCATATCGGCAAGATCGTGCTCGATATCGCCTGAGAGTTTCGGCTCGTCATAGCCGCAATCGAGAAATCACGCACAGATTGTTGTGCGGGCTTCAGCGCATTCTTGCCCTGCTGCCAAAAAACCTATATATAGGCCGTGATTTCCCGGAAATTGTGGTTTTTTCCACGTCCCGCGCCACCGGAGCGGACGAACAGAAGGATTATATCTAATGGCCACTCAGCTTCTTATGCCGAAGGCAACGGCCGTCTGGCTTGTCGATAATACGGCTCTGTCGTTTGACCAGATTGCAGCTTTCTGCAAGCTGCATCCGCTGGAAGTGAAGGCGATTGCCGATGGCGAAGCCTCTCAGGGTATCAAGGGTCTCGATCCGGTCATTACAGGACAGCTTTCGCGCGAGGAAATCGCGAAGGGCGAAAAAGACCAGTATTACCGTCTGAAGCTTGCTGACCCGAAGGTTCGCGTTCCTGAAGCCAAGCGCAAGGGCCCGCGCTATACGCCGCTGTCAAAGCGTCAGGACCGTCCGAACGCGATTCTCTGGCTGGTGCGCAATCATCCCGAGCTGAAGGATGCGCAGATTTCGCGCCTGATCGGCACGACCAAGTCGACCATCGAACAGATTCGCAATCGTTCGCATTGGAACTCGGCCAATCTGACGGCGATGGACCCGGTCACGCTCGGCCTCTGCTCGCAGATCGATCTCGACATCGAAGTCGAACGCGCAGCCCGCAACCGTCCGGCTGCACCGGAATCCGACAGCACGCTGCTGCCGGCTTCGGCAACGGAAAACTTCGATTATCGCGACGAACCAGCTGCGGAAGAAGAACTCGACGCGGACAAGGTTTTCGCGAAGCTTTCGTCCCTCAAGGGCACGAACACCGACGAAGACGAAGAATAATCGTCAGGCATCCGCCTCTCGATATCTGTCAGTTGGCGCCCGGCTTTATGCCGGGCGTTTTCGTTCAGGCCGCCTTGTGTTCGGTTTTGTCCACGGGTGTTGCGTCTATCCAGCGCTCCAGAACCTGAACGTAGCGGCTTGCCGCGCTTTCGAGCGCATCCGGTGCCAGTTTGTCTGCTACATAGACGAAGAACGGCTCTGCCCATTCCAGCCCGCACCGATTGGCTGTGGCACGCAACGGAGCCATAAGATCATTCATTGGAAACAGGTTGCGTCCGCCGGGCGTATAGGCCTCGGGCACGTTGCCAGCGGTCGCGGCGATCATGATGGGCGTTCCTTCCAGTGCCCGGCCTTCCTGTTCATAAGTCACGTAAAACATGCGGGTCAGCACGGCATCCTGCCAGGCTTTTAAAAGCGGCGGCGTTGAATACCACTGGAGCGGAAATTGCAGCACGATGCGATCCGCCGCGAGAAGGCGTTGCGCTTCACGCTCGCCATCTTTGTAAAAGTCGATCCCGGTGGGATAGGCAGTCTGCATATCGACAATGTCCACTTCCGGCAGTTGGGCGGCTGCACCTGCCAGCGTGGCATTGGCTTTTGATTGCGACAAATCGGGATGAAAAAGCAAAATCAAAGTTCTGGACATCATCTGTTCCTTTCAACGGCTCCTTATGTTGGAAGGATGATGAAATCGATGCGGTAATTATTCCAATCTATTATTTATATATGTTATTATTGATTTTATGAATTTAAGGGCGCTCGATCTCAATCTTCTGGTCATTCTGGATGCACTTCTCGACGAGGCGCATGTCAGTCGCGCGGCGGATCGTCTGCATCTGACACAGCCAGCTGTGTCCAACGCCTTGCAACGCTGTCGAGCCGTCTTCGCCGATGAGTTGCTCGAACGCGGGCGCGGTTCGATGCGGCGCACGGCGCGCGCCGAAGCCTTGCGCGCGCCGTTGAAGACCTTGCTTTCCGATGTCATGGCGCTGGTCGACCCGCCGCATGTGCCATTGGCTTCGATCCGACAGACAATCAAAATCTGCATGGCCGATTATCCGGCCATCTTTGTGATCAAGCCGTTGTTGCAGGTCCTTGCTGCGGATGCGCCGGGCATCGATATCGTGGTGCAGCCGTGGCATGGCGCGGCGGCCGCAAAAGAAGCGCTGGTGAGCGGCGCAAGTGACCTTGCACTATCGGTGTTTCCAGATGCGGACGACGATCTTCAGCGCAAGCATCTGCTGGACGAGACGTACCGTGTCGTCATGCGCCGTGATCATCCAGCGGCCAGAGGGTTTACGCTCGATCACTGGCTGGCTTATCCGCACATACTGGTGTCGGGACGCGGCGACACCAACAGCCCGGCAGACAAGATTCTCGCTGAAAAGGGTTTGAAGCGGCGCATCGGTCTCGTGGTGCCCAATTTTGGCATGGTGCCGGATCTGCTGAAAAGCACGGATATGATCGCCATGCTGCCTTCGCATTGCGTTCTGGATGCGGATAGCGACCTTGTTGCCTTCCCGCCGCCTATCACAGTCAGCGGCTTTCCGTTGCATATTGCCTGGCACAAGCGCCGACAGGAGGATCAGGCGCTTCGATATATCGTGGCACAACTCAGTGCGATTCTGACGGAGCAATGAAGAAAAAACTCCGTCGAATGCAGAACATTCGACGGAGCAGAGGCTGCAGTCTTCTTGGGTGATTTCAATCCTTGAATGCGTTGTACTCGCTCATTTCCATCAGGCGGTAGAAATCGGCCAGCGTTTTGCCGCGCTCGGCGCGAAACCGGCGGCCCGCTTCGCTTGCTTCGACAATACGGTCGGTGCGGAAGGTGCGGAACGCATTGCGCAACTCGCACCAGCCGATGACGGTCCACACCTTGCCCCAGAACCACAGGCCGAGCGGGCGAATGTCGCGTTCGCTCTCGCGCGCTTCGAGGTCGCGGTAGCGGATATTGAGCACACTGCTTTCATCCACGGCGCGCTCGACAGCATCGATGATGCGGCGCTCGTCAATGCTGATTCTGGCAGTAGGGGCGTGGATCTGCGTGCCGGTGATCCGCGCACGTTCTTCCTTGGGCAGAACGGCTTCGATCTTGACCAGCGCTTCCTCGGCGCCGCGCGCCATGGATACGCCACCCCAGGCGCGGATGAGGCGCGCTCCTGCCACCAGCGCGACGATTTCATCCCGCGTGAACATCAGGGGCGGCAGCTCGAAACCCTGCCGCAATATATAGCCGACACCGGCCTCGCCATCGATCGGAACGCCGGTTGATTGCAGGTCGGATATGTCGCGATAGATCGTTCGTTCGGAGACTTCCAGCCGTTCGGCAAGCTGGCGCGCGGTGACAAGCCTGCCACCGCGCAGGTGCTGAACGATCTGGAAAAGACGGTCTGCTCTGCGCATTCCGGTTCACTCTCCGTTGCAATATTTTGTCTTGCGCTGTTCCAGATAGCGATCCGGCCAGCCCAAATCCTTGCGCAGATCTTTCGGTAAACCGTCCAGTGCCCGCTGGGTGCGGACAAAACGGCGGCGCTCATCATGCTTGCGCCGGTATTCCTTCAAGATTGCGATCAGCGGTGCGATTGCGAGTGCCATAGTTCATCTCCCTCATCCTTAGGGAAACACTATCGCACACCCCTCCTGACAGCTTTCTGTCAGGAGCAAAGCGATATTATTATGTCGCTAATATATGCCCACTGCAACAAGGGCGCGGGGTCTGCTTATGGTTTGAAGGGCGGTTCAGCCAGATAGCTGAGCGGCAGGCGACCGCCATCGGCATAGATCGTCTGGCCGGTGATGTAGCTTGCGTCCCGCGATGCGAGGAAGGAAGCGATGGATGCGATTTCCGCCGGATCGCCAATGCGGCCAAGTGGCGTTCGCGACAGGATCGTCTTTCGCGCCTCGGCGTCCGCATTCACTGCTGACAGCATATCGGTCTGGATCGAGCCGGGGCCGATGGCGTTGACGCGAATGCCCCATTTCGCCAGCGCCACGGCCATGGTGCGTGTCAGCTGACTGAGCCCGCCCTTGGAGACGGAATAGGCAAGCTGGTCCGGCAGTCCGAAAATCGCGTTGATCGATGACATATTGATAATCGTGCCCGCTTCGCCGCCAGCTTCCACACGCGCGACCATGCGTTTGGCGACGGCTTGCCCGCACAGAAATGCGCCCTTCAGATTGACGCGCATGACGCGGTCGAAATCCTCTTCCTTGAGGTCAAGAAAATCCGTCTTGTGAACGATACCGGCATTGTTGACGAGAATATCGATCTCGCCAAGATTGGTGACGGTATAGGTCATCAGATTATGGATATCGAGCTTGTCGCCGACATCCGCCGCCATGGCGCGCGCATCGCCGAATTGTTCGAGGTCTTTGACCGCCTGCAAGGTGGCCGTGTTGTCGATATCCGACAGAACGACGCTGGCGCCGTCCATGAGGAAGCGTTTTGCGATGGCATAGCCAATACCGCGGGCAGCGCCGGTGACGATGGCTACCTTGCCTTCAAGCTGCATGGTCTGTTCTCCGTTTCGCGCGGAGAGTGGACCGGCGAAAACCGCCGGTCAATAGTTTGGCTGATGCCGCTATAAAGCTCAGGCGAAGGCCATTCCGATATGGCGCTCCCGCAAAAGAGTGCTGATTTCATCGAGAACCGCCGGGTCTTCGATGGTGGCGGGCATTTTCCATGTCTCGCCATCGGCGATCTTCTGGATGGTTGAGCGCAGGATTTTGCCCGAGCGGGTCTTGGGCAGGCGCTTCACGGTCAGGGCCAGCCGGAAGGCGGCGACCGGGCCGATGGCGTCGCGAACCATGGCCACGCATTCCTTTTCGACTTCGTGCGGATCGCGGTCGATATTAGATTTCAGCACCAGAAAACCGCAAGGCGCTTGCCCCTTTACGGGATCGGAAATGCCCAGCACCGCGCATTCCGCCACATCGGGATGACCGGAAAGGACCTCTTCCATCGCGCCGGTGGACAGGCGATGGCCCGCGACATTGATGATGTCGTCGGTCCGGCTCATGATATAGAGATAGCCGTCGCTATCCATATATCCGGCATCGGCGGTTTTATAATAGCCGGGGAACTCCGCGAGATAGGCTTTCCTGAAGCGTTCATCGGCATTCCACAGCGTCGGCAGGCAGCCGGGCGGCAGTGGCAGCTTGATCAGGATATTGCCGAGCTGGCCGCGTTCCACCTCATGGCCTTCATCATCCAGCACGCGGATATCGTAGCCCGGAAGGCAGACCGCAGGCGATCCGTATTTCGTTTCCAGAAGGCCGAGACCAAGCGGATTGGCTACCATCGGCCAGCCGCTTTCGGTCTGCCACCAATGGTCAAGCACCGGGCGTCCGATCAGGTTCTCCGCCCAGTGGATTGTGTCCGGATCGGCGCGTTCGCCTGCCAGAAACAGCGCACGGAATTTCGACAGGTCATAGTTGCGGACGAAATTCCCGTCGGCATCTTCCTTCTTGATGGCGCGCAGCGCCGTCGGCGCGGTGAACATCACCTCCACGCCATGTTCGGCGATGATGCGCCAATAGGTGCCCGCATCCGGCGTGCCAATGGGCTTGCCTTCGAACAGGATCGTCGTGGCGCCTGCGAGCAGCGGCGCATAGACGATATAGGAGTGGCCAACCACCCAACCAACATCCGAAGCGGCCCAGAAGACCTGCCCCGGCTCCACGCCGAAGACGTGTTTGAGCGACCAGGCCAGCGCCACCATGTGCCCGCCATTGTCGCGCACCACGCCCTTTGGCTCGCCGGTGGTGCCGGATGTATAGAGCACATAAAGCGGATCGGTCGCGGCGACTGGCGTGCAGGGCACGTGTCGGCCCCGCGCGGCGTCCACAGCAGCCGTGTAATCGATGTCGCGCCCTTCAACCGGGGTATGGGCATGCTGCTCGCGCTGCAGAATGATGCAATGGCCGACCTTGTGGTGGGCGGATGCAATGGCTTTGTCGAGCATGTCCTGATAAGGCACCACGCGCGTCGGCTCGATGCCGCAGGAACCGGCAATGATCATCACCGGCTTGGCATCGTCGATGCGCGTTGCAAGTTCATTGGCGGCGAAACCGCCGAAAACGACGGAATGCACAGCGCCTATGCGCGCCGATGCAAGCATGGCAACTGCCGCTTCCGGCACCATCGGCATATAGATCAGAACGCGGTCGCCCTTCTTCACGCCATTGTCCAGCATGACGGCGGAGAGCGCCTCCACTTCCTCCAGCAATTCGCTATAGGTGAACTTGCGCACCTTGCCGGTGACGGGGCTTTCATAGATCAGCGCCAGTTGATTGCCGCGCCCATTGGCGACATGGCGGTCGAGCGCATTGTAACAGGTGTTGCATTCCGCACCGGTGAACCAGCGGCCATAGACGCCTTCGTCGCCTGCAAAAACCTGATCCCAGGGCTTGAACCAGTCGATCGCCTCTGCGGCTTCCGCCCAGAACCGTTCAGGATCGGCCTGCCATGCGGCATAGGTCTCGGCATATTTCGAAGTCATGCTGTTCCTCCCAGAAACACGCACCGCGCACCGCCCGCATGACGGACGTTCCAAGGTGCGATTTTTCATCCGATGTCAGCGCGAGCGCGGCCTCCTCAGACCGGCATCCTCCCGGATTTCTCCGTGCGCTTTCATCTCCTCCATCCTTAATTTACGCCGAGCCGTGAAGCTTCGTCCATGGGACTTAAGATGAAGATTGGAATAGAACAAGAAGACTTGCAGCTCGCAAGCGCCTGCGTCACAAGGAGGGGAGAGGTGTCGCCCGTGACCAAAGTTTTGCCTGTGCTGCTTGTCCTTTTGATGGGAATGCACATCATCAAACCGCTCGGCCTGCCGGGATTGAAGCGTCGCGGCGATTTCTGGAAAATTGCCGTCATCGCCATATTCGTCATGGCGCTGGCTGTCGGTTTTCATTTCCACGAATCATGAAAAAGCCCGGCCCAAAACCGGGCTTATCCTTTCTATCGCTGCCCTGAAAAAAATCAGGCTGCCTGTTCTAGTTCTTTTTTCCAGCCGCCGGTTGCGGCAAGGCCGTTCATGCGGGCGCGGTGGGTGAAGGCACGCTGACCGGCGGCGACGTTCTCCGGCTTGCCACCCCACGCTTCGAGGGCTGCCGCCTGCAAGGCGCGTCCGTAAGAAAATGTCATTTTCCACGGCATGTCGTAAGCTTCATTCATGGCCGAGAGATGCGCTGTCGCCTCTTCGCCCGTCTGACCGCCGGACAGGAAGGCGATGCCCGGAACTGCGGCGGGAACGGTGTTGAGGAAGCAACGCACGGTCTTTTCAGCCACTTCCTCGACCGACGCCTTGCGCGCATTCTTGCCATCGAGAACCATGTTCGGCTTCAGGATCATGCCTTCCAGCTTGACGCGGGCGTCATAAAGCTCGGCAAAAACCGTCTTTAGAACCAGCTCGGTCACTTCATAGCAGCGGTCGATGCTGTGATCGCCCGGCTTGCCATCCATCAGGACTTCCGGCTCGACAATCGGCACAATTCCAGCTTCCTGACAAAGCGCAGCATAGCGCGCCAGCGCCTGTGCATTCTGCCTGACCGCGCCCCATGTCGGCAAAGCGTCGGAAATTGATATGACGCCGCGCCATTTGGCGAAACGCGCCCCCAGGCCGTGATATTCGTTCAGGCGTTCGCGCAGGCCATCCAGACCTTCGGTGATAGTCTCCCCGGGGAAACCAGCCAGAGGCTTCGCGCCCGCATCGACCTTGATGCCCGGAATCGAGCCCGCATTGCGGATGATGTCGTTGAGCGGCGTGCCGTCCTTGGCTTTCTGGTGGATGGTCTCATCGTAAAGAATGACGCCGGAAATATAGTTCTTCATCGCATCGTCGGCGCGGAACAGCATCTCGCGGTAGTCGCGGCGCGTCTCTTCCGTGGATGCCAGATTGATGGAATCGAAGCGCTTCTTGATGGTTCCGGAGCTCTCGTCAGCAGCCAGAATGCCCTTTCCGGAAGCGACCAGGGCAATCGCAATATCTTCAAGACGTTCGGTCATTCGTAAGCTCCTCTTCAGAACCGGCCGACTGGAGTTCGCCTCGGTCGGCATCGGAAATTGATGACTTATCGCCGATGGCAGAAGTGTCCGGTAAAAAGATGGCATGCGCAACTGATTGAAACGATTGAAAATTTTTTAAACGATTTAGACTGGACATGTTTTCTTGTCGCCAGTCGAACGAGGCCGGTTCAAGGTTTTTACGGTGAGGGGTTTCATCTGGGCGACAAGACCCCATGTAACGATAACCTGCCGTTCTCATCGCCCAACGCCTCCGAGGAGAAGACATGCGCGCCGCTCATCTTAGCCTGTTATTTGCTCTCGCCGCATCGGTTACATCTATTCCGATGCAATCCGCCTGGTCCGCCAGCATCAATGCGGGCGACCGCGAAACCAAGGCCGAAGCGCCATTCACCGTCACAAGTGTTGCGGAGTTCAACACGCCGTGGGCAATTGCGTTCCTGCCCGATGGCCGTCTGGTCGTGACGGAAAAACCCGGAAAGATTTTCATTGTCACACAGATGGGTAGAAAGTCCGAAGTTGCGGGCGTGCCCAAGGTTGCCTTTGGCGGGCAGAACGGTTTGCTCGACATAGAGGCTGCGCCGGATTTCGCGAAGAGCAAGGCGCTTTATTTCACCTATAACGAACCTGCGGACGGCGGCAGCAGCGTGGTGCTGGCGCGGGCGAGACTGGCAGAGAGCGGCGACAAGGCCACGCTTGAAGACCTGACCACGCTGTGGAAGCAGGATGTGGTCGCCAAGGGCGGTCAGCCGGGCGGAAAGATCGCCTTCGCACCGGACGGCAAGCATTTGTTTCTCACGGTCGGGGACCGTATGCAGCCTGCCACAGCGCAGGATGACAAGGCCCCGATGGGCAAGATTCTCCGCATGAATCTGGACGGGTCCGTGCCGCAAGATAATCCCAATGCGGGGGAGGGTGGCATTCGCGGCCTGACCTGGACGACCGGTCACCGCAATCCTTATGGGCTGGCCTTCGCGCCCGATGGCACGCTGTGGGAACACGAGATGGGGCCGCGCGGCGGCGACGAGTTCAATCTGATCAAACCCGGCCTCAATTATGGCTGGCCGGTGGTTTCCAATGGCGACAATTACAGCGGCAGGCCGATCCCGCGCCACAGCACGCGCCCGGAATTCGAAGCGCCGCGGGTCTACTGGAATCCGGTGATTTCGCCGGGCGGTCTGACCTTCTACAAGGGTAATTTGTTCAAGGCGTGGGACGGTTCCGCCCTGATCGCCGGTCTTTCTTCGATGGCGCTGGTGCGTGTCGCTTTCGACAGCAAGGGCCAGCCGGACGAAGCCGAGCGCTTCGATATGGGCAATCGCATCCGCGACGTGGCCGTTGGTCCAGACGGCGCGATCTGGCTGATCGAGGATGATGATCCCGGACGCCTATTAAAACTGACGCCGAAATCTTGAACTGAAAAAGGCCCCGTTTCCGGGGCCTTTGATTTGTTCTTCCGCATTGTCCTGCGCATCGAAGCGGGATCAGAAATCAGTCTAGTGGACTGATTTCCCCGCGTAGGCGCTTCGCACTTTTGCTGGAAATGCTTTATTTCTTCAACACATCGACGCCCGGAAGCGGCTTGCCTTCCATCCATTCCAGGAAAGCGCCGCCTGCGGTCGAGATATAGGTGAAGTCGTCGGCCACACCGGCATGGTTCAGCGCCGCGACCGTATCACCGCCGCCGCCGACCGAAACGAGCTTGCCAGCCTTGGTGCGGGCCGCGACATGCTTGGCGGTCTTGACCGTCGCGGTGTCGAACGGGCGCAGTTCGAATGCGCCGAGCGGGCCGTTCCAGACCAGCGTTGCCGCATCGTCGATGGCCGAGGCGATCAGATCGGTGGACAACGCACCTGCGTCGAGGATCATGCCATCGCTTGGTACAGCGTCGACGCCATAGGTCTTGTTCGGCGTATCGGCGGCAAAGTGCCAGCCCACAACCGCATCGACCGGCAGGATGATGGCGCATTTGGTGGTTTCGGCCTTGGCCATGATTTCACGCGCCGTATGGGCGAGGTCATGTTCGCAAAGCGACTTGCCGACATCGTGGCCCTGTGCCGCGAGGAACGTATTGGCCATGCCGCCACCGATCACCAGCGCATCGACTTTTTCGATAAGGTTCGAAAGAAGGTCGAGCTTGGTCGAGACCTTGGCGCCGCCGACAATGGCGACAACCGGACGGGCCGGATTACCGAGGCCCTTTTCCAGCGCTTCCAACTCGGCCTGCATGGCGCGACCGGCAAAAGCAGGCAGGACATGGGCCAGACCTTCGGTCGAGGCATGGGCGCGGTGGGCAGCCGAAAACGCGTCATTGACGTAGAGATCGCCATTGGCGGCCAGCGCCTTGACGAATTCTGGATCGTTCTTTTCCTCGCCCTTGTGGAAACGGGTGTTTTCCAGAAGCAGAACGTCACCGTCCTTCAGCGCATCGACAGCGGCCTTGGCCTTGTCACCGATGCTGTCTTCCGCGAAATGGACGCCCCGACCAGAAATATGGGGCCCGAGCACCTTGGCGAGCGGCTTCACGACATGCTTCAGCGAATTTTCGTCGGAGGCAACGCCTTTCGGGCGACCGAAATGGGCGAGCAGAATGACCTTTGCGCCCTTCTTCGACAGTTCGGCAATCGTTGGAACGATGCGCTCGATGCGGGTGAGGTCGGTCACCTGTCCGTCGGCCATTGGCACGTTGAGGTCAACGCGGACCAGAACGCGTTTGGATTTGACGTCGGCGTCGTCGAGAGTGCGGAAACCCATAAGTTTTCTCCCTGGCTTGTTCCGGCGCGTGGTGAAGCCTTATCGCTCTGACAGTTTGGCTTAACCAGGCAGACGCTGGAACAGGGTTGGATAATCGGTAACAAGCCCGTCTTCATCGACGGGTAGATCGGCGGTGAAAGAGCGGTCCGCCGCCGCGTAACGATAGAGCCTGCCTTCTTCCAGACAGCGGTAACGCTGGCTGTCGCGGAGGGGCTGAAAACTGTCGAACGGCACATAAAGCATGTCCAGCTGAACGGTGCCGCTTTCCGGTGTCAGGCCAAGCCTGCGTATTGGCAGTGTGTTGGTGAAGGGCGTTCCTGCCAGATCGATGTCGATGCAGCCGTCGAATTCCGGCAAAGGCTCGCCAGTCACCGACTGCCAATGGCCCTCGCCATCGGAGGAGAATTCCAGCTTCTGGCCGGATGTGGTTTCGATAAGGAAATGAAGAACGCGCCACGTGCTGTCGCAGTCGATGCTGTAGCGGACACCGTAAGCATCGCCGCCGCGATTGCCGATCACCACGCTTTCGGCATGAATATTGCGGCCCGCGGGCGCAAGATTCAAATGTTCGAGCCCTTCTCCTTCCAGCGGACGCCAGCGGGCGACAGTGGGGAGAAGGGCGCGAAACATAGTCAGGCCACGGGGCTTAGATCAGCTTGCCGAGAGCGACGGCGGTGTCGCCCATACGGTTGGAGAAGCCCCATTCATTGTCGTACCACGACAGGATACGAACCATGGTGCCGTCCATGACCTTGGTCTGGTCCATGTGGAAGACCGAGGAATGCGGATCGTGGTTGAAGTCGTGCGAGACAAGCGGCTCGTCCGTGTAGCCGAGGATGCCCTTGAGGCGGCCATTGGCGGCTGCTCGGATCGCGTCGTTGATTTCCTGCACGGTGGTCGAACGCTTGGCAATGAAGGTCAGGTCAACGACCGAGACATTCGGGGTCGGGACGCGGATAGCGACGCCGTCCAGCTTGCCCTTCAGTTCCGGCAGCACGAGACCAACAGCCTTGGCTGCACCCGTCGAGGTCGGGATCATGGAGAGCGCTGCCGCGCGGGCGCGGTAGAGATCCTTGTGCATGGTGTCCAGCGTCGGCTGGTCGCCCGTATAGGAGTGGATCGTGGTCATGAAGCCCTTTTCGATGCCGATGGCATCATTGAGGACCTGTGCCACCGGCGCAAGGCAGTTGGTGGTGCACGACGCGTTGGAGATGACCTGATGCTCTTTGGTGAGCTTGTCGTGATTGACGCCATAAACGACTGTCAGGTCAGCGCCGTCGGCAGGAGCCGAAACGATGACGCGCTTGGCGCCAGCTTCCAGATGCATTGCCGCCTTGTCACGCGCGGTGAAAATGCCGGTGCATTCCAGCGCGATGTCGACGCCTTCTTCCTTCCACGGCAGTTCGGTCGGGTTGCGAACGGCGTGCACCTTGATCGGACCATAGCCGACGTCGATGCTGTCGCCAGCGACCTTCACTTCCTTGGGGAAACGGCCGTGGACGCTGTCATAGCGCAGAAGATGCGCATTGGTTTCCACCGGGCCGAGATCGTTGATCGCGACGACCTGAATGTCGGTGCGGCCCGATTCCACGATGGCGCGGAGAACATTGCGGCCAATGCGGCCAAAACCGTTGATTGCGACGCGAACTGCCATTTTCTGTAAATCTCCCGATAGGATACTGCACTTGCAGTGCTTCATAATTCAGTCAGTGCCGGGCATTCGGACAAATCCCGCGCGGCACTGACCGGAAACTTAAACGCCGGCGTTTTTGAGACGCCGGCGTTCAAAAAATCATGCTGCGGCGTTGAGCTTCTTTTCCGCGGCTGCAACGGCGTGTTCTGCCGTGATGCCGAAGTGCTTGTAGAGATCGTTGATCTCACCCGAAGCGCCGAAGCCCTTCATGCCGATGAAAATGCCGTCTTCGCCGATGAAGCGCTCCCAGCCGAGCGAGATTGCCGCTTCGATGGCAAGCTTGACCGGCGCATTGCCGATGGTTGCCTGCTTGTAGGCGTCGCTCTGGCCTTCGAACAGTTCGAAGCACGGCACCGAGACCACGCGTGTGGCAATACCCTTGCCTTCGAGAAGGTCGCGGGCCTTGAGCGCGATTTCCACTTCCGAGCCCGTGGCGAAGATCGTCACCTTGGCGTCGTCGCTGGCGGTCGCCAGTTCGTAAGCGCCGTAAGCGGAGAGGTTTTCTTCGCGATGCTCGGTGCGCACGACCGGCAGGTTCTGACGGGTCAGGGCCAGCGTCGACGGGGTTTTGGTCGACTGCAGGGCGATCTGCCAGCATTCCGCCGTTTCCACAGCGTCAGCCGGACGGAAGACATTGTGGTTCGGAATGGCGCGCAGTGCTGCCAGATGTTCGACCGGCTGGTGGGTCGGGCCGTCTTCGCCCAGACCGATGGAATCATGCGTCATGACATAGATGACGCGGATGCCCATCAGCGACGACAGACGCATGGCCGGACGCGCATAATCCGAGAAGGTCAGGAAGGTGCCGGAATAAGGGATCAGGCCGCCATGCAGCGTGATACCGTTCATGGCTGCCGACATGCCGAGTTCGCGGATGCCGTAATGGACATAACGGCCGCCGTAGTTTTCCGGCGTCACTGCCTTGGTCTGGCTGGTCTTGGTGTTGTTCGAACCGGTGAGATCGGCAGAGCCGCCGATGGTTTCCGGTACGACGCCGTTGATGACTTCCAGCGCCATTTCCGAAGACTTGCGGGTGGCGACCTTCGGCTTTTCAGCAGAAAGCTTCTTCTTGTATTCGACGATGGCCGCATCGAAACCGGCAGGCAGATCGCCACGCATGCGGCGTTCGAATTCTGCGCGGGTTTCCGCGTCGGCAGCGGCGAAGCGCTTTTCCCATTCCTGGCGCTTCTTGGCGGCGTTGAGGCCAGCCACGCGCCATGCGTCCAGAACTTCAGCCGGAACGACGAAAGGTTCTGCCGACCAGCCGAGCGCCTTGCGGGTGGCTGCGATTTCTTCCGCGCCGAGCGGCGAGCCATGCACCTTGTTGGTGCCGGCCTTGTTCGGTGCGCCAAAACCAATGGTCGTCTTGCAGGCGATCAGGGTCGGCTTGTCGGAAACCTTGGCCAGTTCGATGGCCTTGGCGATGGCTTCCTGATCGTGACCGTCAACAGCCAAGGTGTTCCAGCCGGAAGCAGCGAAACGGGCTGGCTGGTTGGTGTTGTCGGCCATCGAGATCGGGCCGTCGATGGAAATGTTGTTGTCGTCCCAGAAGGCGATCAGCTTGTTGAGCTTCAGGTGACCGGCCAGCGAGATGGCTTCCTGGCTGATGCCTTCCATGAGGCAGCCGTCGCCGACAAGCACATAGGTGTAGTGGTTGACGAGGCTATCGCCGAACTGTGCGTTCAGGATGCGTTCGGAGAGCGCCATGCCAACGGCATTGGCAATGCCCTGGCCGAGCGGGCCGGTCGTCGTTTCGATGCCGGCAGCATGGCCGTATTCCGGGTGACCGGCGGTACGCGAGCCGAGCTGGCGGAAATTCTTGATTTCATCGATGGTGATGTCTTCGTAGCCCGAAAGATAGAGCAGCGAATAAAGCAGCATCGAGCCGTGACCGGCTGACAGCACGAAACGGTCGCGATCCGGCCAATGCGGGTTCTGCGGGTCGTGCGAAAGGAAACGGGTATAAAGCGTCGTCGCTATGTCAGCTGCGCCCATCGGCAGGCCGGGGTGGCCGGAATTGGCTTTCTCAACCGCGTCCATCGAGAGGAAGCGAATTGCGTTGGCCAACTGATTTTGTTTGTCGGAATTGCTCATGGTCTCAGCCGTCTTTCCATGGGAGGGTTTAACGGGGTTGCGGCGATGCCTTTTGGCTGAGCACGAATGGCGCCGAAAACCGTCCTCCGTTTTTCGGGTCCGTACTCCAGAAGGCACCGGGACACATAGCACCTGCGCATGAGGAGTCAATAAATGCGTGGCTTTTGGGCAATAAACTGTCTGCGACTAATCGATTGAGTTCTGTGGAAAGCAGCCCGATAATCGCTCAAAAGCCATTTTTGCACCGATTAACGGTGCATGAAAGCTCATATGGACACCTCATTTGTTGCTTATCCGGCGGTCGATTATTACAATCTTTTCAAAGAGGCCTGTCCGGCAGACGCGATTCGATGCCGTTGAATGGCATCAGAAAGGACATGGATGGCACCCGAAGCGACCCTCAGGCAAGTTTTGGAACGGCTGGAAAAAGCACTCAACACGCTCGAAGGCGCGGTTGATCTGCGGCTGGACAAGGAAGGCGATTTCGCCGAAGCCGAGGAAGAGGTGCAGCGCATGAATGCTGACCGCAGCCGTCTCGCTCAGGAACTCGACCAGTCCGAAGCCCGTGCAGAGCGGCTTGAAGCTGCCAACCGCGAAGTGTCGCGGCGCCTTGTCACGGCGATGGAAACCATTCGCGCCGTTCTGGATCGATAGGAGGCTATCATAGCGACCGTTACCGTAACCATCGATGGCAAGGCTTATCGCATGGCGTGCGATGAGGGGCAGGAAGAGCACCTCAGCGGACTTGCCGACCGTTTCGATCAATATGTCACGCATCTCAAATCGTCGTTCGGAGAGATCGGCGATTTGCGCCTGACCGTCATGGCCGGGATCATGGTGATGGACGAGATGGCCGAGATGCAGAAGCGCATCAATGGTCTGGAAAGCGAAGTCGAGACGCTGCGCCGCGCGCGTGATGAAGCGCTCGGGCGCGCCGACAGCAACGATGCGGCGCTAACCGGCATACTGTCGGATGTCGCGTCGCGTCTGGAACAGGTGGCGTCCCGCATTGCGCCACGCGCCAGTTCATAAGCTAAGCGCTTTCTGAATTTTCTGAAAAGATTTCGCGGTGAAAGCCTCGCAGCCTCTGGCGCAGCCCGTTGCGAGCGACTATATTCATCAGCGGCGTACTGCGCTTCCCGACAGGTGTAACAGCATCCCCGGGGCCTTATTGATCTCTAAGGGAACTGTCCCTGTGAAGGCTTGCGGGCTTTCGCATATGGTGCCCACCTACTTTGTAGGTTCCCGGGATCAATCACTACCATCGGTTGTCGTGGTCGCCGCTTTCCTTTCATCTTGCAATGCGTATGAAAATCCAGTCCTCAAGACTTGATCTGTGCTACGCATTGCCCGTAAACATGCGATAAACCTTAATTATTCGCATGTTCCGATGGAATCTCCCCAAGTTGCACCGCCCCAAAAGCCGCGCCCATTTGAAAGACTGTCGGTCGCCGTGCCGGTGGCTTTCGCCTATGGCCTGATTTTATACATGCTGATCTGGTCCGGTGCGGCTGACGATGAGATGCCGTTCTTTGCCGGGCTTATGCTGCTGCCGATGGCGGTGGCAAGCCTCGCATCCAGTCTGGCCGACCCGCGTGCCGAAAAAGACCTGTGGCGGCATGTCCGCATGGGCTGGGCCATCATAGGCGGGCTGGTCGTTGTCAGCATGGTGCTGTTCCACGAAGCGGGCATCTGCGTGGTGATCGCTGCGCCCTTCTTCGTGGTGTTCTCGACACTCGGCTCGACATTGACGCTGTGGATCATCCGCAAGCTCCGCTCGCGCCGTTCGACAATGCTGGTGGTCGCCCTGCCGCTGGCCGTCTTTCCGGCAGAGCTTCAGTTTTCCTATGCCCCGCATGACGGGTCGGTGACGACGGTGATCGATATTGCCGCACCGCCGGAAGTGGTGTGGAAGCAGACCGTCGAAATCCGCAATGTGCGCGCCGATGAACTGTCCTGGACATTCAGCCATGGTATTGTGGGCGTGCCGCAGCCGGTCGATGCGCGCATCGAAGGGGAGGGCGTGGGCGCCGTGCGCCAGTTGCAATGGACGCGCGGGGTGACTTTTCAGGAGATCGTGACGCAGTGGGAGGAAAACCGCCTGCTGGCCTGGGATTTCCGCTTCGGCCCGGGCTCCATTCCCGCAGCCGTCGAAGCCCATATCAAGGTGAACAGCAGCTATCTTCAACTGGCCAATGGCGACTACCGGCTGGAGCCTCTGCCCGATGGCCGCACCCGCCTGACGCTGACCACGCATTATCGCATCGCAACGCCGATCGACTTCTATTGCGACCTGTGGGGCAAGGTGTTTCTCAATGATTTTCATGGCGTCGTGCTGAAGGTGATCCGTGACCGGTCGGAGCGGATTGCCGACGCTGTCTGATCCATCACTTGACGGATCGTCTCATTGCGGTTCCACTGTTACAGTCGGATTATGCAAATGGAGAGGTTTTGGGGATGGCAGCAGCGGCTCCGGATGGCAGTCAGGAAAAACAGGCGCTCAGGCGTGCCGTGCTTGCCCGCCGCGATGCGCTGGAACCCCGTTACCAGTATGAAGCCTCGCTCGCGGCCGCGAAACACGGCGAAGAGGCGCTGGTCATTCCCAAGGGAACGCTCGTGGCGGGCTATTGGCCGATCCGCTCTGAAATTGATCCGCGTCCGCTTCTGTCCGTCCTGCGCGGCAAGGGCGCAAGGCTCTGCCTGCCGGTGGTGCTGGACAAGGAAACCATTGCCTTCCGCGAGTTTCTGCCCGATGCGCAGCTTGTGCAGACAGGGTTCGGCACGATGGGTCCCGATGCACGAGCGCCGCTGGTGGACCCGACCATCATGCTGATGCCACTTGCCGGTTTCGACCCGCGCGGGCATCGTCTGGGCTATGGTGCGGGACATTATGATCGCGCGCTGGCACGGTTTGCCGAACGTGGTTTGCAGCCCTTGCTCATTGGCATGGCCTATGATTGTCAGCAAGTGGAGCATGTGCCCGACGAGCCGCACGATATCGCGCTCAACCAGATACTGACGGAGAGCGGCTTGCGTTCGCTGGGCGCAGGCTTATAAGGCTCATCTCATGAGATTGCTTTTTCTTGGTGACATGGTGGGCCGGTCGGGGCGCACGGCAGTTTATGAAAAGCTGCCGGGGCTGATTTCCGATCTGAAGCTGGACTTCGTGATCGTCAACGGCGAGAACGCCGCGGGCGGTTTTGGCATTACCGAAGAGATTTTTCATGAAACGATCCGCGCTGGCGCGGATGTCGTGACCACCGGCAATCACGTCTGGGATCAGCGCGAGGCGCTCGATTTCTCCAAGCGCGAGGACCGCTTCCTACGCCCGGCCAATTTTCCGAAAGGAACGGCAGGCAAGGGCGAGGGACTTTACATCGCCAGGAACGGCGCGCGCGTGCTCGTGTCCAATGTCATGGGGCGCGTCTTCATGCATCCCGATCTGGATGATCCGTTTATCGCGGCGGAGAAGATCCTTGAAGCCTGTCCGCTGGGCGAGCAGGCCGATGCCGTGTTCTTCGATTTCCATGCGGAAGCAACCAGCGAAAAGCAGTGCTTCGGCCATTTCGTCGATGGCCGTGCGAGTGCTGTCGTCGGCACGCACACGCATGTGCCGACCGCCGATTGCCAGATCTTGCGCAATGGCACGGCCTATATGTCGGATGCGGGCATGTGCGGCGATTACGATTCGTCACTTGGTATGGACAAGGAAGAGCCGCTCAACCGCTTTCTGTCCAAGGTGCCGAAGGGGCGTTTTGAAGCAGCCAATGGTCCGGCGACCATTTGCGGTGTCGGTATTGAAATCTCCGACCGCACCGGCCTTGCCGAAAAGGCAGCACCTTTGCGCATCGGCGCGCGTCTGGAAGAAACTATCCCGGAATTCTGGCGCTAGAGCGGTTCCAGCGACGATTGAGTCGTCGCAACCGCGCTAGCTAATTGTTTTCGGCGCACATCTTATCCGAAAACCGCTTTGCACTTTTCGGGATGTGCTTTAACCGACAATCGCAAAGGAATCGCGCATCTTGCCGGAGGCCGTTCTGACCGGGCGGTGGCCAATCCATTGCACATGACGGGCGAGAATGGCGGCGGCGTGGTCGATGTCGTTCTTGCGCAGGGCATCGAGAATCGCCCGGTGATCGTGATCGGTGCGTGCTTCCCACTCCGACCGCCAGGTCGCAAACAGAAACCGCGCGCTGGCCGCATGCAGATCGTCAATGGCGGCAAGCAGGCGTGGCATCCGGCATGGTTCCAGAATGAGCCGGTGAAAGCGCCGGTTGGCGTCTTCCCAGCTTCGCACGTCCCGTGATTTGTCGCCGTCGAGCGTGGCGCGTTCGGCAGCATCAAGCGTGGCGCGGGTGATGTGCGCCGCCGCATGCCGTAAAGCCAGCACTTCGAGCGCTGCGCGCATTTCCGCCACTTCGCGAATCTCGCCAATGTCGAAGGAGGCGACGCGCACACCCCGGCGCGGCTCCGAAACGGCCAGCCCCTGCGCTTCCAGCCGCCGAAACGCCTCACGCACCGGCACATGGCTGGTCTGGAACTCTTCGGCGATGTGATCCTGCCGCAATTTGGTGCCCGGCTCGATTTCCCCTTCGATGATACGGTCAGCCAGAACCCGGCTGATACGGGCAGCGATGGTCTCGTTCGGGGCCTTCGGGGATGGGGCTTGCGGGCGTTGATTCATGATTTTATCGATAAGCTGCTTTGTCGCCCGGGTCGAGCCTTATTGAATTTTTTGACAGGTGAGGGCCTCGATCCGCGCTTTTGCTGGACGAATGAGGCTCAATTCCTTATAACGCCGCCATTCTGCACGGAAAGCATTGTGGCCGGACTTGCGGCCCCGCTTGTGTGATACTCTCTGCGTGAGATTGTCTGTTCATGCGTAACGCTTTTCCGTGCGCGACGATTAGAACAGAACAGGGGTGCCATGGCTGGCCATTCACAGTTTAAGAACATCATGCACCGCAAGGGCCGTCAGGACGCCGTGCGGTCGAAAATGTTTTCCAAGCTCGGACGCGAGATTACCGTCGCCGCCAAGCAGGGTCTGCCTGACCCGACGATGAATCCGCGCCTGCGTCTGGCGATTCAGAACGCCAAAGCGCAGTCGATGCCGAAAGATAACATTGAGCGCGCCATCAAGAAGGCCGCCGGCAATGACGGCGAAAACTATGATGAAGTGCGCTATGAGGGCCGCGGCCCCGGTGGCGTTTCGGTTATCGTTGAAGCGCTGACCGACAATCGCAACCGCACCGCGTCCAACGTCCGCGCAGCCTTCACCAAGTCTGGTGGCGCGCTGGGCGAAACCGGTTCGGTTTCCTTCATGTTCGATCGCGTTGGCGAAATCGTCTACAAGTCCTCTGTCGGCGATGCCGACAAGGTCATGGAAGCGGCTATCGAAGCTGGTGCCGAGGATGTGCAATCCGGCGAAGAAGAACACGTCATCATCTGCGCATTCGAAGATATCGGCGAAGTGTCGAAGGCGCTTGAAGCTGCTCTTGGCGAGGCCGAATCGATCAAGACGATCTGGAAGCCACAGACCAATACCGAGCTGGACGAAGAAAAGGCCCGCTCCGTTCTCAAGCTTCTCAACACGCTGGAAGACGATGACGACGTGCAGAACGTCTACACCAACTTCGAAGTCAGCGACGAAGTGATGGAAAAGCTCAGCGCCTGATTATAGCCGCTCATGCACTATCGAAGCTCCCGGTCAAAACACAAGTTTGTCCGGGAGTTTTTTATTGCCTGCTTCTGGCAAAGTGCAGGCAATAAAAAACCCCGCCGAAGCGGGGTTTTCCGAATAGGTAACCTGGTATTAGATGCCGAGGTTGCCGAAACGGTTCTTGAACTTCGTAACGCGACCGCCGCGATCGAGCAGGGTCTGCGAACCGCCAGTCCAGGCCGGATGGGTGGTCGGGTCGATATCGAGGTTCATCGTATCGCCTTCTTTGCCCCAGGTCGAACGGGTCTGGTATTCGGTGCCATCGGTCATCACGACCTTGATGGTGTGGTAGTCGGGATGGATATTGGCTTTCATCTTCTCAATCCTGATAGTCTGGCCTGAAAGTCTGGAAGAAAAGCGCAGCCTGAATGTCAAAACTGCGGCACTTTCGCCCAATGGCATTTACGAAGACCCATCACCCGCAGGTGACGGCTTCCAAAAGGGTTGCCGAGCCTATACATCAGGCGCACGGCAATAACAAGGGCACAATCTCAAGAATGGCCGATCATAATAATCCAACTGGTGTGAATCCGGAATCGAATGCAGACGAGGCGCGCAAGCGCCGCTCCCTCAAGCCTCTGCGGCGCATGGTTCCGTTCGTCGCCCGCTATAAGCTGCTGGTTATCGGCGCTCTCTTTTCGCTGGTTCTGGCCGCCGTCACGACGCTCGCAGTGCCGGTCGCGCTGCGCCGCATGATCGATCACGGCTTCACCGGCGCCAACGCCATTTTCGTAAACAATTATTTCGGGATGCTGGTGCTGCTGGCGCTGGTTCTGGCGGTTGCGTCGGGGCTGCGTTACTTCTTCGTGATCTCTCTGGGTGAACGGGTCGTGGCCGATTTGCGCAATGCGGTCTTCGCGCATGTGACAGCGCTTTCGCCGGAATTCTTCGACCGGTCGCAGTCTGGCGAAATCGTGTCGCGGCTTTCCGCCGATACGACACAGATCAAATCGGTGGTGGGTGCCACCGCGTCGGTCGCGCTGCGCAATGTCATTTTGGGTGTCGGCGCACTGGCCATGATGGTTGTCACAAGCCCGAAACTCTCCGTGCTGGTGATTGCAGCCATTCCGGTGATCGTCGTACCGCTGATCGCTTTCGGGCGTTCCGTGCGCCGCCGCTCGCGTTTGACGCAGGATATGCTCGCCAATGCCAATGCCTATGCCAGCGAGCAGATTGGCGCGATGCGCACCTTGCAGGCCTTCACCAATGAAAACATGGTGGTCGGGCGGTTTGCCCATGCCGTGGAAAACGCCTATCAGGCGGCGCGCTCGTCCATCAAGGCGCGGGCGGTGCTGACGGCCTTCGCCATCTTTCTGATTTTTTCCAGCGTGGTTGCGGTGCTGTGGTTCGGCTCGCGCGATGTTTTGTCCGGCACCATGTCGCCGGGCACGCTCGGTCAGTTCGTGCTCTATGCGGTTTTCGCGGCCAGCGCCTTCGGCGCCCTCTCGGAAGTCGGCGGTGAACTGGCGCAGGCGGCCGGTGCAACAGAGCGTCTGGCTGAAATTCTGGATGAAGACCCGGACATTTCAGCGCCTCGCAATCCGGTTTCCTTGCCGGAGCCGGCGCGTGGTGAGATCGTCTTCGATGACGTTTATTTCTCCTATCCGACGCGCCCTGATGCGCCATCGCTGAATGGCGTGAGCTTTGCGGTCAAACCCGGCGAAACGGTTGCCATTGTCGGCCCGTCCGGTGCGGGGAAGAGCACGGTGTTTTCGCTGGTGATGCGTTATTATGATCCGCAGTCCGGCAAGGTGCTGATGGATGGCGTTGCCTTGCCGGAGGCCGATCCGGCAGCCGTGCGCGGGCGCGTGGCCATGGTGCCGCAGGATGTGGCGATCTTTGCGACCTCGATCCGCGACAATATCGGCTTCGGCAGGCCGGGTGCGAGCGATGCGGAAATCGAGGCTGCAGCCAAGGCTGCACTGGCGCATGATTTCATCATGGCGCTCGCCAATGGCTATGACACGGAAGTCGGTGAGCGCGGGGTAACATTGTCTGGCGGACAGCGCCAGCGTATTGCCATTGCTCGCGCCATCCTGCGCGCCGCGCCGATCCTGTTGCTGGATGAAGCCACCTCGGCGCTCGATGCAGAAAGCGAAATGCTGGTGCAGAAGGCTCTCGACGGGCTGATGCAGGGACGCACGACGCTGGTGGTCGCGCACCGTCTTGCAACGGTGCTGAAGGCGGATCGCATTCTTGTGCTCGATAAAGGCCGGATCGTCGAAGAAGGCACCCATCAGAGCCTTGTGGAGCGCGGCGGCATCTATGCGCGTCTGGCCAAGCTGCAATTCGAAGTCGGGGCAGGGGTGTACTAAGCGGGGCTCGAAAGAAAGGGGCGCTTTATCCATACGCATTTCAGAACGCATCGAAGCAGGAACAGAAATCAGTCCGGGGGACTGATTTCCCTGCTTAGGCGCTTCGCACTTTTGCTGGAAATGCTTTTACGTCCCTTTTGTTTACCTCTCGGTCAGTTTCAACTCGATGCGGCGGTTTCGGGCGCGGGCATCAGGTGAATCCGAGGCTTCCAGCGGCTGATACTCGCCAAAGCCTGCCGCCACGAGGCGGTTGGCCGGAACGCCATTGGCGATCAGGAATTTGACGACCGCCGTCGCGCGGGCCGAAGACAGCTCCCAATTGTCTCGGAAACGTCCCGTACCGGCGAGCGGCACATTGTCGGTGTGGCCATCCACGCGCAGCACCCAATTGATATCGTCCGGGATTTCCTTGTTCAGCTCGATTACCGCGTCGGCGAGCTTCTTCATCTCCACTTCGCCAGCCGGGTTGATGTCCGACGATCCCGTCGGGAACAGCACTTCCGACTGGAAGACGAAACGGTCGCCGACAATGCGGATATTGTCCTTGTCGGAGAGAATTTCACGCAAGCGCCCGAAGAAGTCGGAGCGATAGCGGTTCAGTTCCTGCACGCGCTGGGCCAGCGCCACATTGAGGCGCTTGCCAAGGTCGGCAATCTTGGCGTTCGATTCGCGGTCGCGGCTTTCTGATGCGTTGAGCGCGTCTTCCAGTGCCGCAATCTGGCGGCGCAAGGCGGAAATCTGCTGGTTCAGCAATTCCACCTGACTGAGCGCGCGGGCGCTGACCTGTTTTTCGGCGTCAAGGCTTTCCGACAGTTCACCGGCGCGCTTTTCTGCAGCAGCACCCGCGCCGCTGCCCTCGTTCAGCAGCGTTTGCAGGCGCGAACGCTCGCTTTCGGCAGAGGAGAGCGAGGCTTGCAGATTGGCGATGGTGTCCTGCATGTCCTGCGAATTGCTCTTCTCCAGCGATAGTAGCTGGGTCAGTTCCTGAATCTGGCTGTTGAGGCGGGCCAGCACACTGTCCTTATTATTGACCTCGCGGCTGAGCAGAAACTGCGCCAGCACGAAGACTGTGAGCAGAAACATGATGGCGAGAAGCAGCGTCGTCAGCGCATCGACGAAGCCCGGCCAGTAATCGACATGTCTTTGCTGGCGGCGGTTGCGGGCAAGAGCCATGAGCCTTACTCCGCCTTATCGCTTTGATGTGTATCGTTGCGATCAGACTTGCGTTCGTGCGACGTCGCGCCAATGGCCTTGGACAGCCGGTCGAGCGTCTGGCGGATAGCCTTTTGCTCGTCAGCCTGCTTTTCCACCCAGTCACGCATGATCTGCTGTTCGCTACGCATGCTTTTCACTAGACCCTGAATACCCTCGGCCAGATTGGCGAGCGCAGCCGTCGTGCGCTGGGTGGAATCGCCGCCCTGCGTCTTCAGCCGCTCGGCCAATGCATGCAGTTCGCCTGCCTGACCATTTTCGGCGTTGAGGTCGGAACCAAGATCGGTCACGGAGGAAAGCCAGTTTTCGAGCTCGGTATAGAAACGGTTCTGGGCGCGGCCCGCCTGCAGGTCGAGGAAGCCCAGAATGAGCGAACCCGACAGACCGAACAGCGACGACGAGAAAGCGGTGCCCATGCCGGACAGCGGCGCCTGCAAACCGGCCTTCAGCGCATCTAGCACATCGCCGGTACTGCCAGAGCTTGGGTCCAGCGTCTGGATGGTGCGCCCGATGGAGCCAACCGTTTCTAGCAAGCCCCAGAACGTGCCGAGCAGGCCGAGGAAAACCAGAAGCCCGATGAGATAACGCGAGATGTCGCGGCTTTCATCAAGGCGTGTCGCGATGGAATCGAGGATCGAGCGCATTGACGTGGTCGTCAGCGCCATCGATTGCCGACGTCCGATCAGCGCGCGCATCGGCGCAAGCAGGACCGGCGGGCGGGTGGTGCCGTCGCGGTCGCCATCGCGGAAGGAATTGACCCAACGAATTTCGGGAAAAAGGCGCAGAACCTGCCCGAAAGCCAGCAATATGCCGACCAGCAGGACGCCGAGAATGAGGCCGTTTAGGCCGGGATTGGTAACGAAGAAAGTATGGATCTGCCGCATCAGCACCGCTGCCAGAAAGGCAACGATGATGAGGAAGATCACCATGGATAATATAACGATACGCGGGCTGCTCAGGCGATAGGGGTCATAATCGCGTCCCTCATCCAGACGTGTTCTCGGTTCCCTAAAGTCACTCATGCGTTCCGCTCCATCGTCGGCTGTTTGAGGGAGAGCCTACTTCATAAATTGGGGAAGCGGAATCGCCTGAGCAGGAAAAAATGAGCTGTAAAAAACTTCAGCGCGCCGGTGGCGCGCTGAATAAGGTTTCATCAGATGGAGTTTGGTCTGGATCAGATCGGCTTCTTGATCGTCTTGAGAAGTGCTGCTTGAACGGCTTCGTTCCCAGCAACAATGTTCTTCTTTTCGAACATGTTCTGTCCGCCGTCCTTATCGGAGACGAAACCGCCAGCTTCCCGGATCATCAGCATGCCTGCGCCGATATCCCATGGATTGACGCCTTCTTCCCAGAAACCATCGAGGCGACCGGCGGCGACATAAGCAAGGTCGAGTGCGGCAGCGCCCAGGCGGCGGACACCGGCTGTTTCGGCCATAACATTGCGCAGTTCGACCAGATAATGGCCATGATGGCCGCGACCAAGATGCGGGATGCCGGTGCCGATCACCGTATCGACCAGCTTGGTGCGGGCTGCAACGCGCAGACGACGATCATTGAGGAAAGCGCCACCACCGCGTTCGGCAGTGTAAAGCTCGTCCATGGCCGGATTATAGATGACGCCAGCTACGATCTGTCCCTGACGCTCAAGAGCGATGGAGACTGCGAAAACCGGGATACCGTGCAGGAAATTCGTTGTGCCGTCGAGCGGATCGATCAACCAGCGATGCTGTCCGTCCTTGGCTTCCACCTCGCCGGATTCTTCCATCAGGAAGCCGAAATCCGGGCGGGCGCGGCTCAATTCCGTATAGATGATCTGTTCCGCCTTGCGGTCCGCCTGGCTGACATAGTCGCCGGGGCCCTTGAGGGATACCTGAAGATTCTGGACTTCGCCGAAGTCGCGGGCAAGGTTACGGCCAGCTTTCATAGCGGCCTGTACCATAACGTTAAGAAGGGCTGAGCGGGCCATTTCTTTATCCTTTTTGGCAAGATCCCACGGCCATCGAAAAGGCGTGGATATGGGCGTGGATCGTGCAGTTAAACAGATCCTTGAAAATCCGAGGCGCGTGCACGCACACAGGCTTTCGAGGAATTGAGCAATCTGAGAAAGAACAGTCGCGGTACAATCGCGACAAGCTGCGATGCCCGTTGGGGCATCGCAAAAGACGGGCGCTGGATTAAGCGCGGCTGACGTAGGTCAGTTCATTGGTGTCGACGATCACGCGCTCACCGGAAGCGATGAAGGGCGGAACGAGGATACGGATGCCGTTTTCAAGCACGGCGGGCTTGTAGGACGAGGCTGCGGTCTGGCCCTTGACGACTGGATCGGCTTCGGTGATTGCCAGCGTGACCTGATCCGGCAGACGAATGCCGATCGGCTTTTCTTCGTAGAGTTCGACGGTGACCATCATGCCGTCCTGAAGGAAGGCAGCGCGGTCGCCCACGAAATCCTTCTGGAGTTCGAGCTGTTCGTAGGATTCCGTATCCATGAAAATCAGCGCTTCGCCCTGTTCATAGAGGAACGAAAAGTCCTTTTGCTCGAGGCGCACGCGCTCGACGGTTTCAGCGGCACGGAAACGCTCGTTGAGCTTGGTGCCGGTGATGAGGTTCTTCAGTTCGACCTGATTGTAGGCGCCGCCCTTGCCGGGCTTGACGGCGTTGGTCTTGACGGCAACCCAGAGCCCGCCGTCATGTTCGATGACGTTGCCGGGACGGATTTCGTTACCATTGATCTTCATGAGCTTGATCCGGAATGAATTGAAACCAATTGCGGTTCGTCACATGACAGCGAACGGGCAATCGCCCGCTTTGTCGAGAGATTGCGCAGGCGTCTATACTCGAACCGCGATAATCGCGTCTCCAAGACCACAAAACGGCGCTTTGTGCAAGCCTGAGCACGAAAAGAGAATCTTTTGGAGACGTAGAATCGTCAGAATTGCTAGCGAACTCTGAGATCGTTAGCCGTCTCGATAGCCTGTTTGATCTGATCATCGGCCAATCCGTCCATCAGATCGTTGAGGTCGGGAGAACGAAAACCGGCGCGCTGCGCAATGATATACCATGCCGCTGCCTTCACGGAATCGCCATCGGTGCCGATCCCGTCGCGATAAAGCCGGGCAAGCCAGACTTGCGCCATCACCATGCCGCGCCCGGCGGCAATCTGAATCCAGCGGAAGCCCTGTTCATAGTCCTTGTCGCCGCCACGGCCCTCCACCAGCCAGCGCCCAAGATCGAACTGGGCCGTGTCATAACCTTTGCGCGCCGCGCGGATCAGATATGTGCGGGCCTTGTTGTCGTCACGGGCGATCTTTTCGGTGCCATTGGCATAGATCTGGCTCATCGCATATTCGCCGTCGGCAAGCTTTGCCTCCGCCGCTTTCTCGAACCATGGGAAAGCAAGATCGAGGCCGGGTTTGCCTGGATGTTTCACCATCAGCATCTGGCCCCAGTTGAACTGGGCCATGGCATTGCCGCCTTCGGCTGCCTTCTGCATCAGGGCTTCGGCCTTGGCCTGATCCTTCTTGACGTAAGTGCCCTGTAGCAGCAGCGCCGCATAGCGGAACTGCGCCTCGGTGATGCCCTTTTCGGCGGCTTTGCCATACCATTCGGCTGCGAGCTTCTGGTCGGCAGGGATGCCCATGCCGCGCGCATACATTTCGGCAATCAGCGTCTGCGAAGCCGGATCGCCTTTTTCGGCCTGCGGTTTCGCCAGATTGAAGGCGGTCAGATAAAGCCCGCGCTGAAAAGCGCCGAAGGCCTCGTCGGCAGGCTTGTCGCCGAAGCGGCTCAGATCGATGGCGGGCATCGGGTCCGTCGTCGCGGGCTGTGGCAGCATCACCGGCTGCTTCGCGGGCTTGTCGCTTTTCTTGTCCTTGTGAGTACCCTTGGCACTATCGCTCTGGCTTTTCGCAGGCTCGCCTGCAGCGGCAGCCGGCAGGGCAGGCAGCGCGAATGTCAAAGCGGCAGCGAGAAGAAGTTTGCTCTTCGTGGGCATCAACAAGACCTTGGGAATGGAATGCGTTGGCTTAGTTTTCAAAACGCGGCGCGTGTTCATCGAGAAGGCGGTTTGCTTCCGCAACCGCTTTCGCCGGATCTTCCGCCTCGAACACGGCGCGACCGAGCGCCACGAAATCCGCGCCAGTCTCGGCTGCCGGGATGATGCTTTCAAGCGTGTTGCCAGCCTGCGCAATGGAGGGGATTTCGACCATTTGCGCCCACCATTCGGCTAGCGCAAGATTACGCGGATGTGCGTCCGGCTTGTTGTCCGCGCCGATCTTGCCGAAGAAAATATAGTCCGGCTGCAATTCGCCGATTTCCATCGCGCCATGACGGTCGCGCAGATTGCCGGTGCCCACGATCATTTTCGGCGTGTGCTTTTCGATGGCGTCTGCAAGCTCAGCCGCTTTGCCTTCAATATGCACGCCATCGGCGCCGACACGGCCAGCAATGCGCGTATCGTTCAAGATGAGGGCGGCTGCACCCTTTTCCTGGATGATCGGCACTGCCTTTGCGGCGACGGCCTGAAAGGTTGCTTCATCCAGATCGCCGGTGTCGAGAATCACACTTGCGACATCGCCGCCGGAAAGCGCTTCCGTCAAAAGTCTGGCCAAAACCGCGCTATCGGCAGTCGGCGGGGCGACCAGCACGATGCGGCAGCGTTCGGGTTCTGTCTTGGGAGCGGACTTGTTCATGGGGCGAAGCCTAACGAGAAAAACATGATGGAATTCGGGCAAGAGTGAAGTTCTGTTTATCCGAAACGGATGCAGCGCTCTATCTATTTGTTTTGGCGCAAATAGGCGCCTGGCTAATTGTCCTGATGCGTGTATGCGATCCAACGGGCCAAGAGCAAGCGCTGCGCGCGCGTCGTGGCAGCCCTGCCGGAGAAATCCGATAGCCGCTTAGCATTATGTTATCCACTGGAACGAAAGTTGATCGGAACCAACCCCGTTCTGCCGGGATTAATGGGTATATAAGGCCCATCAAACGTCGGGCAATAAACGCCCCGATGAAGCATGTGGCTTTCATCCGATCTCCCATTCGGAGAGCTGCAACTTGAGATATTGGAGAGCGTCGCGGTCCCAAGCGCCGGTGCTTTCCAGCAGAGACAGACAGGCTGGTAAATGACGATTGCGACCGCTAGAGAAGCGATGCCCGCGCCGACCGCGAAGGTGCGCGACACGCGCATTGACGTGTTTCGTGCACTTGCCCTGCTGACCATTTTCATCAACCACGTGCCGGGCACCATCTACGAGCATTTCACGCACAAGAATCTCGGCTTCTCCGATTCTGCGGAAGCCTTTGTGCTGATTTCCGGCATGGCCGTGGCGCTGGCCTATGGCGGCAAGTTCGGCCCCGGTAGCCGCCTTCTGCTGACATTGAAGATGTGGCGTCGTGCGGGTGTGCTTTATACGGCCCACATCATGACGACCATGGCTACGATCGCCATCTTTGCTTCCGCTGCGATTTTCCTGAAGCGCGCCGAGCTGCTCAAGGAAATCAATATCGAGCCGTTGCTCAAGCACCCGGTGGAATCGCTGTTCGGTCTCGTAACGCTGGGCCATCAGCTGGGCTACAACAACATCCTGTCGATGTATGCCGTCATGCTGGTCCTGACGCCGATCCTGCTACTGCTGGCGCGCATCAGCCTGCCCCTGATGCTGGGTGTCTCGGGCGTAGTGTGGTTCCTGTCGGGACTTTATAACGTCGCGCCGATCAATTATCCGACGGAAGGCGTCTGGTTCTTGAATCCGCTTTCCTGGCAGTTCCTGTTTGCCATCGGCATTGCAGGCGTGATGCATGTGCGCCGCGGCGGCCAGTTGCCCAACCATCCGGCGCTGATCGCCCTTGCCGTTGGCTATCTGGTGCTGGCGCTGGCCTGGGTCCGCA
This sequence comes from Brucella sp. NBRC 113783, assembly GCF_040372265.1. Taxonomy (NCBI): domain Bacteria; kingdom Pseudomonadati; phylum Pseudomonadota; class Alphaproteobacteria; order Hyphomicrobiales; family Brucellaceae; genus Brucella; species Brucella sp. NBRC 113783. The sequence goes on along the minus strand of NZ_BAABRX010000008.1, from coordinate 64,100 downwards.
TTCCGCTTTGGGGGATCGATGCCTCGATGGGCCTGCCGATGGTCATCACCGGTTTCGACAAGACTTTCCTGTCGGGCCCCCGTCTGCTGCACATTCTGGCGATGGCTTATCTCATTGCCGTTGTGCCGACGCTGAACAATATTGCCCGCACCGCGCCGGATAATCCGCTCGCCATCCTCGGCAAGCATTCGCTGCCGGTGTTCATCGCAGGCACGCTGCTTGCCATGGTGGCGCAGGTGATGAAGCTCGTGAACCCGGGTGGTCTGCCTTACGACACGCTGCTGATCGCAACCGGTATCGTGATGCAGTTCGCGCTGGCCTATTATCTGGAGTGGCTGCCGACAATTGGCTGGGGCAAGAACGGTGCGGCTGCCAAATCTGGCAAGCCTGTTGTGCCTGCCGCCGAGCCGGTGAAGATGCAGTCAGGACCGAAGCCGCAGCCAGCGCTGCAGCGCTATTGATAAAAAGCCGCCTTCGGGCGGCTTTTTCTTTCTGCGCGGCCGTCCCGCTGGCATTTTCCACAGGTCCAACTCAAAATTAACCATTCATTAATCTTAAGAGGGTTTAATCATTTACATCCAGTTCGGCTGGATTCTTACCGAGTGGTTTTGCCACTCTGTTTGACGCCTCCCTGTTAAACTCCTGAGAGCCGCCATTGCGGCTCTTTTTTTGTGCCTGCAAGGCTCTAGCCGCCAGCGTTTAAACGCATGAGGGGAACCGGAAACCGGTTCGACCCGTTCTGCTTGCAGGGATAGTTAACTACCCCTTGAAAATGTTAACCGAACGTTAAACATAATCTTGCGCGACCGTGCATGAAGGTGCAGTTTATCGTGGACTTGTTTGTCATGACAGTTCCGTCCGAACGTCCTGCGTGATCGAAAGACGGTTCAGCAATTTTCAGTCGCGTCCATTGTTCGGATGGATGCGGGCAACGGAATGGGCCGCCGATGCAGGCGGTCACGCAAGGTGGCAGAGCAGTGATTAGCGAACAGAGACAGATGCCGAGCAATATGATCAGCCTCGCGGAGCGCATGGTCTTCTCGGATTCGTTCAAGCCGATCTACAGCCAGGGCATGGATATGGTCGAGGAAGCGGCAAGCTATCTCGACGGTGAAGGCCGTGAAGAAGCGCGCAACCTGTCACGGATTGCCGCAACCCTTTATGCCGCCGAATCAATGCGCCTCACCACCCGTCTCATGCAGATCGCTTCCTGGCTGCTGCTCCAGCGCGCCGCCCGCAACGGTGAAATGAACCGCCAGCAGGTGTCTGCCGAAAAGGCCAAGGTGCGTCTCGACACGCCATCGGCGGGAGAAGGCGCGCCGGGCTGGAACGAGTTGCCTGCTGCCTTTGGCGAACTCGTGGAACGCTCGATGCGTTTGCAGGCGCGCGTGCGCCGCATGGACCGCGAAGTCTATGGCGATGTGGTTTCCTTGCAGGCCAATCCGCACGACAACCCGGTTTCCGAACAGATTGTGTTGCTGAAGACGGCTTTCGGCGCGTCTTAAGGGACAGCTGGTATTTCGGCTTTGACGGCCTGCTAATGGCGTTGTTTTCCGCTTCCGGTGCTCACGTACCTTATGTACGCTGCGCTCCGGTTCTCAAAGCCCACCATTTTCGGGTCGTCATAACCGAAATCTGCGCTGCCCCGACCGTGCTCTCGGCGCATGTTTCTCTTTTGTTCACTTTTCTGCTGTCAAGTGAATCCGTCTGAGGATAGGGTTCGCTTATGAAAGAAACGATTCGCATTATTGGCATCGATCCGGGCCTGCGCCGCACGGGGTGGGGCATTGTCGAATCGCTTGGCAATTCGCTGCACTTCATCGGCTCGGGCACGGTGACGTCGAATGCCGAGATGGATCTCGCCTCGCGTCTTTGCCAGTTGCATGAGGGGCTTTCCAAAGTCTTGCATGAATTCATGCCGCATGAAGCTGCGGTCGAACATACTTTCGTCAACAAGGATGCGACCGCAACGCTCAAGCTTGGCCAGGCGCGCGGCATCGCGCTGCTGGCACCGGCCCAGGCAGGTCTACCGGTGGCGGAATATGCGCCGAATGCGGTCAAAAAAGCGGTGATCGGCGTCGGTCACGGCGAAAAGCAACAGATTCACATGATGGTCAAAGTGCTGATGCCGCGTGCGTCGTTCGATACGAGCGATGCCGCCGATGCGTTGGCTATTGCGATTTGCCATGCCCATCATCGTCAGAGCATTGTAAGCGCCCGCCGGATGCAGGCGTTGTTAGCGGGGTAGAACCGGAATGATCGGCAAGCTTAAGGGCGTGATCGATGAAATTGCCGAGGATCATGCCGTCATCGACGTGCATGGCGTCGGCTATGTGGCGTTTTGTTCGGCGCGCACGCTGGGCAATCTCGGCGGAGCGGGCGAGGCGGCCATTTTGTTCATCGAAACCTATGTCCGCGAGGACATGATCCGCCTTTACGGTTTCGCCAATCAGCTTGAGCGTGAGTGGTTCCGCCTGCTGCAAAATGTGCAGGGCGTCGGCGCCAAGGTGGCTCTGGCCGTGCTTGGCACATTGTCGCCGTCGGAACTCGCCAATGCGATTGCGCTGCGAGACATCGCCATGGTGTCGCGTGCGCCGGGCGTCGGCAAGAAAGTGGCGGAGCGCATCGTCACCGAATTGAAGAACAAGGCCCCGGCTTTCGCTGGTGAGGCGAGCGGCACCATCGGGCTCAAGCAGGAGCTTGGAGCCGGTGCGGCCCCGGCCCCCGTCGCGGATGCCGTGTCGGCGCTTTCCAATCTCGGTTATTCGCGCGATCAGGCGGCGAATGCCGTCGCGGCTGCGCTGAAAGAAGCGGGCGAGGATGCCGATTCGGCAAAGCTCATCCGGCTTGGTTTGAAGGAATTGTCGCGGTGATTAGCTTGTGTCGGCGATATGTTCGTGCGAGGAGGAAGGCATGAGCGACCGCAACCCTCTCATCGATGCCGACAAACGCGTGGACGAAGACAATACGCTGCGCCCGCAGACGCTTGACGATTTCGTGGGGCAGGCAACGGCGCGCGCCAATCTCAAGGTCTTCATCGAAGCGGCCAAGGTGCGCGGCGAAGCGCTGGATCATGTGCTGTTCGTCGGACCTCCCGGTCTCGGCAAGACGACGCTGGCGCAGATCATGGCCAAGGAGCTGGGCGTCAATTTCCGCTCCACCTCCGGCCCGGTCATCGCCAAGGCTGGCGACTTGGCGGCTCTGCTGACCAATCTCGAAGAGCGCGACGTGCTCTTCATCGATGAAATTCATCGTCTGAGCCCCGCTGTGGAAGAAATTCTCTATCCGGCGATGGAAGATTTCCAGCTCGATCTCATCATTGGTGAAGGCCCGGCAGCGCGCTCGGTAAAGATCGATCTTGCCAAATTCACGCTGGTTGCGGCGACGACGCGTCTTGGTCTCCTGACCACGCCGTTGCGTGACCGCTTCGGCATTCCGGTGCGGCTCAATTTCTATACCGTCGAGGAACTCGAATATATCGTGCGCCGTGGCGCGCGCATCATGCAGATGGGCATTTCGCCGGATGGTGCGCTGGAAGTCGCGCGCCGCTCGCGAGGCACGCCGCGCATCGCCGGACGCCTGCTGCGCCGTGTGCGCGATTTCGCGCTGGTCGCCGGTAGCGACGTCATCGACCGCAAGATTGCCGATGAAGCGCTGTCGCGGCTTGAAGTGGATAATCGCGGCCTCGACCAGCTCGACCGGCGTTACCTCAATATCATCGCGCGCAATTTCGGCGGTGGTCCAGTCGGGATCGAAACCATCGCGGCGGGGCTTTCCGAACCGCGCGATGCGATTGAAGACATTATTGAACCCTATCTCATCCAGCAGGGCTTTCTGCAGCGTACGCCGCGCGGTCGCGTTCTGACGGCGATTGCGTGGCAGCATCTGGGATTGCCTGCGCCCGCCGAAATCATCCAGCAGGCGCAATTCGGCCTCTTCATGGAAGACAATGACTAAGACAACCGGGACTGATCGAAACGACCATGCGGCGCTTGAAGGCGTATCGGGTGCGCTGAAAGACGGGGCGCATCACCTTTATGCGCGCATCTATTATGCCGACACGGATTTTTCAGGTTTTGTCTATCACGGGCGCTATCTGGAATTTTACGAGCGCGGACGCACCGACTTCTTGCGCTTGCAGGACGTGCACCATATCGAGCTTGCCGAAGGTGCGCTTGGTGAAGAAATGGTCTGGGTCGTGCGGCGCATGGAGATCGATTACAAGTCTCCGGCCCGGATGGACGATCTGATCCTGATTGAAACGCGTGTCAGCGAAATACGCGGCGCGCGGGTCATCATGGCGCAGACAATCACCTGCGAAGGGCGCCTGCTTTCGGAAGCGAAAGTGGAAGCGGTGATGATCACCAAGGAAGGCCACCCGCGCCGGATACCGGACGAGTGGCGCGAAGCGTTTACCAAGGGACGCTGATTTTCTGCCGCCCTCCCAAGAATTGAGGGTGCGCCTATCGCGTTTATTTTTAAAGCGCTGGCTCATTTGATGACCGAATTTGGCATCCTGGGCCGTTATTGGTGCAAATGCTAACGCATCTTTAACCATAATCTCCGATTAATCATCCTGACGGAATCGGTTGAAGGGCAGGCGGCAAGCGCAGCGCCTTCCTTTCACCAAAATTAACCGTAACAAGCGCCGTAGGGATTTAAAGTTGTAAATCCGGCATGTGTGCTTTGGGGCGGTTGCGATGCGAATGTCTGCATGTCCTGCCTGGATGTGCGAACAGCGCTTGAAGCAGTTTCGGGAAAAGTGCCGAGCGTTTTTCCTGATCCAACTGCATCGAACAAGACGTAAAGCTGCGCAGATTTGGATCACCCGCATCAAAGGGCGATCCGTGACGATTTGCGATGCCGCCCGGTCCCGTGCCGGGCGTTTGGATTCAAAAACAGGATATTTCCAGCAGAAGTACGAAACAGCTCTGCGGATGGAAATGCCTAAAGACAGAGAAGGTTGGGGTCTGCGGTCCGGGTGTCGGACCGGCAAGAACCTCGAAACGGTGGATCGATGGAAAATGTTGCGTTAGCGGCCCCCGCCGCCGATGTTACCCTCTGGGGCCTGTTCATGCAGGCAAACTGGGTGGTCAAGCTGGTCATGCTGGGCTTGCTTGGCGCTTCGGTCTGGACCTGGGCTATCGTCGTGGACAAGGTGATCGCATATAGCCGCGCACGCCGCGCCATCGACCGCTTCGAACAGGCTTTCTGGTCGGGCCAGTCTCTGGAAGAACTCTATCGCAATCTCGGCGAACGCCGCACCACCGGCATGGCGTCGATCTTCATGGCCGCCATGCGCGAATGGAAGAAATCCTTCGAAAAGGGCGCGCGTTCCCCCATCGGCCTTCAGATGCGTATCGACAAGGCGATGGATGTCGCGCTGGCGCGTGAAAGCGAAAAGATGGAATCGCGCCTCGGCTTCCTTGCCACCATCGGTTCCGCGGCGCCGTTTATCGGTCTGTTCGGTACGGTTGTCGGCATCATGACCTCGTTCCAGGCCATCGCGGCCTCCAAGAATACCAGCCTTGCGGTTGTGGCGCCGGGTATCGCCGAAGCCCTTCTCGCGACGGCCATCGGTCTTCTTGCCGCTATCCCGGCCGTTATCGCCTACAACAAGCTCTCGTCCGATGCGGGCAAGATCGGCGGACGACTTGAGGGTTTTGCGGATGAGTTCTCCGCCATACTGTCGCGCCAAATTGATGAGAAGCTGACGCCGCGCAGCTAAGCGCCTTCCAGCGAATACGGCAAATCGAGCTTTCGGGAATTTTGCAATGGGCATGTCGGTCGGAAATGGAATGCAGTCGGGCGGACGCCGCAGGCGCGGTCGCAGACAAGCATTGATGAGTGAAATCAACGTTACGCCGTTCGTCGACGTAATGCTGGTGCTGCTCATCATCTTCATGGTCTCTGCGCCGCTTTTGACGGTTGGCGTGCCGATTGACCTGCCGGATACGCAGGCCAAGGCGATGAACGCCGATACGCAACCGATTACCGTTTCGGTCAGCAATGAGGGCAAGATCTACTTGCAGGAAACCGAAATTCCGATCGAAGAGGTTGTGCCGAAGCTTCAGGCCATTTCCAAGACGGGGTATGACGAGCGCATTTTCGTGCGCGGTGACAAGGCTGCCGATTACGGCACCGTCATGAAGGTCATGGCCCGCATTTCCGCCGCCGGTTTCAAGAATATCGGCCTTGTGACTCTCCAGGAGCAGGATAGCTGACGCCATCATGAAGGCTGGCCTGACATCTTCTGTAGCGCTCCATACCATCGTCATTGCGCTGGGGCTCTTTTCCTTTTCCTCGCCGAAGGCTTTCGACGTGCAGGATTCGGAATCGTTCCCGGTCGACATCGTGCCGATTGAATCCATCACGCAAATTCAGCAGGGCGAAAAGACGGCACCCATGAAGGAGAAGTCTGCGCCGATCCCGACCACCAAGCCGCAGACCGTTCCCGATGCCCAGAATGTCGGCGATCAGGACGTAGACACCACGACCCCGCCGAAGCCCGATACCAAGGCAAAGCCTATCGAGGCGGCGGAAGAGCCCAAAGCCCAGCCGGAACCGGTGAAAAAGCCGGAACCGAAGCCGGAGCCAAAACCCGAACCAAAGCCGGAAGAAAAGCCGACGCCGGTTCCCGCAACAGAAATGCAGGCCAAGCCTGAACCGAAGCAGGAAGTAAAGCCTGACCCGGTGGCGGAAGCCATCGAAAAGCAGGCCGAAACGCCGGATGCGAACACGCCGAAGCTGCCGGACAATGTTCCCGCGCCGCAGTCCAAGCCGAAGCCGCCCCAGGCGCAGACCGCCAAGACGCCGGATCGCAAGCCGACGGAAGAAAAGAAGCCGACGCAGTCCGCATCGCAGACCTCGCAGTCGAAGAAGGATGCGATTGCCGATGAGGTTGCAGCCCTTCTCAACAAGCAGAAGGCTTCCGGTGGTGGCGCGAAACGTTCGACCGATCAGGCTTCGCTCGGCGGCAAGAAGAATACCGGCGGCTCGAAGCTGAGCCAGAGTGAAATGGATGCGCTGCGCGGTGCGATTTCCAAGTGCTGGAACGTGCCAGCTGGTGTGGCCGATGCGCCGGGACTGGTTGTGACCGTGAAGATGAAGCTGAATCAGGACGGCTCCATTCAGGGCGTCCCGGAAGTGACATCGGGCGGTGGCGGCGACGGCGTTGGTCGCGCGGCGGCGGAAAGCGCCAAGCGCGCGGTTGCACGCTGCGCCCCGTATAATCTGCCCGTCGACAAATATGATTCATGGTCGGAAGTGATCGTCAACTTCGACCCGAGCGAAATGTTCTGATCGGGATTTCCCGGTCGCCAGACTAAATGAAGCCCAATAGGGGCAAAGGACAAAAGAGGTCCCAGAAGATATGAAAACCGGCATCATGAAAACAAAGATCCGGACAGTCCTCTCGGCTTTCGCCTGCATGATTGCCGCAAGTCTTGTCTGCACCATGCCTGCGCGCGCCGTGGTGGAAATCAACATCAACAAGGGTGTGATCGAGCCTCTGCCGATCGCCATCACGGATTTCCTGTCCGCGGACCAGCTTGGTCCGAACATCACGTCGGTCATCGCTGCCGATCTTGAGCGGTCCGGCCTATTTGCGCCCATCGACAAGGGTGCCTTCATTGAAAAGATTTCCAATCCCGATGCCGCGCCGCGCTTCGAGGACTGGAAGGTCATCAATGCGCAGGCACTGGTCACCGGTCGCATCACCAAGCAGCCGGATGGCAGGCTGAAGGCGGAATTCCGTCTCTGGGATACGTTTGGCGGTCAGCAGATGATCGGCCAGCAGTTCTTCACCTCGCCGGATAACTGGCGTCGTGTCGCCCATATCATCGCCGACGCCATCTATGAGCGCCTGACGGGTGAAAAGGGCTATTTCGATACGCGCATCGTTTTCGTCGATGAATCCGGCCCGGCCCAGAAGCGCATCAAGCGCCTCGCCATCATGGATCAGGACGGCGCGAATATCCGTTATCTATCCGATGGTCGCGACATGGCGCTGACCCCGCGCTTCTCGCCGAACCGTCAGGAAGTCACCTATATGTCGTTCGCTGGCGGTCAGCCAAAGGTTTACCTGCTGCAGCTCGAAACGGGCCAGCGTGAACTGGTCGGCAATTTCCCCGGCATGACCATCGCGCCGCGCTTCTCGCCGGATGGCCAGAAGGTCGTCATGAGCCTGCTTCAGGACGACGGCAGCGCCAATGTCTATGCAATGGATCTGCGCTCGCGCACCACGACCCGTCTGACCAACAGCCAGGCGATCGATACCAGCGCTTCCTATTCGCCGGATGGTTCTCAGGTTGTGTTCGCATCCGACCGCGGCGGTCGCCCGCAGCTCTATATCGCCGGTGCCGATGGCTCCAATCCGCGCCGCCTGTCGATGGGCGACGGCAGTTATTCCACACCGGTCTGGTCGCCGCGTGGCGATCTCATCGCCTTCACCAAGCAGTCGCAGGGTCAGTTCTCGATTGGCGTGATGAAGACCGACGGTTCGGGCGAACGCCTTCTGACATCGGGCTTCCACAATGAAGGTCCGACCTGGGCACCGAACGGTCGCGTGCTGATGTTCTTCCGCAAGGCGGCAGGCGCGGGCGGTCCAAAACTGTTCACCATCGATCTGACAGGTCGTAACGAACGTCAGATCCAGACGCCGAATTTCGCGTCCGATCCGGCCTGGTCGCCGCTGCTCGAATAGGCTGACGGTCGGAGAATCATAAAAAGATTAAGGCGCGGGATTTTGGTTCCGCGCCTTTTTCATTGGTCCTTATCGCGCGATATGCGATGTTTTTGGCCTACATTTAAGGCGATTGCCATAATCCGCCCCAAAAGCCCTGTTTCTGCCGCATTTTGCCATCAAGGCCTAAAAGCAGAATTGCAGTCGGAAACGCCGGTTGCATTTGGTCTCAAGACAATATTAACCATACTTCTTGAGCCTGCATTAACCTCGATATGATTATTGGTTGGTTACGCAGGAACATCAAATCTTAAGGAGCCTCGGCCCATGCGCCGCATCCAGTCGATTGCACGTAGCCCGATCGCTATTGCCCTATTCATGTCGCTCGCCGTCGCCGGTTGCGCATCCAAGAAGAATCTCCCGAACAATGCCGGTGATCTCGGCCTCGGCGGTGCAGGCGCGGCAACGCCCGGCTCGGCGCAGGACTTCACGGTCAATGTCGGCGACCGCATCTTCTTCGATCTCGACTCGTCGCTGATCCGCGGAGACGCACAGCAGACGCTTTCGAAGCAGGCCCAGTGGCTGCAGCGTTACCCGCAATATTCGATCACCGTCGAAGGTCATGCTGACGAACGCGGCACGCGCGAATACAACCTCGCTCTCGGCCAGCGTCGCGCTGCCGCCACCCGCGACTTCCTCGCTTCGCGTGGCGTGCCGACCAACCGTATGCGCACCATCTCTTATGGTAACGAACGTCCGGTCGCAGTTTGCGATGCCGACTCGTGCTGGTCGCAGAACCGCCGCGCAGTCACCGTTCTCAACGGTGCCGGCAGCTAAAATTTGCAAACGCACAACAGCGTTGCAGGAAAAGCGGCCTTCGGGCCGCTTTTTTTGTTTTCATGCCAATTGATCAGGCATTTCGACAAACTTTGGCCGAAGTTACTCCTGTCATAGTGAACCGCGATTAGCACTACAGCTGTATTCTTCGTGATGCCGGTCTGCAACGAGCAATTTTCTGTGCTCCGGTGCTCACGTACTTTTAAGTACGCTCCGCTCCGGTGCTCTAAAATCACTCGTTTCGCCACGGCCTGACGAATTTGCAGCTGTGGTGTTAGGGAAAGCATCTTTGCTTTTCGCGGATTTGCTCTAAAAGCGGAACTGGCCGTGCGGTATGGCGTGTTCAGCAAGCATTCAGGCGCGGCACTCGATCATCCTGTTCATTGTAAACTCGCAGGGGCAATAGGGAATGAGGACAACAATGAGGAAAGTGACACTGGCAATCGCCATGCTGCCGCTTTTGGCGAGTGCTCCGGTTTTGGCGCAGACTGGCGATCCGGGTGCAAACCAGTATTCGCAGCAGGTGTGCAATCTCGCGCATCAGAACGCGCAATCCTACAGCAAGATCCTGCAGCTCCGCGACAGAATCGTGAAAATCCATCGCGATAACGAAGCCCGTTTTCAGGCGCTCGAAAAGGGCAAGGGCGGCGGACAGAATAGCGTCAGCGTTGGCTCGACCGCTATTCTCGATGACGCCATGCGTGGCGGCGGTGCATCCGCACAGAATGGCGGCTACCAGAGCCCCGGCATGTTACAGGAACTGGTGCGTAACCTGACAGGCAAGATCGAGGATGTGGACGCGCAGATCGCCTTCACCGACAATCAGCTGCAAAAAACGCAGGAAGACAACGAATTCCGGTTCGAGGAACTCGAAAAGAAGAACGGCATCACCTCACCGGCTTCGAGTGTGGCGGGTCAGTCGGCTGCAGCCGCACCGGCCCCGGGCGCCGATCTTTGTGCGCAGGGCGGAGGCGATGCGGTCAGCATGGCCGATACGCTGGGCATGCGCGCTGAGGCCATGAACTTCCAGATCCTCGAAATGCAGGATCAGATGCAGAAAATGCAGGAAGAATATGAGCAGCGCTTCCAGTTTCTTGAAACGGGCAAGCGCGCCGAAACCGGTGAGCGGTTGGGCAATGGCGGCGGTTCCAGCGATGGTAGCGCTCTCGCCAGCAGCGGTGCCGCCGGAAACCCTGATGCCGGGGTTTCCGCAAGTGCCGGTCAGGACGGTTCGATTTCGGACCGGACACCAGCTCTGGATGCACCGCAGACCGCACAATCGGGCGCAGTCGGCGCCGATTCTCTTGCTACTGGTACAACCGGTTCGGGCGCGATGGCGCAGGGCGGCCCCCAGCGCGGCGAGCCGCCGCAGACATTGGGGTCTATCCGGTTCGATTCGAGTGGCAATGTAATCGGCGATTCGTTGAGTGCTACACCACGCCCCGTCGAACAGGGCGGTCTGCCTGCTGGCCAGGGTTCCGCTGGGAATGGCGGCGCGCAGGACGGCACGGCGGTTGCTTCGCTGCCAATGGGCGATAATCCGAACACGCTCTATCAGGCGTCGTATCAGTATCTGATGTCGGGTGACTACAAAGCTGCCGAATCGGGTTTCCGCCAGCATGTGAAGCGCTATCCGGCTGATCCACAGACGGCGGAAGCGCGCTTCTGGCTGGGAGAATCGCTTTACGGTCAGGGGCGTTATCCGGAAGCCGCGACCGTGTTCATCGACACGCAGCGCGACTATCCCGATTCCCGCCGTGCGCCGGAAAACATGTTCAAGCTCGGCATGACGCTTGAGAAAATGGACAATCACGACGTTGCCTGTGCGACTTTCGAGCAGATTCCGCAACGTTATCCCAAAGCGGCTCCCGCCATTTTGAAGCGCGTTGCCGAAGAACGCACACGCGTAAAGTGCTGATTGCGGAGTTGTTTCGTGGGGCTTTCCCCGACTGATATTTTTAAATCTTTTCATCTGGATCAGGCAAAGACTGTTATTGCGGCCGTTTCCGGTGGCAGCGATTCGCTGGCAATGCTGTTCCTGCTTAAGGATTATTTGGCGACACTGGTTCACTGCCCGGCATTGCTGGCGGTGACTGTTGATCATCGCTTGCGTCCCGAATCAGCCGAAGAGGCTGAAAATGTCGGGGTGCTGTGCCGTGAACACGGTATCGCGCACCGCATTCTGGCATGGGACGATCCCAAGCCGACGCAGGGGCTGGCCGCAGCCGCGCGCAGCGCGCGCTACCGGCTTCTGGTGCAGGCGGCGCATGAAGCGGGCGCGAGTGTGATCGTGACCGGCCATACGCAGGATGACCAGATCGAGACTTTCCTGATGCGCAAGGAGCGCAGCCACCATGCGGAGGCGAGGGGGCTTGCCGCCATGGCCGCTCAATCGTGGCTGGAAGGGTCTGTCGAACTGATCCGACCGTTGCTTTCCGTTTCGCGGCAGGCATTGCGGGACGAACTGACAGCGAAAGGTCTCCGCTGGGTCGATGATCCGAGCAATACCAATACGGATTACGAGCGCCCGCGTGTTCGCCAGGGCGCTGCTGCCGATGCCGATCCGCAGATTGTTCTGGCGCAAGTGGCTTTGGCCAGCGCGGCGCGCAAGCGCGACAACGCCGCTCTCGTTGCGGCCTTGGCTGATCCGGCGAGTTTGCATGTGGATGTTTGCGACCGGATGGAAATCAACCCGGCCATTTATGCCGCCTTGCCCGAAACCGTGCGGCGGCTCTTTTCCGGCCTCGTGGCTTCCCTGGCTGGCGGGCGGCGTTTCCTGCCGGGCGACGCCGAGCGGGTGCGTATTGAACGCATCCTGTTGGGCGAACACGAAAGCCAAAAACACGAAAGATTGACCATTTTTGGCGCGTTGATCGAGCGGGGAGCCAAAGGGCAGCCGCATCGCTTTCGCCGCGAGCGGCGCAATTTGCCGTCCGTGCCGTTGCCCGCCGGGGGTAGTTGCATCTGGGATGGGCGCTTCCGCTTTTTCAATACAGGCGACCGCGATTTTGAATTCGCCGCGCCGGGACGACAGGCGCTGATCGATTTTCTGACCGATTCTCCAGTGTCCCTCCCGGAAAATCCTTCAGAAACAAATACGCGATGGCGCGAAGCGCTTCTGGTGCTGCCCGCGGTCTATGCGGACGGAAAGATTGTCTCTCTTCCGTTCCTTCCGGGGCAGAATCTCCCGGCGGAAGTTCGTATGGAGCGGCATTTCGCTTTGTTCGATCATGTGTTGCCGGGATATGATTTTGCACTTGCCCAGGCGATCGAAAAGCGGATTGGCCGTCAAACTTCGCTAAACTCCTAATTTTTATAAACCAGAGTGGGAAGAATCTCCCATGCGGCGTGATACGCGCCTTGGCAACGCCTTCCTTCGATCCTATGTTAGATCGAAACATCGTTCCGCGGTTGCGGAACGGCCGTGGTATCGATTGGACCCGATATGAATCCGAACTATCGCAACTTCGCCCTCTGGGCGATCATTGCTCTTCTTTTGATCGCGCTGTTCAACCTGTTCCAGAGCCCTGGTCAGCGCACGAATTCCCGTGAAGTTTCCTATTCGCAATTTATTGACGACGTATCCAATGGTCGGGTGAAATCGGTCACGATTACCGGCGAGCGCATTACCGGCACCTTTGCCGACAATGGCTCGACGTTCCAGACCTATTCGCCTGGCGATACGGGCCTCGTCGCGCGGCTTGAAAGCAAGGATGTTGCGATCACTGCCCGTCCCGAAAGCGACGGCTCCAGTTCGCTGATTGGCATTCTCCTGTCGTGGCTGCCGATGATCCTGATCCTTGGCGTGTGGATTTTCTTCATGCGCCAGATGCAGGGTGGCTCGCGCGGTGCGATGGGCTTCGGCAAGTCGAAGGCGAAGCTTTTGACCGAAGCGCATGGTCGCGTCACCTTCCAGGATGTGGCTGGCGTCGACGAAGCCAAGCAGGACCTTGAAGAAATCGTCGAATTCCTGCGCGATCCGCAGAAGTTCCAGCGTCTCGGCGGCAAGATTCCGCGCGGCGTGCTGCTCGTTGGCCCTCCCGGAACCGGTAAGACCCTTCTGGCGCGCTCGGTTGCGGGCGAAGCCAATGTGCCGTTCTTCACCATTTCCGGTTCGGATTTCGTTGAAATGTTCGTCGGTGTTGGCGCAAGCCGCGTCCGCGACATGTTCGAACAGGCCAAGAAGAATGCGCCTTGCATCATCTTCATCGACGAAATCGACGCTGTCGGTCGTCATCGTGGCGCCGGTCTCGGCGGCGGTAATGACGAACGCGAACAGACCCTCAACCAGTTGCTGGTCGAGATGGACGGTTTCGAAGCCAACGAATCGATCATTCTGATTGCCGCGACCAACCGTCCGGACGTTCTTGACCCGGCATTGCTGCGTCCGGGCCGTTTCGACCGTCAGGTCGTGGTGCCGAACCCGGATATCGTCGGCCGCGAACAGATCCTCAAGGTGCACGTGCGCAACGTGCCGCTGGCACCCAATGTCGATCTCAAGGTCGTCGCACGCGGTACGCCGGGCTTCTCCGGCGCGGATCTGATGAACCTCGTCAACGAAGCCGCCCTGATGGCAGCGCGCCGCAACAAGCGTCTCGTCACCATGCAGGAATTCGAAGACGCCAAGGACAAGATCATGATGGGTGCGGAACGCCGCTCCGCCATGACGCCGGAAGAAAAGGCCAACACGGCCTATCACGAGGCAGGTCACGCCATCGTGGCGCTCAACGTGCCTGCCGCTGATCCTGTCCATAAGGCGACCATCATTCCGCGCGGTCGTGCGCTGGGCATGGTCATGCAGCTTCCGGAAGGCGACCGTTATTCGGCCACCTATACCTGGATGGTGTCGCGTCTTGCCATCATGATGGGCGGTCGCGTGGCAGAAGAGCTGAAATTCGGCAAGGAAAATATCACGTCTGGTGCATCGTCGGACATCCAGCAGGCAACCAAGCTCGCCCGGTCCATGGTCACCCAGTGGGGTTACTCCGACAAGCTCGGTCGTGTGGCTTACGGTGACAATCAGGAAGAAGTCTTCCTCGGTCACTCGGTCTCGCGCACGCAGAATATTTCGGAAGAAACCGCGCAGATCATTGATGCCGAAGTGCGTCGCCTGATCGACGAGGCCTATGCCGAAGCGACCCGCATCCTGACCAAGAAGAAGAAGGACTGGATCGCGCTCGCCGAGGGTCTTCTGGAATATGAAACGCTGTCGGGCGACGAGATCAAGGAACTGATCGCGGGCAACAAGCCGTCGCGCGATCAGGGCAATGATACGCCGTCGCGCGGTTCCGGTGTTCCGAAGGCGGGTAGCCCGCGCAAGCGCAAGAGCAGCGGCGAACCGGGGAATGAACCCGGCATGGAGCCGCAGCCGCAATAAGTTGCTTATGGCAAACAGACGAAGAAAGCCGGGTTTCGCCCGGCTTTCTTTTTGATTATATCTCCAAGACAGCTGCCAAGCCCTGCAAAGGCTCGGTTAACGATTTCGGTGCATCATCTTTTGAGGGATACAACTTTAGCGACCGGCATCGCTTTGGACGCTGCCAAAGACGAAATTGCATAGAACAGGCATTTTAGGATATTAACCCAGAAATTCGCCGTCAGAGTTGCGGGCCTGCGCGACTATTGCGCTCCGGTTGAAAGGAGCGGCATATATCGACGGCGCCGGGATGGCGAAGTGGCTCAACGCAAGGCTAAACATATGACACGGAAATACTTCGGAACTGACGGCATTCGCGGACAGGCGAACAGTTTCCCCATGACGCCTGATGTGGCCATGAAGGTCGGCATGGCGGTGGGCCATATTTTCCGCCGTTCGGGTCAGGTTTCGCGGGTGGTGATTGGCAAGGATACGCGCCGTTCGGGCTATATGCTGGAAAACGCACTGGTTGCCGGTTTCACGGCGGCGGGCATGGATGTGTTCCTGCTGGGGCCGATCCCGACACCGGCTGTCGCCATGCTCTGCCGTTCGCTGCGCGCAGATATCGGCGTGATGATTTCGGCTTCGCACAATCCCTATTACGACAACGGCATCAAGCTGTTCGGTCCCGATGGCTTCAAGCTGTCAGACGAGATCGAGCTTCAGATCGAAACGCTGATCGAGGGCGATCTGTCCTCACTGCTGGCAAGCCATGGGGCCATCGGCAAGGCCAAGCGCGTCGACGGCGACATCTATCGCTATATCGAATTTGCCAAGCGCACCATGCCGCGCAACATCGCGCTCAACGGTCTGCGTGTGGTGATCGATTGCGCCAACGGTGCTGGCTATAAGGTGGCTCCGGCAGCGCTCTGGGAGCTTGGCGCGGAAGTCATCACTATCAATGACGAGCCGAACGGCATCAATATTAACGAGGATTGCGGTTCGACCCATCCGATCGGCCTGATGAAGAAGGTGCAGGAACTGCGCGCCGATGTCGGCATTGCGCTGGATGGCGACGCGGATCGCGTGCTGCTCGTCGATGAAACCGGATCGGTAATCGACGGTGACCAGCTGATGGCGGTGATTGCCGAATCATGGGCCAATAGCGACCGGCTGACCGGCGGCGGCATTGTCGCGACCATCATGTCCAATCTCGGACTGGAGCGTTTCCTGACCGATCACAATCTGACGCTCGCCCGCACCAAGGTGGGCGACCGCTATGTGGTCGAGCATATGCGCGAACATGGCTTCAATGTGGGTGGCGAACAGTCCGGCCACATCGTCCTGTCAGATTTCGCGACGACCGGGGACGGACTGATCTCCGCCTTGCAGATATTGGCTGTCATGCAGGAAGCGGAAAAGCCGCTCAGCGACATCTGCCGCAAGTTTGAACCCGTGCCGCAATTGCTCAAGAATGTGCGCACTGCCGGTGGCAAGCCGCTGGAAAATAAGAATGTAAAACACGCCATCGATGAAGCGCGCGAGCGTCTTGGCGTGCAGGGCCGCCTCGTGATCCGCCCATCGGGGACCGAACCACTGATCCGCGTGATGGCCGAGGGCGATGATCGCGTTCTGGTTGAGAAAGTGGTCAACGATATTGTCGATGTCATCTCGTCGGTGGGCAACGCGGCTTAACTTAATAATAAAAATTCGAATGATTGAAACGGCGCGTCTCTACGCGCCGTTTTTATTTTAGCTACGTCTAAGATTTATTAAAAAGGATCGTTAAAAAACAAGGTTAAGTTGTAATTAACCTTTCAAAATTATGTTCCCTACAGAAAGCGAGGATGACGCTCTGGCGTCATGATATTTCAATGGGGCAGATGATGAACGGTCTTGTGAAAACTCTTTTCGGCGGCTTGGCTGCATCTGTCGCCATGATGGCTACGGGCGCTTTGGCGGCCGATATGATCGAACCGCCGGTGGTTCCGGAAGTTGTTGTAGCGCCGCCTGCCGTTGGCGGCTGGTATCTGCGCGGCGATCTCGGCTATTCCAAGCCGAAATTCAAGGATGCGGATTACTCAACGATCGACAATTGCGATTGCGGTCCGTCGACATTCGGCAGCAACACGCTTTATGGCGACTTGAAAGGCTCTTTCCTGATCGGCGGCGGCGTCGGCTACCAGCTGACGGATTACTTCCGTACCGATCTGACGATCGATTACATGACCCGCGCAAAGTTCGAGGGCAATACATTCGGTGAAGCCTGCAACGGCGATCTGAATTGCGCTTCCGATGAACGCGCCCATTTCTCGGCGCTGTCGATCCTGGCTAATGCCTATGTCGATCTCGGCAACTTCAGCGGCTTCACGCCTTATGTCGGCGCCGGTATCGGTGGAACGCGCGTCAGATGGAGCGATCTGGACGATGTGCGCTATGGCGGCTCCATGGAAGGCACGGCCAACTGGCGCTTCACCTACGCCCTCATGGCCGGTGCTTCGGTTGATCTGACGCAGAACCTCAAGCTCGATGCCGGTTATCGCTATCGCCATATCAATGGCGGCAAGATGTTTGAAGGCAACCAGTATATTGGCGACGGTTACGACAAGGGCATGGACATTCATGACTTCCGTGTCGGCCTGCGCTACATGTTCGGCGGAACGAATGCGCCTTATGCTCCACAGCAGGTTTCGACCATTGTGGACGGCCCCGTCTACAAGTAAGCGAATACAGAGATATCTGATTGTTGAGGGCCCGGGAAACCGGGCCTTTTTCTTTGCGGCTTCGCTTGAATGACCCCCCAATTTTTATCGGGCGTTAACCATAGGTGTTCATAATTGAGATAATTCTTATGAGCGGGGTTCTCATCATGTTTGCGAAGTGGCGTGCTCTCGATCTGTCGGCCATTGTTCTGGCGGGTTTCAGCGTTGTATCCGTTGCCTCGGCGGCCGATCTCGATGCCGTCGGCTATGAGCCAATTGTCGAAGCGCAGCCGGTTGAAGTCGGCTCCGGCTGGTATTTGCGCGGCGATCTCGGTTACAATATCTCTTCCAAAACCGGCCTTTCGGCCCGCGATCAGTTCGGGAACAGCATTTCCGAAAGCTTCGATCTGGATAAGAATTTCGTGCCTTCGGTCGGTATCGGTTATCAGTTCACTGATTATCTGCGCGCCGATGTGACGGGCAGCTATTCCAAGCAGGATATGGAAGATTTTCCCGCCGAAGCCCGTATCTGGGACATGATGGCCAACGCCTATGTGGACCTCGGCAATTTCGCAGGCTTCACGCCCTATCTCGGCGGGGGCCTCGGCTTTGCTAATGTGCGCTATACATTCGATACTGGCGTCGGCGATCTGAAGTCCGACGATGACTATCGGTTCGCC
The DNA here is from genome assembly GCF_040372265.1 of Brucella sp. NBRC 113783. Taxonomy (NCBI): domain Bacteria; kingdom Pseudomonadati; phylum Pseudomonadota; class Alphaproteobacteria; order Hyphomicrobiales; family Brucellaceae; genus Brucella; species Brucella sp. NBRC 113783. Next base: position 45,842 of record NZ_BAABRX010000008.1, on the reverse strand, counting down.
TGGGCGCTGATGGCTGGTGTCGGCATCGATGTTGCCTCGAACATCAAGCTCGATCTCGGCTATCGTTACGGCGTCATCAGCAGCGGTGATGTCGTCAGTGGCAATGGCATCACAATCAGCGATCAGGATATCAAGTCGCATCAGCTGCGCGCCGGTATCCGTTTCACGACCTGGTAGTCAGTGCGATTGAAAGCAGGCTGAAAACAGGGCCCTTCCGGGCCCTTTTTTGTTGCGGCAACACCGTTCTACGAATTTTGATATCGTGCGGCAGTTAAGAGCAAAATATTCCTGAAAAGCCCCGTTGTGGAAAAATGCGCTTTCCGCTATTCCCATCAGTGGGCCACGTCTCCCCACCGAGACGCGTGCTATCTGAGAGGATAGAAACAACATGACGACGATTGCGAAGCCGGTAGTTCGCCCGGCTAACCCTAATTTTTCATCCGGTCCCTGTGCAAAACGTCCCGGCTGGTCGCTTGATGCGCTGGTCGATGCCGCTCTTGGCCGTTCGCATCGCGCGAAAATCGGCAAGACCAAGCTGAAGGACGCCATCGACCTTACCCGCGAAATCCTGCAGGTGCCTGCCGATTACCGCATCGGCATCGTTCCGGCATCCGATACCGGCGCTGTGGAAATGGCGCTGTGGTCCATGCTCGGCGCGCGTGGCGTCGATATGGTCGCGTGGGAGAGCTTCGGCGCGGGCTGGGTTACGGATGTGACCAAGCAGCTCAAGCTCGAAGATGTCCGCACTTTTGTGGCGCCTTACGGCGAGATTGTCGATTTTTCGCAGGTCGATTTCGACCGCGATGTCGTCTTCACCTGGAACGGCACAACGTCGGGCGCGCGCGTACCGAACGCCGATTTCATCCCGGCCGATCGCAAGGGTCTGACCTTCTGTGATGCCACCTCTGCGGCTTTCGCGCAGCGTCTGGATTTCGCGAAGCTCGACGTCGTGACCTTCTCCTGGCAGAAGGTTCTGGGCGGCGAGGGCGCACATGGCATGCTGATCCTCAGCCCCCGCGCCGTGGAACGTCTGGAAAGCTACAAGCCTGCATGGCCGCTGCCCAAGATTTTCCGCATGACTTCCGGCGGCAAGCTGATCGAAGGCATCTTCGTCGGCGAAACCATCAACACGCCGTCCATGCTCTGCGTGGAAGACTATCTCGACGCGCTTAACTGGGCGAAGTCGATTGGCGGCCTTGATGGTCTGGTCGGACGAGCCGACAGCAATTTTGCCGTTCTGGATGCTTTCGTGGCCAAGACGCCATGGATCGCCAATCTGGCCGCGAAGCCGGAAAACCGTTCCAACACCTCCGTTTGCCTGACCATCGTCGATCCGGAAGTGACCGCACTTTCTGCCGAAGCTCAGGCTGCTTTCGCCAAGGGAATGGTTACGGCGCTGGAAAAGGAAGGCGTTGCCTATGACATCGGCGCTTATCGCGATGCGCCTTCGGGCCTGCGTATCTGGGCCGGTGCGACGGTTGAGACGTCCGATCTGGAAGCGCTGACCCATTGGCTCGAGTGGGCTTTTGAAGCGCAGAAAGCTGCACTCAAGGCTGCTGCCTGAGGCGCGTTCCTGTTAAGCCGTGGCCAGTCGTTCGGCCACGGCTCGCATTCCCAAAATATTTGCAGCATTTCGCATGAGCCCAATGCGGTGCCTATCTGCAAGCTCACGGTTTGAAATGCTTGGTCAGGAATTGTTTGAAGGAGGCCCAAATGGCACCTCGCGTTCTCGTATCCGATAAGCTTTCGCCCACTGCCGTCCAGATTTTCAAGGATCGCGGTGTTGAAGTCGATTACTTGCCCGATCTCGGCAAGGATAAGGAAAAGCTCCTCGAAGTTATCGGTCAGTATGACGGTCTGGCAATTCGTTCGGCCACGAAGGTCACGGAAAAGCTGATCGCCGCTGCTAAAAATCTCAAGGTTGTCGGTCGCGCCGGTATCGGCGTGGACAATGTTGATATCCCGGCTGCTTCGCGTCGCGGTATCATCGTGATGAATACGCCTTTCGGCAATTCGATCACCACAGCGGAACATGCCATTGCGCTGATGTTCGCCGTGGCGCGTCAGTTGCCGGAAGCCGACACTTCCACCCGCGCCGGCAAGTGGGAAAAGAACCGCTTCATGGGCGTGGAAATCACCGGCAAGACGCTCGGTGTCGTCGGTTGCGGCAATATCGGTTCGATTGTCGCCACGCGCGGCATTGGCCTCAAGATGCATGTGGTGGCTTTCGATCCGTTTTTGTCGGAAGCCCGTGCGCAGGAACTGGGCGTCGAAAAGGTCGAGCTGGACGAATTGCTCGCCCGCGCCGATTTCATCACGCTGCACACGCCACTCACCGACAAGACCCGCAATCTCATCAATGCGGAAAGCCTTGCCAAAACCAAGCCGGGCGTCCGTATCATCAATTGCGCGCGCGGTGGTCTGATCGTTGAAAAGGACCTCATTGCCGCATTGAAGTCCGGTCACGTGGCCGGTGCCGGTATCGATGTTTACGAAACCGAGCCCGCGACGGAGAATGAGCTTTTCACCCTGCCGAATGTCGTCTGCACGCCGCATCTGGGGGCTTCGACCTCGGAAGCGCAGGAAAATGTCGCGCTTCAGGTGGCCGAACAAATGTCGGACTATCTCACCAAGGGTGCGGTTTCCAACGCCATCAACATGCCGTCGATCACGGCGGAACAAGCGCCGCGCTTGCGGCCTTTCGTCAAGCTGGCGGAAGTTCTCGGCGCTTTTGTCGGTCAGGTGACGGATGAGCCGATTGAGGAAGTGGAAGTGCTGTTCGACGGTTCCACCTCCGGGATGAACACCCGCGCTTTGCTGAGTGCGGCTCTGGCCGGTCTCATTCGCCCGCAGGTCGCCGATGTCAACATGGTTTCGGCGCCGATCATGGTGAAGGAGCGCGGCATCATCGTTTCGGAAGTGAAGCGCGACAAGTCCGGCATTTTCGACGGCTATATCAAGCTGACCGTCCGCACGACGCTGCGCGAGCGCTCCATCGCCGGAACCTGCTTCTCGGATGGCAAGCCGCGCTTCATCCAGATCAAGGGAATCAACCTCGATGCCGAGGTCGGTCCGCACATGCTCTACGTCACCAACAAGGACGTTCCGGGCATGATCGGCCTGCTCGGCACGATCTGCGGCAAGCACAATATCAATATCGCAAATTTCTCGCTTGGACGCGATCATCCCGGTGGCGACGCCATTGCCATGCTCTATGTGGATGAACAGATTCCGCAGGCAGCACTTGACGAACTGATAGCTCAGGAGGCAATCAGAGCGGCAACACCGCTTGAGTTCAACGTCGGAGAAGTTTGAAAACATGACTGAAGAGATGGCACAGCCGGAATGGCGGCGCATGCACGAGCAGGATATCGAGCGCGTGACTGTGGTAGCCAATGTGGTCCATCTCGACTTTTTCGAAGATGAGGCGGTCTTCCGGGACCGCTTCAAGCTCTATCCGGCGGGTTGCTTCGTCTATGCCCGTGACAATGACATTCTGGGTTATGGCATCAGCCATCCCTGGAAACTCGATACGGTGCCCGCGCTGAATTCGGTTCTCGGCGAACTGCCGGAAGACACCAGCACCTACTATATCCACGATATTGCGCTTTTGCCCGCCGCCCGCTCCGCCGGTGCCGCCACGCGCGTGCTGGAACTGATGGCCGCCCAGGCCGAAACAGACGGCTTTTTCACCATGTCATTGGTGGCCGTGAATAACTCCGAAGGTTTCTGGGAAAAGAAGGGATTTGTGTCCCGCGACCTGCCAGCACTGGAAGAAAAGCTGAAAAGCTACTCTGATGATGCCATTTACATGGTGAGAGCAGGGTAAAACTCCCGCGCCGGTCGAAAATCGTGATTTTTTTGCACGAAAGAGTCGCGCAAGCGGGATTCAGTCTGTATAGAGACGAGGGATCAGCACCCCGTGAACCTTTCGGGGAAGCTTGCGATCCTTGGGTTGTTAAAGGCCAATAGTTAGTTTTACGCATTTCCGAACGCAAAACCGCTTCACACTTTTGCTGGAAATGCTTCATGCCGACCGAGGAGTTTTCTTAAATGGCAAATGTGGTTGTCGTCGGGTCGCAATGGGGCGACGAGGGCAAGGGTAAGATCGTGGACTGGCTGTCCGAACGCGCCGACGTCATCGTGCGCTATCAGGGCGGTCACAATGCCGGTCATACGCTTGTTATCGATGGCGTCAGCTACAAGCTTTCGCTGCTGCCATCGGGTCTGGTGCGCGGCAAGCTCAGCGTCATCGGCAACGGCGTCGTCGTCGATCCGCACCATTTCGTCTCTGAAGTCGCGAAGCTGCGCGCACAGGGCATCGAGATTTCTCCCGACGTTCTGCGCATTGCCGAAAACGCGCCGCTCATTCTGTCGATCCACCGCGACCTCGACGCCATGCGCGAAGGCTCCAATTCGGGTCTCAAGATCGGCACCACCAAGCGCGGTATCGGCCCTGCCTACGAAGACAAGGTCGGCCGTCGCGCTATCCGTGTCATTGATCTGGCCGAGCCGGAAACGCTGGAGCCCAAGGTCGAGCGCCTGCTGTCGCACCACAATCTGCTGCGTCGCGGCATGGGCCTTGAGGAAATCGCCGTTGAGACGATCCTCAAGGAACTGACCTCGGTTGCCGATGAAATCCTGCCTTATATCGATCAGGTCTGGCGCGTGCTCGACGAGCGCCGCAAGGCTGGTGACCGTATCCTGTTCGAAGGTGCGCAGGGCGCTCTGCTCGACAACGACCACGGCACTTATCCGTTCGTGACCTCGTCGAACACCGTTGCCGGTCAGGCTGCTGCCGGTTCGGGCCTTGGCCCGACGGCTATCGGCTATGTGCTGGGCATCACCAAGGCTTACACGACCCGCGTTGGCGAAGGTCCGTTCCCGACGGAACTCCACGACGAAATCGGCGAATTCCTTGGCACCAAGGGCCATGAATTCGGCGTGGTGACGGGCCGCAAGCGCCGCTGCGGTTGGTTCGATGCCGTGATCGTGCGTCAGACGGTTCGCACTTCCGGCATTACCGGCATCGCGCTGACCAAGCTCGACGTTCTGGATGGTCTGGACGAAATCAAGATCTGCGTTGCCTACGAACTCGACGGCAAGCGCATCGACTATCTGCCGTCCTCCATGGGCGCGCAGGCTCGCGTCAAGCCGATCTATGAAACGCTGCCGGGCTGGTCGGAAACGACCGCTGGCGCCCGTTCGTGGAACGATCTTCCGGCGCAGGCCGTCAAATATGTTCGCCATATCGAAGAACTGATCGGCGCTCCGGTGGCCATGCTGTCCACCAGCCCGGAACGCGAAGACACCATCCTCGTCACCGATCCTTTCCAGGATTGATCATTTCAAGGTGGCGTATTGATCAACCCGAAGCAGTTTTGCATAAACTGCTTCGGGTTTTCAGTTTTTGAGCATTGCAGTGGTGTCCGGTGGTTCAGATTGGCCAGAAAATGCCCGAAGCTTCGTCAAATCTGCCGCTATTTCGCCTCATCGTTTTGAAAAGCTTCGCTTAATTACTGCCAGACACTTTGCTTTCCCTTGATTATTGTGATTATTGGGACATTTAATTGCATCCAGTGCTTGTGGTATCTGAACGGGCGATAAACCGGGTATGACGGAATGGCGGATTTTGTAGCTGTACTGAAAAAGACGATCGATGCGCAGGCGGACAAATCGCCTGAATTACGCCAGCGCGTTTACGCGAAGGCGCGCGCGACGATCGAGCAGAAGCTTGTGACGGCAAATGCCTCGCAGGCTGTGGCGGTACGCCAGCGCAATATTCTTGAAGATGCGATTGCCGAAGTCGAAGCCTTTTATGCGCCGCCGGCAGCTGCGGCGTCACCCGATCCGGTCAATGATGCGCTCGAAGATTTTCTGCAGGAAGCGAATCAGGGCGTAAGCGCCACACGCGCTCACCATGACGACGCCGCTTTTTCTGCCGCACCGGCTGCGGAGCGTCATGATCGCGTGGCGGGACAGGACGAAGATACGTCGTTCAGCGCGGACCGCAGCGGCGATTGGAAGATCGACCGCGCCAAGGAAAAAGCGCAGGCGCGCCGCAGCGAATATATCGAGCGCAGCGCCGTCAAGGAAAAGCGCTCCTATAAGGGACTGATTGCCGGTCTCGTCGCTCTGCTCGTTCTGGGCGGCGCGGGTTACGGCGTCTGGGCCAACAAAGACAAGATTCAGGAACTCGCATCGAGCCTCGGTCGCAACGATGCGCCGTCCACGCCTGCCAGCGGCGACGCGGGCACGACGACGCCGCCTCCCGCCGAGAACCACACGGCAGATCAACAAACCACGCTACCGCCGGAACATCAGGCTCAACCACCGGCTGGCGAGCAGAAGCTCACCCAGCGTTTGATGCCGGATGGCAGCGAAACCGATGAAGGTCCCGCTGGCGGCGCGCCGGGTCTCGGCGAAGGCAAATCCACGGCAGCATCAACGCCGTCTGGCTCGCAGGCGACACCGGGCGAGCAGCCACCGGCCTCGCAGCAGGCTGTGGCCGTCGGTCAGCAGGCGCTGCTTTATGAAGAGCGTGGCGGCACCGAATCCGGTTCTGTGGAAAAGGGCAATGTCGTCTGGTCGGTCATTCAGGAAAGTCCGGGTGACGGTCAGCCGGAAGAACCGGCGGTCCGTGGCACGGTGACGATGCCGACGAGCAATCTTCAGCTGAAAATGACGATCCGCAAGAATACGGATCAGTCCATCCCCGCCAGCCATTTGATCGAGATGGTGTTCACCGTTCCCGATGGCTTCACCGGCGGCGTGATCGACAATGTTCAGCGCATCACCTTCAAGGATACAGAGCAGGCAGCGGGTAACCCGCTGATCGCGGTTCCGTCCAAGATTGCGGATAATTTCTTTATCATCTGGCTCAATGATGCCCGCACGGCACAGGATACCAACCTGTCGCTGATGCGCCGTCTGCAATGGATCGATATTCCGGTTTCCTATCGCAACGGTCGCCGTGCGCTGATCAGCCTTGAAAAGGGCGTTCCGGGCGAGAAAGCCTTCACCGACGTTCTGGGCGCTAACTAAAGCACCGTTATTGCAATGAAAAAAGGCCGCGCGAGCGGCCTTTTTGGTTGCAGAAATCTCTGCGTTATTTCTTGTTCTTTTCCGTGAAAGCCTCGATGGCTGCGGCAACTTCGTTCTGTGCTGTTTCAGCGGTATCAAAGCCACCCAGTTCCACGACCTTGCGGCCTTCCGGCAGCTGCTTGTAGACGCGGAAGAAGGCTTCCAGACGCTGCTGCTCAATCTTCGGCAGGTCGGCGACTTCCTTGATGTTGTCGTAGGTCGGATCGATATCGGAAGCCGGAACGGCGACGATCTTGTCGTCCTTTTCGCCGCCATCGATCATCTTCAGGACGCCGATCGGGCGAACCTTGATGATGGCGCCCGGTACGATCGGCTCGCGCGTGTAGACAAGCGCATCGAGCGGATCGCCGTCGCCGGCCAGTGTGCTGGTGATCGAGCCATAATTGGCCGGATAGATGACCGGCATCGACTGGTAGCGATCAACAACGATATGACCGGTCTTGTCGTCGATTTCGTATTTGGTGAAGCTGCCCTGCGGAATTTCGATGGCCGTGAAGAATTCCTTCCCATCCTGTTCCTTCTGCGGATAGTCGAGATAGGAAACATAGTCGGAAGCAGATGCGGCAGTGGCAGCGGTCAGCGCAAGAGCTGCGGCGAGCAGGAGCTTTTTCATGGGATGTCCTTTAGGCATCGGTGAAACACGCTTTGTGCCTAAAGGCCTACCATTGCAGTTATTTGAAGCTTTTATTGCGGTTGGATGACGGTTCCGCGAGAAAGCGTCTGCGATATTCCGCCGGGCTGATGCCGATCTTCTGTCGGAAATGGTGGCGCAGCGTGTAGGCGCTGCCAAAGCCCACGGAAGCGGCGATATCGTCCACACTGGCCGGGGTCTGGCAGAGCAGTTGCTTGGCGGTCGTCACCCGTTCGGCAACCAGCCATTCGCCGGGCGTGGTCGCGGTCGCTTCCGCAAAACGCCGCAGAAAAGTGCGGGCGCTCATGCGGCTCTCGCTGGCCATTCGTTCGATGGTCCATTCCGAGCCGAGATTGCTTCTGATCCGATCGAGGAGGGGGCTGATTTCGGCGCCTTCGCGTTTGGCGACCGGCCTTTCGAGAAACTGCGCCTGTCCGCCGGTGCGGTGCGCTGGCATGACCAGACGGCGGGCGACGGAATTGGCCGCCACCGGCCCAAAGTCCTGCCGCACGATTTCGATCAGCAAGTCCATTCCCGCAGCACTACCCGCAGAGGTCAAAATACGATCATGCTCGCGATAGAGCGATGCGTCATCGACCGCAATGTCAGGGTGTCTGGCGCGCAGGGCCTCCGCATAGCGCCAATGGGTCGTGGCCTCACCTCCATCAAGCAGACCTGTCGCTGCCAGAACAAATGCGCCGGAACAGATCGAAGCCAGCCGTGCGCCGCGCCGGTGCGCGCGCCGCAGTCTTTCGCAGATCGCTTCGGGCACGGGAATATCGGCGCCTTTCCAGCCCGGCACGATGATGATGTCAGCCTCATCGATCAGTTCCGGCCCATGGTCCGGGGTGATGACGAAACCGCCATGCGCGCGCAATGGGCCATCCTCAATCGGGCAGCTGGCAAAGCGATACCAGTCCGGCCCCATTTCCGGGCGGGGCAGACCGAAGATTTCTGCCACGATGCCGAATTCGAACGTGCAGAGTCCATCGTAGAGAAGGGCGACGACCAGCGGGCCGGCGGTTTGTGGCGTCTGTTTTGTCATGATCTTTACGTATATTGTCAATCGCGCCAATTGCAAGCGCGATGATGTTCAGGCGAAAAGAATGGCGAACATTACAACAGGAGATCGCCATGACCATTGCGTTGAAGACCCCGGCCAAATCCGCCGTGACAGCCATTGAAGCCGCGCCAAGCGCTTTGGCGCGCGACCATTTTGCAGCGCAATTCGCTTTCGAGACGGATTGCTGGGATGTGCATGATGCGCTTTCGAAGGGGGCCGATTTTGTGCTTCTCGATGTGCGCAGCCCAAGCCAGTTTGCAAAAGGGCATGTGCCGGGCGCGATCAATCTGCCGCACGGCAAGATCATCGGCTCGAAAATGGCAAAATGGCCGGAAGAGACAGTGTTTGTCACCTATTGCGCGGGACCGCATTGCAATGGTGCGGCGCGTGGCGCCTTGCGGCTCGCCGATCTCGGCAGGCCGGTCAAGCTCATGGCTGGCGGGATAACCGGCTGGATCGATGAGGGTTTTGAGCTGGAAACCGGGGAGGCGACAGAATAGCCGTGCCCCTAAATAAATCTGCCGCAGGGCGCTTCACGCATCCTGCGGCAGAAAAAAGTGCTTAAGGTTTAAGCCTTTATGCGTGCGCTTCCTCGACGTGGTTCAGCGCCTTTTGCTGCTTGAATGCGGCAGCCTTGACGGCAGCCTGCACCTTTTCAAAGGCGCGCACTTCGATCTGGCGCACGCGCTCGCGGCTGATACCGAACTCGCTGGACAGGTCTTCCAGCGTCATCGGATCGTCGGAAAGACGGCGGGCTTCGAAGATACGACGCTCGCGATCATTCAGCGTGTCCATGGCCTGTTCAAGCATCGAGCGGCGGTTTTCCAACTCGTCCTGTTCGATCAGAACCTGTTCCTGGCTGTTGCTGTCATCGACCAGCCAGTCCTGCCATTCGCCGGATTCACCTTCGCTTGCACGCAGCGGCGCATTGAGCGAGGCGTCACCCGACAGACGGCGGTTCATGGAAACCACTTCGTCTTCACTGACATTCAGCTTGGTCGCGATTTGCTTGACCTGATCCGGGCGGAGATCGCCATCGTCGAGCGCCTGAATCTTGCTCTTCATCTTGCGCAGATTGAAGAACAGACGCTTCTGGTTGGCGGTCGTGCCCATCTTCACAAGGCTCCACGAACGCAGGATATATTCCTGGATCGAAGCCTTGATCCACCACATGGCATAGGTGGCAAGACGGAACCCGCGTTCCGGCTCGAAACGCTTGACGGCCTGCATCAGGCCGACATTGCCTTCGGAAATGACTTCGCCGATCGGCAGGCCATAACCGCGATAGCCCATGGCAATCTTCGCCACGAGACGCAGATGGCTCGTCACCAGCTTGTGAGCGGCTTTCGGATCCGTATGTTCATGATAACGCTTGGCCAGCATATATTCTTCCTGCGGCTCAAGCATCGGAAAACGGCGGATTTCTTCCAGATAACGGGTAAGGCCACCGTCACCGGACGTAATGCTCGGAAGATTCATTTGGGCCATAGAGCACCCTCCTTTATAATTTCAGGTTCCCATTTGGCGAACCTGTCGCGGGGGCTGCCTCCTGCACTTCCCTCACGCGAGCCTCCATATATAGGCATGATTTTGGCGAAAACACGATCCTTTAACTCATGAAACAATCTGTCACTGCAATGTGAACGCTGATCTGCGTGAAAAGTTGCAGAAAGCGTTTGTAAAGCACAGCGGATCGGACTGTTCCCGATGATCCAGGCGCAGTTTTCGAAGTAACTGCACCCGGAACGACAATGGTTCGGTCCTACCCATGCGCTTCAAAAGCTATGTTTACATGCGACGCGAGGCAGGGGAGAACCGGAAGACCTGACAGTATTATATGGAGTGCGCGCGGAAATTTTCCAGTAGGTGCTCCATATCTTCGGGCACGGGCGCTTCAAAACGCATCAAGTCATCGGTTGCGGGATGCGTGAAGGCCAGAAGCCAGGCGTGGAGCGCCTGTCTGTGAAAGCCGTTTACAGCTTCCTTCAGCGGTTCCGGCAGCTTGTTCGCTTTGGTTTTATAGGCGCTGCCATAATCCATGTCGCCGACCAGCGGATGACCGATATGGGCCATATGCACGCGAATCTGGTGTGTGCGACCGGTTTCAAGACGGCATTCCACCAGAGACGCCAAAGCTGTGGCATCCTCGCGGGGGCCGAATTTTTCCACCGTCGCATAATGGGTGACAGCGTGGCGCGCATCTTCGCGCTCCTCGTTCACCACGGCCTGCTTCGTGCGGTCGCGATGCGAGCGCCCGAGATGCGCATCGATGAAACCCTGCGGGCGCTCGGTCATGCCCCAGACGAGGGCGAGATAAGCGCGCTCCAGATCGCCGGTGCGGCCATGGTCGGCAAATTGTTCGCTCAAATGCCGGTGCGAACGGTCGTTCTTGGCCACCACCATGACGCCGCTCGTATCCTTGTCGAGACGATGAACAATGCCCGGACGGCGGATTCCGCCTATGCCGGACAAGCTATCGCCACAATGATATATAAGGGCATTGACAAGCGTTCCCGTCCAGTTGCCGTTGCCAGGGTGAACGACAAGGCCAGCAGGCTTGTTGATCACGATGAGATCATCGTCCTCGTAAAGAATATCGAGGGGAATGTTCTCGCCTTGCGGTTCGGCAGGTTCAGGCTCGGGCAGCACGATGGCAATCTTCATGCCTTCGCGTAGCTTCTGCTTGGTTTCACGAGCAGGTTCGCCGTCGATGGTCACATGACCGTCGGCAATCAGGGACTGAACGCGACTGCGGGAGAGTTCCGGCCCTAATGCTGCGGCCAGCCACTGGTCCAATCTTTTGCCCGCAGCATCAGTGTCGGCAATTAGTTCTTTCAATTGTCTCTTCCCTTCGTTATCACGCGCCACGGGTGCATGAACCGGAGTCATTTAATGCAGGATCCACACTATCCGCGATACCAGAATCAGCAGGATTCAGGATATCAGGACTATCAGCAGGGCTATTATCAGGACGAACAACCGTCCGAGCCTGTGCTTGATCCGGCAATGGAACGTGTGCGCCGCAAGATGATCCGGCTTCTGGCCGTTTCCATCGGCGTTATGCTGATCGGTCTTATGGCCGTGCTCGCCGCTGTTGTCTACAAGATCAATCGCGCGCCCGAAACCCCTGCCACGCAGGAAGCCCGTTCGGATATTCCGGGCCAGACCGCAGCGCAGCCTGTAAAACCGGAACCGCCGAAGCTGATCGAGTCGCAGATCAACCTCGTGCCCGGCACCCGCCTTCTGTCGCAAAGCCTGTCCGGCAATCAGCTTTCGCTGGAAACGCTGCTGCCCGATGGCGGCACCGAACTCATCATCTATGATTATCGCGAATCCCGCGTGGTCGGGCGCATCAAGCTCGGCAGCGTCGAGTAAGATCGGGGCTGTCTATCAATGCAAAAAGGGCGGCTGGAGCCGCCTTTTTATATTCCCGGATTGCTCTTTTCTGTAAGGGCGATTATATCAGCCAGCAGCAGACCCTATGCGCCCATCGTCTAGCGGTCAGGACGGCGCCCTCTCACGGCGCAAACAGGGGTTCGATTCCCCTTGGGCGTACCATTGATTTCCAGCACATTTTTTCGATGGCTCATAAACTCCGGTTATTCCTTGCCGCGCAGAGGGCAGACATTTTGCGATGGGAGAGCGTGCCTTTTCGACCAAATAAAAACCCCGCCTTAAGCGGGGAGAGATCATAAGAGATTATCGTGATTGTGCTTATTTTGGGCATTGAGACGCTTTTACAGTTTTAACGCCCTCAGACGGATCAACGGTCAAACATTGATCAGTGCCCTCTATACAATGACAAGAGTTGTATTTTTGCTCTGCGGCGGCACCGGACATTGAGGCAGCGACCAGAAATGTTGAATACAATACGAGGCCGACCAAGTTTTTCATGACAAGACCCTCCAAATAAACTTTTGAATGATTTTGAAGATATTTTCGGTAGGCATTCCTCACAATCGCAATAGGTTTTCCGCCAAAAACCTTTGGCAATAAATATGGCGCTTGAGAGCCTCATTTAAATCGATGGGGAGATTGCCTCATTCCAGTTGCGAAAATTTGCAACTGGCGGCGGGAGGGTGCATAATCAGCTTATGAGCGAACGTTACAAAAAGCCCGATTACGAACAGGAATTGCGACAGGCCGGGGTGCGCATCACGCGCCCGCGCCGCATCATCCTGAATATTCTGACTGAAACGGAAGATCATCCGGATGCTTTGGAGATTTTTCGCAGGGCGGTCGAGATCGACAGCAGCATTTCGCTTTCGACCGTTTACCGCACCATGAAGCTTTTGGAAGAGCGCGGCGCCATCCATCGTCATGCCTTTGCCGGCGGTCCGTCGCGGTTCGAACAGGCAAGCGGCGCCCATCACGACCATATCATCGATATGGATTCCGGCGAGGTCGTTGAATTCCGCTCCGACAAGATCGAAAAATTGCAGGAAGAAATCGCCCGCTCGCTCGGCTATGAGATCGTTCATCACCGTCTCGAACTTTATTGCAAAAAAATAAAATCCTGACGGAACCAAATTCCAGGGCCTGCGTTTTTGGTCCATGAAGCCCGTGACCCCGCCCCCCAACACGGTCTTCACAGTTCGCCCCAACTCCCCCAACAAGGGTGGACGGCGTGAACGCCGCGCAGACGGTTAACCGTTGTGCCAGCAGGCGTTTCGCTCTTTTTTAATAAGCCGTCATGGTTCGTCCATGACGGCTTTTATTTGGGCCGGAGTGTTGTCTGGAAATCAGGAATCGAACTGTTCGTCCGGTATGGTCAGCGAATAGACAGCGCCGGTGCCATCGATGCGGTATTGCGCCTGGCCATTGACCGAGGCGGGGACTATGCGCTGAAGCACAGCGCTGCCGAAACGGGGATCGTGCTGATAGACCTCCGGCATGGCCGGATTGGTTTCTTCCCAGCGGAAGACCAGCTTTTCGCCTTCGTTTTCGGTGCGGACGACTTCTGCCGAAATCGCCACACGGCCATAAGGGATCGAAAGGCCACCGAATGAGGTCGCATTGACCACCAGCTCATGCAGCGCCAAACCGACATGCAAGGCGGCGCCCGGGAATAGATAGGGGTTGTCTCCTTCGAGACTGAGTCGCTCATCGGTGACGTCGATATATTTTTCCACCTGAGAATGGACAAGGTCGCGGAAAAGCGCGCCGCGCCAGTTGGAATCAGTCACCAGATCCTGTGAATAGGACAGCGACTGGATACGCCCGCGGAATTTCAGGAGAAAATCATCGATCGTGTCGGTGAAGCGCGCTGTCTGGCTGGCGATGCTCTGCACGATGGCCAGCATGTTCTTTGACCGGTGACTGACTTCGCGCAAAAGCGTTTTCAATACCTGCTCACGGCGTTTCAGCTCGCTGATTTCCAGTGCTGTCGTCACCAGTCCGAGGAGATTGCCGCTGGTATCGCGGTCGCAATCGATATGCAGTTCGACCCAGTGGAGCTTGTTGCCGTCCATGATGGAAAGCTCGACATTCTGCGCCGTCATGGTTTGAAGCGCCGTCTCTTTGGCCGATTTCAGCTTGGCGAGCGATGTGGAAACGATGAAATCCTCGTCGGTGCCGCCGGCTTTCCAGTTATTTTGCCAGTAGACGGGTAGATTTTCCCCCCAGGCATAGGTCAGATCGGGACGCTGATAGAGCACGCAGACATTGCTGTTACGGACTGCCCGAAGGAGCGCGCGCAGACGGGCTGCATCCGGTTCGGCTTCGCGTAATGGCAGGTCTGATGCGCTCATTATAGTCTCGATAACGGTCGATTGGGCCGGATGGCGTGCGCTGACTGAAGGTCGGGACGGTGGACCCTATTTTTCTCCAGAAAGCAAACCGCCGCGCAATCTCGCGCGACGGTATGGTGTTGTTCATATCGGTAGGGCCGGTTTACGGCCAAAAACAGACCAGTTCTGAACTGGGTTTTTCTCCGCTCTATCAGGCCTTGCGGATCGCCGAGGCTATAAGCGAAATGACCAGCAAGGCTAGGAACACGAAGAACAGAATCTGGGCGATACCCGCCGATGCTCCGGCAATGCCGCCAAAGCCCAGCGCACCGGCGACAAGAGCCACGACGAGAAATACGAGCGCGTAGTAAAGCATATCCGATCTCCTCTTTTGTATATGAGGAATAAACTACTTTGCTATGCATTCGGTTCCTGCCAGCGCGTAAAAATGAGTTATTCAAGGTTGAGGCGGGGCTTGTGTCGGGTTGCAAAGCGGGAATGCACGCCGCTCCGGGAAGAGGGTTTTCCCTCTCCCGGAGGCGATTACAACCGCCAAACGTGGCTGTAGTGGCCGAACTCAGGCCGCGACTTGGGAAGCCTCTTCGAAAAACAGCGCCTGACTGATCAGGGCTTTCACCATGTCGGGATTGAACGGCTTGGTCACGAGGAAGGTTGGCTCGGGGCGTTCGCCGGTCAGCAGGCGTTCCGGAAAGGCCGTGATGAAGATGACAGGGATCGTGTCGTCTTTCAGGATTTCATTCACGGCGTCGATGCCCGAGCTGCCATCGGCAAGCTGGATATCAGCCAGAACCATCCGCGGCTTCTCTTTTTCATAAAGTGCGAGCGCCTCATCCTTGGTGCGGGCGATGCCGACGACCTCATGTCCGAGGCTTTCGACCATCTGCTCGATATCCATGGCGATCAGCGGTTCGTCTTCGATGATCATCAGGCGGGTTGCGACCTGACGTGAGATTTCCGTCGATGCGGCGGAAAGCAGACGTCCCAGCTCGCCATCGTCGACATTGAGAACCTCGGCGGCTTCCTTGTCGCTGAAGCCTTCGACGGCCACCAGCAAGAAGGCCTGACGGGGCAGCGGCGCAATATGCGCCAGATTGCGGTTTGCCCGCTGTTCCCAGCCGATCTCCGAAGATTGTTCCGGCACCCGGATCGATGCGGTCTTGTAGAGGTCGCAGAACAGGCGATAGACGCCGATGCGGTCCGACGATGTATCCGGGAAAATGCTCAGATCGGCGATCAGAGCTTCTAGCACGGCCGCCACGTAAGCATCGCCGGATGTCTGAGAACCGGTGAGGGCACGCGAAAAACGGCGAAGATAGGGAAGATGCGGCGCGATACGCGTCGATAACGTCATGGTAATGGAACTCCTCATCTGCCGCTTTGTTTTACATTCGCATGAATCCGGTTTGAACAATCGGCTCGAACCAGCTTTTGGCCAAGCGCGATCATCCGCAATCGGGCGCGGCATTACGGATGGAAACGATGCGACTTGAAAAAAGTTCCGAACTGACGGCATAATTTCTGGAACTTTTTTGGGGCTGGTGCATTCCCCGTCCAACAGAAGCTTTGTAACAAACAGGACAGGGCTCATCGCCTAGAACGATACAATATGACAGATAAAGATAACCTTCATACGAATGGCGTCGCGGCGTCGCGGCGCGTCCCGAAGGACATATTAGGACCCAATTGTGAAGTCGGATTGAAACTCAAGGCGTTGTACGCCTCGATTCAAGATGAGACGATCCCGGACCGTTTTCTCGATCTTCTCGAAAAACTCGATCAGGCTGAACAGGAGAGTATGCGTGGACAGAGCACCCGTTCCGTCGGTTGATGGAAATGCCCCTCAGGAGGGCCCGCAAGGCGCGCAGTTCAAGCGAGAGCTGCTGGCGTCGCTGCCAAGCTTACGCGCATTTGCCGTGTCACTTATCGGCCAGCATGACAAGGCAGACGATTTGGTACAGGACACCATCATGAAGGCCTGGGCCAAGCAGGAAACCTTCGAGATGGGCACCAATATGAAGGCCTGGCTTTTCACCATCCTGCGCAATGAATTCTACACTCAGATGCGCAAGCGTGGGCGTGAGGTGCAGGATACGGATGGCCTGTTCAGCGAACAGCTCGCCGTGCATCCTTCGCAATATGGCATGCTGGATCTGCAGGATTTTCGCTCGGCGCTTGAGCAACTGCCTGACGATCAGCGCGAAGCGATCATTTTGATCGGCGCTTCCGGCTTTGCTTATGAAGAAGCGGCGGAGATTTGCGGCTGTGCGGTCGGCACGATCAAAAGCCGTGTCAGCCGTGCGCGGACCCGGCTTCAGGAAATCCTGAAGATCGAAGGCGAGGGCGATTACGGCCCCGATGCCGATTCGTCCCGCGTCACCTTGAGAAGTTTTGCATGAGGCTTCATGCCGCCGGATTCTTTGATCCGGCGGCATTCACCACAAGCTTAAGCAGTTTGTGTGCCATTTTGGCTTAAATGATCCGGTGCCGTCGCCCGGCGGCATTTATTTTCGCTGGTCATGACAGTTTTTTGCCCCAGACACTTGAAGGTTAGCCGCCACTGATATTTGCTATCTGAAGTGGGTGTTCAATTTGTATTGGGGCGCGTTTTGCCATCAGTCTTGTTGCAGAAACTGCTTCAGTCTTCACCGAAACCGATTGCGGTTATCGTCTCGCTCGGACTTGTGCTTCTTTCTGCCGTGATGACGCTGTTTCTGTCCTCGAGCGTTACGCATCAGATTGTCGATATTTCCCGCAATTATGCCTTGCGCCAGCAGGTGGACAAGGTTGCCCGGCTCGCCAACAATATCGAGATGAGCCGTCGCGGCTATCTTCTGACGCTCGACGAGGCGCATCTCGATCTCTATCGCAATTCGATCCTCTCTGTTGAGCAGACATTGACCGATCTGGAGGCCCTGTCGGTCCCCAATCCGTTGCAGGATACGCGGGTAAAGCAGATTCGCGCTCTGATCGAGCGAGAAGAAGCGGATGTGCGCCAAACGGTGGAGCTTGCATCGTCGGGCAATGTCGCAGCAGCGATGCAGCGGGTGCGCAGCGACGAAGGCAAGGCGTTGATGGACCAGCTGTCCACCACCGTGTCGGACTTTATCGATGTGGAAGAAAAGCAGCTTGCCGAACGGAACGAGCGCATCAACCGGATGCGCTACTGGATGACGGCCACCTCCATCGTGGCGCTGGCTTCGGCGGCGATGCTGGGCTTGCTGCTTTTCAGCCGCGTGCAGCGTTATGCGCGCACCATGTTCGAAGGGCAGTCGGCGCTGCGCTCTGAAAACGAGATTCTTGAACAGCGGGTGCGCGAACGCACAGCCGAGCTGGAGGAGGAGCGCCGCATTGCGGAGCGTGAGCGTTATCGCGTCGAGCTTCTGCTACAGGACACCAATCACCGTATCGGTAATTCTCTGGCGACCGTCTCCTCCCTGCTGGGTTTGCAGATGCGACAGGCGCGTAGCGAGGATGCGCGTGCTGCCCTTTCGGCGGCGCGCGACCGGGTGCAGACGGTTTCGACAGCCCATCGGCGTTTGCGGCTGGGCGAAGACATGGAAACCGCCCGCGTCGACGAGTTTCTGACCACGGTTATCAACGATATCCGCAATGCCATCGGTCAGGACCGCCAGATCGAGATCGTGACGAATTTCGAGCAACTTGACCTGAAAGCCCGGGATGTGACGACCATTGGCATCATCGTCGGCGAACTTGTGACCAACGCCATCAAACATGCTTTCAAGGGGCGACCAGGCGGACAGATTTCCGTCAGTTTTCAGGCGGATGCCGATGGTGTGCCCGTTCTGGCGGTGGAAGATGATGGCGTCGGTTGGGGGACGGAAGGCGCGAAGCCGGGCGACAAGAACGGACTTGGCACGCTGGTAGTAGAACAGCTTTGCATGCAGTTCGGCGAAAAGCCGGTCTATGGTGAAGCCGTGGATCGCGCTGGCACACGCGTTTCTGTGCGCCTTGCATCGCTGGTCGATAGCACCGACGCGGCTGCGCAGTAAAGCGAAGCGCCTCCCGATGACCCATGAAAAAACACCGGAACAGGTTCCGGTGTTTTAATTTTTATAGGGCTTTTGTCAGGCTTTGGGCGGTCGCTTCTTCTTGTCTGAGAGGAGCGAAACCAGAGCGATGCCTGCAAGCGGCAGGGCGGCTGCCAGTATCGGCCGCTTGAGGATCGATGGGATCGTCGCAAGAGCGGCTGTCGCCATCATTGCCGATTTGTCGGCTGCGATCCGCTCTTTGCGCTTTTTCGCCTCTGCTGCGGCCTGTATCTTCAGCACAGCGAGAACGAGCAGCGCAAGTATCAGCGAAATGGCGGCAAGAATCAGTGCTGCAAGCGGACCGCCATAGGTCTGCGCCAAAGCCAGAAAGGCCGCGACACAGAGAAACGTGACCGTGATGATGCCGAAAATGCCAATCGCCACGCCGTAAATCGCTGCGCGTCGCGTTTGGCTGACGGTGAATCTCACTTCTTCGCCAGCCAGAGCGGACAGGATAGGGACCAGAGCTTTAAGCATGGGACGCCTCAGCGGCGGGAAAGAAGGGCGAGCAGATAGCCGATGCCAAGCGCGGTAGCGAGCGATGTAATCGGACGTTCACGCACGGTTGCCGTCAACTGCGCTTCGAGGTCCTGCGCCTTTCCGCACAATTCATCAACAACATCGCCGCCTTGCAGATAGGCGCTCTGATAGGTTTCCTTCGCGGTGCGCTTGGCGTCGCGGACGGTCTGGTTGCCGAGATTGGCGAGCGTCGCGGCGATGGCTGCGATGTCTTCCTTCAACTGCTCGACCTGCGCCTGCAAGTCTTCCGTGGTCGAATCGGTCAACGCTTCCTCGATCTTTTCTTCGATCTTGTTCGTCTTCGCGGATGCACGCGCCATATCTGGCCTCCTGTCATAAGGGATTATCGTTGTATCAACGCTTTTCGTCACCAATGGTTGCACGCATTAGCCAATTGCAGCAACGCCGCGCGTCACTTCTCGTGCGTCATGGTAAACGGGCACAGCCGTCGCAGGTGCTCGTCAGAACAAGGCGTGGTCAGACCATGTCAGACGAGGAACAGATAGGCTGCGCCTGCAATCATCAGGAAGGCAAGGCCGACATGGGCCGGTTTCAGCGCGCGCTGCGGAGCTGGCAGCGGATCATCATTGCCCGCCATGGCGGTTCTTGCCGCATGTTCGAGTGCCTGAATGTCTTTGTGCATCATGTGCATGCTCCTCCTGCCGGACCGCACGCCCCAATATTGTTGATCAGGGAGACGAACACATCCGACATGGTTATCAGGTCTGATTTGTCCGCATTATGCAACAGCTATTTATAAGGGGTTTGACAGGCCCCACCTCCCACAAAAGCTGGCAGAAAAAGGCAGTTAAAACAAAACATGACTTGCATCATCATATTATTGGGGTTTAAAAAGAGTTCGACAAGCAGCGCTGCGGCGTGCGTGATGGGTCGTCCTTGGCGCCCGAGTTGAACAATCAAAAGGCGATCAAGATGACTGGTTTCTGTCGGAAAGGCTTCATGGCTGCGGCGATGGGCATTGTCTTGCTGGGCGTTGGTCCGGCATTGGCTCAAGAGGTGACACAGCCCAATCCTTCAACTGCGCCCGCAGCCACTCAACCAGCCACCCAGCCTGCGCCTGCCGCGCCTGCCGCACCTGCGCCGTCGGCTCCAGCAGCACAGCCTGCTCCGGCAGCGCCCACCTCGACTGCGCCTTCGGCCCCGCAAGCCGAGCCACAGCCCGTAATCGCTGGCCAGCCTGCCGCCGAAGAGCGCGATGCCAGCCTTCCGCATGATCTGTCGCCCTGGGGCATGTTCATGGCTGCCGACTGGATCGTGAAGGCGGTGATGATCGGTCTCGGTCTTGCCTCGCTCGCAACATGGACCATCTGGGTCGCCAAGTCGCTCGAACTGGCTGGCGCACGTCGCCGCGCCAACAAGGCGCTGAAGACCATCGGTCATTCCGCCACGCTTTCCGAAGCTGTCCGCGCGCTTGACGGCGTCAAGGGTCCGGGCGCCATCATGGTGCGCGCCGCGGAAGACGAGGTTCGTCTCTCCAGCCCCGCACTGGCGCGGGCTGGCGGCGAGGGCCTGAAGGAACGCGTTTCGTCGCGCCTGTCCCGCATTGAAGCCAAGGCTGGCCGTCGCCTGTCCAAGGGCACCGGCATTCTCGCCACCATCGGCTCGATTGGACCATTTGTCGGTCTGTTCGGCACCGTCTGGGGCATCATGAATTCCTTCATCAACATCAGTGAAGCGCAGACGACCAATCTGGCCGTGGTGGCTCCGGGTATCGCCGAAGCGCTGCTCGCCACGGCCATCGGGCTTGTCGCCGCTATTCCGGCGGTTGTGATCTACAACGTCTTTGCCCGTGCGATCACCGGCTACCGTTCGCTTCTGGCCGATGCATCGGCAGGCGTTGAACGTCTGGTCAGCCGAGATCTGGATTTCAGGGCAGCAGGCGTGCGTGAAGGCACGCTGCACGCAGCGGAGTAGGCATCATGGCGAGTAAAGTCCGCGAAGGCGGTGGTGACGATCTCGAGCTCAATCACGAGATCAACGTAACGCCCTTCATCGACGTGATGCTGGTTCTGCTCATTATCTTCATGGTGGCAGCACCGCTTGCGACCGTGGACGTGAAGGTTGATCTGCCTGCATCGACCGCTGCCGCCGCGCCGCGTCCCGACAAGCCGCTTTATGTGACGCTGAAGGAAGACCTGAGCGTCAGCGTCGGCAATGATGTCGTGGCGCGCGATCGTCTGGGGGCGGCACTGGATGGTCTTTCGGAGAAGAACAAGGAAACGCGCGTTTTCCTGCGCGCCGACAAAACCGTCCCTTATGAAGAGCTGATGCGCATCATGAATTCGCTGCGTGAAGCGGGCTATCTCAAGATCGCACTGGTCGGCCTCGAAACTGTCGGCGCGGCTGCTCCTGCTGCTCCTGCGTCCCCCGCACCGGCGTCTGCTGCGCCCGGAGCGGCACAATGAACGCACTTCCGCCCGATCATCCTCCCGTGAAGGTGGCTTCTGCCGACGCCCATCACCATTCCTTCTGGCATGATGCGGGACGCTGGATCGGCGCGGGAATTCTTGTGCTGACTGTGCATGCGGCTGGTGCTTATGCAATCCACCAGATGCGGGAAGAAGACCAGCCGGATGGCGGACAGGTCGCAGCCATGGTGGTTGAGCTTGCGCCGGAGCCGATGGCTCCGATGGAAGAGCAGGTTGCTGATGAGGCACAGCCGGAAACGGCGGAAGCGCCGCAGGAAGTCGAGCCTGAGCCGGTCGTTCAGCCGGAACCGCAACCTGAAGAGCCAACGCCGCCAGAGCCCGAGCAGGTAACACCACCGGAACCCGAGCCGCAACCTGAGCCGGAAGTTCAGGAGAAGCCGGAAGAGATTATTCCAGATGTGGTCGAGGCTGAAAAGCCGGAAGTGGCCGTACCCATGCCGGTTGAAAAGCCGGAACCAAAGCCCGAGCCGAAGCCAGAACCCAAGAAGGTTGAAAAGCCGAAGCCTGAAAAGCCCAAGCCGCAAAAGGTTGAGAAGCCGAAGCCCAAGAAGGCGGAAAAGGCACCTGAGACCCGTCAGGCCAGTGCGCCCCGCATGGACGCTGATAATGGTGAGCGGGCCGCCGCTAACCGTCGCGGCGAAAACTCAGCCTCGGCTGGTGTAAGCTCGGCCAAGTGGACATCGAAACTGCAGGCTCACATGGCCCGCAACGTACGCTTCTTGCAACGCAAGGCGCGCAATGCCAAGGGTCTGGTACAGGTAACATTTGTGATTGATCCATCCGGGAATGTTATCTCGGCGCGTCTGGCCGGTTCGTCCGGCGATCCGGCGGTTGACCAGCTAGCGCTGGAAGCCGCACGTCGCGCCTCTCCTGTGCCGGCACCTCCGGCAGCTATGGCCAGAGCACGGATGCCGATCACGTTGCCTCTGCTGTTCAAGTAAGTTCTCGAGCTTGTAATCGAAAAAAAGCCGGGCGAAATGCCCGGTTTTTTCGTTTGGGCTTTACTGTGTCAGCGCCGCCTGTTGGCAGATCACCCCGGTAACTTGCACATCGGCTTGGCCTAGTTTGACACCGAGCAAATCCAGAAGAGCAAAGAGCAGATTGTCAAGCAGTGCTGAGATAGGCGTGAGAAGAGCACCGAGAAGACTGAAAACGCCGCTTAAATCCAGAGAAATCAAACCCAGATCTACGTTCACTTCCATCTTCGAAAGCAGGGCGGATGTGAGTCCCCCCAGGAGCTTGGTCGACGAGGCAGTTTGGATTTTTTTATTCTGTATGTCGCTATAACTGAAGTTGAGAATTCTTTGGACATCATCTCCCAACGGAATTTCTGCCTTCGCATATACATCGGGTCCAATACCCAAAACCTTTATTTGCGCAATCTTCTTGCTGGTGACCACCGGCTTCTTGTTGAGATTTTTAAAGTCGGGATCGCTTAGATTTCCAAGGTAAACCCCAGCAATTCCGGTCGTCACACCAATGCCGACTTTCGCACTTTGCGGCCCCGCCGGGCAGCTTACGCTTTTCAGTTCCCCTTCCGCCGAAGCAACATCGACATAGATGGGTAATTTCAAATCTCCGAGCGTAATGAGCCCTAGAACCGAGCTGTTTAACAGCCCCACATAGAGCGATATTCTGATTTGAGCGGTGCGAACGAGCGAACCGACAGCGCCAACCCTGAAATATGGAGTCGATTGGGCTGGTTCGCCGATAGCGACACTGACCGTAACGGTTGCAAGCCCGCCAAGGTCGAGCCCTGTTCCAACGTCGATCTGGTGCTTGCCACCCAAGATTGCGGATGCGGTCACAAGCTGCAAGACATTGGCGGTGATGTTGTAATTGCCAGCAGACCCTATACTGGCATTCGCCAGAGAACCAAGCCCAAGCAGTTTTCCGACTGGCAGTTTGGTGGAAAGTGCTGCAGCATTTTTTCCAAGAACATTGAGCGCCGCCTTGGCTGTTGCGTTGTTGGTCACGACATCCGCCATCACCTTTGCCAGAACGCCGACTGACACATCCGTGTTCAACAGCTGGTCGTAAGTCCCGGCGGTCAGCCCAACCTGCGGCGCCAGTTTGTCGAGAAAGCCAAGCAGATTGATATCGGTGGCGGCAAGCGCGTTATAATCCAACAGCTTGAGATTGAGGGTTGTACCCAACAAACCGCCGAGAAGTCCGTTCAACGCGCTTTCATTCGTGTTCAGACTGGCCAATCGGGAGCCGATGGAAAAGGCCGCTTCCGCATGGGAGGCGGCCATGCCGCTCGCGCTGACCGCAGGGCGATCCATCAGCGCCTGACCGAAATAGAGATTGCCAGGTTTTGCGAGCGTCACCCGCACGGCATCGGGACTTGTTCCACCTGCCACGAAGCGTGACCCGACAGCCACCGATTTATCGGCGGTATATTTGCCGGTCTCCACCCAGACACGCGTGAGATTATCAGTCTTGCCTTTCACGATGGACGGATCGTAAGCGCCCGTCATCATGACCGGATCAAGCCCGTTGGCCTGCAATTGCTTTTTCACCGCGTCGCTAGCAGTGCCTATTGTGCTTGCGCCACTGATAGCCGCCAGATCGGCCATGTTCTGCAATTGCCGTCGCTCCAGATAGAGCGAGCTTGAATCGATGGTGAGTGCGGCGATTGCCAGAAAGAGCGGCGCGACAAGGGCCGCCATCGTGGCCAGATTGCCTTCGCGCGCCTTGAGAAACCGTAAGCCCCCCGCCTGCATGTCATGTCCCTCCGAGCCGGATTGTCGAAGCGCGCGTGATCGTCTTGCCCGGCAAAGGCAATCCCGTGAACAGATTCCAGATCGGCAGATTGGCCGCGTTATAGCTGATCGTGACTGTGAACTGGCTTGGATCCGACGCAGCATTGTCGATTGCGGTCTCGATCTGCGCCGGGTTGATCAGCGTGTATTTGGCCGCATTTTTCTGGATATAGGTCGTGGCAAGGGTCTGCCGCTCCGCCGCATCGATGCCCGCAAGCGCCGTGCGCGTCGCATCCGCAGCAAGCTGCTGCACGGCATTGGCCGCCCCAAGATAAATGCCAAAAGCGATCACGCCCATTAGCAGCAGCAGAAAAACAGGCGCCAGTATCGCAAATTCTACTGCCGCAGTTCCCACTTTATTACGTGGAAAAAGAACAGCAGATCTTAAACTCTCCTGAAACCATGCTTTTCTCTTCAACGATGGGGAATTAATCGTTTTAACTGTGTTCCCGCAGTCCATATGCCCTCCCGTCCAAGAGCAGATAAACTTTTATGTATATACATCACGAATGAACATGCTTCATGCACGCGCATTCAACTGTTTGACAGAAGAAATGCGTTCGATTTTTATTTTTATTACTTTTCATATTAACGCCGTCGATGCCATATCAACATAAAATAATTTAATAAAAGCTAAATAGATAGAAACAGCAAAACCTTATTGAACTCGCAGTAAATTATAACTACAAGTTGCACAAAATAACGGCAGTTACGCAGCTTCTCTTGTTTACCCGCGCAAGTCTACGGCGAAAGCGACCACCCGCCAACCAGTCCCCGAAGCGTCGACAATGGCTGGTTGCATGACAAATAATTAAGATGAAATCTTGAGTGCGAAAGTTTAGATAACCCGAAGCACCACTTTATTGGGAGAAGTACGGGCACGCTTCGGTTATCGGGCGTGCAGGCTTGCGGCCAGAACGGGTGCTTTTCACGGACAAGGCATGGTTTTCCCGCGAGAGCGGGGATTCAAGAATTCAGGGGATTTAACGTTGGGCACATCTTCCGCTTCATCCGGTTCGGGCCAGAAGGCGACATTGTCGCAAAAGCGCGCCTTCGGCAAACGCCGTCGCTGGTGGCTGTGGCTGCCCGCTGCGGTCATTGCTGTCTGCGCTGGCTGGTATTTCTTCGATGCGCGCGCAGCCGGAAACGAAAAGAGCAGCTATCTCGCTGAAACGGTTGTGCGTGGCGATATTGAAAACGCGATCACCGCGGTGGGTACACTCAGCGCCCTGCGCAGCATCAATGTCGGTGCGCAGGTCTCGGGACAGCTCAAAAGCGTGCAGGTGGAAGTTGGCGACCAGGTCACGGAAGGCCAGTTTATCGCCGAGATCGATCCCTCTCCCTTCGAGAAGAGGGTTGAGATCGCTAGCGCGCAGCTCGACAATCTGAAAGCCCAGCTTCTCAGCAAGGAAGCGCAACTGACGCTCAAGAAGCTCAACGCAACGCGGCAGAAGTCCCTGCTTGCCACGCGCGGCGTTTCTCAATCGACGGTCGATCAGGCCGAAGCCGATCTCGCCATGGCCGATGCGGATGTGAAGGCGCTTGGCGCGCAAATCCGCCAGCAGCAGTCGCAATTGGCGAGCGACACGGTCGATCTCGGCTATACCAAGATCAACAGCCCCATGGCGGGCACCGTCGTCGATCAATCCGCCAAGGAAGGCGAGACGCTGAACGCATCGCAAACCGCGCCGACCGTCGTGACGGTCGCCGACCTCAAGGTCATGACCGTCGAAGCGCAGGTTTCCGAAGCGGATATCGCCAAATTAAAGCCCGGAATGGAGGTTTATTTCACCCTGCTCGGCCAACCGGAAAAACGTTTCACGGGCACGCTGCGCCAGATCAAGCCGACACCTGCCACCGAAAATAACGTCGTGCTTTATTATGCGCTGTTCGATGTGCCGAACCCGACCGGCGAACTCATGATCAATATGAGCGCGCAGGTCTATTTCGTGATCGATTCGGCCAAGGATGTGCTGCTCGTTCCAACCTCTGCGCTGAGCTTCAAACGCCGCGACCCTTCCGGTGAGGCGGGAGGTCAGCAAGCCGAACGCCCGCAAGGGCAGCGCAACGGCACCCGCAATGGCGGCAGCCCGCGTGATGGCCAGCATCGCGGAAAACCGCAGATTATCGTCAAGGTCGTTGACACAAATGGCGCTATCGCCGAGCGCACAGTCGAAGTCGGCGTGCGCAACCGCGTGCAGGCCGAAATCAAAAGCGGACTGGAGGAAGGCGACAAGGTCGTCGTCACCAGCGCTTCGGGAACTTCGTCCGCTGGAAATGCCAATGCCCGTGGCGGTCGTCGCCCCGGCGGCATGTCCTTCTTCTGAGGACGTCCCCCATGCAAGACGCGCCCCTCATCCGGCTTGAAGAGATCAGCAAGACGTATCACAATGGCGACCTCGCCGTTGAGGTTCTGCATGGCATCAGCCTCGACATCCGTGCGGGCGAGTTCGTCGCCATCATGGGTGCTTCGGGTTCAGGCAAATCCACCCTCATGAATATTCTGGGCTGCCTCGACAGCCCGACTAGCGGGCAATATCGGATCGACGGTGAAGATGTTTCCACCCTCGATGCCGATGCGCTGGCCGCCCTGCGCCGCCGCACATTCGGCTTCGTCTTTCAGAGCTACAATCTGATCTCGACATCGACCGCGCAGGAAAATGTCGAGGTTCCGGCGATCTATGCAGGCATGCCCGCTGCCGAGCGTCATGAACGCGCAGCCGAACTGTTGAACTCGCTGAAGCTCGGCGACCGTATCGACCACCGCCCCAACCAGCTGTCGGGCGGTCAGCAGCAGCGCGTTTCCATCGCGCGCGCTTTGATGAATGGCGGACGCATCATTCTCGCGGACGAGCCAACGGGCGCGCTCGACAGCCAGAGCGGCGAGGATGTGATGGAACTGCTGCGCAACATGCACCAGCAGGGCCACACCATCATCGTCATCACCCACGCCCGCGAAGTGGCGGAGCGCGCAGACCGGCTGATCGAGATCAAGGATGGCGAAATCCTGTCCGATACGACCAAGCGGGGCATTCCAGACCGGCAGGCGCCGCAGCGCTTGCAGCGGACGGGCGATGGACATGCCGCGCGCATTGCCGATATTTCGGAAGCCGTAAAAATGGCCATGCGCGCCTTGCGGGCCAATATTTTCCGCACAGTGCTGACGCTTCTCGGCATCATCATCGGCGTCAGTTCGGTGGTGACGATGCTCGCCATCGGCACCGGCGCGCAAAATTCGATCCTCGACCGCATCAACGCCATGGGCACCGACCTGGTGCTGGTGCGCCCGTCCATGACGGGTTTTCGCGGCTCGGGCAGTATCGCAACGCTTGTGCCAGCCGATGCGGACGCGATCCTCGAACTGCCGAACATCAAATCCGCCGTGCCGGAAGTCACAGGCACAGTCACGCTCAGGCGCGGCAATGTCGATTACCAGTCACAGGCCAACGGCACCGTTCCGGCTTTTTCGGAGGCCAAATCCTGGAAGCTCGCGACGGGCGATTTCATCACGCAGAACGATATAACCTCCTATGCGCCGGTTGCCGTGCTCGGAGCCACCGTGGTCAAGACGCTGTTTCCGGATGGCAGCAATCCGATCGGCCAATATATTCTGATCCAGAAAATCCCGTTTCAGGTCATCGGAACGCTTGCGCTGAAAGGGGCTGGCTTCGGGGGTACGGATCAGGATGATGTGGTGGTCGTTCCGCTTTCGACCGGCAATCTGCGCCTGTTCGGCCAGAAATATGTGCGCACCATCACAGTGCAGGTGAAGGATGCGGATCTCATCAACACGACACAGGAGCAGATTCAGGGCCTGCTCGACGAGCGCCACAAGCAGCGTGACACGATGATCACCAATATGTCGTCGATTCGCGACGATGCGGCGGCCATGGGCAGCACCATGACGCTGTTTCTCGGTTCTGTTGCCGCCATCTCGCTTCTGGTCGGCGGTATCGGAGTCATGAATATCATGCTGGTCAGCGTGACGGAGCGCACACGCGAAATCGGCGTGCGCATGGCCACCGGCGCAAGGCGGCGGGATATCCTCCTGCAATTCATCACGGAAGCGCTCACTGTCTCGGCCATTGGCGGCGCCTTCGGCGTGGTCATCGGCCTTGGGGCCGCCGCCATCGCCGGTTGGGCCGGACTTTCGGTCGGTTACAGCATCGGGCCGGTTCTGCTGGCTTTCGCCTGCGCCTTCGCAACAGGGCTGGTCTTCGGCTTCCTGCCCGCCCGCAAGGCGTCGCGCCTACTTCCAGCCGTCGCGCTGTCGTCTGAATAGGACCACGCGGGAACTGATGGAAAAAACCGGGCATTTCGCCCGGCTTCTCATTCAATCTATTTCGCTTGGTCAGGCCGTGCCGGTCGAGCCGAAGCCGCCAGCGCCGCGCGTGGTTTCGGTCACCTCAGTGCGTTCCTCGATCTTCGGCTGTACCACGGGTGCAAAGACTGCCTGTGCGATGCGCATGCCGCGTTCAATGCGGAAATCATCGTCACCCAGATTGACCAGCAGCACCTTCACCTCGCCGCGATAATCGGAATCGATGGTTCCCGGTGTGTTGAGGCAGGTAATGCCGTTTTTGAAGGCGAGGCCGGAGCGCGGACGAATCTGCACTTCAAACCCTTCCGGGATTTCGAAGATCAGACCCGTCGGCACCAGCGTCCGGCGTCCGGGCAACAGCACGATCTGGCGGTCTTCGGCAACGGCTGCGCGCAGGTCCATACCTGCAGAACCGGAGGTCTCATAGGCGGGAAGTTCAAGGCCTTTCGCATGTTCGAGGCGAATAATGCCGAGCGTTGGTGCTTGAGCGGATGCTGCGGTCATGAGGGAGCCTTTCCTGCGGGAATTCAAATTGGCGACGCTCATACGTGAAAACAGATCAAAGGTGTACCGCCTATTTGGCGTTTTGCAATGATAGTACGGCACAGGATCATGCTTTTTTTCGTGTATAGCCGATCTGACGCTGCCGTCAGCGCAGGTCGAGCGGGACGACGGTGGTTTCCTTGATTTCTTCCATCACAAAGGAAGCCGAAACATCCGACAGCGGAACGCTGGCGATCAGCTGCTGATAGAGCCGGTCATACGCCTTAACGTCGGTGACCCGCGCTTTCAGCACGTAATCGAGATCGCCGGTCATGCGGTAGACACCGACGATTTCCGGGAAACGCGCCGTGGCGTTGCGGAATTTGGCCAGCCATTCCGGATCATGGCTGGATGTGCGCACCAGAATGAACACGGACAGGCCGCAACCCGCCAGCTCGGCGTCCACCAGCGCGACGCGCGCCTTGATGATGCCTTCCTCTTCCATGCGCTTGACCCGCCGCCAGCACGCATTGCGCGACAGGTTCACGCGCTCCGACAGAGAATCAACGGACAATGTGCCGTCAATTTGCAGTTCTCCCAATATTTTGCGGTCTATCTCGTCCATAGATGCTATCATGGTGGGATGATTGTCCCAATTTTTTACAGATTTCAAGGATATTTTGAGATTTCATCTTCCTCTTTCTTGCTAAAATGATTTTCCAGAAAGGCGCTTCAGCGCAGGGCATAAGAGAATGAATTTCTCAATCAAACGGGAGCATTTGCAATGACGACGCGTATTACCCGCATTTTCACCGAGCATCCCGCATCGGTTGATGAGACCTATTTCGAGCATATGGCATTTGCATCGCGGTTTTCATTCAAACTGTTCGGGGCAGCCTTTGCTGCTTTGATTCATGCATTTTTGCCATTTTTGTTCGAAAAGACTGCAAGCACCATCGTCCGTCAGCTTTATGAGCGGACGCATAACAGAGGTCGCTAAGTTACGCGGTTTCCGCTTTCGGGCGACACGTTTATATCGGATCGCACATGTGCCGTTGGGCCGCCTATCTCGGACCTGAGACCTATCTGGAAGACATTATTTCGTCTCCCTGTCATTCGCTCGTGGCGCAAAGCCACGATGCGCATGAAGCCAAAACACGCACCAATGGCGATGGTTTCGGCGTCGCCTGGTATGGGCATCGCACCGAACCGGGCCTTTATCGGGATATTCTGCCAGCCTGGTCCGATCAGAATCTTGGTAGTCTGGCGCGACAAATCAGGTCGCGCCTTTTTCTTGCGCATGTGCGCGCCTCGACGGGCGGGCTGACCAGCCGTTCCAACTGCCACCCCTTTGTTTCCGGGCGCTGGAGCTTCATGCATAACGGGCAGATCGGCAGTTTCGACCGGCTGCGCCGCAGGCTAGAAGCGCATTTGAGCGATCATGTCTACGCGCAGAAGCACGGCGCAACCGATTCCGAGCTGATCTTTCTGCTGATGCTGGAATTCGGCCTCGACAGCGATCCGGTTCAGGCCATGAAGCGCGTGGTGGCGACGATCGTGGATGAAGCCGGAAAGGCCAATGTGCCGCCGTTTCTGCGGCTGACCGCCGCCTTTTCGGACGGCAATCAGCTCTATGCCATCCGCTATGCCACCGACGCCTTTGCGCCGACGCTTTATACGGCAACGCTTGGCGCATCGTCCGGCATCTGTGTGGTGTCGGAGCCGCTGGATGGCGAAGCCGCCAACTGGATGGCCGTGCCGGCAAACAGCTTTGTCACCGTCTCCCGGCAGGGGCGCATCGCCATCGACGGTTTTGAGGGGACGATGGCGTCTCCTCAGGGTGTGGCAACAGTTTAGGCGTTGCCGATCAGAATACCCGCCGCCAGAACCAATGCGCCGCCCAGCACCACTTGCAGGACCGAGCGGAAGAAAGGCGTTTCCATGAAGCGGTTCTGGATAAAGGCAATCGCCCAGAGTTCAAAGAACACGATGACTACCGCGAGAGATGTAGCCGTCCAGAAATCCGTAATCAGATAGGGCAAAGCGTGGCCGAGGCCGCCCAGCGCCGTCATGATACCGCAGGACAGGCCGCGTTTGATCGGCGAACCACGGCCAGACAGTTTGCCGTCATCATGAATGGCTTCCGTGAAACCCATTGAGATACCCGCGCCGACCGAGGCAGACAGGCCGACCAGAAAAGTCTGCCAGGTGTCCTGCGTAGCAAAGGCGGCAGCAAAGATCGGCGCAAGGGTGGAGACCGAGCCGTCCATCAGACCCGCAAGGCCGGGCTGCACATAGGTGAGGATGAACTGCTTGCGCTCCAGCGCACGCTCCTCGTTCTGTACGGTTTCGGGCGTCAGCTCATGTTCCAGCGATTCGGCTTTAACCTCGTGCTGCTTTTCCTGAAGCGCCAGATCGCCCAAAAGCTTGCGCGTGGCCGCATCTGTGACGCGCTTTGCGGCCTCGATATAGAAGCGATAGGCCTGATCTTCCATCTCGGAAGCCGCGTCGCGCACCTTGTCGATGCCCAGCGGACGCACCAGCCAGTCGGGCTTGCGGTCGTAATAGCCGCTGACATGCTCGCGGCGGATCAGCGGAATATGGTCGCCGAAACGCGCGCGGTGCCGCTCGATCAGCGCATCGCGGTGCCCGTGTTCCTCCGCCGCCATCTGCTCGAAAATCTTCGCCGATTGTGGGAATTCTTCGCGCAAGCCATCGGCATAAGCGAGATAGATGCGCGCATCGTCCTCTTCAGACGAGATGGCAAGCGCCAGGATTTCCTGTTCGGAAAGCGAATCGAACGGGCGACGACCGTTGCGGAAAAAGCGACTCAGCATAATCAAATCCATCATTTTAGAATTATTCTAAAGTTATAATGAGTCAGCTGAAAGTCAAGTCTTGCGGTGCGGGCCTGTTTGGCGCATTACATTTCGGCCCCGGTAAAACGGGGTTTTGTAAAGCAATGACCTGACGAAAAAGCCAGAAAAGAACAGGATCGATGGCATCGATGAACACGCAAGCGCAAGGCACTAGCCCCCGTCCGCTGAATGGACAGGATTTCCGCACCCTTGGCCTTTCGGCCCTTGGCGGCGCGCTGGAGTTTTATGATTTCATCATCTTCGTGTTCTTTGCCAGCGTCATCGGGCATCTGTTCTTTCCGCCGGATATGCCGGACTGGCTGGTCATGATCCAGACTTTCGGCATTTTCGCAGCCGGTTATCTGGTGCGCCCGGTCGGCGGCATCGTGCTGGCGCATTTCGGCGACAAGTTTGGGCGCAAGCGGGTTTTCGCTTTCTCGGTGTTCCTGATGTCGATCTCGACATTGGCCATGGCCTGCCTGCCCACTTATGCGACGCTGGGTGTCGGCGCGCCGATCCTGCTCATCGTGTTTCGCATGTTGCAGGGCGCGGCCATTGGCGGCGAGGTTCCCGGCGCGTGGACCTTTGTGGCGGAACATGTGCCTGCCAATCGGGTCGGCATGGCCTGCGGCTTTCTCTGTTCCGGCCTGACACTCGGCATCATGATTGGTTCGCTGATCGCTACAGCCATCAACTGGATTTTCACCCCGGAAGAACTCTCCGCCTACGCATGGCGCATTCCGTTCTTCATCGGCGGTATTTTTGGTCTGCTTGCGGTTTATCTGCGGCGCTGGCTGGCAGAAACCCCGATCTTCACCGCGATGAAGAACAGCCATTTGCTGAAAGACAAGCTGCCGCTGAAGACCGTTCTGCGCGAGCATATGCACGGTGTCATCATCTCCGTGCTTCTGACCTGGATCTTGTCAGCCGGTATCGTTGTGACCACGTTGATGACGGCGACCTTCCTGCAAAAGCTCTATGGTTATACGCCTTTGCAGTCGCTTGCCGCGACCAGCTTCGGCACGCTTTTCCTGATGTTCGGAACTGTGACTGCCGGTTCTATCGTTGACCGTATCGGCAGCGGACGTTTCTTCGCGGTGGCCGGTGTTTTCTTCGGCATTGCCACCTTCGTTTTCTACAGCTTTGCCGGTACGTCGCTGCCGGTGCTGTTTGCGCTTTATGCGGTGATGGGACTTTCCGTCGGTATGGTTGGCGCGGTGCCCTATGTCATGGTGCGCGCATTCCCGGCCCCGGTGCGGTTCTCCGGCCTGTCTTTCTCCTATAACATTTCCTATGCGGTGTTCGGTGGCTTGACGCCGGTGATCGTGACGACGATGCTGGCGGTCAACCCGATGGCCCACGCCTGGTATCTGGTGTTTATCGCGGTGCTGACCTCCGGGCTCGGTTTCTACCTCATGGCGCGCAGCGACCGGGTGGAAGGTGCTATCGGCCTTGATGATCTGTCGGTTGCAAACGCTGTTCCACACAGGAGCTAACAAAAAGGGCCGCATCAGCGGCCCTTTTCTTTTCGTGTTTAATGCGCCGCCAGTTTGGCAGTGCTCAAGTTCTTGTCGTGAACGGCGAAGCGATCGATCATGTCGGCGCTGGCTTCGTTGAAGCCTGTCACCGACACGTTGGTGCCGCCGGTACGATATTTCATCACCACCTTGTCGAGCGCGCCGACTGCGGTAATGTCCCACAGATGTGCATGGCTGACGTCGATGGTGACCTTCTTCGCAGGCTTGGAGAAATCAAACGCGGCGATAAAATTCTGCGCCGAAGCGAAGAAAATCTGGCCCTGAACAGTATAGATGCGTTCGCTGCCGTCGCTGTTTTCGGCCTCGGAGACGCGGAACATCTTGGCGACCTTGCCCGCAAAGTACACGCCGGAAAGCAGAACGCCGACCAGAACGCCTTTGGCCAGATCATGCGTTGAGACGACGGTGACCACCGTTGCCAGCATGACGAAGGACGAGGATGGCGGGTTACGACGCAGATCGAGGATAGATCGCCACGAGAATGTGCCGATGGATACCATGATCATCACCGCCACTAGTGCCGCCATCGGAATGATGCGCACAAGATCGTCGAGCACCAGAATCAGGAACAGCAGGAAGGCGCCCGCCACGAAGGTCGAAAGCCTGCCGCGTCCGCCGGACGAAACATTGATCACCGACTGCCCGATCATGGCGCAGCCGCCCATGCCGCCGATCAGCGCCGAGGCGATATTGCTCGTGCCCTGACCGATACATTCCTGGCTTTTGTTGCTGGGCGTGTCGGTCATGTCGTCAACAATCTGGGCGGTCATCAGCGATTCGAGGAGCCCGACCGCCGCGAGCGTGATCGAATAGGGCAGGATGATCTGCAAGGTTTCGAGCGTTACCGGCACTTGCGGCAATGCGAAGACCGGCAATGCGGATGGCAATTCGCCGAGATCGCCCACGGTGCGAAGATCCATCCCGCTCCACCAGGCCAGTGCGGTGAGAACCGCGATGGCGACCAGTGGCGAGGGGATCGCCTTGGTCAGTCGCGGGAATAGATAGATGATGGCAAGGCCGCCCGCGATCATCCAATAGGTCTGGACTGGCACATGGATCAGCTCTGGTAGTTGTGCCATGAAAATGAGGATCGCCAGCGCATTGACGAAGCCGGTGATGACCGAGCGCGATACGAAACGCATCAGGCGTCCGAGCTTCAGGAAACCGGCAAGGATTTGTATTATGCCCATCAGGATTGTGGCGGCAAACAGATATTGCAGCCCGTGTTCCTTGACGAGCGAGACCATCACCACGGCGGTTGCAGCCGTGGCGGCAGAAATCATGCCGGGGCGACCGCCGGTAAAGGCGGAGACGCAGGCAATGGCGAAGGAAGCAAAAAGGCCCACTTTGGGATCGACCCCGGCGATGACCGAAAAGCCGATGGCTTCGGGAATAAGGGCAAGTGCTACGACGATGCCGGAGAGAATATCGCCGCGAATATTGGAGAACCACTCGCGGCGGTAGGCAGCAAGACGTGTCATTGAATTTTCCGCAAATAGAAGACGGGCGTTGAGAGCCGTCCGATTCAACATGGCCGATTGTAAAAATGGGAGATGTTGTTGCGTTGTCTGGCGGATAGGCGGCCAGAAGAGCCACCCGGGCTTTCACCGGGTCCTTGCGAATACACGTGTATAAACAAAAAGAACGCAGCAGGGCAATAACCCGCTGCGTTTTCTATTGGGCACTATTGAATAGATCAGAGAATCTTCTGCATGAACGTCAGATCGAGCCAGCGTCCGAATTTCTGGCCGACTTGTTTCAAGGTGCCACAATCTTCAAAGCCCTGCGATTTATGCAGCGCGATGGACGCGGCATTGCCCGCCTCGATACCAGCCACCAGCACATGCACCTTGCGGCGGCGCGCTTCTTCCACCAGTTCGGCCAGCAAGGCGCGACCGATGCCGCCGCCGCGCGCATCGCTTGCCACATAGACCGACAGTTCGGAGGAATGTCGGAAGCCTTCGAAGGGCCGGAAAGGACCATAGCTCGCATAGCCGACAACCTGGCCTTCGCGCTCGGCTGCCAGCACCGGGAAGCCGTCGCGATTGCGGCCTTCCAGCCATTGGCGCCGGTTTTCCAGATCGACGAGCGTTTCGTTCCAGATGGCAAGCGTGTTGTCGACCGCATCATTATAGATGGCGAGCAGCGCGGGAAGATCTGCTTCCGTCGCATGGCGGATGGAGAGGGTCATTTCAGATGCCTTTGTAAAAGAGCGTGGTGGCGCAGGGGCTGCCATCGGGAAAGAGCGCGTAATTCGGGATCACGCCGACAGGCTGCCAGTTCAGATGCGTATAGATCGCTTCGGCGGGACTGCCGGTGGCGGTGTCGAGACAGATCAGCGTTCTGCCATGCAGACGTGCTTGGGCTTCCGCCGCGTCCATCAGCTTGCGGGCAAGGCCGAGGCCGCGCGCCTTGCGGTGGATCAGCAGCTTTTTCAGATCGGCGCGATGCGGCTGATTGGGCATTTGGGAGAGACCAAGCTGCACCGTGCCGACGATCGCGCCGTCATGCTCAGCGACGATGAGCAGCGTCTCGCCGTTCTCCGTCTCGCGGGCGATGCGGGTCCAGTAAGGCGTAAAATCCTGCGGCTCACAGGGTGCCATGAACCCGACCGATGCGCCACCCATGACGCAGTCGGCAAGAATTTCGGCGAGCGCCGGAATGGCTCGTTTCGCTTCTTCCGCATTGAGAACGTGGATCATCGGACGGTCTTTCAGAGGTTGCTGCGGCGTTCGAGCACAATGGCATAGCGTGCAGGGGTCGAACCGGGATTGTGAAAAGTGATGCCCGCCATGATCGGCATATAAAGGCAGTCGCCGGGCTTGAGGCTATAATGCGTGTCGCCGACGGTCATTTCCATTGCACCGGCAAAGAGCCACATATGCTGGGTGATACCGGCATTGGCGGTCTGGGGTGCGAAAGTGACCTTGCCGCCCGCCGGAAACTCGACCTCGATCAGATCGACATTCGAACCGGTGCCGGGCGGGGATACGGACCGGCGCACATAGCCGGTGTCGGGATCGCGCCAGACGGGTTGACGATCGTGGGGGAGGTAGGGCGAGGGCGGGGCTTCCGCATCGCCAAAAAATGCTGATAGCGACGTGCCAAGGGCGGCGCAAATGCGCGCCAGCAGTTGTGCGGTGGGGCTTGTCTCGCCGCGCTCGATCCGCGAGATCATGGCGCGGCTGACACCGGAAGCATCGCCCAACGCATCCAGCGTCATGCCTTGCGCCAGACGCAGGCGGCGCAGGTTCTCACCGATGGCACTGTCGAGTTGTTCGATTGCGTTTTCCATTATGTTAGAAATAATATCTATTATAATGGAGTCAAGCGATTTCGCATATGAAAACGGCGGGATTTCTCCCGCCGCATTCAATCTGTTTCTACGATCAAAGCCCGAGGCTCAGGCAGTGACCTCGCTCCCTCATCCTGAGCCGGTGCGAAGCACCGTGTCGAAGGGCGAGG
Source organism: Brucella sp. NBRC 113783 (assembly GCF_040372265.1). Lineage (NCBI taxonomy): Bacteria > Pseudomonadati > Pseudomonadota > Alphaproteobacteria > Hyphomicrobiales > Brucellaceae > Brucella > Brucella sp. NBRC 113783. The sequence continues at coordinate 8,846 of NZ_BAABRX010000008.1, read as the reverse complement.
GCAGGCGCTGGGTTCGCTTTCCCTCGTCCTTCGAGACGCCGTTTTCAACGGCTCCTCAGGATGAGGGAAGGGGACGTCGGTGCATTAAACCGATCAGCCTTGCGCCTTCAGTTCCAAGCGGCGGCGATGCAGGACCGGCTCGGTATAGCCGTTCGGCTGTTCGCGGCCTTTGAAGACGAGATCGCAGGCGGCCTGGAAGGCGATGGACTTGTCGAAATTGGCAGCCATCGGGCGATACAGCGCATCGCCTTCATTCTGCTTGTCGACGACAGCGGCCATGCGCTTCATGGTTTCCATGACCTGCGCTTCCGTGACAACGCCATGGTAGAGCCAGTTCGCAATGTGCTGGGCGGAAATGCGCAGTGTCGCACGGTCTTCCATCAGGCCGACATTGTTGATGTCCGGCACCTTCGAGCAGCCGACGCCCTGATCGACCCAGCGCACAACATAGCCGAGAATCCCTTGCGCGTTGTTGTCGATCTCTTTCTGGATGTCTTCCGGCGTCCAGTTTGGACGGCTGGCGACCGGCACCGACAGAATGTCGTCGAGCTTGGCGCGCGGACGGCTCTTGAGCTTTGCCTGAACGGCCGCAACGTCCACTTGGTGATAGTGGGTGGCGTGCAGCGTGGCAGCGGTCGGTGACGGTACCCATGCGGTGTTCGCGCCTGCCTTCGGATGAGCGATCTTCTGCTCCAGCATTGCCGCCATCAGGTCGGGCATGGCCCACATGCCCTTGCCGATCTGCGCGTGGCCGGAAAGGCCGCATTCGAGACCGATATCGACATTCCACTGCTCATAAGCACCGATCCACGCGGCCTGCTTCATGTCGCCCTTGCGGATCATCGGGCCAGCTTCCATCGAGGTATGAATCTCGTCGCCGGTGCGGTCGAGGAAGCCGGTATTGATGAACACGACGCGATCCTTGGCGGCGCGAATGGCTTCCTTGAGGTTGATCGTCGTGCGGCGTTCCTCGTCCATTACGCCCATTTTGAGCGTGTTGGGCTGCATGCCGAGCAGTTCTTCCGTCCGGGTGAAGATTTCATTGGCGAAAGCCACTTCTTCCGGGCCATGCATCTTCGGCTTGACGATATAGACCGAGCCTTCGCGTGAGTTCATGTGACGGCCATTCGGGCCGATATCGTGCAAGGCGATCAGGCTGGTAAAGGCGGCATCCATGATGCCTTCCGGCACTTCATTGCCGTCAGTGTCGAGAATGGCCGGATTGGTCATCAGGTGCCCGACATTGCGAACCAGCATCAGCGAGCGGCCCTTGAGCGTCAGGTCGGAGCCATCGGCGGCGCGATAGCTGCGGTCGCCATTGAGACGGCGCGTCATCTGCTTGCCGTTCTTTTCGAACGTGTCTTCCAGCTTGCCGTTCATCAGGCCGAGCCAGTTGCGATAGACTGCAACCTTGTCCTCGGCATCGACGGCGGCAATCGAATCCTCGCAATCCTGAATCGTGCTGATGGCCGATTCCAGAACCATGTCTGCAATATGCGCCGGATCGGTCTTGCCGATCGGATGGTCGGCATTGACGACGATATCGACATGCATGTTGTTCTTGGCCAGCAGCACATTGGTCGGGTTGGCGGCGTCGCCATTATAGCCCTTGAACTGGCTGGCATCTTTCAGAACCGTTGCGGAACCGTTCGTCAGCTTGATGTCGAGCTTGCCATCCTTGACGGCAAGGCCAGCGACGTCGGCCCATTTGCCGGAGGCGAGCGGCGCGCTTTCATCGAGGAAATTCTTCGCCCAGGCGATGACTTTCTCGCCGCGCTTCGGATTGTAGCCCTTGCCCTTTTCCGCGCCATCGGCATCGGAAATCGCGTCGGTGCCGTAAAGCGCATCATAAAGCGAACCCCAACGCGCATTGGCAGCGTTGAGGGCGTAGCGGGCGTTCATGACCGGGACGACAAGCTGCGGACCGGCAATATGGGTGATTTCCGGATCGACATTGGCGGTCGAAACGGTGAACTCCCCGCCTTCCGGCAGGAGATAGCCGATGTCCTTCAGGAACTGCTGGTATTCCGCCTGGCTATAGCCTTTGTCGCGGTTTTCCTTGTACCAGCTGTCGATCTTCGCCTGCATGTCGTCACGCTTTTTCAAAAGCGCGCGGTTCTTCGGGGCAAGATCGCGAACGATTGCGGCAAAACCTTTCCAGAACTTGTCCGGGTCTACGCCGGTGCTGGGCGCGGCCTCCTTGGCCAGAAACTCCACGAGTTCAGGGGCAACACGCAAACCTTCAATTTCGACGTAATTGCTCATGGCTTGGCCTCCTTCAGAATAAATACAACTACCGCCAGCGCTTTTCAGGCGTCAGCTACCATGCTGCCTTTGAACCGCTTTGGCGCGCTTTCGTCAATCGACGCGGCGGCACATCATCTGTGACGCTGGGGAGAAAATAAATCACAACTTTAAGGTGTGTCTTATTTGGTCCGGCGTCCATCCCTGTTCACGCAGCGATGCAAGAGCGGTATCCTTGCGGCTTTTCGACAGTTTCAGCCCATCGTCGCCCAGCACGAGGTCATGATGGTGATAATGCGGCTCCGGCAGACCGAGAAGCTTTTGCAGGAGGCGGTGCACAGCGGTCGCGTGGAAGAGATCGCGGCCACGCACGACATGGGTGACGCCTTGCAGGGCGTCGTCCACCACCACAGAAAGATGATAGCTGGTCGGCGTGTCCTTGCGTGCGATGATCACATCACCCCATCGGGCGGGATCGGCGGCAATGCGCCCGGTCTCGCCATCCGGTCCGGCGCCGTTTTCTTCCCAGAACAACGTTTCACCCACGGTGGCCAGCGCCTTTTCCATGTCGAGACGCCAGGCATAAGGGATGCCGGATACGATCCGTTCCAGCCGGTGCGCTTCATTGAGGTTGCGTTCGCCCTTTGGATAAAGCGGCGTGCCGTCCGGGTCCGACGGCCAGACCTTGCCCCTGGCGTGGGCTTCGCCAATCCGCTCGCGCACTTCGCCACGACTGAGAAAGGCCGGATAGACAAGGCCCTTGTCGGCAAGCTTTGTCAGCGCATTGCGATATTCGCCAAAATGTTCCGACTGGCGGCGTACAGGCCTTTCCCATGACAGGCCGAGCCAGTGCAGGTCGTCGTAAATGCCCTGTTCCAGCGCAGGCGTGCAGCGCGCCGTGTCGATGTCTTCCATGCGTAATAGAAAACGACCGTCGCTTTCGTTCGCCATGCGTGCATTGAGAAGAGCTGAATAGGCATGGCCGAGGTGCAATTGGCCATTGGGGCTGGGGGCAAAGCGAAAGACGGGTCTGGTCATGATCCTGTCAGTTGATTGTCATCTGAGCACATTGGTACTTTGTCGGCGATTGAAATGAAAGGCCACAGCATGCAGCGCATCGATACATTGGAGGATATAGAGGCTGGCCTTGAAGCGCTGGTTTTGGCCGATATGCGCCTGGCCGATATTCGCAGCCGCGCTCATGCGGTTCCGCTGCGTCGCTCACCACCAGGGTTCGAAAGTCTGGCTTCCATCATCGTGGCGCAGCAGGTTTCAACTGCAAGCGCTGCGGCCATCTGGGGGCGGTTGAAACAGGTGATCGATCCGCTGACGCCGCAGGCCTATATTGCTGGCGGCGAAGAGGCGTGGCGCTTTGCCGGGCTGTCTCGGCCCAAGCAGAGGACGCTTCTGGCTGTCTCGCAGGCGCTGGTGGATGACGGGATCGATCTGCACGGGCTTTGCGATCTGCCTGCGGAGGAGGCGATAGCTGCGCTCACCGCTATCAAGGGCATCGGGCCGTGGACGGCGGAAGTCTATCTGCTGTTTGCAGCCGGTCACCCGGACGTGTTTCCGGCGGGTGACGTGGCGCTGCAAGCTGCCGTCGGTCATGCCTTTGCCCATGAAACGCGCCCGGATGCTGTGGCGCTGCGCAAGCTTGCGGAAGACTGGGCGCCGTGGCGCGGCGTGGCGGCGCGATTATTCTGGGCCTATTACGCGGCAATCAAGGGCCGCGAGGCGGCCCCACTTTTGTAGATGCATCTGTAAATGTTGCGTGTTTCCGGTGGCACAAATGCGTTTCCGCTTCACAATCCTGTCACGTCGGGCTTACATTATCGCCATCAGCTGATGACGGTATTTCGATTCGCAGAAGCTTGATTTTCTGCTGATTGCAGTCCCGTCCTCGCGAGGTTGGAGCGTCGTTGTTGCGCCCACAATGGACGCGCGGCGCTCCGATGAAGAGCGCAATTCCGCTTGGAAAGTCGTCGTTTCGCCCTTTCTCGGAGTTGCTCTGAAGGAGGTGCGTCCTTGACCATTGCAGTCTCACCCCGGACCGTCTCGACGAGTGGCTTGCCCGCTCTGGTCCTCAACGCGGATTATCGTCCGCTCAGCTATTACCCCTTGTCGCTCTGGTCATGGCAGGATGCGATCAAGGCGGTCTTTCTCGAACGCGTGAATATCGTCGCGGAATACGACCAGATCGTTTCCTCGCCGTCTTTCTCCATGCGTGTTCCGAGCGTGATCTGCCTGAAGGATTATGTGAAGCCGCCGCGCTATCCGGCGTTTACGCGCTTCAATCTTTTCCTGCGTGATCGTTTCGAGTGCCAGTATTGCGGCTCGCCGCATGATCTGACCTTCGATCACGTCACCCCGCGTTGCCATGGCGGCGAGACGACGTGGGAAAATGTGGTCGCCGCCTGTTCACCATGCAATCTGCGCAAGGGCGGTCTCATGCCTGCGGCTGCGCATATGTGGCCGCGCCAGAAGCCGGTCATGCCGACCGTGCAGGATCTGCACAACAACGGTCGTCTTTTCCCGCCCAACCATCTGCATGATAGCTGGCTCGATTTTCTCTATTGGGATGTCGAACTGGAGCCTTGACGCATGTTGCGCAAAACTGCGTAGCAATCCTGCGACAACATCATGCGAAAAAAGAAGACCTAAGCCCCTCAGAATCTTCCCTTACTTGCCACTCTTCGCAAAAGCGCCGTAGTAGCCGATGGCTGCAAAGAACAGGCTTGCGACGATATTCCATCCGGCAAAGGACAGACCAAGGAAAAAGCCGGGTGCGCTGTCGCATGCGGGCGGGCGCGTATTGAGATCGCCCAGAAGATTGCCCGCGTCCAGCGTGACTTTCATCGTCGCCGCGCTGCAATCGGCCGGGCCCGGCCAGTACTTCAGCTCAACACCCGTATGATAGACCGCCAGCGCCAGACCATAGGTCATCAAAAGCGCGCCGATCAGGATGAGGCCGCGCGTCAGGATCGGCGGCCATTTCAAGCCGTAGGAAAGCCAGGCCGCAGCCAGAACCGGAACGCCGATATAATAAGGCGTGCGCTGTTCAAGGCAGAGTTTGCACGGCATGAAACCGGCAATATGCTCGAAACCGAGCGCGGTGCCGACAGTTGCGGCCAGTCCGAAGGTCATGATGCCTGCGGTCCATGCCTGTGTTTTGCCAACCGGGTTATTGAGTGCAAATGCCATATGAAAATTCCTGACGCGGCTCTTTATGTGCAGCTAAACTAAGATAGAGACTTGTTTCCAAGCAATTTATTTTGACCGGCGTGAGGCAGCCGGCTCATGCGTGAAGATATTTCACAGCAAAAAACAGGGCGATCAGCAAGACCGCCACGGCGCTGGCGATCAGGCCAAGGCGCTTTTCGATAAAATGGCGGATCGGCTCGCCATAACGGCGCAGCAGCCAGGCCAGGAAATAGAAGCGCGCGCCGCGCGCAACAATGGCCGATGCGATGAACAGCCAGATATTGACGCCAGCCGCCCCCGACAGGATTGTCACAACCTTGATCGGCGGGAGATGGGCGAGGCCCGATGTGATCAGCATCAGCAAAATGGTGTCGGCGCTGGTCGTGCCGCGCAGTTGCTCGAACGTGTCCAGCTTGCCATACATTTCCAGCACCGGCTTGGCGATCTGTTCATAGGCATGATAGCCGAGATACCAGCCTGCGATGCCGCCCAGCACCGATGCAACGGTTGCGATGAAGGCATAGCGCCAGGCGCGTTCCCGACGAGCCAGCGCCATCGGCAGGAACAGAACGTCTGCCGGGACAAGGAAAACCGAACTCTCCACGAAAGCGATGATCGCCAGCCACCATTCGGCTGATTTTCTTGCGGCAAGCGAAATAGTCCAGTCGTAAAGGCGGCGCAGCATGGATTGTCCGGATAATGTGCGGCGGATAGCCGTCGTTGCGGTTGCACCGTCTATAAATAAAAAAGACGGCGCGAACAATCCGCACCGTCTCTTCATTGGCTTATATCAATCAGCGCTTATAGGCGCTGCAGATATATTTGGTTTCGAGATATTCCTCGATGCCGTATTTGGAGCCTTCGCGACCGAGGCCGGACTGCTTGACACCGCCGAACGGCGCGACTTCATTGGAGATCAGACCGGTATTGTGGCCGACCATGCCGTATTCGAGCCCTTCGCTGACGCGGATCGCACGGCTGAAGTTCTCCGTATAGAAGTAAGCCGCGAGACCGAAGATCGTATCGTTGGCCATGGCCAGCACTTCTTCTTCCGTGTCGAAGGCAAAGAGCGGCGCCAGCGGGCCAAAAGTTTCTTCCCGCGCAACGGCCATGTCCGAGGTCACGCCGGTGAGAACGGCCGGTTCGAAGAACAGGCCGCCCAGTTCCTTGCCGCCGGTGATGAGCTTTGCACCCTTCGAAACCGCGTCTTCAATATGCGCCTTGACCTTGGTGATCGCCTTTTCCTCGATCATCGGGCCGATGACCACACCCGGTTCGGTGCCGTTGCCGACCTTCAGCGCCTTGACCTTCTCCGCGAGTTTTTCAGCAAATTTGTCGTAAACGCCGCGCTGAACATAAATGCGGTTGGCGCAAACGCAGGTCTGACCAGCATTGCGATATTTGGAAATCATCGCGCCCTCGACAGCGGCGTCGAGATCGGCGTCGTCAAAGACGATGAATGGCGCATTGCCGCCGAGTTCCAGCGACACTCTTTTGATCGTTGGTGCGCACTGGGCCATCAGCAGGCGGCCCACTTCCGTGGAGCCGGTGAAGGAGAGCTTGCGTACAGTGTCATTGCTGGTGAGTTCAGCGCCTATTTCGCGCGCCTTGCCGGTCACGATCTGCAAGACACCGGCAGGGACGCCAGCCTTTTCAGCCAGCACGCCAAGCGCCAGAGCCGTCAGCGGGGTCAGATCGGCAGGACGCACGATCATCGTGCAGCCAGCGGCGAGTGCCGGTGCAGCCTTGCGGGTGATCATGGCGGCAGGGAAATTCCACGGCGTGATCGCGGCGGTGACGCCAACCGGCTGGCGGATCACCGTCAGGCGCTGACCGGCCTGCGGGGCAGGGATGGTGTCGCCATAGACGCGCTTTGCTTCTTCTGCAAACCATTCAATGAAAGACGCGGCATAAAGCACTTCACCGCGCGCTTCGGCCAAAGGCTTGCCCTGTTCCGATGTCATGATCAGCGCAATGTCATCGGCATTGGCGACAATGAGGTCGAACCACTTGCGCATGATGCCCGCGCGTTCCTTGGCGGTTTTCGCGGCCCAGGCGGGAAGCGCCTTGGCGGAAGCGTCGATGACTTCCTTGATCGTGTCTACCGACAGCGACGGAACCGTGCCGACCACCGAGCCATCAGCCGGGTTGGTGACATTAATGGTCTTGCCATCAGCGGCGTCGATCCAGCGACCGTCGACCAGGCATTTCGATTGAAGCAGCGAAGGGTCTTTCAAGGTGATCATGTCTGATGTTCCGTCCCAGTCTTGCATTTGATTGTTTGTTCAGTATATTGAACACGCTTCGATATATTGAATTAAACAGATCATGGCAGCCAAAGTCAATCGGGAAGCCGATGATCTGTCGGGCAGGTGGCGTGTCAGCATAGGAATGAAACGATGACCGAAGAGGCAGGTTCCCTCAAACTGGTTCCGGCGGTCATGCGCGCCGCACAGATACTGGATCTTATCGCCAAGGCCGGTGCCGGCATGGGCGGGGCACTGAAACTATCCGATATTGCGCGTCAGGCCGGGCTGCCCAAAAGCAGCGTGCACGGGCTTTGCCAGACGCTGGTTTATCTGAAGCTTCTGAAGTTCAATAGCGACGGCAGCTTTTCCATGGGGCCACAATCGGTGCGCTGGGCCAATATCTTTCTGGCGGGCAGCGATATTGTCGAAGTGTTTCATGAGGCGGTGGCGCAGGCAGAGGGGCTTGGCGCCTACACGCTGACGCTTTCCCATCTGGAGGGACCGGATGTCATTTATCTGTCCTGCCGCAATTCGTCCGCGCCGCTTGGGATAACGTTCCGCATCGGCATGCGCGTCCCCGCAGTCTTTACGGCAACGGGCAAGGCCATGCTCGCGGCAATGCCGAATGACGAGCGCGCACGTCATCTTCCCGAACATTGGCCGGAACTCGCTACACCAGCGAGCGTCGCTTCGCTGAAGGCGCTCGAAGGCGAGATGTCCGGCATAAGAGAGAAGGGCTATTCCCTTGATGACGGCCAGTTGCGCGAAGGCATGTTCTGCATCGGCGCGGCAATCTACGAACAGCCAAACCGACCGAGCGCGGGGATTGCTCTTTCCATGATGGCTGCAGAGGCCCGTCCTGAAGTGATCGAGCAGATTGGCAAACGGATGCGGGCGCTCGCGGATGATGTCGCGGAGCGAATGGGGTGGGCTTCCGCATCAGAATCGCCTGTTCAAATTGGTGAATAAGGAGTAAATTTCGTTCGTTATCCCTGTGGAAAAGAAAATCGCATTTTTATCGAAAGCTGTGTTGACAGTTTTGGTGTGCGGGGCCTATATAGCGCCACAACGAGGGCGGCGACGCTGCTAGCGGCAGGTTGCTTCGTCCTTGAGTTCTGGTGAAAGTGGTTGACAGGTTGTTGGCTGACGAGT
>NZ_BAABRX010000007.1:0-235478 GCF_040372265.1 Brucella sp. NBRC 113783 | reverse complement strand
GTTTCTCTTCCTGCCGCCCTATTCGCCGGACCTGAACCCAATCGAAATGGCTTTCTCAAAACTCAAGGCACTTCTGAGAAAGCGAGCAGCACGCAGCTTCGACGCCATCTCAAAAGCACTTGGCGATGTCATCAGTCTCTTCTCCATCAATGAATGCCAGAACTTCTTTAAGGCTGCTGGGTATGAGGCCGAATAAATGCGACACGCTTTAGGCGGTCATGCCTCATGCGGTGCTGCTGTCCGTCTGAGGAACCAGCGTGCACTTGCCAGACGGTCAATCTCCACAAAAATCACCGGTGTGATGAACAGTGTCAGCACCTGACTGAGCACAAGGCCGCCCACCACCGCCACACCAAGCGGCTGGCGCAGCTCAGACCCTTGACCGCCGCCAAGTGCTACGGGAACAGCCGCGAGAAGCGCACAGAATGTCGTCATCATGATGGGACGGAAGCGGCGAATAGCTGCCTGATGGATTGCTTCTTCCGGCGCATGGTTTTCATCACGCTTCAGGTAGAGCGCGACATCGACCATCATGATCGCGTTCTTCTTGACGATGCCGATCAGCATCAAAAGCCCGATCAGCGCTATTATCGACAGGTCGAAACCGGACAGCTGTAACGTAATCAGCGCGCCGAACGCGGCCGATGGCAGGCCGGACAGAATGGTCAGCGGATGCGCGAAACTCTCGTAGAGAACGCCGAGTACGATATAGATCGTAGCAACGGCGGCGAGGATCAGCAGACCCATATTGCCGGTCGATTGGGCAAAAATCTGCGCCGCGCCCGAAGGCCGCGCCGATACCGAGGCTGGCATGCCGATTTCACTGCGCAGTGCCGTCACGCGGTCGGTTGCGGTGCCAAGCGAAACACCTGCGGGCAGGTTGAAGGACAGCGTGACCGATGCGAGCTGTCCCGACTGGTTGACGGTCACCGGCCCGTTGGTCCGCTTGATTGTGGCAAAGCTGGCGAGCGGAACCAGAGTACCCGATGACGATGGAACGCGCAGCGCGCCGAGTTGCGTTTCGTCCCACTGGCGGTTCTGATCGAGTTCCAGAATGACATCATAGCTGTTGCCGGTGGTCTGGATTTGCGAAACTGTCAGCGTGCCATAGGCGGCTTCCAGTGTGCTGCGGATCGCCTGCGAGCTGATGCCAAGACTTCCCGCCTTGTCGTGATCGATTTCGATACTCGCTTGCAGCGCGTTGTTTTGCAGGTCGGACGCCACATCGACAAAGGTTTGCGGTTCGGCCTTCATGGCGTCGGCCAGTTTCACCGACCAGGACCGGGCTTCGTCGGCATCGAGCGATTGCAGCACAATCTGATACTGGCTCTGCGTGCTGCGTCCGCCGAAACGGAGATTTTGCACCGGCGTTATATAGGCGCTGATACCGGGAAGGGCGGCGAGCGATTTGCGCAACGCGCTCAAAGTCTGGTCGAGCGGAGGGCGGCTGTCACGCGCTTTCAGCTGCACCAGCAGCGAGCCGGTGTTGAAGGTCGAGCCGCCGGGGCCGCTGCCGAGTGACGCCGTAACGTGCTGGACGGCGGGGTTTTCGGAAACGATCGCCGCCGCCTGCTGTTGCAGGTTGCGCATCGCCTGATAGGAAATATCCTGCCGCGCTTGCGTGGAAATGGTGAGAAGGCCAATATCTTCCTGCGGGAAGAAGCTGCGCGGCAGCGTCGTGAACGACCAGATCGAGCCAAGGAAACTGAGGCCGAACACCAGCAGCACCAGCGCCCGATGCCTGAGGCACCAGCCGACAGCGCGCCCATAGCTTTCTGTCACCTGATCGAACAGGCGAGCGATCCGGCCCGGTTTGATTTCCTTGTGCGGCAGGCGTGCGGCGAGCATCGGCGTCACGGTCAGCGACACGAGCGCCGAGGAGAGAATGGCGAGTGTCACCACCATGCCGAATTCGTTCAGCACACGCCCGACGATGCCGCCCATCAGGAGAATGGGCAGAAACACCGCCACAAGCGACAACGACATGGAGATGATCGTGCCGGTCACTTCCTGACTGCCCTTGATGGCGGCCTCAAAAGGCTGCATCCCCTGTTCGGTATAGCGCACGATGTTTTCGAGCATCACGATGGCATCGTCCACCACAAGGCCGACCGCCAGTGTGAGGGCAAGCAACGAGATATTGTCGATGGAAAAGCCGAACGCATACATGGCGGCAAATGTCGCAACCAGCGAAAGCGGCACGGCAAGCCCGGGGATCATCGTCGCCCAGAACTGGCCGAGAAACAGAAAGATCACCAGCACTACTAGGACAATCGTAATGCCAAGCGTCTTTTGAACATCGGCCACCGCATCGCGGATCGACCGGGATACGTCGTTGACGACAGAAATATGCATCTGCGCGGGCAGGGCGGCTTCGATCTCCGGCAGCTTGGCCTTGATCGCATCGACAACGGCAACCGTGTTTGATCCCGGCTGGCGTTGTACCGCAAGCGCAATCGACTGTTTGCCATCCAGCCAGCTGCCTTGATTGATGTTTTCCACGCTGTCGAGAACATTGGCTACATCCGAGAGGCGGACGATGCGATTGCCGCTGCCGGAGATGATCAGGCTTTTGAACTCTTCAGCATTGGTGCGCTGGGTTTTGGCATTGACAGTCAGCGCCTGCGACCCGTTCTGCAATGTGCCGACTGGCGTCTGGCTGTTCGCGGCGGCGATGGTATCGCCAAGGCCAGACAGCGACAGGCTGCGACTGTCGAGTTTGTCGGGATCGACCTCGACGCGCACGGCATAGGTTTTGGAGCCGTAGACCTGCGCCTGCGCAACGCCTGAAATGGTGGAAAGCGCTGGCGATATGATGTTCTGCGCGATGTCGTCCATCTGCGTCAGGCGTGCGCCGTCGCCGGTGAGCGCCAGAATGATGACCGGCGCATCGGCTGGATTGGCCTTACGGTAGCTTGGCGGCGTGGTCAGATTGTCGGGCAACTGACGCTGGGCGCGGGTAATCGCCGCCTGCACGTCGGCAGCTGCCGCGTCGATATTGCGCGACAGGTTGAACTGAAGCGTGATCGACGTGTTGCCGAGCGACGAGGTGGCGCTGATCGTATCGATACCCGCAATCGTCTCGAATTGCTTGATAAGCGGGGTTGCGACAGACGATGCCATGGTATCCGGCGACGCGCCTGCCAGCTGTGCCGACACGTTGACGGTCGGAAAATCCGCCTCGGGTAGAGCCGCGACTGGAAGCTGGAGATAAGCCGCGATGCCGCCGATCAATCCGCCGATGACAAGGAGGATCGTCGCAACCGGGCGGCGAATGAAGACTTCGGAAATGTTCATCGCCCTGGTGCCTTCATTCAGTTGGACGAGACTTTTGTCTCTGCGTCGTTGCTGGCCAGTTTGACCTTGCTGCCATTGGCAAGCGAGGCCTGACCTTCGGTCACGACCTTTTCACCGGGTTGCAGGCCAGCGCTGAGACCGGCCATGCCATTGGCGCGAAGCGCAACCGTGACCGGGCGCACTTCGATGCTGTTATCCGTCTTCACGACATAGCTGATCGAACCGCTTTCCTGCGGCTGCACGGCAACGCCGGGCACAAGCACCAGATTGTCTGCCTGTCCGGCTTCCACCAGTACACGCAGCGATTGGCCTGGCCAGAAATTGCCGGATTGATTGTCCAGCGTGGCGCGCAGACGCACGGTGCCGCTGGCCTCGTCGATTGTGTTGTCAAGGAAACTGACCGGGCCGCTTTCCGAAATATCCCTGCCGTCAGCCGATACTGCGGAAGCTGTGGCTTTTAGTGTGCCGGTGGCGAGCGTTTCGCGGATCAGCGCGATATCCGTTTCCGCTAGTGTAAAATCTGCGTAAATCGGCTTCATCTGCGTGATGGTCGCGACCGGCGAACCGGCGGAAAGATAGGCGCCAGCGGATACAAGCACGGCGCCAAGCTGGCCGTCGAAAGGCGCTATAATCCGGGTGTTGTCGAGGGTCACCTGATCAGCCGCCAGCTGTGCCTGATCGACTTGCAACTGGGCTTCAGCCACTTTGAGAGCGGCCAGCGCATCATCGCCCGCCTGCGATGTACTGACGCCCTTGTTGACAAGGTCTTGCATCCGCTTCAGCAGGATTTGCGCATTGTTCAGCGTGGCCTGCGATTTGGCGACGGAAGCCTGATCTTTCACGACGGTGGCGCGGATGGCTCGGTCATCAAGTTGAGCGATCAGGTCGCCCTTTCTGACGATGGCCCCGTCCTTGACCTTGAGGATGGCCACATTGCCGGGCTCGGGACTGTTGACTGCGGTGGAGGCGACGGCAACCACCGTGCCGATGGTGCTGCGCTGGATCGGCAGCGATCCAGCGGTTGCAACCGCGACCTTGACGGCATGCTCGGCACTGGCCGAGCGGCTACCGCCTTTTCGACTGTCTGTCTGAACTGCGTTTGGAGCACTGGTGCCGTTCTGTTTCGTGGTATGTTGCCAGCCGACAAAACCGGCACCGGCAACCAATAGGATCGGGACACCCCAAACAACCCAACGCTTCACTCAACGCTCCTGTCAACGAAGGGATACGCCGTAATACCGGCTGTCCGAACGCTAACACAACGGTGCCGCCCGGCAATTAAATTGATTGAGAGCGGCAGTTGTTCACTTCGTGATAATGAGTGATGCCATTATTAGCAGAAACGCGTGTTGTTGCTGGCCGTTATTGAAGGACACGGAGAATATCGCGGACGACTTCCGCCTGCAGCGGGCGTTGTTTTTCGATGTTGAAATGGCCGACTTCCTTCACGCCGGAGAAATCGCGGTTGTCCAGCTTCCCCTTGAAACGGGGGCCGGGTACCAGCGGAAGCCCCCAACCGTGCTGCGAGAAATAGAAATTCACAACGCGGCGGATATTTCCTGGCAAGGGATCGGGTGCCGTGGCGGCAAACGAGGCCATGTAATCCACGCGAATGCCTTTTTTCTCAAGGACTTCGGCGATGGAAATAATGGCATTGGCACCCAATGAATGGCCGACGAGAATGACCGGCTGCGGGCCATATTTCTGCCGGTCGGCAATAATCCGGTTGGCGACGAGCCGCCAGGCGGCGTTGCCATCGACATGCGCATCTACACCTGCGGCCTGCAATTCTGCACCGATTTCATCGATGCCGGCGGAAAAGATATTGGCGAAACCGCGCAGGAGATAGACGTCGGGGCGTCCCGGCTGGGCGGCGTTTCCCGTCTTGTCATTCGTAGCGGGCACCTGTCCGGCAGGTTTCGCCGATTTGGCGTGTGCTGCGACCGGCATCGCGGCCAGCACAAGGCCAGAAAGCAGCAGAAAGCGGCGGCTGATGAAATTTTTCGCCGAATTGCCTGATTTGTTCGTCATGTAAAAATACCGGGGTTATGGCCAAGGTCTCGGAATAATACGTCCGGTGCGCCTGGCATATTCGTCATATGAAGCGCCGAATGCGTTGCGCATCATCGCTTCTTCATGGCCTACGCGGTAAAAATAGAGAATGCCGACACCAACAATGCCCGCCAGTCCGGCGAACCAGTTGGGGAGCAGGCAAAACTGCGCTATCGCCCAAAGCCAGAACGATAAATACATCGGATGGCGGACATATTTATAGAGCCCATCCGTCACGAGTTTGTGTTCCTTGCGGATTTCCAGCGACACCGACCAGTTCTTGCCGAGTTGGCGATGACTTGCATGAAACAGCCATAGAAAGGCGAGTTCCACGACAAGGCCGATCCAGCCGAGCCACGGCTGAAAGGTATAATCAGCAAATGCTGGAAAGCCCGTTGCAACATAGATAATCGGGATCAGCGACAGGCCGACGGTCGCGGCAGCCAGCGCCGCCCGGTCGGGCAGTGTCTTGGCATTGGTCGTAACTTTGATCTTGCGGGCGCGCCGCTGGTGCGGCACCCGGATGACCACCCACGCAACGAGGCCAATGGCCCAAACGATCATTGCCAAGGTGGGCGTCATTCGGAAATATCCTTTTCTGGCGACGAGCCGCCCACAATATGGTCACGCACACGGTCTGCGAGGAAAATCGGGCCGCAGCAGACCTGAAAGAAATCGTACCAATAGGGCTTCGTATTGCCGAATACATATTGATAATGCACGCGAAAGAGATTGCGCCTCACCCGCGTGTAAGTCTCGGCCAGCAGCATATCCTTGATGCGCACCTGACGCACGAACGGAAACCTTCTGCCCTCCGCACGCTTGAGCTTCATTTCCGCCACCGGGTCGGTTTTATAGAAGTTGATAGCGTCGGTGAGGCACTGGATTTCCACCCACTCAAGCTTACCATCATCGGTAAGTCTTTGCACGTCTTCACGAAATCTCTTGGCTGCCGGATGGTAGCCCGCCTTGAGCGCCGTGGAACCAAGCGTCAGAATGGTAACCTTCGGCGCGCGCGTTGAAAAGGCTTGGTCTATGGCCAGACAACGGGCGGCGACATCCAGCATCAGCATGCCGCCGGTGCTGTGGCCGATCAGGATGACCTCGTCATATCTGCCCGCTCTGACGCGCTGGACAATGCTTTCCGCAAAACGCTGCATCAGCGCTTCGGCATCCGGTCGCCTGCCGCGAAAGAAGCTCAACGAGAAGGACCAGAGATCCATCAGATGATTGGTGGACCAGCGTTTGCCCAGCACCATCAATGCGAACGAGAACACGGCAAGCCCGATGATCCAGCCAAGTGCGCCAAGCCAATGCGCCGTGAGACGAACGGCGGCATATCCCAACAGCGCGAACAGGACGATTGCGAGGAAAGGATAGAGGAAATAAAGCCCGAAGCGCCAAGCTTTGGCAAAGAATTGGAAAGCCGTGCCGGAAAAGACGAAGTCGGCAAAAGCGCGCAGATATTTGCCGAGCCGAACAGGCAGGGGCCGGGCGAAATCTGCCAATACGATGCTGTCGAGTGCGAGAAAATTGAAATCGGTCGTCGTTGACCAATCTTCGTGCGCAGCACGGGTTTCGATGGTTGCAAGCCCGATCTCGTGATCGGGTGCCTGATCCACGGAAGAGACCGCTGACTGGTAGCCCCACAGCGTGTCGAAACGAGCAATTTCCTTACGCAGCCGCTTGAAAAACGCGTCTGGCGTTTTCGGATCATACCCGCCAATAAAGAATACGGCACGCCGCTGGACCGACTGATTCATGCCGAAAGCGTAATTTGCATCTTATGCATTGTCGAGATTAAACCGCATCGCATAATATTGAAATTCTTTGGCCTTTCTTTCTCAAGCATGAGCTTTCAGCGAGAAAAAATTTCCGGTCCATTTCAGCAATTTTGCATGATGGCTTTATGACGGAAGCTTTGTCGAAACAAATGGATAGCAGGGCTTTTGCTGTTTGGCGCAACAGCCTGCGCGCCTTCTGGCTTGGTGCGACGGACGCTTTGCAACTGGCGAAAACGTGATATGGCGAGAGCGGCGCGATCCGGGGAGGACGCTGTCAGATTCTTGCAAGTTCTGGATCGCATATTATGAGCCGCACTATTCTCTGCCTGGGCGCCCTTACGCTCGACACAATCCTCCGCCTTGACGCATTGCCGGAAAAAGCCGGGAAATATCTGCCCAGAGAAGCGGTGCAGATCGCAGCCGGTATGGCATCGAGTGCCGCAGCCGCCATCGCCCGTCTTGGGGGCGATGTGGCGCTTTGGGCATCGACCGGCGACGACGCCACCGGCGAGCGGGTGATTGCTGAATTGCGGGCCGAAGGCATCGACTGCTCTCATATTCGCAGGCTTCCAGGCGCGCGCACCGCGTTTTCGTCGATTCTGGTTGATCCGTCCGGCGAGCGCGTGATCGTGCCGTTCTATGATCCGCAACTGGGTAGCCCGGCTTCAAGCGTGCCGCCTGTCGAAACAGGTGCATTTGCAGCGGTCATGGCCGATGTCCGTTGGGCTTGGGCCGCAGAAACCGGCCTCAAGGCCGCGCGTCGCGCCGGTATACCCGCCATTCTTGATGCAGACACGGCCCCGGTCGAACGCCTTGAACGACTGTTGCCGCTTGCAACGCATATTGTCGCGTCAGAACCCGCCGCTATCAGCCTGACGGGAACGGCGAATTTGAGCGAATGCGTCGCGATACTGGCCAGCCGCTATGATGTTTTCACAGCCGTTACCGCTGGCGCGCAGGGGTGCTACTGGACTGAACGGGCCGGGCATTCGGTGCAGCATGTCGCCGGGTTTCCCGTAAAGGCGGTCGACACGCTCGCTGCGGGCGATGTCTTCCATGGCGCCTTCGCGCTCGGTTTGGTCGAAGGCGGCGCGATGCATGACATCATCCGCTTTGCCAATGCCGCCGCCGCCATCAAATGCGCACGGTTCGGCGGACGTTCCGGTTCACCAAGCCGGGCAGAAGTGCAGGCATTTATGGAAAGCGGACTGTTTCCGGTTTAAATCTCCAATCCCCAAAATTTACATAAATGCACAGTGAACTCGAATTGACTATTTACTAACATGTTAGTATGTGCCAACTTACAGTTCAATCTTGGGAGGAGACGGCTTTGCCAACAGATTCTGGGCCCCAAAACAATTCTGGGCAGAAGCGCTTCGGGCTTTCTGCAGCGCTCACAACGCCATTCGATGCGGATGGCAAGATCGACGTCAAGCGTGCGCTGGCGCATGCCAAGGCGCGTCTGGATAGCGGCTGTTCCAGCGTCACGCTGTTCGGCACCACCGGCGAAGGATCTTCGGTTGGCGATGCGGAGCGCGCAGCGCTTCTCGACGCATTCATCGCGCAGGGATTTCCAGCAGCCAATATCGTTGTCGGCGTGATGGAGAACTCCATTGCCGATGCGGTGCTTCAGTCGGGCGATGCGCTGCGTCGCGGCTGCAAGGCCATTCTTCTGGCGCCGCCGTCCTATTTCAAGAACCTTTCCGACGATGGCCTTTTCAACTGGTTCTCCGCCGTGCTGAAGGGTCTCGGTTCGGATGCGCGCGATATCATCCTTTACAACATCCCTTCGGTGACGGCGGTTGAACTTTCGGTCGATCTGGTCGGTCGTCTGCGAGTTGCTTTCGGCGCGATTATCTCTGGCGTGAAGGATTCATCGGGCAACTGGGCTTATACCGAGAAGCTTCTGGCTGCGCATAAGGACATTGCAATCCTGATCGGCGACGAGCGCGATCTCGCCGCCGGTGTTCGTCTCGGCGGGCAGGGCGCGATTTCCGGCATGGCCAATCTGTTCCCGGACCGCCTGCTGCGCATGATCAATGACGGGCAGGACGATGCCGAACTGGTCGATGCTGTGCGCAAGCTTCTCAACTATCCGGTGACGCCTGCGGTGAAGGCGCTGGTGGCGCGGCATACCGGCGATCAGGAATGGCGCCGTGTCCGTGCACCGCTGGTTGCGCTGAACGATGCGGATTTCGATGCAATTGGCAGTGTATTTGCCGGATTGCATATGGCAAAGGCGGCCTGAGCCGGGCATAAGCGTTGCAGACATGCTGCGGAAATGTGGGAGACGTTTCCGCAGTATAACCAAAGCGGTTGGGGGAGGACAAAGCCTTGGCGGAAGATCAGAACGAGCCGGTGAAGTTGCGGGACAAAGCCTATCAGAGCTTTACCCAGCATTTGCTGGCGCGCGATTTCCATCCGGGCCAGTTCGTCTCGCAGCGCCAGCTCGTGACCATGACCGGCCTGCCGCTTGGCGCAATCCGCGAACTGATCCCCCGGCTTGAGGCGGAAGGTCTGATCAAGACCGTGCCGCAGCGCGGACTTCAGATCGCACATATTGATCTCAATCTCATTCGTGAGGCTTTCCAGTTTCGCTTGTTCATCGAGAAAGAGTCGGTTGCCATTTTCTGCCAGTCGGCATCGGATGAATTGCTGCGTTCGCTGCGGGCCGAGCATGAAGACACGCTGAACCGCGCCATGAGCGAAGGCGAAACGCTGGAGCTTGAGGAGCGGGCGCAGAATATCGACTGGAGCCTGCACGACACCATTGTCGCTTCGCTCGACAATGAAATCATCTGGCGCGCTTACCAGACGAATACGATCAAGATGCGCCTGATCAATCAGGAGCGTTTCCGGATCACCGGGCGCGTCATTCCGGTCATGCAGGAACATCTGGCGGTCCTGACGGCGATTGAAACCCGCCACCCGCAAATCGCCATGGATGCCATCGCCGTTCATATCAACAATGCGCGGAAGCTGGCTTTACACATCTAGATCAAACAAAGGCCCAGCAAGAGGAGTTGCCGGGTTTGAAACATAGGGGAGGAGCAGAATGAAACTATTTCATCCGACACGTCGCCAGTTTCTGGCGGGTTCAGCGGCCATCGCCGCATCCGGCGTGACAGGCATCAGCCCGTCTTTCGCCGCTTCCACGGTTGACTGGAAGAAATATGCGGGCACCACGCTTGAGGTGAATCTCATCAAGAGCCCGCGCGGCGAAATCCTTCAGAAGCATCAGAAGGAATTCGAAGAGCTGACGGGCATCAAGGTTCATTCCGAACAGATGCCGGAACAGCAGCAGCGTCAGAAGGCGGTCATCGAACTGACCTCCGGTCGCCCGAGCTTCGACGTCATTCACATCAGCTATCACGTGCAGAAGCGCCAGTTCGAAAAGGGCGGCTGGCTTGCCGATCTCAACCCGTTCCTGAAAGACCCGACGCTGACCGATGCGTCGCTGACGGAAAACGATTTCGCAAGCGCTGGTCTGACCTTCGCCAAGGACGCCAATGGCCGCTTCGGCGCATTGCCGTTCTCGGTCGATTACTGGATCATCTACTGGAACAAGGACCTGTTCGCAGCCAAGGGTATCGAATATCCGAAGACCTTCGAAGAACTGGTGAAGGCTGCGGAAGCGCTGACCGATCCGTCTTCGAACACCTACGGCTTCGTGGCCCGCGGCATGAAGAACGCCAATGTTCCGGTCTGGACGAGCCTGATGCTCGGCTATGGCCAGAGCTCGGTCGATGCCGACGGCAATCTGAAGACGGATTCGGCAGAAGCCATCGAAGCCGCCAAGCTCTATCAGCGCCTGATGACCAAAGCGGCACCTCCCGGTGTTGCCGGTTTCAACTGGGCCGAATGCCAGTCGAGCTTCCTGCAAGGCAAAGTCGGCATGTGGCTCGACGGTATCGGCTTTGCGCCGCCGCTCGAAGATCCGAACAAGTCGCGCGTTGTCGGCAAGGTCGGCTATGGCGTCATCCCGGCTGGACCGAAGGCCCAGGCTGCACCGACCACCGGCGACGGCATCGGCGTGACCGAAGCTTCTACCAAGAAGGAAGCCGCCTATCTCTACTGCCAGTGGGCCATTTCGAAAGAAATGGGCGCTCGTCTGCTGCAGACGGGTTCGGGCGTTCCGTTCCGCAAGTCGATCATCGACGATGCGGAAGTGCGCAAGGGCGTGACCATGCCGGAAGGCTGGGTCGAAGCCCTGTCGAAATCCGCACCAATCAGCCAGCTCTGCCTGCCGGTTATCGTCCCGGTCACGGAATTCCGCGACATCATGGGCGTTGGCCTCACCAATCTTCTGAATGGTGCCGAAGCAGAAGCTGAAATGAAGCGCGCGACGGAAGAATTCCGTCCGGTCCTCGCACGGAGCGAAGGAAAATGACATCTGCCGCCCCGACAGGAGCAACAAAGAGCATGAATGGGGAGGCCGCCACAAAGGCGGCTTCCACAACCAGAACCGGTAGCAAGTCTGGCAAAAGCCATCTGAAACCGAGTTACTGGCCGTTTGTGCTTCCCGCCTTGATCACCGTCGGGGCGGTGATCGTCTTCCCTTGGCTGTTCACCCTCTGGATGAGTGCCAATCAATGGCAGCTCGGCGGAGGCATCAGCTTCGTCGGCTTCGACAATTATATCCGTCTGGCAGCCGATGCGCGCTTCTGGGATTCCATGTGGCACACGGCGGTCTATACGGTGCTGTCCGTGGTGGCGCCCATGGTGCTGGGCACGATTGCCGCTCTGATCTTCGACAGCAAGCTGCCGATGCGGGGCCTGTTGCGCGGTATCTTCGTCATGCCGATGATGGCGACACCTGTTGCCGTCGCTCTGGTCTGGACGATGATGTATCACCCGCAGCTCGGTGTGCTGAATTATCTCCTGTCGCTGGTCGGGATCGGTCCGCAGGAATGGATTTTCAATCAGAACACGGTTATTCCGTCGCTGGTCGCGGTCGAGACCTGGCAATGGACACCGCTGGTCATGCTGATCGTGCTCGGTGGCCTTGCCTCCATGCCGCGCGATCCGTTTGAAAGCGCTGAAATCGACGGCGCGAATGGCTGGCAGAAATTCCGCTACATCACGCTTCCGATGATCCTGCCTTTCATCATGGTGGCCGTCATCATCCGCTCGATCGATGCGCTGAAAAGCTTCGACATCATCTATGCGATGACGCAGGGCGGCCCGGGCACGGCATCGGAAACCATCAACATCTATCTCTATAACGTGGCGTTTTCGTATTACGACATCGGATATGCTTCGGCGATTGCCGTGGTGTTCTTCATCGTGATCATCGCCATGTCCATGATCCTGCTGGCGCTTCGCCAGCGGACCAAATGGAACGCTTGAGGACCGGCTCATGGCACGCAAGTCAATTCTGTCGAAGCTCGGCACTGCGCTTCTTGTTTTCGTTATCGTTTCGCCGGCGCTTTTCTTTTTCATCTGGATGCTGTCGCTTTCGCTCAAATACGAAATCGACAACGGTGCCTATCCGCCGATCCTGATCCCGGAACGTTTCGCCTGGTCGAACTATACGCAGATTTTCGAAGCCAATGATTTTCTGCTCTATTTCTGGAACAGCCTTCTGGTGACCGGCATGGCGACACTGCTCGCCCTTCTGGTCGGGGTTCCAGCGGGCTACGGCATCGCGCGACTCAAGGCGCATAAATCGGCGATTGTCATCATGATCGCCCGCATGACGCCGGGTCTGTCCTATCTGATCCCGCTGTTCCTTCTGTTCCAGACACTGAGTCTGCTTGGCACGCTCTGGCCGCAGATCATCATCCATCTGGTCGTCACTGTTCCAATCGTGATCTGGATCATGATCGGTTATTTCGAAACGACGCCGATGGAACTGGAAGAGGCGGCGATAATCGACGGCGCGTCCTCGTTGCAGGTGTTTCTCAAAGTAGCGCTGCCCATTGCCAAGCCCGGCATCGTGGTGTCGCTTATTCTTGCAGTGATCTTCTCCTGGAACAATTTCGTGTTCGGGATCGTGCTCGCAAGCCGCGAAACGCGCACGCTGCCGGTCGCTGTCTATAACATGCTTTCCTTCGAACAGGTGAGCTGGGGGCCGCTCGCTGCCGCAGCACTTGTGGTCACTCTGCCTGTTCTGTTGCTTACCGTCTTCGCACAGCGCCAGATCGTTGCAGGTCTGACCGCAGGCGCCGTCAAATAAGAGTTGAGGTTCAAGATGGCATCTGTATCCATCCGTAATGCAGTCAAGAAATATGGCAATGTCGGTGTTCTGCACGGCGTGTCAGTCAGCATCGAGGACGGCGAGTTCGTCGTGCTCGTCGGCCCTTCGGGCTGTGGAAAGTCCACGCTTCTGCGTATGATCGCAGGGCTTGAGGAAATCAGCGACGGCGAAATCGCCATCGGTCCGCGCGTGGTAAACGACCTGCGCGCCAAGGAACGCGACATCGCCATGGTATTCCAGAACTATGCGCTTTATCCGCATATGACGGTTGCCGACAATATGGGCTTCGCGCTCATGCTCAAGAACGCGCCCAAGGAAGAGCGCGACAACCGCGTTGCGCGTGCAGCCGAAATTCTCGGCCTCAACAAGCTGCTCGACCGCTTTCCGCGCCAGCTTTCCGGAGGTCAGCGCCAGCGCGTGGCCATGGGCCGCGCCATTGTGCGCGATCCGCAGGTGTTCCTGTTCGACGAACCGCTCTCCAACCTTGATGCCAAGCTGCGCGTGCAGATGCGCGGCGAGATCAAGGGCCTGCATCAGCGCCTGAAGACCACCACCATCTATGTGACCCACGACCAGATCGAAGCCATGACCATGGCCGACAAGATTGTGGTGATGCGCGATGGTCTGGTCGAGCAGATCGGCGCGCCGCTCGACCTTTATGATCGCCCGGCCAATATGTTCGTTGCGGGCTTCATCGGCTCGCCGTCGATGAATTTCATCAATGGCAAGATCGAGGAAGGTTCGTTCGTGGCTGAGGGCGGTTTCCGCCTGTCGCTGCCGCAAGGTGACTATTCCAGCCTTTCGGCCAAGGCCGTCTATGGCGTACGCCCCGAGCATATGAAGATCGCAGAAGGCGGCGTTCCGGTTACGGCGGAAATCGTCGAGCCGACCGGTTCGGAAATCATGGTCATGGGCAAGCTCGGCACGCAGCCGATCACCTGCCTGTTCCGTGAGCGTTTGACCGTGCGTCCAGGCGATGTGCTGCCAATCGCCATTGATCCGGCAACGAGCCACGTCTTCGAGCCGGAAAAGGGGATGCGTGTCAGCGCCTGACCATTTCCATTGAACGGCGAACTCCTTTAATACTCAGACTCTCGGTAATGTGAGAGTCTGGAGAATTCTATGCAGCCAATCTGGGCCGTGGGTCTGATGACCGGCACCGTTCTCGATGGAAATATCGACGTCGCGCTTTTGAAAACGGATGGCGAGACGGTCGATATATTCGGCACCTATGCGCTGAAGCCTTATCCGGACGGTATTCTGGAACTGTTGCAGCAGGCGCAGGCCGAAGCCCGCGTTTGGAATTTTGAAGGCCCGGAACCGGCGATTTTTGCCGAGGCGGAAGATGCCCTGACCCGAGCGCAATCGGCTGCCGTGCGCGCGCTGGTTGAAGAAAGCGGGCTGATTATGGCCGATATCGGCGTTGTCGGTTTTCATGGCCAAACCGTGTTGCATCGTGCGCCACAGCCGGGACGGCTTGGCGATACGCGCCAGCTTGGCGACGGTGCGCTGATGAGCGAGTTGCTGGGCACAAAGGTTGTCTATGATTTCCGCACCGCCGACATTCGTGCAGGCGGACAGGGTGCGCCCCTGGCTGCAATCTATCACGCGGCTTTGCTGCGCAGTGCCGATGCCAGCGGCGATACGGCGATTCTCAATCTCGGCGGTGTCGGCAATATTACTTGGTGGGATGGCGGCGACACGCTGGTCGCCTTCGATACCGGCCCGGCCAATGCGCCGATCAATGATTTCATGAAAGCGCGTGGTTTGGGCGAGATGGACCGCGACGGCGCGCTGGCGGCGCAAGGCGAGGTTGACGAAGCGCGCCTCGCCAAACTGCTTGAACATCCTTATATGACCGCGCCTTTTCCGAAATCGCTGGACCGCTTTGACTTTACAGCTGCTATGGCTGATGGCCTCAGCGATGAAGACGGGGCTGCAACGCTCACCGCTTTCACCACATCGGCGGTGGCAAAGGCGCTCGATATTCTGCCACAGCGCCCGAACCGGCTGGCGGTCTCCGGTGGCGGGCGTCACAACCCGACGATGATGCGTATGCTGGTCGAGCGTGCTGGCGTCGAGCTTGTGCCGGTCGAGACCTTGGGCTGGCGGGGCGATGCGGTTGAGGCTGAGTGCTTCGCGTTTCTCGCCGTGCGCGCCTTGCGTGGCTTGCCGATCAGTTTTCCAAGCACAACAGGCGTACCTGCGCCCATGACAGGCGGAAAGATCGCGGGCTGAAAGGTCCGCATCAAGGATTTATCTTTTTAAGGGAAATCTGGATAGCAAAACGCCCGCAGCAATTTGGGAGGAGGAGAGTTGCTGCGGGCGGATTGGTAAAGCGCGATTGGGAGGAGGAGTATCGCGCTTCAGGTTCGGTTTTTGGGAGGAGGAGTAAAACCGAACAACTGCAAAATAGAGCCGTGAGCCGGGCCTTACAACAACCGATCCTGCAACCGAGATATGCGTATTTTGCAAGGCGTTAAAACGCGCCCCAAAACGAAACCGCCCCAGCCGCGAATAAACGCGCTAGGGCGGTGAATCTCCGCCAAAGCCCCCAATGGCGAGATGCAAGATTAATAGCACGAGTCGCGCCCTGGTAAACGTTGTCAAGGGCCTTCGATGACAAAAAGAAGCGCACTATGTCAAAACGGCAACAATTCCGGTGCGCAGTGCGCATCGGCCTATCTCCTTGGAAAGTGCGGGCTATTTAATGCAGCTTTTCGGCATCCAGTTTGGGCATCATGGCGAGAACCTCTGGCAGTTCGCGCACCTCACAGGCGGGGCTGAAATACCAGCCCTGCAAATGATCGCATTTCATGTCACTCAAAAGGTCGATCTGTTTGATGGTTTCGACGCCTTCGGCGGTCACCGTCTTGCCGAGACTATGGGCGATCTGAATGACGCCGCGCACGATGGCCCGATCTTCCGGTGAAGCCGCGATATTGGCCACAAAGCTGCGGTCGATCTTAAGGCGATCAATCGGCAGGCGGCGCAAATGCGTGAGCGAGGCGAAGCCGGTTCCAAAATCATCAAGGGCGACTTCCACGCCTGCCATGTGAAGCCGTTTGAGACCCTGTTCGACGCGCTTTTGCGCAAGGCCGAGCAACATGCCTTCCGTCATCTCCGCGCTGAAGCTCTCCGGTCCGATACCGGTTTCGGCGCATAATTCAAAGAAGCGGTCGAGAAAGATATCCGAGCGGAAATCGGAATTGGTCAGATTCATCGCAATGCGATGCAAGGGCGCTTCCGCCTGACGCAGCGATTGAGCATCCGCAAAAATCCGCTCCAGCATGAACATGCCGAGCGCCGCCCGTATGGCCGGGTCTTCAAAGCCTTCGCCGAAATAGGCAGGCGTGAGCAATCCCCGTTCGGGATGACGCCAGCGCATCAGCGCTTCCAACGAAATTGCCTGACCGGAAAGCAGCGGAATGATCGGCTGATAATGCAGTTCGAATTCGCCATGTTCCAGCCCGCCCTCGATCTCTTCATAGAGCGCGGATTTGCGCCGGGCGACTTCGCGCAGCTGCGGCTGGAACACTTCCACGCGGTCCCGTCCCAGAGCCTTGGCTTTGTAGAGCGCGAGATCTGCCGCCTTGAACAGATTGCCGACATCCTTGCCATCGCGCGGAAAGCGCGCAATGCCGAGGCTGGACGATATGCGCCGTGGAGTCGTGCCAATCACCATGGGCTGACGAATGGCTTCGAGAATTTCTTCGAAAAGCTCATCGGCTTCGCAGTCCGTCGCGCCGACGAGAATGAGGCTGAACTCGTCGCCGCCCATGCGCGACATGAACAACTGACTGTCCTCGAAGGACCGCAGACGCTTGCCGATATTCTGGAGCAGAACATCGCCTGCGTGATGCCCGAACGTGTCATTGACCTCCTTGAAGGAGTCCACATCGAGCAGCGCCAGATGGAATATGCCGTTGGACCTTTCGTGGTCCTGCACCTGCATTTCCAGATATTCCTGAAAACGACGGCGGTTCGGTAGTCCGGTCAGCGGGTCGAGATTGGCCAGCCGGTCGAGATGTTCCTTGCTGGTCCGCAAGGCGCTTTCAAGTTTCTTGCGGTCGGAAATATCAAAGCGGATGGCCGTGTAGCTATCCACCTTTCCAGCAGGTGACAAATGCGGGACGATGGTTGTATCGACCCAGTAATGCGAGCCGTCCTTGCGCCGATTGCAGATTTCGCCGTGCCAGATTTTGCCATGGGCGATCTCGCGATACATGTCGCGAAAGAAGTCCTTGCTGTGGACGCCCGAATGCAGGATGCGGTGGTTCGCGCCGATCAGTTCGCGCGCCGTATAGCCGCTGATCTCACAGAACTTGCGATTGACATAGGTGATGATGCCGCGCACATCCGTGTGAGCGACAATCGCAGCGCTGTCGAGCGCATAGCGAATGAAGTCGTCTTCAAGATCGGGCTGCAAGGGCTTTTGCAGCTTCCGCGCAATCTCTTCAACAGCGTCGGTAAAAGACGATGTCTGCTGGTCCAGAGCGTGCTTCTTTTCCGGCGCCGCTTTTTTCTCTGTCATGCGGTATGTCTCAGCATGGGGGATGTTGCTGCTTAATCATATCAAATTTTATCCGTACTTTCCAGAATATAGTATTATTGTTTAGAAATATACAATCTAGTGAATAATTTGAAAATTACATAAGTATCCTCGTTTTATTTAAACTCAGCTTCAACCTACGGTAATCAATTGTATTTCCGGGTTGCTTCTAGGTATGGTTGTTTATGTGCTGGCGTCCAGTCGAGCCTATTTCCGCAGACGTTCGGCAATACGGGCTCTGTTGATCGCCATTGCTTCGTCGGAAGGTTCCCAGTCGCAACACCATTCAGGCGGGATGCCGATCGGCAATTCATGGGTTGCGGTGAACTGGGGCGCGTAACCTCTGGCCTGCATTTCGGCCACAAGCGAGGCCTGACGTTTCGCCAGATAGCCGAGGCGCATATAGAAAAACCGGACATGGCCGGTTCCAAGCGTGTAGGCGGGCGGGTTTCTCCGATCCGTGGTGGTTTCGCCGCGCTGGATCGCTGCTTTCACAAGGGCGAAAACACGCGGCAATTCCCGGTATTCCGCAATAAGATGCGGCCCGGTCAGCTCCGCTGGGGGAATGCAGTTAATGCGTGTCAATTCTCAAAATCCCGCTCGCCCTGAGATTGAATTCGAGAACCGAATAGGCCAAGTCGCCCTGATGCTCAAGCTAATTTAGCTGGCTATTAAAAGATAAGGCCTTGAGATCAAATGGAAATGGCGGCAAATCTGCCGCCATCCAAGCCGTTTCGTTCGCTCTATCTGTGATCGCTCAATGCGCAATCATGACATGGCGCACGGCGGTATAGTCCTCAAGCGCATAGATCGACATGTCCTTGCCATAGCCGGATTGTTTCAACCCGCCATGCGGCATTTCATTGGTCAGCATGAAATGTGTATTGATCCAGGTGCAGCCATATTGCAGGCGGGCTGCGGTCTGCATGCCCTTGCTGACATCTTTGGTCCACACCGACGAGGCAAGACCGTAATCGCTGTCATTGGCCCATTGCACGGCTTCATCGACATCGCTGAAGCGCGTGACCGAAACAACCGGACCGAAGACTTCGCGGCGTACGATTTCATCATCCTGCGTTGCTCCGGCAATCACGGTCGGCTCGAAGAAGAAGCCGTTGGCGCCCGATGTCTTGCCGCCGGTCGTCACCTCGATATGCTTATGCTCGCGGGCGCGGGCGACAAAACTCTCGACACGATCCCGCTGACGGCGGGAAATGAGTGGTCCGATCTCGTTTTGGCTGTCGTCTTCCAGATTGTAGCGGATGCTGGAAACGGCGGATGACAAGTCAGCGACGAAACGATCATAGATGCGCGCATCGGCATAGATGCGGCAGGCGGCGGTGCAGTCCTGACCGGCATTGTAATAGCCGAAGGTGCGAATGCCGTTGACGACAGCTTCCACATCCGCATCGTCAAAGACGATGACCGGCGCCTTGCCGCCAAGTTCCAGATGGGTGCGCTTCACGCTCTTGGCTGCCGCCTGCAAGACCTTCTTGCCGGTTGCGACGTCCCCAGTGATCGACACCATATCGACACGCGGATGATTGATCAGCGCGTTGCCGACCGTTTCACCACGTCCCAACACGATATTGACGACACCCTCCGGCAGAATATCCGCCAGCAGTCTGGCCATTTTCAGCGCGGTCAGCGGCGTCTGTTCGGATGGTTTGAAAACCACCGTATTACCGCCCGCAATGGCTGGCGCCAGTTTCCACGCCATCATCATCAGCGGATAGTTCCACGGGGCGATGGAGCCGATGATGCCGACCGGATCGCGGCGGATCATCGACGTGTGGTTCGGCAAATATTCGGCGGCAATCGGTCCGTGGAGATTGCGCACCGCGCCAGCAAAGAAGCGGTAACAATCGACAATGGCCGGAATCTCGTCATTGATGACGGCGTTGATCGGTTTGCCGCAATTAAGCGCTTCCAGTGTGGCAAAGGCCTCCGCATCGCGCTCAATCGCATCGGCGATCTTGAGAAGGTAGTTGGAACGTTCGCCGGGCGTGGTGCGCGACCAGCTTTTGAACGCCTTGTCGGCGGCGCTGACTGCGGCATCGACCTGCGCCAGCGAGGCTTCCGGCAGTTTGAGAACGGTCTCGCCGGTCTTGGGATTGAGGACGTTTTCCTCGGTTTCCGTGCCAGCTTCAAAGCGCGAGCCAATCAGCATTTCGGTGTTCATATCGTTCTCCCTTGTGTCATTTCCCGTGACCGGCGACCTGATCGCCATCGCGGGTGAGATAGTAGGCGGCGAGGATGGGCAGGAAGGTCACCAGAACCACTACCATGGCCACCACATTGGTGACGGGGCGCTGGCGTGGCCGGATCAGTTCCTGAAGCATCCAGATTGGCAGGGTCATCTGCTGGCCGCCGGTAAATGTGGTGACGATCACTTCGTCGAAAGACAGTGCAAAGGCGAGCATGCCGCCTGCGAGCAAGGCCGTTCCGATATTCGGCAGGATCACATAGCGGAAGGTCTGGAACCCGTTTGCGCCAAGATCCATCGAGGCTTCGATCAGCGAACCGGAAGTGCGTCGAAAGCGGGCCACGGCATTGTTGTAGACGACCACCACGCAGAAGGTGGCGTGACCAAGCACAATGGTCCACATCGAAAACGGAATGTCGAACAGCGAGAAGGCCGAGCGCAAGGCAATGCCGGTGACAACGCCGGGCAGTGCGATGGGCAGGATGACCAGCAGCGAAATGCTTTCACGTCCGAAAAAATGGGTTCGGCTAACAGCAGCGGCACAGAGCGTACCAAGCACGAGCGCAATCAGGGTCGCAATCGTGGCCACCTGCACGGAGAGCGCAAGCGACGACCACACATCGGCACGGTTCCATGTCACGGCGAACCATTGCAGTGTGAAGCCCGGCGGCGGCCATTGATAGCTTTTCTCTTCCGTCGTGAAGGCATAGACGAAGATCAGCAGGATGGGCAGATGCAGGAAGGCGAGGCCCAGTCCGGCAGCAAGCTTCAATCCGAAGGAAGCGCGGTTGTTGCGATCAGAGCGCATCGAAAGCCCCCTGTTTCTTGGCGATCCAAAGATAGATGGCCATGATGACGATCGGCACGACGGAGAAGGCAGCAGCGAGCGGCACATTGCCTGCCGTTCCCTGCTGGGTATAGACGGCTTGTCCGATGAACAGGCGCGACGAGCCGATGATCTGCGGAATGATGTAATCGCCGAGTGTCAGCGAAAAGGTGAAGATCGACCCCGCGATGATGCCGGGCATGGCGAGCGGCATCAGCACGGTTCGGAAGGTTTGCGCAGGCGTTGCTCCGAGGTCGGACGAGGCTTCCACCAGATTGCCCGGCACACGCTCCAGCGCCGCCTGTGTCGGCAGGATCATATAGGGCAGCCAGATATAGACAAAGACGATGAACGTGCCGAGATAACTGACCGACAGTGAATTGCCGCCGATAATTGGCACAGACAGGATGCCGTCGAGCAGCCAGGACAGGTGCAATTTTGCGAATATCCAGGTCAGAATGCCTTCCTTGGCAAGGATCAGCTTCCACGCATAGACCTTAACCAGATAGCTAGACCAAAGCGGCAGCATGATGCCGAGATAAAACAACGCCTTCCAGCGGCCGCGCGCATAGCGGGCGGCATAATAGGCGATTGGAAAGGCGACGAAGGCAGACGCAACCGTCACCAGTGCGGCCATTGATACGGTGCGGATGATGATGTCGAGATTGGCGGAGTTTAAAAGCTGCGCGTAGGTCGCGAGCGTGAAACTATAGTCGATGAGCCCGGAAAAATCGTCGACCGAGAAGAAGCTCTGTAACAGAAGCGCGATCAGCGAGCCGATATAGATAATGCCCAGCCACAAAAGCGGCGGCGTGAGCATGAGAAACAGCAGCATCCCCGGACGACGCCAGAAAAGGTCGGAGAGACGACCAAGTATCCCGCCGTGCTGCGGCAGGATGGAGGTCGGATTGGCCCCAGAATTTGCTCCGGAGTTTCCGAGTGTGGAAGCCTGCGCGCCGCTCATGCTGCCT
Source organism: Brucella sp. NBRC 113783 (assembly GCF_040372265.1). Classification (NCBI taxonomy): domain Bacteria; kingdom Pseudomonadati; phylum Pseudomonadota; class Alphaproteobacteria; order Hyphomicrobiales; family Brucellaceae; genus Brucella; species Brucella sp. NBRC 113783. The sequence goes on along the minus strand of NZ_BAABRX010000007.1, from coordinate 213,591 downwards.
GATCCATGTAATGAACGTCAACCGGATTCCAGACGATGCGGATATCCGATCCCGTCTCGGGAACACTTGCACCTGCGGGCAGCATGACATGCAATCTGGCACCTTCGGCTTCAACCCCGAGACGTGTGGCGGAGCCGAGAAAGCTGGCGGTTTCGATCCGCGCTGCAACGCCGACCTTGTCGCCTTTATCTGCAAGGCGAATGGATTCCGGCCGGAGGCTGGCCCAGCGGCGCTCGCCGCCAAATGCGGCCATGATTTCCGGTGCGACGACATTGGAAGAGCCGACAAAATCCGCAACGAAACGGGTCTGGGGACGATTATAGATTTCCTGCGGTGTTCCGGCCTGAACGATGCGGCCATTGTTGAAGACTGCGATGCGGTCCGCCATGGACAGTGCTTCGCCCTGATCGTGGGTCACGAAGACGAAGGTGATGCCGAGCGCCTTTTGCAGGCTCTTGAGCTCTTCCTGCATCTGTTCGCGCAGTTTGAGGTCAAGCGCGCCGAGCGGCTCATCGAGAAGTAGCACTTTCGGCTTGTTGACGAGGGCGCGCGCCAGCGCGACGCGCTGCCGCTGCCCGCCGGAAAGCTGGCTTGGCTTGCGGGCGCCATAGCCGGGCAGCTTGACCAGTTCGAGCATTTCCTCGGCGGCGCGGTGGCGTTCAGCCTTTCCGGCACCCCGCACCATCAGCCCATAGGCCACATTGTCCAGAATGCTAAGATGCGGAAACAGCGCATAATCCTGAAAAACCGTGTTGACGTTGCGCCGATAGGGCGGCACGCCACCGGCGCTTTCGCCAAAAATCTCTATTGTTCCGTCGGTCGGCTGTTCGAAGCCCGCGATCAACCGTAGGCAGGTCGTCTTGCCGGAACCGGAAGGGCCCAGCATGGCAAAGAACTCGCCGGGCGCGATGGTCAGGTTGACGTGATCGACGGCCCGGACTTCGCCGAAGTGCCGGCTCACATTTTCAAAACGAACTGCTGCTGTCATGGCTCTACCCATCATCGAGAACGCCAGCCTCCGTTGGCGGGCGCGTCTGTCCGTTCCCTTCCTTCAGCTGAAGGAAGGGCAATGTTTGTAATTGTGATGGTCGATGTCAGCGACCGCCAATGACGCCGATATAATCCGACACCCAGCGATGATAGGGTACGCATTCGCCCTGGCTTTCGCATTTGGCCGTCGGTGTGCGCCAGAAGCTGATCTTGGCAAAATTATCGAAGCCGTTGATCGCGCAGCCTTCGTCGGTCAGAAGCGCATTGCCCTTACAGGCTGCTGGAACGGACGGTACGGCACCGAACCATGCGGCGGCGTCGCCCTGAACCTTCGGTTTTAACGAGTGCTCGAACCACTTATAGGCGCAATTGGGGTGCTCGCTATCCACGTGGAGCATGGTGGTGTCAGCCCAGCCGGTTGCGCCTTCTTCTGGGAAAGTCGAGCCGACCTTGGCATTTTCCGACTTCAGGAGATTGACCTGGAACGGCCATGAACCGGAAGCCACGACGCCCTCATTCTTGAAGTCATCGATCTGGATCATGGCGTCGTGCCAATAACGGCTGACGAGCTTACGCTGCCCGCGCAGGAGATCGAGCGCTGCCTTATACTGGTCTTCGTTGAGTTCGTACGGGTTCTTGATGCCGAGTTCCGGCTTGTGCTTCATGAGATAAAGCGCGGCGTCGGCGATATAGATCGGCCCGTCATAGGCCTGTACGCGGCCCTTGTTGGACTTGCCGTCCGGCAGGGTCTGTTCTTCGAACACCACGTTCCAGCTCTTCGGCGCTTCGCCCTTGAAGACCTCGGTGTTGTACATCAGCACATTCGGACCCCAGAGATAGGGCACGCCGTAATGCACGCCTTTGACGGTGAACCACGGCGCATTTTGCAGCCGTTCGTCCACCGTTTTCCAGCTTGGGATGAGGTCCGTATTGATCGGCTGCACGCGCTTACCCGCCACGAGGCGCAATGAGGCGTCACCAGAGGCGGTGACGAGATCGAAGCCGCCTTCATTCATCAGCGCCACCATTTCGTCGGAGGTGGCGGCAGTCTTCACACTGACCTTGCAGCCGGTTTCCCCTTCGAAATCGGTGACCCAGTCGTAGTTCTTATCGGTTTCGCCGCGTTCGATATAGCCCGCCCAGGCCACGATGCTCAGCGCGCCTTCACCTTCGCCAATTGCTTTCAGCGGTTCGGCGGCAATGGCCTGCGTGGCAAAGCTCGCGACGGCCATTAAAGCGGTACAGGATTGCAGAAATTTTCTCATCGACCACTCCCGTTTTATTCACATTCAGTGATTTTGTTCCCGGAGCAGATGGTGTGCTTAAACCCTGCCTTTCGCAAATTCATTTATCGGAAAGCTGGTATCGATTTTTCCGATATCGGAGCTGGTGTGCTAACGCAGTCGGCCAGAACGCGCAGCCTCGGCAATGCCGATGAAGTCGCGTGCGGATTGCGGCAGGCTCGATCCTTTTCGCCATGCCATACCAATCTGCACGACGGGCAGCGATCCCGAAACATCGCGGCTTTCGATCCGGTCGCCTTCCAGCGACCAGGGGCGATAGACGAGATCGGGGAGGAGGGCTATGCCCGCGCCCGTGGCCACCAAACTGCGCACGGCTTCCACCGATCGCGTGCGGAAAGCCACATGCGGACGGGCACCGAGGGCGGCCAGAAGTTTGCCGGTATTTTCCTCGATTTCATCAACCGTCAGCATGATCAGCGGTTCCTTCGCGATATCACTGACTGAAATGCTGTCGATGGAGACGAGCTCGTGCCCGAGCGGCAGCCACAACCGATAGGGCGAGGTTTCGAGAATTTCCGCATGTAGCGCCATGCGGTCACGCAGGTTTGAAATCACCATCACCGCCACGTCCAGTTCACCGCCAACAAGCAGATGTTCCAGATAGGAACCATTGTCTTCGATGGCGCTGATTTCGACGCCCGGAAAGGCGCGGCGATAGCGGGCGAGCAGGTCGGACAACACGTAGCCAGCGACCAGCGATGTTACACCAAGATTGAGCTTGCCTTTTTCCTGAATGCGCTGGTCGACGAAAGAGCGGCGGGCATCCGAAACGCCGGTCAGAATCTTGGTGGCGTGGCGCAGAAACTGATGGCCGTTATGTGTCACCGTCAGGCCGCGGGGATGGCGCTCGAAAAGCTCGACATTCAGGTCGGTTTCCAGCTCCTTGATCGCCTCCGTGACAGAAGACTGCGAAATTGACAATTTTTGCGCCGCACGGGTGATCGACCCTTGCTCCGCAACTGCAACGAAATACTGTAACTGCCTTAATGTAAACGCCATTTCGGCAGTTAACCGTGACCGGTGAAAGATTGCAAGAGTGGTGGATAGGAACTAAAAGCGGATGATCTGAACGGCGTTGTATGCTAGTTTTGCAACACTGAGAGACGAACATCTAAGATAAAAATAAATTCACTTTCTTATTTCAACCAGTTTGAGTAGTGGCCTGCGCCAATAGCGGTCTTCTTCACCCGCAGTGAACGGTTCGACGACAGATAATGCCTCATTGCAGGCAAAGCGTGCCGCCTAACGCGTATAATTGCCCGTTGATGCTCGACCTTTGGTCAGTGAGTGTTGAAAAATGAATTATGAAAATCGTGGCGCTGGACACGGCGAAGCCGCAGCGACGACAGGCGTAAATGGTCTGCCCATCGACGATGCGCAGGGAAAAAAGGCGCTGGGCAAGGCGGGTCTTGGGGCTGCTCGCGAGCAGATCCTGACAGGTGCTGATTTCGCTGACCCCGGAAAACCGGGCGAACGGCTGGACCTCTTCTTCGAAGAACTGGCCGACAGATTTTCGGATTCGGTTGCCGTTGTTTCGGACGGGCGCAACTGGACCTATCGGGAACTCGACAACCGCGCCAACCAGTTTGCGCGTCTGCTGATCGAACGCGGTGTTCGTCCTGGTGACCGCATCGGCCTGCTGCTCGACCGTTCTGCCGACACGTATATCGCGCTGCTCGCCGTCATGAAGGCGGGCGCGGCCTATGTGCCACTGGCGACCGCATTTCCGGAAGATCGCATGGCCCTCATCATCGAGGATGCCAATGTAAAGCTCGTCATTTCGCTTGAGGCCTATACGGCCCGCGTCGAACAGATGCCCGTGCCGCATGTGCTGATCGACGGGGCGGGCGCTGAAATTTCAAAGCAGTCCGTCGCGCCACTGGACAAGGCTGCAAGGGCCGCAAATCCGGATCAGATTTGCTATATTCTCTATACGTCTGGCACGACCGGCAGGCCAAAAGGCGTCGCCATCCTGCATCAGAGCTTCTGCAACTTCCTGCGTGTCGCGGCGATGTCCTATGGCTACAGGCCGGGCGACCGTGTTTATCACGGCATGACCATCGCCTTCGATTTTTCGGCTGAAGAATATTGGGTGCCGTTTACGGCAGGCGCGACCGTAGTGCCCGCCCCGGGGCCGATGACGCTGGTGGGCGAAGAACTCGCGGATTTCCTGCGGAAGAATGACATCAACTGCATGGCGTGCAGCCCAACGCTTTTGTCTTCCATCGAAACCGATGTGCCGAAGCTGCGCCTGCTGATGGTGGGCGGCGAAGCCTGTCCGCTCAATTTGGTGGCGCGCTGGACAAAGCCGGGACGCCTGCTTCTCAATACTTACGGGCCCACGGAAGCGACCGTCACGGCAACCATGGGCGTTCTGACGCCCGACAAGCCAGTGACCATCGGTGCGCCGTTGCCGACCTATTCGATAGTCATCATCGAACCGACCGAGCCGAAGCTGACCGACCCGGATCAACTGGGCGAAATCGGCATCGCCGGTATCGGCCTCGCGGTCGGTTATCTCAACCGGCAGGATTTGACCGACCAGAAATTCATTCCTGATTTCATCGGTCTGCCTAACAATCCGTCAGCACGCATCTATCGCACCGGCGATCTGGGGCGCATTAATGCTGCGGGCGAGATCGAGTATCATGGGCGTATCGACACGCAGGTGAAGATTCGCGGCTACCGCATCGAGCTTGGCGAGATCGAAGCCGTTCTGCTCGATCAGCCCGGCGTTGCGCAAGCTGCCGTCACCACCTGGGAAATCGAGCCAGGTCGTGTGGAGCTGGTCGCCTATTACGCGCTGAAGTCGGGCGTGCCACCGCTGCAGCGTGCCGATATTGCGCGTGAGCTGAAGCGTCGTCTGCCGTCCTACATGGTTCCCGCCTATCTTGAAGAACTTGACGCCATTCCAATGACGGTCTCCAACAAGGCCGATCTGAAGCGCCTGCCAAAGCCGACCAATGTGCGCCTTTCGGCGGAGCGCGAAATCGTCCCGCCGAGCAATGACGATCAGCGCTTCATGGCGGACGCGCTGGCCGCAGTGCTTAATCTCGATGAAGTTTCGGTCGAGGATCATTTCTTCGACGATCTGGGCGCCAATTCGCTGCTGATGGCGCGGTTCTGCGCCCGCGTGCGTACAGCGCAGGGTTGGGAAACGGCGTCGATGCGGGATATCTACCTGCATCCAACCATCGCAAGTCTGGCGACGCATCTGCACGCGCCGCAGCAGAAGACCGCGGCCACGGTTGAGCGTCAACTCACTCACAAGGCATCGAATTTTGCTTACTGGACCTGCGGCGCTGCACAGCTCGCCTTCTATGCAGTCTATGCCTATATCGGGCTGGTTTTCTTCGATGGCGGTCTCGACTGGGTCTATGACGCGCTCGACAACCCGCTTCAGCTCTATTTCCGATGTGTCGTTCTCGCTGGGGCAAGCTTCTTCGCGATGACGGGCTTTGCCATCGCAGCAAAATGGCTGCTGATCGGACGCTGGAAGACAGAAAGCTTTCCAATCTGGGGGCTGCGCTATTACCGCTTCTGGGTGGTGAAGACCTTGATCCGCACCGCGCCGGTGGTGCTGTTCCGCGGCAATCCGCTCTATAGCCTCTATCTGCGGCTGCTCGGTGCAAAGCTTGGCCGCAACACGGCCATCGAATGCCGGGCAATTCCGGTTTGCACCGATCTGATTTCCATTGGCGAGAATTCCATTTTGCGCCGCGAATCCAACATTCTCGGCTTTACGGCTGAAAGCGGCTATATCCATACGGGCACGATCACCATTGGTGACGGCGCTTTTGTGGGCGTTGGTTCGACCATCGATATCGACACCAAAATCGGCAATGGCGCGCAGCTTGGCCATGCGTCGTCGTTGCAGCGTGGCCAGAGCATCCCCGATGGTGAACATTGGCATGGGTCGCCCGCAGCGCCCACTACTGCGGATTATTGCAAGGTGCGCAGCATTACGCTGTCGAAAACCCGCCGTATCATGTTCGAGATCGTGCAGCTTGTCGGGCTGTTCATGCTGGTCACGCCGTTCCCTTTACTGTTCCATAGCTACTGGCAAAATGTCAGCGACGATTATCAGGAAACCATCGGCATCGTGGCCATCGGCACGACCGTTACGCTATTCGGCGTGCTGGCAACCTCGTTTATTGCTGCGGTTGCCGTGCCGCGACTGGCCAGCCTGTTCCTGAAGCCAAACCGCACCTATACGCTTTACGGCTTCCATTACTGGCTGCAGTCGATGGTGGAACTGGCCAGCAATTCGCGTCTTCTCAATCTGCTGTTCGGCGATAGTTCTGCCGTCGTGCACTATATCCGGGCCATCGGCTGGAAGCTCAACAAGGTGGTCCAGACCGGGTCCAATTTCGGCACCAACCAGCAGCATGAAAACCCGCTTCTGTGCGAAATCGGCAGTCAGACAATGGTGTCGGATGGTCTGTTTATGATCAACACGCACAAGTCGGCGGCGACATTCCGGCTGGAGCATACCAAGGTCGGCGAGCGGAACTATTTCGGCAATAATATCTTCTATCCGTCCGACGGACGGACCGGGGATAACTGTCTGCTCGGCACCAAGGTTATGGTGCCGATCGAGGGGCCTATGCGCGAGAATGTCGGGCTTCTGGGTTCGCCCTGCTTTGAAATTCCGCGCATGGTCAATCGCGACAAGGAACTGATCGCCAATATTGAGGAAGAGGACCGCCTGCGCCGCTTGCGCCGCAAGAACTTCCACAATTTCCGCACCGGACTGATGTTCCTGGCGGAGCAATGGCTGATGCTGTTTGCAACGCTGGCGATCTGGGACCGTGCGCTGAACTATTATGACGACTGGAAGTACAACGCGCTGTTTGTGGCCGTGGTTCTGACGGCGGGCATTGCAATACCGTTCTATATCTTCATCGAAAGGCTCTCGCTCGGCTTCGGCAGACTGAAACCGCGTATGACGACGATCTATGATGAAGCTTTCTGGCGGCATGAGCGCCATTGGAAACTGTCGGATTCGCCGATTACGCAGCTTTTCGCCGGAACGCCGTTCCGTCCGATGATTCTGCGCTGCCTTGGCGTGAAGGTCGGTCGCCGCGTCTATGACGGCGGCGCCAATCTGACCGAACGTTCGCTGGTGGAAATCGGCGACGATGCAACCTTGAATGAAGGTTGTGTGATCCAGCCGCATTCGCTGGAGGAGGGTGCTTTCAAGTCCGACTTCATCCGCATCGGCAATGGCTGCACGCTCGGACCATCGGCATTCGTCCATTATGGCGTCGTCATGGGCGACGGCTCTATCGTTGATGTGGATTCCTTTGTCATGAAGGGTGAGGTGCTTGAGCCTTATTCCGTCTGGCGTGGTAATCCGGCCAAGCTCAACCGTTTCGTCGTCCCGGTGACGAAGGATGGGACGGTGCTGGCCAATGTCAAACAGGCGGGCGCTTCGATAGCGCATCGCCCGACGGAGGCTGCCGCTTGAGCAAAGCCGTCTCCGACACGAGCGAAATCCGGCTCGCAGCCGTGACGGCAGAATTGCGGTCACGGATCGCGGCGCTGGAGCTGGCACCGGGTCAGGAAGAGCTGGTCGCGGACAATGCCAGTTCACTGGAGGAAGCGGACGAGGACGAGGATGCGCGGCCACGCGCTGTGTTTGCAGGCGACGATCTGGTCGGCTTCCTCATGTATGATGCGACAAGCGACGGGGACAATGCGTTGATCTATCGCTTCATGATCGACCGCGCTTTTCAGGGGCGGGGTTACGGAAAGGCCGCGTTGCAGCTGGTCCTGGCTGAGATCAGGGCGCTCGATCATATTCGTCGCATCTCGATCTGCTACGAACCCGAAAACGAAGGCGCGCGCCAACTTTATGCTAAAGCGGGCTTTGTCGAAGATGGTCTCGATGAAGATGGCGAGATGATCGCCCACCTCAATCTTCGGGACTGATGAAACGGATATGGCGCGCTTCGATCCATTGGAAATTGCGCTGAACCAAGCCATGCAGGCTGTCGCCACGGCGGGCATTTCAACCGCTTGCCGGGTCATTCGGGACGGGGATGAAACCCGATTGCTGGCCGACGAAAATGCTACGCTTCCGACGCGAAATCCGGTTCGCCGTCGCGCCAGCGGGGCCGCCCGCCTTGCGGCGCGGGAATTGCTCATAAAGCATGGCAGAGGCGGTTTTGCGATTTTGCGGGGTAGCTCGGGCGAACCAATCTGGCCATCGGGCATTGTCGGGTCGCTCGCCCATGATGACGATATGGCTGTTGCTGCTGTTGCAAGCAGCGCCGATTTTCTTTCGGTCGGGATCGATGTGGAGCCGGCTATTGCGCTGCCGGAGGACATTGCCGCGCTGGTGAAACAGCCGGGCGACCGTTTGCCTGAAGGCGCAGCCGATGCAGATCGTATTCTTTTTTGCGCCAAAGAGGCGGTTTATAAGGCCGTCTATCCGCTGGACCGCGTGGTGCTGAACTATGACGACATCATTGTCGATCTTCAGCAGGGATATGCGCATACGACGACAGGCAGAACGGTTCGGGTCGTCTTTTGCCGTGCGCCGAAAATTATAATGCTGGCCTATCTCTAAAACGCATCGAAGGCCGGAATCTGGCGGGTTCCCGGCCTTCGACATGTGTGGAGACGTATCAGGAATGAGCTGATACGAACTCCGACATTCTGACGATCAGGAAGGTGCCGACGGTCGCACCGGCATCCTGAAGACCGATGGTCTTTTCCTGGAAGGCTGCTGCCTTGCCATGCTGGGCCACCAGAGACTTGGTTGCTTCCAGCGCGTCTTCAGCGGCCTTGGCTGTCGCAGCCAGTGCGTCGGGCAGGGAAGCACCGACGGCAGCCTGTGCTTCAAGCGTAACGGCAATCGGATCGAGCACGTCGAGCAGGGTCTTGTCGCCGACCTTGGCCTTGCCACGTTCGGCAATACCGTCACGATAAGCGCGCCAGAAGGCGGCAACTTCCGCAGTGCCCAGTTCTTCGACGCCTTCGGTCGCCTTGCTTGCGCGCAGGAAACCGGTTGCCGTCAGCGTGCCCATAGTGGACGGGGCGACGCGGGCCATGGTGGCACCCGCCAGACGCAGCAGCTTGGAGATACCAGCCGCTTCGCCTTCTGCGGCGGTAGCTTCGGCAGCGGCTGCGAAAGCCTTGCTCATGGTGATGCCGAGATCGCTGTCGCCGACCTTGCCGTCAAGCGCGATCAGGAATTCGCGCTGTTCTGCGAAAAGCTGCTTCCAGCTGTCGAAGAGGTTGATGAGATCGGAAGCCTTGATGGAGTTCATGGCGTTACCTCAACCGGCAATGTGCTTGAAGAACGGCGTGTTCGCCGAAGCGGCGATAAGCGGCTCCAGTTCGTCGTCCAGATGCAGCACGGAGATCGAAGCGCCAGCCATTTCCATGGCGGTGGCGAATTCGCCGATCCAGATGTGCTTTACCTTGACGCCGCGCTCGTCGAAAAGCTGGGCTACGCGACGGAACATGATGTAAAGTTCTTCCAGCGGGGTGCCGCCGAGACCGTTCAGCAGAACGGCAACTTCATCGCCCTTGGCATAATCCTGTTCGGCAAAGATGCGGCCCAGAAGCTGGTCGACAACGGAGTCGGCCGGTGCAAGCTTGGTGCGGCTGATGCCCGGTTCGCCATGGATGCCCATGCCGATTTCCATTTCATCGTCGCCGATGGAGAAAGTGGCATGGCCGATTTCAGGCACAACGCAGCTCGATAGCGCAACACCCATCGTGCGGGTGCGCAGGCGCGCCTTGTCGGCGAGACGCGTCACTTCATCGAGCGACAGGCCGTTGGCGGCTGCCGCACCGGCTGCCTTGTAGATGAAGAAAATGCCTGCAACGCCACGGCGCTTGTGTTCTTCACCGACGACCGACGAAGCTACGTCATCGTTGCCGACAACCTGCTTGACGGTGATGCCGTCGAGGTCGGCCAATTCCGCAGCCATGTCGAAATTGATGATGTCGCCCGTGTAGTTGCCATAGATGTAGAGCACGCCCGCGCCCTGATCGATAGCCTTGGTGACCTGATACATCTGTTCAGCGCTTGGCGACTGGAACACGCCACCGACAGCTGCGCCGTCGATCATGTTTTCGCCGATATAGCCGAGGAAGGTCGGCAGATGGCCCGAGCCGCCGCCGGTTGCGATGCCAACCTTGCCAGCCTTCGGCGTGGCGGTGACCATGCAGCGCTTGTCGTCATTGACGAAGGTGAGTTCGGGATGCGCCCGATAGATGCCTTCCAGCATCTCATCAACGAAATTGACTGGATCGTTCAGGAATTTCTTCATGATTTCCTCTTGAGATTATCGGGTTATTTCTTGCGCTGCTGGGTGACGAAGAAGGCGGCGGCCAGAAGAATGAAGCAGCCGACGACGAGACGCTGCCATGTGCTGGGAATGCCGACGAGCACCAGAACGCTGTTGATGACGGTGATGAGCAAAACGCCCAGAATGGTGCCGAAAACGCTGCCCGTGCCGCCGGTAATCCGTGCGCCGCCCAGAACCACAGCGGCGATGACGCTGATTTCGGTTCCGACAAAGTCGAACGGGCTGGACTGACGGTTGGCGCAAACATGGATGATGCCTGCAAGACCCGCGAGACCACCGGCATATCCGAACAGGAATAGGTGGATGGTACGCAGATTATAGCCGAGGCGGCTGGCGATCTGGCTGTTGCCGCCCATGGCGAAAATGGCACGGCCCATCAAGGTGCGGTTTAAGATCCACCAGGTCAGGATCGCCGCGGCTGGCAGGATCAGGAAGTAGAACGGCATGGTGATGGTGGCGCCATTGGCGGATTCGAACTGGAACAAAGGCAGGCGGCCAAACGCGCCCATCGTCGGCGGCAGCGACATGATCCAGACCGTGCCGACGAACGCGAGCAAAAAGCCACGGAACAGATATTGCGTGCCAATGGTGACGATCAGCGACGGAACTTTCAGACTGTGTACCAAAACGCCGTTGATAAGGCCGAGAATGACGCCACCCGCAATCGCCATCAGGATGACGAAGACGATGGGCAGCGTCGGCATATAGGCCTGCACCAGAAGCGTCAGTGAATAGACTGTACAGGCGGCAATGGCCGTAAACGAGACATCGATGCCGCCAGCGGCGAGAATGATGAAGACGCCAAGCGCGAACAGGCCCATCACGACACTGGCGCGACCAATATCGATCAGGGTCGAAGCCTGCAGGAATGCAGGATTGACGATCGACACGATCACGCAGATCGCGACCAGAAGGAAGAAGGTGATGGATTCAGGGCGCCTGCGAATGAAGTCACCCAGCTTGAAGGACCGGGTCTGGCCCAGTTCCTGCTGATATTGCGACGCGCTCATTGCGGTAGCTCCTTTTGCGACGACATCATGGCTTGGTAGAGCTGGTCTTCCGTCGCCTCGGCGGCGTCAAATTCCTTGACGATGCTTCCCGCGTTCATGACGAGAATGCGGTCGGCGTTTTGCAGCAGTTCGGGCAGGTCATCGCTGACGATGATGAGACCCATGCCTGCTTCGGCCAGTGTCTGGATTGCGCGGTAGATTGTATCCTTCGATCCGACATCGACGCCGACAGTCGGGCCGTGCAGCACAAGCAGCTTCGGACCGATGCTGAGCCAGCGACCGATGAGAACGCGCTGCTGATTGCCGCCCGAAAGAGCGCCGACCGGCAGGTCCATATTTTTGGTATTGAGGCGCATCTGCTCCATCAGCGAGGCTGCGATTTCGCGGCCTTTCTTCTGGTCCACGATGCCGATCTTGTTGCTGAGGCGGGTCAGGATCAGCGCGATTTCGTTTTCGAAAATCGACTTGTCGAGGAAAAGCCCCTCGGCCAGACGATCCTCCGGCACATAGCCGATACCGAGTTCTATGGCTTCGGCAGGGTTCTTGACGTTGATCTTGCGGCCTTCGAGCGTAATCGCGCCGTTGGATGCCGGATCAACGCCGGTGATTGCCATTGCCAGCTCGTTGCGGCCAGAATCGGCAAGACCCGTAATGCCGAGAACCTCGCCCTTTCGGAGCGCCAGGTTGACATTCTTGAAATCCGGCGACGATAGACCGTCCAGTTTCAGCAGTTCTGCCTCGCCCGGCGTGCCGGTGCGGTAACGTTCGGCGTCAATTTCACGGCCGATCATCAGTTCGGACAACTGCTTCTTGGTGTAATTTTCAATCGGGCCTTGCGCCACGCACTGGCCGTCGCGAAACACGACGGCGTTACCGCCAATGCGATAGCATTCGTCGAGCTTGTGGGTCACGAAGAGGACGGCGACATTGTCTGCGCGCAGGCGATTGACGACTTCGATGAGGTTGTCGACTTCGCGGCGCGTCAGCGACGTGGTCGGCTCGTCCATGATGACCAGCTTGGCGCTCGTGGCGATCGCACGGGAAATGGCGACCAGCTGGCGCATGGCAAGCGGCAGTTCGGAAACGATGGTGTTCAGGAAGGCGCGGTCCGTCGGCAGCCCGACAGTGGCGAGCGCACGTTCCGCCGTCTGGCGCAGCTTGGTGCGGTCGAAACGGCGCAACAACTTGCCATTGCCTTCAACGAGCTGCTGATTAAGCGCTACGTTTTCGGCAACCGTGAGGTTAGGGATCAGTGAAAGGTCCTGATAGACGGTCTCGATGCCTGCAGCCAGTGACTGAATCGGATCGAGTTCTTTATAGGTCTTGCCGTTGAGAACAATTTCACCCTCGCTCGGACCATGCGCGCCGGACATGATCTTGATAACGGTGCTCTTGCCGCATCCATTCTCGCCGAGAAGGTGATAAGCCTCTCCTAGATCGAGCGTGAGGTCGATGCCGCGCAATGCATGCACGCCGCCGAACCGCTTGTGGATGTTGCGCAATTCGAGAAAACGTTCCGGTGTCCGGCCATTTTCCGTCTCATTGTTCATCGTAGTTGACACGTTAATTCCTCTGCCACAGTGCATCATTGCGCTTGCGCGCAGCGGTTCCGCTGTCGGCTGGTTGGCGGCAAAATCAACCGGGGTTAGTTGCCCGGATGCTTTCCATTCGCGGAAAGCACCCGAGGCCTTGACGCTAAGTGGCGATGGTGAACGGAACGGTCGCCACCCGCAGTCGGATCTTCTGAGACTTCTTAGAACAGGTGTTCCTTGTAGGAATCCTTGTCGGCGATAACCATGCCGTTACCGATGACGAGGAGGCCTTCGCCTGCACCCTTCTTCACCGAAACCTTGTTGTAGCCTTCAACGCCGAGGTCGATGCCGTCCTTGACTTCCTTCTTTTCCAGCAGAAGCTTGGCGACAGCATTCATCGCCATGCCAGCCTTCTGCGGGTCCCAGAAGCCGATAGCCGTGATGGCGCCGGATTCCAGAAGGTCAGCCGAAGGGTTCGGAAGGCCGGTGCCGACGAGGCAGACCTTGCCGCTTAAGCCCGCTTCATCGATCGCGCGGCCAATGCCGAGAACGTCGTTGCCAGCCGAACTCTGGAAGCCTTTCAGGTCAGGATGCTTGCGCAGGATTTCCTTGGCCTTCTCGTAGGTGCCGTTGGCATCGTCGAAGGATTCATTGTTCGGATCGACCAGCTGCATATCCGGGTACTGCTTGGCGTTTTCTTCAGCCGAGCCAACCCACTGCATATGCGTGCGGCTGCCGAGCGAACCAACGAAGGTCGTCCACTTGCCGCTCTTGCCCATGCACTGTGCAAGACGTTCGTTCAGGGCTTTGCCATAGTCGGCATTGTCGAATGCTTCGACGTCGGCCATGGTGTTGACCTGGTTGTCGGCTTCGTGGGTCACGACAACAATGCCGCGTTCGATGGCGCGCTTGAAGGTGCCTTCGAGAACAGCCGGATCCATCGGCACGACGGCCAGAGCGTTAACGCCCTTGGCAACCAGATCCTGAACGATCTGAAGCTGCTGTGCCGCGTCGGCAGTTGCCGGGCCGCTCTGGGTTGCAACCACATCCGGGTTGGCCTTCTGATAGGCTTCAACGCCGGTGTTCATGCGGTCGAACCACGGAATACCGCTGATCTTGACGACGGTTGCGATGACCGGCTTTTCCTGCGCGACCAGCGTGCCTGCGCCGCCTGCGAGTGCAGTGGCAGCAATGAGCGCACCAGTGAGCAGCTTCTTTGTCTTTGCTTTCATGACTTCCTCCTCGTTAAGAGTCCCTCAGTATTACGGTTTGGTGCTTGAGGGTTGAGCACCAATGGGTGCCTTGGAGCGATTGCCCAAGGTAAAGAAACTGGCGACGTCGTAGCGTCCGACAGCGAGGAATGCGAGCAGTAGCAGCCCCCAGGCAAAGTCGCGGACGAAGTTGGACAGTCCACCGAAGTTGAGCAGGCTCGACATGAGCTGCAAGGCGATGGCGCTCAGCACCACGCAGATGATACGACCGTAACCACCTTCTGGCTTCACGCCTGCCATCACGACGATGAGAATGGCGACCAGCAGATAAGAGCTGCCGTAATCATATTTCACATTGACGTTGCGTGCGGCGATGATGATGCCTGCAATGCCTGCCAGAAGGCCGCTTGTTGCATAGGTCGCAATCAGAACGCGGGCGCGGGGAAAACCGGCGAAGACGGCTGCCTTCGGGTTGGTGCCCATCAGCATCAGCCATGCGCCGAAAGGCGTGAAGCGAACCACGGCGCCGATCAGAATGGCGACCGCAAGGAAAATCAGAAAGCTGATCGGGACGGCGAGGAACATGTCATTGCCGATGCGCGACAACAGGTCAGGGCTGCCGACCATCACGGCGCGGCCTTCCGAGACCACGACGGCCAGACCCATGAAAGCCATCTGCGTGCCGAGCGTGCAGAGAATGGGCGTGATGTTGAAACGCGCAATCAGGATGCCATTGATAATGCCGCCTGCAAGGCCGACGATCAGCGCAAGCACGATGAATGCAATGCTGAAACCGAGCGGATTGACAGAGGCCGACACGAAAGACGATGCAATAACCGCTGCAACCACGCCTGCGAGATTGGCAAGCGCGATACCCGAAAGGTCGATGCCGCCATTGCCGGCGCACATGGCCA
The DNA here is from genome assembly GCF_040372265.1 of Brucella sp. NBRC 113783. NCBI lineage: Bacteria > Pseudomonadati > Pseudomonadota > Alphaproteobacteria > Hyphomicrobiales > Brucellaceae > Brucella > Brucella sp. NBRC 113783. Next base: position 198,303 of record NZ_BAABRX010000007.1, on the reverse strand, counting down.
GCATCACGCCGATGGCGAGAAGGCCGATTTCAGGCACCTGACCAGCCATGGACTGCAAGTTGAACAGCGAGAGAAAAGACCCGCCGGAGATGTACGCGCCAAGCGCGAGCAATCCCACATTAATGACAACAAGCATGGCAAGCGGGTTGCTTGTCCTCTGCATGGTCTCCTCCTACAGCGTTTACTAAACAAAAACTTATTTCACTAAACCTATTGCCTAGCTGACGGCGATGTCAAGCGGATGCTGCTGAAAATTCCGTTGATTTGCGCAGGTTTTCAGCTTAATCGTTTTAAAAACACGGCTGTTGTGTTTACTAAACAAATTGTGTTTTATCGTGGTGCTTTCTCAGTAGCATGATGCGGATTTCCGAATAAGATGCGCATTGAAGAGGATTCCAGCCCATCCTTTCTGGCTTTGCCTGAGCGGGCGGTGGGGCCGAATGGGTCCAAGAGGGGAATGACGTGCTGATGACGGCAGCCGTGCGGAGCGTATGAAAAAGAAGAAATCTTTTACGATCAGAGATATTGCCGAGAATGCGGGTGTTTCCCCCGCCACGGTTTCGCTTGTGCTCAACGGCAAGGGAGAAATCTCTGGCGAGACCCGCACGCGTGTTCTTGAAGCCGTGTCGCGGCTGAATTACGTGCCGCGTGTGGCCAAGACCAGCAACGGCACCACAGGGCCGGGCGAGACGATTCGCTTCCTTAAAATTTCCAAGCACGGCGGCACGGTCAATCGCGATCACAGCGTATTCGTTTCGGACTATATCGACGGCATGTCGTCGGAAGCGTCCCGCCGCAATTACACGCTGGAGGTGGCGAGCTTCGAGGGGCAGCCGGTCAGCGCCGTGGCCGAGTCGCTGGCGGGTGCGCCGGTTCGCGGTGTCATCGCGCTCGGCACCGAATTGTCGGCGGTTGATATCCACATGATACAGGGCATGGGCCTGCCCACGGTCTTCATCGATACGTTTTACGATGTCGTTGAGGCCAATTTTGTCGACATGAACAATGAAGACGCCGTCTTCAAGGTGCTGTCGCATTTCAAGCAGTCCGGCTTCTCCCGCATAGGCTTTGTTGCGAGCCCCACCGAGACGATGAACTTCCGGTTGCGTCGTGAAGCCTATGTAAAGAACATGCAGCGGTTGAACCTCAAGGTTCAGCCCGAGGATATCCTGTCGGTCGAATCGACCTATGAAGGCGCTTATCGCGACACGCGCGAATTGCTGCAATCGGGGCATGAGCTTGCCGAATGCTATTTCTGCACCAATGACATTATTGCCTATGGCTTCATCCGGGCCCTGAAGGAAAGCGGCGTGCGCATACCGGAAGATGTTTCGGTGATCGGCTTCGACAATCTGCCGCAGAGCGCCACCATGGAGCCGATGCTGACGACGGTGGATGTCTCCAAGCGCAAGATCGGCAATCTGGCCGTGTCGATACTGGACGATCTGATCAATGCGGCTGACAAACAGCCTGCGGTCAAGGTGCTTGTGGGCGCTGACCTTGTGATCCGGCAGAGCGATTCGGTTCTGTCATCGCGGAAGAAGAAGCGTCCGCAGATGGAAGAAGCTGGCGAGTGACTGCATTATTCCTCGGCGGTCCAGATTTTCTCGAAAACGGTTTTCGTTCTCGTTGCGCCAAAGATTATTTGTTTATAGCTTCGATCCTAACGACAAGTGGTTTTCCGCATCTCGGGCGCTGGCAGGATAATATTGCCGTTGAAGCGGCTATAGATGAGTGACGTGAAAGCTGCTCTGATCGGATTTAAAAGGGGAATTCGAATGACCAGACAGCCCAATTCCGTTGAAGCTCGCGATATCGCTTATCATTTCCATTCAAACACCAATGCGCGCCGTCATGAAGAAATCGGCCCGGTGGTGATTGAAAAGGGCGATGGCATCTACGTCGAAGACAATAACGGCAAGCGCTACATTGAGGCGATGGCTGGGCTTTGGAGCGTCGGCGTCGGCTTTTCGGAAAAGCGTCTGGCCGATGCAGCGCATAAGCAGATGCTGAAGTTGCCTTATTCGCATACTTTCACGCATCGCTCGCATCCGCCGGTTATCGAACTGGCTGAAAAGCTGATCAGCATTGCGCCGGTGCCGATGAGCAAGGTTTATTTCACCAATTCCGGCTCCGAAGCCAACGACACGATTATCAAGATGTTGTGGTTCCGCGCTAATGCCATGGGCCAGCCGCAGCGCACCAAGATTATCGGTCGCAAGCGCGGTTATCATGGTGTGACGATTGTTTCGGCCAGCGCCACCGGCCTGCCGGTCAATCACAACTCGTTCAATCTGCCCCTGCCAGGCTTCCTGCACACGACGTGTCCGCATTATTACCGCGATGCGCTGCCGGGCGAGACGGTGGATGAATTCACCACGCGTCTTGCCAAGGAATTGGAGGACATGATCCTCGCGGAAGGACCGGAAACGGTTGCAGCTTTCATCGGCGAGCCGGTGATGGGCGCAGGGGGCGTTGTCGTGCCACCGGAAGGTTATTGGGAAAAGATTCAGGCCGTGCTGCAGAAATACGATATTCTGCTGATCGCCGACGAAGTGATCTGCGGTTTTGGTCGTACCGGCAACATGTTCGGTTCGCAGACCTTCAACATGAAGCCGGATATCATGACGCTGTCGAAGCAGATTTCGTCGTCTTATCTGCCGATCTCGGCTTTCATGTTCAACGACCGCGTCTATCAGCCGGTGGCCGATGAAAGCGCGCGTCTTGGCGTGTTCGGTCACGGCTATACGGGATCGGGCCATCCGGTCGCAGCCGCCGTTGCGGTTGAGAATCTCAAGATTATCGAAGAGCGTGATCTGGTGACCAATGCGCGTGAAACGGGTGCCTATATGCAAAAGCGCCTGCGCGAACTGGCCGATCATCCGCTGGTCGGCGAAGTGCGAGGCGTTGGTCTCATTGCGGCACTTGAGCTGGTTGGCGACAAGGCCACCAAGGCACCGCATGAGAAGGTTGGCGCGCTGGGCGGTCTTGCCAATGCTGCGATGTTCGGCAATGGGGTCATCACCCGCAATATGGGCGACGCAATTGCCTTCTGTCCGCCGATGATCATCACGCCTGCGCAGGTCGATGATGTTGTTGCGGCAACGAAGAAGTCGCTGGATGAGGTCGCGGCCTCGCTCGGTCGCAGTTGATCTGAAAACGCCTTCAAGGGACAAACAAAACCCGCATCAGCGATGATGCGGGTTTTCATTTTATGATGGAGAAAAACGCCTGTTCAATTGCCTGTTTGCAAGCGTTGAAAGATCAGATTTCCGATCGGTATGGCCGATGTTGCAGCTGGGGACGGTGCATTGCACACATGCAGCACACGTTTGGTCTGGTGGAATTTGAAGTCGTGAATGAGCTTGCCGTCTCGCGAAACGGCTTGCGCCCTTATCCCCGCACGATAAGGACGCAGGTCGCTTTCCTGCAGGGAAGGGCAATATTTCCGGCATTTTTCCAGATAGCTCGTCTTGAGGAGGCTATCCTTCATTTCTTCGAACCCGGACGAAAGATGGGCAGTAATCACCTTCCAGAAGCCCGGAAATGCGGCATAAGTCGCCATGTCACGCAGACTCGCCGAGAATTTGGGATAACCCTCGCGGGAAAGACCCAAAACGGCATTGGGACCGACGGTCAGGCTGCCATCGATCATTGGCGTCAGATGTATGCCGAGAAACGGCATTGAAGGATCGGGCACCGGATAGATCATGCGTTCAACGAGTTTGTTCAATTCGGGCCGTAAGGCATAGTATTCGCCGCGAAACGGCACGATCTGGAAATCGATATCGACGCCCGACCGGCGGGCAAGGCGGTCGGCCTGCAGACCGGCGCAGGCGATAACCTGCCTGCTTTCCCAAACCTTGTCGCCCGCATGAACGCGCGCGTTATCCGCCCGTTCTTCAATGCGATCGACACTGATATTGAATACGATATCGCCGCCCGCGGCGCGAATGAGATCGGCCATGGCGCGGCAGACCGCGCGATAATCAACAATACCGCTTTGCTCGACCAACAAAGCGGCAAGTCCGGTCACAGCGGGTTCGAATTCGCGTAATTCACCGCCATTGAGACGGCGGCAGGTGATGCCGTTTGCGGCGGCATTGGTTTCAAGGGCAGCAAGGCGCTGCACTTCCACATCGTTGGTCGCCACGACAAGCTTGCCCGGAACGCGATAGGCTATGTTGTTCTCGTCACAAAACTGCTTCGTCATGCGTTCGCCAGCGCGGCAAAGCTCTGCCTTGAAGCTGCCGGGCTGATAATAGATGCCCGCATGGATCACACCGCTATTATGGCCGGTCTGATGCATCGCAACGGCGTTTTCCTTTTCCAGCACCAGAATGCGGGCTGAAGGCTCTCTCCTGACAATGGTAAGCGCCGTGGCAAGGCCGACAATACCGCCACCAACGAGACAATAATCATACATGATGGCGCCCGATATTCGCTGCATGCTGCATCAAAATTACCTTCCACAAAGTAGCACAAGCGTCAATGTCCTATAACAGCAATGTAGCTTCTGCCGCGCGGACGGATAGTCCTCTTTTGGGTGCATATCCCGACGTTGCCGGTGGTGCGAATATTTTTCCTTTGCACGTAAAATTGGTATCCCGTTCCTCTACAACCGCCGCGCGTTGCTCGATCATTGTTGGTATTGGAAGCGCTTGAGGCCGGGGCACAGGCTGGCGCTTTCGGGGTAATCGACAGCTTGAACGAGGGCGTAGGATGACAATACTTACAAGACGTATTTTTCTGGCCGCTTCCACGGCTGTTATTGGGGTGGTGGCTGCAAGCGCAAGCTCCGCCGCTGATGTAAAAATCAATATCGGTTATCAAACGGTGGTTGAGCCGTCGAAGGTTGCGCAGGCCGATGGCGAATATGAAAAGGCGGCCAATGCCGACATCAATTGGCGCAAGTTCGATTCAGGCGCGGATGTGATTGCGGCTGTGGCTTCCGGCGATATCGACATCGGCTATGTCGGCTCCAGCCCGCTGGCTGCTGCCGCCAGCCGCGAACTGCCGATTGAGACGTTTTTCGTCGTGGGGCTGATCGGTGAATCCGAGGCGCTGGTCGCGCGGGATGCCGCCTCCGTCAAGGACCTCGCAGGCAAGAAGGTTGCCGTGCCGTTTGTCTCGACCACGCATTACAGCCTGCTGGCCGCGCTCAAGCATGAGGGCATGGACAGCAAGTCGGTGGAAATCCTCAATCTGCGTCCGCCGGAAATTGCCGCCGCTTTCGAACGCGGCGACATTGACGCCGCTTATGTCTGGGACCCGGCATTGGGCCAGATCAAGACCAAGGGCAAAGTCATTCTGGATTCGGCCAAGGTTGCCGAATGGGGTGCGCCAACCTTTGACGCATGGATCGTCCGCAAGGATTTCGCCAGCGAGCATCCGGCAGCGGTACGGGATTTCGTGAAGGTAACCGGCAAGGCCTATGATGCCTATAATTCCAAGCCGGAAGCCTGGGATGCCAAATCACCGCAGGCGGAAAAGATTGCCCGCCTGACCGGCGCCAAGCAGGAAGAAATTCCAGCGCTCCTGAAAGGCTATGTCTATCCGTCGCTGAAGGATCAGGCCTCTGCCGACTATCTGGGCGGCGCAACCGTGAAGGCGATTGCGGACACTTCCGCCTTCCTGAAGGAGCAGGGCAAGATCGACAACGCGCTGCCGGATTATGCGCCTTACGTCACCACGAAATTCGTGACGGACGCGCTCGCCAGCAACTGATCCTGAGCGTTTCAGATCGAACAAACCCCTGTCCGCCGACCATTCCGGCGGGCAGGGGCATTTGCGGTAACAGGTAGGGCATATGAGCCAGCTCAAACTCAGTCAGATCAGCGTGCACTATGGCGGCACTGCGACACCGGCGCTCAACAATGTATCGCTTGACCTCTCGGCGGGCGAATTCGTTGTACTCACCGGGCGTTCAGGTTGCGGAAAAACGTCGTTGCTCAATGTCGCTGCCGGATTGTTGCAGCCGCAAAGCGGCGCGGTGACGCGAAACGGTGTTCGTCTGCAAGGTGCAGGACAAGGGCGGGCGGTGGTGTTCCAACACGATGCGCTGTTTCCATGGTTCAACACGCGCGACAATGTCGCCTTTGCCTTGCGACTGAAAGCCATTCCCCAGAGCGAGCGACGCCGCATCGCCGATGAATTGCTGGCGCAGGTCCGGTTGGAAGGCGCGGGCGACAAGGCGATCTGGGAATTGTCGGGCGGCATGCGCCAGCGTGTCGGACTGGCGCGGGCGCTGGCCTCAAAGCCGGATTTTCTATTGATGGACGAGCCGCTGGGCGCACTCGACGCGCTGACGCGTGAACGCATGCAGACGCTGTTGCTCGACATATGGGGCAAAAGCGCGGCGGGCGTCCTGATGGTCACGCATGGCATTGAGGAAGCATTGCTGCTCGCAACCAGAATTGTCGTGATGCTGCCGCATCCGGGGCGGATCGAGCGGGTGTTCGATGTGAATTTCGGCAGGCGTTATCTGGCGGGCGAGCCAGTGCGGTCCATCAAGACGGACCCGGCGTTCCTGCAAGCGCGGGGCGAACTGGCGGATGCCATATTCGAAGGAGAAGCCGCATGAGTGTTTCGACAGAAACGCGCAGCTATGACGATATTGCGCAAAGCAAATCGGAGAGTTCCACTGATCTGCCCCGGCTGGGTTCACGGCCATGGCTGTCGTTATTTTCCGGCACGCGTGCGATCAGCGCGGCGACGATTGTTGCTCTCATCCTTGTCTGGTGGTTGGCGGCAAGCCTGAAACTGGTCTCGCCGGTCTTTTTGCCGTCGCCCGCACAGGTTCTGGCCAAGTTTTTCAGCGTGGCGCAAAACGGTTTCGTCGATGCGACGCTGGCGCAGCATCTGATCGCGAGTCTTGCCCGCGTTTTTGCGGCGCTGGTCGTTTCGATCGTCATTGCCGTGCCGGTCGGCCTTGCCATTGGCCTTAGTCCCGTCGGGCGGGGTATTCTCGACCCCATTCTGGAATTTCTGCGCCCGATCCCGCCGCTTGCTTATCTGCCGCTGATGGTGATCTGGTTCGGCATCGGCGAAACGTCGAAAGTGCTGGTCATCTTTTTGGCGATGCTGGCGCCGATTGCGCTTTCCACGGCATCCGGCGTGCGCAGCGTTTCGCAGGAGCGTTTGAATGCTGCGCGCGCCTTCGATGCAAGTCGTCGGCAACTGGTGCGTTTCGTTGTGCTGCCGCATACGCTGCCCTCGATCTTTACCGGGGTGCGCATTGCGCTGGGCGCAGGCTGGACCACGCTGGTAGCCGCGGAACTGGTTGCAGCGACCAGAGGCCTTGGTTTCATGATCCAGTCGGCCGCGCAGTTCCTTGTGACCGATGTGGTGATCATGGGCATTATCGTCATTGCGCTGATCGCTTTTGCGTTTGAACTGTCGTTGCGCAAGCTTGAATCCGTGCTGGTGCCCTGGGCGGGGCGCGATTGAGGCAGCAGGCTTTACAATATGTCGTGCACTGTCTTGCGCGGCGATAGCGTTCGAGAAGTAAAGAATTTCCCCTGAACCCCGTGAGGTTAGACGTTCGTTTCTGTGGCTGCGCTTATTTGTCTCTAACATAAGAACAAGAAGAAGCCGGTGTTTCAGGAGCAGTATTGATGCGCATTACAAGACGTAAATTTGCAGGACTTCTCGCCGGTTCGGCTGCATTACCATTGATCGGCAGTGTGCCTGCTTTCGCGCAGGAAAACGTGCTGCGCATCGGTTACCAGAAATACGGCACGCTGGTTCTGCTCAAGGCGCGCGGCATTCTCGAAGAGAAGTTGCAGAAGATCGGCTTTGACGTGCGCTGGACCGAGTTTCCGGCAGGGCCACAGCTTCTCGAAGCGCTGAATGTCGGCGCGGTTGATTTTGGCACCACCGGCGAAACGCCGCCGATCTTCGCGCAGGCAGCCGGTGCGCCGCTTGTCTATATTGCGCATGAGCCTCCGGCGCCGACCGGCGAGGCCATTCTGGTGCCGAAGGACAGCCCCATCAAGACGGTTGCAGAGCTGAAGGGCAAGAACGTCGCGCTCAACAAAGGTTCGAATGTTCACTACCTTCTGGTCAAGGCGCTTGAAGATGCAGGCCTTGCCTATACCGACATCAAAACCACCTTCCTGCCACCTGCCGATGCGCGCGCCGCTTTTGAGCGTGGCGCAGTCGATGCCTGGGTGATCTGGGATCCTTTTCAGGCCGCAGCGGAAATCGCCATTGAAGCGCGCGAGTTGCGCAACGGCGAAGGGCTTGTGCCCAACCATCAGTTCTATCTTGGCGCAAAGCCCTTTGTGGATGCGAACCCGCAAGCCATCGATATCGTTATCGATGCGATTGCCGAGATCGATACATGGATCAAGGACAATACGGCGACGGTCGCGGCAGAACTTGCGCCTTCGGTCGGCATTCCGGAAAATGTTCTTGTCCGTGCCGTTGAGCGTCAGTCCTATGGCGTCAAGCCGCTCGATGCAGCGGTCATCGCCCAGCAGCAGGAAATTGCAGACACCTTCTTCAAACTCGGCCTCATTCCCAAGGAAATTTCCATTGCCGAGGTGACGCGCAAGGGAGCGGTTTGATGGCGGATTCAAGCATTTCGGGCATTTCCGGCTTTGCCGGTAAGAGCAGCACAGGCAATGTCCCGCGTTTCAAATCGCTCGGCAAACTGCTTGCACCATGGGCGCTGCCGATTGTTCTTTTGATCGTCTGGGAGATCGCCGCGCGTACCGGCCTGATCACGGCGCGATTGATGCCGGTTCCCAGCACGGTGGCGGCGGCATTCTGGAAGTCGCTGCTGGACGGAACGCTGATCTATCATACCTATATTTCCACACAGCGCGCCTTGATCGGTCTCGTCATCGGTGGTGGCTTGGGTTTTGTCGCCGGGATCGTCAACGGTCTCTGGAAACCAGCCGAAACGCTGCTCGACAGCACCTTGCAAATGCTGCGCAACATCCCGCATCTGGCGCTTATTCCGCTCGTCATCCTGTGGTTCGGGATTGATGAAACCGCCAAGATTTTTCTCGTTTCCATCGGCGTTTTCTTTCCGATCTATATCAACACGTTTTACGGCGTGCGCACCATCGATCCCCAATTGATCGAGATGGCGCATGTCTATGGGTTGGATCGGAAGGCGCTGATCCAGCGCATTATCTTGCCGGGTGCTCTGCCGTCGATCCTTGTCGGCCTGCGCTATGCTCTGGGCTTCATGTGGCTGACGCTGATCGTTGCCGAGACCATTTCGGCCACCAGCGGCATTGGCTATATGACCATGAATGCGCGTGAGTTTCTGATGACCGATGTGGTGTTGCTCGGCATCATCATCTATGCGCTTCTCGGCAAAGTGGCCGACACGGCAACCCGTCTCATCGAAAAGCGTGTGCTTGTCTGGCATCCGGCCTATCAGCCGGAGAAAGGCAAAAACTGATGGCTGCGGTTCAGGACACATATGATGTCGCAACGACCGCTCGCGGTGCGGAAGTGGATGGTGGATTGCCCATTTCGCTTTCCCGTGTCGACCGTACCTTCGGTAGCCTCAAGGTTCTGCGGCACTTCAACCTGGAGGTGCCGTCCGGGCAGTTTCTGGCCGTTGTCGGGCGCTCTGGCGGTGGCAAGTCCACGCTTCTGCGCCTGATTTCGGGGCTCGACCTGCCCGATGGCGGGCGCGTTACGGTGGGTGGAGAAGCGCTGACTGGCATCAGCCCATCGGTGCGTCTGCTGTTTCAGGAAGCACGGCTGGTGCCGTGGCAGCGCGTGACCGACAATGTCGGCATAGCGCGTGGCGAAAACTGGCGCGAGGCCGCACTCTCCGTCCTGTCGGATGTGGGGCTTGAAGGGCGCGGCAATGACTGGCCTTCCGTCCTGTCCGGCGGCCAGCGGCAGCGTGTGGCGTTGGCGAGGGCGCTGGTCAGCGATCCGAAAATCCTGCTTTTGGACGAGCCCTTTGGCGCGCTCGATGCGTTGACGCGTATCGAGATGCACCGTCTTCTGGAACGCATCTGGACGAAGCGTGGCTTTACGACGGTCCTGATCACCCACGATGTGGCCGAAGCTGTCGCACTCGCTGATCGGGTCATCGTTTTACGCGAGGGGTCGATTGCGCTCGATATCGACATTGATCTGGAGCGCCCGCGCCGCAAACTTGCCGATGCCCGCGCGATTGACCTGCAAAAGCGGATTCTGGACGCGGTGTAAGAGCCTGTTCCAAAAGTCGCCCTGTGCGGCTGCAAATGGCAATTTTCTACGTTCCGGTGCTCACGTACCTTAAGTACGCTCCGCTCCGGTACGCGAAAATCACCATTTTCACGCACACATGCTGCTTTTTGGTTCAGGCTCTAAGCGATCTCCCAAAAACACGATATGAAAAACGCTGCGATCTGAATTGATCGCGGCGCGAACCCGTGCCCGCCCTTGACAGCCATTGCGATATCGATAAATTCCAACTGGACTAGTGGAAAGACCAGTGGGTCAGTGGGAGCAGCGTTGATCGTCGCACATAATCTTCTGCTCGATAAGAACACGGGCCTGGGGCGAAACCTGGAGCGGCGTACCATCAAGGATGTGATCGCCGACAAGATCGCAGCGCTTATTGCGTCCGGTTTGCTGGCGGTGGGCGATGAGCTGCCGGGCGAACGCGAATTGTCCGCAGCGCTTTCGGTCAGTCGCCAGACGGTGCGCAGCGCCATCCAGACGCTTGCGGCGCGCGGTGTGCTGGAAGTTTCGCACGGATCGCGCACGCGCGTCGCCAAAGCCGATCTTACCGGCATGGCGGTCGGCATAACATCAAGGCTCAATGTCGATCTTTACGATGTCCATGCCGTGCATGCGGCGAGACTGCTGGTCGAGCAGCAGATCGTCGGCGATGCCGCCGAGCGCATTTCCGACGAAGCGCTGGATATATTGCGTCGCTCGCTCAAGGCGCAGATTGATTGCCTGAATGATCCGGTTCGTTTCCTGATCTGCGACCGCGAGTTTCACGTCACGATCTATCGTGAATGCGGAAACCCGCTGCTCGCCGACATCGTTACCGATCTTTACACCTATATGCTGGAGCATCGCCGCCGCGCCGTTGCGCAGCCGGGCGCAATTGATGGCAGTTTTTCCGACCATCAGGCGATCTTGCAAGCGCTTGAAAAGCGCGACCGCGAGGCGGCGATGGCGGCCTTCGCCGCGCATGAAGAACGCATTTATGTTTCAACCAAGAACTTGCTTGCCAAGGTGCGCGACAAGCGCGGCTGAGGGAGTTGGATGCGGTCAGCATCCGTGAATGGGAAAGGCGAAATCGCATGCATGTTTTGATTATCGGCGCAGCAGGAATGGTTGGCCGCAAGCTTTCCGAAGCAATCGCCCGTGATGGCGGCATTGACGGAAAGCCCGTCGAGCAGTTGACGCTGGTGGATGTGGTTGCGCCGACCCCGCCGGAGGGCTTTACTGGTACGGTCCATGCGAGCGCCGGGGATATTTCCGATCCAGCCGTCACACGCGCGCTGATTGCCAAGCGACCGGACCTTATCTTTCACCTGGCGGCCATCGTTTCCGGTGAAGCGGAACTCGATTTCGACAAAGGCTATGCGATCAATCTCGACGGTACGCGCTATCTGCTCGAGGCGATCCGCAAGGAAGGCGAAAAGGCGCCCTACAAACCGCGTGTTGTTTTCACCTCGTCCATTGCCGTGTTCGGCGCGCCATTCCCGGAAAAGATCGACGACGAGTTTTTCCTGACGCCGCGCACCAGCTATGGCGCGCAAAAGGCAATCGGCGAACTGCTGCTGGCAGACTATGCCCGCAAAGGCTTTCTGGATGGGATCGGCATTCGCCTGCCCACCGTCTGCATTCGTCCCGGCAAGCCAAACAAGGCGGCATCGGGCTTCTTCTCCAATATTCTGCGCGAACCGCTGGTCGGACAGGAAGCGATCCTGCCGGTCGATGAATCGGTACGCCATTGGCATGTGAGCCCGCGCCGGGCGGTTGGCTTCCTGCTTCATGCCGCGACTATCGATCTGGCTAAAGTCGGGCATCGTTGCATCCTCAATATGCCGGGTTTGTCTGCCACCGTTGGAGAACAAATTGAAGCATTGCGCCGTGTCGCTGGCGACAAGGCCGTGGCGCTTATCCGCCGGGAGTCCGACCCGCTGATTGAAGGCATCGTCGCCGGTTGGGCGCAGGACTTCGATGCGAGCCGCGCCATCGCGCTCGGTTTTGTCGGCGACAAATCCTTCGATGAAATCATCCGTATCCATATCGAGGATGAACTTGAGAAGGCCTGATCGGCAAGGCAACTGAAATAAAGGGAGGTTCGCATGGCGCCGGGCAAAACGGCAACCGTGATTGGTCTTGGCTCGATGGGGTGGGGCGCAGCCCTGTCCCTGCTGCGCGCGGGCTTTCAAGTCAAGGGCGTGGATATTCGTGACGAAGTGCTGAAGCGGTTCGCGGCGGAAGGCGGCGAGGCTTTTTCCGCACCTGCCGATGCGGGCAAAAGCGATGTCGTCTTTGTCTTCGTGGTCAATTCCGATCAGGCCAAGGAAGTGCTGTTCGGCCCGAAAGGCGCGGTGCAGACTGCGGCGCCCGGCACGGTATTTCTTCTATGCGTGACAATGGCGCCAAGCGTGACGGTCGAGATCGCTGCCAAGCTTGAAGCTGCGGGAATGGCGGTTATCGATGCACCGGTTTCTGGCGGTTTTCAAAAGGCGCTGACCGGCGAAATAACGGTCATGGGTTCCGGCGCGGATGCGGCTTTTGGCAAAGCTGCCCCGGCTCTGGACGCCGTTGCGGCCAAAGTGTTCCGGCTTGGGGAAGAGTTGGGCCTTGGCTCAAAAGTCAAGATGATCAATCAGTTGCTGGCAGGTGTTCACATCGCCGCTGCCGCTGAAGCGCTGACGCTGGCCGCCAAAGTGGGTCTCGACTTGCAAACTGTGTTCGATGTTATCCGCGTTTCTGCTGGTTCGTCCTGGATGTTCGAAAATCGCGGACCGCATATCGTCGATGGTGATTATACGCCGCGTTCTGCGGTCAATATTTTCGTCAAGGATATGGGGATTGTGGCTGGCGAAGCGTCTGATGCAGGCGGCTCCACGCCGCTTAGCGAAGCCGCGCTGGCCTTGTTCAAGCAAGCATCCGAGGCCGGTTTCGGCCTCGAAGACGATGCCGCCGTTGCCAAGATTTTGGCCGCGCGCAGCGGCATTGCCCTGCCGGGCATGGAGAAATAATCGATGGCTATCGTATTGGGCGCCATTGCTGATGACTTCACCGGAGCCACGGACCTTGCCGGACTATTGGCCCGCAGCGGCTATCCGGTTTCGCTGCGCTTCGGATTGCCCAGTGAAACTGACGCGGCGGAAACGACAGCGCCGTTCGAAATCATCGCGCTGAAATGCCGGACAGTTCCCGTTGATGAGGCCGTCGCTCAGGTGCGCGCGGCATATGCGTGGCTGAAAGCTGCCAGTGCGCAGCGGTTCTACTGGAAATATTGCTCGACTTTTGACAGCACTGCCGAGGGCAATATTGGGCCGGTCGCCGAAGCTTTGATGGCTGATATTGGCACGTCGCAGACGATCTATTGTCCGGCTTTTCCTGAAAACGGCCGCAGCATTTTCATGGGGCATCTTTTTGTCGGTGAACAGCCGCTGGACGAAAGCCCGATGAAGGATCATCCGCTGACGCCGATGCGGGATTCCAGCTTGGTGCGTTTGCTGCAACCGCAGGTCAAAGGCAAGGTCCGATTGGCCAATCGCCTCGTTGTGGCACGCGGTGCCGATGCCTTGAAAGCGCGTCTTGTGGAATTGGCCGGGCAGGGCGTGGCACATGTCATCGTTGATGCGGTCGCCGATGAGGACCTTGGAACCATTGCCGAGGCTACGCTTAATCTGCCCTTGCTCACCGGGGGTAGCGCGCTTGCCATGCCATTGCCGCGTCTGTTGGCTGAGGCAGGGCAGTTGCAGCAAGACAGGCAAGAGGCGCAGGAGCCTGCCGTTGGTGAAGGCCAAATCGTGCTTTCCGGCAGTTGTTCGGCGATGACACTCAAACAGGTTGCGCATTATGCGCAAAGAGCCGCGAGCTACCGGCTCGACCCGCTGGAACTGGCGGAACATGGCGCTGGCGAGGCTTTCGCGTGGCTCCGGCAGCGCTCATTGAATGAACCGAAGCTGATCTATGCCAGCGCAGAACCCGCATCGGTTCGTGCGGCGCAGGAAAAGCTTGGCGTGGAGCGGGCAGGCCAGATTGTCGAAGAGGCTCTTGCCGCTCTGGCGCGCGAGGCTTTCAGTCTTGACATTCGCCGTTTCGTGGTGGCGGGTGGTGAAACATCCGGCGCAGTGGCGCAGGCGCTTGGCGTCTCGCGCGTGATGGTCGGCAGGGAAATCGCCCCCGGCGTTCCGTGGACCTTTGCCACGATCAAGGGCGAGACAGCGGCGCTGGCGCTCAAATCAGGTAATTTCGGTTCCGAGAGCTTTTTTGAAACGGCGCTGCGCAAGCTGGGGGCAGTATGAGCGAAGAAGCGCGGCTACGCGAAAGCATATGCCTGATGGCGAAATCCATGTTCGACCGAGGGCTCACCGGCGGTTCGTCGGGCAATATTTCAGCCCGCTTGTCAGACGGGCGGTTGCTCGTCACCCCGACCGGCAGTTCTTTCGGCAATCTCGATCCGGCAAGGCTGGCCTTGTTTGACAGCGAAGGCAAATTTGTCGGCGGCGACAAGCCGACCAAGGAAATGCCGCTGCACGCTGCATTTTACGAAACGCGGGCAGCCAAAACGGGCGCTGTGGTGCATCTGCATTCCTGCCATTCCGTCGCGCTGTCCATGCTGCCGGATGTGGACCCGGACAATATGCTCCCGCCGCTGACCGCCTATTCGATTATGAAACTCGGTAAGGTAAAGCTGCTGCCCTATTTCATCCCCGGCGATCCCGCGATGGGCGATGCGATTCGTGGTCTGGCAGGCAAGCGAAGCGCCGTAATGCTGGCTAATCACGGTCCGGTCGTTGCCGCCAAGGATCTGGAAGCGGCGGTCTATGCCGTTGAAGAGCTTGAGGAAACCGCGAAGCTCGCCATGCTCACGCGCGGTTTGAAACCGAACATGCTGACGGAGGCGCAAATCCGCCAGATCGTCGATAAATTTGATGTGGAGTGGGATTGATATGGCGCGTTTTTCAGCCAATCTCGGCTTTCTCTGGCAAGAATTGCCGCTGCCTGACGCCATCCGCGCTGCAAAGGCCGCCGGTTTCGATGCTGTGGAATGCCATTGGCCCTATAAATTCGAACCTGGCGATGTCGCTGCCGCCTTGCGCGATACCGAATTGACGATGCTTGGCCTCAATACAATTCGCGGCAATGTCGAGGCTGGCGAGAACGGTCTGGCGGCGCTTGCCGGAAGGGAAGATGAGGCGCAGGCAGCGATTCGTCAGGCTGTGGATTATGCCGTCGCCATCGGTGCCCTGAATATCCATGTGATGGCCGGAAAAGCAGAAGGCGAAGCGGCGCATCGCATATTCATTGCAAATCTTACTTATGCCTGCGAACTGGCCGCCACCCACGGTATAACGATCTTGATCGAACCGCTCAATCATCGTGATGCGCCGGGATATTTTCTGAAGACATCAGAACAAGCTATTGCAATCATTCAAGAAGTGGCGGCAAGCAATCTGAAGCTGATGTTCGATTGCTACCATCTTCAAATCATGGAAGGCGATATCAGCAAACGGCTGGAAGCGTTGCAGCCGCATATCGGGCATGTCCAGATTGCGGCTGTGCCGGATAGAGCCGAGCCCGACCACGGCGAACTGGATTACCGGCATATTGTACAGTTGCTTGATGCTCTCGGCTATGAAAGGCCGCTCGGTGCCGAATATCGCCCGAAAACCACGACCGATGCCGGGCTGTCATGGCTGGTGGGGATGAAGGCTTCGCGATGAGGGCAACGGGTCGCACAATCTCTTTAGCTAATGTTTCGGGATTGCGGCAAAACGAGATTGACTCGCGGCCTTCGACCGGCCAACAATGGACAAGTGGTCCGTTCACCTTACCAGTTAAGGGTGAAACGGTTCCGGCAGGAAATTGACGGCATACGCAATAAGCGCGCCTGACTATCGGTTGCGCAGCATCGACCCACTATTGAAATTCGATAATGCATGCAGGCCGAAGCATATCCGCCCTCCGGGTTTCGAGGATCGTCAGGATCTTGCTTCAATAGAAAATTCAAATTGAAAACGCGCTCTGAGGCCGGGGCCGCAACACGGAGGAATGCTGCGATGAGTGAGGCAACGGGTGCGAAAAGTGGGGCCATTGCGCTTGTCACCGGCGGCGGTACAGGTGTGGGCCGCGCTATCGCCAAAGCCCTCGGAGCACAAGGTTATCACGTCGTGATTTCCGGTCGTCGCATCGATGTGCTGGAAAAGACAGCATCCGATCTTGCCTCGCAAACCGGTGGAAGCTTTCATCCAATCGCTGCCGATGTGGGCGACCCGGTCGCCGTGCGCAAACTGTTTGATGCGATTGTTGAAAAGTTCGGACGGCTCGACCTTCTGGTCAACAATGCGGGCGTTCTCGTTCCGGGCGTGCCGCTTGAAGAGGTTACGTTCGAAGACTGGAGCGCGATTGTCGGTGCCAATCTCACGGGCGCTTTTCTGTGCACGCAGCAGGCTTTCCGCGTGATGAAGGCGCAAAGCCCGCGCGGCGGGCGGATCATCAATAATGGGTCCATTTCCGCCACCACGCCGCGCCCCAATTCAGCGCCTTATACGGCGACGAAACATGCCATTGCCGGGCTGACCAAATCAACCGCTCTCGACGGGCGTAATTTCGATATTGCCTGCGGCCAGATCGATATTGGCAATGCCGCCAGCGATATGACGCAGAAGATTTCCACCGGCGTCATTCAGGCCAATGGAACCATGGCGGCAGAGCCGACCATTGATCCTGCACATGTCGCAAACGCGGTTGTCTATATGGCAAGCCTGCCGCTCGACGCCAATGTGCTGACCATGACCGTCATGGCAACCAAGATGCCCTTTGTGGGTCGGGGTTAAATAAAAGCAGGAATGCGCACCGAAAGAGGAATTCGGCGCGGAGAGCATGCAAAGCAAGGAGAATATTCGCGAAAGATCTGAGCGTCGGAAGTGAGGAGCCGACATTCACATCTTCTGAAAATACAGAATGCAGTCTGGGAGGAGATGCATGGCCACTGTTCAGTTCGCCGAAGTGAAAAAGTCTTTCGGCAATTTCCCCGTCATCAAAGGCGTTAATATCGATATTGAAGACGGCGAGTTCGTCATTCTCGTCGGCCCCTCGGGTTGCGGAAAATCGACCCTGCTGCGCATGCTGGCCGGTCTGGAGAATATCTCCGGCGGCGAAATTCGCATCGGTGGCAGGCCGGTCAACAACCTGCCGCCCAAGGAACGCGATATCGCCATGGTGTTCCAGAATTATGCGCTCTATCCGCATATGACGGTCGCCAAGAACATGGCGTTCTCGCTGATGCTGAATTCAGCGCCGCAGGCGGAAATCGACAAGCGTGTGAATTATGCCGCTGGCATTCTGGGCCTAACCAATCTGCTCGACCGCTATCCGCGCCAGCTTTCCGGTGGTCAGCGCCAGCGCGTGGCTATGGGACGCGCCATTGTTCGCGATCCGCAGGTTTTCCTATTCGATGAGCCTTTGTCCAATCTCGACGCCAAGCTGCGCGTTGCGATGCGCGCCGAGATCAAGGAACTGCATCACCGCCTGAAAACGACGACCGTTTATGTGACGCACGACCAGATCGAAGCCATGACCATGGCCGACAAGATCGTCGTCATGCATGACGGCATTGTTGAGCAGGTGGGTTCGCCGCTGGAACTCTATGACAATCCCAACAATCTGTTTGTGGCGGGCTTTATCGGTTCTCCGGCTATGAACATGATCAAGGGCAAGCTTGATCCGCAAAACCCGCAGGTGTTCGTGGCTACCGATGGCACGAGGCTGCCCCTGTCGCGCAGCTATCCGCAGGCTGTGGGGCGAGACCTCGTTTACGGTCTGCGCCCGGAATATATCCGGCTTGACGGTGCGGGTCTGGCCGCGCCCGTGGTGGTGATCGAACCGACCGGCTATGAAACGCAGATGGTCGTGAATTTCGGCGGCACGGAAGTCACCTGTGTTTTCCGCGAACGCGTCGATGTGCGCCCCGGCGAGGCGATCAATATTTCTATCGACCCCGGCAATGTTCACCTCTTCGACGAAGAGAGCGGCATGCGCCTTATTGGATGAATTTATACAAGGCACGCTGAAGGAGGGGAGAGCCGGAGGCCGTGTCTTTTCTGGGAAAGTGCATTTCACCAGATAGCCGTTTTCGCCTGCAGGGACAGTGAACACGGCGTAACCAAGTCCCATTTTTGGAGGAGGAGCATAATGACTATCAGAAGAAGAACATTCCTGACAGGAACGGCAAGTCTTGTTGGCGCGGCGGGTTTGTCGGGCCTCGGCATCCGTCCGTCTTTTGCAGCCGAACCGGATTATAAGCCGGAAGCGGGCGCCAGCCTGCGCGTGTTGCGCTGGACGCCTTTTGTGAAGGGCGATGAGGAAAGCTGGCTCGCCAACACCAAGAAGTTTACCGAAGCCACCGGCGTGGAAGTGCGCATCGACAAGGAAAGCTGGGAAGATATTCGTCCAAAGGCTGCGGTTGCCGCCAATGTGGGCTCTGGCCCCGATATCGTGATGTGCTGGTTCGACGATGCCCACCAGTATCCTGACAAGTTGGTCGATCTGACGGAGCTTGGCACTTATCTCGACGGGAAATATGGCGGTTTCTATGACGGCCTCAAGGGTTATGCGACCCGCGAAGGCAAGTTCATCGCCATGCCGCTGACAGCAATCGGCAACGCGATTGTCTATCGCGACAGCCATATGAAAGCGGCTGGCTTCAGCGAATTCCCGCAGGACACCAAGGGCTTCCTTGAGCTTTGCAAGGCCATGAAAGCCAAGGGAACACCTGCTGGCTTCCCGCATGGCAAGGCTGTCGGTGACGGCAACAACTATGCGCATTGGCTGCTCTGGAGCCATGGTGCGCAGATGGTTGATGAAAGCGGCAAGGTGACGATCAACTCGCCGGAAACCATTGCCGCCATCAACTATGCCAAGGAGCTTTATGCGACCTTCATTCCGGGCACGGAAAGCTGGCTCGACATCAACAACAACCGTGCGTTCCTCGCCGGTCAGGTGTCGCTGACGGCCAATGGCGTTTCCATCTACTATGCGGCGAAGAATGATCCGAAACTTAGCGAATTCGCCGCTGACATGCGCAGCACGAACTTCCCCATTGGCCCGGTCGGCAAGAGCGTAGAACTGCACCAGACCAGCTCGCTTCTGCTGTTCAAGCATTCGAAATATCCGGAAGCAGCCAAGGCCTACATCAAATTCATGATGGAAGCCGATCAGATGAACGCCTGGCTTGAAGGTTCCAGCGCCTATTGCTGCCAGCCGCTCAAGGCTTTCGCGGATAATCCGGTGTGGAAGGCAAATCCGATCCATACGCCTTATGCCCGCGCTTCGGAAACGCTGCGTCCGAACGGCTATGCCGGTCCGCTCGGCTATGCTTCGGCAGCCGTCATGGCCGACTATGTTCTGGTCGACATGTTCGCCTCCGCCGTTACCGGTGCTTCCACGCCGGAAGAAGCTGTGGCGAGCGCCGAAAAACGCGCCAACCGCTATTATCGCGTCTAGTCGCTGGAGCGGAGGCGCGAAGCCTAACTTCGCGCCTCGTTTCTTTTTGGGTTCTGGAGATTTGTATCCATGACGATGACCAATTCACCCGGAGCCGGAGTATCCGGCGATCCCGGTGCGATAAAACGGCCTTTCATGTCTCGCCTTGCGAATAATCACAACATGCTGGGCTTTCTGTTCATGCTGCCCGCAGCGGTTTTTCTGGTCTGCTTCCTGACCTATCCGCTTGGTCTCGGCGTCTGGCTCGGCTTTACCGACACGAAGATTGGCCGCGATGGCATTTTCATCGGCTTGGAAAATTACGAGTTTCTGTGGGATGACAGTGTCTTCTGGCTGTCGGTGTTCAACACCGTACTCTACACAACCGTGGCGTCGGTGTTGAAATTCGGTCTCGGCCTCTGGCTCGCGCTGCTGTTGAACGAAAACCTGCCGTGCAAATCGTTCTTCCGCGCCATCGTGCTGTTGCCATGGGTGGTGCCGACCGTGCTTTCAGCACTGGCATTCTGGTGGATCTACGATTCCCAGTTCTCGATCATTTCGTGGTCGCTGATCAAAATGGGCCTCATCGATCAACCCATCAATTTCCTTGGCGATCCAACCAATGCGCGTCTTTCGGTGATTGCAGCCAATGTCTGGCGCGGCATTCCTTTCGTGGCGATTTCGCTTCTCGCTGGCTTGCAGACCATTCCCGCCTCATTGCAGGAAGCAGCATCGCTGGATGGTGCCTCAAGCTGGCAGCGGTTCCGGCATGTGACATTGCCGATGCTGACGCCGATCATCGCGGTGGTGATGACGTTCTCCGTGTTGTTCACCTTCACGGATTTCCAGTTGATCTACGTTCTGACCAAGGGCGGCCCGGTCAACGCAACCCACCTGATGGCGACCCTGTCTTTCCAGCGCGCCATTCCCGGCGGCCAATTGGGTGAGGGTGCTGCGATTGCGGTCGCGATGATCCCGTTCCTCCTTGCCGCCATCATGTTTTCTTTCTTCGGCTTGCAGCGTCGCAAATGGCAGCAGGGCGGAAGCGACTGACAATGGAGATGACCATGAATTCCAAGGCACCTTCCAATGAAGCCGCTTTGAAGGACGACAGCCAGGGCATGTCCTATCTCAATCGCCTGCCGCGGCGGGTGGTGACGATCTACATACCCATAGCGCTGTTCGTCTTCGTGCTGCTGTTTCCGTTTTACTGGATGGCGATCACCGCCGTAAAACCGAACTCGCAGCTGACGGATTATGACAATTTCAGCCCCTTCTGGGTGGTGGGGCCGACGCTTGACCATATCAAATATCTGCTGTTCGAGACCTCCTATCCGGGCTGGTTGTGGAACACGATGCTGGTGGCGACGGCTTCGACTTTCCTGTCGCTGATTGCTTCCGTGTTGGGCGCTTATGCGATTGAACGCATCCGCTTCACCGGCTCGCGCTCGGTTGGCCTGTTCATCTTTCTGGCCTATCTGGTGCCACCGTCGATCCTGTTCATTCCGCTGGCGTTCATCGTCTTCAAGCTCGGCATCTATGATTCACGTCTGGCGCTGATCTTCACCTATCCCACCTTCCTCATTCCTTTCTGTACATGGCTGCTGATGGGTTATTTTCGCTCAATACCCTTCGAGCTTGAGGAAAGTGCTCTGGTGGATGGCGCCAACCGGTGGCAGATTCTGCTCAAGATCATCCTGCCGCTGGCCGTGCCGGGGTTGATTTCGGCAGGCATCTTCGCCTTCACGCTTTCCTGGAACGAATTCATCTATGCGCTGACATTCATTCAGTCTTCCGAGAACAAGACTGTTCCCGTGGGCGTGCTGACCGAACTGGTGCGTGGCGATATTTTCGAATGGGGCGCGCTGATGGCGGGGGCGCTGTTCGGTTCGCTGCCGGTGGTGATCCTCTATTCGTTCTTCGTTGACTACTACGTGTCGTCGATGACCGGAGCGGTGAAGGAATAGGCGGATTTTCTGAATGCGCTGAACGCATTGTCAGATCCAGGAGTTTCTATGGGCCCGCTGCACAATTGGGTTTGTGCAGCGGGTCTTATTTTTTTCAGTGAGGGAATTTTAGCACTTGCCGATGCAATCAGGCAACGTTTCACAATCTATGATTGACCTATGCGTCAAATCTGCTGCGAGCGCCCTTGACAGGCGAATGGTTCGAAATAATTCTCTTAATTAGAAAGAACTGATTTGCGCGTTGAGGGGCGTGTTTCTTTTCAACGGCGGATATCGTTACACCAGAATGACTTGCTGTATTCTGTAGCAATTCATTTTGGGTGATATTTGTTCTCGGGCTTTTCCGCTCTTTCGTACATGCACAGTCCTAGAGATGTTCGTTCTCGTTGGAGTTTCCGGATGGCCAGTTGGAAATATGACCGTACTCTCGCTAACCATATGAAATCCGTGACTGTGCAAGGCGTATTGAGCCGGGCTTTTCCATCGCTGGCGCTTGCGGGATTGATGGCACTCGCCGGAACAGCCTTTCCGGATATTGCCGAAGCAGCGTGCTTCAATGTCACGCGCGCAATAGCGATCACCGGTTCCAGCACGGCGGAAGGCCAGCCGGATGAGGGCGAAACCATTACCTGCGATGCGACTGCGCCCAACCCTTTCACTTATGGCGTTATCGCGACCACGGGACAAGACTACATCACTGTGACGATCGGTGCGGGCACGATCATCGATGCGCTGGGTTCCGGCGTTTTGCTCGACGATTACGCCAATGCCGTCAACAACGGAACCATCACGACGACCTCGCTGAACGGCTTCGGCATGTCGAAGCAGTATATGGGGGAACTGGCCAATAACGGTACGATTGAGACGTCCGGCCAGACGGCGCATGGTATGCGCTCGTTGGGCGGCTTCGGGTTTCTGACCAATACGGGCACAGTCAGCGTCAGCGGCCTGAATGCCTATGGCGTCCTGGCGGGCGTCAATGAAACCGTCGTCAACTCCGGCACGATTTCGGCCACCGGCGATGGCGGTAATGGCGTCTATATGCTAGGCGGCACAGTCCTAACGAACACCGAAACGGGCGTGATCACCAGCACTTTGGCCACCGGTGTTCTCGGCGCCGGCAGCCGCTATACCGTGAGCAACGCCGGTATCATTACCGGCGGCAATGGCACGGCGATCAGTCTGGCGGGTGGTGTCAACACCATCAACGTGACGGGCGGTACCATAACGGGCGACGTGCTGACGGGAGCCGGGGTCGACACGCTGAACTGGACCGGCGCCGGGACGATTGCCGGTGAAATTCATCTCAATGACGGCGATGACGTTGCCAATCTAACGAATCTGACCAAAACGACTGTGCAGCCGACCACGCTCCTTGATGGCGGTCTCGGCACGGACGCGCTCACGCTGACCAATGTGCAGACTGCACAGCCGGAGCGTTTCATCAATTGGGAAAGCATCTCCCTGCTGTCCGGCTCGCAGCTCACCATGGGCGGCGACCTGACATTGGGTGACTCGGCGACGGAAACCGGCACATTGACCATCGACAGCACCAGCTCGGTTGTCGCCAGCGGGGGAAGCTATGCCATCTCGCCGAGTGTGGCGGGGACGGCCGTCGGCGTGACCAATGCAGGCCTGATCGATCTGGACGCCGGTGGCACTTCAGTCGGCGACAGGCTCACCATCAACGGAAACTATATCGGTTCGGATGGCGAACTGCGCCTCAACACGACCTTGGGTAATGACAGTTCCGCAACCGATATGCTGGTTGTGACCGGCGACACCGCAGGCAGCACGCTGGTCGATGTCGTCAATGTCAACGGGACTGGCGCCGTGACGACCGAAGGCATCAGGATCATCAGCGTCGATGGCGCTTCGGATGGTTCGTTTACGCTTCTGGGCGATTACGAGTTCGAGGGCGACCCTGCGGTCGTCGGCGGGGCCTATGCTTATCGGCTTTACAAGGGCGGTGTTTCGACGCCGAACGATGGCGACTGGTATCTCCGCTCGACAGTGAGTGCGGTGGAACCAGAACCCGAACCGGGCAACCCGGAGCCGGAGCCAGAAGAGCCGGGCGAGGAATTGCCACTCTACCAGCCGGGCGTTCCTGTCTATGAAGCCTATCCGCAATTGCTGCTCGGCCTGAACGGTCTTCCAACCTTGCAGCAGCGCGTGGGCAACCGCTACTGGAGCCATGCCGGCAATATCATGGTTGCCGAGGGGGCAGACCCGGTCGGCTCGCCTTATGCGTCGCCGCAGGAGGCAGGTGTCCTGATCGAAAACAACGGGATCTGGGGGCGTGTCGAAGGCGTGCATACCAGCATGGCGCCGCGCTTCTCCACCTCCCGCACGGATTACGATTTCAATACGTTCCGCATGCAGGCAGGGCTTGATGGTCTTTTCGTCGAGAATGAAAACGGCAAGCTGATCGGCGGGCTGACCGTGCATTACGTGCACGGCAAGGCCAGGACGCGCTCGATCTATGGCGACGGTGAAATATCGACCGATGGTTACGGTTTCGGGGGCACGCTGACCTGGTATGGTGAGAACGGCTTCTATCTCGACGGTCAGGCGCAGGCAACGTGGTATGATAGCGATCTGGAGTCCACGCTCGCGGGTTTCGACCTGATCAGCGGTAATAACGGCTTCGGTTATGCCCTGTCGCTCGAAAGCGGCAAGCGCATCATGCTGAACGAGCAATGGTCGGTGACGCCGCAGGCGCAACTGGTTTATTCGAATGTCGATTTCGACAGCTTCAATGATGTCTTCGATGCTGAAGTCAGTCTCAACCGGGGTGACAGCCTGCAAGGCCGTCTCGGCTTGAGCCTCGACCGCCAGAATTCGTGGTACAATGACAGGGGTTGATCGACCGGACCTATGTGTACGGTATTGCCAATCTTTACTACGAGTTTCTGGATGGGACGAAAGTTGACGTTTCGGGCGCCAGCTTTACCAGTCGCAATGATCGCTTCTGGGGCGGTATCGGTCTCGGTGGCAGCTATAACTGGAACAACGATAAATATTCGCTCTATGGCGAAGGTTCGATCAACACCAGTCTGGCCAATTTCGGCGACAGCTACGCCTATAAGGGAACGGTCGGCTTCCGCGTGAAATGGTAGGTCACGATATTGAAGGACTGCCGGTGATGTAATCGCCGGCAGTCCTGTTTTATGAGGTAATTGGTTTAGATTATTGATTTTAAATAATTATCGCGGCTCTGTGGCCTGCGCCGCAGTATTCCCTCAGTCGTATTTTCCATGATTTGCAAGCGCCGAATCCAACCAGGCCCGTGATGAAATTCGGCATTTTTGCAATTTCTTATTGCAAATAATTTGCAATTGCAGAATATAAGCAGTCAACAGGGCTATACCCAAAATTGCAGGCCGGTTCGAACTGCGGTGGACAGTCCAATTATCAGTTGCAAATAAGTCTTAATAGCAGAAGGATGCGAAATGCTGAACAAGGTGAGACGAACTTTCCTGAAGGCAGCGACCGGAGCAGCATTGGCGGCAATATTGACCGCGATGTTTGCAATAGCTCCGGCTGGCGCACAGGAGAAATTCAAGGCGGTCACGACCTTCACCGTCATTGCCGACATTGCGCGCAACGTGGCGGGCGATGCGGCAATCGTTGAATCGATCACCAAGCCGGGCGCGGAAATCCATAATTATCAGCCGACACCCGGTGACATAAAGCGGGCGCAAGGTGCGCAGCTTGTTCTATGGAACGGGCTTAACCTCGAACTCTGGTTCGAAAAGTTCTTTCGCCACCTGAAGGACGTGCCGAGCGTTGTGGTGTCTGACGGCGTCGCTCCGATGGGCATTACGGAGGGACCGTATAGCGGCAAGCCTAACCCTCATGCCTGGATGTCGCCAACCGCCGCGCTGATCTATGTCGATAATATCCGCGATGCTTTCGTCAAATATGATCCGGCGAATGCCGCCACCTACACGGCAAATGCAGACGCCTATAAGCAGAAGATCCGCGCTGCAATCGAGCCGATCAAGGCGAAACTCGCCGCTGTTCCCGAGGACAAGCGTTGGCTCGTTTCGAGCGAAGGGGCGTTTTCCTATCTCGCGCGCGATTTCGGTCTGAAAGAGCTTTATCTGTGGCCGATCAATGCGGACCAGCAAGGCACGCCGCAGCAGGTGCGCAAGGTCATCGATGCCGTGCGCAAGAACGGCATTACCGTTGTCTTTTCCGAAAGCACGATTTCGCCAGCGCCAGCCGAGCAGGTGGCCCGCGAAACCGGGGCCCGCTATGGCGGCGTGCTTTACGTGGATTCCCTGACCGACAAGGACGGCCCGGTGCCGACCTATATCGACCTCTTGCGCGTCACCTCCGACACAATCGTCAAGGGACTGGCTGATCCGTCCTGATCCCTACAAATCTGGTGCCCGCCATCGTGGCGGGCACGCATTCGATCCTGATGAAAGAGATATCCGATGAATGCTCAACCCGACTGGCAGAGCCATTTCGGTTCCGGTTCTGAAGATGGCGGCATTTCCGTCGATGGCGCTACCGTCACTTATCGCAACGGTCTGACTGCCTTGCGCGACGCGAGTTTTCGCATCCCGACCGGCACAATTGCCGCTCTTGTCGGCGTCAATGGGTCAGGCAAATCCACCTTGTTCAAGGCGATCATGGGGTTTGTGCGTCTTGCGCGCGGCTCGATCCGGGTGCTGGGCATGACGGTTGACGAAGCCTTGCGCAAGAACCTCGTCGCCTATGTGCCGCAATCGGAAGAGGTGGACTGGAATTTTCCGGTTCTGGTTGAGGACGTGGTGATGATGGGCCGCTATGGCCATATGGGCATGATGCGGAGACCAAAGGCTGCTGATCATGAAGCGGTGGCCAATGCGCTTGCCCGCGTCAATATGAGCGAGTTTCGCAAGCGGCAGATCGGCGAGCTTTCGGGCGGGCAGAAGAAGCGCGTTTTCCTTGCCCGTGCGCTGGCGCAGGACGGTCGCGTGATCCTGCTGGACGAGCCGTTTACGGGGGTCGACGTCAAGACGGAAGAGCAGATCATCTCGCTGTTGCGCGAGTTGCGCGATGAAGGCCGCGTGATGCTGGTCTCAACGCATAATTTGGGTTCCGTGCCGGAGTTCTGCGACCGCACCATCCTGATAAAAGGCACGGTGCTGGCCTATGGGATGACGGCTGAGACATTCACCCAAAAAAATCTGGAAAAGACCTTTGGTGGCGTTCTGCGGCATTTCGTATTGAACGGACCGCAAGGCGAGGCTTCCGCCTCGATAGGCGTTATCAGCGACGATGAACGCCCGCTGATCTTGCAGGGCGGCAAGACTGCCATTCGCAACAGTGGCGATGGAGAAGGAGGGCAGGAATGATGGAAACACTCCTGCAGCCATTCACCTATAGCTATATGCTGGATGCGATGTGGGTGTCGGCGCTGGTCGGCGGCGTCTGCGCTTTCCTGTCCTGTTATCTGATGCTGAAGGGCTGGTCGCTGATCGGCGATGCCCTGTCCCATTCCATCGTTCCCGGCGTCGCTGGAGCCTATATGCTGGGGCTGCCGTTTTCCATTGGCGCCTTCTTTTCCGGCGGGCTGGCGGCAGGCGCCATGCTGTTTTTGAACCAGCGAACCAAGTTGAAGGAAGACGCCATTATCGGCCTTATCTTCTCAGGCTTTTTCGGTCTCGGCTTGTTCATGGTGTCGATCTCGCCGACCTCGGTAAACATCCAGACCATCGTGCTCGGCAATATTCTGGCGATTACGCCTGGCGACAAGCTGCAGCTCGGGATTATCGGCTTCGTGTCGCTCGCCCTTCTGCTCGTCAAATGGAAAGACCTCATGGTCACATTCTTCGACGAGACCCACGCACGTTCAATTGGCCTTAATCCGACCGCGCTGAAGATCATGTTCTTCACGCTTCTCTCGGCATCGACGGTGGCGGCGCTCCAGACGGTAGGCGCGTTCCTCGTCATCTGCATGGTGGTGACACCGGGAGCCACGGCCTATCTGCTGACGGATCGGTTTCCGCGACTGCTGGTCATCGCCGTGATAATCGGCGCTGCCACCAGTTTCGTCGGCGCCTATGCGAGTTATTTTCTCGATGGCGCGACGGGTGGCATCATTGTCGTGTTGCAGACGGCGATTTTCCTGAGCGCATTTTTCTTCGCACCCAAGCATGGCATGATTGCCAGCCGACGCCGCGCCGCCAGAACACAGGCCATGGAGGCGTCGCAGTGAACATTATCGACACGCTTCTTTCGCCATTCGAATTTCCATTCATGGTCAATGCGCTGGTGATTTCCGCCACTGTCGCTGTTCCCATGGCGCTGTTATCCTGCTTTCTCGTTCTAAAAGGTTGGTCGCTGATGGGCGATGCAATCAGCCACGCAGTGTTTCCCGGCGTGGTGATCGCCTATGTCGTGGGCTTTCCCTATGCGGTCGGCGCTTTCGTTGCGGGCATGTTTTGCGCCATCGCGACCGGCTTTTTGAAGGATAACAGCCGCATAAAGCAGGATACAGTCATGGGCGTGGTGTTTTCCGGCATGTTCGGGCTGGGACTGGTGCTCTATGTCAAGGTCAGGCCGGATGTGCATCTCGACCATATTTTGTTCGGCGATATGCTGGGCGTTTCGTGGTTCGATATTGGACAGGCAGGGCTGATTGCGCTGTTCACCTCCGCGATCATCGGCGTAAAATGGAAAGACTTCCTTTTGCATGCCTTCGATCCCGCGCAGGCGAGGGCGGTGGGCCTTCGGGTCAATCTCCTGCATTACGGCCTGCTGAGCCTCATCTCGCTGACGATTGTGGGTGCGTTGCAGGCTGTCGGTATCATCCTTGCCATCGCGATGCTGATCGCGCCGGGGGCCATTGCATTTCTCCTGACGCGTAAGTTCAGCACCATGCTGGTTCTGGCTGCGGTCATCGCGGCGGCGGGTTCGTTCATCGGCGTTTATCTGTCGTTCTTCATCGACAGCGCTCCGGCACCCACAATTGTGCTTTTGCTTTCAATGACTTTCGCCGCAGCTTTCATCTATGCGACCCGCAAGGCGGCACGAAACGAGGCATCGGAGATCGCTTGATAACAAGGCTTCTTCGAATCTCCCAATTTCCTGCATAGTGGCGAGATGAAGAAAGAAGCAACGGCATTGGCGATCTATCTGAAGCGCGGATTATCCACTGTGGCCATGATGCTCGTGGCGGCGATGTCCTGTCCTGCTCAGGCACAGGAACCGGGCAAGCCCGGCATTTGCGAGGCGGATAGTTTCGAGAATACGAAATATATCATCTGCAAGCCGGAAAACGGTGTCGCCGGGCTGCGGCTGTTCTGGAAAGGGGCCGACGACAAGCCCTATCGGACATTCTCCAGCGCTGCCAAGGCCGTCAGCGACGATGGCCGCAGACTGGTTTTCGCGTTGAATGCCGGAATGTACGGGCAGGATTTTGCGCCGATAGGCCTTTATATTGAGAACGGACAGCAACTGCGCCCCGCCAACAGGCAGAAAGGCGAAAGTGCAGGTGGTCCTGTGCCAAATTTCTACAAGAGGCCGAATGGTGTTTTCTTCTGGGACGACAAGGCGGCGGGAATTCTTCCGACCGACACGTTTTTGAAACGCCGGCCAAAGGTCAGTTTTGCCACCCAGTCAGGCCCCATGCTGGTCATCCGCAACAAATTGCACCGGGCCTTTATTGCCGGCTCGACGGACCGCACACGCCGCAGCGGCGTCGGTGTTTGCGAAAATGGCGCTGTGCGCTTAGCCATCAGCGAAGACCCGGTGAATTTTCATGATTTCGCGCGCATGTTTCGCGACCATTTGAAATGCCCGAATGCGCTGTTTCTCGATGGTGGAAACGGGACAGGCATTTATGATCCCGCTATGGGCCGCAACGACATATCCTGGCATGGCGGTTTTGGCCCGATTGTCGGCTTGGTGGAATAGCGCTTGCCGCCGCATCAGCCGTTGTCGGGTGTCTCGATCAGTTCCATGGCAAGCGCCCGCGCCGTGTCGGAAATATCGGGATTGAAAACCAGCCAATAGCCGTTTTCGCTCGTTAGCGATCGGTCGCAGGCGTGGACGAGTTGCCCGCGTTGCACTGCGCCATCAATCAGCCCGGCCCAGCCAAGCGCGACGCCCTGATCGGCAATCGCCGCCTCAATCACCAGATTATAGGTATTGAAGACGAGGCCGTAATTGCCGTCATCGATCTCCTCGCCGATGGCATTCAGCCACGATTGCCAGGTGAACCAGCGATCGCCCTGCAAGGTGTCGAGATGCAGAAGCGAGGCAGCACCAAGCCCCTTACCGGAGGGAAAGCCGCCGGATTTTTCGAGAAAAGCGGGCGAGCAGACCGGCACCACCTTTTCGCCGATGAAGGGGACGGAGCCTTCGGGAAAATCATTGCGCGCGCCAAAAAGGATTGCGATGTCTGCCTCGCGATAGTCGAGCGGCTGCAGCATGGAGGATGCCGTGATCCGCACATCCACCTCGGGATGTTTCGGCCTGAATTGCGCCACCCGCGGCATCAGCCAGAAAGTGGCAAAGCCGTAATCGGTTGCGATCCGCAAACCGGGCGAGCGCTGCCTGCGCCTGATCTGCTGCACGGCGTCTTCTATCCCATCCAGACCGGCGCGCACCGCTTCATAAAGGATTCGCCCATCGGGCAAAATTTCAACGCCACGCGCCCGCCTTGCAAACAGCGCAACACCCAAACGGTCTTCCATGCGTTTTATTTGATAGCTGACGGCAGGTTGCGTCATGCCGAGTTCACGCGCCGCAAGGGTCAGATTTTCCAAACGTCCGACCGCTTCGAAAACGCCAAGGCTGCCAAGATCCCAGGATGGAGAAACCATAAAGAACCTTTATATCTCCAATAAAAAATGAATGGGTTTTTCCTTAGCGTAAATGGTGTTTTCCTGAAAGTCGAAATGCAAGCCATAACGGTTTTTGATTGTACGAGATGCGGAATGCATCCATCAAGGAGGGGTCACCGATGCGCTATTTGAAGACGACTGCGCTGGCGTTTGCGGCGTTCACCGGGCTGGCGGGAACGGCTTATGCTGCCGATCCGGCTGCATGCGAAACCATCCGCCTGTCCGATCCGGGCTGGACAGATATCACCTCGACCAATTCCATCGCGAGCGTGCTGCTGACGGGGCTTGGCTATAAGCCCGATGTGAAGACGATGTCTGTGCCGATTGGCTATGAGGCCCTGAAGACTGGCAATCTCGACGTCTTCCTCGGCAACTGGATGCCCGCTCAGCAGAAATTCCGCGACGATCTCGACAAGGCCAAAGCAGCCGAAGTGATCGTCAAGAATCTTGAAGGTGCGAAGTTCACGCTCGCAGTGCCGGATTATGTCGCAAGCGAAGGCATCAAGGATTTTGCCGATCTTGCCGCGCAGGGCGATAAATTCGGCAAGGAGATTTACGGTATTGAGCCCGGCGCTCCCGCCAACCAGAATATCCAGAAGATCATTGAAGACCCGAAATTCAAGCTCGACGGCTGGAAGATCGTGGAATCCAGCGAGCAGGCCATGCTGGCGCAGGTGGACCGCAAGAACAAGGACAAGGGCTGGGTGGTGTTTCTCGCCTGGGCGCCGCATCCGATGAACACCAAACTGAAGATTGTATATTTGTCGGGCGGCGATGATTATTTCGGTCCGAACTATGGTGGCGCCGAAGTCTACACGCTGGCCCGCACCGGCTGGTCGGCGAACTGCCCGAACGCTGCAACCTTTTTCAAGAACCTCACCTTCACCGTCGATATTGAAAACGAACTGATGGGCAAGATTCTGGACGATGGTGCGGAAGGCCCTGCGGCTGCGAAGGAATGGCTGAAAGCTAATCCTGAGCAGATCGACAAGTGGCTGGCAGGCGTAACGACGCTGAAGGGCGAACCCGGTGCTGCTGCCGTCAAGGCAAGCATCGGCCTCTGATCGTCAGACGCAAAAGACTATAAGGCGGGCATTTCGATGCCCGCCATTTCGCGTTTCACTTCTGCCAAATGGTTCTGCACAAATGAAAAAGCCGAATATTCTCATTCTCATGGTCGACCAGTTGAACGGAACGTTCTTTCCGGATGGCCCCGCCGATTTTCTGCATGTTCCGCATTTGCGCAAGCTTGCCAAACGCTCGACCCGTTTTGCCAATTGCTACACGGCGAGCCCGCTTTGCGCTCCGGCTCGTGCCTCGTTGATGTCGGGCCAATTGCCGTTCCGCACCGGCGTTTATGATAATGCAGCCGAATTCTCGTCCGAAATTCCAACCTATGCGCATCATTTGCGCAATGCCGGTTATCAGACAGCGCTTTCCGGCAAGATGCATTTTGTCGGCCCGGATCAGCTGCACGGCTTCGAACAGCGCCTGACGACGGATATTTACCCCGCCGATTTTGGCTGGACGCCCGATTATCGCAAGCCCGGAGAGCGCATCGACTGGTGGTATCACAATCTGGGTTCCATCACCGGGGCCGGTTCTGCGGAAATCACCAACCAGCTCGAATATGATGACGAAGTTGCCTATCAGGCCGAAGCAAAGCTTTACGATCTGGCACGCGGTCATGATAAGCGTCCGTGGTGCCTGACGGTCAGCTTCACTCACCCGCACGATCCCTATGTTGCGCGCAAGCGCTTCTTCGACCTCTATGCGGATATACCGGAACTCGATCCGAAGATCGGACCTCTGCCGGAGGGCGAAATCGATCCCCATAGCGAGCGGCTGCTTCGTGCCTGCAAGGCTGAGGATTATGAGCTGACGCGCGAGCAGATCAGGGCGGCGCGACAGGCTTATTTCGCCAATATTTGCTACGTCGATGAGAAGATCGGCGGCCTCCTGGACGTGATCGAGCGCTGTAACATGGCGGATGATACGATCGTCATCTTCACCTCGGATCATGGCGATATGCTTGGTGAACGCGGCATGTGGTTCAAGATGAGCTTCTTCGAAGGTTCAGCACGGGTGCCGTTGATGATCGCCGCTCCGCAGATGCCTGCGGGCCTTATCAATACGCCTGCGTCAACGCTTGATGTGCTACCCACGCTTGCGGATCTTGCCGGCATCGACCTCAATGGCATCATGCCGTGGACGGATGGCGTTTCACTGCTGGAAGTCGCTTCGGGTGCAAAGGAACGCGGCGCGGTGCCGTGTGAATATGCGGCTGAAGGTACGATCGCGCCGATGGTTTCACTGCGTGACGGGCCATGGAAGCTCAATCTCTGTCATGTCGATCCACCGCAATTGTACAATCTCGCTGACGACCCGGATGAACTGCAAAATTTGGCAAAGTGCCCGGAGCATCGCGCGATGCTCGAACAACTGATGGACAAGGCACAGGGGCGCTGGAACCTCGAACTCTACGATGCGAATGTTCGCGCAAGCCAGGCCCGCCGCAATGTGGTCTATCCGGCCCTGCGCAACGGCGCTTATTACCCGTGGGATTACCAGCCGCTGCAAAAGGCATCCGAACGCTATATGCGAAACCACATGGACCTGAACGTGCTGGAGGATAACCAGCGTTTTCCACGCGGCTAGCATCAGGTCGAAGCCGGGCATCTCGTCCGGCTTCTCCTGTTATCGCGTTTACAGATCGACCGGGCGGCCTGAGGCTTCTTCCTCAAGCGTGACAGCGACATCGGCATTTGCCGAAAGCCTGACTTTGTCGCTTTCGATATCGGCGACGAAGCCCAACTCAATATAGTGATGATGGTCGGCGTGCTGTCCGGAATTATCGGACTTCTTCAGCTTGATCCGGTTTCCTTCCAGCCGATCCACTGTTCCGACATGCACACCGTCTGCGCCGATCACTTCCATATTCTCGTGAATTCTGTGCTGCATAGCGATTTCCTCTGCTTTAGCTTCATATGAATTCAGCAAATTGCCAATGCGATTGCCGTTCCTAAACTAGTGCACCTTTGCCGTTTGGCCATGGCAGAGAGTAATGGATAACCGGTCGGTCATCGAAATGAGCATTAATCGTTCGGTAAACCTAGCTGTCTTTGTGCTCTGGCTGATCTTTGAGTATCTGCGCAGCTCTTGCTCTGTAGTTGTCTTTCACTTCGTCGGAGACCCCGCCGCTCACACTGGCACCGCTGACGATTTTGCCAACGGTTGAATCCCAGTCCAGATCAGGATCCGGGTTTTCGCGATCAAATAATTGCTTCGCGAGTTCTTCAATCTCGAGCTGCTTTTCAAGTTCGCCACTCATGTCTCTCTCCTGCTACAAAATGACGTTCAGGGCAGTCGCCCGCTGCCATCTTCGTGATGGCGAACCATATATTTGCGAATGAGCAGATCGAGCGCATCTCTGGCCTCCGTCTCAGTCAACCGCGCCTGAACGTGCCCCTCAATTGAAACAACTTCACCGCTGAACTTATCAAAAACGGACCAAGTGCCGTCGTGCTCCCGCCGAACATCAAATCCGTTTTCAATCATAGGGGCCTCCATTCGTTACATCTGCCGCCCGTCCTGTGCCTGTAGCTCTCTTTCTTGTTGAACACGCTCAAGGATCGTAAAGGCAGCTTGGGCGGCATCCTCTGTCAACGCGATTTGCAGCCGACCTTTGAATGTGATGGGGCGCTGGGTTGCCCCATCCACCACTGACCAGGTGCCGTTTCCGCATCTCAATGTTTTATAGGTGGTCGCCATTCTTCCCTCCGGATCCCTGCTGTTTTGAGCCACTGTCCGCTCCCGCATGTTCCACCACGCTTATACGCGGTTGGTGTTACAACACCGCTGGCGCCAAATTGTTTCTCTCGAACGGACATTATATGAACGCCCTCATGGAACCCTGCGCGGTGAAAATCTGAGGTAAAATGACGGGAAGACGGCCTTGTTGTTATTGCTCATCCCCGGTGTCGCCCTGTGGGGCGGTCGATTTTCCATTCGAGAAAAGAACGAGCGTAAGCAGCGCAAAGGCCATCACAATAACTGCAACGTCAAAGGCATTTACAGCGCACGCAATGCCAATGGCACCTGTCGCCCAAAGGCTGGCGGCGGTGGCGGTACCTTTCACCGACGAGCTTAAACGAAGGATGGCGCCTCCGCCGATAAAGCCCATTCCTGTGATGACGCCCTCAATAATGCGGGCGAGCGCTTCGGGATTGTCGGTCGTAATCCCTTCTGTTGCCTGGATAAAGCCGCAGCTGGCCACTGCCACGAGCGGAAATGTTCGAAGGCCAGCGCTTCGTTCTTCTCGTTCTCGATGCCAGCCTATCGGCAGCGCCAGAATGTATGCGGCTGCCAAGGCGATGACGTGTGGCCAAACGTTGAAATTGTCGGACTTTAGCGCCTCTTGAAGCGCGGTTTGAAGCTGATCCATGTTTCTCGTCGCTTTGAGGTGAAGGCCTCAGTAAACGAACGTGTTTCGATTACGTTCCGAAGCCATTCAAATGGCGCGGCGGCTGAAAGAGGCGACAAGAGCGCTTTCAGCTATGGAGTGAGCGTTTTTTGTAGAGAAGGCGACGCCGTTCTGGAAGAGCAGAATATTTGTTGATAATATTAGTGGAAGCTAATTTATTGAATAGCTGGTGCCGCTTAGGTGACTCGAACACCTGACCCCATCATTACGAATGATGTGCTCTACCGACTGAGCTAAAGCGGCCCGGGAACCTTCGTTCCAACTCCGTTAAGAGATTCCATTCGTTTCCGTCTGGACGGTGCGCTGATAACCAAAAGCAGAACGGAAAGCAAGGCCGAAATCGAAAAACGGTCAGATTGTTTCAAACCTTGTGAAAACAGGGCCTTCCATCGGAGAGGCCCTGTTCGAAACGCGCTGGCAATGTGCCTTATGCGCCAGCGCAGAGTTGACTGCGCGCTTCCTTATATTCCCGCTCCAGACGGTCGATCAGCGTGGCCGCCGGTGCAACCTCATGAATGGCGCCGATGCCCTGTCCGCAGCCCCAGATATCCTTCCACGCTTTCGCGCCTTCTTTGTGCGCCTGATCAAAATCCATCTTCGATGCATCGGCTTCCGGCAGATTGTCTGGGTCAAGGCCGGACTGGGTGATGGAGGGCTTCAGATAATTGCCTGCGATGCCGGTAAAATAGTTCGAATAGACGATATCGGCCGCCGTCGAATCGACAATCATCTGCTTGTAGGCATCAACCGCGCGGGCTTCCGTCGTCGCGATGAAGGGTGAGCCGATATAGGCGAGGTCTGCGCCCATGGCCTGCGCAGCCAGAATCGAACGGCCATTGGCGATGGCACCGGAAAGAAGCAGTGGGCCATCAAACCAGGCGCGGATTTCCTGCACCAATGCGAAAGGAGATAGGGGGCCAGCATGGCCGCCCGCACCGGCTGCGACAGCGATCAGGCCATCTGCACCCTTGCGGATGGCCGAATTGGCGTGGCGATTATTGATGACGTCGTGCAGCACAATGCCGCCGTAGGAATGGATCGCTGCGTTCACCTCGGGCACTGCGCCGAGTGAAGAAATGACAATCGGCACTTTGTATTTCACACAGAGGCCGAGATCATGTTCCAGCCGCTTGTTGGAACGGTGAACGATCTGGTTGACCGCGAATGGTGCTGCCGGACGGTCCGGATTGGCCTTGTCGTGAGCGGCGAGGCCTTCGGTGATCTCAGCCAGCCACTCATCCAACTGCGCTTCAGGGCGCGCGTTAAGGGCAGGGAACGAACCAACGACGCCAGCCTTGCATTGCGCCATCACAAGCGCCGGATGCGAAATGATGAATAGGGGCGCGCCGACAACAGGAATGCGCAATCTGTTCTTCAAACTATCCGGCAAGGCCATATTATTCTCCTCAAAAATTGACGTTTGCGTAAACGTAATATCTCTACCACGCCTGTACAGAACGGCAATACGAAAGATTAAATTAGATTCGGTTTTGGAACCAAGCGTAAGCATCTCTGGTGCCAGCACAAAACGCGCGGGCGAAGAATGGTCAGGCCTTCGGTTTAGCTTCGGCTTCTATGCTCGGATGATGATTCTGTCGCAACAGCCATGGTTTTGCGGTTCGATTTAGGCCGGTGGGTTACAAAGCTGAGATAAAACATGAAGATGGCTAGGCTAGGAATTTGCCGCGAAGTTTAGGAAACTGACCGATAAATCATGCTCTTGAACGGTCGCTGAATCACATGTCGGATGAGGTTTCTGCATCAGATTCAATCTGCTAGGGTGAGGCGACGGCACCAAAGGTTCGGGGAAAAGCACGGTGAAAGTCGATATTTGGCAACGAGGCGGGTCTTATCAGGTAGCCAAATCAGTTATTGAACGGCTAAATGCCTTGATTCAGACGTTAAATTCGCTGAGGCTTGGAAAAAGCCGCTTTCTGAAAGTCGGTTTGGAACTTTAGGAATAAGCACAGGCGGGAAACGCGAACACGGGGACGAGTGGCCTTTGGATAGTATAGAACGCGCTATCAGAAACGCATTTGCCAAAGCGGATGCTTATAACCCTGCGACCCGTCAGCGTATATACGAATCCGCATGGGGTGCCCATGAGCGCGCGCTCGCGGCCAACACTGCTTTGAGCGACGCCCAAAAAGAACAGCGCCGCCAGAAGCTGAAGGATGCCATTTCCAGCATCGAGCAGGAATTCTCCGCCCCGCGCCAGAATGAAGACAAGGCAGAGCCATCGCTGGATGCGCCGCATCGCGATGATCCTGTCCTGGGTGCTGCTGTGGGCAGTGCTCCGGCGCTCGATACCGGCGATATACGTTCCCGATCCACGAAGAAAAAGGGCGGAAGCGCCGATCTCGGCTATGAAGGCGGTGTCTCGCGCAAGGAAAAGCGCGGCAAGAAGAAGCGGCATTCGCCCTTCTACAGCTATGGCATTCCGGCGCTGGTGCTGTTTGTCGCCGTCATGATCGGCTATTCGCTTTATAGCAGCTTCATCGATTTGAGCCGTGGTCCATCCAGCAGTCCGCTGCACAGCGATGGAAGCGGCGCGCCGCTGAAGGATGGTGAAGAGCCGGGCGGGGCGAAGTGGATTACCATTTTCCAGCCGTCTGAAGCGACACGCATGTCGGTGCAAGGGCGCGCCACCGCAGAAATCCTGCGTGATGGCCCGAGCAGCTTTGCACGCGTGAAATCTTCCGGTGAAGGCGATACGGTTACCTTCGATGTTGGCGAAGGCATTCTGGACCAGCTCGCTGGCAAGACAGCCACATTCGATATCATCGCCAAGGCCGATGGCGGCAAGATAACCCAAATGTCTGTCAGTTGCGATTTCGCAGGCTTTGGCGATTGCGGGCGCAGACGGTATGACGTGGGTGAATCGCGCAACGATTTTCTGTTCGATCTGGATTTCGCAGGTGACAAGAAGGCAGGCCGCGCCGGTGTCATCACGATCAATTCCGATCTGACCGGAACCGGAAAGCCGGTCGATATCTACGAAATTCGCGTTTCGGCGAATGCACAGTAGTCATTGAAAAACAGAGAGTTGCTGGCTTTTCTTCTCCGGGTTTGGAGGAGATTTAGCTGAGCAGCTTTTCCAGCGTTTCAAGCCGATCCGCTTCGCGGGGCGGTTTATCCCAGCGCAGGCGCGAGAAGCGCGGAAAACGCATGGCGACACCGGATTTATGTCGTGTTGAGCGGTTCAATCCCTCAAAGGCCACTTCCACGACCAGACCGTGATCGGGTTCTGCGCGGACCGAACGCACCGGGCCGAAACGCTCGATGGTGTTTTCGCGAACAAATTTGTCCAGCAGTTTCAGTTCCTCATCGGTGAAGCCGAAATAGGCCTTGCCGACCGGCACCAGAACCGGCTCGTCTTCCGGTCCTGTCCAGACCGCGAAGGTGAAGTCGGAATAGTAGCTGGAGCGTTTGCCGTGGCCGCGCTGCGCGTAGACAACCACCGCATCGACAGTGAACGGATCGCGCTTCCATTTGAACCACGGTCCCTTGGGGCGACCGGGAAGATAGGCACTATCATGCCGTTTCAACATCACGCCCTCGATGACCGGGTGCGGAGGGTTGACGCGCAAGGCGGCCAGTTCGCCGAAATCGGCGAAGGACAGCACGGGCGACAGATCGAACCGGCGCGGGTCGAGTGTGCTGACGAAGGTTTGAAGGCGTTTGCGGCGCTCGGCAAAGGGCAGGGCGCGCAAATCCTCACCGGATTGCTGGTTGCCGTCTTGCAATAGATCATAAGCGCGGATGAAAGCCGGATAGTCGCGCAATTGTTTGGCGCTGACGGTCTTGCGGTTCAATCGCTGCTGCAGGTCGGAGAAAGTGGCGGTTTCAATGCCGGTTTCACCGTGATGCCCGACGAGAAGTTCGCCATCAATGGCGCCTTCAAAGTCCATTGCCTCCAGCACATCCGGAAATGCGCCGGAAATATCATCGCCGGTGCGTGAATAAAGCTTGCGCACCCCGTTTTCCGAGACGGCTTGCACACGAATCCCGTCCCATTTCCATTCCGCGCTGAATGCGGCTGGATCGAGCGAGGAAATCTCTGCTTCATCCAGTGCGGTGGCCAGCATGACAGGGCGAAAGGGCGCATCGGCAGTTGCGGCTGGTTTGGGAGCAAGGCCTTCCAGCCAGGCAAACAGCGCCGTATAGGGCGGTGACTGGCCATGCCAGAGTTCTTCGATCTCCGTCACGTCCACGCCGCCGAAATCGGCGAGCGCCTGTTTGGCAAGACGCGCTGAAACGCCGATGCGCAAGCCGCCGGTTACAAGTTTCAGCAGGGCATAACGCTCCGATATGCCGAGAAGATCAAGCCAGCCTGCAACCAGTATCGGGCCTTCACGGCGCGAGGCATGTTGCAGTTCGTGCACCACAACGCCGAGCGAAAGATTGGTGCCCGGCGAGGTCTCGCTGGGGCCGGGCCAGATCAGCGAAATGGTTTCGGCCAGATCGCCGACATAATCATAGGAATAAGCGAAAAGCGTCAGGTCCGTCCGTTCCGCGATCAGGGCGCGCAGCATGGCGGGTTTCACGCTTTGCAATTCCAGATCGCGCGTGATGGCGGCCAGCGCCAGCCCACGGTCGGGATCGGGTGTGGTGCGGAAATAATCGGCAAGCAGGCGTAGCTTGCCATTACGCTGCGGGGTGAGAACCAGACGGTCGAGAAGTTCGGCGAAAGCGCGCATCAATCGCCCTCATCTTCGTAGCCGATAAGATGCAGCGGCTTCGCCGGAATGTTCTGCAATTCGCACCACCGAACCAGAGCTTCCTCCCGCCCATGCGTGACCCAGACTTCGGCGGGCGCAATTTCCGATATCGTTTCCGTCAGCTCATCCCAGTCGCAATGGTCGGAGATGATCAGCGGCAGTTCGATGCCCTGTTGCTTGGCGCGCTGGCGGATGCGCATCCAGCCGGAGGCGAAGGCCGGAACGGGATCGGGAAAACGTCGCGCCCAGCGGTCGGAAAAGGCGGTCGGCGGGCCGACGATGATCTTACCCGCAAAATCAGGCAGCTTCTCGCCACGCTCCAGCGTTGCGGGTTCAAGGGGGCCGAGGTCGATACCGCGCATCTGGTAATAGTCGCACAATGTTTCCAAAGCGCCGTGAATATAGATCGGATCACTATAGCCCGCATTGCGAATGAGCTTGATCACGCGCTGCGCCTTGCCGAGCGAATAAGCGCCGACCAGATACGCGCGCTCGGGAAAGAGCGTGAGTGATTTCAAAAGCTTTGCGATTTCATGCGATGCATCCGGGTGACGGAAGACCGGCAGCGCGAATGTCGCTTCGGTGATGAAGACATCGCATTTGATCGGCTCGAATGGCGCGCAGGTCGGGTCGGCGGCGCGCTTATAGTCGCCCGATGCAACGATGCGGGTCCCATCTTTCTCGACGGCGATTTGCGCCGAACCGAGCACATGGCCAGCGCCGTGAAAACTGACGCGAACGCCGTTGATCGTCAGCGTTTCACCTAAAGCCACTGGCTGCACGGTTTCGGCAAAACCCTCGCCATAGCGAAGCCGCATGATGTCGAGTGTTTCCTGCGTGGCCAGAACATGGGTGTGTCCTGCGCGGGCATGATCGGAATGACCATGGGTGATCAGTGCGCGCTCCACCGGGCGTACCGGATCGATGTAAAAATCGCCGGGCGGGCAATAAAGACCTTTCGGAGAGGAACATAAGAGCTGATTGAAGCGCATAAGCCAAAGATAGGTCAGCACCTTTCCGCTGAAAAGAGAAGGGTGGCGTCATTGCTGACAAAATGAGAACAAAAGTGAACAAACATCTTGGCGTGATGCGGCGTGGCTATTAGATTGGGCGTGTGACACTGAATTTGAAACCCGCTGCCGCATCAGCCGCTTTTGCCCTGCCGGACCGTTTTGTTGAATGGTTCGGTTCCAAGGGCTGGTCTCCGCGCGCCCATCAGCTTGAATTGCTGGCGCGGGCAGAAGACGGGCAATCGACCTTGTTGATTGCGCCGACTGGCGCTGGCAAGACGCTGGCCGGGTTTTTACCCGCGCTGGTGGATCTTGAGCGGAAAGGCCGTAAAAAGCCGGGTATGGCGAAGCGCGGCGTTCATACGTTGTATATTTCGCCGCTGAAGGCGCTGGCGGTCGATATCCATCGCAACCTCACAGTGCCGGTCGAGGAAATGGGGCTTGATATCACCATCGAGACCCGCACCGGCGATACGCCTGCGCATAAGCGCCAGCGGCAGAAACTGGCACCGCCGGATATTCTGCTAACCACACCGGAACAGCTGGCCTTGCTGATCGCGTCCAAGGGGGCGGACCAGTTCTTCAAGGGATTGCGCTATGTGGTGCTGGACGAGTTGCATTCGCTGGTGATTTCCAAGCGCGGCCACTTGCTGGCGCTGGGGCTGGCGCGGCTGCGCCGTCTGCAACCGCAATTGCAGACCATCGGGCTGTCAGCGACCGTGGCCGAGCCGGACCAATTGCGCCAGTGGCTTGTGGAGCAGGACGGCACCGATCCCAAAGCCGGACTGGTGACGGTGGATGGTGGCGCGAAACCGGAAATATCCATCCTCGATTCCGAGGAACGGGTGCCGTGGGCCGGGCATTCCGCACGCTATGCCACTGCCGATGTCTATGAGGCGATCCGGGCGCATCGCACCACGCTGCTTTTCGTCAATACGCGCAGTCAGGCGGAAATGCTGTTTCAGGAGCTGTGGCGCATCAATGAAGATACGCTGCCGATTGCCTTGCATCACGGTTCGCTCGATGCCAGCCAGCGCCGCAAGGTCGAACAGGCCATGGCCGCCAATACGTTGCGGGCGGTTGTCGCCACTTCCACGCTTGATCTCGGTATTGATTGGGGCGATGTCGATCTGGTCATCCATGTCGGCGCGCCAAAGGGGGCGAGCCGTCTGGCACAGCGTATCGGTCGCGCCAATCACCGCATGGACGAGCCGAGCCGCGCCATTCTCGTGCCTGCCAATCGTTTTGAGGTGATGGAATGTCGCGCCGCACTCGACGCCAATTATCTCGGCGCGCAGGATACGCCGCCGCTGATCGACGGCGCGCTCGATGTGCTGGCGCAGCATGTGCTCGGCATGGCCTGCGCCGAACCGTTTAATGCCGATCAGCTTTTTGCCGAAGTGCGCAGTGCTGCACCCTACATGAACCTTTCCCGCCAAAGCTTTGATCGCATTCTGGATTTTGTCGCAACGGGCGGTTATGCGCTCAAAACCTATGAGCGCTTTGCCAAAATCCGCAAGACGGTGGATGGCAGGTGGCGGGTGTCCAATCCGCGGATCGCGCAGCAATATCGCCTGAACATCGGCACGATTGTCGAAGCGCCGGAGCTGAACGTGCGGCTCACACGTGGCGGCAAGAAAGCCAGCGCCTATGGCGGGCGTGTTCTGGGCCGGATCGAAGAATATTTTCTGGAAACGCTGACATCCGGCGACACTTTCCTGTTTGCGGGCAAGGTGTTACGCTTCGAAGGTATTCGCGAAAACGAATGCATCGCCACGAGTGCTGCCGGTCAGGATGCGAAAATACCGGTCTATGCGGGCGGGAAGTTCCCGCTTTCGACTTATCTTGCCTCTCAGGTGCGCGCCATGCTGGCTGATCGCACACGCTGGCAGTTTCTGCCCGAACAGGTGCGCGAGTGGCTGGAGGTGCAGGAATTCAAATCCGTGCTGCCGCGCACCGATGAATTGCTGATCGAAACTTTTCCGCGGGGTGGTCGGTTCTACATGGTGGCCTATCCGTTTGAGGGCAGGCTGGCCCATCAGACGCTCGGCATGTTGCTGACGCGCCGGCTGGAACGGATGGGCGCCCATCCGTTGGGCTTCGTCGCCACCGATTATTCACTGGGCCTGTGGGGGCTGAAGGACATGGGCGCGATGATCCGCTCCGGTTCGCTAAACCTCACCCGCCTGTTCGATGAGGACATGCTGGGCGACGATCTCGAAGCATGGCTTGACGAAAGCTATCTTTTGAAGCGGACTTTCCGCAATTGTGCCGTGATTTCCGGTTTGATCGAGCGCCGTCATCCGGGGTTGGAAAAGACCGGGCGGCAGGTGACTGTTTCTACCGATCTGATCTATGACGTGCTACGCGGCCATGAACCCGACCATATCCTCTTGCGGGCAACGCGGGCGGATGCCGCGACAGGGCTTCTCGATATCAAGCGCCTCGGCGACATGCTGGCGCGCGTGAAAGGTCATATCTTGCACAAGCCGCTTGAGCATATTTCGCCGCTGGCCCTGCCGGTGATGCTGGAAATCGGGCGCGAGCGTGTGGCAGGCGAGGGCGATGAAATGCTGCTTGAGGAAACAGCTGACGATCTCATCCGCGAGGCGATGGAATAAGAAATGAGAATGAGGGTTTCGGAATGAGAGCGGCTGTCTGGAGCAATGGCGAGGCCTATAGTCTCGCGCACACGCAAGTGCGCGGCATTGCCGCCGTTTGCGATCCTTCCGGCGCACTGTTTCTGCCCGATCTCGCCATGCTGGTCGTGTCTGATCTGCATCTGGAAAAAGGCTCATCCTTCGCCCGGCGTGGGCAACTGATCCCACCTTATGATACGGCGGCAACGCTCGATATGCTTGCTGTGGCAGTCGCCCGTTACCAGCCGAAGGTGATCATCAGCCTTGGCGACAGTTTTCATGATCCGAAAGCCAGCGAACGCCTGCCGTCGCTTTACGCCATCCGACTGAAATCGCTGATGGAAAATCGCGACTGGTTCTGGATCACCGGCAATCACGATCCCGAACGCCCGGTCGATCTACCGGGCGATTGTGTGGAGGAACTGGCGGTGGGACCGCTTGTGTTCCGGCACGAACCCTCGCGCATGCTTGGGCAGGGCGAGATTGCGGGCCATCTGCATCCGGCGGCGCGCATCGTGCGGCGTGGGCGCTCCGTGCGTCGTCCCTGTTTCGTCAGCGATGGCGAAAGGCTGATCATGCCCGCTTTCGGTGCATATACCGGCGCGCTCAACGT
Source organism: Brucella sp. NBRC 113783 (assembly GCF_040372265.1). Lineage (NCBI taxonomy): Bacteria > Pseudomonadati > Pseudomonadota > Alphaproteobacteria > Hyphomicrobiales > Brucellaceae > Brucella > Brucella sp. NBRC 113783. Next base: position 154,368 of record NZ_BAABRX010000007.1, on the reverse strand, counting down.
GCTGGACCGCGCCTTTCGCGGCCTTTTTGTCGATGAAACGTTACGCGCCTATATGCTGGGGCAAGGCAAGGTCTATCCGATTGCCCGCGGCGCGCTGCATGGCGGTTGAACCTTTGCATTTACGCATTATCCGACGCATCGAAGCGGGATTAGAAATCAGTCCAGTGAACTGATTTCCCCGCGTAGGCGCTTCGCACTTTTGCTGGAAATGCTCTAGTCTTTCCTGAACAGAATACGTCCGAACCAGCCGGTGAAGACCGCCAGAAAAACCGCGAACAGACCATAGAGCAGGCTATATTGGTGGGCGGCGTTATAAACGCTTTGCTCCAGACCGGCCTTGACGATTTCCAGACCGGCATTGGCTTCGCGCAGAAAGACGCCGTTGCGAAACAAAAGTGCACGCGCCTTGTGTCGTCCAACCGGCACATTGGCTGGCAGGTTGAGCGTCGCGCGAAACAAGGTGCGTGACACGAATTCCACGCCACCAATGCGCTGATTGTAGAGGCCCTGCCGGATTTTCATCTCGCGAAGCTCGGTTCCGAATTTCGGAATGTTGCCCGACAGGCTCGAAGGGTCTTCCGGGTTCAGATAGAAATTGCGCACGCCGACCGAAAGCTGACGGTAGACTTTTTCATCCGCAATATCCTGAAGATTGCGCGTCGAGGCGAGCGAATAGGATAGCGGAACGCCGAGAAAAGTCTCTGAATCGGCGTTGATCCAGACGCCCAGATAACGCTCCTTCTTGCGCACCACCAGGTTGCGTTCCGGCCCCTGCAAAACCACGATAATATCGTAACGCCCCTGCCGTTGGATCATCGGATCGGCATTGTCCAGCGCGCCGAAAATCGTCAGATCCGTGCCCCCGAAGTTGGAGGTGATGGCGATGGTTTCGGTCGAAAGGCCGATATCGATCGTTTCTTCCGCAGGCGTCTGCAACTGTGGGACTGTATTGCCGTCGCCACTGGCATTAATTTGCGCGAATGCGGCGCTCGCGAGAAGCGAAAGAGTGAGTGCTGAGACGAGGGCAGCGCTCCGCATCTCAAAAATCCGCTATCGTGATCGAGAACAGATTATCAGGCCGCACGAAGAGGCCAAAGGCAAGACGCAATGCAACGGCCAGCACAAGCAGGGCCAGCAAAAGGCGCAATTGTTCGCCGCGCAGTTTTTGGCCAGCGCGCGCACCATATTGCGCGCCGATCACGCCGCCAATCATCAGCAGGAAAGCCAGTACGATATCGATAGACTGGTTGGTGGTCGCCTGCATGACCGTGGTGAAAGCGGTCACGAATGTAATCTGGAAGAGCGAAGTGCCCACAACCACATTGGTCGGCACATGCAAAAGATAGATCAGCGCGGGCACCATGATGAAGCCGCCGCCGACGCCCATGATCGACGACAACAGACCGATAAAGAAGCCGATGCCGAGAACCGGGATGATGCTGACATAGATGGTCGAGGCGCGAAACCGCATTTTGAACGGCAGCCTGTGGATCCAAGTGTGCTGGCCGGGGCGGCGTATGGCGCCGCCTTTCTTGACCCGCCGCAAAGCGCGCAGGCTTTCCACCAGCATTAGCCCGCCAACACTGCCGAGGAAAAATACGTAGAGGATCGATACGATCAGATCGAGCTGGCCCAGTTCGCGCAGCCATGAGAAGACAAAAATACCGAGCAGCGAGCCGACGATACCGCCAGCAACGAGAAACAGGCCGAGCTTGATATCCAGCGTTCGCCGTTTGAAATGAACGAGCGCACCGGAAACAGACGAAGCGATAACCTGATTGGCGCCGGTCGCAACCGCAATGGCAGGCGGAATATTGTAGAAGATCAGCAGTGGCGTGATCAGAAATCCACCGCCCACACCGAACAGGCCGGAAAGAAAGCCGACCGCAGCGCCCATGCTGAGCAGAACCAGCATGTTGACCGATAATTCTGCAATGGGAAGATAAATACCCAATTCCGAACCCGGCTCTCACGGACGCATACGCTTCTCGGGCCCGCTGCGGTCGCGCAATCCCGCGAGGCCTGTTCACCTAACCGTCTTGCGCTGCCCGATCCGCGAAGTCAAACGCCGATTGGTATTACGGTTACCTTGCGCGGGACGTGTTACTTTCCTGCAATGGTTAGCCGCTTTTTCTATGTATTTTTCTGCAGCAGCAGCTGAACCAGCTTCTGATCGACATTGCCGGTTGGCTGCAGCCCGTTGGCCTTCTGGAACGAGGCAATGGCCGTGCGGGTCTTGCCGCCCATCACGCCGTCTGCCGTGCCGACATCATAGCCGTTCTTCTTGAGAATAAGCTGGATGTTGCGAACTGCCTTCTTCATATCCACCGAGCCGGTGGTGGTCGGCTTGGCTTCCGTCCAGGCATCCGGCACGTCAATGGAATTGGTGGCCTCGTTAAGCGGCTTTGCCTTCCATGACTGGACGGTGGCCTTCGCCTGTTCCAGCTGTTCCGGCTTCAGCGCTTCGGCGATCTGGTCGCGCTTCTGGGCGGCGTCCTTGTCACCGGAATTGGCGGCAAGCGCGAACCATTTGTAGCTTTCTTCCAGATTAACCGGGACACCGAGGCCCTTGGCGGCAAGAATGCCGAGATTGAACTGGCTGTCCTTCACGCCGAGGTCGGCAGCTTCGGTAAACCAGCGGGCGGCCGACGCATTGTCCGGAGCGCCGTTTGCGCCGGTTGCGAACAGAACGGCGAGGTTGTGCATCGCGCTTGCATTGCCCTGTTGCGCCGAAAGCTGATACCAGGTCTTGGCCTTGTCCAGATCGCGGGGCATGCCGAGGCCTTTTTCATTGAAATTGCCAAGGCGATACTGTGCCGGTGCAAAACCCTGACCGGCGGAAATGTCATACCATTGTGCGGCTTTGGTAAAGTCGGCGGTGACGCCGCGACCTTCCATGTAGCGATTGCCGATTTCGAACAAGGCGCGGGCATCGCCCTTGGCGGCGGCTTCGCGCAAGGCAGCCGGACCCGCTTCTTCCGGGATGGCCGGAAGAGCGACTTGAGCGGGTGCGGAAGGTGACGTGGTCTCTGCAGGCGCAGAGGCTTCGACCGGAGTGGTCGGCGCGCTGGCGATGACCGTTTCAATGGTGGACGATGGTTCCGATGCAGCGGGCGCTTCGGCCTTTTCCTGACGCGGCTCGATAATTTGTGGTGCCTCAGCTTGAACCGGAGCCTGCGGTGCTGCTGCTGGTGTCTCAGCGACGGGCGCTTCCGGCTGCGGAGCAACATCGACAGTCGCGTCGGTCGGTTCATCGCGGGTGAGGAAGGCGCTGCCGACTTGCAGACCCGCCATGGCGATCATGACGGCACCGATTGCCATCAGGATCGGCTTGCGCTGACGCTGCATGACATCGCCAACGGACTTTTTCTTCTTGCCTGCGCCCTTGACCGAACCCTTCTGGAGTTGTTCGGATTCGGCGGCTGCAAGCTGTGCGGCGCGGCGGGCGGCAGTGATAAAATCAACCTTGCCATTGGCTGCCAGAGCGGCGTCGGCTGCATCTTCGCGCTGGCGGCGTTCTTCGCGCACGCGCTTCATGATGGAGTTGAGGTCGGGCATATGATCGCCGCCGAACCGGGCATCCGGTTCGCTCTCGACGATGAGTTCGACAGTGGCCATTTCACTTTCGAAAGCCGGGGCGTCGTTTTTGTCGAAGCTTTCGGCCTTGAGATCGCCATCGGTATTCGCGCCGTTCTTGTCAGCGCGACGTCCGCGCATTGCCTTGGCAAGCCCCCCGAACAGCGACGACTTGCCGGAAGCTTCGCCAACGGGCGCAGCAACGACAGCGGTTTCGCCCTGAATGGTGGCAAAGGCAGCTTCGGCGGCAGCGGCTGCAGGCGAACGAGGCGTGTTCAGGCGCGGGGCACCGGTTTCCGGAGCGGAAAAGCGCGGTGCCGGGTCGCCCGCCAAAGCCATGGCCGGGCGCGCATCGTCTTCACGCTTGTCCGGATTGCGATTGGCAAGGCTTTCACTGCCCTGACCGCCCATATCCTGTTCAAGCCGGGACAGGCGATCCACGATCTTGACCAGCGTGTCGTGCACGGCTTCAAAGGTCTTGCTGTTGCGCTCGTCCGTATTGCGGGCCAGCATTTCCAGCGACTTCATATCGTCCGCGAGCTGACGGGCAATGGCTGTGTCGCCCTGGCTACCGTGCTGGAGAACACGCGCAACGGCGCTTTCCGCCGCTTCACGCGCCGCGTCGAGAACGGTCTCTCGGTTCGTTTCGAGCGAACGTTCGATGGAATCGAGGCGCGGCTTGATCTGGGCGAGTTCGGCAACCGGCTGGGCCAGATGGTGGGCGATATTGGCAATCTGATCTTCCAGATTGCGGATGGCTTCGCTGTCGGCCAGATTTGGCATTTCATAATGCGGCGCTTGCAGCAAGCCGAGCGAGATCTGCTGCGAAATGTCGTCAAGACGACCTTCGAGCGTATGGATCGCGTCGCTGTCGATGGAGCGGCCGCCATATTGCGCATCCAGCCGTTCGGTCAGTTCCGCGAAACGGCGGTCGATGGTGTCGAGAACCGCAGGGTCCGGCTCATGGCTGCGCCGTTCGGCGTTTTCCAGCTTCTGGCCAATGGCTTCGAGGCGGGCTTCAACGCTGCGATAATCGGACTGGCTCAGATTTTCCGTGACCTTGGCGACCTGATTGGCCAGAAGGCTGATCTGGTGTGCGAGCTGTTCGGCGATGCGATCGGGCAGAGCCTGTCCGCTGGACAGCACATCGATGCGCTGCGATAGCTCGCTCAGCTTCTGGAACAAGACATCTGAGTTCTGTCGGGAAGCCGAACCGTCGATCTGGTCTGCAAGCTCGGCAAGGCGCTTCTCGATGCGCTCCAGACGACGCGCATCTTCCTGATCGGGACGTTGCGCGCGGCTGGTCGCGATGATCGCACGGCTGATTTCGTCAAGCCGGGTGTCGATCTGGTTCAGCATATCCTGTTCGAAAGGCGCTGCGTTCTGCGGGTTCAGCGCGTCTTCGATGGAGTGGGTCAGCCTACCGATCCGCTCTTCAATGGCGCTGAAAGCATGGGACTGCGGCAGGGTGCCGATGGCTTCGCGCATCTGCTCAAGGCGCGAGCCAATGGCGTTGAGCGCCGGATTAACGGCGTCATGACGCTTTTCGAAAGCCTGCATCTGCGCGTCGAAGCGGTCCCAGCGATTGTCGATACGGCGCAGGGTTTCCTCGCGGGCAAGCGTATGGACGGTGCGGTTCAATTCATCGAACTGGCGGCGCAGCGCCTGCGCATTGGCCTCGCTGCTGCGCTCGGCAAGCAGGTGCACGCTTTCGCTGAGGCGATCGAAATCGTCACTCATGCGCTGCGAAAAACCTTCTTCGCTGGCAGCGCGCTGCATGCGCGACATTTCACGGCTGGCATCGCTGATCTCAGTGCTCGATGCAAAGCGCGCCTTCGCCTGTTCCTGGCTGTCCCGACGGCGGCGCAGATTGTCGGCGATTTCTGCGAGACCGGCTGCGGTCTCATCCGCATAGCGCGGGGCGGTAGGCTGGTGAGCGGCAAAGGAGGGGGCGTTCGGATGCGGTGCTGCGGGAGCGTCCTGTTCCAGCTCCATCAGGCGGCGCTCAAGACCGGCAAGCGTGCGGTCGAGCTCCTGCATGGCTGCGGATGCGGGGCGACGCTCGCGATGCGCGTTCAAATCATCAATCCTGGAACGCGAACCGGAAGCTAGCTCTGGATTTGCCATGAGAAATTCACTTTTCCAAATGATAAGGGTCGCCGGACGCAAATTCGGGAACGCAGAACCTTAGAAACTTGCTGCACCTACATTTGTACAAACGTAGTAAACAAGTCGTTAATATGCGGGTTTTCAGCTTGTTTTTGAACGAAAATTGTCCGGTCTGACGGCTCGCGCAGGTGTGGTAGGCACCAAATTGCGGGTTCGGAACTGGCCGGGTTCATCATGGCAGTACGAACAACCAGAATCGACGGGCAGGCCGGTCATTGTGTGGCCGAAGCTTTTACCTTGAGTCGTTTTCTCAATGAGGTTCCATCGCGCCTTGGTGCGGTGGACGGGCGTTTCCGGGGGCGGAAACAGGGATTAATATGAGTGAAAAGGCCATAGAGCCTGTAACGATAGCGGAGCTCCTGACCGGGAGCAGCTTGAAGGTCAGAGAAGATTACCAGCAACGCAGCCAATTGTTCCGGATTGGCGACCTGGCGCATGAGTTTGGTCTGTCGCTGCGCGCATTGCGTTTCTACGAGGATAAAGGATTGTTAAACCCGCGGCGGGCCGGGGTCACGCGGCTTTATGACCGTGAGGACCATACCCGTCTGCGTCTCATTCTGTTTGGTCGCCAGATCGGCTTTACGCTGGCGGAGACGAAACAGCTCATCGATCTCTGGAAAGAGGGCGCAAGCGATCTCGGTCAGGTCGATGATTTGCGCGCAACGCTTTCCGGAAAGCTTGCTGAACTTGAGAAGAAGAAGGGCGAAATCGACCGCTCGATTGAAGAGCTGAAAGCGCTTCTGAAAAGACTGGTGACGCCATCGGCGTGAGCGCTGAAGGACAGACCGCCTTTTCGCGGGGGCGAAAAGGCGGTCTTTGTCGTTTATGCGATGTCTTCGACCTGATCGAGATAGTCGCCATAGCCTTCGGCTTCCATCTCGGCCTTCGGCACAAAGCGCAGGGAGGCGGAGTTAATGCAATAACGCAGGCCGCCGCGATCAACCGGGCCGTCCGGGAAGACATGGCCAAGATGGCTGTCGCCATGGGCGGACCGTACTTCGGTGCGAACCATACCATGTGAGATGTCATTCAACTCGCTGACATTGGCCGGTTCAATCGGCTTGGTGAAGCTTGGCCAGCCGCAATGGGAATCGTATTTGTCGCTGGATGCAAAGAGCGGCTCGCCGGAAACGATATCGACGTAAATACCGGCTTCCTTATTATAGAGATATTCGCCGGTTCCCGGGCGCTCGGTGCCGCTTTCCTGCGTAACGCGATATTGCTCCGGGGACAGTTTGGCGATGGCCTCTGGATTCTTGCTGTAGCTCATGGGTAAAACTCCCTGTCATTCCACTTGAATCTAGGCCGTCTGTCGCAACAATTCCAGAGGACGGCACGGGAATTTGATGGGTTTCAACTGTCTTGCGTGACCAGTGCGGTTTCAGCTGTGCGCGTCACTTCCTGCAGTACGAAAAGCGCATTTTCCAGCGATTGACGGTCGATCTTTTCGAGAAGCTCGGCGCGGATATGATGCGTCACTTCCTGAAGTTCGCGAACCTGTTCCTGTCCTTCAGGCGTCAGCTCGATGCGCTTGGCGCGACGGTCGCCTTCCACCGGAACACGGCGGATAAGCTCCTGTTTTTCCAGCCCATCCAGCAGGCGGACAACCGATGGATGCTCGATTTCCAATGCATCGGCCAGTTCGCGCTGGTTCCAGTCGCGATCCTGCGCAAGCAACAGCATCACGCGGGCGCGTGATAGCGTCAGGCCAAGCGCCCGAACGCGAGAGTCAAATAGGTTGCGCATTTTTCGGGCCGCAGTGGATAGGCCCATCGTGAACGCGGCGTGCAGTTCCTGTTTCGGGTCATACATTACTTAGCAATCTAAAATATGGGTGTGCTATACATATAGCGATCTCCGATTTGATCGCAAGGGTTGCGGCTGGTTCATTGCAGCTTTCGGTAACCCTGAAATGACAACGTTTGCACAATTTTGCTTTACGTACCTCAAAACGAAAGTTAAGCTCGCAATTGTGAGGCTTTGGGAGGAGTTCACGTGCGATTTGATTATCAGGATCAATGGCGGGGAAGTTACGGCTGCAAGCGTAGCGCATCGAACGGTGCACGCTTATGACTTCGGCTGCAAATCCCGACAAAACTGCGCTTCTTGAAGCCCGATCCCTGTCGAAATCTTTCGGCCCTGTGCAGGTGCTGAAAAATATCAATCTGCAAATTTACGGTGGTGAGGTTCACGCGATCATCGGCGAGAACGGCGCCGGTAAATCGACGCTGATGAAGCTTCTTGCAGGCAATGAACGCCCGACAGCCGGTGAAATCCTTATTGACGGCAAGCCAATCGCCTTTGCAAATCCGGTTGAGGCCGAAGCACAGGGCATCGTCCTTGTGCATCAGGAAATATTGCTCGCACCCGATCTGACAGTTGCGCAAAATATTTATCTCGGTCGGGAGCTGTTAAACGGCATTACGGTCAACGACCGCTCCATGCGCGAGGGCGCACGCAAGGCGATACGGGACCTCGGTGCCGATATTAATCCCGATGCGGTGGTCGGCAGCCTGTCGATAGCGCAACGCCAGCTGGTGCAGATTGCGCGGGTTCTGCTGGTGCCGCACCGCGTGGTGATTTTCGACGAACCGACAGCTTCGCTGACGCCGGTTGAGACCGAAGCTCTGTTGAAGGTCATTCGCGATATCCGTGCCAAGGGCGTGGCGGTCCTCTACATTTCGCATCGCCTGCCGGAAGTGAAGGAAATCTCCGACCGGGTAACCGTGCTGCGGGACGGAACGCTTGTTGCTGCGCATATGGCGTCGCAGCTTCAGCCAGCCGACATGGCGCGTCTGATGGTCGGGCGCGATGTGGCGAAGCTTTATCCAGACCGCGCAACGCAGCATGGCGGTGAAGCTGTTCTGGAGGTCAGCGGCTTTTCCGTGCCCGGCTATGTGAAGGAAGCGAGTTTCCGCCTGAACAGAGGCGAGATACTGGGTTTCGCGGGACTGGTCGGCGCTGGCCGCACGGAACTGATGGAAGGCGTCGTGGGCCTGCGGCCCGGTAAGGGCGATGTGCGCCACAACGGCAAGCCCGCGCATTTCCGCGATGCCCATGACAGTCTGACGGCGGGCATCGCTTATCTGAGCGAAGATCGCAAAGGCAAGGGACTGTTGCTGACCAAGGATCTTGGCATCAATCTGACGCTCGCTTCACTCAAGAAATTCGTCAGCCGCTTCCAGATCGACCGCAACAAGGAGCGCGTGGCGCTGGATGATGCAATCCGCGATTTCGACATTCGCACGGGGAACAAGGACATTCTGGCCGGGCAATTGTCCGGGGGTAACCAGCAGAAACTGCTTCTGGCCAAGATGATGATGCTCGATCCATCTATTGTCATCATCGACGAGCCGACCCGCGGCATCGATGTCGGGACCAAGGAGCAGATTTATCAGTTTATCGCCAGTCTGGCCGACGAGGGGCGTTCGATCATTGTCGTGTCATCGGAAATGCCGGAGCTGATCGGTATTTGCGACCGTATCATCGTGATGCGCGAAGGACGCATCGCGGGCGAGGTTACGGGCGAGCGAATGACGGAACATGACATCGTCGTTCTGGCGACCGGTGTTAATGCAGAAGCGGCCTGAACGGCAATAAACAGAAAAAGACAATGAGTGGGAATTCAATGACACAGGTTGCGACTGATAAAAGCCGGGTACCGAAGACGTCCAACGACTGGGACCTGAGAGCCATCGCGCCATTCATCGCGCTTGCTCTTCTGCTGGTTCTTGGGGCAATCGCCAATCCCAACTTCATCAGCATTGACAATCTGCTGAATGTCGCAACGCGCAGCGCCTTCATTGCCATCATCGCGCTCGGCGCGACCTATGTGATCTCGTCGGGCGGTCTCGATCTTTCCGTCGGGGCAATGGTGGCCTTTGTCGCCAGTATCATGATCCTGTTCATGAACAGCGGCATCATCGCCGATCCGGTGATGATGCTGATTGCCGCCGTCATGCTGGCGGTCGTGGTGGGTGCGGCCTGCGGCCTCCTGAACGGACTGATCACGACGGTTGGAGGGATCGAGCCTTTCATCGCGACGCTCGGCACGATGGGCATCTATCGCGGTCTTACGACATGGCTGTCGCAGGGCGGCGCGATTACGCTCCGCAATCCAGACATACAGTCGCTTTATCGCCCGGCCTATTTTGGCACGGTTTTCGGCGTGCCTGTGCCGGTGATCGCCATCTTCGTCACGGCGGCAATTGCTGCCTTCGTCCTCTATCGAACGCGCTATGGGCGGCATGTGATTGCGGTTGGCTCCAGCGAGGATGTGGCGCGCTATTCCGGCATTTCTGTCAAGCGCGTGCGGACCATTGCCTATGTGGTGCAGGGGCTTTGTGTGGCCGTTGCCGTGCTGCTTTACGTGCCGCGCCTTGGCTCCACCTCGGCCACGACCGGTATTCTTTGGGAATTGCAGGCCATCACGGCGGTTGTGGTTGGCGGAACTGCGTTGCGCGGCGGTGTTGCCCGCGTCTGGGGCACCATCTGCGGCGCATTCATTTTGGAGATCGTCGGCAACATCATGCTGCTGTCGAACTTCATCAGCGAATATCTGATCGGGGCCATTCAGGGCGCGATCATCATCATCGCCATGCTGGTGCAGCGGTCACTGTCGCGACGATGACATGCAGGAATTGGCGGGATTGCAGGGGCGATCCCGGCAAAAAGGGGTATGTCTCCCGAAACCGGATACGGTGCTGGGAATAGGCATGCGTCCACTGAAAGAGACAAGCCCCGTTTTTTTGGGAGGAAAACATGCGAAGGAAATTTTTGGGCGTTGCTTTCGCCGCTTTGGCTGCAAGTGCCATGGCATTTACCGGTGTCGCCAGTGCACAGGACAAGAAAGTCACCATCGGCGTTTCAATTCCGGCTGCCGACCATGGCTGGACGGCAGGTGTCGTCTATCACGCCGAGCGCGTGGCCAAGCTTTTGATGCAGGAGCATCCGGGCCTGAACGTCATCGTTAAGACCTCGCCGGATGCGGCCAATCAGGCCAATGCGTTGCAGGATCTGGCGGTGCAGGGGCTTGACGCGCTGGTCGTGCTGCCATCCGATCCTGACCCGCTGGTCAACGCAATCAAGGAAATCAAGGACAAGGGCACATTCGTCGCGCTGGTCGACCGTGCGCCGAGCAACAATGACAATTCGATCCGCGATCTCTATGTCGCCGGTAACAATCCGGCGCTCGGTCAGGTTGCAGGCGAATATATCAAAAAGACCACGCCGGATGCGCAGGTCGTGGTTATTCGCGGCATGCCGATCCCGATCGACCAGCAGCGTCAGGACGGCTTTGACAAGGGCATTGAAGGCTCCAACGTCAAGGTTCTCGACCGCCAGTACGGCAACTGGAACCGCGACGATGCTTTCCGCGTCATGCAGGACTTCCTGACCAAATATCCGAAGATCGACGTGGTCTGGTGTCAGGATGACGACATGGCCGTTGGCGTTCTCGAAGCCATCAAGCAGGCCAACCGCAGTGATATCCAGTATATCGTTGCCGGTGCCGGTTCCAAGGACATGATCAAGAAGGTCATGGACGGCGACAAGCTTGTGCCGGTCGATGTGCTCTATCCGCCAGCGATGGTGGGCACGGCCATGCAGCTCACGGCTGGTCATTTCTATGACCAGACCCCGGTCAGCGGCAACTACATCCTCGATGCAACGCTCGTCACGAAAGACAATGCCGAGCAGTTCTACTTCCCGGATTCGCCATTCTGATCCGTTTGTATGCGCCCGCCGGTTTGGCGGGCGCATTTTCATTTTATTCTGGAGGAGTTTCGATGAAGACGATCAAGGGGCCGGGGATTTTCCTCGGGCAGTTTGCGGGCGATGCAGCGCCGTTCAACACATGGGACGGCATCACCAAATGGGCCGCCGAAAAAGGTTATGTCGGCGTTCAGGTGCCCACCTGGGCAAGCCAGCTGATCGATCTTAAAAAAGCCTCCGAATCCAAGGATTATTGCGACGAGTTCGCCGGGGTGGCGAAGGAAAACGGGGTGGTTGTCACCGAGCTTTCCACCCATCTGCAAGGCCAGCTTGTCGCTGTTCATCCGGCCTATGATGAAGCCTTTGACGGCTTTGCCGTGCCGGAAGTGCGTGGCAATCCCAAAGCCCGGCAGGCCTGGGCCGTCGAACAGGTGAAGATGGCGATCAAGGCGTCGCGCAATCTCGGTATTGGCGCGCATGCGACCTTTTCCGGCGCGCTCGCCTGGCCGTTTATCTATCCATGGCCGCAGCGGCCAGCCGGTCTGGTCGAAACGGCATTTGATGAACTCGCGCGCCGCTGGACGCCGATCCTCGACCATGCCGAGGAGCATGGCGTCGATATCTGCTACGAAATTCACCCTGGCGAAGACCTGCATGACGGTGTGACCTTCGAGATGTTTCTGGAGCGTGTGAAGAACCACCCGCGCGCCAACATGCTCTACGACCCGTCGCATTATGTGCTCCAATGTCTCGATTATCTCGACAATATCGACATCTACAAAGACCGGATCAGGATGTTCCACGTCAAGGATGCGGAGTTCAACCCGACCGGACGTCAGGGCGTTTATGGCGGCTATCAGGGCTGGGTCAATCGCGCCGGTCGTTTCCGCTCGCTCGGCGACGGGCAGGTTGATTTTGGTGCTGTCTTCTCCAAAATGGCCGCGAATAATTTTGACGGCTGGGCCGTGGTCGAATGGGAATGCGCCTTGAAGCACCCGGAAGACGGGGCGCGCGAAGGTGCGGAATTCGTAAAGGCGCATATTATTCGCGTCACCGACAAGGCGTTCGACGATTTTGCATCCGGCGGCACCGATGACGCTGCCAATCGCCGTATGCTGGGTCTTTGAGACGAAATGAGGAACTCATGACGATTGAAGCCAAAACCAAGGAAACAGCAACGCCGCGCATCCGGCTTGGGATGGTTGGCGGTGGAGCAGGGGCCTTCATTGGCGGCGTGCACCGCATGGCATCACGGCTCGACAACCGCTTCGAACTGGTTGCGGGCGCACTGTCGTCCTCGCCGGAAAAGGCGCAAGCGTCAGGACGTGAACTGGGACTGGCGTCGGACCGCATCTATTCGGATTTCCGCGAAATGGCGATCCGCGAAGCGCGGTTGAAAAACGGCATTGAAGCCGTTTCCATTGTGACGCCAAACCACGTTCACTATGAAGCCGCGAAAGAATTCCTGAAGCGCGGCATCCATGTCATTTGCGACAAGCCGCTGACCTCCACGCTGGCCGATGCCAAAAAGCTGAAGAAAGCGGCTGATGAGAGCGGCGCGCTGTTCGTGCTGACCCACAACTATACCGGTTACCCGATGGTGCGGCAGGCCCGCGCCATGGTGACGAGCGGTGAGTTGGGCGATCTGCGTGTTGTGCAGGTGGAATATGCGCAGGACTGGCTGACCGAAGCCGTCGAAGCCACGGGCGCGAAGGGCGCTGTCTGGCGCACCGATCCGGCGCAGTCCGGCCTTGGTGGTGCCACGGGTGATATCGGCACCCATGCCTTCAATCTTGCATCCTTCGTCACCGGGCTGACATTGGACAGTCTGGCTGCCGATCTCGACAGTTTTGTCGAGGGGCGTCGTCTTGATGACAATGCGCATGTGATGCTGCGCTTTGCGGGCGGCGCCAAGGGCATGCTCTGGTGCAGCCAGGTTGCGCCCGGCAACGAAAATGCGCTTCGCCTGCGTGTCTACGGCACCAAAGGCGGCATTGAATGGGCGCAGGAAGACCCGAACCGGCTGTGGTTTACCCCGTTCGGGGGCGAAAAACGGCTTATCACGCGCGGCGGTGCGGGTGCCGGACCTGAAGCTGCACGGGTAACGCGTGTGCCTGCTGGTCATCCAGAAGGCTATCTCGAAGCTTTTGCGACGATCTATACCGAAGCAGCCAATGCTATCGAGGCGCATCGTGAAGGCAAAAAGCCGGACGGTGCGGTGATTTATCCAACCGTTGACGATGGGTTGCTAGGTGTGAGCTTTATCGACGCTTGCGTCCGCTCGTCGAAGAGAAACGGCGCCTGGGTCAATCTCTGATCGGAAGCGAATAATTAAGTTGAGCGGCCACCTTGTGGCCGCTCTGCCGTTAAAAAACCATTTTAATTGCATGTTTCTAAGCAAACGCTTGCGAAGGCGTGTTGGTCATTCTGATCTGCCCGCTTTTAGGGCAGGTCTCGCACAGAGCCGCTTGAGACATACGCCATGCAGAAATTCCGTCCCACAATCGCCAGCGGCCCATTGTGCCTTCTGACGGTGCTCTACGTTTTCATCTTCACCAACGCTTCTTTCTGGCATGCACTCGGCGCTTATTACGCTGATGCGCCGTGGAAACTGGCGGGCATTGCGGCGGCACTCGTGCTACTCCATACCGCGCTGCTTCTGGTGTTTTCGGCGAAATACGTCATCAAGCCGATCCTGATCCTGTTTGTCCTGATCGCGGCTGGCGGCTCCTATTTTACCGATACATTCGGGACGATCATCGACAAATTCGTGGTTGAGGCCGCGCTGACGACCACGCAGGCTGAATCCGGCGCGTTGCTGACGCCAAGCTTCGTTTGGCACATGATGTTGTTCGGTGTTGTGCCGTCCTTGTTGATCGTATGGGTGCGGGTCAAGCATCGGCCCTTGCTCGGCAAGGTGGCCGTCAATACGGGGATAATCTTCGCCTGTCTCGCGGCGTCGATTGCCATATTGGGTGTGAATTACGCGGCCTATTCTTCAATGTTCCGCGAGCACAATGCTGACATTATGCAAAAGCTGATGCCGGGAACGCCGATCACCAGCACGGTGCAATATGTAGCGCATACGATCAAGAATCGCGACATTCCGATGGAGCCGCTCGGGCTTGATGCCAAACAGGCGATGACGAAGCTGCCGGCAGATAAGAAGCTGCTGACGGTTGTTGTCGTGGGTGAGACTGCACGCGCACAGAATTTCAGCCTCAACGGCTATTCGCGGGAAACCAATCCGGAATTGAAGCAGCGCAATGTTGTCGCCTTCACCGACACGACGAGTTGCGGGACGGAAACCTCGGTTTCGGTGCCCTGCATGTTCTCGCCTTTTACACGCGAGGAGTTTTCCAATACCAAGTTTCGTGGATCGGAAAATCTGATGGACGTGCTGCAACACGCAGGTGTCCAAGTGGCCTGGTATGAAAACAATACCGGCAGCAAGGGCGTTGCCGACCGGATCAAGACGATCGAACTGCAAGCCGTCAAGGACGCGCGTTACTGCGAGGGCGGCGAATGTATCGACCAGATTCTGGTCGATAGTCTGGGCAAGGAACTGAACGCGCTTTCGGGCAATGCCACCATCGTGCTGCATATGACGGGCAGCCATGGCCCAGCCTATTTTCGCCGTTACCCGGAAGAGTTTGCGAAGTTCAAGCCTGATTGCCGCTCCAACGATTTCGCCAAATGCTCGCATGACGAGATCGTCAATGCATACGACAATTCAATCCTTTATACGGATCACATCCTGTCTGAAGTCATTGATATGCTGAAAGCGCATGAAGATAAATTCGCTTCGTCGATGATCTACATGTCCGACCACGGCGAGTCTCTCGGCGAAGATGGTCTCTATCTTCATGCCGCGCCGTATTTCATTGCGCCATCGCAGCAGACCCATGTGCCGTTCATCACATGGTTTGCGCCGGACTATGCGGCTGATACGGGACTTGACGTCGATTGCCTGAAGAAGACAGTTGCCGAACCGTCCTCGCATGACAATCTGTTTCATACGGTGCTTGGCATGATGCAAATCAAAACAACGGTTTACGATCAAAAGCTCGACCGTTTTGCCGTGTGCCGCAAGCCGCACACGGTGGCGTTGAACTAAGTTGAAACCCCGCCGAATGGCGGGATTTGATAGCATCTAGAGCGGTTCCGGTTAAAACAGAATCGGGGAACCGCTCTATCTACTTGTTCTTAAGCATTATCCTACGTATCGAAGCGGGAACAGAAATCAGTCCAGTGGACTGATTTCCCTGCGTAGGCGCTTCGCACTTTTGCTGGAAATGCGCTAGGTCAGACGTAGCGATTGACCACGTTCTCCAGATATTCCTGACGGCCTGATTTCGGATGCGGATTGATATCCTGCGTTTCAACGGCAGTGGTGATCTGTTCAAGGGACATATCCCCCAGAAGCTTCTTGCCGAAGTCGCCGCCCCAGCCCGCATAGCGTTCCTCCAGCGGCTTTGAAAGCGCGCCATCCTCCAGCATGCGCGCCGCAGCCTTGAGGCCGCGCGCACAGCAGTCCATGCCGCCGATATGTCCGATCAGCAGATCCTGCGGGTCGAGCGACTGGCGGCGTAGCTTGGCGTCGAAATTCGTGCCGCCCGTTTTGAAACCGCCACCAAGAAGCACCTGATAATAAGCGAGCGCCATTTCCGGCACATTGTTGGGAAACTGGTCCGTGTCCCAGCCGGACTGGTAATCATTGCGGTTCATATCGATGGAACCGAGGATGCCGAGCGTGCGCGCCAGCGCCAGTTCATGCTCGAACGAGTGCCCGGCAAGAATGGCGTGGCCCTGTTCGATGTTCAGCTTCACTTCGTTTTCGAGGCCATAGCGTTTCAGGAAGCCATAAACCGTGGCCACATCGTAATCATATTGGTGCTTGGTCGGTTCCTGGGGCTTCGGTTCGATCAGGATCGTGCCTTTGAAGCCGATCTTGTGCTTGTACTCGACAACCAGATTGAGGAAACGTCCCATATGGTCGAGTTCGCGTGATAGATCGGTGTTGAGTAGCGTTTCATAGCCTTCACGACCGCCCCAAAGCACGTAATTCTGGCCGCCAAGCCGCATCGTGGCGTCAAGACAGGTTTTGACCGTGGCCGCCGCGAAGGCAAAAGCTTCCGGGTCGGGATTGGTTGCCGCGCCCGCCATATAGCGGCGATGAGAGAAGAGATTGGCGGTCCCCCAGAGCAGGTTTATGCCGGTTTCAGCCTGCTTTTTCTCAAAAATATCAACAATTTCGTTAAGGTTTTTGGTGTTTTCCGCGAAGTTCGCGCCTTCCGGACGCACATCGGCATCGTGAAAGCAGTAGTACGGTGCGCCGAGCAGCGAAAAGAACTCGAAGGCGACATCGGCCTTCAGCTTTGCCGCTTCCATATCGTTGGAATACCAAGGCCGCTCAAATGTACGCCCGCCAAACGGGTCGCCACCTTCCCAGGCGAATGTGTGCCAATAGGCAACCGCGAAACGCAGGTGATCTTCCATGCGTTTGCCAAGCACGATCTCGTCAGGATTGTAGTGTCGAAATGCCAGCGGATTATCGCTGTCTGCGCCTTCAAAACGAACTTTCTCGATGTCCCCGAAAAATCCGGTCGCCATTGTTATCCTCCCATTTGTTTTGATCTTCAGCCAGCCAACGAGTGCAGGGCCGGGTAGAGCGCGCGATAGCGCTGATAGGCTTCGTCATAAGCGGAGAGCAGCGCCTGTTCCGGCACGACAGTACGGGCGGTGCGCGGCGGCGTGCAGATCGAAAACGGATCGGCGCCGCTGGCTGCAATCAGCCCCAGACGTGCTGCGCCAAAAGCCGCGCCAAAGTCGCCTTCTTCCGGCAGCGAGATGGGCGTGTTCAGCGCCGTTGCGATCGATTTTAGCCAATAGGCCGAGCGGGAACCGCCGCCAACTGCGATGAGCGAATGAATTTCGGTGCCCGCCGATTGGAGCGCGACGAGACTGTCGCGAATGGCGAAGGCGACGCCTTCCAGAACGGCCTGTGTCATGGCGTTGCGGTCGGTCTCATGTTCGAGACCATTGAAGCTGCCGCGAATTTTGGCGTCATTATAAGGGGTGCGTTCGCCGGAGAGATAAGGCAGGAAAGTTACACTGCCGGGCGTCTGGACGGTGTCACCCAGTTCCTGATCAAGCGTGTGCGGGGTCGTGCCGACGACACGCGCGAACCAGTCAAGCGCGCTTGCCGCCGAAAGGATGACACCCATCTGGTGCCACGTGCCCGGCAGCGCGTGGCAAAAGGCATGGACAGCGCTTTCCGGCTTTGGCTGATAAGCGCCATTGGCGGCAAACAGGACGCCGGATGTGCCAAGCGACACGAACGCATGGCCGGGCTTTACAGTCCCCATGCCGCAGGCCGAAGCGGCGTTGTCTCCCGCACCGCCAGCGACCACAGGGCGACCGTCTATACCCCAGCGCGCGGCGAGTTCGGCACGCAGTTGGCCCGTGGCGTCGCTGCCTTCCGCAAGGCGCGGCATGTGGCTTTCGGTCAGTCCCGTCTTTGCAAGCAATTCGGACGACCAGTGACGCCCGCCCGTGTCGAGCCAGCTTGTCCCGGCGGAATCCGACATGTCTGATACGTGTTCGCCGGTTAGCCAGAGGCGCAGATAATCCTTGGGCAACAGTATCTTATGCGTCTTGGCGAAGGTTTCGGATTCATTGCGGGCGACCCAGACCAGTTTCGGTGCCGTAAAGCCCGGAAAGACGATATTGCCGGTAATAGTGCGGAAGGCCGGATCGGCATCAAGCTCTGCGGCTTCGCGATAGCTCCGCGTGTCGTTCCAGAGAATGCAGGGGCGCAGCACCTGATCCGTATCGTCCAGCAATGTCGCACCATGCATCTGGCCAGAAAGGCCGATGCCCTTGATGGCTGCGAATTCTTTCGGATGAGCTTGCCGCAGGGCGTCGATGGCAGTTTCAGTCGCGCTGATCCATTGGGCGGGGTTCTGCTCGCTCCAGCCTGCATGCGGGCGCGAAACGTCCAACTCGCCATGGGCGGAACCAACAAGTCGCTGATTGTCGTCGATCAGAAGCGCTTTGACGCCGGATGTTCCAAGATCGAGGCCGAGATACATGGTGGCTCCTGTCGGAATTTCACGATGGCCGATGGTTCAGCAGAACTGCGGCAAGTTATCTTTGAGAAAGATTTCGATGCGGATATGTTCCTGCCCCGCAATGATCGGCAGACGATCTGCGGACGCTTTCAGGATGCGAATGGCGCTGCGGATTTCATGCCCGGCATCCTGTGACAGAACGCCATGCACCAGCCCCTGTTCCAGCGCCTGCGAGGTGGCTTCGTCGCGTTCATGGGCAATCACCAGAGGGCGTTTTCCCTCATGGGTGGCGAGCGCGCGAAGCAGGCCGCCATTGCCAGCGCCGAGGCTGTAGATGCCTGCAATATCGCTGCGCTCGCGAAGGAGGGTGCGCACCAGATTTTCCACGCGCACATCTTCGTCGAGGCCTTCAAGGGCGGGGAGGATGGAGCGTTCCGGAAAATCGCTTCGCATGGCGGAGGTGAAGCCGTCGAAACGTTCGCGATGATCGCGCACTTTCAACGAGCCGGTGAGAATGGCGATGACACCGTCTGTCCCATTCGCGAACAGGCCGAGAAGACGGGCTGCCGTGCGTCCCGCTGCAACATTGTCCACGCCGACATAATGTTCACGGGCGGAATGGCCGAGGTCAGAAACCAGCGTCACGGCATGCACGCCGCTTGCGCGCAGCCGGTCACAGGCCGCGCGAACCGGATCGGTATCGAGCGCGACAAAAGCCACCCCATCCGGCTTGCCAAGGGCGCTGGCGTCAAGTGCTGCGACCAGCGCAAGCTCGTCAAACGCCGGAACCAGAACGAGATTGATCGAGACACGCTCGGTCAGCGCGTGTTCGCTCGCAACAGCGATCTCTTCGCGAAGGCTGAGCATGAAGGTGTTGTCATTGTCGGGCACAATGAAATCGAAATGATAGAGCCGGCTGCGGGCCAGATTGGCGGCCCCCACATCGCGGACATAGCCAAGCGTATTCATCGCCTCCGTCACCCGTTCACGGGTTTTGGACCGGACGCCGGGACGGTCGTTCAAAACGCGATCAACCGTGGCAAGGCTGACGCCTGCAGTGCGCGCTATATCATGAACGGTAGGTTTCATTCCTGCTCCTCCGCACAAACCATAGGAGCAAAAATGAGGTACGTAAATCAAAAAATTTTAATTTCGATTTTTGTTGAGATATCAACAGGGTCTGGCGGTAAATTCGCGTTGGGCGAAGCAGATATGACGTAACGTGATGACGCAGATGCCAAAGGAAAGGGCGGCTTCAGCCGCCCGATCCTGTTTCTTGGAATCAATCCCAATAGGGGCGTGGTCTGTGGCGTGGTGGCCCGTCGCGATATTCGTCGCGCCAATGATGACGGCGCCAGTCTCTTGGCGGCGGACCCCAGCCCCAGCGTGGTGGCGGCGGGCCCCATCCCCAACCGGGAGGCGGGGGTGGCGGACGGCGATATCGGGGAACACATACGCCGCGACGTGACATGCGCCAGCCGGGGCCGCACCAGTAATCCGCTTTCTGCACCAGTCCCGATTGCGCGGGCGCTTGCAGATTGCCGACCGGGTTGGCTTCGGCATTAAAGGCGAACACCGCCAGTGCCGCAGCTAAAGAAAGTACCGACACTCTCATGTCGTTTCTCCATCTCGTTTAACGGCACCAGTCTGGTCTCCCAATTGGGACTATTCGTGGCAGCTGAAATCAATTTGCCTGTACGGCGGATATAATCACGCTACCAGTGAGGCACGCCATTATTGCCCGCCCAACCGTTTCATCGTTTTCTTCAAGGTCGAAATGCTTTGATATCCCGCTTCGACACTGGCAATGGCAAGCGGTATGCCCTCCGCACGTTTACGCATGACATGCGATACCCGCAGGCGCTGCCGCCATTCGACAAAACTCATGCCGGTCTGGAGACGGAACTTGCGCGTCATGGTGCGGCGGCTCATGCCGACTTCATCCGCCCAGTCGTCAATCGTGAGATCGAGACCGGGATTATCCAGAAGGCTGCGACAAAGCTTGCGCAACGGTTTATCGGTCGGCAGCGAAACGACATAGGGCTGTTCTTTCGCCGAGCGAACTTCGTCCAGAATAAGCGCTGTCAGATGCTGGCCGCGCCCGCGCTCATCATAGAGCACCGGTTCTTCGGCCAGAGCCTGCACGCTGGCGTCCAACAGGGGGGAAACTTTCAAAACGCGCGTCGGCTCCCAATGATCGCGCAGGACCGATTCTTCAATAAAGACCGCATGCATTTCGACCGAGCCATAAATATCGACGCTGTGCGGCACATCGGGCGGGAGAAGCACGGCATAACCGCTCGGCAGCATGAAAGCGCCATCTTCGGTTTGCGCCGTCATATAGCCACTATTGCTATAGAGAAGCTCGCCGCGCCGGTGACTATGCCAGCCGGACGAGGCACTTTTCTCATAGTCGCGCCGCATCACCGCCAGAGGGCGTGCGATGTCCTGATAGTCGATGGCGTGTTTCGGTCGCGTGCGAATTTCCATTTTGGCCCAATTTGACTGAAATTGTCATATTTAAATGGAATTGCAAAATTTTGACCCGAATGCAACCAAGATTGGCCTGACTCACCAAACTGTCCCGAATATATTCGCTCGCGCAACGCATTGATATGTGTGAGTAAATTAGAATTATTCTGAATTCTGAACTTGCGCAACAATAAAAAATAATCGCTATAGCCGCTGCTTTGATGGGCTGCGGACAGTAGCCGTTTTGCAGGAACGGCAGGAGAACAGAGTTGAAGACCAGCAGGGACACCGTGCGCAATACAGATCGCATTCACAACAGCAGACGCGCCGGATCGCTACTCAAAACCGTGCTTCTCGCTAGCGTGGCGCTTGGCGCTGTGGCCGTTCCGGCATTGGCCCAGGACACGGGCGTCATTCAGCTCAACACCATCGAGGTGCAGACCTCCGGTGACAAAGGGCCACGCGTTCCCGTCGAGGGCTATATTGCTGAATATAGCCGCGCCGCCACCAAGAGCGACACGCCGATCCGCGAAACGCCGCAGTCGATTTCCGTTGTCACGCGCGACAATATGAATGATCGCGCCGTCTCGTCGGTTAGTGAAGCACTGCTTTACAGCGCCAATGTGAACGGTCAGCGTTATGGCGCGGATGTGCGCTCGGATTATTACACCATTCGTGGTTTCCCGGCTGATCTCTATCTTGATGGCATCCGTATTCCGCAGATAGCCAACCAGACCGGCGGTTATTCGGGCTTCGTGGTCGAACCCTATTCGCTCGAAAGCGTGGAAGTTCTGCGCGGTCCAAGTTCCGCGCTGTTTGGCCAGAGCAATGTCGGCGGTATCGTCAACATGGTCAGCAAGCAGCCGCAGGCCGAGGCATCCAATGAGGTCTATCTGCGTGGCGGCAGTTTCCAGCGCAAGGAATTCGGCTTCGATCTGACGGGGCCGATCAACAACGACCCTCGTTTCACCTATCGCCTGAACGGCATGATCCGCGATGCCGACACGTCCTACGATCTGGGCAAGAACAACCGTATTGCCATCAATCCGAGCTTCGCCTGGCGTCCGGATGCGGATACCAGCCTGATTGTTTCGGGCGGTTATCTCAAGGATGATCTGGGACAGGCGGGCGTGATCGTTCCGGCCTATGGCAGCGTGCTGCCGAACCCGACCGGCCAGAGTATTCCGCGTGATTTCACCGATGGCGATCCGCGCATCGCGACTTATAAGAAGGAAATCAGTTACGTTGGCTATCAGTTCGAGCATCGCTTCAACGACACGTTCACGCTGCGCCAGAACTTTCGCTATTCGCATCTGAAGACCGATTATCGCAACCTGTTTGCGGGCGTGCTGCCGACCAGTGGCTGGAATGGCAGAACGCTGCCGCGCACCAATTATCTGGCACAGCCCGAACTCGATTCAATTGCCTTCGACACGCAGCTTGAATCGCGCTTCGATACCGGCTCTCTGGAGCACACTTTGCTGGTCGGCGTTGATCAGCAATGGCAGCGCCTCGACAATTATACTGGCTCGGCGGCTGGTCCGTCGCAGGACCTGTTCAACCCGACCTTCAATCAGCCGCTGACGCCGGTGAAGGCGACGACGCGTCTTCTGCAAAACCAGTATCAGACCGGCATTTATGTGCAGGATCAGATCGAAGCAGGCAATCTGCGCGTGACGCTCGGCGGTCGCAAGGACTTCGTCCGGGTTGATTCCGAACAGACGACGCTCTCAACAGGCCGTAGCGTCGACTATGAGCAGGACCCTGAAAAGTTCACGGGCCGTGCGGGCGTAGCCTATGTCTTCGACAGTGGCTTTGTGCCTTATGCGCTCTATTCGACGTCCTTCCTGCCGACGCTGACGCTGGCGGATACGCCGCTCAAGCCGACCACGGGCACGTTGAAGGAAGTGGGCATTAAATACGCCCCGGAAGGCGCGAATTACAGCGTTACGCTTTCGGCCTTCGAAGCTGAACAGCAGAATGTCGTCAATCGTATTTCCGGCGTCTACTATCAGACGGACGAAGTGCGCGTACGCGGCGTCGAGTTGGAAGGCACGGCCCAATTGTGGGATCGCCTGAACCTGACGGCTGCCATGAGCTTCCAGGACCCGGAAGTCAGCGAAAGCCAGACGCCTGCCCAGATTGGCAAGCTGCCTTATACCGTGCCGAAGGATCAGCAGTCGTTGTTCGTCAGCTATAATGTGCCGCTGCCGGATAACCTCAAGGGCGATCTCGTTCTTGGCGGCGGTGTACGACGCATCGGCAAGACCGCTGGCGATACGCTGAACACCTTCTTCGTGCCATCCTATACGCTGGTGGATGCTTTCCTGCGCTATGATCTTGGCAACTATCGCCTTCAGGTGAATGCCTATAATCTCGGCGACAAGAAATATGTGGCGGGCTGCAATTCGACCAGCCAGTGCTATTACGGTCAGGGCCGCTCCATCGTGGCGACAACGAGTGTGAAATGGTAGTGAGTTTCTCACGACGTGAATTTTTTGTGGGGGCGGCTTTGGCCGCCCTTACGTCTTCTGTTCGGGCCGAGACGCCGCGTAAGGTTGTCACGCTCGAATGGGCGGAAACGGAAATTGCTTTGTCGCTCGGCATTCGCCCTCTGGGCGTTGCCGATCTGGCGGGCTATCGCCAGTGGGTCAATATCGAGAATGACGGGCTCACCGATGCGGCCGATGTGGGCGGACGGCAGCAGCCGAGCCTTGAAGCGCTGACACGGCTGAAACCGGACCTGATCCTTACATCGGCGTTGCGCCATAAGGCGATTGCCGAGCGCCTCAAGGCGATTGCACCGACGGTGCTGCTCGACGGCGCATCCGATAGCGCCGATCTCTTTCAGGATATGAAATCAAATCTCGCCGTTGCCGCAAGTGCGCTGCAACGCGAGGCGGAACGCAGGGCCGCGTGGCAATCTTTCGAAGATGGCCTGTCGGCAGCGCGGGCGAAACTATCCGGCCCATTGCCTGTCGTGATTGCGCAGCCTTTGCCCGGTGTGGCGCGATTGAGAATATTCACGACCAATTCTGCCGTGATGAAAACGATGGTGCAAGCTGGCTTCTCGGAAGCAGTCGACCGCGGCGTGCAGCCCTTTGGTTTTACGACATTCGGGTTGGAAGAGCTTGCCACGCTAGCGCCGGAGACACGGCTTTGCCTGTTGGATGACGCGACGCCGAAGGAACTGACGGAAAGCGCGATCTGGCCGGTCCTGCCTGCGGTCAGCGCCGGTCATATTTATCATCTCGGCGGCGATATTTGGCCTTTTGGCTCGACACGCTCCATGACGCGGCTGGTTGAGCGGACGTTAGCGGCGTTAACTGCCTGATATATGAGAAAAGCCCCGGTTCAACCGGGGCTTTGTTGTTTCAGGCAACGGCGCGGGCGCATTCGCCAAGAATACGCAGTACTTCGGCGCGTTCCTCGATTTGCGGCATATGTCCGCAACGCTGGAAGATATGCACGCCGACTTTTCCGGGCAGCCCATGGGCGTGGCTGACGGGAATGACCCGATCTTCCGCACCGAAGATCAGCCGCACAGGGATCGGCAATCCGGCTATGGTTGACCGCAGATCGAAGGTCTGCGTGCCATCGGTGAAGAACCGTTCCGCAATCGCGCTTTGCGCGGCGCGCAATTCGGTATCAGCGGCCTGAGCGACTGTGGCATTGATGAAAGGCCGCGTGAGCAGGCTTTCGTCGCTGACCAACAGTTTCAGCCAAGGGATGATGCTCGCTTCGCTTTTGGCGGCGATCAGGCCCTTGGTGAAGGCGCCGTTGATTTCAGGGCCGAGACCGGCGGACGAAATCAGCACCAGCGAGCGCACATCCACGATGCCGCGTGCGGCAACGGTCGCCGCAACGCCACCACCAAGGGAATGACCGCCAAGCAGGCAGGCGTTCACGCCAAAGGCGGCAAGTGTGGCTTCAACGGCCTCCGCGATCGCATCGATGCTGTCCGGCACTGTGCGCGTGGAAGCACCGTGTCCGGGAAGGTCAAGCGCCAGAACCGGATGGCCGAGTGTTGCCCCTGCGAACAGGCCGCGCCATGAATTGAGGTCGGCGGCGAAACCGTGGATTAGGACAACAGGCAGTTTTCCGGCTTCACCCTCACGCAGCCAGACTGCATTGAGCGGTGCAGCGGAACCGGCGGTAGGTCTTCGTGCGGGGGGTGCAACCGGTTGGCTTACAGCGCCAGCCGCAACCGCAGCTTGGGCAGAGCCAATCTTCGCCTCGACATCCTTTTTCTGGACGCGTCCCTTGGGGCCGGAACCTGCAATCGCCTCAAGATCGATGCCAGCCTCCCGGGCCAGCCGGCGTGCAAGCGGCGTTGCACGCACGGCTGTGTCCTGAGCGGTAGCAGCTTGGGAGGTAGAAACGACCGGTTCGACAGGTGGGGGGCCATCCTCCCGAACCGGTACTGGCGCGCTCTGCGAGGGAGCAGGCTGCGCATCGGCGGGGCGCTCAACGGATGGTGGTGCTTTGCGCTCTTCGCCTTCTTCGTAAATCCACGCGACAGCCTGTCCGACCGGCACAACAGTGCCTTCGGCAACACTCACATCTGCAAGAATGCCGCTGGCCGGTGCGTCCACTTCCATGGCCGCCTTGTCAGTTTCGATTTCGAACAGGAGCTGACCCTTCGTGACGGTATCGCCATCCTTGGCATACCAGCGCGAAATCTGGCCGGTCTCCATATCCATGTCGACTTTCGGCAGGATGACTTCCACTGCCATGGTCAGCGCACTCCCCTGGCAAGATCGCGGGCGCTTTTGAGAATGTCCGGCACCTGCGGCACGGTCGCGCGTTCAAGATCGGGATTGTAAGGGATCGGCGTCTCGGCGCCGCCAAGGCGGACAATCGGGGCGTCGAGATAATCGAAAGCATCGCTTTCGGCGACGATTGCAGAGATTTCCGCGCCGATGCCGAGTGTTTTCACAGCTTCATAGACGCAAAGCAGCTTCGAAGTTTTCTTGACGCTTCTGATGATCGTGTCGCGATCAATTGGGCGCACGGTGCGCAGATCGATGACTTCGACGTCGATGCCTTCCTTGGCCAGTTCTACCGCCGCATCCAGCGCCTTGTGCACCATGATTGCGGTCGCGACGATGGTGAGATCACGGCCTTCGCGCACCACATCGGCCTTGCCGATGGGAACGGTATAATAGCCTTCCGGCACCGGCCCCTTCATCTTGTAGAGCAGCTTGTGCTCAAAAATCATCACCGGGTCGGGGTCTTCGACAGCTGCAAGCAACATGCCCTTGGCGTCATGCGGGGTGGAAGGCTGCAGAACCTTCAGGCCGGGCACGTGGCCGAGCCAGGCTTCGAGGCTCTGGCTGTGCTGTGCGGCGGCGCCCGTGCCTGAACCGGCGGGAAAACGCATGACCAGCGGCACCGAAACCGCGCCACCCAGCATATAGCGGATTTTTGCGGCCTGATTGACGATCTGCTCCATGGCGAGCGCAGCAAAATCGGAAAACTGGAATTCGAAAATCGGGCGCATGCCGGTCAGCGCTGCACCTACGGCGACGCCCGCACCGCCCAGTTCAGAAATCGGCGTGTCCATGACGCGGTCTTCGCCGAAGCGATGCACGAGATCGCCGGTTACCTGAAACGCGCCGCCATAGACGCCGATGTCCTCGCCCATCAGGAAAACACGGTCGTCGCGCTCCATGGCAATCGCCATGGCTTCCTGAATGGCTTGCGAATAGCTCAACTCGCGGATGGTGGTGTCCATGATCAGATTTCGTCCGTATATACGTCGCGGGTCAGGTTGGTGAGGTCGGGAGAAGGGCTGTTGCGGGCATATTCAATCGCGTCAGCGATTTCCTTCTCGACATTGGCCCGAATGGCTTCGATCTCCTTGTCGTCGATCACGCCATAAGCCTTCAGATCGGCTTCGAAATGCGCGATTGGATCGCGATTATTGGCCCAATCCTCGATCTCTTCCTTGGTGCGATAGCGGTTGCGGTCGCTCTTCGAATGACCACGCAGACGGTACGTCTTGTTCTCGATCAGCGACGGGCCTTCCCCGCGCCGCGCACGCTCCACGGCCTCGTTGATGGCTTCGGCAACGTCGGAAAGGTTGTTGCCGTCCACGACCTTGCCCGGCATGGCATAGGCCGATGCGCGGTCCGCGACATTCACCACCGCCGTTGAACGCTTGGTTGAAGTAGACATGCCATAGCCATTGTTTTCGCA
The DNA here is from genome assembly GCF_040372265.1 of Brucella sp. NBRC 113783. Taxonomy (NCBI): domain Bacteria; kingdom Pseudomonadati; phylum Pseudomonadota; class Alphaproteobacteria; order Hyphomicrobiales; family Brucellaceae; genus Brucella; species Brucella sp. NBRC 113783. Next base: position 127,165 of record NZ_BAABRX010000007.1, on the reverse strand, counting down.
AACGAAAACGACCGGCAACTTCCAGACGGAAGCCATGTTGAGCGCTTCATGGAAAGCGCCTTCATTGTTGGCGCCATCGCCGAAGAACGACACGACCACCTTGTTGTTCTTCTGCTTTTTTGCGGAAAGGGCAGCGCCGACAGCAATCGGAATACCGCCACCGACAATGCCATTTGCGCCGAGATTGCCTTTGGATACATCAGCAATGTGCATGGAGCCGCCGCGGCCCTTGCAATAGCCGGTTTCCTTGCCGAAAAATTCCGCGAACATGCGTTTCACATCCGCGCCCTTGGCGATGCAATGACCGTGGCCGCGATGGGTCGAGGTGATCATGTCATCTTCGGTCAAAGGCAGGCATGAACCCATGGCGCTTGCTTCCTGTCCGATGGACAGGTGCATCGTGCCGTGAATAAAACCCCGCGTGTAACTTTCTTCCGCGCCTTCTTCGAAGCGGCGGATGAGATACATCTTGTGCAGCGCTTCCTTCAGCTGTTCGGGAGAATAGGTGCGGAAAGCGAAGGGCAGGTTGTGGCGATCTGCGACCTGCGCATCAATCTTTCTGGCCTGAACCATGGTGCGGCTCCTTATGCTCCGTAAACGAGCTTGTCCTGGCGAGCGCGCAGTTCGGCGATCTTCGATCCCGGCGCGACGGCAGCATTGTCATAGGTGATGAGTTCGCCCTTCCTGATCGGCTTTGTCACACTGCCACCCTGAAGAAGACCGCAGGGAATGGCGCGCGCGGTACGCGCTTCGCCAGACGTCATGATCCAGGCGCGGTAGCAATATTCGCCAATGGCATCGAGCTTTTCGCCCGGCTGCATATCCTTCTTGGCCACAGCGCAGACTTCGGCCACCGGCTTTGCCAGGGGCACCATGTCCGGCTTGCCGTAAAGCACGACACGGGCGCAGGTGAGGGGAACTTCGAGCGAGGTCAGGTGATAAGGGCGGTGGAAGGTGAAGTAAGGGCCTTTGCCCATTTTCAAATCTTCCATGCGTTCCGAAACACGCGGATGCGACATGTCGGCGACGACGAAGACACCCGGAGCCACGCCCTTGCCGATGGAGTAATCCACGACCCCGACCTTCGAAAGCACACCGCCATCCTTTTCAGGAATCAGCGTCTTGTTGAGCTGGTCGAGCGTTGCGGCAGGGCCGTGCATGCCCGGCTTGTCCGGCACCAGACCCGTGGCATTGGCGATGGCTGCCATTTCCACCATGGTCTTGGAGCCATCGACGAACTCCACCAGCATACGCACATTCATGTTGCGGCGTTTGGCTTCTTCCAGATAATCGTCGGGAATGGCGTCGATATTGAGCGGGTTGTTCTTGCCCTTGCCAGCGGCAACGATGGGATGCCCCATGGCTGAAACGAACTCGATCAACTCCATGCAGGACGATGGTTCGTCGCCGGCACCCAGCGAATAGGTGACGCCCAGACGGTCGGCTTCTGCCTTGAGGTAAGCGCCGATGGTGACATCGGCTTCGACATTCATCATGACGAGATGCTTGCCATGTTCCATGGCGCGCAGGCCGATTTCCGCGCCGACAGCAGGAACGCCGGTGGCGTCGATGACCACATCGATCAAATCATTTTCGAGGATCAGACTGGCATTGTCCGTAACGGCGACCTTGCCGCCTTCCATGGCCGAGGTCAGGTCGGAAGCGTTTGAAACTTGCCTGCCGTGGCCTTCTTCCTGATAGGCGATATCAACCGCTTTCAAAGCGTTCGGAACACGCAGTTCGGAAATGGCGCCGATTTCGATGCCGGGCATATGCGCCACGCGGGTCACGATGTCGGTGCCCATTTCGCCGGAGCCGATCAGCCCGATACGGATCGGCCGTCCGCTGTCCGCACGCGCTTGCATATCACGTGCCAAGCCCGTCAACGCCACATTCGTCGCCATCTTTTCCTCCTGATGTTCCCCAGACGCCTTCGCGCCTCTCTTCCTTTACCCGATAATGAACATTTGTTTCCAAGTCAATACGAGTGTACATTTATCACGCGCCACAGACCTGTTATTCCTTACCGTGCTTTATCGCTTGTGAACAAACATTGGTCTGCTATAAAAAACAAATGTTCTGCCCGGTGTTTCAAAATGCAACACAACAAAATCTTGTGGGGGCATGCGGCGCGGAACTTGATACAAGCGTTCGAACGGCCTGGCATTCGTTGGAGGATGGCCGGGGGGAGGAGAAAACTATGGACGCATTTCTAAGCGGCCTGAAATCGGCCATCGATACGTTGGGGGCGACGGTCCTGCTCCCTATCGTCATTTTCATTATAGCCGTGGTTCTTGGCGCAAAGGTGGGCAAAGCCTTCCGTGCTGCCGTGACCATCGGCGTCGCCTTCATCGGTATCAACCTCGTATTGGGGCTGATGTTCACCTCCATTGGCGAGGTGGCTCAGGCGATTGTTACCAATACGGGCATCAAGCGCGATATCGTCGATGTGGGCTGGCCTTCGGCTGCGGCCATCGCTTTCGGTTCGTCCGTGGGGCTTTGGGTCATTCCGGTCGGCATTCTGGTCAACATCGCGCTGCTTTTGATGCGCTGGACCCGCACGCTCAATGTCGATGTTTGGAACTTCTGGCACTTTGCCTTTGTCGGCTCGCTTGTCGTCGCCGCAACGGACAATCTCGCCTATGGTATTATCGTTGCAGCTCTTGTTGCGGCTCTGTCGCTGCTGTTCGCTGACTGGTCGGCACGCGCCGTACAGCAGTTCTATGGCGTTCCGGGCGTTTCGGTACCGCACCTGGCATCGGCGCAAATTCTGCCGATTGCCATCGTGCTCAACTGGATCATGGATCGCATTCCTGGCATCAACAAGATCCACATCAGCACCGAAACCATCGAACGCCGTTTCGGCGTTTTCGGCGAACCGGTGGTTCTGGGCCTGATTATCGGTCTCGTGCTTGGTCTCATCGCTTTCTACAATTCAGGCGATTTCGGCCATGTGCTGGCCAAGGTGCTGGGCACCGGCATGACGCTTGCCGCCGTGATGCTGCTTCTGCCGCGCATGGTCAAAATCCTGATGGAAGGCCTGCTGCCGGTTTCTGATGCCGCACAGGAATTCGTGCGCAAGCGCACCGGCGACCGCGAATTGCTGGTCGGTCTCGATTCGGCAATCCTGATCGGCCATCCGGCTGCGATCTCGTCGTCGCTGATCCTCGTGCCGATTGCGATCATCCTGTCGGTGATTCTGCCGGGCAACCGCGTCATCCTGTTCGCCGATCTTGCGGTTATTCCGTTCATCGTCGCCATGACTGCGCCGCTGTTGAAGGGCAACGTGTTCCGCATGGTTGTCGTCGGCACGGTGACGCTCGCCATCGGCTTCTATGTGGCCAATGCGCTGGCTCCGCTCTTCACGAGCGCTGCCGTGTCGTCTGGCTTCAAGTTGCCGGAAAACGCGTTGCAGATCACTTCGGTGGTCGACGGCTTCCTGTGGGTGCCTTATGTCATCATCGCCGCAATCCAGTGGTTAGGCGTTGTTGGAATCGCGGTTCTTGCAGTCGTCATCGCCGCAGCGTTCATTCTCTATCGTCGCAACACCGACGGTTGGGAACGCGCTGCCGGTGCGGAAGACGAACCAGCCGAGCAGAACAACTGGTAAGGCGCAAAAGCAATACTGGCCGCATACCGGAGAGGTATGCGGCTATCCGCAATGGAGGATGGAATGGCGAACGACCTGATGGCTTTTCTGGATCCTGAAGCGATAGAGCTGCAGAGCGAGGCCAAAACCAATGAGGAAATTATCCGTATTCTGGCGGCGAAGCTGGAACGGCTCGGCTATGTAAAGCCAAGCTATGCGGATGCGGTCGTGAAGCGGGAACAGACCATGCCGACCGGTCTGCCGCTGGAGCGCGAAGAAAACGTCGCCGTCCCGCATACCGATCCCGAGCATGTCCTGAAAGCAGGCATCGCTTTCGCGACGCTGAAATCTCCTGTCATCTTCTCCAATATGGAAGATCCGGAAGAGGACGTTCCGGTCGGGTTTGTTTTCCTGCTTGCCATCAATGACAAGGACAAACAGATTGAGACCTTGCAACAGGTGATGGCGACCATTCAAAATGAGGACGCGCTCGAGCATCTCAAGAAATCGCGCACATTGAGTGACGTGGAAGCCGCGCTCGGTTAATCGGAGGAACCAAAATGGCCAAAATGAAAACGATTCTCTTTGCCTGCGGCACCGGCGTCGCAACATCCACTGCCGTGAATGCTGCCGTCACCGAAGAGATGAAAAAGCGCGGGCTGACCTTCAACGCCCAGCAGGCCAAGGCGACCGAAGTGCCGTCTCTGGCTGACAATGTGGATTTCATCGTTTCCACGACGCCTATTTCCGCCGCGGTCGAGAAGCGGGTCATCAAGGGCCTCGCATTCCTGACCGGCATCGGCAAGGACAAGGTTCTGGACGAAATCGAAGCCGAATTGCGCAAGTAATTTCGGCCCCATTTCAAAGGGCGCTTTCGTGCAGGATCACGAAAGCGCCCTAACTATTTGTATTCTCACTACTGAGCGGTTCAGTTCGGAACGGAATGTCCGATGCGCCGGAGCATTTCGGCGGCACTTTCCTCGTCGGTGATGAACACCGTTGGCCGCAGAAGTTTCATCGCGCCCAGAAGCGCTTCGATCTTTTCCTTGCCGCCGGATGTCAGGATGCGTTGCGGCGTGTTCTGCAAGCTTTCGATGCTGGCCGACATGACGCGCTCATGCACCGGATCATCGACGATACGGCCATCGGCATTGTAGAAATGGAACAGAACGTCGCCGACCGCACCATTGGCGCGCAGCGATTGTTTCTGCTCTTCATCGACGAGCCCCACGCGGTAGGACGTGCTACTGGCGGTCTCGATGCCGCCAATGCTGAGCAACACCATGTCGAGATCTTCCGCCATGTTCAGCACCGTGTTCAGGCCACAGCGCTCAATCAGGGCTGTGCGAGTCTCCTTGCTGTCCACAAGGGCGGGCGCGGGGATAAGGTAGCCTTCGCCTTGCAGCATCTGCGCGAACTGCCAGGCAAATTCGGGCGGGTTGGAGCGTCGTGGCTGCACAATGCCGCCGAGAAGCGAAATGACCTTGAGATCGTTCACCGGACGCGAGCCGATATGCTGCAAGGTGCTGGACAAAGTGCGGCCCCAGCCGACGCCAATGCGCATGCCGTGCTGGATTTTTTCCGACAGATAAGCGCCGGTCGCAGCACTTATCGGAGGAATCGGATCGGTCTCGGCAGAGGAGAGGGGCGCGACAATGGCCTGCTCCAGCCCGAAAGCCTTTTCAAGCGCCGCTTCCAGCGCGGTCAAAGCCGAAAGCTTGCCTTCGATAGTGATCTTCACCTCATTGCGGGCGCGGGCATCGGCAAGAAGACGCACAATGGTCACACGGCCAACACCCAGCGCATCGGCAATATCGCTCTGGGTCATCTGCTCGACATAATACATCCACGCCGCACGGGTTCTGAGGCGGCTGGTGCGGTTTTCCGCTGCAACGCCTTCGGATCCCACCAGAAGGTCGTTGGTTTCAGCTGCGTTCCGTTTCCCCTTGGCGGTCTTTCTCAAATCGATTCCCCAAAATTCTTACAGTTTGCGTCTTTGTGATATGGACCCTATTGCTTTTCCGGGACGAGGAAAACAATACTTCTTTTGTATCGGTTAAGATACGATTGTTGGCCTCGCAGGGAGGGACGACCGGCATGCTGCGCACACTTTCCGATGAAATCGCCGTCAATCTGAAAGACCGTCTGCGTGACGTGCGCTATGTGATCAGGCGCGCCCGGCAAAGTTCGCGTGCGCCCGAAACCAGCCTGCCTGCGCCGGAAGCGCTTCTGGGCCATGCCGCAGGCGTGATGGATACGGCGCTGACCGCCGCCGAAGCGATCTCAATCTCGATTATTTCGTCTGAACCGGCCAAACATCATGGCGCGCCACAGATGCGCAGCCTATCCTTTTATTTCGGCACCGGCGCGGAAGGTGCGCGCGGTTTCCGCAGCGATATGTATTATTTCCTCAAGGGAACGATGCGGCGCTACGGACTTGAAAACGCACTTATCCACGAAGCGGCTTTTTCGGTCATCCACGGGCGTCTGTTGCGCAAGCATGCGGAACTTCTGCGCGATCCTCTAAAGGTTGCACAGGCGCTGGCCGCGCTTTATCTGGAAGCGCTGGCTGAAAAGCCCGTCCGCCTGATGCCGTCAGAAGCCTCGTGCGACCCGGAAAATCTGCGCAAGGCGGAAGTGGTCGGGCTTGCGGCAGCTTGCCTCGCTTGCGGGCTGGCGACCGTAAAACCTGCTGATCTCGCCGATATCGATCCGCTGGAAAGTGTATTCATGGTGCTGGAGGCACGCTATGAGCGGCTGGTGGATGCGGCAGAAACCCACGACGCGAAGAAGCTCGAAACCCTCTTCGCGACGCTGATTGCCCACCTACCTTAAGTCGCCGAACAGATCGGCGATGATTTTCTTGGCGCGGGGAATGGAAGCCGGGCTCATGCTGAGCTCGGTCAGTCCCATGCGGATAAATTCCGGTATCAAATCCGGCTTGCCTGCCGCTTCCCCGCACATGCCAACCATGATGCCCGCTGTCGTGGCTGCTTTCGCGGTCATTTCAATGGCCGCTATTACAGCTGGATGATGCACGTCGTTGAGCCTCGCGACCGTCGGGTTGAGACGGTCTGCCGCCATGACATATTGCGTTAGATCATTGGTGCCGATGGAGAAGAAGGCGGATTCCTTGGCCAGCTGATCGGCTGCGAAAACCGCTGCCGGTGTTTCGATCATAACACCCAGTTCAAACGTGCCGTAAGGCTTGCCTTCTGCTGCCAGCTCGCGCTCGCATTCGGCAATCAGGCTTTTTGTCGCCCGAATCTCCTCGATATCGGAAACCATCGGTAGCATGACCTTCAGATTGCCGTGCACGGCGGCGCGAAGTAGGGCGCGCAATTGCGGCTTAAACACCTCCGGGCGGTCAAGGCACATGCGGATGCCGCGCCAGCCGAGGAACGGGTTTTCCTCCTCGGGAAACTCGATGCCGGCGACGGGCTTGTCACCGCCGATATCGAGTGTGCGGACAATGACAGACTGGGGTGCGAAAGCGCGCAGAAGTGATGCATAGGTTTCCATTTGCATGTCTTCGGACGGCAAATGGATATGCTTCATGAACAGAAGCTCGGTGCGGAACAGGCCGACGCCCATCGCGCCTGCGGTCTGGGCCGCTTCGATTTCCTCCAAAGCGCCGAGATTGGCCGCAACCTCAATCACCACGCCATCGGCGCGATGCGGCGTGTAGTCACGATACTTGTCCAGCGCACGCTGTTCTTCCGTGGCCTTGGCAATGCGGCTTTCGATTTCGGCCAGAACGGAGGCATCCGGGTCATGATGGACAATGCCCGCACTGCCATCGACGGCAACCTGTCGCGCTGTCTTCAGTCTATGAACAGCGTCGCCAAGTCCAAGCACTGCCGGGATTCCGTGCGTGCGCGCGATGATCGCGACATGCGAGGTCGCGCCGCCATGGCCGCAAACCACGCCGCGAATGCGCTTCAGCGGTGCGCGGGCCAAGTCCCAAGCGCCGATGTCTTCGGCGATCAGAATGGCACCGTCCGGTAGTCCGTCGAGATTGAGGTCTTCCTGACCGAGCAAGGCGAGACAAATCTGGCGGCTGATTGCATGCACATCGTCGGCGCGGGCATTGAGATAGGGATCGTCGAGGTTGGCGAATTGCTGCGCGACCGTCGAGGCAGCGCCGAGCGTTGCGGAGACCGCATCCATGCCGCCGCGAATAAGGGCGAGCGCTTCATCCCGCAGGCTGTCGTCGGAGGCAATGTCCTTCAATGCAGCAACGATGCCGCGATCACTTTCGGCGAGATCGCCGCGCGCGAGCGAATGTTCCATCCGCTCTTGAACAGTTGCAACAGCGGCCTCATAACGGCTGATTTCCGGTGCGATTTCGTGAGGTGCCAGCTTGCCGGTGCCGGGCGTGATTTCGGCAGGGAAAAACGGAAACGCCTCGCCAAGCGAAAGACCTTCACTGGCGGCAACGCCCTTGATCTGGCCTTCCGGCAACGCTGCAATCGCAACACTCGCGACCGGGACGGCGACGGGAGCAGTCTCCACCACCGCGGCAACGGCTGCGCCGTCATTTTCCTCAAGCCCCGCGCGCGGGTTTTCGAGATAGCCGATCAGCGCTTCCAGTGCTTCAATCGCGTCAGCCCCTTCGGCGCTGACGGTGACTTCGTCATTTTCCTTCACGCCAAGCAGCATGAGCTTAACGGAGCTTTTCGCGCTGACGCTTTTGCCGCTCTTTGCGATCTCGATATTACACTCGAACCCCTTGGCGAGCTTGACGAAACGGGTGGCGGGGCGCGCATGCAACCCTTCATGCACCCGGACGATGGTGGAGCGTTCCATTTGAGAGCCTTGGATCATGAATGCTTCTTGAGATCAGTCGCTGATGACGATCATATGTCCTTCGCGCAGCACGGCAACCAGAGCGGCGCCGTCAACTTCGCTGGCACAGATTTCGCCCGGACGGTCGGTCGAGTCGGCCCCGGTAAACGATATCACCACATGACCGATGTCACGCACTTTTTGCCAGGCGCTTGTTCCAACCGCCGTAATGTTTGCCGTAATGTCGCCAATGGTGATCAGCGCGCCAACCGGCGGCGCAGCTTCCTGCGGACCATCTTCGACTGCGTGCATCACCGAGACTTCCGCCAGTTCGGGCGGGGAGCCCTCTGCAAACAGGATCAGAACGCCGCCTTCGGCGAGATCAGCCACTTCGGGACCAATTGCGGTGATCCGTGTCTTGAGATGTATCGGCATGGCGGCAGTCCTTTTCAATTTCACTCAATCGGCATCCTCCAAAAATTGGGGAGATGAGGATGCCGAAAATTAAAGGCAGAGATTGGGAGGAGTGGCCCGCCGCTTTGATGCGACGAGCCAGTTTGCGTCAAAGCACGGCGAGGCTGACGAGCCAGGCGATGAGCACCGAGACAGGGCCCATGATCTGGCGGCTGATCAGGATCGCAGGCACGCCGATTTCAATCGTCTTCGGTTTGGCTTCACCGAGCGCCAGACCCACTGGCACGAAGTCGCAACCGACCTGCGTGTTGTAGGCGAAGAGCGCGGGCAGGGCCATTGCCGGAGCGATGGTGCCATTGGCAATCTGCGGGCCGATAATGGCCACACCCACTACCTGCGCGATGACTGCGCCCGGTCCAAGGATCGGAGAAAGAAACGGCAAGCCGCAGATAGCCGACAGCACAAGCAGGCCAATGATATTGTTGGCGAGTGGTCCCATCGGCTGGGCAAGAATATCGCCGATGCCGGTGTAAAGAATGAGACCGATCAGCATCGTCACGAAAGCCATGAATGGCAGAACGTTGCGGATGACCTGATCGATGGTGCGGCGACCGGCGTTGAAGAAAATGCCGACGACACGGCCCATGACGCGGCCGATCCGGCTGATCAGCCCGACGAGGCCGCCATCATTCGACGTATCGATCGGCACTGCAGGCTTTTCATCGGCCTTGGCGGCGGCAGCTCCTAAGGAAGCTGCGGCTGCAGGAGCCTCGGAACCATCAGCAGGAACGACATTTTCTGGCTTTACGCCGGAGACATAAATGTCTTCGGTGATGAACTGCGCCAGGGGGCCTGACTGGCCGACTGGCGTCAGGTTGACGGTCGGGATGCGCTTGCGCGGATAGACGCCGCAACGGGCGGTGCCGCCGCAATCGACCACGACGACGGCCATTTCGCTTTCAATGGGGGGAGCGCGGAAACCGTCTACGGCTTCGCCCCCGGTCATTTCCGCGATCTGTCTGGCGAGCGGATGAATGCCGCCGCCGGTCACGGATACGATTTTGCTGCGCTGTTCGGTCGGCTGGATGACGAGCGGTCCGCCCCAGCCACCGGAGCCATGGGAAATTCTAACGGATTTGTAGGTTTTGGCCATGATGTCCTCCCGCGCGCCTTAAAGCTCGATGCCCTGACGGCGCGCCATGATGGCGGTGATGCGTTCGGTGAGCATGCCTTTGAGCAGGATCACGACGAGGCCGACGATGGCGTACCAGATGGCCACATTGATGTGATAGCCATTGGCGACAGCGCCTTTCTTTTCCAGTTCAAGCAGCGCCACGAGTACGCCACCCCAGACGAAATATTCGCCGGGATTGATATGCGGGAAGAGGCCAAGTGGCGGATGCACATAGGACACTGCCGCGTCGTAAAAGGCAGGTTTGTGCTTTTCCTCAAGGAACGAACCGAAGGTATAGGCCATCGGATTGGTCAGGAAGAACACCGACAGCACCGGCAGAACCGTATAACGGGTTAGCGCGATGCGGCCCGCACCCTGTGCCAAACCGTGCACGCGCTTTTCGCCGACGAGTTCGGTGATTGCGTAGAAGGCGGTCATCAGAACCACCAGGGTCGGAATGATGCCGGTCACAAAACCGGAAAACACTTCGCCACCCTTTTGGAAGATGCCGATGAAGTGCTTGCCGATCGAGGCCAGCCAGCCCAGCTGTTCTTCTTGAGTGACGTTTTGCAGTCGTTCCTTGAACTGATCGACAGTCAGATTGTCCGTGCCGGTTGCCTGTGCAAGCTGCACAAGGTTATCGCTACCGTGTTCGACGGCTAGCTTGCCGTGAAACACCGCGTCCGTTGCTATGTTGGCGGCCATCTGGCTCGCCACATGCAAGGACTGTAAGGTCGTATCGGCGCCTTGCGCCAGCATTGCAGCTATAGACATTTCTCCTCCTCCACGCCCGTCCTCGTCGGGCGATACCCCTTGAACATTGCCACCCAGTTCACGGTTGGACACACGCTCAGGCGTGCGCCAGCTTCAGTCCTTCGAGAGACGTGCCGTCGGATTGTTCGCGGATGCGGTCGATCTGGTCCATCGCCTGCTTTGCGGCAGCATTGACAGGCGACTTTTCGAGCGCTTCCTGTTCACGCCGCAAGGCATTGAACGGCATGCCCTCATAGGCTTCCTGCCGCTTGAACTTTGCGAACACGGTTCGTCCGCTCATTTCGAGAAAGCGCCGGACCTTCAGGTCGCGGTCAACCACGATCATGACAATGACGCCTTTGCCGAAGCGCCCGCGCACATGGCCTGCACCCACGAATCCGTCAGAGTAGCGGGATGTGACGCCTTTCAGCACGTCGGAGTAATGGCGCATCTGAAACCAGACGCCCAGCGACTGCACTCCCCATAAAAGAGCCAAAGCCAGTAAAGCCCATTGCCAGATAGCCATTTTCTCCTCCTCCACCGGAGGCTTCGTGCGTCTTTGAGCGCCGCCAGTCTCCGCCTCTTCACAGAACATTTGTTTTCTTAAATGTCAATATGTATAATTATGAGGTGAAGATTGCGGGAAGGACAAGCTGACAACGGTAGCGGTTTCGCATATGGTCTGTCGGCATTGGAGGCGTGGAATATGGATTTGCTTTTGAAGAACCAGATGGCATCGATGCCGGACTTGCGGCGTCGCTTGCGGCAGTTGCGCTGGTTCAGGGCGACGTTTCGCAAACACGCCAGTCTTCTCCATGATGTCTATGGTGTCGATTATGAGATCGACGAGCAGAAACTGACGGAAGCTTTTCTGAACTGGGTAGAACTGGTCGAGCAGAACAAGCGTTATGCCAAGGTGGACCGCAAGGATTTCATCACCTTTGCCGCCGGGCTGGTTCTGCGTGAACTGATCCGCCTGTCGCCTGCCCGGGCGTTATCGATCCCGAAGGCGAACGAGGGCGAGAATACGCCGCAACACGACATTATCGCCTTCTGGCCGGAGGGGTTCCTCTATACCAATTACTGCATTTGCGCGATTGCCGCCGTGCAGGAGCAGGAATTCGGCGTGGCACAGGATATCGACGCCTGTGCGGACGATTTGCGAACCTGGTGGTCTTACCGGGAAAACGTGGCCGACATGCCGGGCTATGCGATAGCCTTCCTCGACAAGTTTCTGGGTGGCGAGCCGAACTGGGTCATGCCCGATCTCGCGTCGGCCCGCGTGGCGGTGCAGCGCGCGCTTGGCGCGCAAAATCCGTCAGGCGCGATAAAGGGTTAGCGCCTTTACCGGAAGTCGCCCGTCAGCTTGACGGGCGCGGCGGCAGACCGGCGCGTGCGCGCATTTTGTCGAGCAGGGCGGCTGCAATCGGCTCGTAGTTTTCGTCGAAGTGGTGGCCACCCGCCAGTTTCATGACGTCCATGCCCTTCAACTCGCTTGCCGTGCAGGCGGTGTCGTCTTCCTCCTCGCCATAGACGCAGACGACACGGTCGAGCGGAATGCTGGAAATCGCCGGAACGACATCCTTGTCGCCATCCATACCAAGCCAGCCTTCAATGGAGACCTGAAAGGTTGTCGTGGTTTCGACACCAAGCAGCCCGATCATTTTTGTGCGGTCCTGAATGGCTGGATCGAGATATTTCCACGCGAAGGGGAAAGTATCGGCCCCGAAGGAATAGCCAAGCACCGCAACAGGCAATTTCCCTGTCGGATCGGCCTTCCTGATCATTGCCGTGGTGTCTTTGGCGATTTCTTCCGGTGTGCGCTCCGACCAGAAATAGCGCAGAGAATCGACGCCGATGACATGTACGCCATGCGCTTGCAGCCATTCGCCGATGGATTTGTCGAGATCGCGCCAGCCGCCGTCACCGGAATAGAAGACCGCGACCATCTCCGCATTGCCGCCCTTGGCGGGAAGATTGACAATCGGCAGGGCTTCATTCTTGGCGTCCTGATCAGCCATGGCGACAATGTTATCAACCGCCATTTTCATGCGCGCCGGGAAATCCTTGGCGCTCTGGAGAATGGCGATATTTTGTTGCCGTGCTTCGACCGGGTTGTTGGTCTCCGTTCCGGGAGGGGCGACCACCAGAGCAGGTGCTGGTATCTGGGCGCCAAAAGCATAGGTAAATGCACCATCCGGTGTTTTCGTCGCAGCCGCCTTTTCTGTACAGGAGGGCAGGCGGGTTTTCGCCGGGGCAGGGTCGAGCGAGACAGCGCCCGCAATGGTCGCATCGGGCGAATCCGACGCCGCGGCATAGGCAATCGTCGCACCCTGGCCGATGCCGGTCAGCACCGGATGGAAATAGACATCGAGATCAAGCCCGCGCAGCGCTTCCTTGGCGATGGCCTCAAAATCGGAGTCGAGGTAGTTGCATTCGCCATCTTCCTTATCGAGCGAAGCCCGCCATGGGCCGAGTTCCACCGGCAGGACGATCATGTTTTTCGCAAGCAGCGCGTCCATATAGGCGCGCTCCTTCTCGCCGATGCCCGCCTCGTCGCTGAGAAGGATCGTAAGTCCGACCGGGTCACCGTTCGGCATATAGACCGGGATGCTCGACAGCCGTTCGGCGCTTGCATGAATGACCGGCTCTTCAGAGCCTGTAAGTTTGGTCCACATGCGGGCGATCTTGCCAGTATGCAGCGACGCGTAAACGCCCGCCGCTCCAAGCAGCACAAGCCCGACCACGGTAAAGAGGACGCGTTCTTTCTTCATTTACGGATGAACTCCAGTGGGCTGCCGTTGATCAGGGTTGTGGCGTCGAGAAGGGCGCGCGGTGTTTCCAGTCCGCCGGGGCAGACCATGTAATGCGGGGTCCAGACAGGATCGAATTTTTCCTTGAAGGCTTTCAATCCGTCGAAATGATAGAGGTCCGCACCGCGCTTGTAGATGAAGGAGCCGAGCCGGTTCCAGCGCGAGGCGAGCCTGCTGCCGCTCAGTCCGGCAAGCGGGGCCGCGCCGAGATTGAACCACTGGTAGCCTTCGTTTTTGCTATACATGAGCAGCTTGGCGAAAAGCGCATCCATCAGCAGCTTGTGCACATTGGGCATATAGCGCATCAGGTCCACGGTGATCTCGTATTTGTTTGCGCCGCGCCACAGATTGGCAAAGGCCACGATCTCGCCTTCGCTTTTCAGCACGGCGACATCGAAGCGCTGCATATAGTCGTCATCGAAATAGCCGAGCGAGAATCCCTTTTCGCTGCCGGATTTGAAATCGAGCCAGGCGTTGGAAATTTCACGCAGGCGCGGGAGGATCGGTGGAATGTCAGCCGCCCGAATAATTTCGAAGGTGAGGCCGTCCTTGTCGATCTTGCGGTCGGCATAGCGGAATGGCTGGCGACGCGGCCCTTCCAGTGAAAAGTCCGTCAGGTTCACGCGGGCCACTTCGCCTAGTTTCAGTGCGACAAGCCCCATGTCGAGAAACAGCGGCAGGCTTTGCGGGCCAACGCCGTAGAAAACCGTGCGCAGCGCTAATCTGTCCGCAAGCGCGTGAAACGACCATGCCGTTTCCTTGCCGGTTTCGGGGTTGCCGATCGGCTCGCCGAGCGCGATCAGGCTGCCACCGGATTGGGCATACATGATGAAGGCGCTGTTATCCGGTGCGAGCAGAAACTGCTTGTCCCCCAACATGGCCAGCGCCGCGTCCGTATGCGGACATTCCGCCACCAGAGTAGGCACTACTTCGGGGATCGAATAATCGACCTTTCGCCTGCGATGGCTGTTGCGGTTGATGATCGAATGCAGGCCGACAGCGGCGACCACTGCAAAAACCAGCACGGTCGCCCGCAGGAAGCGTGGCGCATTCCCGCTCCATGCGAAATCCCACCAAAGATCGCTCGAATATTCGACGTGCCGGTAAACGAAGAAGCCAAGCCATGTGGAAACAAGCACCGTGGTGCCGACTGTGGTGATCCAGTTCCAGCTCAGTTCGAAAGGTCCGGATATCGGGCGGCGATAGAAGGAATCGCGAAAATTCCAGAGCGTTGAAGCGAAGATGCAGAGAATGACGGCTTCTTCCCAGTCGAGGCCCTTGGCGAGTGAAAACACCGCTCCGCTGAGAAGCAGCGTCATCGCCGCAACCCAAGCCCGTTCCAGACGCTTGGAAAGGCCACGCGCAACGATGAGCAGCGCGACGCCCACGAGGCTTGCCGCCAGATGCGACATTTCCATCAGGAATTCAGGCACGATGTCGGACAAAAGCTCAACGCGATAGCGCAAATTGGGTGTCGCGCCCGAAATGAGCAGGATGATGCCGCCCAGAAAGATGATGCCAGCGGAAAGGCTTGGCACCAGAGGCTCGAAAAGGCGTTTGGCGAAGGCGGCCTGTTTGCCCAGCATCTGACGCCGCCGCATCGCTTCCCAGACGAGAATGCCAGCCGTTGCCACGACGAGCGGCATGACCGTGTAGATGATGCGATAGGCGAGAAGTGCTGCGATCGCGTCCGGTTTTCCGCCGAGGCCCAACCCGGCGATGATCGTTGCTTCGAAGGCGCCGAGGCCGCCGGGCGCGTGGCTGGCGATGCCGAGAACAATGGCGATCACATAGACGAGTGCGAAGACGGCGAAACTTGGCACTGCATCAGCGGGCATCAGGACGTAGAGTGTGGCCGCGGCAGCGCCGACATCGACCAATCCGGCGCAAATCTGGATCAGTGCGCCTTTGGAATTGGGAAGGCGCAGGCTGAACGAACCGATCCTGACGCTGCGCTCGCCATGCGACAGCCAGTAGATAAGCCAGCCGATGCCGCCGAGGATAACCACGCCCGCCACGATATCGATGCGCGAATCGATGGCGGATAGCCAAGGCACATCCTGGGGATCGATGAGGAGTGCAGCCCCGACCATGATGATCAGCGCAAACCAGATTGCGAACCACGATGTGCCGACGATCTTGCCGATATCGGCGAGGCTGACGCCTTCGGCGGCATAGATGCGATAGCGCAGCGCGCCGCCGGTCAAAAGCGAAAAGCCGAGCGCATTGGAAATCGCATAGCCCGCAGCGCCTGCAACCGCCGCGATACGGCGCGGAATCTGGTTTGGCGCGATGGTGTCTACGGCCACGACATCGTAAAGAGCGACAGCGGCATAGCTCAACACCGTAAAGAAGACGGCGAGCGCCAGCGTCGTCCAGGAAATGCTATGCAGTGCTGCAAGCGTTTCCGAACGCGACGTGTGCTGGAGCATTGTTTCCAGAACATAGATCGCCAGCAGCGCGATGGCGATGCCCGCAACCGGAAACAGAAAATGCTGATATCGCCTCAGCCAGCCTAAAGGCCCGGAAGACGCAGCGTTATGTTGAGAAGGCACTTCATCATCAATCAAGCTCATCGGAGCGTCGTCCAGTTGGAGCAATCAACAAATTATAGTAAAGGCGGGGAGTGATCCCGATTTTGGGCAAACTTGTGTTCTAATGTCCTATTGTATCAAAAATATTCAGAGTTGCACAAAACTTGGTCTATATAAGCCTGCGGTTCGCCCGGGCAGCAAGCAATTTCATGAACGAATGAGGTAATCGTGCTCGATGTTTCCTACATGACGGCGGCTGGTGCGGGAGCGCTGTCCTTTTTATCGCCCTGCGTTCTTCCGCTGGTGCCCCCTTATCTTTGCTATATGGCTGGCGTGAGCGTTGAAGATTTCCGCGCTGATAAAGCCGCCCGCGTTGCGGCTGAACCGTCCGCGCGTCGCTCGCTTGCCTTTGCCGCTATCTGCTTCGTCCTCGGCTTCACCACAGTTTTCGTGGCGCTGGGTGCTGGCGCATCGTCTATCGGTGCATTTTTGCGCGCATGGCAGCAGGAGATCGCCATTGTCGCCGGTGTGGTCATCATACTTATGGGCCTCAATTTTCTGGGCCTGCTGCGCTTGTCCTTCCTGTCGCGCGAGGCGCGCTTTCAGGCACGCAATGCACCTGCTTCGCCGCTCGGCGCTTATGTCATGGGGCTGGCCTTCGCATTCGGCTGGACGCCCTGCATCGGCCCTGTGTTGGGGCCGATCCTGACACTGGCCGGTGGCAGCAGCACCGTCGGCGAGGGGGCGCTTCTGCTCGCAATCTATTCGCTGGGGCTTGGTATTCCTTTTCTGGTCGCTGCGCTTTTCTCCGGCGCCTTCATGCGCTTCCTGTCCCGCTTCCGTGTGCATCTCGGCAAGGTGGAAAAGGCAATGGGCGCACTGCTCGTCGTGGCCGGGGTCCTGTTCCTGACCGGCGGCATGCAATCCTTCTCGTTCTGGCTACTGGAGACTTTTCCAGCGTTGGGGCGTCTGGGCTAGGCAACAACCGTAAGCTTCCATATACGCTTTGATGTTAAAGCGGATGAACATCACGATTTTCTGGATAATGTCATGACAGACCGTACTTGCCTTTCCATCGTGCTTGCTGCCGGCGAAGGCACACGCATGAAATCAAGCCTGCCGAAAGTGCTGCATGCAGTCGCGGGCCTGCCGCTGGTCTGCCATGTGGTCAAGGCCGTGCAGGGGACAGGCAAAAGCGATGTCGCGCTGGTCGTCGGACGCGGAGCGGAAGACGTGCGCGGCGCGGTTGAGAAAATCG
The DNA here is from genome assembly GCF_040372265.1 of Brucella sp. NBRC 113783. Lineage (NCBI taxonomy): Bacteria > Pseudomonadati > Pseudomonadota > Alphaproteobacteria > Hyphomicrobiales > Brucellaceae > Brucella > Brucella sp. NBRC 113783. The sequence continues at coordinate 109,842 of NZ_BAABRX010000007.1, read as the reverse complement.
CGGGTCCAGTGTCCTCTTTCGAACAGACGGAACGCCTCGGTACGGCCCATGCCGTGCTTGCCGCGCGTGAGGCGATTGCAAATGGCTATGATGATCTGCTGATCGTCTTCGGTGATACGCCACTGATCGAAGCGCAGTCTCTGCAGGCCGCGCGTTCGCGTCTGGCCGATGGCGCCGATATCGTTGTAATCGGTTTCCGTCCGACCAGCCCGCACGGCTATGGCCGCCTGATCGAAGACGGTGACCGACTGGTCGCCATTGTCGAAGAAAAGGAAGCGACGGACGCCCAGAAGAAGATCGGCTTCTGTAATGGCGGCTTGATGGCCGTGCGCGGCAGTCATGCTCTTGCACTGCTGGATGCAGTCGGCAACGACAATGCCAAGGGCGAATATTATCTTACCGACATTGTGGCCATCGCGCATGACAAGGGCCTCAACGTAACCGCCATCGAAGTGCCGGTTGATAATGTCATCGGCATCAACAACCGTGCAGAACTCGCGGAAGCCGAGGCCATCTGGCAGAACCGCAAGCGCCGCGAGATGATGCTGGCCGGTGTGACGCTGATCGCGCCGGAAACGGTGTTCTTCAGCCATGACACGCTGGTTGAAGCTGACGTCATCATCGAGCCGAACGTATTCTTCGGTCCGGGCGTACATGTTGCAACGGGTGCGCTCATTCATTCCTTCTCGCATATGGAAGGCGCGAATGTCGGTCCGAGCGCGGAAATCGGGCCTTTTGCACGACTGCGTCCCGGTGCAAAGCTCGGCGAGAAAACCAAGGTCGGCAATTTCTGCGAAGTGAAGAACGCCGATGTGCGCAAGGGTGCCAAGATCAATCACCTGACCTATATCGGCGATGCGACCGTCGGCGCATCCAGCAATATCGGGGCAGGGACGATCACCTGCAATTACGACGGTTACAACAAGTATAAGACGATTATCGGCGAAAATGCCTTTATCGGCTCCAATTCCTCTTTGGTGGCGCCGGTGGAAATCGGCGACAACGCCTATGTCGCATCCGGCAGCACGATCACCGACAATGTGCCTGCCGACGCGCTGGCTTTCGGTCGTGCCCGACAGGAAACCAAAGAAGGCCGGGGCAAGATCCTGCGGGAGAAGTATGCCGCCATCAAAGCGGCTAAAACCTCATCGAAATAAATCGACTATCAGACGACCCCAGGGCGGATGGCTTGGCTTGCCGTTCCGCTTTAGAGTCTTTAAACCGGCTGGCAAAAGCAAGCGACCCAGATCTGGAGCAGATGCATGTGTGGAATTATCGGTATTATCGGCAAGGATGAAGTCGCGCCGCTTCTGGTCGATGCTCTGAAACGACTGGAATATCGCGGTTATGACTCCGCCGGTATCGCCACCTTGCAGGGCGGCAAGCTTGACCGCCGTCGTGCGGAAGGCAAGCTCGTCAATCTGGAAAAGCGCCTTGCCGGTGAGCCGCTTCCGGGCGTGATAGGCATCGGTCATACGCGATGGGCTACCCATGGCAAGCCGGTGGAGCGTAATGCGCATCCGCACATCACCGAGCGCCTTGCGGTGGTTCATAACGGCATTATCGAGAACTTTGCCGAACTGCGCACCATGCTGGAAGCCGAAGGCCGCAAGTTCCAGACCGAAACCGACACCGAAGCCGTTGCGCATCTGGTGACGCGTGAGCTGGAAAAGGGCAAGTCGCCGGTTGAGGCCGTGCGCGATTGCCTGCCGCAGCTTCATGGCGCATTCGCGCTCGCATTCCTGTTTGAAGGCGACGAAGAACTGCTCATCGGCGCCCGTCAGGGACCGCCGCTGGCTGTCGGCTATGGCGACGGCGAAATGTTCCTGGGCTCCGACGCGATTGCGCTGTCGCCCTTCACCGACACCATTGCCTATCTGGAAGATGGTGACTGGGCTGTGCTGACCCGCAAGGGCGTCACCATTTATGACGAGAACAACAATCAGGTCGAGCGCACGATCCAGAAGACGCAGACGGCCAATATGCTCATTTCCAAGGGCAATCATCGTCACTTCATGCAGAAGGAGATGTTTGAGCAGCCGGAAGTGATTTCGCATACGCTTGCCAATTATCTCGATTTCACCACCGGCAAGGTGCGTCAGGAAGCGATCGGCGTCGATTTCAGCAAGATTGATCGTCTGACGATTTCAGCCTGCGGCACGGCTTACTATGCCGCATCGGTGGGTAAATACTGGTTCGAACAGATTGCCCGTCTGCCGGTCGATAGCGATATCGCATCGGAATTCCGCTATCGCGAAATGCCGTTGTCGAAAGATTCGCTGGCGATGTTCGTTTCCCAGTCCGGCGAAACGGCGGATACGCTGGCATCGCTGCGTTATTGCAAGTCGCAAGGCTTGAAGATTGCCGCCGTCGTTAACGTCACAGGCTCGACCATCGCGCGTGAATCCGATGCCGTGTTCCCGACGCTTGCCGGTCCGGAAATTGGCGTTGCCTCCACCAAGGCCTTCACCTGCCAGCTTTCGGCCATGGCGTCGCTCGCCATCGCCGCCGCCAAGGCGCGCGGCGCGATTGACGATGCGCGCGAACAGGAACTGGTGCGCCAGCTTTCCGAAGCCCCGCGTTTCCTCAATCAAGTGCTGAAGCTGGAAGATCAAATCGCGGCAGTTTGTACCGATCTCGCCAAGGTCAATCACGTTCTTTATCTCGGTCGTGGCACGTCCTTTCCGCTTGCCATGGAAGGCGCGCTGAAGCTCAAGGAAATCTCGTATATCCACGCCGAAGGCTATGCCGCCGGCGAGTTGAAGCACGGCCCAATCGCGCTGATCGATGAAACCATGCCGGTCATCGTCATTGCACCGTCTGACCGTCTTTATGAAAAGACCGTTTCCAACATGCAGGAAGTGGCGGCCCGTGGCGGTCGCATCATCCTGATCACCGACAGACGAGGTGCGGAAAGCGCCAGCGTCGATACGATGGCAACGATCGTCCTGCCGGACGTGCCGGAATTCATCACGCCGCTCGTCTATGCGCTGCCGATCCAGATGCTGGCCTATCACACCGCTGTCCTGATGGGCACGGACGTCGATCAGCCGCGCAATCTGGCAAAATCGGTTACGGTTGAATAAAATTAGCTCGTTATAGAGTTATCTTAATGAAGTGATAGAAGACGTCGATCTATGCCTCGACGTCTCATAACGCCTCATCCTGAGGAAGTGCGAAGCACTGTCTCGAAGGACAAGGCGTTACTGCCCACCCTTCGACAAGCTCAGGGTGAGGGGAGCGGTAGTGCGTCCTTTATTCGTTCTGTTATCCGGCCCTAAGCAGCCTTATCGCTTCATCGCGTCCGAAGAGATAGAGCAGCACACGCAGTGCCTGCCCGCGTTCGGATTCCAGATCGGGATCGCTGGTCAGGATATAACGTGCATCCTTGCGGGCGATTTCCAGAAGATCGCCATGCGCCTCGATGGAAGCCAGACGAAAACCCGGCGTGCCAGACTGGCGGGTGCCGAGCAGCTCGCCTTCGCCGCGCAGTTTCAGGTCTTCCTCGGCAATGCGGAAACCGTCTTCCGTCTCGCGCATCACCTTCAGCCGCGCCTGTCCGATTTCACCCAGTGGTCCCTTGTAGAGCAGAAGGCAGGTCGATGGCTTGTCGCCACGCCCCACACGCCCGCGCAACTGATGCAATTGCGACAGGCCGAACCGTTCGGCGTGCTCAATGACGATGATGGTTGCGTCGGGCACGTCCACGCCGACTTCAATAACGGTGGTGGCAACCAGAAGCCGCGTCTCGCCTTGCTTGAAGGCGCGCATCGCTTCGTCTTTTTCGGCCCCATTCATACGGCCATGGATAAGGCCGATCCGGTCACCAAACACGGATTTGAGGCTTTCGAAACGCTCTTCCGCTGAGGTCAGTTCAACGACTTCGGATTCCTCCACCAACGGGCAGATCCAGTAGATTTTTTGCCCTTCCTGAACCGCTTTGCGGATGCGCTCCACCAGTTCACCCATACGTTCCATCGGCAGGATCGCGGTTGTGATGGGCTGTCGTCCGGCGGGTTTTTCGGTGAGCTTAGAAACGTCCATATCGCCGAATGCGGTCAGGACCAGCGTGCGCGGGATCGGTGTTGCTGTCATCACCAGCATATCGGGGGCGGTGCCCTTTGCCGTCAGCATCAGGCGCTGATGCACGCCAAAGCGGTGCTGCTCGTCGATGATGACCAGAACGAGGTCGTGATACTCGACCTTTTCCTGAAACAGCGCATGGGTGCCGATGACGATATCGATTTCGCCACTTTTCAAGCCTTCCAGCACGGCGTTGCGGTCTCGGCCTTTTTCGCGGCCCGTCAGCAGGGCAGCTTTCAGCCCGGCTTTTTCGGCAAGCGGCGCGATGGTTGCGAAATGCTGGCGGGCGAGCACTTCGGTTGGAGCCATCAGCGCCGATTGACCGCCGGATTCGGCGGCATGCGCCATGGAAAGCAGGCCCACCACGGTTTTGCCGGAACCGACATCGCCTTGCAGAAGCCGCAACATGCGCTCCGGCGACTTGAGGTCTGTGATGATCTCACGCACGGCCTGATCCTGCCCCTTGGTCAGGCGATAGGGCAGGTGCCGCATGATTTCGGTCACAATGCGTCCGGTGCCTTCCAGCGGTCGACCGGAAAGCCTGCGTGTCTTGGCACGGACGAGGGCCAGCGCCAATTGCCCGGCTAAAAACTCGTCATAAGCCAGCCTGCGCCGCGTGATGCCTTCAAGCGCAATGTCGGACGGGTCTTCCGGCTGGTGCAGGGTATTAAGCGCGTCCTGAAAGCTTGGAAAACGCTCGCGCGCCAGCAAGGGGCCGTCGATCCATTCCGGCAGTGGCGGAACACGCGTCAGCGCTTCCTTGACGGCACGTCCGAGGGTTTTGGGCGACAGGCCTGCTGTCAGCGGATAGACCGGCTCTACCATTGGCAGATTGGCGGCGTCTTCGAGGCTCGCAATGTAATCCGGGTGTACCATGGAAGCACGCCCGTTGAACCATTCCACCTTGCCGGACACGATGACGGTTTCGCCTTCGGGCAGCATTTTTTGCAGCCATGGCAGTTGCGCATGGAAGAAAGTCAGCGCAATTTCGCCGGTTTCGTCATGGGCAAAGACGCGATGCGGAACATTGCCCCTTCCAGGCGGTGCAGGCTGGTGCTGATCAACGACCACTTCCAACGTGACGATGGCGCCTTCCTGCGCCAGCGCAATGCCGGGGCGGTTGCGCCGGTCGATCACGCTGTTCGGCGGCAGAAACAGAAGCTGGCCGACTTTCGGTTCCGCACCGGGCACATCGGTGCCGAGAAGTTTGCCAAGTAAAACCGCTACCTTCGGGCCAATGCCGGAAAGCGAGCGGACGGAAGCGAAAAACGGATCGAGCATGGATGGGCGCATGGCTCAGACCATTAACTGCTTCGCGGTCAGGTGCAAGTGTGCGCCATCATCTTTTCGTGCTCTTTTTGTTCTTGTCTGATAAACAGGTTCCCTGTTCGGTCGCAGATGCTATATACCGGCAGCGATTTTGATAAATGGAGCAGTTCCGACATGACTGGCAGCACACTTGCGGCGGAAAATCTGGATGTACGGCGTCGCAAGCTTTTGTTTCGCGCCTGGCATCGCGGCATGCGTGAGATGGATTTGATTCTTGGCCAATATGCTGATGCGTATATTGTCAGTTTCACCGATGCCCAGCTGGATGAATTCGAGCAGATTCTGGAAGTGCTGGATCGTGATCTTCTCAAATGGGTGACGGGCGAAAGCCCTATCCCCGCAGAACATGATACGCCGCTGTTCCGCGATATTGTCGCCTTCCGTGACCGCATAGAGTTTTAAGAAATCCATGCCCGTTTTCAGCAAATTTGGTCTCAAGCCCAATACGGATACGCAAGCCGGACGCCACATCGTCATTGACGGTGTTGCCGATGGCTTCGAGGCGTTCTGCCTCGCGCGTCTGGTGGACGAGATCGGCGAACGCGGGCCAATTATGTATATCGTGCGCGACGGGCAGCGCATTGCCGATCTGGAGCAGGTGTTGGGCTTCGTCGCGCCGGATCTACCGGTGCTGCATCTGCCCGCCTGGGACTGCCTGCCTTATGACCGCGTATCGCCCGGTGCCGATGCATCGGCGCGCAGGCTGACCGCACTGGGTGCTCTGGCAGCGCTCAAGAAGACGCCGCATCCGGCAATTATTCTCACCACGGCCAATGCGGTACTGCAAAAACTGCCGCCGCAGGCGGCCATTGCCGAACAGGTGATTTCGGCGCGTCCCGGCAATCAGCTCGACATGAACGATCTGGCTTCGCGGCTGGAACGCAACGGTTTCGAGCGTGTGTCGACCGTGCGCGATATTGGCGAATTTGCCGTGCGTGGCGGCATCCTTGATCTTTACGCGCCGGGCGCGGAAGAACCTTTGCGGCTGGATTTTTTCGGCGATACGCTGGAAACGATCCGCGCTTTCGATCCCGCATCGCAGCGCACGACGGGAACGCGCAAGGAATTCGTGCTGCAGCCGATGAGCGAAATCACGCTCTCGCCCGATATGATCAGCCGGTTCCGCAAGAATTACGTGGCGATGTTTGGCGCGCCGCAACGTGACGATGCGCTTTATCAGGCAGTCAGCGAGGGACGTCGCTTTGCCGGTATGGAACACTGGCTGCCGCTGTTCTACGATCATCTGGAAACGGTTTTCGACCATGCGGGCGGCATGCCTGTAGTGTTCGACCATCTGGTGCATGAAGCGCTGACCGAGCGTCACACCATGGTGGTGGACCATTATGAAGCGCGGCTGCGTCAGGCTGAAGGCAATGAAGCAGGCAGCGACGCCGTACCCTATAAACCGGTCAAGCCGGAAACCCTCTATCTCACGCCGCAAGCGGTCGAAGATGCGGTGCAGGCGAGCGGACTTCGCATCGACCTTACGCCCTTCGGCACACCGGACGTATCGAACCGCACCATTGTACACGCCGACGCCCATAAGGGCCGCAACTTCGCCGAGGAACGGGCCGCCACCGACGTGAACCTGTTCGAGGCCGCGGTGAAGTACATTGCCGAACTGCGCGCCTCCGGCAAGAAAGTTCTGGTTGCCGCCTGGACGGAAGGTTCGCTTGACCGTCTGTTGCAGGTTCTCGATGAGCACGGGCTGGAAAAGATCGAGACGGTTGATCGGCTTTCAACCGTCAAGGCGCTGTCTCGCGATAAGGTGACGGCGGCAGTTCTTGCCGTGGAAAGCGGCTTTGATGCCGGTGACCTAGTCGTCGTTGCCGAACAGGATATTCTCGGCGACCGTCTTATCCGCCGTTCCAAGCGCCGCAAGCGTGATCAGGATTTCATCTCGGAAGTGGCGTCGCTGACGGCAGGCGATATTGTCGTCCATGTCGATCACGGCATCGGACGTTTCATCGGCCTCAAGACGATTACCGCAGCGGGCGCACCGCATGATTGTCTTGAACTTCACTATGCAGGCGATGACCGGCTGTTCCTGCCGGTCGAAAATATCGAGCTTCTCTCGCGCTACGGCTCGGAAGGCTCCGACGCGGTTCTCGACAAGCTTGGCGGCGGCGCATGGCAGATGCGCAAGGCCAAGCTCAAGAAGCGACTGCTTGAGATTGCGGGCCATCTGATCCAGATCGCCGCCGAACGCCAGATGCGCGGTGCGCCGGTGATGACGCCGCCCGATGGGCTTTATGCGGAATTCTCCGCTCGCTTCCCTTATGATGAGACCGAAGACCAGATGACGGCCATCGAAGCGGTGGCGGATGATCTGGCCGCAGGCAAGCCGATGGATCGCCTGATCTGCGGCGATGTCGGTTTCGGCAAGACGGAAGTGGCGTTGCGCGCCGCCTTTATCGCAGCGCTGAACGGAGTTCAGGTGGCTGTCGTGGTGCCGACCACGCTTTTGTCGCGCCAGCATTTCAAGACTTTCTCCAAGCGTTTCCACGGCCTGCCGATCACCGTTGCCCATGCCTCGCGGCTGGTTGGCACCAAGGAACTGGCCGCCACCAAGAAAGGTCTGGAAGAAGGCACGGTCGATATTGTCGTCGGCACGCATGCGCTGCTCGGCAACTCGATCAAGTTCAAGAATCTCGGCCTGCTCATCATCGATGAGGAGCAGCATTTTGGCGTCAAGCATAAGGAACGGCTCAAGGAGCTGAAATCCGATGTGCATGTGCTGACGCTTTCGGCAACGCCGATCCCGCGCACCTTGCAGCTTGCGCTGACCGGTGTGCGCGAACTCTCGCTCATCACCACACCGCCGGTGGATCGCATGGCGGTCCGCACCTTTGTTTCGCCATTCGATCCACTCGTTATTCGCGAAACGTTGCTGCGCGAGCGTTATCGCGGCGGTCAGAGTTTCTATGTCTGTCCGCGTATTTCCGACCTGGGCGATATCGAAGAATTCCTGAAAGAGCATGTGCCGGAACTAAAAGTCGCCGTGGCGCATGGCCAGATGGCGCCGGGCGTGCTCGACGATATCATGAACGCCTTTTATGACGGTCAGTACGACGTGCTTCTTTCGACGACCATCGTGGAATCCGGCCTCGATATCCCGACCGCGAACACGATGATCGTGCATCGCGCCGATATGTTTGGCCTGGCGCAGCTTTATCAGCTACGCGGGCGCGTGGGTCGTTCCAAGCATCGCGCCTTCGCGCTCTTCACGCTTCCGGCGGGCAAGATGCTGACGCAGATGGCGGAACGTCGCCTGAAAGTGTTGCAATCGCTGGATACGCTTGGCGCGGGCTTCCAGCTTGCCAGCCACGACATGGATATTCGCGGTGCCGGCAATCTCTTGGGCGAGGAACAGTCGGGCCATATCAAGGAAGTCGGTTTCGAGTTGTACCAGCAGATGCTGGAAGAGGCCGTCGCGACCCTCAAGGGTTCGGGCGAAGTGGAAGACAGCCAGTGGTCGCCGCAGATTGCCATCGGCACGGCGGTCATGATCCCCGAAAACTACGTGCCGGATCTGCAATTGCGCCTCGGCCTTTATCGCCGCCTTGCCGATCTGGAAGAGCCACAGGATATCGACGCCTTCGGTGCGGAACTTATCGACCGTTTCGGTCCGATGCCGGAAGAAGTGCAGCATCTGCTCAAGATCGTCTATATCAAGGCGCTCTGCCGTCGCGCTAATGTTGAAAAGCTGGATGCCGGTCCGAAGGGCGTCGTCATCCAGTTCCGTCATGCAACGTTTAACAATCCGGTCGGTCTGGTGAAGATGATCGGCGAGCAGGGCTCCATGGCAAAGATCAGGCCGGATCAGAGCATTGTGTTCATCCGCGACTGGCCGACGCCGGAAAAACGTCTCAACGGCTCGGCTGTCATCATGACGCAGCTGGCGAAAATCGCGGCGGGTTAACCCGCCGCCATAATTGGTCTACCGATCTTCCGAAATCCCCGGCTCAAAGCCTTCCGCCGTCTGGCGAATGGCATCGGCCAGAACATCGGCGTTTTGTGCGCCCATGACGGCATATTTCTGATCGATGATGAAGCAGGGCACGCCGCGCACGCCGATACGGTTGGCGGTGTCGATTTCCTCGCGGATCGTGGCCTTGTCGGCGTCGCTTTCCAGAAGACGGGCGACAACGGCTGCATCCATGCCGACGCTAGCTGCCGCATCGACCAGCACTTCATGGTCGCCAATATCCTGTCCCTGCTCAAAATAGAGCGAGAACAGAGTGCCGACGAGCTTGTTCTGCGTGTCGGGTGCGGCCTGTGCCGCCCAGTGGATCAAACGATGCGCATCGAGCGTGTTGGGCGCGCGAGTGATGGCTTCAAAATCGAAGACAATGCCGTTTTCTTCGCCAAGCTCCGTCAGTTGCTTATGAATGTCATCGATCTTAGAGCTGTTGCCGAATTTCTCGCGCATATAGGCCTGCCGGTCCTTGCCTTGCGGCGGCAGTGTCGGATCGAGCTGAAACGGACGCCAGCGAATTTCAGCTTCCACATCGGGTAGCATGGCGAGCGCATTTTCAAGCCGCTTGCGTCCGAGGAAACACCACGGACAGACGACATCCGATACAACATCGATGGTGATTTTCTTTTCGCTCATGCGGGATGCTCCGTGTGGTTGCGGGAGGCACGCCTCCCGCATCGATATGCATATTATAGGAAATGGATTTAGGGCGAATTACGACCTTATCAAACAGAACTCAAGGCTGAGCGCGCCACCATGTCGGTAGCTGAAAGCCATAGAGCGCTGTTTTTGCGGGATGTTCGATCCGGTCCCAGCGTGCCACCCACTGATAAGGGAGGTGATACAGAGGAATATAATAATCGCCCGATAGCAATATCCGGTCGAGCGCACGCACCGCACTGACGAAATCAGCACGCGTGCGCGCGGCGAGCAGCGCATCAATCATCGCATCGACGGCGGGATCGGCCACGCCTGGATAATTGAAGCTGCCTTGCGCATCACGCGACGCCGCGCCCCAGCGCATCCACTGCTCATTGCCGGGCGACAGCGAACTGGACAGAGCGCCGAGGATCATGTCGTAATCGAAGGTCTGGAGCCGTTGCTGATATTGTGCGTCATCAGCAGTGCGGATATCCACCGTAATGCCGAGCCGGGCCAGATTGCGCTTATAGGCAAGCCCGATCTTCTCTTCTTCCGCCGAGCGCGTCATGATTTCAAATTGCAGCGGCTTGCCGGTGGAATCGACGGCCAGCCCATTGTGGAACTGGAAACCGGCTTCCATCAGAAGATCATAGGCCTGTTTGGCGGGCGTCCGGTCATGGCCGGTGCCGTCGGTGACGGGCACATGCCATGTACCATTCATCACATCTTCACGCACCGCATCGGGATAGGGTGCCAGAAGTTCCCTTTCACGGGCATCGGCGGGTTTGCCGACGGAAGAAAGCTCGGAGCCTTCCCAAAAACTCTGGGTGCGCTTGTACTGGCCTGCAAACAAATTGCGGTTCGCCCATTCAAAGTCGAACAGCAATCCAAGCGCCTGCCGCACGCGACGGTCTGCGAAGATCGGACGACGCGTGTTGAACACGAAGCCCAGCATGTTCGCGGGCGTACCCTTTTCGAAGCTCTCCTTGATGACTTTGCCTTGCTGCACAGCCGGAAAATCATAGGATTTTTCCCACCGCGTCGGATTGCCCTCGATGAAAACATCGAGCAGTCCTTTTTTGAAGGATTCAAACAGGGAGGTTTCGTTGCGATAATATTCGATCGTCAGCGTGTCGAAATTGTCCGTGCCACGCTTGGACGGAATGTCCTTGGCCCAATAATCCGGGTTGCGCTTATAGATGATGCGCTGGCCGGGCTGCACGCCGGACACCAGATAGGGACCGCTGCCGAGCGGCGGCTTCAGTGTGGAATTACCGAAGGTCGCCGGATCGGTTGCGTGTTTCGGAAGAACCGGCATCACCGACGCGATCAGCATCGGAAACTCGCGGTCCGACTTGTCGTTGAAGTTGAAACGCACCGAGCGCTCGCCAGTCTTCTCGATCTTGTCGATCCGGCTCATTCGGTTGTTGAAAGGGGGACGGCCCTTTTCGGTGAGAATTTGATAGGTGAAGATAATATCATCCACCGTCACTGGCTGCCCGTCCGACCATTTGGCCTTCGGGTTCAGCGTGAATTCCACCCATTTCCGTTCGGGGTCTATGGCGACTTTTTCCGCAAGCAGCGGGTAGAGCGTGAAAGGTTCATCGCGTGAGCGCTGCATCAATGTCTCAAAGACGAGATTGCCGAACTCACCATCGCTGAACAGGCCGCGCGCAGTCGTGCGCATGCTTTTGAGCACGAACGGATTGAGGCTGTCGAACGTGCCGACAACACCGACGGTCAGTTTGCCGCCCTTGGGTGCATCAGGATTGGCATAGCGAAAATGCGTAAAGTCGGCAGGAAGCGCCACGTCTCCATGCATGGAGAGAGCATAATCGGGCGCAGCTGCTGTTTCGGCCTGCGCCATACGCGCACCGATTCCCGTCATCGAGACGACCATAGCCGCCGGAAGCCCTAATCTGAGCCCCCGCGTGATTGCCAGCAGGAATTTTCTGCGCAAATGAGCGATCGATCCGTTCAACTTCATTCGTCCATTGTAAGTAAGCGTGAGGCGCTTGTTTTTCAGGAAATACGAAATAGCATTGATTCGTTAGGCGAAATTATCATGATCCTATAATATATAGGTATTTTGGGCGTGTTCCGCGCGTTACAGTACAAATGAAAATGGTGATTTTACGGGATTCCGAGCCTTCCAGATGGAAACTGGTCTGGATTCGCGCCCGCAGTCGTTGTAACACCGCCCCGGAATAGGATTGAAGAGTCCTAAAGGTCACGCTGTTGCCGCATTTTCAAACCAGTGACGGTCTATCGCTGACTAACCAGAATACGGGAACTACAGATCAGAGCGTTGAAAGGAACCTGTTGATCATGTCCAGCACGAAGACAATCGCTGCCACATCGGCCATCGCTGGCGCGTTCGCCTTGCTTGCCTCCGCAACGATGCCTGCATCGGCGCAGCAGCCGCCGCAGGGTTGGTTCAAGGTCTGCTCGAAGCAGGAAGATAACGACATCTGCAACACGCAGAACATCATCACTGCCGATTCCGGCCAGTTGCTGACCGCCGTTAACCTCATCGAGATCAAGGGCAAGATCAATCGCAAGATTTTCCAGGTCACCGTGCCGATTGGCCGCCTGATTCCGGCTGGCGTTGGCATGCAGATCGACAACAACAAAGCGGTAAAGCTTGAATACGGCATCTGCTTCCCTGATCGCTGCATCGCAGAGGCACCGCTGAACGACGATCTGATCAAGGCTCTCCAGAAGGGCGGCAAGCTGACGCTGACCTCGGTCAATTATCAGAACAAGCCGAACCCGATCCCGGTTGCCCTGACCGGCTTCTCGCAGGCTCTCACCGGCCCGGCTCTGAAGCAGTCGGAACTGGAAGACCGCCAGAAGGAACTTCAGGACGCCGTCCAGAAGAAGCAGAAAGATTTCGAAGCCAAGATGAAGGCTGAACAGGAAAAAGCCAAGGGCGCTGCCAACTAATCGGCAAAACCATGGTCATAATAAAAGGGCGCTTTTCAGCGCCCTTTTTCTTTGAACTATCGCTTTTAAAGGTGAGGACAACTTAGTTCGCGTGCTGCGATTTCACCCGATAGGTGCCGTTGTCGAGTCGGTCGAAAATCTCGTCGATCTGCGGATGGCGCAAAGGCTCGTTGCTGACGTCGGGCAGCAGATTTTGCTCGGACACATAGGCCACATATTCGGATTCCGCATTTTCCGCGAAGAGATGATAGAAGGGTTGGTCACGCTGAGGACGTGCGTCCTCCGGTATGGACTCATACCATTCTTCCGTATTTGCGAATTCGGGGTCCACGTCGAAGATAACGCCTCTGAACGGGAACAGCCGGTGTTTCACCACCTGGCCGATTTGGAATTTCGCGTGTTTTATCTGTGTCATACCCATGAGATGTTATGTAGTTCACCGTCCGCCAAATTAAAGCGGGCGTGAAACATGAAGTTTTTGAGGGAAGCCTTTATTTGCTGGCGTTGTCGCGTCGACGGTCTGCCAGCTTGGGAAGTTTGGGGAGAAAATGCGTAAAGCCGCTGCCGGGGCGCAGGCCTTCCCGCATGAAGAATGACCGCAACGGCGCGAAGGATCGCAGCATTTCCAACCCGACGCCGCGCGCGATCTGCGCAGGTAGCATGGGCGACAGAAGCGAGCGGTTGAGCGCATCGACCGAGCCGGTTCGGGCCAGAATATCTGGACGGCGTGCGCGGTCATAAGCGCGGATCACACGATCAGAACCTGGATCGACAGAATCGCTTTCGATGGCCTTTACCAGCGTTTCCACGTCGCGTGTGCCGAGATTAAGCCCTTGTGCACCGATGGGTGGGAAAACATGGGCTGCTTCGCCAATCAGGATGGTTCGCTTGGCTGCAAATGCGTTTGGCACCAGCCCGGACAGAGGCCAGCCCTGCGGGCGCACGTCGATTTCGATCCGGCCGAGCATCGACTGCATCATCTCCTCGACCTGTGCGGCCAGAGCCTGATCGTCCAGCGTGAGCAAGGTTTCTGCGCGTTCCGGGTTCACCACCCACACAAGGCTCGAACGCTTGCCTTTCAGTGGAACCTGCGTGAACGGGCCGTGTTCGGTATGAAATTCTGTCGAGATGTTTTCGTGGCTGATGCTGTGGGCGAAGGACAAGACAACAGCGGTTTGTGGATAGTTCCAGCGGCGCGCGCGGATGCCTGCGGCTTCGCGTGCGCCGGAATTGCGCCCATCAGCGGCGACTAAAAGGCGGGCATGGAGCGTATCGCCACCCGCCAATGTCACCGTTACATGGTCGCCATTGGGGCGATATTCGATAGCCGACGCCGTGTTGCGCTCGATATTGGCGCTCTCGGCCACAGCTTCGGCAAGCTTCGCGTTGAGAACGGCATTGGGGATATTATAGCCAAATGCCTCTTCGCCGATTTCACCGGCGCGGAAGGTGACTGTCGGGCTGCGGACAAGGCGCTGCGTCGCATCGACAATGCGCATGGAGGCGAGCGGTGCGGCTTCCGGCTGGATGGACGACCAGACGCCGATCTGTTCGAGAAAACGGATGGCGGGCATCATCAGCGCCGTCGTGCGGCGGTCGCCCTTGTCCGTTTCGGGTCCCAGAAGGATGGTGCGATAGCCCTTCGCGCCAAGCGCAAGCGCGGCCATCATGCCAGCAGGGCCGCCACCGCTGATCACGATGTCAGTCATTGGCTTGTTCGCAACCAGATCGTTCATTCGCTTCATCCTTCGTCGGGACGTGTCGGCCAGAAGTGCAGCTATGAAGATGATTCTTCCGTGCCGTTCTCAAGCAGCACTTAGACCGAAATGCCGGCAAAGGCCATTCTTCCGTGGAATTAAGGCTGATTTGCCTCATGCCTTACTTGCTCTTTTGAGCTTATTCGGGGAAAGCTTCCACTAAGAACACGGCTTTTCTGGGATAGATCACGTCAGGATCCAACAGAACAGTTGGGGCGTCAGTTTGTTTGGTGTAAACGCCCACGATGAGCCTAAGGTAAGCCCAAGGTGAGCCAAGGCGAGATTTGAAATAAAATCGCTGTATCTTCTGCGGAAACTGCGCGGCGACAAAACGGAATGGCGAACAGCGTGAAAACCAAACTGACCGGAAAACTCAAAGCCAAGAAAGTCACCGCGCCGCAAGCCAAGGCGTTTTCTGTCCATTTGCTGACGGCATCGGGGTCGTTTCTGGCTTTTCTGTCCATCGTCGCGGCCAGCGACGGGCGATATACGGCGATGTGGTGGTGGCTTGGCCTCGCGCTGTTCGTAGATGGCATCGACGGGCCAATCGCGCGCAAGCTCGAAGTCAAATATGTGTTGCCCAACTGGTCGGGTGAACTGCTCGACAACATCATCGACTATGTCACCTACGTCCTGATCCCTGCTTTTGCCTTGTATCAGAGCGGCTTTATGGGGACGAACCTCTCCTTCATATCCGGCGCGATCATCGTCGTGTCGAGCGCGATCTATTATGCCGATACCGGCATGAAGACGAAGGAGAACTTCTTCAAGGGCTTCCCGGTGGTGTGGAACATGGTGGTCTTCACCCTGTTCATCGTCAGGCCGGGAGAATGGGTGGCGTTCGGCACCGTGGTTGCATCGGCGATCCTGTCCTTCCTGCCGATCAACTTCCTGCATCCGGTGCGCGTTGTGCGCCTGCGCCCGATCAATCTCACGGTGTTTCTGCTCTGGTGCGCCTTTGGTGCGATCGCGCTTTATTATACGCTGGATGCGCCGCTCTGGGTGCGCGTGGGCATTTCCGTGACCGGGCTCTATATCTATTTCATTGGCGCAGTGATGCAGTTCTTCCCCGGCCTTGGGCGCACCGCCGCCGTTATTGAGGCCGAGAAAGTTGCAGCTGCAAAAAAGAGCGGAGACGTATGATGATCAATGCCATTCGCGTTCATCAGACCGGCGGGCCTGAAGTTCTGAACTATGAGCAGATCGAAATCGGTGAGCCGGGGCCGGGTGAAGCGAAGGTTCGCCATGAAGCCGTCGGCCTCAATTTCATCGACGTTTATTTCCGCACGGGTCTCTACAAGGCAGCGCAAATGCCGTTCACGCCCGGCAATGAAGGTGCTGGCACGGTTATTGCCGTTGGTGCCGGTGTTGACAATGTGAAGGTGGGTGACCGCGTCGCTTATGTGGCAACGCCGGGTTCCTATGCCGACGAGCGCATTTTGCCTGCCGACCGTCTGGTGATCGTGCCGGAAAGCATTGATCTCAAAACTGCCGCTTCCATGATGCTGAAGGGCATGACGGCGCAATATCTGTTGCGGCGCACCTTCCGGGTTGAAGCCGGACAGACGATCCTTTTTCATGCGGCGGCTGGCGGTGTCGGCCTGATCGCAGGGCAGTGGGCCAAGCATCTTGGAGCAACGGTTATCGGCACAGCCGGATCGCCAGACAAGATCGCGCTTGCCAAGCAGCATGGCTATGACCATGTCATTAATTACCGCACGGAAAATTTCGCCGAAAGAGTGCGTGAACTGACCAATGGCGCAGGCGTGGACGTGGTTTACGACTCTGTCGGTCGCGATACCTATATGGGATCGCTGGACGTCCTGAAGCCGCTCGGCATGTTCGCCTGTTTCGGCCAGTCATCGGGTGTCATTCCGCCGTTTGATCTTGGGCTTCTGGCGCAGAAAGGGTCGCTCTTCGCAACCCGTCCGACATTGTTCAACTATGTCGCCAAGCGTTCCGACCTCGAAAAGACCGCAGCCGAGCTTTTCGACGTGGTGGGCAGCGGTGCGGTGAAGATAGAAATCAACCAGACCTATGCGCTCAAAGACGCCCGCAAGGCGCATGAGGAACTGGAAGCGCGCAAGACCACCGGAACCAGTATTTTACTCCCGTAATGTCGTCTGATTGACCTTGTTTTCGTGGCGCGGGTGAGGGGCGACCTATCGCCGATGTGCATATGTTAGGCAGAGCCTGCTTTTGCTCTTTTCAAGTGCAAAATTGCTGCTAAGGTCTTTCAAAAATACATTTGGGGAATAATGTCAGCCAATTTATCCGACCGGCCTCTTCTGGATGTCCGCCGGCTCACGAAACTATTTGGGCAGCTCAGAGCTTGCGATGGGGTTGATCTCACCATTGCCAAGGGCGAAATTCACGCGCTTCTGGGCGAGAACGGCGCTGGAAAATCCACTTTCGTTAAGATGCTGTTCGGTGCGCTGCAACCGCTTGAAGGCGAAATCGTCTGGAAGGGCCAGAGCGTCGTCATTGGCGAACCTGCCGCTGCAAGAACGCTCGGCATCGGCATGGTTTTTCAGCATTTTTCGCTTTTCGACTCGCTGACTGCCGCTGAAAATATCGCTCTCTCGCTGGATAGCGCTCTGTCGCTGTCCGATGTGGCAAAACGGGCCAGCGAAGTGGGCAAGACCTATGGCTTGCCGGTCGATCCGCAGGCCCATGTCGGCGACCTTTCGGTCGGCGAGCGCCAGCGCATCGAAATCGTGCGTTGTCTGTTGCAGGAACCGGACCTGATCATTCTGGACGAACCGACCTCGGTTCTGACGCCGCAGGAAGCCGACCGCCTGTTTGAAACACTGGAACGGCTGAAGGCTGAAGGCAAATCCATTCTCTATATCAGTCATCGTCTGGAAGAGGTGAAGCGGCTTTGCGACCGCGCAACGGTGTTGCGCCACGGTAAGGTGGTTGGGCATTGCGATCCACGCAAGGAAACGGCGGCGTCGCTCGCCCGCATGATGGTTGGCAACGACATCAAGGTGGTGGCGCGCAGCCCGATGGATGCTCCGGCGACGCGCGCCGAAGCGCTGTTTGAAATCAAGTCTTTGTCACAACCGCCACGGGGGCCGTTTTCCACAGCGCTTAAAGATATCTCGCTTTCGGTGGCCGCTGGCGAAGTCGTGGGGCTTGCGGGCGTTGCTGGCAATGGGCAGGGCGAATTCTTTGAAGCCATTTCCGGCGAGGTGCTGCAATCGGCTGCATCGACTGTACGTATTCGAGGCAAGGATGCAGGCAGGCTCGGCATCAGCGAACGGCGCATGATGGGGGCGGCCTTTGTGCCGGAAGAGCGGCTTGGCCACGGTGCGGTGCCGTCATTGTCACTGACCGACAATCTGTTTCTGTCGCGCTACAAGACCGATGCGAAAGCGTTCCTGCGCGGCGGCGCGTTAAAGTTGATCGCCGAAAGCGCACTGCATTCCGCTGCGCGACGCATTATTGAGCGGATGGATGTGCGCAAAAGCGCAGAAAACCCGCCAGCTTCGGCACTGTCCGGCGGCAATCTGCAAAAGTTCATCATTGGTCGTGAACTTGATCGTTCGCCATCGGTCATGGTCATCAACCAGCCGACATGGGGCGTCGATGCGGGTGCTGCGGCTCATATCCGGCAGGCCCTTGTGGACCTTGCGCGATCGGGCTCTGCCGTTCTTGTCATTAGCCAGGATCTCGATGAACTCTTCGAAATCAGTGACCGGATAGCGGTCATGAATCACGGTCAGCTTTCCGAGCCTATGCCTGTTGCCGAATTGACTCTTGAAAAGATCGGCCTGCTGATGGGCGGCATTTCCGGTGAAGCAGAGATGGGTGCGGCCTGATGCGGATCGAACTCGTCAAACGCCCCCAGCCGTCGAAGCTTTTCAGCGCCTTGTCGCCCTTGCTGGCTCTGGCGCTGACCTTCATTTTCGGCGGTCTCGCCTTCGCATTGATGGGCAAAGACCCGCTCAATGCGCTTTATGTGTTCTTTGTCGAACCTTTGTTCGATATCTGGTCGTGGCATGAATTGCTGGTCAAGGCCGCGCCGCTGATCCTGATCGCGGTGGGTCTGTGCGTCTGCTTCCTGTCGAACAACTGGAATATCGGTGCTGAAGGGCAATTCATCATGGGGGCCGTCACCGGTTCTATTCTGCCGGTGATGTTTCCCGACTTTCAGTCGTGGCTCGTGCTGCCGCTGATGATGCTGATGGGCATGGCGGGCGGTGCTGCCTATGCGTCGGTTCCGGCCTTTCTCAAGGTCCGCTTCAATACGAACGAGATTCTCACCAGCCTGATGCTGGTCTATGTGGCGCAACTCTTCCTCGACTGGCTGGTGCGCGGACCGTGGCGTAACCCGGAAGGCTATAACTTCCCGGAAACGCGCCAGTTTAATGACAGCGCTATTCTGCCGGAAATATGGAGTGAATCGGGACGCGCCCATTGGGGCTTCATTCTGGCGCTGATTGCCGCGCTATTGGTCTGGTTCCTGCTCAAGCACACGCTGAAGGGCTTCGAGGTCAAGGTCATCGGCCAAAGCCCGAGGGCAGGGCGCTTCGCGGGCTTCAGTTCCGGCAAACTAGTGTTTTTCGTCTTTGCCGTTTCAGGCGCGCTGGCCGGCCTTGCCGGTATTGCGGAAACATCTGGCGCTATCGGGCAGCTTCGTCCGGTCATTTCACCCGGCTACGGATTCACCGCAATCATCGTCGCGTTTCTCGGGCGTCTGAACCCGCTCGGCGCTATCGCTGCAGGCCTTGTGTTGGCGCTGTCCTATCTCGGCGGCGAGGCGGCGCAGGTTGCCATCGGCATTTCAGAAAAATCGGCGCGCGTGTTTCAGGGCATGATCCTGTTCTTTGTGCTGGCCTGTGATACGCTCATTCTCTACCGCATTCGTTTTGTCAGCGCACACAAAACGGGAAAGGCCTGATCCGATGGAACTGACACAGGCCATTCTTCTCACTATCGCCACCGCCGCAACACCGCTGCTGATCGCAGCCATTGGAGAATTGGTGGTTGAACGTTCGGGCGTTCTCAATCTGGGCGTCGAAGGCATGATGCTGATGGGCGCTGTTTCCGGCTTCGCAGCAGCGCAGCTCACCGGCTCGGCATGGCTCGGCCTATTGGCGGGCATAGCCGTTGGAACCCTGTTCTCGGCCATTTTCGGCTTCCTGACGCTTACTCTGGTCACCAATCAGGTGGCAACTGGTCTTGCTCTCACCATTCTGGGTATCGGCGCTTCAGCACTCTTGGGCGAAAGCTTTGTTGGTGTTCCGGGTGTCCGGCTCGATGCTATCTATATTCCCTATTTCACGGATATTCCTCTGGTTGGGCGGTTCCTGTTCGGGCAAGACCCGATCTTTTACTTCTCGCTCATGCTGGTTGCAGCAGTGACGTGGTTCCTGTTTCGCACGCGCGCGGGGCTCACCTTGCGCGCCATTGGCGACAGCCACGGTTCCGCCCATGCGCTTGGCGTGCATGTGGTGCGCACACGCTATCTGGCGGTGCTGTTCGGCGGTGCCTGCGCAGGCCTTGCGGGCGCGCAACTCTCGCTCGTCTATGTGCCGCAATGGGTGGAAAACATGACCGCCGGTCGCGGCTGGATCGCTTTGGCGCTCGTCGTTTTTGCGTCGTGGCGACCATGGCGGGTGCTGATCGGGGCTTATCTTTTTGGCGCTGTGACCATCGGCCAGCTGCATGCGCAGGCGCTTGGTTTCGGCCTGCCGTCGCAATTGCTTTCGGCGTTGCCCTATATCGCGACCATCGTGGTGCTGGTCATCATCTCGCGCAACAAGCGCCTGACGATGATGAACACGCCTGCGTCGCTCGGTAAGCCGTTCGTTCCGGACAGATAGGGGTTAAACGCGAACCGGTTCCCACGACAGGACGGTTTCGTTTTTATAGGGTGCAAACAAGGAGTGCAGGGACCATGAAAAAGACGCTTATGGCCATCGCCACCGCTGCCAGCTTTATGCTCGGCGGCGCGGCGCATGCAGAAGACAAACTCAAAGTGGGCTTCATCTATATCGGACCTCCGGGCGACTTCGGCTGGACCTATCAGCATGATCAGGCGCGCAAGGAACTGGTCGAAGCGCTGGGCGACAAGATCGAGACCACCTTTCTTGAAAACGTGCCGGAAGGTGCTGACGCCGAGCGTTCCATCGAACGTCTGGCGCGCGCTGGCAATCAGCTGATTTTCACGACCTCGTTCGGCTATATGGACCCGACCGTCAAGGTCGCCAAGAAGTTCCCGAAGGTGAAGTTCGAGCATGCGACCGGCTATAAGACCGCCGACAACATGTCAGCCTATAATGCGCGCTTCTATGAAGGCCGTTATGTGCAGGGCGTGATCGCCGCCAAGATGTCGACCAAGGGCGTTGCCGGTTACATCGCCTCAGTGCCGGTTCCGGAAGTCGTGCAGGGCATCAATGCCTTTATGCTCGGCGCACAGTCGATCAATCCTGAATTCAAGGTCAAGGTAATCTGGGTCAATTCCTGGTTCGATCCGGGCAAGGAAGCTGATGCCGCCAAGGCTCTGATCGATCAGGGCGTGGACATCATCACCCAGCACACCGATTCCACCGCTGCCATTCAGGTGGCGCATGATCGCGGCATCAAGGCTTTTGGTCAGGCTTCGGACATGATCAAGTTCGCCCCCGACACGCAGCTTACGGCAGTCGTGGACGAATGGGGTCCATACTATATCGACCGCACCAAGGCTGTTCTCGACGGCAGCTGGAAGAGCCAGAATGTCTGGTGGGGCATGAAGGAAGGCCTCGTCAAGATGGCGCCTTACACCAACATGCCGGATGACGTGAAGAAACTGGCCGAGGAAACCGAAGCCAAGATCAAGTCTGGCGAACTGAAGCCTTTCACCGGCCCGATCAAGAAGCAGGACGGTTCGGAATGGCTGAAGGCTGGCGAACAGGCCGACGACAAGACCCTGCTTGGCCTGAATTTCTATGTCGCTGGCGTGGACGACAAGCTCCCGCAGTAAGCATAGTTCACAGGCAAAAAAAGAAGGGCGCCTCAAGCGCCCTTTTTCTTTTTTATAAGCTTTTTTACAGAGCTTTCTTAAAGCGACAGTTTAAGGCCTTCATGACTGTCGGTGAAACCAAGCGACTGATAAAAACGCAGCGCATCGGAACGGGATTTGTCCGTGGTGAGCTGCACCAGCCCGCAGCCCCGTTCGCGGCATTTCTCGATAGCCCATTCGATCATCTGACGACCAATGCCGCCGCCGCGAATATCGCTCGCTATGCGCACACTTTCGATCTGGCCGCGCCATTGGCCCAGGCGGGACAGGCCCGGAATGAAGCTCAGCTGCATGCAGCCAATGATCCGCCCGTCATGCTCGACCACGGCCAGAAACTGGTTCGGATCGGCGTCGATGGCTGCGAAGGCATTCAGATATTCGTCGCGCAATGGCAGACTGGCGTCTTCGCGCTTTGCGCCAAGCCCGTCATCGGCAAGCATGGCGACGATAGCCGCCACATCTGCCGATGTTGCTTTTCTGATGGCAATGGCAGCCGGAGCCACCATCAGACCGCGATGCCATGCAGATCGTAGGCGTCGCTCGCTTCGATCTTTACAGTCACAATGTCGCCGACGCGCAGCGGTCGGCGCGACTGGATATGCACGCTGCCGTCGATTTCGGGTGCGTCATAGCGGGTGCGGCCCTTGGCAACGGTGCCGTTTGCCTCGTCAATAATGACCGGCAGACGCTTGCCGACTTTCTTCTTGAGAAGATTGGTGGATATCTGCTGTTGCTTAGCCATGAAACGATGCCAGCGGGCTTCCTTGATTTCTTCCGGCACCTGCTCAAGACCAAGATCATTGGCCTTTGCACCCTTGACCGGCTCATATTTGAAGCAGCCCGCGCGTTCGATCTTGGCTTCGTCGAGCCAGTCGAGCAGCAGCTGGAAATCCTCTTCCGTTTCACCCGGATAGCCGACGATAAAGGTCGAGCGTACCGCCAGATCAGGGCAGGTTTCACGCCATGCCTGAATGCGGCGCGAGGTCTTTTCCTGATGGGCTGGGCGGCGCATGTTTTTCAGAACCGCAGGCGAAGCATGCTGGAACGGAATATCGAGGTAAGGCAGAATTTTGCCCTCCGCCATCAGCGGAATGACTTCGTCGACATGCGGGTAGGGGTAGACATAGTGCATGCGCACCCAGACGCCCATGTCGCCCAGTTCGCGCGAAAGGTCGAGGAATTTTGTGCGGACCGTACGGTCCTGCCACATGGCTTCCTGATACTTGATGTCGAGGCCGTAGGCGCTCGTATCCTGAGAGATAACAAGGATTTCCTTGACCCCGGCGCTCACCAGCTTCTCGGCCTCGCGCAGCACCTGATCGATCGGGCGCGAGACGAGATCGCCGCGCAGCGCCGGAATGATGCAGAAAGAGCAGCGGTTCGAGCAGCCCTCGGAAATCTTCAGATAGGCATAATGGCGCGGCGTGAGCTTCACACCCTGCGGCGGCACCAGATCGACGAACGGATCATGCGCGGGCGGGGCAGCTTCGTGCACGGCACTCATGACGCTTTCATAGGCCTGTGGGCCGGTGATGGCGAGAACATTCGGGTGACGTTCGCGGATGACCTCCGGTTCGGCACCGAGGCAGCCGGTGACGATCACCTTGCCGTTTTCGTTGAGAGCGAGGCCGATGGCATCAAGCGACTCATCGCGGGCAGAATCGAGAAAGCCGCAGGTGTTGACGATCACCAGATCGGCGCCGTCATGCTTGCGGGAGATTTCATAGCC
Source organism: Brucella sp. NBRC 113783 (assembly GCF_040372265.1). Classification (NCBI taxonomy): domain Bacteria; kingdom Pseudomonadati; phylum Pseudomonadota; class Alphaproteobacteria; order Hyphomicrobiales; family Brucellaceae; genus Brucella; species Brucella sp. NBRC 113783. The sequence goes on along the minus strand of NZ_BAABRX010000007.1, from coordinate 86,365 downwards.
TTCCGAGCGGAGGCTGGTGATGATGCGTTCGGAATCAACCAGCGCCTTCGGGCAGCCAAGTGAAACGAAACTGACGCGCGGTGCGCTCATTGGGGGAAACCTTGCAAATTTCGGAAATTGCGCGCGCAATACCACGACCAAGGGGCCAAGGTAAAGCTTGGATGCCGGGTAGTGTTGCCGCAGCCAGGGCCGCAGCATCGAAAAGCGGCGGGTTGTTATAGGCAATAAAAAAACCGGGACTCGAGGTCCCGGTTTCATAACATCCTGTGAAACAGGCTTATTCGGCAGCGTCGGCGGGAGCAGCGTTCAGCAGGCCGTAGCGTTCTTCACCGATCTTGGACAGCAGGTCGAGCTGGGTTTCGAGGAAGTCGATATGACCTTCTTCATCCGCCAGAAGCTCGTCGAAAAGCTGCTTGGAAACGTAGTCGCCGAGTTCGTCGCAGATTTCGCGCGACTTCTTGTAGGAAGCACGAGCGTCATATTCACCGGCAAGATCGGCTTCCAGAACTTCCTTGACGTTCTGGCCGATGCGCAGCGGTGCGAGAGTCTGCAGGTTTGGGTGACCTTCGAGGAAGATGATGCGGTCGATGATCTTGTCAGCGTGATGCATCTCTTCGATGGATTCTTCACGCTCTTTCTTGGCAAGACGCGTGAAACCCCAGTCGTTCAGCAGGCGGTAGTGCAGCCAATACTGGTTGACGGCGCCGAGCTCGAGAAACAGAGCCTCGTTAAGCCGCTCGATGACCTTTGGTTCGCCTTTCATTCCATGAACTCCCGAATTTGTCGCGTAGAGAACGTACACGATCCATGAACTGGATAACGTTTTCGTCCATTTGGTTGTGACGAAGATGATACTCTTCAGTCACCCTTATGATCGTTTCTACGACGTTTGGGAAGCAGCCGCAGCAGCGGCCGCGCTTGGACATGGCATTATAGACGGTGCCGGGGACGATAAGCTGCCAGCAGTCCTGATCGAGAAGTTCGATCACAACTGCTTCGATATCTTTATCTGTGATGACGTTACAGCTGCAAACTAGCATGAGATGGATACTCCCATGCCGTTTTGGCAGTAAAAACCCGACGCGGAATGCGAAAAACGGAGGAAGTTTACCTGATTGCCCGGTACTTCTACTTCAAGATCGCTGCTGGAAACGCGCAGCGTTATTTTACTGGTGGCGCAAGGCCAAGATGAACCGGACAATGGTTCCTCCAATTGCAAGGGTTAAAGGCCCGAACATTAAAGGTCTATTTCGACGGTCTGTTAAACTCGCCAAACTAGGTCAGGTTATGGCTGGCGAGCGGGGTATCTGTCAAATTCTATGTTTTTGAAATGTTCTAAAAAACAATAACTTAGAATCATTCTAAATATGAGTTAACTACCCATGTTTAAACACTAATTGTCTGTTAAAATGCTCTATCGGGAAGGGCGTTGAAGCGATGCCGATAGAGGCTGTGCCATTTCGCCGCACCCATGTGGAAAAGGTGGGCGTGGCAATGGCTTGAAGCGTAATCCGATGGCTTTTTCGAATTTGACGTTTGAAACAGCTTATGTGTCAGCCGGGATTAAAACGCCAAATTCAATCCACTAGGCGCCTTCGACGGCACTGAAGCCTTCAAACTGCGGTGGTCCGAGATAGAGAGGCTTGTTGGTTCCGGCATTGCGATGCGCTTCGCGGAACTGTTCCGACTTGGTCCAGAAGACAAAGTCTTCGCGGCTGCGCCAGACCGTATGGGAAGCATAGAGCGTATAGCCTTCTTCCTCATTGGTTGCGCCGCGCAGCAGGTGGAACGTTTCAAAGCCCGGCAAATCGGAAAGCGTGGAATCGCGGTTTTTCCAGACGGCTTCGAAATCGGCTTCGCTGCCGACGCGCACCTTGAAGCGATTCATGGCTATGAACATGGCTCATCCTTTTCCATTAGGTTTGGACTGGCTTTAGATCGACTATATGGGTTTTCGGGCCGGCATGGCCAGAAAACTGAATTCGAATTTCAGGCGCGTGCGGGGTCAAGGCCGCACGCGCCGCGTCGCATCTCGGGATCAGAAGGCCACAGCCGCGGTCAGAAGGTGGGCCAGTCTTCACAGATGCGACGGTTAAAACGGGCGATCAGGCGCCCGCCATGGTCAGAACTGGAACTGTGTCGCCACGAGGAACGTACGACCCTGACCGGAGCCTGATGTGCTCAGGAATGGCGTATAGCTCTTGTCGAACAGGTTATTGACCTTCAAAGTCAGATCGACGTTCTCGGTGAACTTGTAATTGGCGAACACATCCACGAGGCCATAGCTGTCGGACTGGGTAACGCCGGTGTAACCGACGGTATCGCCGCCCGAAACATAGGAGTAGCGACCGCCAACCGTCAGCTTGCGCTCGAGGAAGCGTGCGCCGCCGCTGACGGAGAAGACATCATCCGGCATGTACTGACCTGCACCGAGACCTGGGGTCTGCGCCGGAAGTTCCGACTTCGAGTGGGTATATGTAATGCCGCCGAAGGCCATGCCTGCGTCATACATCGCTTCGAGTTCGAAGCCGCGCACCTGCGAAGTGCCGTCGACATTGACGAACTGGTACTTGCGATAGGTCGGGTTGAACGTGGACGTGATGTAGTCCTCGACATCCATGTCGTAATAATCGGCCTTCAGACGCAGCAAGTCTCCAGCAAGAAACAGATCGTCTTTCTTGAGGTTTACGCCGATTTCCCAACCCTTCTGGGTTTCAGGCGATAGGGTCGGATTCGGCAGGAAGCTGACGCTTGTCGAGCCGGGATGGTTGCCGCCCAACATGGTTTCCTGCAGCGTTGGCGAACGCATGCTCTGGGAATAGGTCACGTATGGCTGCAACCAGTCGGTCGCGTTGATCGCCAGCGTGATTTTCGGATCGAGGCGCTGCTTGGAAATATCGACGTCGTAGAGGCCGCCGTCACCGAAATTGGCAAGGCCGGTATCGGCGCTGCCAGAAGTGTTGAAGAAGTCGTAGCGCAGGCCGGCGATCAGGTCGACAATGCCGTAGCTGAAGGTGGTTTCGGAGAAGACTGCGCCGTTGCTGCTGCGTCCGTCGACTGGATTGACGCCGGAATTGTCGCCCGAAATGTTGTCGCGGAAATATTCGACGCCGTAGTTCCACTTGACGCCCACTTCGCCGACATTGAAGCGCGATGTGTTCGAAATATCGAAGCCATAGCCCTTGTCGGTGATGCCACGGCCTGTCGCGCTGCCCGGAAGGCCCGTGGACAGGCTGTTGTAATAGGTCATGTCGAGGCGATTGTAGTAAGCGTTGACATGCAGGTCGATCAGGTCGTTATCCGACGGATTGTAGGTGTAATTCGCCGTGAACGTCTTGTTCTTGACGTTCTGATCGTAGGAATTGGCACCAAAATCGTTGTTGTAAAAAACACCGCCAAGCGCCAGCTTGTGATCTTCGCCGAAGCCGAACTCGGTTTTGACGAGCCCGGAGGTCAGTTCCTGACCGGTATCCGGCTGTTCAACGCCATCGCCATTCTTGTAATTGTTGGAATCGCGGCGGCTGATGGCTGCGGCAACGCCCATCGAATTGACGCGCGCACCGGCGGCCAGCATTTCAGAGAAACCGACGCCGTTGCTGCCCCACGAGGCGCGTCCGAGAACACCATATTGCTGGCCCTGACGGACGATGTCATCCACGCCGAGCGTGCGGAAATTGACGCTGCCTGCGAGCCCGCCGCCGCCGGTGCCGGTCACTGCGCCGCGCGAAATGTCGATATCGGCGAGAAGGTTCGGATCGACATAGGTGAAGCCCTGCGCCTCATGGCCGGTGAAGCGGAAGTTCTGACGAACGCCATCGACCATCATGTTGACGCGTCCAGAACCTTCGAAGCCGCGAATATTGACGGCCACGCCCGGCTGGGAGCCGTTCATGCGGGTGAAGACGCCCGGCTTGTCGCGTAGCACATCGTCCAGCTTCACATCGCCGTTGCGGCGAAGCTCTTCGCTGGAAACAGTGCTGACGGCGGCGGGCGTGTTGTAGGTCGCATCACCCCTGGCGCCATCGCCCCGGATGGTGATCGTCTTTAGCGTGACGTCGTTTTCGCCTTCGGCTGCTTTTTGCTCCTGCGCCCATGACTGCGATGCCATCGCGACAAGAATGACTGCGAGCCCGCTGCTCGCCAGGAATGAACGCTTGTGTACCCCACCAGTCGCCCGCATTGCTGTATTTCCTCTGCGCAAATGTGCTCCCCCGCCGACCTGAGACACGGCAGGAAGCCCTGAGAATTCAATTGTTTAGAATGCTTCCAATATGGAGGCAGCTCTGCTGGCTGGCGAAGACGAATTCTTCGTGGCTTGCGCTGGAAGGGCGAGATTTAAACTTGACTCGATTAATCCAGTAATGCAGTGATTAGTAAACATGACTAGTGATGTCAACAAATCAATTTCGCGATGAACAGGCGGATATGGTTTTGTGAAAACGGGGCTTCCGAGCGGAGCTTTCAAGTCAACGTCAGGGCGATAAAATGAACAGGCGTATTCATATCGACATGCAAGTGCGTTTGCCCCGCGGGCACGCCGCCGACCGTTCTGCCAATCGCATGATCGACGGTCCGGCAGGCGACAATACTGGCGACCGAACGGGGCGTTCGGTTGAGCGCACCGCGCCGCCGATTCGCGCGACCCTGAAAGAAGCGCAGATCAAAATTTATGGCAGCCGCGAACTTTTCGACGGCTCCCGCGAGGTAGGGATAGAGCATGGCGGATCGCTCTATCGCCTCAAGATTACCCGCCAAGGCAAGCTCATTTTGAACAAGTAGGCACGACACACATGACGCAACATTCCAAGCCCTCCCCAGAGCAGATTCTTCAGGCACGGGCGGACAACCCGAAGGCGCGTGAACGCGATTTCGCGCAGAGCCTCGGTATTTCAGAAGCTGATTTCGTTGCTGCCCATTGTGGCCTCGGCGACGATGCCGCCATTTCGGCCCGCCGCATTCGCGTGGATGTCGAGACATTGCTTAAGCGCGCATCGACCCTTGGCGAAGTGATGGCGCTGACGCGCAACGAAAGTGTCGTGCACGAAAAGATCGGACCGTTCGAAAAGGCCGTTTGGGGCCCGCATGCGTCGATCGTGCTGGGCAAGCAGATTGATCTGCGTATTTTCCCGAAGCATTGGGTGCATGGTTTTGCGGTTCGCAAAAAGGACGGCGAGGAACTGCGCCGCAGCCTGCAATTCTTCGATGCCTCCGGTGAGGCCGTTCACAAGATTCACCTGCGCCCGGCATCCGATGTTGAAGCCTATGAGGCGCTTGTCACCGAACTTCTGCTTGATGATCAGTCGGGTTCTATCGAAACGACCGCGATTGCGCCGAAAGGTGCAAATGCCAATGTCGCGCTTGTCGATACCGATGCCTTCCGCGAGCGCTGGAGCGCTTTGACCGATGTGCATCAGTTCATGGGGCTGCTGAAGGATTTTGGCGTTGACCGCCATCAGGCCATGCATCTTGCCGGACAGGATTTCGCTTGGCGTGTTGATCTTTCATCCGTGGAAGCGATGATGAACCACGCTGTGCAGCAACAGCTGCCGATCATGTGCTTTGTCGGCAATCGCGGCTGCATCCAGATCCATACCGGCCCGATCCATGAGATCAAGATGATGGGCCCATGGCTCAATGTGCTTGATCCGACCTTCCACATGCATCTGCGTCTCGATCACATTGCCGATGCCTGGGTCGTGCGCAAGCCGACCAAGGACGGTCATGTGACTTCGCTGGAAGCTTACGACGCCAATGGCGAACTGATCGTGCAGTTCTTCGGTGAGCGTCACGAGGGTGAGGCGGAATTGGCCGACTGGCGCATGATTGCTGAAAACCTGCCGCGTCTTCCCCGGTCGACCGCTGCATAGGACGCGCATCATGTCTGTCATTTCAGCACGTTTCATGCGCGTTGGGGCTGTCGCCGCTTTGGCTTGGTCATTGGCAACCGGCATTGCCGGTGCCGATACCGTCGAGCGTTTTGCCGATACGTCCCGCATTGTTTCCGTCGGCGGGCCGCTGACGGAGATCATCTACGCGCTTGGCGCGGAAAAGATGCTTGTCGCACGCGACCAGACCAGCACCTATCCAGCGGAATCGAAGGCTCTGCCAGATGTCGGCTACATGCGCCAGCTGGCGCCCGAAGGGGTGCTGTCGGTCAACCCGACCGGCATCTTGCTCATTCAGGGCAGCGGGCCGCAGGACACGCTGGAGGTCTTGAAGAAGGCCTCGGTGCCGATGGTCATCGTGCCGGAAGATTATACCGGCAAAAGCGTCATTGCGAAGATCGAAGCTGTCGGCAAGGCGCTTGGCCTCGAAGACAAAGCCAGGGCGCTGGCGGATAGCGTTGCGAGCGATCTTCAGGCTGCTGAAAAGGCCGCCGCTGCGCATGAGCAACGCAAGCGCGTGCTGTTCGTTTTGAACGGCGCTAGTGGGCGTCTGATGGCGTCTGGAACGGGTACGGCGGCTGACGGCATGATCAAGCTTGCAGGGGGTGTGAACGTCATCACTGGATATCCCGGTTACAAGCAGCTGACCGATGAAGCCATCGGCAAGGCCGCACCGGATATGGTTTTGATGATGAACAACGGTGGTGACGGTGTCGGTCCGGATGAACTTTTGAAGAACCCGGCCATTGCAAGCACACCTGCGGGCCGCAACAAAAATGTCGTCGCCATGGACGCGCTTTATCTGCTGGGCTTTGGCCCGCGCACCGGTGCTGCCATTCGTGAATTGTCGGCAAAACTCTATGGTGCGCCAGCAGCGCAATAATCGGATCACGCATCCGACATGAGGAATAAGCAAATGACCAGCCAAGGCCGTGTGGCAGGCGGAGAGCCCTTCACCATGCGTCATCGAGCCGGAGACAGTCGGAAGAACGCCGGCTCAAACAGCGCAAAGGTCGGGGATCGCACGCAACGCGCGCGCATGGTGCTGGTCGTGCTGGCGGTTGTCCTCTGCCTGACAGCTTTGTTCAGCCTCACGGCAGGGGCTTCGGATGCTTCGCTTCTCACGCTGCTGCGCGGGTTTGCTGGCGGCGAGGGCGCGGAAACCTTCCAGCGTGATCATCTGATTATTATGGAAATCCGCCTGCCGCGCATTATCCTCGGCATGTTGATCGGTGCGGGGCTTGCCGTGTCTGGTGCCGTCATGCAGGGCCTGTTCCGCAATCCGCTTGCCGATCCGGGTCTGGTGGGCGTGGCCTCGGGCGCCAGTCTTGGTGCGGTGTCGATGATCGTATTGGGCGGCACCGTTCTGGCGCCTGTTATCGCCGTTCTCGGCATCTACGCGCTGCCATTGGCTGCCTTCTTCGGCGGCCTTGCCACAACCTTGTTGCTCTACCGGGTTGCGACCCGACGCGGGCGCACCTCTGTTGCCACCATGCTTTTGGCGGGCATCGCGCTTGGCGCGCTGGCGGGGGCTGCGACCGGCGTTCTGGTCTACATGGCCGACGACCGGCAGTTGCGCGATCTGACCTTCTGGGGTCTTGGTTCGCTTGCGGGTGCGACCTGGAGCAAGATCGTCGCTGCCGGACCCATTATCGCCGTGGTGCTGATTGCAGCGCCAATGCTGGCGCGCGGTCTCAACGCTCTGGCATTGGGCGAAGCCGCCGCCGGACATCTCGGCATTCAGGTGCAGCGCATCAAGAATGTCGCCATCGTTACCGTGGCTGCGGCCACTGGCGCGACCGTGGCGGTAGCGGGCGGCATTGGCTTTATCGGTATCGTGGTGCCGCATATGCTGCGTCTCAGCATCGGCCCGGATCACCGCTATCTTCTGCCTGCGTCGGCTCTGCTGGGTGCCATACTGCTGTTGCTGGCCGATGCGGTCAGCCGCACCATCGTTGCACCGGCGGAATTGCCCATCGGCATCATCACCGCCATGTGCGGCGCGCCGTTCTTCCTCTGGATATTGCTGCGCCAGCGCGGCCTTCTTGATCTGTGAAACTGTCATGATTGAAACCAAGGCACTCAGTGTTCGTCTCTCGGGCAAGTCGATTATCGAGAACATCGATTTTACGGCGCGCGCTGGAGAGGTGACGGCAATCGTCGGTCCCAACGGATCGGGCAAGACGACGCTTTTGCGCGCTCTTTCCGGCGATGTGCCCTTTACAGGCGGTGCCTTTCTGGACGGGCGGTCATTTAAGGATATCAAGCCATGGGAAATGGCGGCGCGTCGCGCGGTGCTGCCGCAGGCGAGCGCCTTGTCCTTTCCGTTCACGGTACGCGAGATCGTCGGCCTTGGTTTGACAGGCGGCTATAGCGGCCTGTCGCGCGATCTGGAAACTGGCTTGCCCGACCTCGCCTTGCAGCGGGTGGACCTTGGCGGCTTCGGCGGCAGGCTCTATCAGGAACTTTCCGGCGGCGAGCAACAAAGGGTGCAACTCGCCCGCGTGCTTTGCCAGGTCTGGAGGCCCGTGGTCGATGGCTCCGCGCGTTATCTTTTTCTGGATGAGCCGATTTCGAGCCTCGATATCCGGCACCAGATCGTTGTGATGGAGATCGCGCGGGATTTTGCCGCTGAAGGCGGCGGCGTGATCGCCATTCTGCACGATCTCAATCTGACGGCCATGTTCGCCGACCGGATCGCGGTGATGTGTCAGGGCAGGCTCGACACAATCGGCTCCCCGCAGGAGGCGCTGACCGATGAACGGCTGGAACGGGTTTATGAATGCGCGCTGCGGGTAGGGGTGCCGCCTGCGCGTGGTGTGCCCTTCGTGCTGCCGCAATCGGCCTATCGCGCCGCCGCTGAGTAACCTCAACGCATTAAAAAAGGTCCGGTTTTCACCGGACCTTTTGCTTCTCACGCTGTCGCAGGATTAGCTCGCGACGCGCTGTTCTTCCATTTCATCGAGACCGAGCAGGGCGCGTACATTCGGGCGGGCTTTTACGAGGTCTGAAATGCTGTATTTCATCAAGACGCCGAAGAAGGCGTTCAGCGCTTCACGCAGCGCTGAGTTAAGGGCGCAGCTATCGACCAGTGGGCACTCGGTCGCATCGTTTTCAAAACATTCCGCCATGGCGAAATTTTCTTCGGTGACGCGCACGACATCGAACAGGCTGATATCGTTGGCCGCACGGCCAAGGCGCACGCCGCCATTGCGACCGCGCACGGTTTCTACCAGCCCGTTTTCCACGAGCGGCTGCAAAATCTTGAAAAGAAAAAGCTCCGAAACGCTGTAAGCGCGAGCAATTTCCGGAATGCGGCTCAGCTTGCCTTCATTCGCGGCACAGTACATGAGTATCCGAACGGCATAATTCGTCTGGCGAGTAAGGCGCATGACAGTTCCTTTCAGCACGTCCAGAGCATTTTCAAACCCGACCAAGTCAGGTCGGAAAATGCCCTCGCTCTTTGTATCCTGGTTCCAAAATCTGGACCGAAATTTCGGTTGAACTCCACAAAGCCGCGCCGAGAACACTCTCAGCTCATGGCATTTTCATGGAAACCGGATTTCCTTGATGGCCCAGTTTAGAATCATTCTTAATATATACGAGGTCTTTCACCACATTTAAAGTGGAAAAAACGAGTCGTATTTTTCTGATTGCGAGCCCTCCTGTGCCCGGCTTGCATTTCACTGGCAAACGTCGATCCACTCGGCGGTTACCAATGCGGCCATCCTGTCAGGCGCAATACGAACCGCGCTGTTGGTTGCCCCCGCTGCCGGAACCACTTCCTCGAATGCTTTCAGCGAGACATCGCAATAGACGGGAAGCGCGCTCGGCAAGCCGAAGGGGCACACGCCGCCGACTGGATGGCTGGTTTCGGCCAGTACGGTGTCGGCGTCCAGCATACGCGGCTTGGTGCCGAAGCGATCCTTGAACTTGCGATTGTCGATACGCGCATCGCCGCGTGTGACAACAAGAATTGTCTGGTCCTTGGTCGAGAAGGAAAGCGTCTTTGCGATCTGGCCAGGTTCCACGCCGTGCGCTTCTGCAGCCAGAGCTACGGTCGCGGTGCTGGTCGGCAATTCGATGACTTCGACTTCGGGCGCCTTGTCAGCAAAAAATGCCTTTACGGATTCCAGACTCATGGCTTCCCTTTATGATGATAATTAAACTCAAGTTTATGTCTCATCAACGATGAGAGCAACCCTAGAACTGTTATAATTTTGGTGGAATTGGTCAATTGAATAATAATTGCCGATAAACGACGAAATGCAGACCGGATGGACAGCATGATGTGGCGCAGATGCTATTTTTTCCCGCACGGACTTGTTTTGAACACATTGGCCACCTATATCGCTCCCATCGGCAAAGCTTAAGAGCGCTGGACGCGTCTGTTGCTCGCTATTGCCGCCATCGTTTAATGCTTTTGACCACGGATGTACTGGCACTGGTAGGAAAGCGATGGATCAGGAAGGTCGGTGCGTTTTCGCCCCGGCCTTTTTTGTTTTCCGGCGAAGTTGCGGTTCCCCTGAGAGATCGTACAGAACGGTCGCGATCAAGTTGACGCGGCGATAAAAGCTGCTAAGAAGTCACCCGTTGAGTGATTGGTTCGCAAATCGGTGATTTGCTGCTTTTCCCGCTGAGGGAAAAGAAGACATTACAATCACTTGGAGGGGTGGCCGAGCGGTTTAAGGCACCGGTCTTGAAAACCGGCGTGCAGGAGACTGTACCGTGGGTTCGAATCCCACCCCCTCCGCCATTATTTCCCTTTTTGTTTTCGATGGTGCCGTCAAAACCGGCGACGGTTTTGGCTTTCCAAGCCTGCGCTTGGCGTGATCGATCGTTCTCAATATATAGAATATTATACTTTATTAAATATACAATAATAAGAAAATCATTTAAATAGTTTGAATTTATAATTTAACTTATCAAGTTTATACCTATTAAATTACAAATAATAAGAAATAATATGGAATTGAAAAATCAATAATAACATTGATTTTATTTAATGATTATTCTCGTTTTAATTCATTTATTGTTCATAGCGGGTTGGGTAGCGTGAGTTCATCACGAAAGGAGAATAACATGTTCAAGAAAATTCTACTCGCGGCGATTGCTCTTTCGTTCATTGGCGCGCCGTTGGCGCAAGCTCGTGACAACCAGCCGCAGCGCAAACCAGCAGTGCACCAGGTGCAGAACAAGAAACAGTCCGCAAAGGGCTGGTCTAAAGGGCAGCGCTTCAATGGTTCGCGTCAAAGCGAAGTCAAGGATTACAAGCGTTATGGGCTTCGTGCACCGGGCAAGGGGCAGCGTTGGGTGAAGGTCGATAATCAGTATCTTCTGATTACCGCGGCAACCGGTCTTATCGCTGGTGTGATGGCCGCTCGGTAATTCGCGGATGCGTCAAACAGGACGGTTAGCGCCGTCCTCACTCGGTGAGCAGTGTTGGTTCTCCCTCGAATCCGGCGCTTCTCATCGAGGTTTTATTGTGAGATTGGCAATCAGCGCGATTGTCTGCGCATCAGCAGAATGAAGAGTGGCGTACCAATGAAGGCCGTCACGATGCCCGCCGGGATTTCCTGCGGAGCGAAGATCGCGCGGCCCAGCGTATCAGCCAGAACGGTCAATATTGCGCCGATCAACGCTGTCACTGGCAACTGATGTCGGTAGCGCGCCCCGCAACAAAGGCGCGCTGCATGCGGCGCGATCAATCCCACGAAGCCAATTGCGCCCACGGCGGACACCGCGCCTGCCACAGAAAGGGCTGACAGTAGTAGTAGCCATAAGCGGGTCATGGCCGTATCCACGCCAAGAGATTCCGCCGCATCGCGACCGAGCGCCAGAATGTCGAGGCGTTTCGCGAATGCAAGTGCGATAGCGATCAGCAGAAGCCAGGGGGCAAGCGCCGCCACATCCTGCCAGTTGCGCCCATGGGTGGAGCCTGCGAGCCAGGCAAGTGCTTCGGCAATCTGAAGCTTTGCCTCAATCACCACAATCGTGCTCAACGCTGAAAGGCTGGCTGCCACTGCAAGTCCGGTCAGCGCCGTGCGGGTCGGTGACAGGTTTTTGCCGAGCAGGCTTAGAAGCAAGACCACAAGACAGGCGCCGCCTGCCGAGCAGAGCGCAAAAAGCGCGCTTCCCGGAATGATGCCGCCGAGCAGTGCGACGAGGCTTGCGAGTACTGCGCCTTGTGCGAGGCCCAGAGTTTCCGGGCCGGAAAGCGGGTTGCGCGTCACGGCTTGCAACAACAATCCAGCCATTGCGAGCAAAGCGCCCGCGCCCATGGCCACCAACACGCGTGGCGCGCGCAGTGCCTGTATCGCCTGCCAGTCAATGTCGCGTCCTGCGATGCCGTCGCCGAACAGAAGCCCGGCCAGAAGAGCTGCTAACAGAACCATGCCAAGGCTCTCATAAAGTGCGACCGGTCGCTTGAATATGGTTTTCCCGAGGATCTGCGCGTTGTGGGCGGGTGCCTCCGCTTTCATACGACGCAAGACGAAGATCAGCGCCGGTGCTGCGAAACAGGCAGCGAGGATTCCGGTCGGGATGATGGTGCCGGCGCTGCTCAGCCATTGTGCGGCAATGTCGGCTGAAAGCAGCGCAACCGCTCCCCACAGGCAGGCTGCGGGCAAAAGCGCTTTGTGCCGAACCATGCCAGTGGCGCGGAGCAGATTGGGCACTGCGAGACCAATGAAACCGATAGGCCCAGCAATGGTAACGGCAGCACCTGATAGCACGATTGTGGCCAGAAGGCCGATCAGCGCAGTCGCTTTGCCAAGCCCAAGGCTTGCCGCCATGTCGCTGCCGAGCGCCATGACGTCGAACTGGCGGGCAAGGGCGACCAGCAGCAGGATGGCTCCGACAATAAAGGGGGCGAGCGGTGCAACTTTAGCCCAGCCTGTTTGTTCCAGCATGCCGGAAGACCACAGGATGATGCCGGACGCGCGATCATCTGCAATCAATATGATGGCGGAAGAAAGCGCCGAGAAGGCGAGGGATACCGCCACGCCCGCCAGTGCCAGCCGAACCGCTTGGGCGCGCAAACCGCCGCCGACCAGCAGGCATAATGTTCCGCCCAGTGCGCCGCCGATGATCGTGGCGAGGAAGCCCGGAAAGGCAAATGGAAGCAGCAGACTGGAAACAACCAGGGCCAGTTGCGCGCCGCTGGTGACAGCCAGAATGTCTGGCGCGGCAAGCGGGTTGCGCAAAATGGTCTGCATCACCGTGCCAGCGGCGGCAAGCGCTGCGCCGACCAATATGGCAGCGATTGCGCGGGGCAGGCGAATGGTTTCGATGATAATCTGCGCCAGCGTTTGCGGCCGCGACGGCGACTGCAAAACGTCCTGTAGCGCGACATTTCCACTGCCGATGACGAGTTCGGCGGCCGTCAGCGCGATCAGCAGCAGGATTGCCAGAACGACAATTCCAATTGTGAAACCTGCCGGTTGAGTTTGGCTTGTGATCAGAGGCTGCGCGGTCATTCCGCGCTCCGCTCGTTCTGCTGATTTCCGGCAGATGGCTTGTTGTATACATGGTTGACCCAGCGTGGCATGCAGAAAGGGATCGGCAGAACCGGGTGCGCGGTCACTTCGATATCGAAATCGAAAGCTTCTCGGAGGCGTTCCGTTGTGAATACCTCTTCAGGAGAGCCAGAAGCCATCAAGCGGCCTTTACGCATCAGGATAACGTCGTCGGCCAGTTCCAGCACCTGATTGAGGTCGTGCAGAACAGCAACGATGGTCAGCCCATGATCGCGGTTCAATTGCTTGAGCAATGTCAGCAACTCGGCCTGATGGCGGATATCGAGAAAATTCGTCGGCTCATCGAGAAACAGGGCGGATGGTTCCTGCGCCAGCGCCAGCGCAACCCATGCGCGCTGACGTTCGCCGCCAGATAGCGAAGCCACCTGACGATGACGCAGGGCTTGCAGGCCGGTTTGCGTGATGGCGCGTTCGATTGCCTTTCGGTCATGATTGCCCAGTCGGGAAAACAGACCTCGATGCGGGTGACGTCCGTTTTCGACCAGTTCTTCGACGGTCAGGCCAGCGGGAATTTCCGGCATCTGCCCCAGCACGGCGATCTTGCGGGCCAGATCAATCCGTTTCATGCGGTTGATGTCTTCACTGTCAAACAGAACCTGTCCGCTCGTTGGCGTCTGAAGCCGCGCCATGCTGCGCAACAGTGTGCTTTTGCCCGAACCATTGGCCCCGCAAATGACCGTTATCCGCCCGGATTGAACCGAGGCATCGACCGAATTCAGAGCCATCGCGCCGTCAAAACTGACGGAAACGCCAACCGTTCTGATGATTGCTTCGTCCTGCGTGGCCATCGGCTTCCAAACAACATGTTCTTCGATGCCGTGTGATAGACAAGAGGATGGGCCTCCGCAAGTTTTCTAGAGCGTTCCGGTTAAGATTGAATCGTGGGAAGCGCTACCAGAGTTTCTGCCGAAAGATGTTCGATCAGCGCGCGGGCTGATGATGTCAGTTCGTCCGGCGCGCGTATGCAAAGCGACAAATGCCGTGTGGCCCAAGTGTCCGTCAGCGCAATCGGCACGATGCTCGTCGTTGTCATCATGCGATGAGCGACCAGTTCCGGGATGATCGCCAGGCCGACGCCAGCGGCGACCATGGGGCAAATGCTCTCGAATGTGCGCAGTCGCGTGCGCATCTTCAGCTTGACGCCAAGGCGTGCCGCATGCGCTTCGATGTGATCGTAGAGCGCGCCGGAATAGAGGCCAATGAACGGTTCATGCAGGACATCGGCAAGACACGTCGATTTTCTGGCGGCAAGGGAGTGCTGCTGCCCGGTGATGAGAACCAGCCGGTCGATGGTGAAGGGGATGAGAACCAGACCACCGGTATCGACCGCGTTGGACAATATGCCGATCTCGACAAAGCCGCTCGCAACGGACCTTGCGATTTCCGCGCTCTGCCGTTCTTTCAGTTCGACGTCGATCTGTGGATTGTCTGCCATGAACTGCGCGAGCCGCATGGGAAGATATTCGGTCACAGCGGCTGTGTTGGCTGCCACGCGCACGGTTGAGCGCATGCCTTTGGCATGGGTGATGAGGTCCGCATGCATGTCGGTCATCTGGCGCAGCACGAGGCGCGCATGATGGGCAAGCGCTTCACCCGCCGCAGTGAGGGTGACGCCGCGTCTGCCGCGTTCGAGAAGCTTGACCTCGCCAATGGCTTCCATGTCACGCAGGCGTTCGCTGGCCGAGGGCAGGGCGAGCCCCACTTCCGTTGCGCCATGCGTAATACTTCCGGCGTCGGCAACGGCGATGAAAAGGCGAAGGTCTGTGAGGTCAAAACGCATGCATATTTATCGCTTATATTCTGCCTTCGGTAAAGCCGAAGGCAGAATATGGAACTTCCGCATTTCGCAAAATGGGGAATTCTCTATAGCGGAAGCATGACCCAATCCGTCGCACTTCTCGTCACGATTACGCTTACTTTCCTCGGCGCAGGCTTCGTCAAAGGCCTGACCGGCATGGGGTTGCCGACTGTCGCCATGGGTGTATTGGGGGCGTTGATCTCGCCGCTCACTGCCGCGAGCCTGCTGATTGTTCCGTCATTCATTACCAATGTTTGGCAGCTGCTGGCCGGGCCAAGTTTTCGTGCGCTGGCTCTGCGCCTGTGGGCGATGATGGTCGCAATCATCGCTGGAACGTGGATCGGCTCCTTCCTGCTGGTGGGCGGTGAAACGATCCTGACGGCGTCGCTGCTCGGCGCAAGTCTGGTCATTTATGCCGGATACACCCTTTTCGCCCGACAGTGGCAGGTATCGCGGCGGCATGAAGTCTGGCTGTCTCCGCTGATCGGTTTATTGACCGGCCTGATTGCCGGTGCGACCGGTGTGTTTGTGATTCCAGCCGTTCCCTATCTTCAGGCACTGGGCTTGAAGAAAGACGATCTCGTGCAGGCGCTGGGATTGTCCTTCACGGTATCGACGATTGCGCTGGCGATCGGGCTCTCCTCACATCAGGCCTATAGCGGCGATATCCTTCTGATTTCGCTCGCAGCTGTCCTGCCTGCGCTGGCTGGCATGGGGCTTGGGCAGCTTTTCCGCCATAAAATAAGTCCAGAACGGTTTCGCCTCTGGTTTCTTGTCGGGCTTATGCTATTGGGAGCGGAAATGCTGGTGAGGCCGATTTTCTTATTAAGCTTTCAATAGCGGAAGAATTTTCTTTTCTCATCCGAGACATGCGGATTTGCTTTCTTGTTCGCATATACCGGAGACAGGATACTCACGCTCCATGAATTGCGGGATCTGTTGCAGTTCCCGGGAAAGCTCGGAATAGACAGGCCGCCTCTGGCTGTAGTGTGACATGACACGACATAATCCTCCTGACCATAACGGAGCGCCTTGGTGGCGATTCCGGATGTTTAATCCGATGCTTGCTGGCGCAACGCTGCGCGAACGCGCCATTGCCTGTGTCGGTGCGCTGGTGGGCATTGCTCTCACCGGTTTCGTCTCGGGGCTTTTGTTGGGTAAGGGGCCATATCTGCCGCTGATCGTTGCACCCATCGGCGCTTCGGCGGTGCTGCTGTTCGCCGTGCCGAACAGTCCGCTTGCGCAGCCATGGTCGATCATCGGCGGCAATACGATTTCGGCGCTAGTGGGTGTGATTGTGGCCCAGTATGTCAGCGATCCGGCGCTCGCCATCGGTCTTGGCGTTTCGCTGGCAATCGCAGCCATGTCGGTCACCCGCAGCCTGCATCCGCCCGGCGGCGCTGCTGCGCTGACGGCTGTGCTGGGTGGTCAGGCGGTCGCCAGCTGGGGACTGTGGTTCCCGCTTGTGCCGGTCGGCTTCAATTCATGTCTGCTGGTGGGGCTGGGCATCCTGTTTCACAAGCTTTCCCGGCGCAAATATCCGCATAATGTGGCGGCTGCCCCGGTGAGCATGCACGCGACCAAGGACTTGCCCCCTTCCGTGCGGGCAGGCATCCGCGAAGAGGATATCGATGAAGCGCTGAACACACTGGACGAAAGTTTCGACATTGATCGCAACGATCTTGGCCGGTTGCTGCGGCAGGTTGAGTTGCAGGCATCGATCCGCGCGCATGGCGATCTGACCTGCGCCGATATCATGTCTCGTGACGTCATCAGCATTGGGGAAAACGATACCGCCGATCAGGCCCGTCATCTTCTTCTGCGCCATCGCATCCTGACCTTGCCGGTGACGGGCGCGGATGGGCGACTGACTGGCATGGTGGGCCTGCGTGAGCTGGTTCAGCCCGGTGAAAGCCTCAAGGATCATGTGGTCCCGGCGATCACGGCTGCCCCGGACGATGCGGCAATGGGCCTGCTTCCGGTCCTGACCGATGGTCTGACGCATGTGGCGGTGATCGTGGACGAGAACAGGTTTGTGGTCGGCGTCGTGTCGAAAAGCGACCTTCTCAGTGCCATTGCGCGCGTTCTGCCCCAAACTGCCCCGGTTTCCATCCGGGCCGCAGCTTGACATTTCGGCTGGCGTCTCCGAGTCCCCGCCGGAAATACCCTATTGAATAAAAAGCGGATTTTGGGCAGGGTTTACTCCCAAGACAATGTCGGTGAGTGAATATGTCCGTCCAGCGCGTAAGCTTCTATATTCTACTGGCGCTCGTCACGATCGCCTTCGCCTGGCTGCTCATCCCTTATTACACCGCAGTCCTGTGGGCGGTCATTCTCGCCGTTATCTTCTATCCGGTTCAGCAATATCTCGTGCGGGTTCTGCGCGGACGGCGCAATCTAGCGGCTTTCATGTCGGTGCTGATGTGTATCTGTCTGGTCATCATTCCAATGCTGATCATTTTCAGCTCGCTGGTGCAGGAAGGAAACTCGCTTTACCAACGACTGAGCAGCCGGGAATTTGACCTGAACAGCTATATCACCAGCATTCTTTCCGTACTGCCGGATTCGCTGGAAGACTGGCTCAAGCGCTTTGAGCTTGGCAGTTTCGCCGAATGGCGCTCGCGAATTTCATCGACGATCCTACAAGGCAGCCAGCTATTCGCTGGGCGTCTGGTCAGCTTTGGCCAGAACACGCTGCAATTTTTTATCGGCTTCGGCATCATGCTCTATCTGCTGTTCTTCCTGTTTCGCGACGGTGCGGATCTTGGACGCAGAATCCGGCAGGCAATCCCGCTGAGCGATGACTACACGCGCCAGTTTTTGGAGAAATTCACCGCTGTTATCCGTGCGACGGTCAAAGGCAATATCATCATCGCGATCATTCAGGGTTTGATCGGCGGCGTCGCTTTCTGGCTGCTGGGCATCGAAGCCGCCCTGCTGTGGGGCGTGATGATGACCTTCTTTTCCATGCTACCAGCGGTTGGCGCAGCTCTCGTCTGGGTGCCTGCCGCCGTATGGTTCTTCGTCAGCGGCGACTGGGGCAAAGGCGTCATTCTGGTCCTGATCGGAACGCTGGTTATCGGTCTCGTGGATAATCTGCTGCGCCCACCGCTGGTCGGCAAGGGCACGCGCATGCCGGACTATGTGGTGCTGATCTCGACGGTTGGCGGCATTTCACTGGTCGGCATTAACGGCTTTGTCATCGGGCCGTTGATCGCCGCCATGTTTATTGCCGCATGGTCGCTGCTGGCCGAAGAACAGAAGGACAAGCCCATTGCCGCCGACAGTCCCAAACCAGCAGCGGCGAAGGCAAGACGCTCGAAATAAGGTCGCAGAAAGATCAGGCGACTTTGAGCGTTTCCACCGGCAAGCCGGTATCGGTCATCTTGTTGTCGATGCCGTTTTCATCGAGAAACTGCTTCATCTCCGCATAGGTCTCAAACCATGCGCGGTTGTATTTGTCGAATAGCGACTGATCCCAATAGTCTTCCAGACGGAACGGCTTGTCGCTGAACACGTCATAGCTCGGAATCTTGTAGGTCTCGGCAAATTCGGCGGTACGGCTGTCATAGGTGAAATAGACAGACGGCACGCCATTGGCGAGCGCCATCAGGTTTCCGTGCAGGCGATAACCAAGCACAAGCTGCTGCTGACGCACGAGGTTCTCATAGTCGGCCACAACATCGGAATAGAACATCTTGTTCCGGTAGAGGTTTTCGATTTCATCATCGAAATACCAGTCGGCGGTCCAGCGATGGCCTTTCAGTGCGGCGATGGCCTCTTCCTTCTGCTCGGGCGTGCCGAATACCATCTTTTTCTCGTCAATCTCGCCTTGCGCCATGAGGGTAACGTCGAAGCGCCGCGCCATTGTCTTGATGAGATCACGGTGGCGGGTGAGATATTGCTCAATGTCCTGTGCATAGGCAGGTGAAACCTCGCGGCGTACAGTGACGCCAACCTTTTGCACGCTGTCGAGCGGCGGCAGCTTGATGCGCAAATGCTGGTTGTTGCGGCGGAAGGCCGTGGGGCAACCGATGATGCGCACATTGCGAATGCCGATATCGTTCAGGACCTGCGCCGTATAAGCGCCGCGAACGCCGATGGAAACGGTCGAATCCGCGATGATGCGTAGCACGGCCTTGGTTTCTTCGGAAAGTTCCAGCGCACCCTTGGAGGGGGCCTGCGCGCCAATGCCAAAAGCGATGACGGGCAGTTTCAACCGTTGCAGGACGGCGATACTCTCGCGCCAGTTCATGTCCTTGTTGACATAGTTCGACCCGCGCAGGATGACATAGTCATATTCCTCGCGCAGTTGGTCGATCTTTTCCGGCGAATAAGCGGTTATGGGAAGCTCGGACGCCTTTTCATAATTCATCAGCTTGAGCGATGACTCGAACACGAAAGCATCGCCGATATTGTGATAGTGGTTGATGCTGCCCTGCACGTCGGTGTGACGATACCAGCGCACATTGTCGTGGTCATACACTTCTCCAGCGGGAATCATCACGAGGGCGCGGGGGGCACGGGCCATTCGGTTTTCCTTTAGTTGAGTTTAAGTTCAGACGAGCCAGGCTCAGCTTGCCTGAGAGAGGACAGTTTCACTCACTGTCGGCTTCGGTTTGCGAGGCTTCGCCTCGCGCAATCGGTTATAAAGGTCGAGATGTTCCTTGGCGCAATCCACATAGTGTACAGGACGACGGATGGAATTGTGAAGTCGATCCCATATGCTCGGCTCGCTTAGAACTTCCGTGAAACGGTCAGCCAGATCTTCAGCGCTGCGGACGCGGAAATGCAGACCGTCTTCACCGTCGCGGATTTTCTCGGCCATGCCGCCAATGTCGGAGCAGATCACCGGGCGACGATGATGCAAGGCTTCCTGAATAACGATGGGTGAATTTTCCCACCAGATCGACGGCATCACCACCCAATCGACCGATTGCATGAGACGCGGCATTTCCGAATTCTGGTAAGCACCATAAAAGCGCACGCGGGGACCAGCCTCTTCGATCAGTTTCTGCATGCGCTCCTGAAAGGCGGGCGGCTGCTTTTCCAGATTGCCGCCGAAAATCATCAGGCGGGAATCTTCGCCCCACACCTGTTCCGGCACACGCGATACCGCATCAACCAGCACATCTATGCCTTTGAACGGATTGATCTGGCCGAAAAAGGCGAAGCTGCTGCGGCGCGGGTTCGGGCCGGTCAGTTCGCGTGGCGGCGTAACTTCGCGGATGGCGATCCCATTTTCGATGACGGCCATCTTGTCGGGGCTCAGCCCCCATTCATGATAGCGGTTTGCCAGAAACTGGCTTGGCGAAATGAAGGCATCGGCCAGTTCCAGCATCCCGCGCACAAAGCGCTCGCGCTTGAGAAACCGCGCTGGCGGAACCTGCGGAAAGCAGGCGTGGCAATCGATGGGCGAGGCCTCGTTGCAAAGCTTCGAGGTTCCGGCTTTGACCATCTGGCCGTCATTGTTGCAGATCGACAGGAATTCATGGAACGTGACCAGAATAATGCGATCCGGCAAGGCCTCGCGGATTGCGTAAAGCGTTTCCAGTCCGAGTCCCATCACATGATGGAAATGCACGATATCCGGATCGAAATCGCGCACGAAACGCAGCAGATCGCGACGGATTTCGTCCGTGTTCTTGTTCGACAGGTAGAAGTGATCGTATTCGTCGGCATGAAACAGGATTTCGTCGCTGGCGCGGCGCATGCTCATCAATGCCGTCGTGCCATGACGCGGAATCGGGTGCCCGGCGCGGGCTAAATAGACCGACTGCACGCCGGGAATGGCGTTCAGGCCCTTGTGCAAATTATAAGATGCGATTTCACCGCCGCCGAGGGAAATCGACGGGTGGGCGTGCGATATAACCAGAACGCGGAGTTTGTCGCTCATGCGGGTTCCTCAATCGGTGCGCTGCGCCTGCCAGCAAGAATAGTCGACCAGCGCGCATCAAAGACCTGACGGTCGATCCGCTCGATCAATGCGATGGTTGATGCCCGGTCGGTGACAGACACATCGTCGGAGCCAAGCATTTGCGCTGATGGCAGCCAATAGGAGCGCAGGCCGGATTGTTTGAGTTTCAAGCCAAGGTCGAGGCCTTTTTCATGCGTGCCGAGATAGCCGCGCGTGAATCCGCCGACCGAAAACAACGCATCACGGGGCAGGATGCAGCATTCGAAGGTCGCGGTGGCGACTTCGGTAAGAGACATGCCGGAAACGGAATCCATCGGATAACCGGCATAACGGCTGATGAGGGCGCGATCCGATTGCGGGCCGGCAACCCAGGTTCCGGCCCAGCGGATGGAATCGTCTTCGTAAACGAGTGTCGGCGACAGTACGCAGTCGTGATGCGCGTCATAGGCCGTGACGAGCTTGTTCAACCAGCCTGCGCGTCGCGGCAACAGCGAACCTGCCAAAAAGACCACCTTGTCGGTTGTAACGGCGCGCGCGCCCACTTCCAGCGCATCGTAGAGGTCTTCCGAGCCGCTGGCAGAAACAAGGCGGATGCACAGACGATAGAAGTCGGCGAGCCTTCGAACCTGCACGCCGATGCGGTCGATGATTTCCGTCGCCGCCGAAATGACAATCGGCGCGATGCGGGTTTCGGGATCGAGTGCGAGCAGGGCCAGCAAAGGCTCGATCTCTTCTACTCGTTCATCGACGCCGATGATGATCGCCAGATTGGCGGCGTGATTGACCGCGTCTTCGAACGGGCCGAGATCGACCACGCCAAACACTTCTGGCGCCGGGCGGCTGACGCCGCTGAGCAGCGGAACAAGCTGCTGATCGACAATGTGGCGCAGCGCCCAGGCATTCGGGTCCGTCGCGCGTATCTGCCGGACAATCGCATCGCGTGATGTGACACGGGTCGGCGTCAGCGGATGAAAGGCGCGGCGTCCATCGCTGATGGCAAGCTCGATATAGAAGGGTGATGTGCTATCGCCCGCGAGTTCAGGTGCAAAGGCCACGAAACCATGCGCATGGCGGTTCGGGTCGAGACCGGCATTGAAGGGCGGCTGGTTGTCGAATTCGCGGGTGACGTCAGGCCGGTCATAACGGGTCCATGTGCCGTCGATCTGTATCTCGCCGCGATGGCGGCGCAGCTTGACGCTTTCCACATGGCTGTCGGGGTCGAGTAGCCAGCCGGAAACCAGTATGCCGCTGCCCTCAACACGGAACACATTGTCGATGCCAAGCCGCACCGGGAAAGGCAGGCCGGAAACGGTCTCGCCGCCGTCAAAGCGGTTGGCGGCGGAGCGCAGCCGGAGCAAAATATCCGTCGAACTGCGCACACGCGGCAGGATGGCGCGAATATGGCTTGGCGTCTCGCGCGATCCCGCCAGCAGCCTGCGATCATAGACTTCCGTGAAGCGCCAGCCGCGCCGCCCGCGAAACAACAGCCGTTCAATGTCGTTGGGCTCTACCGGCTCATTGGCAAGCAGCAATCCGGCAAAGCCCGACGCCTGATCGTTGAGATCGGGGCGCGCGAAAACGCTGATCGAACATTCCGCCAGTGAAGAGTTTTTGCCGCTGATGAGCAGTCGTGTGACGGCGGGCGTCAAATCCTGCGCCCAGCCCTGAACGAAAATCTCGCCTTCATCGCTGCCGCCAATCAGCTCGATACAGCCATCGGAGCGCGCACCCACCTGCAAAAGAACGGTGATGGCGGCAAGTTTCTTGCGTCCGATAGGACCGGAGATCAGCCCTTCCACCAGTTCATCGATGACCGTTGGCAGGCTCGGCCCGGCCAGATCGCCGATCATGGCGACGAAATCGGCCACAGGTGCTGCGCGCGAGGCGAAATTGTAACGCGCGACCTTCGCCTTGTGCTGGAACATGATCGTCTTCAAGATGCCCCGGCGCAAAATGCCGGTCGGCACAATCGCGACGAATCCATGGGTTCCGGCGGGCGACGGCTCCTTCAGCGGCCAGATGACGATGTTCACCTTGACGCTCAATGCCGGATCGCCATTCAGAAAGGCAGTGACCTGATCGCCGGTCGCATTGCCGATCCCAAGCACGAGCAGAAGCGTATCCTCGATCACACAGCCGACAACCATCTCGCCTTCCATCATCATGGGCGGGCGTTCCGATGGTCGGGCAGGTTTTACTGCCGGTTGCTGCGTGGCGGGTCGTTCGTCTTGCGTCATGGGTTTCCCCTCAGCGCATCACGAAAAGCGTCAGGATAGCACCCGCGACGAAGCCCGCCATCACATACATCAGCATGAATAGCAGCTTCACGTCGCCACCGGCGCGTTTGCGCACGTCGTCAATGCGCTTTTCGAGCCCAGCGACCACACCATCCATGCGCATGATGTGCACGTCGAGCTCGGTCATGCGTTGATGCAGATCGGTGCGCAATCCGTCGACGGATGTGGCTATGTCCGCCATTTCGGCAGGCGCAGCGTTGCCCGAACTATCGAGCACCGGGGCTACGCGTTGCAGTGAACGCTGGTTGACCTGCAATTGGCGTTGCGCGGCCATCAGCATGTCGAGCTTGTCGAGAATGCGCGTCATCGGCGCTGCAATTAGCGCTTCGGCGGCCTGTTCGTCGGGCTTCGGCACACGCAGTTTCTGCTCATTGCCTGCCGCATTGGCTGCGACGACAACAAGTTCACCGGCGCGGGCAGCCGCGAATTGCGGCAGCATCACTTCGAAAGCATGCAGGCCGTCGCCGATGCCGTTGCGCTTCAGGTCGGGACGTTCCTTGTCCGCCGGTGCTTCCGCGATGGGTTTGTCATCAAGAAGAACGCGGATCAAAAGCCGTTCCGTGGGCGCTCCGGGATCAAACGCCCAGCCGTAAAGGCGGCCTTCCTCGATGGCGTCAACGCGTCCTTTCATGGCTTCTGTCCTCTGAGGTGCGGCAGATGCAGTCTGTGCTGCTGCCGGATTTGCTGCCCCTTCGGCTGGAACTTTGGTCGCGATGTTCATAGTGTACCTCTTATGCTGCCTCGACACGGGTCGTTCGCAGTGTTCCGATCAGATCGAGATAGCGCGATGCCGTCGTGTCGATAGTGTCCGGATGGCGTGCATTGCGGCTCAGCGACTGACGCAGCTCCGGGTTTTCCGCCATACGACGCATGGCTTCCGCCAGCGCCTGCGGATCATTGGGCGGAACGGTCAGTCCGTTCACGCCGTCCGTAATCATTTCAGCCATGCCGCCGATATTGGAGCAGATGACCGGGCAATCCTGTCCCTGCGCTTCCTGAATGACGAGGGGCGCATTTTCCCACCAGATCGACGGCATGATGGCGCAATCGACGGTGCGGATAAGCTGCGCGATATCTTCACGCCGATAGGCGCCACGCCGTTGCACGAAGGGGGCCGTGTCAGAGAAAAGCTGGTCGATCTCGCTGACAAAGCTCTCGCTTTGAAAGGGTGCCGCACCATGCACGCGCAATTCGAAATCGAAACCTTCATTGATGAGTTGCTGCGCTGCCCGGAGCAGAACCGTCGCGCCCTTCCATGGGTTCAGATTGCCGAAATAGCCGAAGACAGGCTTGGTTCTTGCGCGGCGCGGGGTGTCGATAGCAGGGCGCTCCGGCTGGCCGTTGGGAATGACGCTGATCAGCTCTTCCGACAGGCCCCAGTCAACATAACGCTGTTTCAGGAATTCGCTGGGAGACACGAAGGCGTCGACAGCGCTCAACAATGATTTGATATGGCGCTCGCGCAGTACGAATTTGTCGAGCGCTATGTCCTTGAAACAGGCATGACAGCGATCCGGGCTGGCGCCGTAGCAGAGTTCCTTGCCGGTCGTACGCACCATCAGCCCGTCATGGTGACAGATCGGGTAATAGTCGTGCAATGTCAGGACGATACGGCAATCCGGCAATGTGCGGCGGACGATATGCGGAAATTCTGCGCCCAGCAGCAACAGATGGTGAAGATGCACCACATCCGGGCGAAAATCCTTCAGCAGTTCCACAATGTCCGGCACGATGCCGTAGAGATCGACCTGGCTCAGGTTGAAACGGTCAAAATGACCCGACCAGAGCAGGATTTCATCGCCGCCGTTACCTATGCTCTGAAAGCTGGTTCCCGGGCGTTCCTGACGGTGAATCTTGTTGGTGGCTCCCAGAAACAATGCTTCGCAACCGGCGCGCTGATAGGCGCGGAACAGGTCATGCGCGAAGATTTCCGTCCCGCCGGGATGCAGCGAGGGGTGATTATGGGCAGCAACGAGCATGCGTTCGGCCATCAGGCAGCGCCTCCGCGTGTTGCGATGAAGAGGTCCTGATAATGGTCGGATGCGATCCCGCGCCAGTGACCGAAGGATTTCAGTTCCAGCGACAGGCCGACACCTGCAAGGGCGCGATCCATAAAGCCGTTCTCAAAGCCGACGGCGGCAAGCGGCGGAAGTTCCGGCACATACCAGCAGGGCCCCGCACCGCTGCGTTCGAAACTGAGGCGCGGATCGCGTTTGCCATGGCGATCGCGCGCGGCAATATCATCCACGACAAACGCCGTCATGAACAATTTGCCGCCGGGCGCCAGCACGCGCGCGATCTCCCGCAGATAGACTTTGACTTCGTCAGCGTCGAGATGTGTCACCACCGATGTCATGATGACGAAATCGACGCTCTTGTCGGGAAACGGCAGAACGAGGTGAAGGCCATCGACAGCGCCACGCGGATTATAGAGCGCATGGGCAATGTCGATATGTTGGAACTGAAAGTTCGGATAAAGCGCGCTGATATGCTGGCGACACCAGCTTGTCCCGCCCGCAACCGGGTCGATGCCCGCATAACGACCTTTGGCTGGGTCGAGATATTGCGTCAGTGGCACCGCCATGCGCCCGATGCCCGAACCGATATCGAGAACGCGCGCGTCGGGCCTGAGGCCACCTTTGCGGATGAAATGTCCGAGAAACTCGGCACCGACAGCCCGGAAATCGCCGTCGCCGACAAACACGCTGTTGGGGTCGGGAGAGGGCAGGAAGCGGTTCTTCAAGACGGCGCGTGTCAGCCAGCCGATCTGTTCTTCGGGGATTGGAAGTTTGGTTTCAGGCTGTTTCAGCGCTACCACGTCGGTCAAGCGACGCTCCTTTCATATTTGGCATCGATCACATTGGCCGACGGCGCGGTCTGCGCTTCGTCTTCAGGCGGAGCCATCAGGTCGGTGATGTCTTCATCCCAGCGCTGGGTATGCAGCCAGGAATTATATTGGCTGGCGAGACCACGCATATAATCGGCGCTGCGGCGGATCGAGCGCCGCTCGAAATGGTAGAGCGCCACGGCAGGGTCGTAGTAGACCTGAAAGCCGAGCTGGCGGATTTTCAGGCAAAGATCGCTGTCTTCATAGTCGCCGATCACATAGTCTTCAGTATATCCGCCGACGAGATCCAAGATATCCTTGCGGGTTATAAGGCAGGCACCAGTAACGCCGGGCACATCGCGTCCCACAAGGGCAGGAGCATAGCTGCCGGGCATGCCCTTGTAATAATGATGGTTGAGCCAGACGCCGTGGCGGTCACGAGCGAAATAGAGGCCCGCATGCTGGAGCGAGCCGTCTTCGAACAGCAGGCGAGGGCCGATAGCTCCAAGCCGCTTGTTATCGAAGAGCGGTTGCAGAAGCTGTTGCAGCCAGCCGTGCTTTTCCGGCACGACATCAGAATTCAGCATCACAATGGCGGTGCCCGTTGCTACGCTTGCACCGGCATTGCAGGCGCGGGCATAACCGCCATTGCGGTTCATGATGACAAGGCGAAACGGCAGATCGTGCAATATATGCAGGCCGCCCAGCATATGCTCGGTGTCGTCGTGTATTTCCGGCGAATCGAGAACGAAAATCAGTTCGGCATTGCGGACGATCCATGGATCGGTCGCCATGGCCGAAAACTGGAAGCGCAGAAAATCGAGATTGCGATAAAGCGGAATGACGATTGAGGCGACCGGATTGGCGGGTATCGTGCCGAAATCCTTGACCTCCGAAATGCGCACGGTTGCGCCGAGCTTCTTTTCCACTTCGGTCAAGGCCGGGGCGAGAATGGTCTCGAACACCTTCGGGCGGGCATGTTGCGGCGGCACGGCGCGCAAGATGCGCTTGCGCTGCTCCGCCGGTTCGAATGGCTGCGGGGCAGGAACAAGCGGCGCGGTTGCACCGGATGTAAGCCGCATCTGGAAACGCGGTTGCAGAAGTGGGCCAAGGTGCTTGGCCGCAGGCAGCCACGCGACGAAACCCGTCACATCGGCCTGCGGGGCATCTTCACGCTTGGCGATCTTGCCGGGGAATTTGTGGAAATGGGCTTTCAGCGAAATCGCACTGCCATTGGCCGGCAGATATTCGATATCGCCCAGCATGGCGGAGGGATCGTGATACCACCCGCCAACGATCAGCCCGTTATCCAGTGCAAGCGCGAGATCGATTTCCGCTGCCGGGTTATGGCTTGCGGATTGCGTGATCTGGCGCACCGGAAGAGGCGAACGGCTTTGCAGATCGATGGCGACCGCAGGGCCGCTTGTGCCGAGTTTGGCGAGTTCGCCAACCAGAAATTCGCGCAGATCGGCATTGCCTTGCCATTTGGACCACCATTTGCCGAAATCCATCGGCTCTGACGGGCCATCGGCGAGTTTGCGGATCGCAACACCTTTTTGTCCTGTTAGGACGAACAGAAAGGATGATGGCAGATCCTGTGGCGATTCGACCAGAAGATGGCAGGGTTGCCACGCCTTGCGTGATTGCTGTCCGACCGTGAAGCGCGGCGGGATGACGATGACGCTTCCATTACTGACGCCATAGATGGCAGAAATTTCGCCCAGCATCGGGTCAACGGCGGTTTCCAGTAGATGATGCCCCGCAACCGGCTGGCCACAGTTCTGGATATCGCGCGGTTCCGGGGTCAGCGCCAGCGTGATGTCACGGACGAGGGCTGCAAAAGTCTGATTGCGCGACAGGCGAAACGCGCTGCGCCACGTGGAGAGAATGGTCGAGAGCAGCTTGATATGCCCGGGCAGCGTCAGGTCCGACAGGATGCGCTCGCTATCAAAGGATGCAAGTTCGTTGGCGGGGTAGAGAACGGTCTGAACAGTGGGGCCGAGGGAACCCGCAGAAAGCGCAAACTCGACCGGCTCGCTGCCGGTGCGCATGGCCCAGAACATACGCGTGCCGCCGCTTTCCAGCGGAATGCCGACGCTCAGCAGAGGCACCGGCTGAACAGGCATTTCGAGCGCGCATTTGGTCGACTGGCGTGCCGGGCTTGGAATATCCCAGGCAATCACTGCAATATCGGCGCAAAGACGGCAAATCGAAAGGTTTTCGGGTTTGCTTTCCCGGAGGTCGCGCGAGCCGATATCGCTTGCCCCGATGCCGCTTGCAAATTCCGCCGAATGGTCGAGGTTCAATGCGAATACCCTTTCATTCTTGTCGGATGCAGGAATTCAACAACAAGCCCGCATTCTGATCCGAAAACTGGCAGTCACTTTTCGGAATTCGCTTCAAAAGAAAACGTGCCCGGCGGGAGGCTGCCGGGCACGCCATCATTGGTTCAATCAGTGAACGGTGAAGTACTGGTCGGGATGCGACTGTACGTCGTCGGCACTGGTGTTCACGAGGGTAACGCTGTCGCCATTGCCGAGATCGACAACGACATTGCCACCAACCTGCGTGACGCGATCGGCAAGATCGTCCGCGGACGAAATGTCGAGGCCATTGATACCCTTCTGAATCTGAAGGATGTCCTCGCCAGGATTGAAGTCGAGAATGACGTCGTTTCCGCCGCCACCATTGAACAGGAACGTGTCGCTCCCGTTGCCCCCGATAAGGATGTCGTTTCCGGCGCCGCCATCAAGGATGTCGTTGCCGTTGCCGCCATACAGGATATCGTTGTGCGCGCCGCCATAGAGCAGGTCACTGCCGTTGCCGCCCTGGAGAATGTCATCTCCATTGCCGCCAAACAGCACGTCGCTGCCATTGCCGCCGCTCAGGACATCGTTTCCTTCATTGCCGTAAAGAATGTCATTGCCATTCTCGCCGAATAGGGTGTCGTTCCCCGTACCGCCGAAAAGAATGTCGCTGCCATTCCCACCGAAGATGGTGTCATTGCCATCCCCTCCGAAAACGAGATCATCACCGCCATGGGCACGGATGAAATCGTCAAAGCGGGAGCCGAACAACACGTCGTCGTAGGCGCCGCCTTCTAGAGTGGCCATCTGCTTCTCCTTGTGTTCCGTTGGGTTTCACAAGCCGGAATGCTCCGACCATTATGCTCGTAGTAGTCTGATACGTATCTTTGATAAATACAACATCGGAAAATGGTATAATTATAGAAATGCCGTGTAACAATTTATTACGGAAAATTTATATTCCAGAATTGTGAACTTCTTTTAAAATTACTTTTGTATCAAATATAATTTGTATTTGGATTATATTTAAGCGCAAATTGCTTCAAAATTTGAAACGTCACGGAATTGTCAAGAAAATGCCTGTTTTTCAAAACGATGCCGCCGCGCATCGTTTCCAATGCGCGGCGGCGATAGAATTTGAAATTGCGTACTTAATTCAAACTATACTGTAGAACGCATTTTCTAAATGTCCGGGTAAGAACGCGCAGTTTCGACCTTAATCCTCGCGGAATGCGCGGTTCAGACTGTCGGTGATCGGCGAAACAATATAGTCGATTGCGCGGCGTTCCTTGTGCACGATGATGACTTCGGCGGGCATGCCCGGATACATACGGGCTGTCGGATTGGCGGACAAAGAATCCGGATTAATCTCAGCGCGGGCCACGAAATAGGCCGTGTTGGTTTTGTCGTCGATCGTCTGGTCGGCGGCGATATAGGTCAGTTTGCCATCGAAGGGCGCCATGGACCGCTGATTATAGGCAGTCAGCTTGATCTGCGCCTTTGAACCCACCGCAACGCTGTCGATATCGTTGGGGCTGACTTTCATTTCCACCAGAAGCGGTTCATTTTCAGGAACGATATCCATGATCGCTTCGGCGGGAGAGATGACCCCGCCCGGTGTGCGCAGGCGAATATTGGCGACGATGCCGTCCTGCGGGGCGAGCACCTCAACGCGACGCATCACGTCTTTCGCCGCGATGATCTGCTCTTCCGCGTCAGAAAGTTCGACCTGACTGGTCGTGATTTCACCGGCAATCTCCGATTGCAGGTCGCTTTCAATGCCGGAAAGGGCGAATTCTGCGCCTGCCTTGGCTTGTTCGGCTTTGGCCTTGTCGCCGGTATATTCACCCCGGTCGCCCGCAAGCTGGCTCAACCGGGTCTCGATTTCGGTCAGCTTGGATTTCTGCGCAAAGCCTTTTTCGACCAGGCTGGCGATTGCCTTGCGTTGCTCTTCGATCAACGCGATCTGGCGGTCGGTGGCGGCGATCTGCGCCGTCGATGCCTTGGCCTGTTCGGTATATTGCTCGATGGTTTTCTGCTGAATATCGATCTTGCTACGCTTCTGGGTCTTCCGCTTTTCGAAGAAGATCTGCTCGGCGCGCATGGCATTTTCTGCGTTCTCGCCACCTTCCGCGAATTTATCGGGGAAGGTGATTTCGGTTTCACCGGCCTGCTCGGCCCGCAGGCGCGCCAGTTTGGCGATGAGGCCGATCCGACGGCTTTCCAGCGATTTCAGCTGTGAGCGGGCCTTGGTGGCATCGAGACGAAGCAGTGGTTGGCCAGCCTTGACCAGATCGCCTTCCTGCACCAGCAACCGGTCGAGAATGCCACCTTCCAGATGGCTGATCGTCTTGCGCTTGGAATCGACGATGACGGTTCCGTTGGCGACAGCGGCACTGCCGAGCTCGGCAGAATAGGCCCAGGCGAAGAAGCCGCCAAAAGCGACGCCGATAGTGGCGAGGCCCGCGATGATCAGGCGGCGCAGCGGAGACTGGTTGTCCTCGCGTTCCAGATCATAGGCCCATTCGGGTTTGACGCTGCCGAAGCGGGTAAGTGCCGTGTGGTCTGACGATTCTGCACGCGGCGCGAGCAAATTCGAAACACGGCGCGGAATGACGGATTTTCCGGTCATGAGTTTACGGCTCCTGCCTGCGGATTATTGTTGCCGGGCGTCAGCGACGCCACAACGTCGGTGCGCGGGCCGAACTGGGTGATACGGCCGTTTTCCAGCACCAGCAGCTTGTCGGCAACCTGCATGATGGTCGGGCGATGGGCGATCATGATGACAATGGCACCGTCGTCGCGCGCATGTTCGATGGCGCGCATCAGGGCGCGTTCGCCGATGGCGTCGAGATTGGAATTGGGTTCATCAAGCACGATCAGACGCGGGCGATTATAGAGGCAGCGCGCAAGGCCGATGCGCTGGCGCTGGCCGCCCGAAAGCGTCAGCCGCCCATCACCGACCGGCGTGTCGTAGCCGAGCGGCATGCGCCCGATCATCTCGTGCACATCGGCAAGACGGGCGGCTTCCAGCACACGATGTGGATCGCTGTCGCCCATGCGCGCAATGTTGTCCTTGATTGTGCCGTCCAAAAGCGAAACCGACTGCGGCAGGTAACCGGCGATCTCGCCGAACGAACCGCGCTCCCAAAGATAGACATTGTTGCCGTCGAGGAAGACACCGCCCGAGGTGGGTTTAACGATGCCGATCAGCAGGCGCGCAAGTGTGGATTTACCTGCAGCCGAGGGGCCGACGACGCCCAGCACTTCACCGGGCGAAATTGAAAAGGAGATGCCCTTGATGATCGGAACTTCAACGCCGGGCGCGGCATAAATCAGCTTGTCGATCACCAGATCGCCATTGGGGCGCGGCGTCGGCATGGTCTGGCGCACGGCGAGGTTTTCAGACAGGAGCGACTGAACGCGCTTCCAGCTTGCTATGGCGCTGACCCACTGACGCCAGTTCTCAACGATGCGGTCGAAAGGCATCAGCAGGCGACCGATGATGATGCTGGTCGCGATCATCGCGCCGGGGGTGATTTCCTGCTGCATGGCAAGCAGCGTACCGATGCCGAGCGAAGCAATCTGGATGATGAAGCGCGCTGTACGTGCAATAGACGACAGGGCTTTCACGCGGGTGCCGCCGAGGTCGAGCACTTCGAGCGCCTGCATCTGCACAGTGCGCCAGCGACGGGCGAGAGCAGGCAGCATGCCCATAGCCTCGATGACTTCCGCGTGGCGCAGGCTGCTACCGATTTTCGTCACGGCTTCGATATTGGCCTGATTGGCCTCCTGAATGAGATTACGCGTCAGGAGATCGGTCAACAGACCGCAGGCAACCAGAATGACGACCGCTATCACGCCGATCACGCCGAGCATCGGATGGAGCAGAAACAGGACGCCGAGGAAGATCGGCGACCATGCCGCGTCGAGCGGGGCATTGATGGCGGGCGAGGTCAGGAAGCCACGCAATTCGGTCAGGTCGCGCAGGGTCTGCGTCGCTTTCGGCAGCCCCTGATCGACCGAGGCCTGAACGGCGGCGGTCAACACGGCCAGGTTGAGACGGCGCACAAGCGCGGTGCCCATGGCCTGAAACGACAACGCCCGGATAAACTCCAGAACGCCGAATACGATCATCGCGCCGACCGCGAGAATCGTCAGCATGGTCAGTGTATCGAGACTGCGGCTGTTCAGGACGCGGTCATGAACCTGCAACATGTAGAGCGGTACGGTGAGTTGTAGCAAATTGATACAGGCACTTAAAAGCACCGCATAAAGCAGCCCTGACAGGAACACGCGCCGGGCCCGGTAAATTAGGCTTTTCGGCGAAATCCCCACTTCATCGGTGGCTTTTTTGCCGACGGAGCTCTTGCCATTTGGGTTCTTTTGGCCAGTATCGTTCATACGCGGTCTGCCTTGGTATGGTCACAGGTCGTGGATATCCCTAAAGAGAGTCACCCTTCTATCAGTATTATTCAAGTAATACCGCTCAGAATGTGACGGAAAAAAGTTATTACGGCGGGGAAATGCGAAAGGAGACAAGAAAATCTAATTGAAAATTTCTTCAAAATTTGAAGTAAAATTGAAAATGGAGAGTAAGAGATGCAAAAACTTCTGCACGAGGGAGTGGAAGTCGAAACATCAATTGACGGATACTCAGCCGTCGATTTTCCTGAAGTAACCGCCGAGAAACAGGAACGCAGAAATCCGGTGCATACAGTCGTTATTACACATTTCGAACTGGCCCGGATGATTGAAAGAGTGAACCGCCGCTTTGTGAGCCTTCTGAAGACGGAGCTTACCAAGCTGGGGGTAGAGGACATTGGCCCGGCACAGACGCTTGTTCTGATGGCGATCGGCGATGTTGAACTCACTGTGGGTGAACTACTGGATCGCGGGCATTATGTCGGGTCCAACATTTCCTATTATTTAAAGCAGCTTACCGATGGTGGTTATGTCGATCGTGTCGCCTCCCAGCGAGACAAAAGGTCGGCGCGCATTCGTCTGACAGACAAGGGCGAACGCCTTTGCATGAACCTGAGAAACGCCAGCAGGGACTATCATCATATCCTTGCTCGCGATGACGATGATCTTAGAAATCTCGAAATCGCATACCAGACTTTACACAGGCTGGAATTGCTGTGGGGCAACGCCGCACGGTATGGCATTTGATGTTGATCGACGAAAAACGACCAAAAATCGTACACGTTTTGTGACATGCATATAGCTTTTGTGCACAGACGTGGATTTGGTCAGTTCGCTGCTTTCGCCGGACATCTGGCCGAGAGCGGACATGATGTAAGCCTGATTTGCGAAACGGTGGACCGTCGCCTCCCTGCGGTCCGCGTCATTCGCCACAGAGTTGAATCTGGTCCTCGCACCGATGGTGCGATGGCCAGATATCTCGAGGTTCCGGATCATCATACCCGGATCGGTTACCGTGTCGCCGAAACGCTTGAAGCGATGGCGCGATACGGTCAACCGCCGGACATAGTCATCGGTCATATCGGCTGGGGCAGCATGATGTTCGTCAAGGACGTGCTGCCCTCGACGCCGGCGCTTGGCTATTGCGAATTTTTCTATCGGGCGCATGGTGCGGATGTCGGCTTTGCGCCCGACGACAAGCCTGATGTGGAGATGCGGAAGCGGCTGCGGCTTAGAAATATGGCGCAGCTCGTCACGCTTGAAAGCATGGATGGCGGTTTCAGCCCGACACACTGGCAGAAGAGCTTATATCCGAAGGCTGTGCAAAATCGCATCGCCGTCGTGCATGAGGGCGTCGATACCAAGGTTTTCTATCCCGACCGCCATGCATCTTTGCAGCTAACCGACGGTCGCGTTTTGAAGGCCGGAGAATCGCGCGTCATCACCTTCGTGTCGCGCGATCTCGAACCCTATCGGGGCTTCCCGCAGGCGCTGGAGGCCGCGGCGAAAGTCATTCGCCAGAACAAGGACGCCATCTTCGTCTTCGTCGGCGGAGACGGGGTCAGCTATGGAACGCCGCCGCCGGGTGGAGGATCATGGCGCGAACATCTGGTGTGCAATCACGACTTGCCGCCCGACAGGGTGGTGTTTCTGGGGGCCATCCCCCATGCAGATTTGCGCAAGCTCTACCAGATATCGACAGCGCATATTTATCTGACCTATCCGTTCGTGCTGTCCTGGTCGGTGATCGAGGCCATGGCGTGCGGCGCCCTCATCATCGGGTCCGACACGCCGCCGGTGCGCGAGGTGATCCGTGCCGGTCAAAATGGTCTGCTTGTTCCATTTTATGACACGGATGTGCTGGCTCAAACAGTGCTGGATATCCTAGCCCACCCCGATGCTTGCCTTCAAATGCGCGCGGCGGCACGCAGAACCGTCGAAAATCGCTTTCGGTTGTCGGAATGTTTACGTCAGCAAAAAACGTTGATCGACGCAGTATTGAATGTTCGATGAGCAGTATGTGGCGACAATCGGGCATTCAAGGGTTTGTTTTATAATATAATAGCCCGCAATTCTGCGTATTTACGACGTATAATGAATATAGATGCATATTGTTTCAAATTTTGAATTAAACCGCTTCCAATTATTCGCAATATTATCATATAGTTGATGCTATATCCCTGTTGACAATACATTGTCTGTATTTTCTCATTGTACTTGTAAGCCGAACCTCCCAATCGGCCATCAGACAATGGACGACTATGTTGAGCACACCACTTCCTGCGATCTCGGGGCGGAAGAACCGCCGCTATGCCATTGCTTCGATGCGTGATCGTGAAGCGCTGGAGGCGACTTCTCTGGGCGACGTGACTGCTTTCGTCGAAGGCGACGGCAAGCGTCTGCGTCTGGCGAATACATTTCCACTCATCGCGGTTGCCGCTTCCGATGAAGGCGCCCACGAACTGAACGCTATACTGCAGCAGCTTTATCGCATGCGCACCATACCGGAAGTGCCGGTTGTGCGCGTCGATGAGGCAGGGCCTGAAACCGTGCCCATGCTGGTGACCCAGCTGCTGGAAAGCAGTCTGGACCGCCTTGTCGGGCATGTCAGCAAGGTGCATGCAGAACTTGCCATGCTGCGACGTGAGCGCGAAACGATGTTCGAGAACTATCGCGCTATCGAAGACGCCTTTCATGCGCGCAACTGGGATTCTTCCACCGAGATATTCAGCCACGCGCCTTTGGTCGATCCCAAGGACGAAGGCTTTGCGCGCCTGCTGCGCGAATCTGAAATCGAACAGCTTTTCCCGGTGTCGAGCTATGCCGTGTCGGGCTTTGCGCTGCATTTCCGCGATCTGCCCGCCAACCGTAACGGTCAGCTGATCGTCACCCTGGACTATCTCGAAAACGGCGAGGGTATCGCCGAATGGCTGGTGCCTTATGGCACGCTGCATTCGGAGTGGAACTTCTTCTCGCTCCCGAAAGCCTGTGACGGCAGCCATCGAACGTTGCGGCTTCGCATCGCGGCGACGGGCGGCGTGCCGCCAGAAATCTCGCTGGGCAATGTGATCGCCAATGAGCGCTATGCCGCGCGTGCGCGCATTCCGCATGCCGATCTCGACATGCGCCCACTGGCGCTGCGGATTTTCACCGGTCTGCCGGGTGTGCGTCCGGCATCGCTGCCAAACGCCATCGTGCCGACATCGATGATCAACGGTCGCAAGGTGGATGATTACCGTCTGCCGATTGAATTGCTGCGCAATGTCACCAATGTTTCGGTGACACCGCTTACGCCGGATTTCCCGACGGTACGTTTTCTGGAACACGAAGACGCTATCGGTTGCCACCCGCTTGCAGAGGGGATCACCGCCGCTGCCATCCGCCGCGTGGTCGCGCCGGGGACCGTGCGGATTTCGGCCCGTGCTGTGATCGATCACCCCGAGGGCCAAGCTTGCGCTGTCGGTCTGCTGCTCGTCAATCTGGCATCGGATGCGCAGGAAGAAATCGGTGCGCTGGCTTCCATGGACCGGCGGCGTTCGCAGGTGCTGTTCAGTGGCTGGTCGGAAGTGGCGCCCAATCGTCCCATCGACATCAATTTCATGCTGGAAGAACCCATCGACCGCACGATGGACCTCATCGTGCTGAGCAAGGCGGCAGGCGATTCCGTCGATTTCTCATGGCTGAAAGTGTTCAACTTCCGGCTGGTCAAGCACATCGAAGCCAGTCCCGCCCAAGAGGTGCTGAAAGAGGCCGCGAATGTACGATAGATCGAAGGATTTGATCGTCATCGCCATGCCGCTCTACGGCCATGCGGCGCTGGCGCTTGAGGCACTGGAATCGATCCTCGCGTCACAGACCGTGTTCCGCACGCAGATTGTTGTGTCGGTCGATGGCGATCCGCGCCGCGAGGTATTCGACAGTCTGGCGTTTTATTCCGCAGCCCATCCGAATATCCATGTGATATTCGGCGAAAACGCCGGCCCGGGCGGCGCGCGCAATCGCGCTGTTGAATACATTCTCGACGAGATGCCGGACGTCAAGGCGGTCTATTTCGTCGATGCCGACAATCGTGTGCAGCCGCACACCATCGATACGCTTTACCGCAAGCTTCTCGCGTCGAATGCGGGCTGGGTCTACACGAATATCGATACGTTTTCGGTCAACTGGCGTGCCCATTATGGCGACAGCTATTCGCGGCTCATCCACTGCATCACGGACAATATCTGCGATACGGGGTCGATGATATCGGCGGATGTGTTCCGCAGCGGTGTGCGCTTCGATGATGACCGCCAGAACGGATTTGAAGACTGGGAATTCTGGCTTTCGGCGATTGAGGCAGGCTTTGTTGGTACGCCGTGCCATGACACCGGCTTCGAATATCGTCTGCGCGCAGAAAGCCGCTTCAAGGAAGCCAATCGCGACCGTTCCGGTTCGATCAATTTCCTGCGCAAGCGACATAAGGCGCTGTTCCGTCGTCCTACTCTGGTTGGTTTCGAGCATGAGGAATGCCCGCGCTATGGCGTCATTCGCGCAGGCGAGGGAACCGTCAGTTTCTTCACCGATCCGAGCCTCGGTGCGACCGATCTCAAATTCGATGATGCGATCCGGGCCTTTTGGGGCAGTGTGTCGGAACCCGATAATTTCCATTTCCCGCCATTCCTCGCCTCATCCAATACCGAGACGCTGAAACTGCTGGCGCGCTCACGCTTGTTCCCGAACATTCTGTCGCGATTGGAGAAGCTCGCTGAGCAGGCCAATATCGTTTTCGTGGAACTGACGAATGTCGAAAACGAGCGGCGGATCGATACGGAAATCATGCCATCCGGTACGCGACAGCCGCATGCTGATCTGATTTTCGTTTCGACCCGACTGATCCGGGACATTATCGAGAACGATGCGCTGAACTGGTTCGCCTCGCTCGGCACGCAGCAATTGTGGCCCACATCGGCGCGTATGAAAGTGCGCTTTCCATTCCCGCGGGTGCGCCAGCGTCGCGCTTTGTCGCGACCGGAACAATCCATGCTCAATCTGGTCACGTCGATTGCCACAAGCCCGCTCAAGCAGAGCGCGGCAATGCGCTGGACGTGGCGTCCGCGCCGTCTGCCCGCTTTGTCGGACATGTATCAGGTGCTGCGTGACGAGCTGGGCGGCGGGCCTGTCCTGCCGCTCGGCCATAATCCAGCGAAGAAAAAGACGGCTGCCGTTCTGGTTCCGAACGCATCGTTTGGCGGCGCGGAAAAGGTGGCCTATGCCGCAGGCCGCGAATTGAAGAATCAGGGCTTTGAAACCCATCTCTTCGTCCTCGGCAATGAACGCATGGACGTGCTGGACGAGTTCGACCAGTCCTTCGATTATCTCCATTTCTGGAAGGATGGTATTCCGGCCTGGGGCGATACGAACCGTTTTCTGGGGCAGGATTTCATCACCGAGGATCATCCGCTCGACTGGAGCATTCTCCGTGGTCAGCTTTCAGGCTTCGATCTGGTCGTGAACAACCACGTCATGGCCGCACATCCGCTGATGGGCAAGCTTCGATCCGAGGGAACGCGCACGGCCTGTTATCTCCATGTGGTGGACGAAACGGTCTTCCGCCGTCAGGCTGGACAGCCTTATGCGGCCATCGCCTTCGAACATGCCTATGATGCGTTTCTCACCTGTTCGGATCAGCTGAAAATCTACCTGCACAGTTTTGGCGTGCCGTTCGAGAAAGTGTTCTCGGTGCCCAATGGCGCCAGCTTCTCAATCGATGCGAAGCAGCGCGCGCAGGTGACAGCAGCCCGCAAGGAAGGCCGAAAAGGCCGACCTCTGCGCATCCTCTATATGGGCCGCCTTGACCGCCAGAAGGGCATCGACCGGCTGCACGACGCGATCATGAAGCTGCGAGAGCAGGGCATTTCCTTCGACGCACAGGCAATTGGTGGAGAGATTCTGTCCGACGATCCGAGCGCATCCTGGATGACGAAGCTGCAAGAGGCGGGCGTTCGCGTGTCGCCGCCGGTCTTCGACGGCAAGGACATCGCAAACCATCTTGCCTGGGCCGATGTGCTTCTGATGCCTTCCCGTTGGGAGGGCGCGCCATTGATGATCGCGGAAGCGCAACAGCTTGGCTGTGTGCCGGTTGCAACAGCGGTCGGTGCGGTTGACGAGCTCATTAATCATGGCCGTGACGGCATCCTGATCCGCAATGGCAATGATGCGCAGATCGTCTCCGACATGACGCGTATCCTGACCATTCTTGCGCAGGACAGTGACGCCTTGATGCGCACGGCTGAAGGCGCGCTTGCCTCGGCGGCGCACCGCACATGGAGCGCTGCGTTTTCCGACTTCACGGACTGGGCCAATGAAATCAGCCCTGTCTATCCGAAATCCCGGTCTTCCCAGCCGGACGTTGCAGATGATGCCAGCGCGATTGCCGTTCTCCCCGGCCGCGCAGTTGCCTGATCATACCAGAAAGGTCGACCTATGAGCCGCCCAGCCAACCCACGAATTCTCGTCACCGGCATTCCGAGCCATTTGACCCGCCTCATCCAGCGCGCGGACAAAGCGCAGGTTTATTATTCGGAAAAGCAGCGGGATTCGGAATCCAAGGATAACTTTATCCAGGAACTGAAGAACATCAGCAACACGGGTAATTATCTGATTGGAGAGGGCGCCATGACCGCCCTTCTGCCATCTGCAAAACATGTTCCCTTCTGGCATCTTTATAACTGCATCAATAACGGGACTGGTCTCGAAGAGATCAACAAGGAATTCGACATCTGCGTCTTTACCTGCGCCAATCTGTTGCGCAAGGGCCTGTCAGCGGATGCTGAAGCACTCGTCCTGTCCAAGCTCGACATGCCGGTGGTGATGCTCGGTATCGGCATTCAGAATCGTCCGGACATTGAAGGTGAAGACGGTCTGCCAGCAGGCACGAAGAAGCTTCTCGAAGTCCTGAAATCCCGTGAGCATTATTTCCTCACGCGCGGCGAGAATGCCGCCGGTTATCTGCGCGATCAGGGCTTTTCCTATGTTCGCCCGGTTGGCTGTCCGTCGCTCTATTTCCGTCCCGACAATATGCGCAAGGCAATCAGCCGCTTGCCGGATGTGAAAGTGGGCGAGGGTCGCACCGTCTTCACCGGCTATATGGGCGCGGAACTGGAAACCATCGGAGACATGAATGCACTTAGTTCCGATGATGGTCGTTCGGCCTATGTCGTGCAGGATGAGCTTTTGCATTTCGACATGCAGCTTGAGCCAGACGCCAATGGCCGCGCCTACGATTCGACCACAGGCGAACTGGTCGGCCCGCTCACCTATAAGGGCTCCGGCGATCTCAAGAAGAAGATCAGCGTTCACGCTTTTCTCGACACCAATCAGTGGCGTGCCTGGTGCTCGACCATGGATTTCTCCTTCGGTCGCCGTTTCCACGGCAATGTCATTTCCATGCAGGCTGGCGTGCCGAGCCTGATGGTGGCTGTCGATGATCGCATGCGCGAAATGCTGAATTTCTCCGGCCTGCCGAAGATCGACGCCCGCGATCTCAACGCCGCCAACGACCGGCGCGCATTCGTGAGCGATCATATTGCGGCGATGAACATCCCCGACGTGATCGAAAAATATTCGGACCGCGAACGCAACTTCCGAAGCGCCCTTTCAGAAATCGGCATTGGATAGCTCCCAATCCACGAGCCGTTTTATAACTCCAGCGAAGATGGATCATCATGCGCATAATGATTACCGGCATTCCGTCATATTTGATGCGGACCGTCGAAAGTGTTTCCGGGGCGAGCGTGAAGCATCGCCCCTATTTCGAACCTATCCGCACGAAGAAGGATGTGATCGATCAGGTCAAGAAGATTGCCAATACAGGTAATTATCTTATCGGTGAGGGCGCAGCCAACGCCGTGCGCGGCCACGACGTGACCTATGTTCCGTTCTGGCATCTCGCCAACAGCCTCAATTCACCGGACACCTATGCAAAGCTCAATGAGAGCTTTGATCTTTGCCTGTTCGCCTCGGCGAATCTCTTGCGCCCGGGCTATGCGGCAACGACCGAATCCTTCGTCTTTGAAAAGCTGAACATGCCGATTGTCGTCATGGGTATCGGTATTCAGAAGAAGGAAAATCTGAAGGAAGAGCTGCCGGAAGGCACGCGCCGCTTCCTTGAAATTCTGCGCCGCAAGGAAAGCTTCTTTCTGACCCGTGGCCATTTCACGGCGGAATTCCTGAAGGATGCGGGCATGAAATATGTCCGTCCGACCGGCTGTCCATCGCTTTATTATGCACCGGACCAGATGAAACGCTCGCTGAGCCGTCTGGCTGATCCAAGCCTTGCGGACGCGCAGAAAATCTCTTTCGGCGGCTATCTCGGCAGCGTTGCTGATACGATTGTGGACGCGCATGCGCTGCTCGAAAAGGACAGTGTCGCAAGCTATGTCCTTCAGGACGAAGTGATCGTCTACAACATGAACATGGCGGGTGAAGACCACTCCGAAGCCTATGATCAGGCGGCAAGCCGCATCACGGCGCCTGTCGAATACAAGCATATGGAAAAATGGCAGCGCAAGAATGAGCTGCTGGTGTTCTTCGATACGCACAAATGGCGCAGCTGGATTTCCAGTCAGGATTTCGGCTTGAGCCGCCGCTTCCACGGCACGATCATCGGCATGCAGTCCGGCATTCCGGGGCTGATGATCGCCGTCGATGACCGAATGCGCGAAATGCTGGGTTTTGTCGGTTTTCCGCATATTGATGCCAGCGTGTGGAACCGTGAACCGCAGAAAAAGGCTTACCTGCGCGACTTCCTTTCGAAGATCGATGTGCCCGCCGCCATCAATCGTTATTCGGAATGCGAAGCCAATTTCAACGGCGCGCTGAAGGATATCGGTATCCGATGAAACTGACGGTCAGGAGCACCGGGGGCAGCAAACGGGCAATTGCAGCGCTTTTGGGTGCTGTCCTGCTCAACATCGTGCCGAACGGTGCTCTTGCCGATACGCGCTTCGGCGTCAACCGGGTCAATATGGCCTGGTTGCCCGCTGGGGAGCGCGAACAGATCTTCGACCAGATGGTGAAGAATGGCGTTGTTGCCGTGCGGCTTTCGCTGACGCGGCCAATCGACCAGAGCATTGATGCAGTGCGGCTTGCGCATGAGAAGAAGCTCGCAGTCCTGCTGGAAGTTTCGCTGAACAATGTGGACTTCTATCCGGAAGGCACAAAGCCGCGTTCAGGGCGAGGCCGTATCTGGGACATGTACCGGCTATCGGATATTGATCCGAAACGCTTTCAGACAGCGATTGGTGATGCGTTGCAGAAAATCGACGCGCTTGGCGTGAAGCTGATCGGTGTCGAGACCGGCAACGAAATCAACTGGGGCGCCTATAATGGCGATCTGGCCATTCTGCCGAAGGAAAAGACAAAGACCGCTCGCTCGCTGAGCGAAATGGAAGAACTGCCTCTCGTGGAGAAGGGCGCGGAGAAATATGTCGAACTGCTGCGCGTCGTTCGTACCGAACTGGCGAAAACCAGACACAATGCGGGCGCAAAGGTGGTTTCAGCGGGGCTTTCGGATATCCCCTTTGCCGACGCAGATCGACGCGGGATCGATACGGTCGATCCGGCGGCCTTCACCGATCTTCTGAAAAAGCACGGCCTCGATACGGTGGCCGATGGCTACGGGATTCACATTTATCCCGGCAGCAGTGGAACGCGGGCGGCGCGGGCCAAGCATGTCGATAAGGCGCTTTCCTTCTGCGGCGGTGCCGATGGAAAGCCGTGCTGGATCACGGAATGGGGCTTTGCCAACAAATCCAAGGCCTGCCCGGCAGATGACAATAACCGCCAGCAACTGGTCGAGAAAGCGCGGGAACGCTTTCGCCAGATGATGGATAGCGGCCAGATCGCGGCTGCTTATTATTTCGATTGGGATGAGGGAAATTACGGCGTCTGGCGCTGCGGGGCTCTGACCCCTGCAGGTCAGGCCGCAACGGTGACGAAATGAAACTCAAGACTGTAATCATTGGCGGTTCCAACACCGTCATGCTGCCCGGCTATCTGCCGACCCTGCTTTCAACCATGGCGCGACGCGGGGTGGAGTTGGATATCGTTGCCGATCTGGCGGTCGGCGGTACGACGAGCGCGCTCGGTCTTTATCAGCTGAAGATTTTCGAGCAGCTGGAAGACTGCGAATTGCTGCTGATCGAATATGCGATCAACGACGCTTTCGTCTATGGCGACGAGCGCAGGCCCTTCCGCCATTGGGCGCGGTTCTATGAAGGGATTATCCGCTATGCATTGGAGCGCAATCCGAACCTGCGTATCGCAACGCTCGTCTTCGGTGCGCGCAACGGGTCTTTCCTCAATTCGGTTCCGTCTATCGATGCGGGCATCAATTACATCTCGCAATGGTATGGCACGATCTGCGCCGATGTTTCGCGCATGCTGATGCAGCAATATGGTCGCGATGCCGTGACCAACCCGTCTTTCTATCTCGATCAGGGGCATTATTCGCGGCCCATCGCCACCACCATCGTCGCCAACCTGATTGCTGATGTGCTCGAACCGGCGCTCTCCGCGCCCCATCGTCCAAAGGCGCTTCCCTTTGCAATCGATCCCGACCACTTTGCCAATGCACGCGCCTTAAGTGGCGAGCAGCTATGCAAGC
The DNA here is from genome assembly GCF_040372265.1 of Brucella sp. NBRC 113783. Taxonomy (NCBI): domain Bacteria; kingdom Pseudomonadati; phylum Pseudomonadota; class Alphaproteobacteria; order Hyphomicrobiales; family Brucellaceae; genus Brucella; species Brucella sp. NBRC 113783. Next base: position 42,727 of record NZ_BAABRX010000007.1, on the reverse strand, counting down.
GGCTGGGGCGTGTTCCGGTGGAATATAGCAACCGCCGCTTTTCCATTTCCGCCCTGAACCTCGGCAATGAGCGTATGCGCTTTGAAGTGGACAACGGCCAGTTGCTGGCGGTCGGCTATGTCTGCGATCCACGCATTCCGCCGCTCGATGTCAAGATCCGCGACGAGCTGCACCGCGCAGCGATGATGAAGGGTGGTGTGCGCGACGGAACGTACAAGTTTCTCGTCTCCATGCTGAGCTTCGAATTTCTCTACGGCACCAATCTTCTCGACGCGCGGGGCAATGTCGCGTTGACGCTTTCCGGTGCGGATAGCGATGTCGAACACAAGCTGCATGTGCCGAAGGATAGCGTTCGTCAGGATGAACTGCCAGCCGAACCTGTTCTGCCGATCACCGGCATATTGTTTTCCGGCAATCTGAAAGTCATGTCGCTGGAGAAAAAGACTGAGGTTCGCGAGGTCGTCGCGGAAGCGGCGCAATAAGCGCTATTCCACGAAAATCTTCACGCTTGCCGCGCGGCCTGCGGCGTCGATCACGGTCAGGGTCGAGTAGCCCGTGCCGTCCGGTTGCCATGTGGCGGTGCGGCGGCGTTCCGGCTCTGCCACGGGCTTGCCGTTGGCGAGCCAGCGAAACGGTGCGCGCCCGCCCTGCAATTTCAGCACCAGCGGCGATGCGGTTTCAGTCAGTGCTTTTAACTCCACATGCGCGCCATCGGGCGGAAAAATGATGCGCGGTGCGGGTTCGGTTGCGGCTTTCAGCACAGGGAGCGGATCGCTCGCCGACGAAAACCGTGTCTGCGTAACAGGCAAATCGGCACGGGCCGTGCGGAATGTTCCGGCTGGCGCGCGCGGCAATGGCACGGAAACCACGCCCGACTTGACGAAAGCATCGAACAAAATTGGCGCGGCGGATGCATAACCGGCAAGCCCTGGCACGGAACCGCCATCGGCGCGCCCGACCCAGACGCCGAGAACATAACGCCCGTCATAGCCGACCGACCATGCATCGCGATAACCATAGGATGTGCCGGTCTTGTAAGCGAGGCCACGGCGGGGTGCCCCTTGAGGAGGCACGACACCGGCCAGAATATCGCCGATCTGCCATGAGGCTTGTTCTGTGAGAATAGGGCCGGACGGTTGCGTCGGCTCTGCCATTTCGGTTCCGTCGCGCAAGGCGGCTCCACGTCCGCCATTGGCAAGGCCGGTATAAAGCTGCACCAGATCGCGCAGGCTGATCCCGGCGCCGCCAAGCCCGATGGCGAGACCGGGTGATTCGTTCTTGGGCAGTTGCAGGCTGACACCCGCCTGCCGAAACCGCGTGGTCAACCGGGCAGGACCGATAGCGTCCAGCAGGCTGACGGTCGGGACGTTCAGCGACATTTGCAGCGCCTGACGGATACTGACATCGCCCTGATAGCTCATGTCAAAATTGCGCGGGCGATAACCGGCAAAGTCCTGCGGGCGGTCTTCGATGATGGTTTCCTGCGCAATCATGCCCTGTTCGAAGGCCAGCCCGTAGATGAATGGCTTGAGCGTCGATCCAGGCGAGCGCACGGCGCGCGTCATGTCGATCCAGCCTTGCCGTCTGCCATCGAAATAATCCGCGGACCCGACTTCGCCGAGAATATTGCCGTTGCGGCTATCGGCCAGCACCATGGCCACTGACACTGTGGGTCCAAGTTTTGATGCCGCCTCGCGGGCCGATGCTTCGAGACCCCGTTGGACGGATTTCTTCAGCGTCAGTGTGTGGCGGGCTTCTGTCGGCGCTTTCTTGAGCGCCAGATCTGTAAAGTGTGCCGCAAGGGCGGGTAAAGCATGACGGGCGGCGGAGATCGCCTCGCGCTTGCCGCGTTCGGCTTCGTCGTTGGTCAGAACATCGGCCTGAACCATTCGCGTCAACACGCGATCACGCGCCATGCGTGCGGTGCTGGCGGCGCGGTCCGGACGACGACGTTCCGGCAATTGCGGCAGCGCGACGAGCATTGCGGCTTCCGATGTGGTGAGCCGCAGTGGCTCCTTGCCGAAATAGGCAAGCGATGCTGAGCGCACGCCTTCCAGATTGCCGCCATAGGGGGCAAGTGTCAGATAACGCTCTAATATCTGGTCCTTGCTCAAACGGCGCTCGATTTGCATGGCGCGGGCAAGCTGGCGGAATTTGGAGCCGAAGCTGCGGCTTTCGCGTGGTTCGATGAGCCGGGCCAACTGCATGGAGAGGGTGGAGCCGCCGGACACGATGCGTTGGTTGCCTGCAAGCTGCACCGCTGCGCGCGCCAAGGCCCAGAGATCGATACCGCTATGATCGTAAAAGCGCTTATCCTCATAGGCGATCAGCATTTTCACGAATTTCGGATCGACATCTTCAATGCGTGTATTGAGACGCCAATAGCCGTCCGGTGTCGCATAGGCGCGCAACAATTCACCGTCACGGTCCATCACTTCCGTGGAAATGGTCAGGCGTTCAGGCAAGGGTGGAGGAAAAGCGCGGTCGAGCCAGTCAAGGCCGACCGTCGCAACGGCGGCGATGCCGAGAACTACGGCACCGCCAATTGCTATTTTCCAACGCCGTTTCATATCTTATCCGAAAGCCCGTCCTACGGCGCAGTGACCTCCATCATGCCAGTCGCCGTGCGCGCAGCATATTGCGGGCGATACATGTCCTCGACGGTCGCCGCCGGATGGGTGTAAAGCCCCGGCGTCACTGCACGTACGACATAGGCAAGAACAATCTGCTTTTTCTCACCTGCCGAGCGGTCAAACGCAGCGACGAAGCGATCATCGCGGAATTCGAGATGCGCGGCCTGCGTGCTTTCGAGCCATGGGAAGTTGCCGAGATCGGCACTCGAAACGAGGCCCGGATTGTCGAGTTCCAGACCGGCTGGCAGAAGATCGGTGACCAGCAGGCGCGACTGCCATTGTTGCAGATCGTCGATCTTCAACACCACGACGAAACGCTCGTTCTGATTGATGCTGGTGATGTTGGCTTCCTGTCCATCGAGCGTGTAATAGGCACGCTCGATGTTGAAGCCTTCGCCACCGGCAGGCAGCGATTGCGCGGGCGGCGCAACGGCTGTTACAACCGCGTCCACTGCATCACTGCCCCTGTTTGTCAGAACAAGCGGTTCAGCTTCCAGCGCGTTGCCATTGACGCGTTCGGAGAAAGCGCCATCATGGGCCGTGCCGTTGATATCGAGATTAATCGCTGCATTGTTCTCCTTGAGACCACGGGCTGCGAGCAGCATCCACGCCTGATCCTGCGTGCTGAGATATTTCGCCTGGTCGCGTTCGTAACCGACCAGCGTGACAAGCGAAGGCAGCACTTTCGGCGCAGGCTTGCTTTCGGCGGCCAGCGCCAGCATGGCCGCGCCATCACGCAGCCGCGAACCATAATCGGAGCGATTATAGTCAAATGCCGTATTGGTGCTTGCCCGGTCGAGAGCGACGTTGAACACCCGGTCCGAACGCTGCTGGTCGCCATAAAGCGCCAGTCCGGCGGCCAGTTGGGCAATCGCCATCGGGCTTGCAAAATTATCGAGCTGCGTATCCGCGTAATAACGCAGATCGCCGACCGAAGCCTTCTTGTTGCGCGCCAGCACATAGAGCGAGTAGGCGATTTCGTTGCCTTTTTCCTTGGCGTCGGTCGTATAGCCGAGCGCATTTTGCAGGTTCGACAGCGACGAGAGCAGGGCTTCCTGCGGAACCACATAGCCCTTCTCGCGGGCACGGGTGAGGAAGTCGGTGACATAGGCGTCAAGCCACAGGTCGCCGGAACCCGGTCCCCACAGGCCGAACGAACCGGACGAAGACTGATAGCTCAGCACGCGATAGATGGCGTCCTGCACGCGCTTTTTCAGTTCATCCTGATCGCCAAGGCCAGCACTTGCTTCGGAGCCTGCCGCCATCTCGCTCAGATAAAGCAAGGGCAGGGCGCGGCTCGTGGTCTGCTCAGCACACCCATAAGGATAGCGATCAAGCGCCATCAGAAGCGACGGCACGTCGAACGCCGCGCTGCGGGTGACGCCGACGCTCACGAAAGCACCGTCGAGCAGGCTTTCGGAAAGCAGGCCGCCATCGATCTTGAGACTACCGCCATTGGCCGGAAGGCTGACCACCTGACGTGTCGTGACTGGCAGATCGACGGGACGCACCGGCAGCGAAAGCTTCTGTTCGATGGCCAGTCCGGCATCATTGGCAAGGCGTATCGTAATATTGCCCTGTCCGGTCTTCTGCGCGTTGAGCGGCACAGCGACGGAATGGCGTTTGCCACCGGCCAGCGCAAGCGTGTCGGGATAAGAGCCGATTTCCGTGCCGAGATTGTCGCTCGTTTCGACGCTAAGACGGTAATTTCCATCGGGCGCGTCCGTATTGGCGATATCGAGGCGCAGTGTCGCCTGATCTCCCGGCGCCATGAAGCGCGGCAGACCAGCCGTAATGACCACCGGATCGCGCACGATCACATCGCTGGAAGCGTGACCCACGGCCTTGACTGTCCAAGCTACGGCCATGACGCGGACAGTGCCGTTGAATTGCGGAATATCGAAATCAATGGTTGCCTTGCCATCGCTATCCAGCTCGACCGGGCCGGAGAAAAGCGCGACCAGCTTTTCAGTCGGCGGGCTGCCTTCAGCTGCCATGTTGCCGCCGTCGCCGCCGGTGCGCAGCTTGCCGGTGGTGCCCAGCGAACCATCGATAAGGCGTCCGTACATATCGCGCAGTTCAAGACCGAGCTGGCGCTGGCCGAAGAACCAGTTGTCCGGATTAGGCGGCTGATAGCGCGTGAGGTTCAAAATGCCGACATCGACAGCGGCGACCATGACATAGGCCTGTTCGCCGCCTGCATTTTCCACAGAAACGGGAACCGAGAGCGTGCCGCGCGGAGTGGCTTTCTCCGGTGGCGTCAGCTTGACTGCCAGTTGCTTGTCGGCAGGATCAACCTTCAGCCATTTGAGGCCAATAGCACGGGCGGGCATGCGGCTTTCTTGCGCGCTGCCCGGACGGAACAGCGTTGCAGTGACGTAAGCGCCAGCACCCCAGTCCTCGCCGACTGGAATGTCTATGGTTGCGCCATCCGCCGAAACGCTTTCGCTGATGGTCGTCAGCAGCTTTTCTGCGCCGATGGTGATCAGCAGTTCACCGGCAAAACGTGGGCTGACCTTCAGCTTGGCGGTTTCACCGGCTGCATAATGATCCTTGTCGAGCGCGATTTCGAGGCCGTCGGGCGTTTCCGTCGAGGTTGCGGCCACATACCAGCCCGCGTCGAATTCGTAGCTTGAAGCCGGACCCGAAGCATCCCCCGTCTCGATTTCAAGACGATAGCGGCCCCAGTCGACCGGCTGAGTGATGCTGGCTTCCACATCGGCCTTGAGGTCGATCTTGCCGGTTGCGATCGACTTGGTGAATGTGACCGGCTCGTAGTTCCAGCTATTGCCGCTGCGATACCATTGGTAATTGCGCTCGACTTTCACCAGCGACCAGACCGCGCCGTCAATGTTGGTGCGGTTGCCCTTGGCGTCGGAAGCGATGAAGCTGAATTTTGCGGTGCCGCCTTGCGGTACTTCATCGCCGGAAAAATCTGGCCGGATACCGATCATCGATCCTTGCGGACGAACGGCAAGGTCAAGCTTGCGTTCCACAGCACGACCGCCGCTTTCGCGCATGCGAACGGTGACGGCTGCATTGATCAGACGGGTGGTGGATGGCAGGTCGTCAATCACGACCGGGAATGTCGCCTTGCCATCGTCGCCAACCTTGGGCAGTTGGTCGAGTGGCAGACGGGTAGCTTCGCCCTGACCTTCATCGGCCAAACCGAAATAATAGCCCTCGAAACGGTCCCAGTCGCGCTTGGTTGAAAGCGTGACTTCGCCTTCCAGCGCCAGACCGGCTGCGGGCGCACCATAAAGGAAACGTCCATCGACGGTCACATTGGCAGCTTCGCCGCTCGCAATTTCCGGCTTGTCCGATGTCAGGTCGAACTCGATGCGGTCTGGCACGAAATCTTGAACCAGGAACATCTGCGATGCGACCGCCGGTTGCTTGGGGTCGGTGTAGATATTCAGGTTCCATGTGCCACGCATGGCATTGGCGGGCAGTGTCAGGTCGACGGAATGTCCACCAACCTTGCTGCTGTCCGAGACGAGGCGGCGGTCTTCCACGCCGTCTGGGCGCGTGAAGATGAAGGTCAGCGGCAGATTGTCCACGGCGAGCGACGCATCGTCCCGGGCAAGGGCAGCGGCATGAACCACTTCGCCTGCACGATAGATGCCGCGTTCGGTCCAGGCATAGACGTCGAGCGCCTTGGGCGCTGCACGACCGGTGACGCCGCGATCTGAGAGATCGAAGCCAGCACGCGCCATATCGAGGAAGACGAAATCGTCTTCGCCCTGATTGGCCATCATGACGGCGGGAACCATGCCGCCGGAGCCGCGGGTGAGACCGGCGGTAAAGGTGGCGCGACCGTCGCTATCGGTTGTCGCTTCACCCAGCACTTCATTGTTGCGGGCCAGCAGCGTCAGCTTGACGCCGGAAAGGGGCTCAGCCGTTTCAAGTGATCGCGCGAAGACATTGATGCCATCCTGACCGGCATAGGTCGAAAGGCCGATATCCGATACGACGAACCATTGCGTTGCCTTGGTGTCATAGCTTTCACCGCTTGCCTTGATCGGTTCTGCCGTTAGCACATAAACGCCCGGTTTGCGCTGCGGCAGTGCTTCATCGATGGGGAAACTGGTGGTGGCTTCCTTGTTCAGCTCGCCGCCAGCCGTTTCGATCTCACCTTCCCAGACGGGCGCGCCCATCTGGTCGGAAACCGTACTGACATCATAGCCGTCGAGCTGACGCAGAAACTGATAACCAGACAGAAGCTGCGCCAAGGAGCGGTCGCCGATGCGATAGAGCTTCACCTTGGCCGCATCCATATTCACGCTGACCAGCGGAATGCCACGACGCGCCTTGGCAGGCAGCACAAAGCTGTCGCCAGTAAAGCGTACCGAGGGTGCGCGGTCCTGCACATAGACAGACAGGGTTACCGGCGCTGGCAGCGTTTCGCCAATGGCGGCAGGCAAGCCGGCGCGGAACGTCACGCTATAGGTGCGGCCGTGTTCCAGACCTTCGACACAAATCTGGCGATCCTTGGCTTCAATCGCCTTGGGCGCAGCGCTATCCAGCGTCACGAAACTGGAATAGTCGGCACCGCTCTTGACCAGTTCTTCGGAAAACTGGGCGCAGATGCGCGGCGACGCATTGTCATTATCGACGCTGTGGTCAACGATGCGGAAACCCTTGCGGGCCTTGAGGTCTTCATAGGCAGCGCGAACGGAAGCTGAATTGACGAGATTGAGGCTCGCATCATAGGCCTGAAGCGCAGGGCGGGACAACTCGCGACGGTCAAGCGCCTGCGCCATCGCGTTCAGCGCGTCGGCGCGCGCGGCCTTGCTGCGCGAGGTCTGATAGCCGTTCCAGGCTGCTGATGTGGCGTCGCGTTTGAACTTGGCCGTCTCTTCGCTGTTGGAAGGCTCGGTCGCCAAAGTGGCGAGAGCAAGCCCGGTCCAGAGCGCGCTGTCGTCAGGAGCAGCACCCGCTGCGGCTGCAAACTTTTCCATCGCCGTGCGCGGGTCGCTGTTGGCGAGCGCCGTGGCTGCATCGGCCTTCAGGGTGCTGAGGCCCTCGCTGCTGTCGGCAGCCAGGATAGAGGTGCGGAAACGGCGCGCTTCGTCGACAAGATTGTCAGCGAAGAAGGTGATGGCCGGTGGGGCACCAATGTCAGCTTTGGCGGTGTCCTTGGCCGCGCCCGATACAACCTTACCCGCAATGGAACCGACAGAGGGATTGAGCTTGTTGAAATCCGTCTTGAGGAAGCACCACTTCACCTTCGGATTATAGGTGAAGGCACGGCAGGCATTGTCACCGAGGCAGGTGCTCTTGCACTGGTCCAGCGTGAGGTTCTTCTGGGTGCGCAGGTCGAAGCCGAAATAATCGCTATCTTCAGTTATCTCGATACGGCGCGTTTCAGCGGCGTTCGAAGGCGCAGGCGCAATCGCAAGCCCTGCGGTCAAACCGGTGATTGCAGCCAGCGTCAGGAAAATCTGTGCCGATAGCGCACGCCCGAGTTGCCGTTTGAAACCGTTAAGCATCTGCCTCTCCTTGCGATTTCATGCCCGACCAATGTCCCCTGGAAGAGCGGAAAGAATCCGCGTCATGTGAAGCTTGCGCACAACCCAGAGTCAAGCTGCTTCGCTAATATATACAATGTTCTATTATCATCACCCGCAATTATGACGGCTGTTCTGCGGCGTGCAAATTGAATGAGACGTGTCGCGATTGAGACTGAGCATTGCTCCCATCGCCGTTACGTTTTCACTTCTGACATCTTCGTTTGTTGTCCAACCTGGAGGAGGTAGACATGAGCAGGAACCGTGGCGTCGTCTATATGCGACCCGGAAAAGTCGAAGTCCGTGATATCGAAGACCCGGTGCTGTCTGCACCTGATGGGAGGAAACTCGGTCACGGCGTCATTCTCAAAGTCATCTCGACCAATATATGCGGGTCGGACCAGCATATGGTGCGCGGTCGCACGACGGCGATGCCCGGACTTGTGCTTGGTCATGAGATTACCGGCGAGATCATCGAAAAGGGCGCAGATGTCGAGATGCTTGATGTCGGCGACATCGTATCCGTGCCGTTCAATGTTGCCTGTGGTCGTTGCCGTTGCTGCAAGGAGCAGGACACAGGCGTCTGCCTGACCGTCAATCCGTCACGCGCTGGCGGCGCCTATGGCTATGTCGATATGGGTGGCTGGATCGGTGGGCAGGCCCGCTATGTCATGGTGCCTTACGCCGATTTCAATCTGCTGAAATTCCCGGATCGTGACCGGGCGATGGAGAAAATTCGCGATCTGACCATGTTGTCGGATATTTTGCCAACGGGCTTTCACGGCGCGGTCAAGGCGGGTGTCGGTGTCGGGTCGGTGGTCTATGTGGCCGGTGCCGGACCTGTCGGCCTGGCGGCGGCGGCTTCCGCGCGAATTCTTGGCGCGGCTGTCGTGATGGTCGGAGACTTCAACAAGGAACGTCTGGAACATGCCCGCAAGGTCGGGTTCGAGCCGATCGACCTTTCCGCCAGCGACCGTCTGGGCGACATGATTGCGGAAGTCACCGGCAGCAACGAGGTTGACAGCGCCATTGACGCGGTGGGCTTCGAAGCCAGAGGCCATAGCGGTGGTGAGCAGCCTGCCATCGTGCTGAACCAGATGATGGAAATCACGCGCCCTGCCGGGTCCGTTGGTATTCCGGGACTTTACGTGACGGAAGATCCGGGCGCGGTGGACGGCGCGGCCAAGCAGGGAAGCCTGTCGCTTCGCTTCGGGCTTGGCTGGGCCAAGGCGCAATCGTTCCATACCGGGCAGACGCCGGTGTTGAAATATAACCGACAACTGATGCAGGCGATCCTGCACGGGCGTTTGAATATTGCCGAAATCGTCAATGCGGAAGTCATTTCGCTTGAAGATGCGGCAGCCGGTTATGAAAGCTTCGATCAGGGTGTGGCGAAAAAGTTCGTCTTGGATCCGCACGGTTTGCTCGGCAAAGCCGCGTAATCCTGCGAAACACAGAAGCGCTGCGCCCCCGCGTGGCGCTTCTGTTGTCGCCTATTCCCCGCAGCTACGTTAAATAAGTGACAGTAGCGACGATGCGGAGATTCCAACTTGACCGATATTCGCCTCAAACGGATCTACGAAGCGCCATCACCTGATGATGGCTACCGGGTTCTGGTTGATCGTGTCTGGCCGCGCGGCATGACCAAGGAGAAGGCCGCCATCAATCTCTGGGCGAAAGATGTTGCCCCGTCCACGGAGCTTCGCAAATGGTTCAATCATGATCTGTCGAAGTGGGGCGAGTTTCAGAAACGCTATCACCGCGAGTTGCAAAATAAATTGCCGGATCTCTCAGCGCTGGTTGCCAAGGCCGGTGATGCGCCGCTGACTTTACTCTATGGCGCGAAGGACGAGGAACACAATCAGGCCGTCGTGCTGCATGAATTCTTGCAGACTATCTGAGGCCGAGTTTTGAAATTTTAGAACGACAGCGCAATCAGATCGCTACGGATCTGGTCGCCATTGCCTTGCGACAGGTTCTTTTCGATTTCCGCATGCGTGGAGGTCCAGATGGGGACAGCGGCAGCCAGTGCCGCTTTGCCTTCCGGTGTCAGTTGCAGCAGGCGCTCACGCCGGTCAGCGGGATTGACCAGTATTTCCACCCAGCCCTGCCTTTGCAGCGGCTTTAAAGCGGCGGTGAGGGTGGTCTGATCCATTGCCAGCAATTCGGCAACCGGCTTCATTGGCGGCGGCGAGGGCCGATTGAGCGACATCATCAGGGAGAATTGCCCATTCGTCATGCCAGCCGGACGAAGTGCTTCGTCAAATCGCCGTGCAAGTGCGCGGGCCGCGCGCTGAACATGCAGACAAAGGCAGGTGTCTTTGACTAAAAGGGTCGTTTCAAAAGGAACTTCGGCAGCGTTTGACATGATCCATTAATATTGATATCAATGTAAATCGTCAAGCTAATATCCTATAAAAACTGGGCGTTTTACCATCCGGGGGCGGAGGAGGACTTGCATCATGAATGAAGTCGTATCCCGCGAAGTCTGGCTGGAGGCGCGGCGCGCGCTTTTGGCCAGAGAAAAGGAAGCGACGCATCTTCGCGATCGCGTCAATCAGGAAAGACAGGCGCTGCCCTGGGTCAAGGTGGAGAAAGACTATGTCTTCGACACCCCGACAGGACGCCGAACGCTGGCAGAGCTTTTTGACGGACGCAGCCAGCTGGTCGTCTATCACTTCATGTTCGGGCCGGAATGGGAGCAGGGCTGCGTCGGCTGTTCATTCCTGGCCGACAATCTCGACGGCGCGCTGCCCCATCTCAACAATCACGATGTCACGCTCATTGCCGTTTCGCGTGGGCCGCTTGCGAAGCTTGAAGACTACAAGCGCCGCATGGGCTGGCACTTTCCATGGGTGTCGTCCTATGGCGGTGATTTCAACTTCGATTTCCATGTATCGTTCGACAAGGCCGAGATCGAAGAAGGGCGCGTCTTCTACAATTTCGACAAGCTGCCGCCGGAACAGGCGCATGATGAACTGCCCGGTATGAGCGCCTTCATCAAGGCCGACGACGGCACGATCTACCATACCTATTCCAGCTATGCGCGCGGCATTGAGGAGTGGATCAGCACACTCATGATCCTCGACCGCGCACCCAAAGGACGCAACGAAGACAGCACCATGCATTTCGTGAGGCGCCACGATGAATATGCCGCGCCTGCAGCAAACCACAGCTGCTGCAGTTGAACGCCAAAATCAAATTCTGGGAGGAATGACAATGAATAACAGAGCATCACCGTTCGTCTGGTACGAACTGATGACTGAAGATGCCGCCGAGGCCGCAAATTTTTACGGCAAGGTCGTCGGCTGGAACACGAAAGACTCAGGTGTTCCCGGCGTGAACTACACGCTGTTTGAAGCACCGGGTTGTGCGGTTGCCGGTATGATGGCGCTTTCCGATATGCCGAGCGAAAATTGTGACACAAAGCCCGGCTGGCTTGGCTATATCGGCGTGGCCGACGTAGACGCCATGTCCGAGAAGGTCACAGCCGCAGGCGGCAAAATCCTGCAACCGGCTCATGATATCCCAAGCGTCGGGCGATTTGCTGTCGTGGCAGACCCTCAAGGCTCGGTCTTTGCGCTGTTCGAGCCGAAAGACCCGCCGGAGCCTCCGGCTGATTTCGGTTCGCGCAAGGTGGGCCATCCGAGCTGGCATGAGCTTTATGCCAAGAATGGCGAAGAAGCCTTTGGTTTCTATGAGAAAGTGTTTGGCTGGAAGCTGGCGCGCGACTTCGATATGGGCGCAATGGGCAAATATAAGATCTTTAGCGTAAACGGAGCAGATGCGGGCGGCATCATGACCGCACCGCCGAATGTGCCAAGTGGCTGGGGCTTTTATTTCATGGTGGATGGAACGAACGCTGCTGCCGAACGTGTGAAATCGCTGGGCGGTACGGTGACATTCGGACCAACGGAAGTCCCGAATGGCGAGTGGATCATCCAATGTCTTGATCCGAAGGGCGTTGCCTTCTCGCTGGTTTCAGCGACACAATAAAGAGCGTGCGCAAAAGCGCATAAACTTCTAAATCCATAGGCGGCTTCTGGTTTTACGTCAGAAGTCGTCTTCGTGATGATAATGGCGCAGATAGGCGAACGCTGTTCCCACCAGTATCGGCAGAATCAGAATTCCGGTCCAAAATATGATGTTGCTCATTTTCTCCCTCCCTGTTGCCCTCAAACCGAAACAAGAGCCTGAGACAGTATGCGGGCACTTCGAACAACGTGGAAAGCGGACATTTGTTCCAGCCACGGCTGTCGTTGCGTAAAGCTATTGCCATTATGCCTGCGTTTGAGTAGAAGTGCGAATACATCAAGAGTTGGGGAGACGCCCAACGCCAACCTGCCGCTCCGGGCAAGGTGGTACTCCCTGAAAAAGGAGGATGTGGCCAAACCGGCAACTATGCGGATAAAGCCACTCGCGTCGACCTGACAGAACTAGGGACCGACGCGATCATGCCGATAAAAATTCCTGACGATCTGCCAGCAACCAGTGTTCTCCAGGCCGAGGGCGTTATGGTCATGCGCGAGGCGGATGCCGTGCGTCAGGACATTCGGCCCTTGCGCATCGGCCTGCTCAATCTCATGCCCAACAAGGCGACCACGGAAACGCAGATCGCCCGCCTTTTAGGCGCGACACCGCTTCAGGTGGAACTGACGCTCGTGCGCATTACCAATCACGTCGCGCGCCACACCTCCGCCGATCACATGCTCTCCTTCTATCGCCCATGGGAAGATGTGCGTGACGAACGCTTCGATGGCTTCGTAATCACCGGTGCGCCAGTGGAACGGTTGAACTTCGAAGAAGTGACCTATTGGGATGAATTGCAGCGCGTTTTCGACTGGACGCAGACCCATGTGCATCGTTCTTTGAACATCTGCTGGTCGGCGCAGGCCGCCGTCCATCATTTCCATGGTATGGGCAAGTATGAACTTCCGGCCAAGGCCTCCGGTGTCTACAGCCAGCAGAACCTTGCCCCGGCCTCGCCCTATCTGCGCGGATTTTCGGACGATTTCACCATTCCGGTTTCGCGCTGGACGGAAGTGCGCAAGGAAGACATTCCGCAGGATAGCGGCCTGAATGTTCTCGTCGATAGCGCTGAATCCGGCCTTTGTCTGCTGGAAGACCCACGCCATCGGGCGCTGCACATGTTCAACCACGTCGAATATGACACGACGTCGTTGGCCGACGAATATTTCCGCGATATTCAGGCTGAGCCTGAAACCAAGGTGCCCGCAAATTATTTCCCGGACGACGACGCGACCCGCCCGCCGCAAAACCGCTGGCGTGGCCACGCGCATCTGCTGTTCGGCAACTGGATCAATGAAATTTACCAGTCGACGCCGTACGATCTGGAAAATATCGGCAAGAAGTGACTGCCGCTGAATAAACAAAACCCCGGAATGGAAATTCCGGGGTTTTGTTTGGGATGAAGCACTATCAGCTGCCGACCCGTTCCAGCCAGCGATGCCATTCTGCTTCGGAGCCATGGAAAACATTGAGATCGATCTTGTTGCTCACGCCCTGAGACAGGCCCGATCCAGAATATTGCCAGAACAGCCATGGACGGCCCGGATAGACCTTCGATGGGTGTTGTGCCACAGCGCGCAACCAGAACGGATAGTTGGTGAACGCACCTTTCAGATTGTCATCGTAGAAATCCGGAGCGGTATAGATGACCGGGCGCTTGCCGTAATGGCGCTCCAGCTTGTCCATGAAGACCTGCATCTTTTCACGCACCTGTTGCGGCGACGGGCGGCGGCGGCAGGCGGAATCGCCATTCCATTCCACGTCGATCACCGGCGGCAGTGCGTCGGGGTCTTTCGGCACGTTGCGGATGAACCAGTCAGCCTGTTCGCTGGCGACACGGCACCAATAGAAGAAGTGATAAGCGCCGCGCTTGATACCGGCGGCCTTGGCCTCGCGCCAGTTCTTGCGGAACATCGGGTCGAGATGATCACCGCCGTCTGTGGCCTTGATATAGGCGAAGTTCGCGCCTTGCGTGCGCAGCTTCGGCCAGTCGATATCCCCCTGCCAGCGCGACACGTCTACGCCATGCACGGCGAGTTTGCGCGGCGATGCACGGCCAAAATTGATCGGCTTCGCATCGCGGAAGCGATGGCTGTAGATTCTGGAGCGATCTTGTGCCGTGCGCGCTTGCGGTTCCAGACGCACTGCCGGATAGGCCGCCACCTGCGGTGCAGGCATGCGCGGTGCTTCGGTTTGCGGCACGGGTGTAGGTATCTGCGCGACGGGGCGCTCCTGCAATGGCCCGCGCGGTTGCGGCGCAACCGGCGCAGGCGGCTGCACCTTGAACTGTCCGCCGTCTGGAACAGGTCCGGCCCAGGCAAGCACCTCTTCTTGCGGGGGGAGTGGCTGCGCGCGTGGCGCGCTTGCTGTTTCGGTTACGGCTGCGGGCGGAACCGGCCTCACAACAGAACTGGTCATCTCCGCCGAGGGTTTCGGCTGGAGCATGATGCTGTCGATGCCGGAACTCGATGTGCAGCCCGACAGGGCGGCGCAAGCGAGCGCAATGGCAGACACGACCAAAGAACGCGAAGGCGAAGAACGCATGGGCACCCGTACTCAGAACAAATGGGCTGCAACGCTCTCCCGAGTCATTGCTCAGGTCAGATTACCTGCAAAAACTGAATCCAAAGTTTACGAAAGTGCTAACGCACGATGTTCAAATTGAGCTTTCGAGGATTTTTATCAGCGCTGTTGCAGATTTCTCCAGAGAAGCTTCTTCAAAGCCTGAGAAACCGAGGATAAGTCCCTGTCTTGGTTGGAAAATGCCATAGAGTGGCGACAGAGGCTGAACCTTTATACCGCTGTCGGCGAGTTTATTTGCAAGCATCACATCGTTTTGCTCGTCTGAAAGCGCCAGCAAAAGCGTCAGCCCGGCGGGGGGCGCTTCAATGCTGAAAAGCGACGGTTCACCGGGGGATAGTGCCGCAATAAGCTTGTTACGACGCGCCGCGTAGAGACGGCGCATTCGCCTGATGTGCTGGGCAAAAGCGCCAGTTTCGATGAATTGTGCCAGTGCCGGTTGCGCAAGCATCGACGGCGGCGGCAAAAGTTCGCGCCGGAGTGTGCGATACTTTTCCGTCAAATGCAGAGGCACGATCAGGAAGCCGAGCCGCAAGACGGGTGAAAATACCTTCGAGAAACTGCCGATATAAAGAATGCGGTCGCGGTCGAGCGACATAAGGGCCGGAAGCGGCTGACCGATATAGCGATGCTCGCTGTCATAGTCGTCTTCGATGATGAATGCGTCGCTTTCGCGCGCCCAGGCAATGAGATCGAGCCGTCGCGCCAGCGGCATGGTTACACCCGTCGGATGATGGCGGGCCGGTGTTACAAAAGCCGCACGTGCCTGCATCGCGCTTTGTCGCCCGGCGGCCACATCAAGACCGTTGTCATCGACCGGCACGGAAACAACATCGATTCCCTGACCGCCGAGAATGTTACGGGCAGGCGAATAGCCGGGCTCCTCCATCCAGATTTTGTCGCCTGGTTCGAAGATGGCTGCCCGGAGAAGCGAAAATGCGTCGGTACTGCCGCCGGTAATCAGAATTTGCCCTGCATCCACCGCCATGCCGCGCCATTCATGCAGATGGCGGGCAAGCGCGACACGCAGCGGAAAATAGCCGAATGGATCGTTGCCGTTCAGCAGGTTGGTGTCAGGCTTGCGCCAGATGCGCCCAAGCAATTTGCCCCATTCCGCATGTGGAAAGTGATCGCTGTCGAATACACCTTGCTGAAAGGGCTGCGGTGTAAGTGTTGCCTTGGTGGTCGTCTTCGCTGTCGGGGCGCTGCCCGTTGGCCCGGTTTTCAACGTTACATCCGGCAATTGAGCGGCAATGCGCGTCCCTGAACCGTGCCTGCCTTCCAGATAACCTTCCGCGATCAGCTGGTCATAAGCCGCAAGCGCTGTGGCGCGCGAGACGCCCAGTTCTTCCGCAAAAGCGCGGGTCGAGGGAAGGCGACTTTCAGGCTTCAGCCTTCCGGTCAGAACGGCCTGCCTTATCTGTTCTGCAAGCTGAACGGCGAGAGGCGTAGCGCTCGTACGGTCAATCCCGAATTCCGGTATCGATGCGATAAGTGGCATGGTTCAGTATCTTATAAGTGGTTATTTTCAACATACCACTATGACGGCATTTTGCATGCATCGAAAGTGCAAATGCAAACAGGACCGACCAGCATGACGAATGCCCCAACAGAAAGAACCAGAGTGAAGCGCCTGCATGATCGCGGCCGCTATGATGCGGACAGTGTTCACGCGATCATTGATGCTCAGCCGCTCGCCCATGTAGCCTATGTTTTCAACGGCGCGCCCTATGTGTCGCCGACGCTCGTATGGCGGGAAGGCAATTTCATTTACTGGCACGGATCCTCGGCAAGCCGCATGTTGGAAGCTTGTGAGGAAGCGGAAGTCTGCGTCAGCTTCGCAACATTGGACGGGTTGGTGCTGGCGCGTTCTGCCTTTCACCATTCCTGCAATTATCGTTCCGTGATGGCTTTCGGTACGGCGAAGAAAATTACCGATGTTGTGGCGAAGGAGCGACATTTGCGCAACTTCGTGAATGGGCTTTTTCCTGATCGCTGGGAAGGGCTACGCCCGATGATGGCCAAGGAACTGAAGGCGACCATGCTGCTGGAACTGGAACTGAATGAAGCGTCAGCGAAAGTCCGCTCCGGTCCACCCAAGGATGACGAGCCGGATTATGCGCTACCGATCTGGGCGGGCATCATTCCGGTGACGACACATCTGGGCGAACCGATTGACGATGAGCGTCTGTTGCCGGGCGTAAAAGCGCCCCAAAATGTGCTGCAATTCGGCTATCTGGCGGATGCTGCGGAATAAGTCCCGGATCTCTAACAGGGCTTATGCAGTCTTGGAGTGTATAACGGCAAATTGGTCGAGCGTCTGGGCCTGATCGGCACGGTGTTTGACGCTTTCGATCTGCTTCATGAGTTCGGCGATCTTCTCAGGCTGGGAAACGCCGCACTCATAAATCTGGATGATTTCGCGGACCAGCTCGTCCTTCAAAGGCGAGGTGATCGGGCAGCAACCGATGGCTGCGCAGGACTGAATATAGGCCTGTTGCAACCTTGCCAGTTCGTCGGCCTTGAAACGTCCGAAGTAATAATCCCTCGAAAATGGCATTTCCATGCATTCCGCAATGTGACCGGTGGGGGCTTGCCACCGCAAGTCTGTGTTCGAAAACTTTCCAGTTTGCTAAAGCTCACTATAGCATATGACCATAGATAGTAACCGGCAATCGTTTACGTCTTCTAAAATATTTGAATTTTTTTGGAATAATTGTTGCATAAATAAGTATTGTTTTAATCAATAATGCATCTCTTACTGATGCCTGCTTTTATGGAATAGACGTCAACGCAGGAATGCAGCATTCGCTTCCGTCGTCATGGCCATGGCTTGCATGAGTGCAGCCGCGTGCAACAACCGGTCTTTTTCCGCAGCTCTGGCAGCTTCCGATGCGGCCAGAATCTGGCCTGCGCCAGCCGTGGTGGTTTCAATCAGCATTACAGGCTCGAAAACCGCCAATGTCCGCAGCATGTTGCGGACTGCTAGGCGGACATCCGGCTGGGGATGGTCGGTGAATTGTGCCAGTTCCAGTGCCGCAGAGCCGAGGTTCAGGACGGCCAGCATACCGCGCAAATCCTGATGCGCCTCAGGTGATGCGGCAGAGGTCTCGGTTATGAGCAGACGCGAGATACGGTCAGCACTTTGGCTGATCCACGCCTCGATGGAGATGGAACGTGGCGCCGCACCGATCTTCTTCAGGCTGTCGCGCATGGCGCGCTTCATGCGGCGCTGCGCGGCATAGTCGTTCGGTGGAAAAAGCAGCGAGAAGACAAGCGTGCCAATACCGATGCCGAGAAGCAGCGCAAGCACGCCATTCAGAAAGGACGTGGCGTCGGGTCGCGTGAAATTGTCAGGGCCAATCAAATCCCAGAAAAAAATGGCGAATGCCGATCCTTTGGCGATGGTAGACGGATTGCGCATGGCAAGCCCGGCGCAGATCAGAACGGGCGCTATGACGATGGTGAAGGGGAGGAACCCCCAAATGACGGGCAAAACGCCAAAATTCATGATGGCCGCCACGATTGCGGCAATCGCCGAGCCTTTCAAAAATTCCGTTCCGCTGGCAACCGGGTTTGGCCGGGTTGCGAAAAGCGCGTTGACCACACCAACCACGATGACGAAACCTGGACCGGATGGCCATGCGGTGAAGATCCAGATCGCGGATGCTGCGGCCAGCGCCACAAATGCGCGAATACCGTTGATAAACGCTGCCGTGTGATCGACATGGTAGGAAAGCCGTACACGGTTCGCTTTCGGATGCGCGGTGTCGAGTTCGGCTTCGATGGCGAGTGCCTGTTCCTGAAAACCGAGCATGCTTCTTAGGCGATACAAAAACATCAGCCGCCCGGAAGTGAGATCGGTATTGCCGCTCGTTTCTTCTTCCGCCGTGCGCATGATCTTTTCGCGCAGAGCTTCGAGATCAACGGTTTCGTCGCCATCGGCGATCTGCGCCATGGCGTTTTTGGCTTCCAGCAACAATGGATCGCCGCTCGTGGTTTGTGATGGCATTTCCAATATGGCGCGCACAGCCGATGCCTGTTGCAGCGTGACCACCATCGCCTGCCTGAGATAGCCAACGCTGCGCCTGACCGTGACGGAACTCGCGGCCTTGTACTCAATGGCCGTATCGAAGGCGATGGCATTGCGATAGGCGGTTTGCAGCGCGCCGGTTCCGGCTTCACCGCCCAGCATTTCTGCGCAGAGCTTGGCCGTCTGCCGCATGAATTTTCCAAGCTGCGCACGTGCTTCCTCAAAGGGATTATCGGTGCTGAACAGCCAGGTGATGATGGCTTCGGTCACGATGCCCAATGCAATGTAGATCAACCGCGATACAGCGATTTCAAACACATTTTCCGGGTCGGACAAAGAGTCGATGGCGACGATGGCAGCCGTATAGCCGGCAAGCACCGCGCCATAGGAGCGGAAGTTGCGCAGGCCCGTCGAAAGCGCAGTACAAAGGCCGATCCAGCCTGCGAGCACCAGCAGAAACAGAGTGGGTGTCTGGATGAAGATTGCCGTGAGCAACACCGCGACCACGACGCCGATTGCCGTGCCCATGAGGCGATAGATGCTCTTGGAAACGCTCATTGCACGGCTGCTTTGAGCGACAATCCAGACCGTCATGGCGGCCCATTTCGGGTCATCCATATTCATCAGGAAGGCAATATAAAGCGCGATCAGCGATGCGGCGGTGGTCCGTACCGCAAAAATGAGATCGTTGCGCTTGATGATCATGATGACCGGAAGAAGCTTTTGGCGGTGATATTGCGCATCCTTCGACGCGCGGGCTACGATTGACGTTGATAGCGGTTTTGCACCCGCGTCAAGCATGGAACGGAACACGGTGTCTTCACATTGTCGCGGGTGGACGATATGAGTGCCGTCGTTCAGAGGATTTGGGGATGCAGTTTTGAAAATCGGCGTTGTTACCGTTTCCGACCGCGCAAGCCGTGGCGAATATGAGGATTTGAGCGGCCCGGCCATCGAAGCATGGCTGAAGAACGCCATCGTCACGCCTTACGAAACGGTGAAGCGCGTCATTCCCGACGGGATGGCGTCGGTACGCGATACGCTGATCGCGCTTTGCGATGATGAGGCTTGCGATCTGATCCTGACGACGGGCGGCACGGGGCCAAGCCCGCGCGACGAGACAACAGAAGCCATGCATGCCGTTCTGCACAAGGAATTGCCGGGTTTTGGCGAGTTGATGCGCCGCGTCAGCCTCGAACAAACGCCGACAGCTATTCTCTCGCGCCAGACGGCGGGCAGCCGCGGCAAGAGCTTTATTCTCAACCTGCCGGGCAAGCCTGCATCCATCGCAATGACCTTGCAGGCGGTCTTTCCGGCTATCCCATACTGTCTTGATTTGATCGGTGCTGGCCGTATCGAAACCGACCCGGCGGTCGTCAAGGCACATCGTCCGGGATAGAAACGGGCCAAGCGATTCCCAGTTTGGCCGGGAGTCTACATTCCAATTCGTCCGTTGTCATCACGACGAATTGCGCAACCCTGCTTTGCACTTTTATATGATTTCAATGCTTGCATTTCCCCAAAGTCGCGCTGAATAATA
Organism: Brucella sp. NBRC 113783; assembly: GCF_040372265.1. Taxonomy (NCBI): domain Bacteria; kingdom Pseudomonadati; phylum Pseudomonadota; class Alphaproteobacteria; order Hyphomicrobiales; family Brucellaceae; genus Brucella; species Brucella sp. NBRC 113783. Next base: position 22,402 of record NZ_BAABRX010000007.1, on the reverse strand, counting down.
GCGGAAAAAGGGGTACTCAGTGAAGCCATTTGATGAAATGCTCAACCATGGCGGGAATGTCCGGCCACCTTACGAATTTCTCAAACAATGGCTCGACGGCCAGGATTCTGGCAAGCTTCTGCAGAAATCTCAGGACGCAGAAAGCGTCTTTCGCAAGACGGGCATTACTTTCGCGGTTTACGGGGATCAGGAAGCAGCCGAACGGCTTATCCCTTTCGATATCATCCCGCGCATCATTTCCGGTCAGGAATGGCGGCGTCTTTCGCAAGGCATCGAACAGCGCGTCATGGCGCTTAACGCGTTTCTCGACGATATTTATCATCGGCAGGAAATTGTCAGGGCAGGGCGCATCCCGAAAGAACTGATCACCAGGAACGAGGCATTTCTGCCCGAGATGATCGGCTTTCGTCCGCCCGGCAACGTCTATACGCATATTATCGGCGTCGATATCGTGCGCACCGCAGAGAACCAGTTCTACGTGCTGGAAGACAATGCCCGCACGCCGTCCGGTGTTTCCTATATGCTGGAAAACCGCGAAACGATGATGCAGCTGTTCCCGGAGCTGTTCCAGAACGTCAAGGTTCGCCCGGTTGAGAACTATCCGCAATTGCTGCGCCAGTCGCTGGCGAGCGTCGCGCCTCCCGGTACGCAGGGCGTGCCGACCGTCGCGGTTCTGACGCCCGGCATTTATAATTCCGCCTATTTCGAACACGCGTTTCTGGCCGACCAGATGGGCGTCGAACTGGTGGAGGGCAGCGATCTGCGGGTGGTTGATGGGCGCGTCGCCATGCGAACCACGCAGGGCTATCGCGCCATCGACGTGCTTTACCGTCGCGTGGACGACGCCTATCTCGATCCTCTGACGTTCCGTCCGGATTCGACACTTGGCGTCGCAGGTATCATGGATGTCTACCGCGCGGGCAATATCACCATTGCCAATGCACCGGGCACCGGCATTGCCGACGACAAGGCGATCTATTCCTATATGCCGGAAATCGTAGAGTTCTATACGGGCCGCAAGGCGATCCTCGAAAACGTGCCGACATGGCGCTGCTCGGAACCGGACAGTCTGGCCTATGTGCTCGACAATCTGGCCGATCTTGTCGTCAAGGAAGTGCACGGTTCCGGCGGTTACGGCATGCTGGTGGGGCCTGCATCCACCAAGGCTGAACGCGAAGCCTTTGCGAAAAAGCTGAAGGCGCGTCCGCGCAATTATATCGCGCAGCCGACACTGGCGCTTTCCACCACCCCGATCTTTACCGAAAAGGGTCTCGCGCCGCGCCATGTCGATCTGCGCCCGTTCGTGCTGGTTTCCGACCGTATCCGCATCACGCCCGGCGGTTTGACCCGCGTGGCGCTGAAGGAAGGATCGCTGGTGGTGAATTCCAGTCAGGGCGGTGGCACCAAGGACACCTGGGTTCTGGACGACTAGAACTGAAGCAGAAACGAATTTGTACGCAAAATCCGGCATTAAGACCGGCGCGTGAAGATGGAGCCTTAAAGGCTCGATAAGGGGAATGAATTCATGCTTTTAGGCCGCACGGCAAACGGGCTTTTCTGGATGTTCCGCTACATTGAGCGGGCGGAAAATATGGCTCGCCTGGTGGATGCCGGATTGCGTATGGCTCTGACCAAGACGTCCGACGCGCCGGAAGAATGGTCTTCCGTGGTGGTGTCGGCGGGCGCCAGTCAGGCCTTTTCCGCAAGATACGATGCGTATAATGCGGCGAATGTAGCCGATTTCCTGCTGCGTGATACCAGCAATCCGTCAAGCGTGATGTCTTGTTTTGAGACGGCGCGTTCCAATGCGCGCATGGTGCGCACCGCTTTGACGCGCGAGGCGTGGGAAAGCGTCAATGAAGCGTGGATGCTTTTGAAGAAGTCGCTGAGCAAGCCGCTCAAGGAAAGCGACCTGCCGCCGCTTCTCGACCAGATCAAGCGCGAAACGGCACTGATCCGCGGAGCCTTTCACGGGACCATGCTGCGCAACGAGATTTTCGATTTTGCGGGCCTGGGCACATTCATTGAACGCGCCGACAACACCGCGCGCATCCTGGACGTGAAATATTATGTGCTGCTGCCGGCCATTTCCTATGTCGGGACAACGCTCGATAATTATCAGTGGGAGTCGATCCTGCGCTCGGTCTCGGCGCATCGCTCCTATCGCTGGGTCTATGACGGGGATTATCGTCCGGCGCATGTCGCGGATTATCTGATCCTGAACGGACGCATGCCACGCTCGCTTAATTATTGCTATCGCAGCATCAACGAGCATCTGGATTTTCTGTCCAAGGACTATGACAGCCATGCTACCTGTCATGAAACAGGGGAGAAAATCTTTTCGACACTGCAAAATCAGGACATAAGTGCAATCTTCGATGTTGGTCTGCATGAATTCCTGACGGACTTCATCAAATGCAACAACCGGCTCGGCAACGAGATCGCTGAAACCTATAATTTCAATTGAGGTCCTCGCTTGCAGCTCAATATCCGGCACGTTTCGCATTATGTTTATGAACATCCGGTGCCCTATGCGGTGCAGCGTTTGCGTTTGCGCCCGCCGACCGTGCCGGGACAGATGGTGAAGCACTGGGAGCTGACAATCGAAGGCGGCGAACCGGAAGTCTCCTATATCGACGGTTTCGGAAACAAGACCGACCTGGTGCAGCACCAGCGCAATACCAGCGAGATTATCATCACCGCCAGCGGCACTGTCGATGTGGAAGACGGTGTCGGCGTACTCGGTCCGGTCTATGGCTATGCGCCCTTATGGCTGTTCGAACGCGAAACCGAACTGACTCTGCCGGGCGAGGGCATTCGCGCGCTCGCGGGCGAAGTTTCAACCGGGCAGGAGCGGCTTGCCCTGCTTCACGAGTTGATGAACCGCGTCCATGGTTCTGTCGCCTATATGCCCGGCACAACCAGCGTTTTCACCGATGCGGAAACGGCGCTCGGCGCGGGCAAGGGCGTCTGTCAGGACCATAGCCACATCTTCCTGTCTGTCGCGCGGCTGCTCGGCATTCCGGCGCGGTATGTCTCCGGCTATCTCATGATGGAGGGCGTGGAAGACCAGACTGCAAGTCACGCCTGGGCGGAAGCGCATATCGACGGATTGGGTTGGGTTGGTTTCGATGCGGCGAATAATATTTGCCCGAATGATCGCTATGTGCGTCTGGCGACCGGGCTCGATTATCGCGATGCGGCTCCAATTTCAGGCGTTCGGCTTGGTGGAACGGTCGAAAGCCTTGCGGTTCACATCAATGTAGGGCAGTGATCGGACGAGAACGATGATATCGCCTGCCGGATACTGCCGATGACCTATTGCGTTGGAATGAAAATCGATCGTGGCCTTGTGTTCATGTCCGACACCCGGACGAATGCGGGGCTCGACAATATTTCGAAATTTTCTAAGATGCGGAGCTGGTCGAAGCCCGGTGACCGCGTCATCGTCCTGCTCTCGGCTGGCAATCTTGCCACGACGCAATCAGTCGCCAGTTTGCTGGAAGAACGGATGAAGGCGCCCGCTGACCGTCACCCGTCGGTGTTCGACGCGCCGTCCATGTTTCAGGTTGCACGGCTGGTTGGTGATACGGTCAAGGAAGTGATTCAGAGTTCTGCTACCGGCGGCCAGAAGGCAGCGGATGCGTTCGGCGCTTCGTTCATTCTGGGCGGGCAGATCAAAGGCGGCCAACCGCGACTGTTCTATATTTATCCCGAAGGCAATTTCATCGAAAGCTCGGTCGATACTCCGTTTTTCCAGATCGGCGAGAACAAATATGGCAAGCCCATTCTGGTGCGCGCTTATCAGCCGGATATGAGCTTCGAGGATGCAGTGAAGCTGCTGCTCGTCTCGTTCGATTCCACGCTGAAAGCCAATCTCTCTGTCGGCCTTCCGCTGGATATGCAGATTTACGAAACTGATAGCCTCAAGACCGGCGTGCAACGGCGCTTCGAGGCAACGGACCCTTATTACCAGACGGTATCCGAAAGCTGGTCCGAAGCGCTGAAATCGGCGCTCGTACAGTTGCCGCCATTCTGTTTTGAAGACTAAATAGGAAAATTCAGTTGTCTAAAAAAGACCGGGCATCAGAGGATGCCCGGTCTTTTTTCGTTAGTCTTTCGTCACGGTCTGAATGTAGTTCGCGTCGGCGACCATGTTGAAACCGTGCACGTTGGCACCGGTCACAGCCGTTTCGATCTGCTGGTAAAGGATCGCGAACGGGCTCGTTTCCTGAAACTTCTTCTGAAGATCATGATACATCGCTTCACGCTTGGCAGTATCGCGCTCTTCGGCGGCAGCCATGGTTTCAGCAGTCAGGTCTGGAATATCCCAATGCGCCTGCCAGGCATTGGTGCGCATGGATACATCCTCGCCATTGTTAGGATTGTTGGTGAAGGTCACCGCATTGGTGTGCGGATCCCAATAATCCGGCCCCCAGATGCCGAGAGCCAGCTGATGCTTGCGCGCACGCACCTTGGTCGTCGTCAGCTTGCCGTCGCCTTGCAGGATTTCCACGTCGATACCGGCATTGCGCATGGTCTGCTGGATGTTTTCGGCAATGCCGACGCCTGGCTGCGTATTGCGGACATCGAGCGTCACCTTGAAGCCGTCTTTCAAACCGGCTTTAGTAAGCAGTTCCTTGGCCTTGTCCACGTCGTAAGTGAAAGGCTTGTCATCCACCGCGCCAAACATGCCAAGCGGCAGGAAGGACTGATGGGTGCGACCGATACCCTTGATCAGCTGGGATTCAATGGTGTTGTAATCAATGAGATATTTGATTGCCTGGCGCACTTCCGGCTTTGCAAGTTCAGGGACATTCTGGTTTGCAACCAGATAATAGACGCGTCCCTTGGGGGCGGCGAGAACGTGATACTTGTCGTCCTTGCTCAGCGTTTCAAGGTCACCCGGTTCCAGATTGCGCGCAATGTCGATATCGCCCGCCTGCAAAAGCAGACGCTGCGAGCTGCCTTCCTTCACATGACGATAGATGACGCGCTTCATCGCAGGCTTGGCATCGGCATAATTCTCATTGCGTTCGAGAAGCAGCACTTCATTGGCGCGCCATTGTTTCAATGCGAACGGACCAGAACCGGCATAATTGCCCTTCAGCCATTCATAGCCAAAGTCGGTTTCATAAGGGTGAGCGTCAGTCTTTTCAGTCTTCTGCTCGTGTTCCTTGACCAGTTTGCTGTCCACGATGGATGCAACGCTGGAGGTGAGGCAGTTCAGAACGAAGCTTGGCGCAAACGCCTTTCCGGTGGTGAAAACCAGCGTTTCGTCATCGGTCGCCACGATATTCTGATCGGCATTATCGCGCGTCAGGCCAAACTGGCTCAAGATGAACGCCGGGCTCATGTCCATTTTGATCGCGCGTTGCAGCGAATAGGCAGCGTCCTGTGCCGTCAACGGATTGCCGGAGGCGAATTTCAGGCCTTTGCGAATCTTGAAGGTGATCGAGCGCCCATCCTCCGAGAACGTCCAGCTTTCGGCGATCTGCGGGATGATCTTGGTCGGGTCTTTAGTATCGGTCGTCACCAGACGCTCATAAGTGCTGGTGAGCACTTCCGAGGTGGTGATTTCGAAGATTTCCGCAGGATCGAGCGAGATGACGTCATCAATTCCCATGGCGATGACCAGCGTATCGGCTGGCGTGGCCGCCTGCACAGCCTTTGGTGCCGCTGAAAGCAGCAGGCCAAAAGCCAGTGCGGCGGGAATTGTGCTGCGCAACAGGCGTCGCACAAAGCCAGACTGGAGGCTCGTTCTGGAGGCTGTATCGCGCGGGCGACGATGATTGAAGGACAGGATTCCGGTGGTCATGCAACTTCCCCTTCGGTCACGACGAATGTTTGGGCCGGACCATGCATAGAAAATGCGCCTCATTTTTTGAGCAAGCGGCGGTTCACGACTCGCTTTGGCGCGTCGCCATTAGATTCCTATTTTGGGAAGGTTCACAATATAGAGTGCGTTGATAAGGCAATATTGTGCCCGCAAAAAGAAAAGGCCAGAGAAAATCTCCGGCCCTGTCTCGTATTTTTAAATTCGGGATCAGCCGAATACCTTGAAGCGCTCGCCGTCATCCATGAAGGTCTTTTCGCCGAAAGGCTGTTCATTGGAACCAAACGGCATCTGGGCGCGCAGCTTCCACGACGACGGAATATCCCAGGTCTTGGCGACTTCCGCGTCGATCAGCGGGTTGTAGTGCTGAAGGCTGGCGCCAATACCGGCGTCGGAGAGGGCAGTCCAGACCGAATGCTGCGCCATGCCGCCCGACTGTTCCGACCAGACCGGGAAGTTGTCGGCATAAAGTGCGAACTGCTCCTGCAGGCCCTTCACGACGTTCTGGTCTTCGAAGAAGAGAACCGTGCCAGCACCGGCTGCGAAGCTGTTGAGCTTGCCTTCCGTCTGCGCAAAGGCATCGGCAGGAACGATCTTGCGCAGTTCTTCCTTGGCAATGTTCCACAGCTTGTCGCTTTCAGCGCCAAACAGGATGACTGCACGCGAGCTCTGCGAGTTGAACGATGAAGGCGTGTGCTTGACGGCTTCGCGGATCAGTTCCGCAACCTGCTCCTTTGCGAGCGGGAGGTTCTTGCCAAGAGCATACTGGGTGCGACGCTTCTTGATGGATGCGAGATGGCTGTTGTTCATTCGTTCTAATCCTGATGTTGCAGTAGATTGCGAACTTCCCGACACATCTATCGATGCAGAATGTCCAGAAGTTACATTCATGACGTGCCCCAAGATATTGGGGTCAAACCGTTCAACGCCAGCCCGCTTTTCAGAGACACACTGTCAACAAATTGGGATAGTGAAGCCGCCATTGTTTCCATATTGATCAGCGATAACGGGGCGGAGCCTGTGCGTTGTGGGGAAATTCCCAGCCAAACCGGGGTTTACATCTTGGGCACGATGTTGGAATCTTATTAAATTGGTGGGATTATGGGAAGGACGACGGAACCTGTTCAGAGGGTGAAACCGTCGCGAAATGGGATAGGTCACGATAGTTTGAAGTCTTTTGTCATTATCGGTGGCGGCGCGAGCGGCGTCATTCTTGCGGCGCAAGTGCTGGAGCGCTCGCGTGATGCGATGGTTCGCATTTTTGAGCGATCCGGCCAGATCGGCAGGGGAATCGCCTATTCGACGGAAAATCCCGGCCACCTTCTCAATGTTCGCGCCAGCAATATGAGCGCTTTTCCCGGCAATCCCGATCATTTCCTGAACTGGCTTCACACGCGGCAAACGACGGCAGGCGCTAAAATCGCCAATGAATGGCAACCGCAGTCATTCGCACCTCGCAGGCTTTATCGCGATTACCTGAACGATCTTGTCGAACAATACCGTGCAGGCGACGCACCCAGACTGGTTGTCGATCAGCGCGAGATTGTCGATGTCGTACTCGACGGCGGCAAGCCTGCCGTGGTCACTGAAAAAGGCGAGATTGTTTCCGCAGATGCGGTGATTGTCGCGACGGGCAACGAAATGGCGATTGCCGTTTCTGGCGCGAATGTTGCCGAATACTGGTCCAGTAGCGGCTATTTCGACATTCCGGCTGATGCGCCGGTGGCGATTTTCGGGACTGGACTGTCGATGGTCGATAGCGTGCTATCGCTGCTTGATCGTGGGCATCAGGGAACCATTCATGCGATCTCCCGGCGCGGACTGGTGCCTGCGCGCCATGCGGCGGTGGAGCCGTTTGACGTTGATACCGATTCGTTATTCGTCGCGTCCGGTATTGTCGGTCTGTTGCGTCGCGTTCGCGCTTTGATGCAGGAGGCCGACACTGCGGGTTCGAACTGGCGCGCTGTCATGGATGCGCTGCGACCGCACACGCAGCATATCTGGACGCGGTTGCCGCTGGCGCAACGTGAAAGTTTTCTGCGTCATCTGCGGCCCTGGTGGGACACGCACCGTCATCGTATGGCGCCCGCTGTCGCTGATCGGATCGACGCAGCGCGCGCCTCGGGGCAGCTTGAAATTGCAGCAGGTCGGCTTCTTTCCGTGCAGGAAAACGAAACGGATATGACGATCCGCTATCGCGAGCGTCATACGGGTTCGTTCCAGCGGCTGAAAATCGCGACGATCATCGATTGCCGTGGCGGAAACCCAAGGTTTTCAACGACACGCAATCTCGCCTTGCTTGGCCTTATGGAGCATGGGCTGGCAAAGCCCGATGCGCTTGATCTCGGTCTGGATGTCACCAAGGATTTCCAGCTGATCAATGCGCGCGGTGAACCGTCGGGCTCGTTCTTTGCTATCGGTCCGGTGACGAAGGGCGTCTTCTGGGAATCGACAGCCGTTCCGGATATTCGCGTTCAGGCGGCCAGGCTGGTCGAGACCTTGTTTGAAGGGGAAGCCTGAAACGAATCTTTCGACCAGCGATGCCGTGCTGCTGATCGTTCACCGACAAGATTTTCGTGGCAAGTTGCCCTTAAAGGCAAGGTTGCAGGGGCTGATATGCGGCGAAAGAAAGAGATTCGCGTGGAATTGGCGGCCAAAAAGTCAGAAAATTGCGATAAGCCTCTGATTTGTCCCATATAAACTATCGAAAGCTATTGCCAATATATTGGCTGGCCGGTCATAATAACGACATCGGAATATATGATTCCTCACAACATCTGATCGGGGCATTTCAGTTGCTGCTCGCCTGAGCCGCGCATGCGCCGGATCAGTTGTAAAGCGTTTCCTGCAAAAGTGCCTGACGGTTTTGCGCCCGGAAATTACGACAAAGTGGAGCGCATCTCCAAAAGTGTGAACAGCTTTCGGACCAGATGTGTGTGATTATAGACAGTAAGAGCGGATTGGAGGCCTTGGGCGCATGACGATGGACGGCAGAATGCTTTTCCTGCTTGTCCTTCTTCCTTTTATTGGCAGCGTCATCACGGGTCTTTTCAGGGGCGCGGACCGAAGCGGTTCCGCCTGGTTCACGGCAGCCATCGCTCTCGTCGCCTTCATTGTCACAGCCAGTCTTTATCCCATCGTCTCGGACGGGAAAGTTTTGCGCGGCACAGTCGATTGGCTGCCCGCCTACGGTCTCAATGTGACATTGCGCATGGACGGTTTCGCTTGGCTGTTTGCCATGCTGATCACCGGCATCGGCCTTCTGGTCGTGATTTATGCGCGCTATTACATGTCACCTGACGATCCGGTACCGCGTTTCTTCTCGTTCCTGCTCTCCTTCATGGGATCCATGCTGGGCGTCGTTCTGTCCGGCAATATCATCGTGCTTGCGGTTTTTTGGGAACTGACGAGTATCTTCTCGTTCCTGCTCATCGGCTACTGGTATCATAATGCCAGTGCGCGCGATGGCGCGCGTATGGCGCTGACGGTCACCGGCATTGGCGGCTTCTGTCTGCTGGCGGGCATGCTGCTGCTCGGTCATATCGTCGGCAGTTATGATCTCGATGTCGTGCTGGCAGCGGGCAACGAGGTTCGCACCCATCCGCTATATACCGTCGCGCTCATCTTGATCTTGCTTGCGGCTTTCACCAAAAGCGCGCAGTTTCCGTTCCATTTCTGGCTGCCGAACGCCATGGCTGCGCCAACGCCCGTTTCGGCCTATCTCCATTCGGCGACCATGGTGAAGGCAGGCGTGTTCCTGCTGGCCCGCCTGTGGCCGGTGCTCGCCGGAACCGAGGAATGGTTCTGGATATTGGGTTCTGCGGGCCTGATCACGCTTTTGCTTGCTAGCTTCTTTGCTGTGTTCCAGCAGGACCTCAAAGGGCTGCTCGCCTATTCTACGATCAGCAATCTGGGTCTGATTACGGCGCTGTTGAGCCTCGGTAGTCCGCTTGCTGCGGTGGCCGCGATCTTCCACATGGTCAACCATGCCATTTTCAAGGCGTCGCTCTTCATGGCGGCAGGCATCATCGACCATGAAACCGGAACGCGCGATATGCGTCGCCTGAGCGGATTGTTCCGATTAATGCCCTATACGGCGACACTCGCCATGGTGGCGAGCGCTGCTATGGCTGGCGTTCCGCTGCTGAACGGTTTCATTTCCAAGGAAATGTTCTTTGCCGAGGCGGTTGAAACGCATCTTGCGTCCTGGCTCGACACGATCACCCCTTACGTGGCGACGCTCGCCAGCATCTTCACAGTGGCCTATTCGATCCGCTTCATTTACTCGACCTTCTTCGGCCCGCCGCCGCATGATCTGCCGCGAGAGCCGCATGAACCGCCGCACTGGATGCGCCGCCCTATAGAACTTCTCGTTCTGCTCTGCCTTCTGATCGGCATCGTTCCTGGCCTGTCCATTGGTCCATTCTTGCATTCGGCGGTGCGCTCGGTGCTTGGCGATGCGACGCCGGAATATAGTCTCGCAGTCTGGCATGGTTTCAATCTGCCCCTGATGATGAGTATCGCCGCGATGATCGGTGGCGTACTTCTGCACTGGTGCTTGAAAAACTATCTGACAACCAGCGAGGATGGACCGCCGCTGTTCCGGCACCTGCAAGGTCAGCGCATTTTCGAGCGCGTACTGGTGACGTTGTCATGGAACTGGGCGCGTAAGGCTGAAAATTTCCTCAGCACGCGCCGCTTGCAGCCGCAATTGCGCATCATCGTGGCGGTGGCCGTTGTGGTTGCTGCATGGCCGCTGATTGAGGATGGTCTGCGCTCGGGTCTATTGGGGCCGCAGCCGGTTGATCCGATTTTCGCCGGCCTCTGGCTTCTTGGCTGTGCCTGCGCCGTGGGCGCTGCCTATCAGGCTAAATTCCATCGTCTCGCCGCCTTGATCCTGCTTGGCGGGGCGGGGCTCATGACCTGCATCACCTTTGTCTGGCTTTCCGCGCCCGATCTTGCCGTCACGCAGCTTCTGGTGGAAATCGTCACGACGGTTCTGCTTTTGCTCGGTCTGCGCTGGCTGCCGAAGCGTTGGGAAGATCCCGATCCGGTTCCGGTGAAGATCGGCCCACGTATCCGTCGCTATCGCGATCTTGTGCTGGCTGTTGCTAGTGGGGTCGGCGTTTCGATCATTGCCTATGCGATGATGACGCGCCCGTCGCCTAACAGCATCGGCGATTATTTCCTGCAAAACGCCTATTCGGGTGGCGGCGGCAAGAATGTCGTCAATGTCATTCTGGTCGATTTCCGCGCTTTCGATACATTCGGTGAGATCGCCGTCCTCGGCATTGTCGGCCTGACGGTCTTTGCGTTGCTGCGTCGTTTCCGTCCCGCGCCGGATTCTACCGGCTCGACCGCGCAGCAGAAGATTCAGGACGCCTATGACGAGGCCATGCCCGACCGCAAAGCGGGCGAGACGCTGAACGATTATCTGGCCGTGCCGTCGGTCATCATGCAATGGCTGTTTCCGGTCATCATCGTTTTGGCCGTGCATCTGTTCCTGCGTGGGCATGATCTGCCGGGCGGCGGTTTTGCGGCCGGTGTTGCGCTGGCGATTGCCTTCATCCTGCAATATCTGGCTGCTGGAACGCGCTGGGTTGAAGACCGGCTGCGCATTCTGCCTTTGCGCTGGATCGGTGTGGGTCTGCTCAGCGCTGCGGCAACCGGTTCGGGTGCATGGCTGTTCGGCTATCCGTTCCTGACCTCGTTCTTCCAGTATGTGGACATACCCCAGGTTGGAAAATTGCCGGTGGCAAGCGCGTTGCTGTTCGATTTCGGCGTTTTCGCGCTTGTTGTGGGCGCGACGGTTATTGTCTTGATCGCGCTGGCGCACCAATCGATCCGTAAACATCGCGTCGAGAAACTCGCCGCAGCGACTGCGAAGGAGGAGAACTGATGGAGCTGGTTCTTGCTCTCGCAATCGGGGTGCTGATGGCTTCCGGCGTCTGGCTGGTGCTGCGTCCGCGCACGTTTCAGGTGGCGATTGGCCTGTCGCTGATCTCCTATGCGGTCAATTTGTTCATCTTCTCGATGGGGCGGCTGCGTTCCAACGCTGCGCCGGTGCTGGACTCCGGAGTGGACGTACAGGCGGCCCAATATACCGATCCGGTGCCGCAGGCGCTTGTGCTGACGGCAATCGTTATCGGCTTCGCCATGACGGCGCTCTTCCTTGTCGTGTTGCTCGCCTCGCGCGGCCTGACACGCACCGACCATGTCGACGGCAAGGAGAACTGATGATGGATTGGAAATCACACCTCATCGTTGCTCCGATCCTTCTGCCGCTGGTAACGGCGGCTGTGCTGCTGTTGATCGACGAGCGCAGCCGCAAGCTGAAGATGGCGATCAACTCGCTCTCGACGCTCGGCCTGATCGGCATTGCCTGCATGCTGGTCGGCATGGCCAGCGAAAAAGCACCGGAAGCCATCGTCTATCTGATCGGCAATTGGCCCGCACCGTTCGGCATCGTGCTGGTGCTCGACAGGCTGGCGGCGTTGATGCTGTTGCTGGCAAGTCTGCTCGGAATGGCCGCGCTCAGCTTCGCGCTGGCGCATTGGCACAAGGCAAGCCCACATTTCCATACGATTTTCCAGCTTTTGCTGATGGGGCTGAACGGCGCGTTCCTCACCGGCGATCTGTTCAACCTGTTCGTTTTCTTCGAAGTTATGCTGGCCGCTTCCTACGGTCTGGCGCTGCATGGCTCAGGCCCGGCCCGCGTCAAGGCGGGGTTGCATTATATCGCGGTCAATCTGGTGGCGTCGTCGCTGTTCCTGATTGGCGTGAGCCTCATCTACGGTGTTACCGGAACGCTCAATATGGCGGACCTTGCGCAGCGGATCACGCAGGTTGCGCCCGAGGACCGTATGCTGCTGGAAGCCGGTGCGGCGGTGCTGGGCGTCGCTTTCCTGATCAAGGCTGGCATGTGGCCGCTTAATTTCTGGTTGGCGCCGACCTATACGGCAGCCGCAGCGCCGGTTGCCGCGATCTTCGCGATCATGAGCAAGGTCGGCATTTATGTGCTGCTGCGCCTGTCGCCGCTGATGTTCGGGCTGGATGCCGGCTCGTCTTACGGTTTCGGCAATGACTGGCTCTATTTCGGCGGCATGGTCACGCTGGCCTTCGGCCTGATCGGCGTGGTCGCGTCGCAGGCCATGGGCAGGCTCGCAAGCTACAGCATTCTTGTTTCGTCGGGCACTCTTCTGGCTGCCATCGGCAGTGGCAACACCGCCATGGCCGGGGCGGCGCTGTTTTACATGGTCAGTTCCACGCTGACGATTGCCGCATTCTTCCTGCTGATCGAACTGGTCGAACGCGGACAGGACGCCGCAGCCAACGTTCTTGCGGTGACGATGGAAGCCTATGGCGATGACGAGGAAGAAGAAGAGGAAGAAGAGGTCGGCGCGGTCTTGCCCGCGACCCTTGCCATCCTTGGCACGTTCTTCGCGATCTGCGCCATTTTGCTGATCGGCCTGCCGCCATTCTCGGGTTTCATCGCCAAGTTCCTCATCCTTGCTGCAGTCTTCAACGGTGACGGGGCGGCGCCGCAACTCGCCATGCCGGTCAGTCCGGCAAGCTGGGCGCTGATTGCGCTGATTCTCCTGTCCGGCCTTTCGGCGCTCATCGCCATGACGCGTACCGGCATCCGCACCTTCTGGGCCTCGCTCGAAGGCAATGTGCCACGTGTTCTGGTGCGAGAAGTCGTGCCGATTGCAGGACTTCTGGGGCTCTGCCTTGCGCTGACAATCGCAGCCGGTCCAGCCATGCGCTACATGGATGAAACGGCGCGTTCGCTACACAATCCGTCCGATTATATCAACAGTGTCCTGAAAGCACCCAAGGTCGAATATGAGCCGTCCAAGGCAACGGACGCGCAAGCGGCGGGGGTAGAATGAAAAAGATCCTGCCATATCCGCTGATGTTCGCGGCGCTTGTCCTGTTCTGGCTGCTGCTGAACGGTTTCACCCGCGCGCAGCTTATCCTTGGCGCGATTATCGCGCTGTTCGCCTGCCAGATCATGACGGCGCTTCAGCCGCAGAAAAACCATCTGCGCTCTATCCCGACGATGTTCCGGCTTTTCGTCACGTTCAGCCTCGATATTCTGCAATCGAATATTACCGTCACGCGCATTATCCTGTCCAACCGCAAGCGGCGTCCCGGCTTCGTGGTTATCCCACTGGAGCTGGAAAACCGTACAGCGCTGGCGGTTCTCGCCTGCGTGGTAACAGCCACCCCCGGCACAGCGTGGGTGGATCATCATAGCGCGCGCCGCGAACTGACCATTCACGTGCTCGACCTTGAGGAAGCGCAGGTTTGGCGTGATCTGATCAAGCAAAAATACGAAAAGCCGCTGATCGCGATTTTCGGCGCAGCAGACATCGTCGAGAAGGAGAAATCCGCATGAGCGCCGTTATCATCTTCTGGGCTCTGCTCGCTGCACAATTGATGTTGATCGGCGCTATTGGCTGCGCGGTCTACCGTCTGCTTATCGGACCCCGCGCGCAGGACCGCGTGCTTGCCACCGATGCGCTTTATCTCAATGCACTGCTGCTGCTGATTACTTTCGGCATTCGCACCGGCAGTGTTCTTTATTTCGAAGCAGCACTGATTATCGCGTTGCTCGGCTTCGTCGCCACTGTCGCGCTCGCCAAATTCCTGATGCGCGGGGAGGTGATCGAATGATCCATGCAGCCGAAATCCCGCTCTGGGCCGCCATCCTCATTTCGTTTTTTCTCGTCGCCGGTGCTTTCCTGACGCTTGTCGGATGCATTGGCCTTGTGCGTTTCAAGACCTTTTATGAACGCATCCACGCGCCGACCATCGGCTCGTCTTTTGGGGCTGGGGGAATCTTGATTGCTTCAATCATATTTTTCTCCATCTTGCAATCGAAGCCGATTCTGCATGAAGTGTTGATTACCGTCTTTGTGGTCATCACAACGCCGGTGACGCTCATGCTGCTCAGCCGCGCCGTGATCCATCGCGACACGACGCAGGACAGCAAGGAGCTGCCTTCATCTTCCGACCCCGATTGAGGCCGGCAGACATCATGCTTGAGGGTGCGGAAAGGGCGTTTTCGGCTTTTCCGCAGTGCAGAACGGGGAAATTCAGCGGCTTCTTTCCAGAAGGGCCGCCATCGTTTTTCGGACGGACGGATTGAGCTTTTTCGGGTTCGCTTAAAGACTCATATCCTCTTGTTCGGTCACGATATTCGCTCTTTCCCGAATCTGAAGCATATTGCCTGCGGCCTGTTGGGTTCGGAAGGAGCGGCTGGTGGCATTTGGAGGAGTGCTTACTGGCTGCGGCCAATTGTCCGGATGCGGCGCATCGATGGTCAGACGGATTGAAGGTTTTCATCATTTAGATTATCTGGATTTCAGTAATTTCTGAAAATTCAGAAAGTACGGGAGAGAGAATTTTGGAATTGTCGCCAATCGTTCAGTCGTTCGTGCTCCACTTTGGAGAGATGGGCAGCCGTTGGGGCATCAATCGCACGGTGGGGCAGATTTACGCGCTGCTCTACCTGTCGCCCCAGCCGATGTGCGCCGACGAGATCGTCGACGCACTCGGCGTGTCACGCTCGAATGTCTCCATGGGCATACGCGAACTGCAAGGCTGGAATCTTGTGCTGCTGAAGCACATTCCCGGCGACCGTCGCGATTTCTTCACGACGCCGGATGACGTCTGGCAGATTCTGCGTACGCTTGCCGAAGAGCGCAAGAAGCGCGAGATCGATCCGACACTGTCGGTTCTGCGCGAAGTGCTGATGGAAGCGCCGCAGGATGACAGCGACCGCTACGCTCAGGAGCGCATGAAAGACATGTACAGCCTGATCGAGCGGCTGACCAATTGGTACGACGACGTGAAGAAGCTCGATACCGACCGTCTTACAAGCCTTCTGGCGCTGGGCGCGAAGGTGACCCGCTTCCTCGAAACCACCGACAGGATTGTGGCTTTGGGGCGCGGACGAACATCGGCCAAGAAGGAGCCAAAGCGAGATTGACATCTGATGTCCCCCAAACGGAGCAACTGGCGGAAAATCTGACGCCAGACGACGGAAAGGCGCAAAGCGGCAAAGGCCGCCCACGGTCTTCCAAGCGTCGTTCTCAGCGCCGGACGGTTCCGGCCATGCTTCGGCGGGGGGCAAATCTTCAGGCACTGGCAGCGCTTTTGTGGCTGCCGCAGGCCGGGCTGATAGCCTATGCCAGCGGGCGGCTCGCCGATACCGGTTTCGACAATCGGATTTACTATGCGGCACTTGGCATATTCGTGCTGGGTTGCCTGCGCAGTCTGATTGACGGTGCTGGTGCGGCCAAGGCGTTTGACGCTGCCCGTGCTGAACTGACAGCCTTGCGCGAGCGCGCTTTTGCAGCGCTTTCCAGCCGGTCGCCGCTCGACACCGCCCGGCCATCGTCGGGTGAAGCTGCAAGTATTCTCGCCGAACAGGCGGAAATGGTCGTGCCTTATCTGTCGCGTTTTGTGCCGGTGCGCATTCGGGTCATGCTGGTGCCGCTGGCGATCCTGCTGGCCGTCTTCTGGTTTTCGTGGGCGGCGGCGCTTGTTCTCCTGATTGCAGCACCGCTGATTCCGATCTTCATGGCGCTCATTGGCTGGCGGGCAAAAGCTGCCAGCGAAAAGCAGCTGGTGGCGCTTGGCGGCATGAATGGTTTTCTGCTGGACCGGCTGCGCGGTCTGACGACCATCCGCAGTTTTCATGCCGTGGATGCGACAGCCACGCGGCTGCGTGATAATGCCGAGACCCTGCGTACAAAGACAATGAAGGTTCTCCGGATTGCTTTCCTGTCGTCCGCAGTGCTGGAGCTTTTTGCAGCGCTTGGCGTTGCCATGGTCGCCGTCTATATCGGGTTTCACCTACTTGGCACCTTGCAGTTCGGCGCATGGGGACAGAAGCTGACGCTGGGCGAAGGCCTGTTCATCCTGTTGCTTTCTCCTGCTTTCTTCGAACCTTTGCGCGACCTTTCCGCCGTCTGGCACGACCGTGCGTCAGGTGAAGCTGCAATCGATGCATTGGAGAATCTGAGCCGTCATGCTATGCCGGTTGTTGGCGGCAGCGGTGTCGCGGCGAACGAACTGACGGAAACAGACCCGACCGTTCAACTACACGATGTCGGTTTTCAATATCCGGCAGGGCCTGCGGTTTTAACAGGCTTCAACCTGGCAATCGAAGCGGGCGAACACGTCGCTCTGCTTGCGCCAAGTGGTTACGGCAAGTCTACCATTCTGGCGTTGATTGCCGGACTGGCTGCGCCGGAGACCGGCGCGATAAGAATTGGCGGAATCGCCATGGCTCCTGAAAATGCAATGTCCCTGCGCCAACGCATGAGCTGGATCGGCCAAAAGCCGCATATATTCGCGGGCTCCGCGCGCCACAATATCACGCTCGGACGCGAAACCACTGTCAGCCCCACCGCCTCGATCATCGAAGATATGGCGCTGGCGCATGTTGTGGGCATCACCGGCAATGGTGTTATCGGCGAGAACGGTGCCGGGCTTTCTGGCGGCGAGGCGTTGCGGCTTGCACTGGCGCGCATCGCGGTCGATCCTAAGGCCGATATTATCCTTGCCGACGAGCCGACGGCCCATCTCGACCAAGAGACGGCCAAGCATATTGCGGACAGCCTGTTGCGATTGGCCAAGGGCAAGACCCTGATTGTCGCTACCCATGATGAGGGACTGGCGCGCAAAATGGACCGCATCATACGCTTGGCTGACAATCAAGATAGTGATCCGTTGTGGCAGAGGAGGGCAGCCGAATGAACGGTCTGCAAGCACTCCGCCCGATCCTGCGCCTGTTTTTCAGAACCAAAGGTTCCGCCCTTTATGCAGGCATTGCCGCGGCTACGGTCACGGTGTTGGCTGGCATCGCGCTGCTCGGTCTTTCCGGTTGGTTCATTACGGCAACCGCCATTGCGGGCCTCAGCCTTGCAACCGCCATCGTGTTCGACGTTTTCGCACCAGCTGCCGGTATAAGGTTTCTCGCGATCGTGCGCACAGGCGCGCGTTACCTCGAACGCCTTGTCACCCACGACGCCACACTCGCCATTCTGGCGGCGCTGCGCGAAACGCTGTTTCGCAGCTGGGCAAAACCGGCAGCGGCCAATGCGCTGTTGAAGCGCCCGGCACGGCTTCTGTTCCGCTTGACTGCGGATATCGATGCGCTGGATTCGCTTTATCTGCGTGTCGTCGTGCCGATTGGCGCCGCGCTCGCAACCGCGCTTGTGGCTGGCATAGCGCTTGCACTGTTGCACCCGCTGTTCGGACTTGCTGTTGCACTTCTCCTTCTTCTCGTCGGATTGAGCCTGCCGTTATTGGCTGCACGACGTTCGGAAAAGCCGATGCGCAGGCGCGCCAAGGGCACGGAAGCATTGCGCGCCCGCACGGTCGATCTTGTTGCGGGCCAGACGGAACTGCTGATGGCCGGGCGGATGCAGGGACAAAATGAAGCGCTTATCCGGGCTGACAGTTATGTGGCGGCGTCTGACCGCACACTGAACCGCGTCGAGATCAGAACCGGCGCGGGGCTTGGGGTGGCCCATGCCGCACTTTTGGCTGGCGGCCTTATTGGCGCTGGCTGGCTGGTGCAGGCGGGGACAATCGGCGCTCCGGTTGCAGCTTTGGCGATGCTGGTTATTCTTGGCGCAATGGAGCCTTTCGCGGCGCTACGGCGCGGCGCGATGGAACTTGGCCGCACCATTCTGGCTGCCCGGCGCGTTGGCCCGCAATTGCGTGATGAGAAGGTGGTTGCCGGTCTACCTACGCCGCCGGATGGTTTGGCAATACAGCTTCAAAACCTGTCTGTTCGCCATGACGATGCAGCCGTCGATGCCCTGAAATCCATCAATCTTACCGTCGAAGAGGGCGAGCGCGTCGCCATCGTTGGCACCAGCGGTGCAGGGAAATCGACGCTGTTCAACGTGCTCGCAGGTGAAATCGCGGTGAAGGACGGCAGCGCTAGAGTGCTGGCCAGTTGTTTGCTGACCCAGCGCACAGAGCTTTTTCAGGATAGCCTTCGCGATAATCTGCGGCTCGCCAAACCGGACGCCGATGATGCGGCGCTGATGCAGGCTTTGCAGACCGCTGGTCTCGGAGAATTCGTCGAAACCCTGCCGAGCGGTCTCGACACGATGCTGGGCGAGGGCGGTCTGGGATTATCCGGCGGGCAGGCGCGGCGTCTTGCTCTGGCGCGCCTGTTATTAAGCGAATCGTCCTTATGGCTTCTCGACGAACCGACCGAGGGGCTCGACGGGGCGACGGCCGAAGATGTGCTGGCGCGGTTGCGGGCGCAGTCGGGCGGACAAACCTTGCTTGTCGCCACACATATCCAGCGCGAAGCGCGGATTTGCGACCGGATCATTGTTTTGAATCAAGGCGCTCTAGTTGAGTCTGTGCGCATGAGTGACCAGCGTTTCGGTGAGATACTCAATACCATGAGGTAAGCCGGGCGGGCGAAGGTCCATCTATCAGGGGCTTTGCCAACACATGAGAATGGAAACGGCGGGCGGTCTTTATCCGATCTTCGTTTCAAACGGGCAATGTCATGACCACGCCCGTTACGCGAAAGCGCGTCGCGTCTGCCAATTAATGCGACGTGCAAAATGAACTCGTTTTGGTCGCATTCTGCGATGCCGGGGATTTTTCCGGCCGCAAATGCTCTAGGAGGGCCGGGGATTACCGGCTGAAAAAGATGGAACTCGATATTGTCTCCCTGTCGCGATTGCAGTTTGCAATCACGGCACTTTATCACTTCCTCTTCGTACCTCTGACGTTGGGTCTTTCCGTGCTGCTGGCCATCATGGAAACCGTTTATGTGATGACGGGGCGACTCATCTGGCGACAGATGACGAAATTCTGGGGTACTCTGTTTGGCATCAACTTCGCGATCGGTGTCGCGACGGGCATTGTGATGGAATTCCAGTTCGGCATGAACTGGAGCTATTACAGCCATTATGTGGGCGATATTTTCGGCGCCCCGCTGGCCATTGAAGGCCTGATGGCCTTCTTCCTCGAAGCGACCTTTGTGGGTCTGTTCTTCTTTGGTTGGGACCGTCTTTCCAAGGTGGGCCATCTGATCGCGACCTATGCCGTCGCGGCGGGATCGAATTTCTCCGCCTTGTGGATTCTCATCGCCAATGGCTGGATGCAGAACCCGGTCGGATCGGCCTTCAATCCCGAAACCATGCGCATGGAAATCACCGATTTCTTCGCGGTTCTGATGAACCCGGTGGCGCAGGCCAAATTCGTACATACGGTTTCAGCCGGTTATGCGACTGCATCGGTGTTCGTTCTGGGGGTTTCCGCCTGGTATCTCCTGAAAGGACGCTCGGTTGAGCTCGCCAAGCGTTCGATGACGGTTGCCGCATCGTTCGGTCTGGCCGCTTCGCTTTCCGTCGTCGTTCTGGGCGATGAAAGCGGTTATCTGGCCAACGAACACCAGAAGATGAAGATCGCCGCCATCGAAGCTATGTGGGAAACGGAACCGGCACCCGCGCCGTTTACCGCTTTCGGCATCCCGGACCAGCAGGCGCGCGAAACCCATTTCGCAGTGCAAATTCCGTGGGTCATGGGGTTGATCGGCACGCGTTCGCTAACTACGCCGATCCAGGGCATCAACGAACTGGTTCAGAATGCGGAGAACCATATCCGCAACGGTATCGTCGCCTATGATGCGTTGCAGAAAATCCGTGCCGCTGGCGACACCAGTGCGGTGCCACAGGATGTGAAGGACGTTTTCGCCGACAACAGCCAATGGCTGGGCTATGCGCTTCTTCTGAAGCGTTATGTGGACGATCCGCGCACGGCTACCGACGAACAGATCACCAAGGCCGCAAACGACACGGTTCCGGGTGTTCTGCCGCTGTTCTGGGCATTCCGCATCATGGTTGCCATCGGTTTCGCCTTGATCTTGCTGACTGGCACGTTCTTTGTGCTGTCGGCGCGGCGCAAGCTTGATCAGCATCGCTTCCTTTTGAAAGTGGCGGTCTTTGCAATTCCGCTGCCGTGGATCGCTGCCGAAATGGGCTGGATCGTCGCCGAATTCGGACGTCAGCCATGGATTATCGAAGGCATTCTGCCGACAGCAGTTGCCGTCTCCAATCTCGGCGCGTCGACGGTTCTGCTCACCATCATCGGCTTTGTCGCGATCTACACAGTCCTGTTCATCATCGAAATGGGCCTGATGATCCGCGCTATCAAAGCCGGGCCGGAACCCGACAGCAAACCTGAAGCCATGCTTGCACCTGCCAGCATTGCGCCAGCGGAGTAAGGACCATGATACTCAGCGAATTGTTGGACTATGAAACCCTTCGCATCATCTGGTGGGTACTGCTCGGCGTGCTGCTGATCGGCTTTGCCGCGATGGACGGGTTTGATTTGGGCGTGGATATTCTGATGCCGCTCGTCGGCAAAACGGATGTCGAGCGTCGCGTCATCATCAACACGATCGGCCCAGTCTGGGAAGGCAATCAGGTCTGGCTGATCCTCGGCGGCGGCGCAATCTTCGCCGCCTGGCCACCGCTCTATGCGGTGTCCTTCTCGGGCTTCTATCTGGCGATGTTCGTTATCCTGTTTGCCCTCATCCTGCGCCCGGTTGGTTTCAAATACCGCTCGAAGCGTGAGGGCAAGGCATGGCGTCGCGGCTGGGACATTGCCCTGTTCATCGGCGGGTTTGTACCGGCTCTGATCTTCGGCGTCGCAGTCGGCAATGTGTTGCAGGGCGTACCGTTCCGTCTCAACGATGATCTCCAGATATTCTATGAGGGTTCGTTCTTCGGTCTGCTCAACCCGTTTGCACTTGTGTGCGGCGTGTTGTCGGTCACCATGCTGTCGATGCATGGCGCCTCGTGGCTGGTCCTCAAAACTACCGGAGAAATTCAGCAACGAGCGCGGCGTTATGGCAGCATCGCCGCACTTCTCACGCTCGTTCTTTATGCTCTGGCCGGTGTTGCCAGCTGGTTCTGGGTGTCGGGCTACCGGATCACAAGCGCCGTCGTTACCGATGGACCTTCCAATCCGCTGCGCAAGACGGTGGAGCTGGATCACAGCGCATGGTTTGCCAACTATGCGAATTATCCGATCCTGCTGATTGCTCCGGCGCTTGGCATTCTGGGCGCGATTGCGGTGTTTCTGACACTGCGTGGCGGACGTGAAGTTGCTCCGCTTCTGCTGGGCAAGCTCACGATCTTCGGCATCATCTCGTCGGTCGGTGTGTCTATGTTCCCGTTCATTCTGCCGTCTTCGCTCGATCCCCGGGCAAGCCTGACGGTTTGGGATTCGTCTTCCAGCCACATGACCTTGTTCATTATGCTGGTCGTAACGCTCATCTTCCTGCCGATCATCGTTGCCTACACGTCCTGGGTTTACCGGGTGCTGTGGGGCAAGGTGGACAAGGATATGATCGAAGACGAGAGCAACCACGCTTATTGATCGGGCAGCGGGGGGGGTTTGCGCCCCCGCCCTTTAAAAAAAAAAAACAAATCAAAAATTTGTATTTTTAAAAGGTTATTTGCTTTTCCCGCCCCGCAACCTTACCTCTGCTCAAATAAAATTTGTATT